>NZ_OBEF01000001.1 GCF_900215375.1 Enterobacter sp. CC120223-11 | reverse complement strand
TTAAATATGGCGGTGAGGGGGGGATTCGAACCCCCGATACGTTGCCGTATACACACTTTCCAGGCGTGCTCCTTCAGCCACTCGGACACCTCACCATATTGTCTTCCCGGCGTTGCCGGAACGGGGCGTAATGTAAGGAAAAGCGTAACTTGCGTCAATCAACTTTTTTGAAAAATCGCGCAATTAGCCAAACTTCATCCAACCTGCTTTCAGAATAAGCGCGATTCGCTTTTTTTCTCATCATCGGCTTTAAACACTGACAGCCTGTCGAAATTTGCTATGCTGACAACCCACTATAAAACAATCAGAAAAACGCGCCGGGTATCTGTAAATAAAGGCGCATTAAATAAGGAGTCTGCAATGGAGATCATCTTCTACCATCCTACCTTCGACACCGCCTGGTGGATTAACGCCCTGGAAAAAAGCCTGCCGGGTGCAAAAGTGCGCGAGTGGAAAGCGGGTGACAGCCAGCACGCCGATTATGCTCTGGTGTGGCATCCGCCGGTTGAGATGTTACAGGGACGCGATCTGAAGGCCGTTTTTGCGCTGGGCGCAGGCGTGGATTCTATCCTTAGCAAGCTGAAGGCGCATCCGGAGATGCTGCCGCTGTCGATTCCTTTGTTCCGTCTCGAAGATACCGGGATGGGTCTGCAAATGCAGGAATATGCCGTCAGCCAGGTGCTGCACTGGTTCCGCCGCTTTGATGATTATCAGGCGCAGAAACTCGAAACTCGCTGGGAACCGCTGCCGGAATACACGCGGGATGAATTTACCGTTGGCATCATGGGGGCAGGCGTGCTCGGCAGCAAAGTGGCTGAAAGCCTGTTGGCGTGGGGATTCCCTGTGCGCGTCTGGAGCCGCAGCCGTAAAGCGTGGCCAGGTGTGACAAGCTTTGCAGGGGAAGCTGAAATGGGCGACTTCCTGCGCGAAACCCGCGTGCTGATTAATCTGCTGCCTAATACGGCGGAAACCGTCGGCATTATCAACCACTCGCTGCTGGAGCAGTTGCAGGACAACAGCTACCTGCTGAATCTTGCCCGCGGCGTACATGTTAATGAAGACGATCTGCTGCGTGCGCTGGAGAACGGAAAAGTGAAAGGGGCGATGCTGGACGTGTTCAGCCGCGAGCCGCTGCCTGTTGAAAGCCCGCTCTGGCGCCATCCTCGCGTGGCAATGACGCCACACGTCGCGGCAGTCACTCGTCCGCAGGAAGCCATTGCCTATATCAGTAAAACCATCACCGGGCTGGAACGGGGTGAGGCCGTCACCGGGCAGGTCGACAGGGCCCGCGGATACTGAGTACAACCCGGCCTGGCCGGGTTTTTCGCTAATAAAGGCCGGGTATTCCTGCTATGCTTGGGCTTATTAAGATGGCCAGCTATTCCTGCTATGCCTGGACTGAATAAAAGAAAGGAGAATGTGATGTATCCTGTTGACCTGCATATGCATACCGTCGCCAGTACCCACGCTTACAGCACCCTTCACGACTATATTGCAGAGGCAAAGCGCAAAGGTATTAAGCTGTTTGCGATTACCGATCACGGCCCGGATATGGCCGACGCGCCGCACTACTGGCATTTCGTCAATATGCGCATCTGGCCGCGCATGGTCGATGGCGTGGGCATATTGCGGGGCATTGAGGCGAACATCAAAAACACAATCGGTGAAATCGACTGCACCGGTCCGATGCTGACGGCGCTTGATTTCATTATTGCGGGCTTCCACGAGCCGGTCTTCCCACCGCAGGATAAAACCACTCACACAGAGGCGATGATCGCGACCATTGCCAGCGGCAACGTGCACATGATTAGCCACCCGGGCAACCCAAAATACCCGATTGATATTCAGGCGGTCGCGGAGGCTGCGGCAAAACATCATGTGGCACTGGAAATCAACAACTCCTCCTTTGTGTCCTCCCGTCCGGGCAGCGAAGACAACTGTCGCGCAGTGGCAGCCGCCGTTCGCGATGCCGGTGGCTGGGTCGCACTGGGGTCAGATTCCCACACAGCCTTTACGCTCGGCGAATTTACCGAGTGTCGAAAAGTTCTGGATGCTGTCGATTTCCCCGAGGATCGTATTCTCAACGTGACGCCGCGCCGTTTCCTCGACTTCCTTGAATCGCGCGGCGTGCCGCCGATTACTGAACTGTCTGCTCTTTAACTGTCTTAATGGAATAAATGAATGAACGAGTTTTCAATCCTCTGCCGCGTGCTGGGCTCTTTGTACTATCGTCAGCCGCAGGATCCTTTGCTGGTTCCGCTCTTTACCCTGATCCGTGAGGGGAAACTGGCGGCAAGCTGGCCGCTGGAGCAGGACGAGCTGCTGGAGCGTCTGCAAAAAAGCTGTGACATGCAGCAGGTGGCAACGGACTACAACGCGCTGTTTGTTGGGGAAGAGTGCAGCGTCTCCCCGTACCGCAGCGCCTGGGTCGATGGGGCAACAGAAGCAGAAGTGCGCAGTTTTCTCTCTTCCCGTGGTATGCCGCTGAGCGACACGCCTGCCGATCATATCGGTACGCTGCTGCTGGCCGCTTCCTGGCTGGAAGACAACGCCGCAGAAGATGAAAGTGAAGCCGTGGACACGCTGTTCAGCGAATACCTCCTGCCGTGGGTGGGGACATTCCTTGGAAAAGTGGAAGCCCATGCCACCACACCATTCTGGCGCACAACGGCCACTTTAACCCGCGAAGCCATTTCGGCCATGTGGGATGAGATCTCGGAAGACGACGAACAGTAAAGTGTGATTTACATCGCATTGCAAATGTAACGACACGCTATGCGTTGCAAATATTGTGCGTACGATCTCATCTGAATGCGGCGCATCTGCTATGATGCGCCGCATGAACATACTTCTCTCTCTCGCACTGACAACGGGTATTCTCTCCGGCCTTTGGGGTTGGGTTGCCGTGTCTCTCGGCCTGCTCAGCTGGGCGGGTTTTCTCGGCTGCACCGCGTACTTTGCCTGCCCACAGGGTGGGGTAAAAGGGTTGGCGATTGCCTCTGCCACCGTAATGAGTGGTGTGGTGTGGGCGCTGGTGATTATCCACGGCAGCGCGCTGGCGCCGCATCTGGAGATCCTCGGCTACGTCATGACCGGCGTTGTCGCGTTTCTGATGTGCGTGCAGGCGAAACAGGTTTTGCTGTCGTTCGTGCCCGGCACCTTTATCGGCGCCTGCGCGACCTTCGCCGGGCAGGGTGACTGGAAGCTGGTTGTGCCTTCGCTGGTGGTAGGGCTGCTTTTTGGCTATGCCATGAAGAACAGTGGATTGTGGCTTGCGGCCTGGATTACCCGGCGGCAGGCGGCGGACAATACCGTGAAGCCATAATAAAAAAGCGTAGCCTCGGAGCTACGCTTTTTTTTGCCAGTGACCTGTATCAGGATTCCGGAGGGGAAGCCATGTCGCGATATTTCGCAAGAATTGGGTTATTCACTTCAGCGGAACTTTGCAGGTTCCACAGCCCACGTTCGATACCGTCGTTAATCAGGTAAATCACGCCGGTTTCAATCGCTGACATCAGGCACAGCATGACAGGTTCATTCGAGGTATATCCCACTTCACCTTCGAGTAAACGCTGATAGTCAATAAAGCGGAATACGCCAGCCTGAACTTCATAAGACAAAATGGTCTTACTGGTGTTCACGGAGGAAAGCACTTCACCTGTGCTGACGTTAATCACGCGAAGGTTCACTGCAATCTGGTCAAGCTGATATTGGGTATCGCCCCCGATTCCGAAATAACGCGCGCCGATACCGCCGGATTTCACGTTACTTTCGTAACCAATGATAGATCCTTCAACAATAATGTTCGCTGAGCTTAATGCCTGAAGCGGCGCGCGGTTATTCGCCCCTACGTTGCCGTTTTCCTGGGCTGCGCGAATAATTTTACGTTCATTAAGCAGGTTCTGTAATCCCTGACGTTCCAGCGGAATAAACCATTTGGAGTCCTTCAGGGCCGTTACCAGCATGGCCGTAGCACTCTGTGGCACTGCGGTGGAGAAGTTACTTGCCGGGTAAGGTTTAAATTGCCCCGTTTCATCCTGAATGTTGTAGACGGAAACATACAGCTTACCTTGTGGATTAGGTAAGTGAGTCAGGTCACGATAGCTCTGTGCCCTTGGCATCAACGTCGGTTTTGCAGCCTCTTTCGGCGGGGCGGTCAGACAGCCACTGAGCAAGACGACCACCAGAAGTACAAATAAACGTTTCATGATTATTATCCTGTTCGGGTCGATGACTATTGGTCACTTGCGGTTTGTGTGACCCCGGAGACCTGAATCGTCGAGGTTTTCCCGGTACTCCTGTCCGTCACGTTAAGCGTGAGCAGGCCATTGCTGTTCTGTATATCGACAATAAAGTCGTTGGTGACGAGGCGTCCGGGTTTACCGGTCGCGACGTTACCCAGCAGGCCACTCAACAGCTGTGACTGGATAGCTGACGTAAAGTTATCCAGCGCGGAAGGTGCTGTATAACCAAAATCGTCACCGCCAGGTGCTTTATAGGAGTTTTGCGCCTGGGCTTCATTGAGCAAAAATGCGCCGTTATTAGGGTTTCCACCGAAGTTCGGGTTAACGAACTGAAAAACCATATTACCGGCCCAACTTGCTGGTGTAATAAATGCGAGCAAAGCGACAGTACAGGCGATACGCATGATTGCCTCCACCCTCTATGTTTAAAATTCATCGTGTGCCAGATCGTCCGTTTTTAATAAAGACTGGTCGATTTGACGTTTATTGATCGCGTCCTGCGTTATCTGCAGTGCTGCGTCTACGGTCTTGTCAAAATCCCGTTTTATCGGAAATAAAAACGTCTGAAACATAATGTCCTGATTGACTGTAATGGTGATCCAGCTTCCCCAGCGAGCGCTGGGCCTTTCATTTATGGACAAATTCTCCCGGGTCGTACTGGCCCATTTATCGGTAAAGGCGCGATAAAAATCATGCCCCACTGAAGAAACGGTGTGGTCGGCCACGATACCCGGTATTTCAACCTCTCCGGCAGCACGAGCAGCGTATACGGAGGGCGCAAGCAGCAGCAGGTTGGCCGCTACAAGCCAGCACAGGGAACGTTTCATGGTGTTTGCCTGTAAACTTAACGCCTGAGATTATCATTGGCCCAGGAGACGGCCTGAGTCCGGTTTTTTACGGCTAGCTTCTTGAAAAGATTATAGAGATGAGTTTTTACGGTGTTTTCACTAATGAACAGCGAGCGGGCAATTTCCACATTGGAGGCCCCGACCCGAAGTTTATTCAGAATTTCTCGTTCACGCTGCGTGAGCATTGCGCTTTCCGCACTGTTGTAACGATAATTGCCTGAATGGGTAATTAAATAGCTCGCGAGCTTATGCGAAAAATAACATTCACCCTGCATAATCATGTTCAACCCTTCGATCAAACGTGATTCAGTTTCATTGTTGTAAAAGACACCGTTAATATGCGGCCAGTTTTCGATATCCTTGAAGGGGTACTCTTCGGGTGTATTGAGCAACACCAGTTTCATCCCGTTGTTTTTACGGCCTAAATTTTCCTGCCATTGTCCGACCAGCCTTTTATCCGCCTCCATCATATCGAAAATCATAATGCTGTCGGGCACCATTTCTTCGATAATTCTATGAATATTTTGCACTTTCCCTGAAATATCCAGCGTTGACTTCAGATATTGCAAAAGGGCGCTGGCCTGCAAAGACGGCTTGGTCACAAGTACGAGCGTACTGCCTAAACTATGGACTTCATTTAACATGATGAAACTCCAATGTTTTATAGCAGCTATCAGCCTCCCCGTAAAAATACGGGGTTCCAGAGGTACTGATTGAGGCTGCATTGCTGTGTATACGTTAAGTCGAAAACCCTAAGGTGGGTAAAATGTCAATAAAACAATATTAGGTACTTCTGATTTCAATCTAGTCATTACCAATTTTTAAGCAAGATCAAACACTGTTACAAAATGTAAATTCGAATATTAAAATGTAAATTTTAGATAGGTAATTCATTTAGAAGTGATGATAAAGTTGTACATGATAATAAAGGTGCATCAATTTAATAAATCACACAAATTAGATAACTGTATGATTTTTATTAAATATATTATCAATCATTTGAATGCAATTTTTCCTTTAATAATAATGTCATTCGTAACGGCTTTAGCTCAGGAAAATTTTGGCTAAATGAGATCGCGATCCTGATCTCCGCGCTGGGTTTTTCTTTCAACAGCTAAAGATGTTGATTTATAAGCTTATCCGCTATTCGGGATATCTTCTGCAAATAGGGAAAGTAATAATTTTATTTAAACACCGCGACATAGCGTAATTCTCATACTTAGGAATGATCCTAAAAAATTAAAATCAACCTTGCGGGTGACACCTTTTAATTTCGGTCAGCAACATACTGTTCATCGTAACGTCGCATTAACAACAACCGCGGCGTTATTTAACAGGAATGAATTTGCCAGGATTCAAGCGGGTGGAACATGAACAAGAAAGTCTTTTTTTTGTCGTTATCACTGCTGGCGATACCTGGATTAGTAGCTGCATCGGGTTATGATCTGGCCAGCTCAGAATATAATCTGGTCGCCAATGGGCTTAACTCTGACTTCACTAATCAAACTGCTATTGTCGATCAGCGAGGTTATGGGAATGGCGCGAATGCTCAGCAGGATGGTAACCATCAAATTGCTGTTGTTTCTCAAAGAGGTAACAACAATCAGTCTGATGTGTCCCAGTCTGGCGGGTACAATCTGGCCTACGTAGATCAGGCCGGAAATAGTAATGATGCAGATATTAGCCAATCAGGCTATGGAAATACCGGTGTTATTATTCAACGAGGTTCGGGTAATCGCGCAAGTATTTCACAACAGCAGTCCGTAGGTAGTAAAACAGTTATTGTGCAAAACTCGTCGCAAATGGCCGTGCGTGTTATTACACGTTAATCGACCACCGACGAATACTATCAAGCCAATGGGGGTTTTATGAATATTAAAATGTCTATGATTGCAATGGTTCTTGTATCTGGTAGTGCATTTGCAGGTGGCTACGGTGGTGGCCCTGGTGGTGGTGGCGGCGGCCCATCTCTGCCACAAAACTCAAGCAATGAAACTGTGAATATTTATCAGGCGGGTGGTAACAACGGCGCAAGCGTTGACCAGAGTGCCTCTAAATATGCTGATGTGAATATCAGCCAGCAGGGCTTCAATAACCTGGCCCTGGCGACCCAAAGCAGCGCTTACAACAGCGATATCAACATCAGCCAGTCTGGGTTTGGTAACAGCGCTAATACCCTGCAAACCGGTGATAACTCTACTATCAACGTGACTCAGTCCAACCTCTTCGGCTGGGGTGGCGGCAACTCCGCGACCGTCAATCAGACTGCTGACAGCTCACTTGTTAACGTTACTCAGCACGGTTCTGGTAACTGGGCTAACGTTTACCAGCACTAATCTGGTTTTCAGACTATAAAAAACAGGGCCTGCGCCCTGTTTTTTTTATTGGAGGATGTCATGAACAGCTTATTGATCGCCGCAGCGTTAACCAACAGCATTGCTTTTAACGTCACTCACCAGGGCGATATGTATACGATTACCCCGCAGGTGACGGTGACGCAGCCATGCCAGTGCCAGATCAGCATCCAGACGATTCGTGAAGGCGCGGGCGGCACTAGCAACATTCAGCAGAGAAAAAATTTAAGTTTGCCCGCCAATCAGCCGATAGATGTATCCAGGATGCAATTAAATATCTCGCAGAACGACACGGTAAAAGTGGTGGTCATGCTGACGGACGGGCAGTCGCTGCACCTCTCAGCGCAGTGGCCCAACGCAGAACGAACCTAGCCGATAATGTTTTTTATGAATGAATAGATTGGCATTTATTCATAAGGCTGATTACTTTTTATGTTGAGGGTTTACGTGTCGTGATGCAGTTCGCACGGGGCAGGGCAACGTGCGCATTAACAGTCTCAGGGACGATTGCTTTCTCGGAGCTACGCGATGAAAACCTTAACTCAACAGTTATGTACTGCAGTTTGTTTGTCTTCAGCGCTGTTTGCTGGCGCGGTGAGCGCTTCATCTACTCAGGCTCAGGGCGGCGTGATTCACTTTGTCGGCGCTATTGTTGAAGACCCCTGTAATATCGGTACCCGTGCGCAACATATTTCGATGAGTTGTTACCGTAATGGAGAGGTGCACACCTCCACCATCTCTTATCAACAAGCCGCAGCGGGCAAAATGGTTAACAATGATGCGGCTACCGTCAGCATGCGTTACATTAACCCGCAAAAAACCCTCGGTATTGTGACCGTGGATTATCGTTAACACCTTTACCCATCAGCACTTTCTCCTGCTTCGTCTAAACTTGTAGCTAAGTGAACGTCTGGCAGGAGAATGCATGACCCCTCTGGATCGCGCCCTGTCTCCTGCTGATAAGCCTCTGTCAGATTACTGTGGGCTTTACACGCTTGAAGACAGCCTGGAAGCCTTTGCCGCCCGCTATCAGCTGGCGCAACTTGCCGAGCGGACCCTGGATATTCAGTACTATATCTGGGAAGACGACGTGTCCGGATGCCTGTTGTTTCAGACTCTGCTGGACGCTGCCGCACGCGGGGTGAAGGTGCGCCTGTTGCTCGATGACAACAACACCGCTGGTCTGGATGACACTCTGCGTGCGCTGGATGCGCATCCTAATATTGAAGTGCGGCTGTTCAATCCTTTCTCTTTTCGTACCCTGCGAATGCTGGGGTATCTCACCGACTTTGCCCGTCTTAATCGCCGGATGCATAACAAAAGTTTCAGCGCCGATGGCGAAGCGACCATCGTTGGCGGCCGCAACGTCGGTGATGCCTATTTTGGCATTGGCGAGGAGCCTCTGTTTACCGATCTCGACGTGCTGGCAACAGGACATGTGGTGCAGGAGGTGGAGCAGGATTTCGAACGCTACTGGCAGTCTGAGTCGGTCGCGACGCTTGAGCAGGTACTGTCATCAGAAGCTTTGTCGGAAGATGCAGGGCTTGAATTCGATGAAGAGCAGAAGGCGGCGGCAGAACGCTATCTGGAAAAGGTGGCGAGCACGGACATCGTCCGGCGAATGGGGCAGGGGACGCTGCCTTTTATTCGCGCGAAGAGCAGAATGCTCAGCGACGATCCCCTTAAAGGGCAAGGCAAAGCGGCCCCAAAAACGCTGTTGGCGGAACGTCTTCGCAAAGTGATGGGCACGCCGGATTCGCAAATCGACATTATTTCTGCCTATTTTGTGCCTGGCCGTGCGGGAGTGGCGCAAATCCTGAAACTGGTACGAAAAGGGGTCAAAGTTGCCATTATGACCAATTCCCTCGCGGCCAATGACGTGGCGGTCGTCCATGCAGGCTATGCTCGCTGGCGTAAAAAATTGCTGCGCCACGGCGTTGAACTGTATGAAATTAAGCCCACGAACCGGCCGCGCCCTGAACTGCACGATCGTGGCCTGACCGGGAATTCCGGCTCCAGCCTCCATGCGAAGACGTTCAGCATCGATGGCAAAACCGTGTTTATCGGTTCTTTCAATTTTGATCCCCGTTCAGCTTTGCTGAATACGGAAATGGGGCTGGTTATCGACAGCGAAAGTCTGGCCAGACGGATCCACCGACGATTTTTACACAGCCAGCGTAAC
Source organism: Enterobacter sp. CC120223-11 (assembly GCF_900215375.1). Classification (GTDB taxonomy): domain Bacteria; phylum Pseudomonadota; class Gammaproteobacteria; order Enterobacterales; family Enterobacteriaceae; genus Scandinavium. The sequence continues at coordinate 460,538 of NZ_OBEF01000001.1, read as the reverse complement.
GCCGCCTGGCAATTGCGACTCAGCCGCTGGGGCAAAATTCATTGGGTCGACAGCGAAGATGGCGAGGAGAGGGTGTTGCACAAAGAACCGATGGCGACGATCTGGCAACGACTGCTGGTGCTGGTGGCGTATGTTCTGCCTGTTGAATGGCTGTTATAGCCAGGCTGTCCTGCAACAACCTGGCCAGAAGGGATTATGCGGCAGCCTGTGGCTTATTTTGCGGCGTCTGCGGCTTGCCGGAAAAGAGGAAGCGCAACAGCGGCACGCGCAGATGCAATTCATAAAGGATAACGGCGATGCCAACCACGAACACCAGGCCGGTAATGAAGCCAAGCGCATTTGAGTGGATAACCGGGGCAATCCACGCGCCATAGAGCAGCGTCAACGGATGGTGCACCAGGTAGATGAACAGCGAAGCGTTAACGAAGTAGGTCACCCGGCTGGATTTGAAGTTCAGCATCCGGTGGCCGAAGGCGAAGACAACGTTCACCATCCACAGTCCCAGTACCATGGTTATCACATATTCGGTTTCATACATCCAGGCATCGCCCGAGCCGTAATGCTGGTTGAGGCGGTAGGCAATGAAGCCGAGCAGCGCGCCCGCCATGCACCACGGGGAAGGTGTCGTAAACAGTTCTTTCAGGCGCGGGTTGACGAAGGCCTGTGCGCCGAGAATAAAGAACGGCAGATAGAACAGCGTCTGCATCACTACAAAGTTGAACAGGCCGTCGCTCAGGATGGGGGGATAGACGATGAAAAGCGTTCGGCGGATGATGGCGTAGACGATGCCCAGCATCAGGAAAAGCCCGGTCAACTGACCCATGGTGACGTTGCGGAAGAAGGCAACAATCGCCGCCTGCTGGCGCTTTTTGATCCAGTGGAACAGCGCCAGGCCAAGCGTGGTCAGGACCACCAGTACCAACAGGAACCACAGGTGCGAAATCAGCTCCCAGGCCAACGTATTGTACTTCTGGTAACCGGTGAGGGTATGCCAGCTTTCCGTCTTGCCTTTGACGTGCTGGAGCATCAGAAACTGCGGCAGCGTCAGCAGCGGAATAGCGGTCAGCATCGGGATGCCAACGCGTTCAACGCGCACCGTCCACCACTTCTTCATCGGATAGCGTAAAAACAGCATGTAGGAAAAATACCCAGAAATAACGAAGAAGACCTGCATGCGGAAGGAGTGAATAAAATCGTTGAACAGCGTTAGCCACCACGAAGGTTCGAGGCTGTTCACATGCCAGGTGTGGCTGGAATAGATCAGTGAAATGTGGAAAGGGATCCCGAGCAGCATCAGCCAGGCGCGGATGGAGTCGAGAAAATATTCACGTTGTGTCGGTACATTATTCATAAAGTCAATGAAATCTCAGACTAATCGTCTTATCGGACAGGGCAATAACGGCTAAATTCGAGCAACCCTACACCAAGTCCGGGAACCTGTCTTTAAGAGTTATGCGTAAAAATAAGACAGAAGCGGCAGGCTGTTTAATCCATAGGCCTTTGAGCCGAACAAAATGGGGATTATGTTGTCGGATTGCCTGAGTTTCCAGTAAAATGGATCGGATCGATTTAAGCACACAAAGGGGGAAGTGCTTACTAATTATGAAAAATAAACCACAGATGATGAAACTGCGTTGGTTAGGCGCAGCCGTAATGTTGTCCCTGTGTACTTCATCTGCATGGGCGTTCAGTATTGACGATGTCGCGAAGGAAGCGAAAGCACTCGCCGGCAAGGGCTACGAAGCCCCAAAAAGTAACCTGCCCTCTGTTTTCCGCGACATGAAATACGCGGACTATCAGCAAATTCAGTTCAATCATGATAAAGCTTACTGGAGCAAGACTAAGACACCTTTCAAGCTCGAGTTCTATCATCAGGGAATGTATTTCGATACGCCGGTAGCCATCAACGAAGTGACTGCCACCTCGGTTAAGAAAATCAAATACAGCCCGGACTACTTCAATTTTGGCAATGTTCAGCACGATAAAGACACCGTCAAGGATCTGGGTTTTGCCGGGTTCAAAGTGCTGTATCCGATCAACAGCAAAGATAAAAACGACGAAATCGTCAGCATGCTCGGAGCCAGCTATTTCCGCGTTCTCGGTCAGGGCCAGACCTATGGTCTGTCCGCCCGTGGCCTTGCTATCGACACCGCGTTGCCTTCCGGTGAAGAGTTCCCGCGTTTCCGTACGTTCTGGATTGAACATCCAAAACCTACCGATAAGCGCCTGACTATTTATGCACTGCTGGATTCCCCTCGTGCGACCGGCGCATACCGCTTTGTGGTGATGCCAGGCCGCGATACCGTCGTTGATGTGCAGTCCAAAGTTTATCTGCGCGATAAAGTGGGCAAACTGGGCGTCGCGCCGTTGACCAGCATGTTCCTGTTCGGGCCGAACCAGCCATCGCCAACCACCAACTTCCGTCCGGAGCTGCATGACTCCAACGGCCTGTCGATTCTGGCTGGCAACGGAGAGTGGATCTGGCGTCCGCTGAACAACCCGAAACACCTGGCCGTCAGCAGCTATGCAACCGAGAACCCGCAGGGCTTCGGTCTGCTGCAGCGCGGTCGTCAGTTCTCTCGCTATGAAGATCTCGACGATCGTTATGACCTGCGCCCAAGCGCGTGGATCACCCCGAAAGGCGACTGGGGCAAAGGTAAAATCGAACTGGTGGAAATTCCAACCAACGATGAAACCAATGACAACATCGTCGCTTACTGGACGCCGGATCAGCTGCCGGAAGCCGGGAAAGAGATGAACTACAGCTACAGCATCACCTTCAGCCGTGATGAAGATAAGCTGCACGCGCCGGACAGCGCGTATGTCATGCAGACGCGTCGCTCAACGGGTGACGTGAAGCAATCGAACCTGATCCGTCAGCCAGATGGGACTACCGCGTTTGTGGTTGATTTCACCGGCGCAGACATGAAAAAAATGCCGCAGGACACGCCGGTGACGGCGCAGACCAGCATTGGCGATAACGGGGAAATCGTGGACAGCAACGTTCGCTATAACCCGATCACTAAAGGCTGGCGCCTGACGATGCGTGTGAAAGTCAAAGACGTGAAGAAAACGACCGACATGCGTGCGGCGCTGGTCAATGGCGATCAGACGCTGAGCGAAACCTGGAGCTATCAGCTACCTGCCAATGAATAAGATAAACGAGTATATCAATGCCATGCCGCTCTCAGATGCTGAGAAAGCAGCATTGCCGACCAGCGATTTTCGTGCCCTGCACCAGGCGCTGGATGCGGAGCAGACGCCAATTGCGCGTGAAGATGATTCACCGCTCGGCTCTGTAAAGGCACGTCTTGAGCAGGCGTGGCCGGACTCGCTGGCAGAAGGGCAGCTTATTAAAGACGATGAGGGGCGCACCCAGCTGGAGGCAATGCCAAAAGCTACGCGTTCTTCGATGTTCCCCGACCCGTGGCGCACCAACCCAATTGGCCGCTTCTGGGACAGAATGCTTGGGCGCGACGTACAGCCGCGCTATCTGGCCCGTCTGACCCAGGAAGAGCGCGAGCATGAAGCCAAATGGCGTACCGTCGGCACCATCCGACGTTACATCCTTCTGCTGCTGACCCTGGCGCAAACCGTGGTCGCGACCTGGTACATGAAGACCATTCTGCCGTATCAGGGCTGGGCGCTGATCAACCCGCTGGACATGCGCGGGCAGGATCTGTGGGTTTCCTTTATGCAGCTGCTGCCTTACGTGCTGCAAACGGGGATCCTGATTCTGTTTGCTGTCCTGTTCTGCTGGGTTTCCGCCGGCTTCTGGACCGCGCTGATGGGCTTCCTGCAATTGCTGATTGGCCGCGATAAATACAGTATTTCTGCGTCGACCGTCGGTGACGAGGCGCTGAATCCTGAACACCGCACCGCGCTAATCATGCCTATCTGTAATGAAGACGTGGACCGCGTATTCGCGGGCCTGCGTGCTACCTGGGAGTCGGTGAAAGCCACCGGCAACAAGGAGCACTTTGACGTCTACATCCTGAGCGACAGCTACGATGCGGATATCTGCATGCGGGAGCAGAAAGCCTGGATGGAGCTGATTGCGGAAGTGCAGGGTGAAGGGCAGATCTTCTACCGTCGTCGTCGTCGTCGCGTGAAGCGTAAAAGCGGTAACATCGATGACTTCTGCCGTCGCTGGGGCAATCAGTACAGCTACATGGTGGTGCTGGATGCGGACTCCGTGATGTCCGGTGACTGCCTGTGCGGCCTGGTGCGTCTGATGGAAGCCAACCCGAATGCGGGTATCATTCAGTCTTCGCCAAAAGCGTCCGGCATGGACACGCTGTATGCGCGCTGTCAGCAGTTTGCCACCCGCGTTTACGGCCCGTTGTTTACCGCAGGCCTGCACTTCTGGCAGCTGGGTGAATCGCACTACTGGGGTCACAACGCCATTATCCGCGTGAAGCCATTCATCGAGCACTGTGCGCTGGCGCCGCTGCCGGGTGAAGGTAACTTCGCAGGCTCTATTCTTTCTCATGACTTCGTCGAAGCGGCGCTGATGCGTCGTGCAGGCTGGGGCGTGTGGATTGCCTACGATTTGCCGGGCTCTTATGAAGAGCTGCCGCCGAACCTGCTGGATGAGCTGAAGCGCGACCGCCGCTGGTGTCAGGGTAACCTGATGAACTTCCGCCTGTTCCTGGTGAAAGGCATGCACCCGGTTCACCGTGCCGTGTTCCTGACGGGCGTGATGTCCTACCTGTCGGCACCGCTCTGGTTTATGTTCCTGGCGTTATCCACCGCGCTTCAGGTTGTGCATGCGCTCACCGAGCCGCAGTACTTCCTGCAGCCGCGTCAGCTGTTCCCGGTGTGGCCGCAGTGGCGTCCAGAGCTGGCAATCATGCTGTTCGCCTCGACCATGGTGCTGCTGTTCCTGCCTAAGCTGCTGAGTATCATCCTCATCTGGTGCAAAGGGCCGAAAGAGTACGGTGGTTTCATCCGCGTGACGCTCTCCCTGCTGCTTGAAGTGCTGTTCTCTGTGCTGCTGGCGCCGGTACGTATGCTGTTCCACACCGTGTTTGTGGTCAGCGCGTTCCTGGGCTGGGAAGTGGTCTGGAACTCACCGCAGCGTGACGATGACTCCACGCCGTGGAGTGAAGCGTTCATGCGTCATGGCTCTCAGATGCTGCTCGGCCTGGTGTGGGCAGTGGGGATGGCGTGGCTGGATCTGCGCTTCCTGTTCTGGCTGGCACCGATTGTCTTCTCGCTGATCCTCTCCCCGTTTGTGTCGGCGATTTCCAGCCGTTCAACGGTCGGTCTGCGCAGCAAGCGTGCGAAGCTGTTCCTGATCCCGGAAGAGTACGACACGCCGCAGGTGCTGAAGGATACCGACCGCTTTGTGGAGCTGAACCGCGCCCGAACGCTGAACGATGGCTTTATGCATGCGGTCTTCAACCCGTCCTTTAACGCCCTGGCCACCGCGATGGCAACGGCGCGTCACCGTGAGAGTAAGGTGCTGGAGATTGCCCGCGATCGCCACGTCGAACAGGCGCTGAACGAAACGCCGGACAAGCTGACCCGCGACCGTCGCCTGGTGCTGCTGAGCGACCCGATGACCATGGCGCGTATGCACTATCGCGTCTGGTCCTCTCCGGAGAAATACTCCTCCTGGGTGAGCCACTATTCGGCGATTAAGCTCAATCCGCTGGCGTTGAAAGCGAAAGCATAACGGTCAGAAGACGTCTAAAAAGTAAAATACCGGTCAGTTGGCCGGTATTTTTTTATCTGAGGTGAAGATGAAAAACAGGGTAATGAAGGTCGCGATGATCGGCGTAATGGCGATGCTGCTGAGCGGCTGCGGTAGCATTATCAGCCGGACCATTCCGGGGCAGGGGCACGGCAATCAGTATTACCCGGGCGTTCAGTGGGACGTCCGCGATTCGGCATGGCGCTATATCACCATTCTCGATCTGCCGTTCTCGCTGGTTTTTGACACCCTGCTGCTGCCGATTGATGCACACCACGGCCCTTATGAATAATCAGCGTTCATCCCACTCGTCGGCTGCCGTCTGACCCTCTTCGGTGTCCAGCGGCGGCTCAAGCTGAAACTCGCCTTCATCCCATTCGTGCAGCGTGTTTTCTTCAATCCACTCCTGGGTTAATTCGATCTCATCGAAGTCCCCGTCAAACACGCTTTGCGCGCCTTCACCGCTTACCATCGGCAGGCATTCGCCTTCTTCCCCCTCATCGGCAAAAAACTCCGCCTGCCACATGATGTCGCCATCCTGAAGGATGTATTTCTGGAGGTTCAGCTGCTGAACGGAGAGCTCATCCTCTCCGGCGTTGGGGCTGTTGGCGATAAACTCTTCGCGTGCCGCATCAATAGCTTCGTCGAGCGTGGCATACATGGTCATCTCATTCTCCCTGCGGGTTGATGTGGTTTCTTCGAAAGAATAGACGAAGATCCGGTTTCGCAAGGACGACCGGCCAAAAATCATTCGGATGGATTAACTGACCGCCTGGCGCTCTTCGTCACTTTCCGCAGAGGAACCCAGTGCCTGCCGCGTGCGGCGCAGGCTGAAGCCCGTATAGATGGCGTTGAACAGCACCACACCTGCGGTAACGAAAAAGACCGTACGAAAGCCGTAGCTGGCGGAAACCGACGCGCCAATCAGCGGTCCGGTGACGTTGCCAATATCACGAAACGACTGGTTGTAGCTGAAGATGCGCCCGGCAATCTGGTTAGTGGAGTTGTAAACCAGCAGTGTCTGCACGGCGGGGAGCAGCGCACCATCGGCCGCGCCGAGCAGGAAGCGCAGCAGGCCAAGCTGCCACGGCGACTGCACGAACGCCATGGGAATGAGCAACAAAACGGAAATGACCAGCGCGGCTATCAGGATTTTTTCCGGGCCGATTCTGTCGCCGAGCTTGCCCAGCCGCGGGGCGCTCATCAGCGCCGCAACGCCGGGGACAGACGCAATCATACCGCTGATAAACGCGATATTACTGACGTTACCGGCCAGTTCGCGGACATAAAGCGTCAGAATAGGGGCTATCGAGCCTGTGGCGACCTGAATAATCAGGGTGGTGACAAACAGGCTCAGCACCAGTTTCGGGCTTTTCAGCGACGCAATGACGTCCCTGGCATGTAGCATCTCTTTCTTGGCTACTGGCTCGAACTGCTCGCGAATCAGAAACAGCGTGAGTACAAAGCACAGAAACAGGACGCTTGCCGTCATAAAGAATACAGGACGCAGGCCGTAGCTGTCTGCCAGCAAACCGCCAGCCAACGGGCCGAGCAGAGCGCCACTGACGGCACCGGTCGAAAGGGTTCCCAGCGCCCAGCCGCTTTTGTGGCGGGGGATTTGTGTCGCGATAAGCGCATTGGCGTTGGGCACAAAGCCGCCGAGCAGCCCGAGCAATGCCCGCAGAACCAGAAATTGCCAAATATTCTGCGCCAGGCCCATCATCACCATCACTATCGACATCCCGAGCGCTGAACGCAGCAGCATTATCTTGCGGCCTTTACGGTCCGCAAGACTGCCCCAGAACGGTGAGGCTATGGCTGAAAACAGGAAGGTGATGCTGAAAACCAGTCCGGACCACATGTTCAGCGCGCCGTGGCCAGCAACGCCAAGCTGTTCAACGTAGAGGGGCAGGAAGGGCATCACCAGGCTGAAGGCGGCGCCGGTAAGAAAACAGCCAATCCAGGCAATGGTGAGATTCCGTTTCCAGTTTATGGGGGCATCTGAGGCGAGCATAGGGTTCCGCGTTGTGGCGCAAGGTCAGTCGAAAAAGAGATGATAAGCAGGCTAATTATGCGCTTGCTAAATCATGACTGCAATCCGCAGCGATGAACCAGAGAAGAAAAAGGCAAAGAAAAAGCCCCGGTTCGGGGCTTGAGATCAGTAACGCGAAGGCATGCCTTGCGGGCGCGTTTTAAAGCGACGGTGCAGCCACATATACTGCTCTGGGGCCATGAGAATGCATTTCTCGATTACTTTATTCATCCAGGCCGCGGTGGTTTCAGCATCGTCCAGCGGCGGTGCGCATTCCGGTTCAAGGATGATGAGCTCATAGCCTTTGCCGTTAGGCTTGCGGCGGGGAACGAAAGGCACGATACAGGCTTTTGACATGCGCGCCAGAGTATAGGTGCCAGAAGTGGTTGCCGCCTGATCCACGCCAAACAATGGGACAAACACGCTGCCCTGAGGACCGTAGTCATGGTCCGGTGCGTACCAGATGACTTCGCCATTCTTCAGGGAGCGAATCATCCCTTTCAAATCTTTGCGATCGAGCATGTCTTTATTGGAGCGCATGCGGCCCCAGGTCTGGACCAGATCGATTACCGGGTTATCATTCGGGCGATAAACGCCAATCCCCGGAGAGGCGTGCAGGCCGAACATGCGGGCCCCAATTTCCAGCGTCAGGAAGTGAATGCCGATCAGCAGAATGCCTTTGTTCTCTGCTTCCAGCGCCCGGATGTGCTCCACGCCGCTGGCTTCGCTCCAGCGTGCCATGCGTTTGTCTGACCAGAACCAGGCCATGCCGGTTTCCATCAGACCCATTCCGACGGACTCAAAGTTTTTGACGACCCAGTCGTGGCGCACTTTTTCGTCCATATCGGGAAAACAGAGTTCCAGATTGCGGTACGCGATGTGGGAGCGTCGCTTCATCAGACGCAGCGAGAGGCGACCAAGTGAGGTGCCGAGACGGTAAAGTACCGGGTAAGGAAGTTGAACCAGCAGCCACAAAGCTCCGACACCCAGCCAGCTTAGCCAGTGGCGGGGATGGAGTAGCGCAGTAGAGAACTTAGGTAAATGCGTCATCTCTTTCCTGTTATTTTGACAACCGTGTTTATTATCGCATTTTTTTCCCTCTTGCCCAAACGAGGTCGGACGCGCGACTGTTTTTTGTACGGTTGTTGATGTAACTGTCCATTTAAGGTGAGAGAAATGTAGCGCAAAATGTGGGGATGTAAATTCGCAGGTTATGCTATATCATGCGGGCCGCGAAATTTCTCATCGATAATGCAGGAACCACACCATGCCAGTGTTGCACAACCGCATCTCGAATGAGCAGCTGAAAGCGCAGTTAATGGCCGAAACCGAGCCGCGCACCACAGTCTCATTCTACAAATATTTCACCATTGCCGATCCTAAAGCGACCCGCGATGCGCTCTATCAGGCGCTTTCTGCGCTCAGCGTGTTTGGCCGTGTTTACCTCGCTCATGAAGGGATCAACGCGCAAATCAGCGTCCCGCAGAGCAAATTTGAAGCCTTCCGCGATGTGCTGTACGCCTTCGACCCGGCGCTGAACAATCTGCGTTTGAACGTGGCGCTGGACGACGACGGCAAATCCTTCTGGGTGCTGCGCATGAAGGTGCGTGAGCGCATCGTGGCGGACGGCATCGACGATCCGACGTTTGACGCAAGCGACGTCGGCGACTACCTGAAAGCCGCAGAAGTGAATGCGATGCTGGATGACCCGGACGCGGTATTTATCGACATGCGTAACCACTACGAATACGAAGTGGGGCATTTTGAGAATGCGCTGGAAATCCCGGCGGATACTTTCCGCGACCAGTTGCCGAAAGCCGTCGAAATGATGGAAGAGTACCGTGACAAGAAAATCGTCATGTACTGCACCGGCGGCATTCGCTGCGAAAAGGCCAGCGCCTTTATGAAGCACAAAGGCTTCAACAAGGTCTGGCACATTGAAGGTGGGATCATCGAGTATGCCCGTCGGGCGCGTGAACAAGGTCTGCCGGTGCGCTTTATCGGCAAAAACTTTGTCTTCGATGAGCGGATGGGCGAACGCATCTCCGACGACGTGATTGCCCACTGTCATCAATGTGGCACCCCGTGCGATACGCACACCAATTGCCTGAACGACGGTTGCCATCTGCTGTTTATTCAGTGCCCGGCATGTGCGGAGAAATACAGTGGCTGCTGCAGTGAACTGTGTCAGGAAGAGCGCAACCTGCCAGAGGAAGAACAGCGTCGCCGTCGCGCAGGACGCGAAAACGGCAACAAGATCTTCAACAAGTCTCGCGGCCAGCTGAACACGCGTCTGGGCATTCCTGACCCGGAACAGGGTCAGTAAAAAAAGATGTAAATCAGGTCGATAGCGGCCAGCGTCAGCCACAGAACAATCCACACCACGAAGTGCTCGCGGATGTTGTTCACCAGATAATGATAGGCACGTTGGATCATCATATTGTTACCAGAAGCCCGGCAATGCGCCGGGCTTTTTTATCTCTGTTATGCGTTAAAACGCGCCAGACGGAACGGAGAAAGATCGAACGCCGGGGTTTTACCCTGGGCAAAATCAGCGGCAATCTCGCCCAGTACCGAAGCGAACTTGAAGCCGTGTCCGCTCAGGCCGGTAATGACCAGCGTCGATGCATGGCCGGGCAGGGTGTCGATGATGAAATCTTCGTCCGGGGAGTTGTCATAGGTGCAGGACGCACCGTGCAGACAGCCGCCAATACCTGGCAGAACGCTGCGCAGAAAGTTAAACGCTTCGGAGCCATCACTCGCCACCGCTGCAAACGGTTTGCGCTGTTCCGGTGAGTCAATCAGCTGACCACCGTTATGCTTGCCGATTTTCAGTTCGTTGTCTTCCGCCGGAAAGCCGTAATACTGATCGCCGTTTGGCAGCTCTCCGGTAAAGGCCGGGAAGTTGTTTTTACGGCTGTAGCGGCCATCCGCCTGGAACCAGGCAAATACTTTTCGCACGGGCTGAATGGGCAACTCGGGCAGCAGCTTCGTGACCCAGGTTCCGGCGCTCACCAGCAGGCGTTTGCCCGTGTAGCTGCCGTCGGCCGTTTCTACCGTCACGCCATCGTCGTGGTGATGGACGGCGGTCACAGGGCAGTTAAACAGCTGAGCGCAACCCGCTTCACGAGCAAGGTCAATCCAGGCCTTCACCGCCTTTTCACTGCGCAGCACGCCGGATGCGGGTTCAAACAGACCGATATAATCGTCCGGCACGCGAATTTCAGGCCAGCGAGCCATGAGCGCTTTTGCATCAAGCTTTTCGACGTTCAGGCCGAACTGGCGGGCGCTTTGCTCGACGTTGCTCAGAAAGGTGGAATGCGCGGGCCCGAGGTTAACGACGCCGCTCTTGTCGAAAATCTCTTCGCCACTGAGCTCTGCCAGTTCGTCCCACAGCGTTTGGGCACGCAGCACCATCGGGACGTATTTCTCCCCTTCGCCATAGGCATGACGAATCAAACGCGTGTCGCCATGATGGCTGCCTTCGCTGTGCGGCGGCAGGTGAGCATCGGTCATCAGAACCGATAACCCTGCGCGGGCGGCATAGAAACCCGCGGCGGCACCGACAGAGCCGCTGCCGATAATAATTAAATCGTAGTTCATGCGTGTCTCTCAGGTCTGTTCTTTATTTAGCAGGGTAATTAATCTGATTCTGCGTGACAAGGCAGAAATAATTAAGGCACCCGCGGGTGCCTGTTGAGTAAATTTTAAGCATTAAGCGCTAATGCCTGCGATACTCGTTTTCCTGGAAATCGCCGGATTCAATTTTGGCGATGCCCGCTTCTAGTATTGAAATAAACTGGCGGGCCACATCGGTTGTTAACCATAAGGTCTGGCCGATTTCTGCTTCGTTATGACTCGAAAGTGTGGGGTTCTGGTAGTGCAGGCGCAGCATCAGCGCGTCATAGCTGTCTACGGTGCTGATGTCCCATCCGACGAGGGGATGGGTCTGGATGACTTCATTATTCTTTTCCATCATAACCCCTTATTTGCGTGTTTAAAGACAACGGTTCGAGGTTCAATGCGTGTTTTCTGAAGCAAAGTAATTATACAACAATTAAGAAAATATTCGAATTTTTGGCCAGGCTGCAACATCTTTTTCCAGATAGATCGCTTATTCGAACAATAAAACGGCAGTTAGTTCGTTATTTTTTAATTGAAAAGTGATGCAATCAGAAAAAGGTTAAAAAAGCGGCAGATTTAAATGAAAAAAGCCGGGGCGACCCGGCAAAAATGACACAGAATGGAGCGTTTTTTAATCTGTTGTAGCGGGATCAGGCAGGGTTAAACCAGTCGTCTGCGCTTTCCCAGGTTTCCTGAAGAATTTCACTGATGCGATCTTTGTCTTCTTTTGGCGCGCCGATGACGGAGAGATTGTTGGCAGCAGCGTAGCGTACGCTGACCTGGCCGTCACGATCGGGAAACTGGCTGAGAATACGGCGGGAAAGCTCGCTGGAGAGCGCATCAATGGCGCCAGCAGGTAAAACGGTGGTTTTGGCAATGGTCACTTCAATACGCATAATGTGCCCCCTGTTGAATATACTGTGTATTTATACAGTTAGTTTAAGAAACTTACAACAGGGGACAAACACTTTTTAGCGCTTAACACTCCACTGCACGGTTTCTCCTGCGAGGAACGGGATAAGCGTGTCGTCCGTCAGGGCAATGCTGTCGGTGACCTGACTCTCTTTACGCTCCAGCTCGATGAAGGTTTCATTCACCGGCAGGCCATAGAAGCGCGGGCCGTTGAGCGAGCAGAACGCTTCGAAGTGCTGTAAGGCGTCCATTTCTTCAAACACGGTAGCGTAGCTGCCGAGAGCGGTAGGCGCGTTAAAGCAGCCCGCGCAGCCGCAGCTGGCTTCTTTGCGATGGCGCGCATGTGGCGCAGAGTCTGTTCCGAGGAAAGCGCGCTCAAAGCCGCTGGCGACCAGCTCGCGCAGCGCCTGCTGGTGGATGTTGCGTTTGAGGATTGGCAGGCAGTAGAGGTGAGGGCGCACGCCGCCAACCAGCATATGGTTACGGTTGAACATCAGGTGCTGTGGCGTAATGGTTGCGGCCAGCAGGTCGTTGCCGTCGCGGACATACTCTGCGGCATCTTTGGTGGTGATATGCTCAAACACCACTTTCAACGCAGGCAGGCGCTGGCGCATTGGCTCCATTACCGTTTCAATGAAGCGGGCTTCGCGGTCGAAAATATCAATCTCGGCGTGAGTGACTTCGCCGTGGACCAGCAGCGGCATTCCCAGCTTCTGCATGCGCTCAAGCACAGGCATGATCGCATCAATGCTTGTTACACCGTGGCTGGAGTTAGTTGTGGCGTTGGCCGGGTAGAGTTTGGCGGCGGTAAATACGCCTTCGTTGAAGCCGCGCTCCAGTTCGTTCGGGTCGAGTGTGTCGGTCAGGTAGCAGGTCATCAGCGGTGTGAAATCGTGGCCCGCAGGCACAGCATCCAGAATGCGCTGGCGATAGCTGATGGCAGCATCAACGGTCGTGATCGGCGGCACCAGGTTTGGCATCACAATCGCCCGGCCATACACTTCGCTGGTATAAGGCACCACGGTTTTCAGCATGTCGCCATCGCGCAGATGGATATGCCAGTCGTCGGGGCGGCGGATTTTCAGGACCTGGGATGGGGATGACATAAGAGGGCTCCGGCTGATTGAGAAGGGCTATTTTTGCCGGGCACTAAGGTTAAACGGAATCGTTTACCTTTGCACTCCTTTCCGTGAAAAAAAACGGGCACCGCAGCGCCCGTTTCACAGTGAGTGGGGTCAGTCGGTGAGGGGAATGACAATCTCGCCGGGTTTGACCTCAATGCCTTTGGCATATTTCTTCGCCAGCGCTTCACCCTTGCTCGAATCTTCACGCAGTACATAGGCTGGCTGCTTGTCGAAGTAGCTGCGCAGGGACTGATTCAGGTAGGGCAGCATAGTCTGCACCACGGACTGCATCTTCTCAGGCTGAACTTTGGCGTCCACCACTTCGATTTCCTGCAGGAAAATAGCGCCTTTCTCTTTGTTGAAGACCGGCAACGCTTTGAGTTTCAGATCAATGGTGGCTTTCTGATTGCCGAATAGCGAACTCATGTCGAGATTGGCTATGCCGTTGAGCGTGATTTTGTTTGGCTCTTCGCGACCAATGGCGCTGGAAAGGTTGGTCAGCACGATATGAGCGGCAGCCACGCCCGGCAGGCCAATATCTTTGGAAAAGTTATTGCGCTTTTGCAGCGCCTGGTTAATTTCCTGTTCACTCACGGTGTACTGCGTTAGCTGGTTACAGCCAGCCAGCAGGCCGCTTACGATAAGCGTGGCGACCATCAACATCTTCTTCATGGGGTTCCTCAACATGATGCCTGTGTCTCATCCTGACACAAAGCAGCATGCCCTGTCAGCCAGAGACGTGCCAGCAGAATTAGCTGAATTGTTACCACAATTAACATCAGACCCGCGGTTCGACCATCCCGGTGGAGATGCGCTTAGCGCTGAACTGCCACCACAGAGCCAGGAAAGTGATAAGACCAATCACGCCGAGCATCACCCATGGCAGCTCCGGTTGGCCGCTGGCTTTGCCCGCGTCAAAAAGCCAGCCGCCGCCTGCATAGCCTAGCGCACCGCCGAAGGCGAGGCCAAGACGGCTGAAGCCCATATAGCTGCCGCGGGCGCGCGGATCGGCAAGCTCTGCGCTCAGCGTCTCCCGGGCCGGTTCGGCGATAATCGAGCCGATGTAGAACACGCAAATCAGCGTGAACAGCTGTTGAAGGCTGGACGATAAGCCAATGGGCAGCATCGCCAGGGTCATCACCAGCAGGCCTGCCATCAGACGATGCTCAAGACGGAAGCGTTTCTCGCTCCAGCGGGCAATGGGGTAGAGCAGGCTCAGTGAGAGCGCGGCCTCAATGGCATACATCCATTTCACCGCTGACGGCGTGCCGGCAATGTCATTCACCATGATGGGCAGCATCAGCATCACTTGAACCGCCAGCATGTAATAGCCCGTTAGCGTCAGCACATAGGTGACAAAACGTTTGTCACGCATCACCCGCGATAAGCCTTCACGCACGGGGGTTTTAACGGTGGAAAGTTTCCACGCCGGGAGATACCAGGCGTTGAACGCGGCACAGAGGATAAACAGCACTGCACCGACGCTGCACACCAGACGGAAATCGTACTGCAGCAGCCAACTGCCAAGAAGGGCGCCAATAACCGCGCCCGCGCTGTCCTGCATCATCAACAAAGAGAAGAAGCGGCCCCGCTGATGCGGGCGAACAAGTTTCACTACCAGCGCCGCGCGTGGCGGATCGAAAAGCGTGCCGCCCAGCCCGGAAAGTATGCAGGAGAGCCAGAGCATCCAGGGTTCATGCGCTATAGCCATGGTGGCGAACCCTGCCGCCCGCATCAGCATACCGGTGACAATCATTGGCTTGGCACCGAAGCGGTCGGCTATCGCGCCGCCAAAAATACCCAGCCCTTGCTGTACCAGTTGACGAAGCCCAAGGGCGATGCCAACCATCAGCGCGGCCCAGCCCATCTGGTCAACGAAGCGAATAGATATCAGGGGGAAAACAACGAAGAAGCCGAGCACGACCAGCATGTTATCGACGAGCAGGAAATATTTGCCCAGGCTGCGAGCCTGCGAGATGCGCGATGGCATTTCCCCTCCAGGGGAATCAGATGGTGTGAGGCTGCTATTCTACCGTCTCAGCGCTGTGTTTCCGGCGGCGCAGGCAACAATATTTTTTTATCAAAAGACAGTTTTGATAGAGTTTTTTTATCGAAAAACGGAAGTGCCTCAGAAAATCGTATGTCGCTGTTTTCCCAAGGTGGCAGCGGGCAGGTATAGTGAAGCTTATGCTGGTTCAAAAGGGTAGGGAAAGATGTTTGGCTATCGCAGTAATGCCCCGAAAGTGCGTTTAACAACAGACCGGCTGGTGGTGCGTCTGGTTCATGACCGTGACGCCTGGCGTCTTGCCGATTATTACGCGGAAAACAAGGCGTTCCTGAAGCCCTGGGAGCCCGTCCGCGATGACAGCCATTGCTATCCCTCCGGCTGGCAGGCCCGATTGTCGATGATTAACGAATTCCACAAGCAGGGCTCCGCGTATTATTTTGTCCTGTTGGATCCGGAAGAAAAAGAAATTGTCGGCGTTGCCAATTTTTCAAACGTTGTGCGAGGCTCGTTCCACGCCTGCTATCTGGGCTACTCGATCGGTGAAAAATGGCAGGGGCAAGGGCTGATGTATGAGGCGCTGACCTCCGCTATTCGCTACATGCAGCGCACCCAGCATATTCACCGCATAATGGCCAACTACATGCCGCATAACCAGCGCAGCGGGGCGCTGCTGGCAAAGCTCGGATTTGAAAAAGAAGGGTACGCCAAAGATTATCTGCTGATCGATGGGCAGTGGCGTGACCATGTGCTGACGGCGCTGACCACCCGTGAGTGGACGGCGGGCCGCTAAGGAGAAACCATGAAGTATCAGTTAACGGCGCACGAAGCGCGTGTGATTGGCTGCCTGCTGGAAAAGCAGGTCACTACGCCAGAACAGTATCCCTTGTCAGTGAACGCCGTGACGCTCGCATGCAATCAAAAGAGTAACCGCGAACCGGTGCTGTCCTTGAGTGAGAGCGAAGTGCAGGACCTGCTCGACCAGCTGGTCAAGCGTCACTATCTGCGGACCGTCAGCGGCTTTGGCAACCGGGTCACTAAATATGAACAGCGCTTCTGCAACTCTGAGTTTGGCGACCTGAAACTGACCGCGGGCGAAGTGGCCATTATTACCACCTTGCTGCTGCGCGGCCCGCAAACGCCGGGAGAACTGCGCAGTCGTGGCCAGCGTATGCATGAGTTTGCCGATACGGCGGAAGTAGAAAACGCGCTGGAGCATTTGGCGACGCGGGAAGACGGGCCGTATGTGGCGCGCCTGCCGCGCGAACCGGGCAAGAGGGAGCATCGCTACATGCATTTGTTTAGTGGTGACGTTGAGAGCCTGATTACCGCCGTGGAAGCGGTGGCACCTGCAACGGACGACCTGGTTGCACGCGTGGAAGCGCTTGAAAGTGAAGTAGAGGAGCTGAAACAGCGCCTCGATTCCTTACTGGCCCATCTGGGAGACTGATCGTGACGGCAAAACTTCGAATTGGCGTAGTAGGGCTCGGCGGTATCGCGCAAAAAGCCTGGCTTCCCGTACTTACCGCGGCCAACAACTGGACGCTTCAGGCCGCATGGTCACCGGGGCGTGAAAAAGCACTGCGTATCTGTGAAACCTACCGTATTCCGCTGGCGGATTCCCTGCAACATCTGGCTTCGCAGTGCGATGCGGTATTTGTCCACAGCGCAACGTCTACTCACTACGCCGTGGTGAGCGAATTACTGAACGCAGGCGTGCACGTCTGCGTTGATAAACCGTTGGCCGATAAACTGAGCGATGCAATACGCCTGATTGAATTAGCGGAGAAGAAAAAGCTGACGCTGATGGTGGGCTTCAACCGCCGCTTTGCGCCGCTCTATCGCGAGCTAAAAGCAGGCCTTACCCACGGCGCTTCGCTGCGCATGGACAAGCACAGATCTGACAGCATCGGGCCGAACGATCTGCGCTTCACATTGCTCGATGATTACCTGCACGTGGTGGATACCGCGCTGTGGCTGGCGGGGGGTAAGCCGCAGTTGAGCGGTGGCACCCTACAGACTACCGAACAGGGCGAGATGTTTTATGCAGAGCACCATTTCGCGCTGCCGCAGATGCAAATCACCACCAGTATGCACCGTCGCGCGGGCAGCCAGCGGGAGTGTGTTCAGGCCGTAACCGACGGCGGTCTGATTGATATCACCGACATGCGTGACTGGCGAGAGGAGCGGGGCAGCGGTCTACTGACTCGTCCGGTGCCGGGCTGGCAAAGCACGCTCGAACAGCGTGGGTTCGCTGGCTGCGCACATCACTTTATCGAATGCGTGCAAAATCAGACGGTTCCGGAAACCGCCGGTGAGCAGGCGATTGCCGCCCAGCGCATCGTCGAAATGTTGTGGCAGGAGGCCATCAGCGAGTAAGAGGCTGTAACATCTGCCAGTAGTAATTAGCGCG
This sequence comes from Enterobacter sp. CC120223-11, assembly GCF_900215375.1. Taxonomy (GTDB): domain Bacteria; phylum Pseudomonadota; class Gammaproteobacteria; order Enterobacterales; family Enterobacteriaceae; genus Scandinavium. The sequence continues at coordinate 442,730 of NZ_OBEF01000001.1, read as the reverse complement.
AATCAAGGTAGACTATCGCCACTTTCCAACGCCTGTTTGCTGACAGGCGTTTTTGTTCCCGGGTGTGGAATTTCACGTTAATGAATTTATTAAAATCGCTGGCGGCCGTCAGCTCAATGACCATGTTCTCTCGCGTGCTCGGCTTTGCGCGCGATGCCATCGTGGCAAGGGTTTTTGGCGCGGGAATGGCGACGGATGCCTTTTTTGTGGCCTTCAAGCTGCCGAACCTGCTGCGTCGAATCTTCGCCGAAGGGGCATTCTCCCAGGCGTTCGTACCGATTCTGGCGGAGTACAAAAGCAAGCAGGGCGAAGATGCCACCCGTGTGTTTGTCTCCTACGTTTCAGGCTTATTAACCCTCGCACTTGCCGTTGTGACCATCCTCGGGATGCTAGCAGCGCCGTGGGTGATAACCATTACCGCACCAGGCTTTGCCGATACCGCCGATAAGTTTGCCTTAACCAGCCAGCTGCTGCGCATCACCTTCCCGTACATTCTGCTGATTTCCCTGGCCTCGCTGGTGGGCGCGATCCTGAACACCTGGAACCGCTTCTCGGTCCCGGCCTTTGCGCCAACGTTTCTCAACGTCAGCATGATTGGCTTTGCGCTGTTTGCCGCGCCGTACTTCAATCCACCCGTTCTCGCGCTGGCGTGGGCGGTAACCGTTGGCGGCGTGCTGCAGCTGTTCTATCAGCTGCCGCACTTGAAGAAAATCGGCATGCTGGTGCTGCCACGCATCAACCTGAAAGATGCCGGGTCGATGCGGGTGGTGAAGCAGATGGGCCCGGCCATTCTCGGCGTTTCCGTGAGCCAGATTTCGCTTATCATCAACACCATTTTTGCCTCCTTCCTGGTTTCCGGGTCGGTATCCTGGATGTACTACGCTGACCGCCTGATGGAGTTCCCGTCCGGGGTACTGGGCGTGGCGCTTGGCACTATTTTGCTGCCATCGCTGTCAAAAAGCTTCGCCAGCGGCAACCACGATGAATATTGCCGCCTGATGGACTGGGGCCTGCGCCTGTGCTTCCTGCTGGCGCTGCCGAGCGCCGTGGCGCTGGGTATTCTGGCCAAGCCGCTGACCGTTTCGCTGTTCCAGTACGGTAAATTCACCGCCTTCGATGCTGCGATGACCCAGCGCGCGCTGGTGGCGTATTCCGTCGGGCTGATTGGCCTGATTGTGGTGAAGGTGTTAGCGCCGGGCTTCTATTCCCGCCAGGACATCAAAACCCCGGTGAAGATTGCTATCGTAACGCTGATTCTGACCCAGGTGATGAACCTGGCATTTATCGGCCCGCTGAAGCACGCGGGTCTGTCACTGTCGATTGGTCTGGCGGCCTGCCTGAACGCCAGCCTGCTGTACTGGCAGCTGCGCAAGCAGAAAATCTTCACCCCGCAGCCAGGCTGGGGGAAATTCCTGGCGCGCCTGGTTGCCGCCGTGGTGGTGATGGCCGCAGTGCTGCTGGGGATGATGTACATCATGCCGGAATGGTCGCAGGGGACGATGCCGTTCCGTATTCTGCGCCTGATGGCGGTCGTGGTGGCAGGCATTGCCGCTTACTTTGCGACTCTGCTGGTGCTGGGTTTCCGCGTGAAGGAGTTCGCGCGCAGGACTGCCTGAGGTTAAGTCTTGATACTGTAAATGCTTACGGGACTGAGCTGTCTGATGCCCTCTCCCCCAACCCCTCTCCCACAGGGCGAGGGGAGCAAACATTAAAAAATCCTCTCGTATGAGGATTTTTGCTATTTACCTTGCCACCTTAAGCCACGCTTTGCCCTCTGCCTTCATCTTCTTCTCAAGTTCGCTGCCACGCGTTGCGAATACACGACTCACAGGGAAGCCGCTTTTCTCAAGCACATATGCCAGCGCCGCATATTCGCGCGGGTATTTCTTCGCAACGTGCATATCAATCTCTACCAGCCCTACCGGGAAGGTGAAGCTGCCCATATCGTAGACGCTCTGTCGATGGACGATCCTCCACTGGCCGTTACGCTTTTCCACCCGGTCGAAAAACCGGTTGTGTGTGCAGCACCCCACATTGAGCTCAATATTCTCACCAATAATCATCGCATTGGTTTCGACCAGCGCCTTGTCACCGTTAAAGGTGATCACCGGATTGCCAATCATATGTTTGGTTTTCAGCGCGGATTCGCCCATCCGGGCAGAAGCATCAACAAACTCGCGGGCAAGCCCTTCGAACCAGGTGATTTCAATCGTTGCACCTTCGTGAAACAGCGCGTGCATTTTATCCCACTCGGCCAGGTCACGGTGGATCCAGCCGGTCATCAGGTCGGTAATTTGCAGGCGATCTTCAACGTTATATGACATAGGGTAACTCCGGCTAATAAGCAGCAGGTGCTGCGATGCGATAGAGTATTGGGGATCTGATTGATAACATCCAATATGCAATAATGACCAATCAATCATTAAAAATGATTAAAAGGGGATCGCATGGACTTACGTCAGCTGCGCTACTTTCTCGCCGTGGCAAAAGAGAAGCATTTTGGTCGCGCGGCTCAAGCATTGAATATCGTTCAGCCTGCGCTGAGTATGCAAATTCGCGCTCTGGAAGAAGAACTGGGCGGGCCACTGTTTGAACGCACCAGTCGTCGCGTTGAGCTGACGGAGGCCGGAAAGGTGCTTGAAACCCAGGCACGGCGCACGCTGGCGCAGGCCGAGTTCACCCGTGAGTCGACGCAGAGAGCTTTACGCGGCGAAACGGGCATTGTGAGAATTGGCTTTGCCGGTAACGCCATTTTTAGCGGCACCCTGATGCGCGACTTACGCCATTTTCACCACGTCAGCCCTGAGGTTGAGATAAGCGTTGAGGAGATGACGCCGCGACGCCAGGTGGAGGCAATCCAGGCGGGGCTTCTGGATATTGGTTACTCACCCGATCATAGCGCGCTGCGCCAGCCCGATCTGCATGCTGAAAAAATCGGTGAGTGGGGAATGCTGGTGGCGATGGCGGACGATCATCCGTTGGCCAGCGTGCCCGAAATCACCCTTGCCATGCTGGCACACGAAGCGTTGATATTATATGAGGCGCATGATGCCGATGAACGGTTAAGTCTGCTGCTGGCAAAGGCGCTGGGAGAACAACTGAATATTGCTCATCGCACGGGCAGCAGCCTGAATGTACTGGCGATTGCGGCCTCGGGCCTCGGCGTGGCTTTGGTGCCTGTTCCTCTGCGTCAGGTGAGCGTGCCGGGGCTTATCTACCGGGCGTTAAATGCCCCGGAGCTTACGGCAAACCTGCTGGTTATCAGCCGCAAAAAGGAGAGCAGCCCGGCGGTGAAAGCCTGGCTTGCACAAGTGAATGGCAGAGGGGATTAAACCGAAAACTTCTTCCCGCCGCGCGGCGTCGACGAGGTCTGGCCGTCTTTGCCGTACAGGCTCGGTTCCTGATGTGGCTTCAGCACCTGCAGCGCCTGCTGATTGCGCTCAATCTGACCCTCCAGAAGCCAGCCGTTATGCTGGTTGAGATCGCGCAGATGCTGGGTTTTCTCAGTAATGTTTTGCCAGCGCTCTGCAACGTCGTCGTTGGCACAACGCTGTGCTTCCTGCTCGAGGCGACGCTGTTTTTCCAGATAGTCGAGAGTCGCCAGCAGCGAGCTTTTTTCTTCGGTTATCCGCTGCAGGGCGCTGCTGTTAACGCTGCCCGCAGAAAGCTGCTGCTGCTCGGCATCCATCACCTCTTTCAGCGAGTTGAGGATGACTGTCATATGATCCAGTATTTCCGGCAGGTGACTCATTGGGTTATTTACTCTGCAGCCAGCTCTGGGTATCAGAAATCAGCGAATCGGCGATTTTGCCGGTATCCATTTTCAGTTCGCCATTACGAATAGCGGTTTTCAGCGCTTCAACGCGTTCCATGTTGACGTCGCTATTGCGCGGCTGCATCAGGCTGGACTGCGCTTCGCTCAGCGTGACGCTGGTGCTGTTGGCAGCCGAGGTTTTATCCAGACGCGCTTTCTGCGCCTGGGCTTCATTCGGCTCACGCGGCTGAACGGCGTTAACGGGCTTCAGGGGCGATGTACGATCAATGCTCATTGTCCTGTCCTCATCGAGGTTATATGGCGCGGTGGCCTGCCATCATCAGTGTTTGATTATTTATCGGCAGGGTTCGCAGATTCTTTAAGGCCATTATAAATTAATAAGAATATTCCCATCAGCGTCTACCTGACCGCTCACCACCTGGCCTGACGGCATTCTGACACGGGCGTTTTGCGCCACGGCGGCGTTGTTCAGCGCCTGGCCCTCCGCATTGGCGCTAAAGCCGTCGCCCTGGGCGATAACCTGCACCTTCTGCCCGGCCTTCACTCGCCAGGATTGGCGCAGCATCGACAGCTGCACCGGCTGTCCTGCGGCCAGATCCCGCAATGATACCGCGTTCTGAGCCTGATTGATGTCCAGCATCGTGCGCGGCGGCAGCTGGTCCAGCCGCCCACGCTTGAGCGTCACGCTGCCGGGTTCGAGCTTCGTGCCACGGACAACAGGTTGTGCGGCAACGACGTAGTTCCCCGTCGCTTCAACAAAGACCTGCAGATAGCGTTTTTCCGTTCCGCACTGCGCCTGTACCGTCTGGTTTCCCCAGAGCTTGTTGTTACCCATCACGCTCAGCGCAGGCTGTTCGCACTGCGGCATCGCATTGCCTGGATTACGCAGGCTCACCTTCACCGAGTCGCTGAACCCTGCCAGACGCTGAACAAAAAAAGCGTCCAGCTGCTGCGTTAAATCCTGCGCGATAGCCGCCGGACTCAGCAGCGTGAGCGTCAGCATAAGCGTGTTTTTCAGGTTTCGCATGGGCAACTCCACTCATCAGGATGAAGCAAATTTTACCCGGAAGCGAATAACTTCAACGCAACAAATAGCGCTGCATTTTGCTTTTATTCCGACGATGGCGTGACGGAATTGGGATTAATCTGAACGCTGAATGAACACCTGCCACCAGCGGAGGAGACATGCTCGATAAACTCGACGCCGCGCTACGTTTTCAACAGGAAGCGTTGAACCTGCGCGCCCAGCGTCAGGAAATCCTGGCGGCCAACATTGCCAACGCCGATACCCCGGGGTATCAGGCGCGCGATGTTGACTTTGCTTCGGAACTGAAAAAAGTGATGGATCGCGGGCGCGCGGAGACCACCGGCGTGTCACTCACGCTGACCTCTGAACGTCACATTCCAGCCCAGGCGATGACCGCCCCCTCTGTAGACCTGATGTATCGGGTACCTGACCAGCCATCCATGGACGGGAACACCGTCGATATGGACCGGGAGCGCACGCAATTCGCTGACAACAGCCTGCAATACCAGACCGGTCTCACCGTGCTGGGCGGGCAAATCAAAAGCATGATGACCGTGCTACAGGGGAACTAAGTCATGGCATTACTGAATATTTTTGACGTGGCCGGATCGGCGCTGACCGCGCAGTCCAAACGCCTGAACGTGGCGGCGAGTAACCTCGCCAACGCCGACAGCGTGACCGGCCCTGACGGCCAGCCTTATCGCGCCAAACAGGTTGTGTTCCAGGTGGATGCGCCAGTGGGTGCGGCTACGGGCGGTGTGAAAGTGGCCGACGTGGTCGAGAGCCAGGATCCCTTCAAACTGGTTTACCAGCCGGGGAATCCGCTGGCGGACGCCAAAGGCTACGTCAAGATGCCTAACGTGGACGTGGTGGAAGAGATGGTCAACACCATGTCTGCTTCCCGTAGCTATCAGGCCAACGTTGAAGTCCTCAATACCGTCAAGAGCATGATGCTCAAAACGCTGACCCTCGGTCAGTAACGGAGAAAACGATGTCTATTGCCGTGAACGTCAATGACCCGACTAACACCGGTGTCCAGTCCACTACTTCAAGCGGAAGCCTGACCAGCAGCAGCGCCAACGATCTGCAAAGCAGCTTCCTGACGCTGCTGGTGGCGCAGCTGAAAAACCAGGACCCAACCAACCCGATGGACAACGCCCAGTTGACCTCTCAGCTGGCGCAAATCAGCACCGTCAGCGGGATTGAAAAGCTCAATACCACCCTCGGTTCTATCTCCGGACAGATCGACAACAGCCAGTCATTACAGGCCTCAAACCTGATTGGCCACGGCGTGATGATCCCGGGCTCCGTCGTGCTTGCCGGTTCCGATACGGACGGCAAAGCCAGCACAACGCCGTTTGGTGTGGAGCTGACCCAGGCCGCAGATAAAGCGACCGCCACCATTACCGACAGCACGGGCAAAGTCATTCGTACGCTGGATCTCGGTAGCCAGACGGCGGGCGTGCATACCTTTACCTGGGACGGCACCGCGTCAGATGGTTCTACCGTTCCTGACGGCGCCTACAGCGTCTCGATTGCTGCCAGCACCAACGGCACGCAGCTGGTCGCTCAGCCGCTCCAGTTCGCGCTGGTGCAAGGGGTCACGAAGGGAAGCAGCGGTAATCTGCTGGATCTCGGCACGTATGGCACCACCACGCTCGACGAAGTTCGTCAGATTATTTAAGCCTTCAACCTGGCAGGAGTTAAGACATGGCATTTTCTCAAGCGGTCAGCGGCCTGAACGCGGCCTCCACCAACCTCGACGTGATTGGCAACAACATCGCCAACTCCGCAACCTACGGTTTTAAAGCCGGTACCGCCTCTTTCGCCGATATGTTCGCCGGCTCCAAAGTGGGCCTCGGCGTGAAAGTGGCTGGCATCACCCAGGACTTTAACGACGGCACCACCACCAGCACCGGACGCGCGCTGGACGTGGCCATCAGCCAGAACGGCTTCTTCCGTCTGACCGACGCCAACGGCTCCGTGTACTACAGCCGTAACGGTCAGTTCAAGCTGGATGAAAACCGCAACCTGGTGAACATGCAGGGCCTGCAGCTGACCGGCTACCCGGCAACTGGCACGCCGCCAACCATCCAGCAGGGTGCTAACCCTGTGGGCCTGACCATTCCAAACACGCTGATGGCGGCGAAAGTGACTTCCAACGCCTCCATGCAGATCAACCTGAACTCCACGGACGCCGTTCCGACGAAAGCCCCGTTTGATGCCACCGACGCCGACACTTACAACAAAAAAGGCACCGTGACGGTGTTTGACAGCCTGGGTAACTCCCACGACGTCAACATCTATTACGTGAAAAACAGCGCCAACAACTGGGATGTTTATACCCAGGATTCCAGCGTGGCAGGGGCAACTGCCGTGAAGCAGGCGCAGATGCAGTTTAATGACAACGGTTCGCTGAAAGGCGTTTATAACTACGTCGGCGGCGTCCTCAACACGGCACCTAACGCAACGCCAGATTTCCAGGTAAGCCTGGCCAGCCTGAACGGCTCCGCGGCCAGCACCTTCCAGCTGAGTTTCCTGAACTCCATGCAGCAGAACACCGGCTCCAACGACATCGTGGCCACCAACCAGAACGGCTATAAGCCGGGCAACCTGGTGAGCTATCAGATCAACGACGATGGCACCGTGGTAGGCAACTATTCCAACGAACAGACGCAGCTGCTGGGGCAGATCACGCTGGCAAACTTCGCCAACAACGAAGGGCTGCAGTCCGAAGGCGACAACGTCTGGTCGGCGACGCAGGCCTCTGGCGTGGCGCTGCTCGGCACCGCAGGCACCGGCAACTTCGGCACCCTGACCAACGGCGCGCTGGAAGCCTCGAACGTCGATCTGAGTAAAGAACTGGTGAACATGATTGTCGCGCAGCGTAACTATCAGTCGAACGCGCAGACCATCAAAACCCAGGATCAGATCCTCAACACCCTGGTTAACCTGCGCTAAGCGCCTGACGGGACGGTTTTATGGATCACGCGATATATACCGCGATGGGCGCGGCAAGCCAGACGATGGAGATGCAGGGGGTGACCGCAAGCAACCTTGCCAACACCTCCACGCCAGGCTTTCGTGCCCAGCTGACCGCGCTGCGTGCGGTGCCGGTCAACGGCGAAACGTATCAGACCCGTACGCTGGTGACCGGCTCTACGCCGGGCGCCGACATGACGCCGGGTCAGCTGGACTACACCGGACGTCCGCTCGATGTGGCGTTACAGCAGGACGGCTGGCTGGCGGTGCAAACCGCTGATGGCTCGGAAGGCTACACCCGCAACGGCGGCATTCAGGTGTCCTCCACCGGGCAGCTCACCATCCAGGGGTTACCGGTGATGGGCGACGGTGGCGGGGCGGTGACGGTACCGGAAGGCTCGCAGATAACCATCGGTGCCGACGGCACTGTCTCTGCGCTCAACCCTGGCGACCCGGCGAACACCATTTCCCCGGTGGCCAAGCTGAAACTGGTGAAAGCGGCGGATAACGAAGTGACGCGCGGCGATGACGGCATGTTCCGTCTGACCTCTGCGGCGCAGGCCACCCGTGGTCAGACATTGCAGTCTGACCCAACCATTCGCCTGCAGTCCGGCGTGCTGGAAGGCAGTAACGTCAAGCCGGTGGCGGCGATGGCGGACATGATCGCCAGCTCCCGTCGCTTTGAAATGCAGATGAAGGTGATCAGCAGCGTGGACGAAATGGCCCAGAAGTCTAACCAGCTGTTATCCATGAGCTAACAACAGGAATAAACATGATCAGTTCATTATGGATTGCCAAAACCGGCCTCGACGCCCAGCAAACCAACATGGACGTTATCGCCAACAACCTGGCGAACGTCAGCACCAATGGTTTCAAGCGTCAGCGTGCGGTCTTTGAAGACTTGCTGTACCAGACTGTACGCCAACCCGGCGCGCAGTCGTCCGAACAGACCACGCTGCCTTCCGGCCTGCAAATCGGTACCGGCGTGCGCCCGGTAGCGACCGAGCGTATTCACACCCAGGGCAACCTGTCGCAGACCGATAACAGCAAGGACGTCGCCATCAAAGGTGAAGGCTTCTTCCAGGTGTTGCTGCCGGACGGTACCTCTGCCTACACCCGTGACGGCTCGTTCCAGGTCGATCAGAACGGCCAGCTGGTGACGGCGGGCGGCTATCAGGTACAGCCGGCGATCACCATCCCGACTAACACCCTGAGCATTACCGTCGGACGTGATGGCATTGTGAGCGTGACTCAGCAGGGACAGACCAACCCGGTGCAGGTCGGTCAGTTGAACCTGACGACCTTTATGAATGACACGGGCCTGGAGAGCATCGGTGAGAACCTCTACACCGAAACCCAGGCCTCCGGCGCACCGAATGACACCACGCCAGGGCTGAACGGCGCGGGCCTGCTGTATCAGGGTTATGTCGAAACCTCTAACGTCAACGTGGCGGAAGAGCTGGTCAACATGATTCAGGTGCAGCGCGCGTATGAGATCAACAGCAAGGCGGTGTCCACCACCGACCAGATGCTGCAGAAACTCACACAGCTGTAAGACTCTACCGGTGCAGATGTCCTGCACCGGTTTTTTGATTCAGAAGATAAGAGCAATGCAAAAATCCTCAGCGTTTCGTTATCCGCTTTTCGTGGTCCTGGCCCTGACTCAGGCCGGATGCGCATGGATCCCCTCAAAACCGCTGGTGGAAGGGGCGACAACCGCACAGCCCGTACCCGGCCCGGTACCGGTGGTCAATGGCTCAATTTTCCAGAGCGCGCAGCCCATTAACTACGGCTATCAGCCGCTGTTTGAAGACCGACGTCCGCGCAACATCGGCGATACGCTGACCATCCAGCTGCAGGAGAACGTCAGCGCGTCGAAAAGCTCGTCGGCGAACGCCAGCCGCGATGGCAAAACCAATTTCGGCTTCGACACCGTGCCGCGCTATCTGCAGGGCCTGTTTGGCAATGCGCGCGCCGATGTGGAGGCTTCCGGCGGCAACTCCTTTAACGGTAAAGGCGGGGCCAACGCCAGCAACACCTTCAGCGGCACGCTGACGGTAACGGTCGATCAGGTGCTGGCGAACGGCAACCTGCACGTGGTGGGCGAGAAGCAAATCGCCATCAACCAGGGGACCGAATTTATTCGCTTCTCCGGCGTCGTTAACCCGCGCACCATCAGCGGCAGCAACACCGTGCCGTCTACTCAGGTGGCGGATGCCCGTATTGAGTATGTCGGCAACGGCTATATTAACGAAGCGCAAAACATGGGCTGGCTGCAGCGTTTCTTCCTTAACCTGTCGCCGATGTAATGAGGTGGAACATGTTTAAAACTCTGCTAGGTATTGCTCTGATTCTGGTGGTGGGATTCGCTCAGGCCGAGCGTATTCGCGACCTCACCAGCGTGCAGGGCGTGCGCGAAAACTCCCTGATTGGCTACGGCCTTGTCGTCGGCCTCGATGGCACGGGCGACCAGACAACCCAGACACCTTTCACCACGCAAACGCTGAACAACATGCTGTCCCAGCTAGGCATTACCGTGCCTGCGGGCACCAACATGCAGCTGAAGAACGTGGCGGCTGTCATGGTAACCGCGCAGCTTCCGGCGTTTGGCCGTCAGGGACAGATGATTGACGTCGTCGTCTCCTCAATGGGCAACGCCAAAAGCCTGCGCGGCGGGACGCTGCTGATGACGCCTATGAAGGGCGTCGATAGCCAGGTGTATGCGCTGGCGCAGGGGAACATCCTGGTCGGCGGCGCAGGTGCCTCGGCAGGCGGCAGCAGCGTGCAGGTCAACCAGCTGAACGGCGGGCGCATCACCAATGGCGCCACCATCGAGCGTGAACTGCCGACGCAGTTTGGCGCCGGTAACACCATCAACCTGCAGCTGAATGACGATGATTTTGGCATGGCGCAGCAGATTGCCGACACCATCAACCGCCGCGGCGGCTTCGGTAGTGCCACGGCGCTTGATGCGCGTACCGTGCAGATCCGTGCTTCAAGTGGCGGCAGCAATCAGGTGCGGATGCTGGCGGATATTCAGAATATGGAAGTGAACGTCACGCCTCAGGATGCGAAAGTGATAATCAACTCTCGCACCGGTTCGGTGGTGATGAACCGCGAAGTGACGCTCGATAGCTGTGCGGTGGCACAGGGCAATCTGTCGGTAACGGTGAACCGTTCTGCCCAGGTCAGCCAGCCGGATACGCCATTTGGCGGAGGGTCAACGGTGGTGACGCCGCAAACGCAAATCGATCTGCGCCAGAGCGGCGGGGCGATGCAGAGCATTCGTTCCAGCGCCAACCTGAACAACGTGGTGCGGGCACTGAACGCGCTGGGTGCTTCCCCGCTGGAATTGATGTCGATTCTCCAGTCGATGCAAACCGCAGGCTGCCTGCGCGCCAAAGTGGAAATTATCTGATGCTGGGCGACAGCAAGCTAATGGCGAGCGCGGCCTGGGACGCGCAGTCGCTGAACGAGCTGAAGGTGAAGGCCGGGAACGATCCGCAGGCAAACTTAAGGCCTGTGGCCCGGCAGGTCGAGGGCATGTTCGTGCAGATGATGCTGAAAAGCATGCGCGAGGCGTTGCCGAAAGACGGCCTGTTCAACAGCGACCAGACGCGCCTCTACACCAGTATGTACGATCAGCAAATTGCCCAGCAGATGACCGCGGGCAAAGGCCTGGGGCTGGCGGACGAAATGGTCCGTCAGATGACCGCGGCACAGGGCGGGCCGAAAGATGCGCCTGCCCAGGTGCCGCTGAAGTTTGACCTGGAAACCGTCACCAGCTATCAGAACTCAGCGCTGACGCAGATGGTGCGCAAAGCGATGCCGAAAGCCCCGGATGCCAGCGATGCCGCAGATCTGCCGGGCGACAGCCACGACTTCCTCGCCCAGCTTTCGCTCCCGGCTAAGCTTGCCAGTGAACAGAGCGGGATCCCACATCACCTGATCCTTGCCCAGGCGGCGCTCGAGTCCGGCTGGGGCCAGCGGCAAATTCGTCGTGAAAATGGCGAGCCGAGCTTCAACCTGTTCGGCGTGAAAGCCTCGAACGACTGGAAAGGTAAAGTCACTGAAATCACCACCACCGAATATGAAAACGGGGAGATGAAGAAGGTGAAAGCCCGTTTCCGCGTTTACGGCTCTTACCTTGAAGCGCTCTCCGACTACGTCGGCCTACTGACCCGTAACCCGCGCTATGCGGCAGTGACATCAGCGGCAACGCCAGAGCAGGGCGCACAGGCTTTGCAGAGAGCGGGCTATGCCACCGATCCAAACTATGCCCGTAAGTTGACCGGGATGATCCAGCAGCTGAAAGCGATGGGTGAGAAGGTGAGCAAGGCTTACGGCAACGATATCCAGAATCTGTTCTGAAACCGCTCAAGTTCGGCTGACCGGTGCCGATAATTCTGGTCAGGACTCGTGTCTAAAAGAATAAAGGAACCTCCATGTCCAGTTTAATGAATAGCGCCATGAGCGGGCTCGGTGCGGCTCAGGCGGCACTGAACACCGTCAGTAACAACATTGCCAGTTACAACGTCTCTGGCTACACCCGTCAGACGACGGTGCTCTCCGCGGCGAACAGCACGCTGGGCGCAGGCGGCTGGGTGGGCAACGGGGTGACGGTCTCCGGCGTACAGCGCGAGTACAATGCCTTCATCACCAACCAGCTGAATGCGGCGCAGAACCAGAGCAGCGGCCTGACGACGCGTTACCAGCAGATGTCGAAAATCGATGATTTGATGTCGGACACCACCAACTCTATTTCCGCGACCTTGCAGGATTTCTACTCCAGCCTGCAAACGCTGGTCAGCAACGCCGAAGATCCGGCTGCGCGCCAGTCCGTGCTCGGCAAAGCTCAGGGGCTGGTGAATCAGTTTAAGACTACAGATCAGTATCTGCGCGATCAGGACAAACAGGTCAATGGCGCCATCGCCTCCACCGTTTCGCAGATCAACAACTACTCGCAGCAGATTGCGACGCTCAACGACAAAATTTCCAAACTGACCGGCGTCGGGGCAGGTGCTTCCCCTAACGATCTGCTGGATCAGCGCGACCAGCTCGTCAGCCAGCTGAATCAGCTGGTGGGTGTGGAAGTGAACGTGCAGGACGGCGGCACCTACAACATCACCATGGCGAACGGTTACAGCCTGGTGCAGGGCAGCACTGCGCGCCAGCTGGCGGCTGTACCGAGCAGCGCAGATCCTTCTCGTACGACCGTGGCCTATGTAGACAACGTTGCGGGCAATATTGAAATTCCTGAGAAGCTGCTGACCACCGGCTCCCTCGGCGGCCTGCTGACCTTCCGCTCGCAGGATCTGGACCAGACCCGTAACAGCCTGAACCAGATGGCGCTGGCCTTTGCCGATGCCTTCAACAAGCAGAACGCGCAGGGCATTGACGCCAACGGCGATGACGGCGGTGATTTCTTCAATATCGGCGGCCCGACGACCCTTAGCAATACCAAAAACGCCGGTGATGCCAGCCTCGGCGTCAGCATGACGGACAGCACCCAGGTTCAGGCCACGGATTATAAAGTCAGCTGGGACGGCACGAACTGGAACGTGACGCGCTTATCGGATAACACGGCGGTAAAAACGACGACCGGAACCGATGGCAGCCTCAATTTCGACGGCTTGAGTGTCAAAATCAGCAGCGGCAACGTTCAGACCAATGACAGCTTTACCGTCAAGCCAGTGGCTAACGCCATTGTGAACATGAGCGTGGCGCTGAGCGACTCCAGCAAAATTGCCATGGGCGTTGATGACTTAGAAACGGGCGAGAGCGATAACCGCAACGGCCAGGCGCTGCTGGATCTGCAAAACAGCAAGTTGGTGGGCGGCAATAAAACAGTCAACGATGCTTATGCTTCTCTGGTCAGCGACGTGGGCAACAAAACCTCGACGCTGGAAACCAGCAGCACTACGCAGGGCAACGTCGTTACCCAGCTCACCAAACAGCAGCAGTCCATTTCTGGCGTTAACCTCGATGAAGAGTACGGCAACCTGCAGCTGTATCAGCAGTACTACCTGGCGAATGCCCAGGTGATGCAGACCGCCAGCACGCTGTTCGACGCGCTGATCAATATTCGCTAAGGAGACGTGACGAATGCGTATCAGTACCTTAATGATGTACCAGCAGACGATGGGCGGGATCACCAACTCCCAGTCCTCCTGGCTGAAATATGGCGAGCAGATGTCCACCGGCCAGCGCGTCAACCGTCCTTCAGACGATCCGATTGCAGCCTCTCAGGCGGTGGTGTTGTCCCAGGCGCAGGCCCAGACGGCGCAGTTTGCTTCCGCCCGCAGTTTCGCAACGCAGCGTATCTCGCAGGAAACCAACACCCTGGCGTCGGTGACGACCGCCATTCAGACGGCGCAGGAAAAAATCGTTTACGCCGGTAACGGCACCCTGAGCGACGATGACCGCGCCTCGATGGCGACGGAATTACAGGGAATTCGCGATCAGCTGATGAACCTGGCCAACAGCCAGGACGGCAACGGTCGTTATATGTTTGCCGGCTATAAAACGGACAGCGCGCCGTTTGATTCATCCTCGGGCGTTTATGGTGGCGGCAACACCAACGTTGAACAGCAGGTGGACTCCTCCCGCTCGATGGTCATCGGCCACACTGGCGACAAAATTTTCGATGCCGTCACGCTAAACGCGGTGAAAAATCCGGACGGTACTCTGCCGGAGAAAAATATCTTTAAGTTGTTGGATAACGCCATTGACGCGCTGAACAAGCCAGTGGCTGGGGATGATGCCCTGCAGGCAACGGCTCAGGCGACTATTGATGAAACCAACCGTGGACTGCGTAACTCGCTCAACAACGTGCTGAGCGTACAGGCGGAGGTCGGCACGCAGCTGAACGAACTCGATAAGCTCAATGCGCTTGGCGATGACCGCAAGCTCAACCAGACCCAGCAAATGAGCGACCTCGTTGACGTGGACTGGAACTCGACCATCTCCAACTACACCATGCAACAGGCGGCGCTTCAGGCCTCCTACAAAGCGTTCAGCGATATGCAGGGCATGTCGCTGTTCCAGCTGAACAAGTGATTTAACGGTTTTGAACATGCCCTGAATCAGCCATGTTCTCTGTGCCCGCGCCACTCACCCCGGCGCGGGCTTTTTTTATCTGCTTACGGGTGACAAAATGTTGTCAGGTGGCGCTGGGCTTACCTGACATGCTGGGGATTTGTAGGCTGGATTAGCCAGCGCCATCCGGCATCAGGGATTACTGAGGGCATAAAAAAACCGCCCGAAGGCGGTTTAGTCAGAGCTTTAAAGCTTAGTCCACGGACTGCGGACGGGTCGGGCCTGCGGTTGCCGTATGAGTGGCGCTGTGGCCACCGGCGGAACCTTTACCTTCGAAGCCGAAGGCCGGGCGAACCCAGTCGCTGTTGCGCGGAGCTTCCGGCACATACTCCGGAGCAGGCGCGCGCGTCATTGGCGCAGTAGCGTGCTTGTTGGCTACAGCGGCAGGTTGCTCTGTAACAGCCGGTTTAACCACTTCAGGCGCAACCGGAGCGGTTTCAACAACCGGTGCCGGAGCTGGCGCTTCTTCAACCACTGGTTGCTCAGCCACAATGACCTGTTCCACTTCTTCAACCACAGCAGCTGGCGCAGCTTCTTCGGCAACGGTTTCTGCCACGACGGCATCTTCCTGCGCGATGACCTGCGGCGCTTCGCTGACAGGCGCGGCAATCACTTCAGGATGGGTGGTTTCAACCACTGGCGCAGCCACTTCAGCTTCCACAGCCTGCGGCTCAGCCACAACAACCGGTTCAGCAGCAACCTGCTCAACCACCGGAGCTTCAACGGCGGCTGCCACTGGCGCGATTTCAATGACCGGTGCAACGGTTTCCTGCTCGCGGGTCTCTTCCACCTGGCTTTCCTGAGAACGGGCAACCGGGTAGCTGATCCACACTTTACCGGAAGCCATCTCCGGCGATGCGCAGGCGACGGTCAGCGGCATGGCTGACTGAGCCGGGTAACGCTCGTCACGGTAACGACGACGACGCTGGCCGCTTACGCGCAGGTGGCGCGGAGAACGACGGGAGCGGCGTGGCATACCGGCTGCATCACGGCCTTCGGTGCTTTCTTCTTCCGCTGGCGCGTCGATAACGGCTGGCAGATCGACCTTCGCCAGTTCAGTACGTTTTGCCGGAGCGGCTTCAACTGGCGCAGTGGCCACTGCTGCGGTTTCTGCTGCGGCAACAGTCTCAGCAGATTCAAAGCGAACCTTCTGCGACAGATTGCGCTGTTTGCGGCGTGGCATTACCTGAACGCGTTCTTCCTGCTCGGTTTCCTGAGCGGGCTGTTCAGTCTGAACTTTGACGTCCTGCTGTGCCTGACGCTTGTCGTCGTTACGGCGACGGTTACGTTCACGGCGCGGCTGCTGCTCGTCGCGGGATTTCGCTTTATCTGCGTCTTCCACGACGTTTTGCTGACGTGCTTCGCGGGTTTCAGCATTTTGCTGCGGCTTCTCGCGGCGGTTACGACGATTGTCTTCACGACCTTCGTTGTTTTCACCACGGTCACCACGGTTGTCACGATCGTTGCGCTCACCACGATTATCGCGGTTATCACGACGGTCGTTGCGGTCATTACGGTCACGACGGTTGGACTGGCGGGAACGGCGACGATCCTGCTGACGCTCTGGCTTCTCTTCTTTCTTAACCGGTTCTGGCTCTGCCACAACAGGGGCTTCGCTACTGAAGAGAGACTTCAGGGCAGAAACCAGGCGAGATACCAGGCCAGGCGCAGCTGCGGTTGCAGCGGCAGCTTTTGGCTGTGGCGCAGCGGCTTTAGGCGCTTCTTCAACCGGTGCCGGCGGCGCATCAGGCATCACGAACGTTGCCAGAGCAGGCTGCTCAGGGCGTTTACGTTCTGCCGGTTCATCTTCCGACGGCAGCGCCATCTCTTCTTCATGCAGTTTCGGCAGCAGATAGCTCAGGGTGTGAGTCTCTTCGCCTTTGCGTACGCGCAGCACGGAGTAGTGTGGGGTTTCCATCTGATCGTTTGGCACGACGATGCAGCGCACGCCACCCTGACGGGTTTCGATGGCGCTGATGGCCGCACGTTTTTCGTTCAGCAGGTAAGAGGCCACCTGAACCGGGACGATCGCGTGGACTTCCTGGGTGTTCTCTTTCAGCGCTTCTTCTTCAATCAGACGCAGAATGGAGAGCGCCAGCGATTCGTTATCACGGATGGTGCCGGTGCCGCTACAGCGTGGGCAGACGTGATGGCTGGATTCGCCGAGCGACGGGCTCAGACGCTGACGGGACATTTCCAGCAGGCCGAAGCGGGAGATATGGCTAATCTGGATACGCGCACGATCCTGACGAACCGCTTCACGCAGGCGGTTTTCCACCGCGCGCTGGTGGCGAACGGGAGTCATGTCGATGAAGTCGATAACGATCAGGCCGCCGAGGTCGCGCAGACGCAGCTGGCGAGCGATTTCATCGGCCGCTTCCAGGTTGGTGTTGAACGCGGTTTCTTCGATGTCGCCGCCGCGGGTTGCACGCGCGGAGTTGATGTCGATAGCGGTCAGGGCTTCGGTGCTGTCGATAACGATAGAACCGCCGGACGGCAGGCGCACTTCACGCTGGAAGGCAGACTCAATCTGCGATTCGATTTGATAGTGGCTGAACAGCGGGATTTCACCGGTGTAGAGCTTAATTTTGCTGCTGAAATCCGGACGGCCCAGCGCGGAGATATGCTGGCGAGCCAGCTCCAGCACTTTCGGGTTGTCGATAAGGATTTCACCGATGTCCTGACGGAGGTAGTCACGGAAGGCACGCACGATGACGTTGCTTTCCTGGTGGATCAGGAACGGAGCAGGGCGGCTTTCAGAAGCTTTCTGAATTGCTTCCCAGTGCTTCAGACGGAAGCTTAAATCCCACTGCAGCGCCTCGGCAGATTTACCGACGCCTGCGGTGCGCACAATCAGGCCCATGCCGTCTGGCAACTGCAGGCTGGAAAGGGCTTCTTTCAGCTCGGTGCGATCGTCACCTTCGATACGGCGTGAAATACCACCGGCACGTGGGTTGTTTGGCATCAGCACCAGATAGCTGCCTGCGAGGCTGATAAAGGTGGTCAGCGCTGCGCCTTTGTTGCCGCGCTCTTCTTTATCAATCTGCACAATCACTTCCTGACCTTCGCGCAGTACATCTTTGATGTTCGGGCGGCCATGAGCGTTGTAATTAGCAGGGAAATATTCGCGGGCGATTTCTTTGAGAGGGAGGAAACCATGACGCTCGGCACCGTAGTCTACGAATGCGGCTTCAAGGCTGGGTTCGATACGGGTAATTTTGCCTTTGTAGATGTTCGCTTTTTTCTGTTCGTGTCCTGGGCTTTCAATATCCAGATCGTACAGACGCTGCCCATCAACGAGGGCGACACGCAACTCTTCTTGCTGAGTGGCGTTGATTAACATTCTTTTCATCGTAACTTACTCATTATTCTTGCATTGACGACTAAGCTACGGGCAGAGTTTTCCTTGCCGGGGGTAAACCGATGGCCTCGTGACTGTTCACGTCGCCAACCTCACGGTTGTCGCTCGCTTAAGAGGCGCAGAGTGTCGGTAGCCTGCGTTTCAAACGGAAACACAGCGCAATTATTCAGGGGAACAGCCTGGGAATAATTCTCCAGAGCAAGGTTCCTTCTATACTCATTGTCTTTCAAGTTGCAGGTGCGTTGGCTTCACCTGCTTACCCCAGTCATCTACTGGAGTAGCGCCTGGAGATCCCAGGTTTGCCGCCTTCCTGCAGCTTGAAATAGAGAGTATCAACCGGTAAGGACTGCAACCCGCAGCCCGCTAACTGTCTGAAAGATAAATACGTCTTACGCCATTGCTGCATAAAAGATCGTTCAGACAAAATGGGTCATTCCGATACACACTTGTTATTCACAAGGTTCTACACGGAAACTGCATCATTATTCCCTGCTAACCTTGTTATAGCAAGATGACTTTTGCCATTTATCACCCGGTTACTCACAGTTTCTTCACTTTCCGGAACCGATTGCTCTAATAAGCAGCAATCCGACAAGCGAAGGCAAAAATGAGCACCGCAGCGAAGTTAATATAAGCACAGAAAAAGGAGTGGCGCGAATGCCTGTGCCTCTTTAGAATCGCCCCCCATGAAAACTGAGACACCGACCGTAAAAATGGTTGCCATTGCCGACGATGAGGCCGGGCAACGAATTGATAACTTTTTGCGCACTCAGCTGAAAGGCGTGCCGAAAAGTATGATTTACCGCATCCTGCGTAAGGGCGAAGTGCGCGTGAATAAAAAGCGCGTGAAGCCGGAGTACAAACTGGAAGCGGGCGATGAAGTGCGCATTCCGCCGGTTCGCGTTGCCGAGCGTGAAGAAGACGCCGTATCGCCGCATTTGCAAAAAGTGGCGGCGCTGAACGACGTTATCCTTTATGAAGATGACCATATTCTGGTGCTGAACAAACCCTCCGGTACGGCAGTGCACGGCGGCAGCGGGCTGAGCTTCGGCGTGATTGAAGGGCTGCGTGCGCTGCGGCCTGAAGCGCGCTTCCTGGAGCTTGTGCATCGTCTGGATCGTGATACGTCAGGCGTGCTGCTGGTCGCCAAAAAGCGTTCTGCGCTGCGCTCTTTGCATGAGCAACTGCGTGACAAAGGCATGCAGAAGGATTATCTGGCGCTGGTTCGCGGCCAATGGCAGTCGCACACCAAAGTGGTGCAGGCGCCGTTACTGAAAAACATTCTGCAAAGCGGCGAGCGTATTGTGCGTGTGAGCCAGGAAGGGAAACCGTCGGAAACGCGTTTTAAAGTCGAAGAGCGATTCGAATTTGCGACGCTGGTACGCTGTAGCCCGGTGACAGGCCGCACGCATCAAATCCGCGTACATACGCTGCATGCCGGGCACCCGATTGCTTTTGACGACCGTTATGGCGATCGTGAATTTGATAAACAGCTGGCGGGCACGGGGCTGAATCGCCTGTTCCTGCACGCCGCAGCGCTAAAGTTTACCCATCCGGGCACTGGCGAAACGCTGCGCGTTGAAGCGCCAATGGACAATGGGCTAAAACATTGTCTGAAGGTGTTACGCAGTAAGAAATGATAGCTGAACGCCCCGAAAGGGGCGTTTTGCTGTCTATTGCATCAACGGATTGTAATGTTCGTTGCGCAGCATTTTGCACAGCGCAATCAGCGGCAGCCCGACCAAAGTATTCGGGTCACGTCCGTCCAACCTTTCAAATAAGCTAATCCCCAGTCCTTCACTTTTAAAGCTGCCTGCGCAGCTCAGCGGCTGCTCTTTCTGGATGTAATGATTAATCTCAGCGTCGGTCAGGTGGCGGAAGTGGACGTCAAAGGGCTCGCATTCGGTCTGCAAATGCCCGTTAGCGCTGTTATACAACGCAAGGCCGGTATAAAACGTCACGACGTGCCCGCTGGCTTCACGCAGCTGGCGACGCGCGTTCTCTTCGGTGTGCGGTTTTCCCGTGATTTTCCCGCCCAGCACGCAAACCTGATCGGAACCAATGATGAGGTTGTTGGGAAAGCGCTCCGCCAGCGCCATTGCTTTGGCCTGGGCAAGTCTCAGTACGAGCTGGCGGGGTGATTCGCCGGGCAGGGCGAGTTCATCCACCTCAGGTGCCGCACACTGGAAAGGGATCTCAAGCTTCTTGAGCAGTTCGCGACGCCAGGGAGAAGTGGAAGCAAGAACAAGCTGTGGCATATTTTTTTTACCAGGATCTGGTGATTCGGATTGCGACATTTTAAACTACAGGCCGCAATGTGTGCGAATAATTGGCAAAAGGCTCCCGCGGGTGCCTTTTTCTTTGACTCTATGACGTTACAAAGTTAATATGCGCGCCCTATGCAAAAGGTAAAATTACCCCTGACTCTTGATCCGGTTCGCACCGCTCAAAAACGCCTCGACTACGAGGGTGTTTACACCCCGGAGCAGGTGGAGCGTCTTGCCGAGTCTGTAGTCAGTGTGGACAGTGATGTGGAATGCGATATGACATTCGCCATCGACAACCAGCGTCTCGCCGTTATTAAGGGCGATGCAAAGGTGTCGGTGACTCTCGAATGCCAGCGCTGCGGGAAACCGTTCCCCCTTGCCGTTCACACAACGTATTGTTTCAGCCCGGTCAAAAATGATGAGCAGGCTGAAGCACTCCCGGAAGCGTATGAGCCTATTCAGGTTAACGAATACGGCGAAATCGATCTGCGGGCTTTAGTTGAGGATGAAATTATCCTCTCTTTACCTGTAGTTCCGGTGCATGATTCTGAACACTGTGAAGTGTCCGACGCGGACATGGTCTTTGGCGAACTGCCTGAAGAGGCACAAAAACCAAACCCATTTGCCGTATTAGCCAGCTTAAAGCGTAAGTAATTGAGGAGTAAGGTCCATGGCCGTACAACAGAATAAACCAACTCGTTCCAAACGTGGCATGCGTCGTTCCCATGACGCTCTGACTGCAGTTACCAGCCTGTCTGTAGACAAGACTTCTGGTGAGAAACACCTGCGTCACCACATCACTGCCGACGGTTTCTACCGCGGTCGCAAGGTTATCGCTAAGTAATCACGCGCGAGCGTGATGAAGCTTAGTGAGGATTTCCCCGCGCAAGCGGGGGATACACCGAACCAGGCGGCGACGAAACCTTGACACGTCTGACCTTAGCGTTGGATGTCATGGGGGGCGATTTTGGCCCTACCGTGACGGTGCCTGCAGCATTGCAGGCACTGCACGCTAACCCGCAACTCTCGCTTCTTCTCGTCGGCGATCCCGACACCATAACGCCATTACTTGCCAAAGCTGACTTCGAACAACGTTCACGTCTGCAGATTATCCCTGCCCAGTCAGTTATTGCCAGTGATGTCCGCCCGGCCCAGGCGATTCGCAACAGCCGGGGAAGCTCGATGCGCATTGCGCTTGAGTTAGTGAAAGAAGGAAGGGCGCAGGCCTGCGTCAGCGCCGGTAATACTGGTGCGCTGATGGGGCTGGCCAAATTACTGCTCAAGCCTATTGAAGGCATTGAGCGTCCGGCGCTGATGACCGTTCTGCCGCATCAGCAAAAGGGCAAAACGGTGGTGCTTGATTTAGGCGCCAACGTCGATTGTGACAGCACGATGCTGGTGCAGTTTGCGGTGATGGGCGCGGTGATGGCCGAAGAAGTGGTCGGCATTAACAAACCACGCGTTGCGCTGCTCAATATCGGTGAAGAAGAAACCAAAGGGCTCGACAGCATCCGTGATGCCTCCGCGATGCTGAAAAATGTCGATTCCCTCAACTATATTGGTTATCTCGAAGCGAACGAATTATTAACCGGCAAGACTGATGTGCTGGTTTGTGACGGATTTACGGGAAACGTCACATTAAAAACGATGGAAGGCGTTGTCAGAATGTTTCTTTCCCTGCTGAAATCTCAGGGCGAGGGGAAAAAACGACCGTGGTGGCTGAAAATAGTGAAGCATTGGTTACAAAAAAGCCTCTCAAGGCGATTCAGTCACCTCAACCCCGACCAGTATAATGGCGCCTGTCTGTTAGGATTGCGCGGCACGGTGATTAAGAGTCATGGTGCAGCCAATCAGCGCGCGTTCAGCGTGGCGATTGAACAGGCAGTGCAGGCGGTGCAGCGTGAGGTCCCACAGCGGATCGCCGCTCGCCTCGAATCTGTATTACCACCAAAAGACTGAGCGTACATGTATACGAAGATTGTAGGTACCGGCAGCTATCTGCCTGAACAAGTGCGTACGAACGCCGATCTGGAAAAAATGGTAGATACGTCTGACGAGTGGATTGTCACCCGCACAGGTATCCGTGAGCGTCGTATCGCCGCGCCAGATGAATCCGTGTCCACAATGGGCTATGAAGCTGCGAAGCGCGCGCTGGAAATGGCGGGTGTCGATGCCGAACAGATTGGTCTGATCGTGGTGGCAACCACCTCCGCGACGCATGCTTTCCCAAGTGCGGCCTGCCAGATTCAGTCCATGCTGGGTGTTAAAGGCTGCCCGGCGTTTGACGTCGCCGCCGCTTGCGCGGGCTTCACCTACGCGCTGAGCATCGCCGATCAGTACGTCAAATCAGGTGCGGTGAAACACGCCCTGGTTATCGGTGCAGACGTCCTGGCACGCACCTGCGATCCAACCGATCGCGGCACAATTATTATTTTTGGCGACGGCGCGGGTGCCGTCGTACTGAGTGCTTCAGAAGAGCCAGGCATCATCTCCACGCATCTGCATGCTGATGGTAACTACGGTGCGCTGCTGACGCTGCCGAACGCCGATCGCGTTCACCCGGAAAACTCAATTCACCTGACGATGGCAGGGAACGAAGTGTTCAAGGTGGCGGTGAAAGAGCTGGCGAACATCGTCGAAGAGACGCTGGCGGCCAATAACCTCGATCGCTCTGCGCTTGACTGGCTGGTGCCGCATCAGGCCAACCTGCGCATCATCAGCGCCACGGCGAAAAAGCTCGGTATGCCGATGGATAACGTGGTGGTCACCCTTGACCGTCATGGCAACACCTCTGCCGCTTCCGTGCCTTGCGCATTTGATGAAGCCGTACGTGATGGCCGTATCAAACGCGGTCAGCTGGTGCTGCTCGAAGCCTTCGGTGGCGGTTTCACCTGGGGCTCCGCACTGGTTCGTTTCTAATTAAGGATTATAAGATGACGCAATTTGCATTTGTGTTTCCGGGGCAGGGCTCTCAGACCGTCGGCATGCTAGCTGACATGGCCGCGAGCTACCCGATTATCGAAGAAACCTTCGCAGAAGCCTCTGCGGCACTCGGCTATGACCTGTGGGCATTGACTCAGCAGGGTCCGGCAGAAGAACTGAACAAAACCTGGCAGACTCAGCCTGCGCTGCTGACCGCCTCCGTGGCGCTGTATCGCGTCTGGCAGCAGCAGGGCGGTAAAACCCCTGCGCTGATGGCCGGTCACAGCCTGGGTGAATATTCCGCGCTGGTCTGCGCTGGCGTGATTGCTTTCGCCGATGCGGTAAAACTGGTTGAGCTGCGTGGCAAGTTCATGCAGGAAGCTGTGCCGGAAGGCACTGGCGGTATGTCTGCGATTATCGGTCTGGATGACGCGGCCATCGCCAAAGCTTGTGAAGAGTCCGCTGAAGGGCAGGTGGTTTCTCCGGTGAACTTTAACTCACCGGGCCAGGTGGTTATCGCTGGCCATAAAGAAGCCGTTGAGCGCGCAGGCGCTGCCTGTAAGGCTGCGGGCGCCAAGCGTGCGCTGCCGCTGCCGGTAAGCGTGCCTTCTCACTGTGCGCTGATGAAGCCTGCCGCAGAGAAACTCGCCGCAGAGCTCGCCAATATCACCTTCAATGCACCGCAGATCTCCGTAATCAACAACGTGGATGTGAAGTGCGAAACGGCGGCAGACGCGATTCGTGATGCGCTGATTCGCCAGCTCTACAGCCCGGTACAGTGGACCAAAACCGTTGAGTTTATGGCCGCTCAGGGCGTTGAGCACCTGTATGAAGTGGGCCCGGGTAAAGTCCTCACCGGCCTGACGAAACGCATTGTTGACACCCTGACTGCCTCGGCCATTAACGAGCCGGCGGCGATGTCAGCGGCGCTTGAACAATAAGAAGAGGGAAAGCAAAACCATGAGTTTTGAAGGAAAAGTTGCACTGGTTACCGGTGCAAGCCGCGGCATTGGCCGTGCTATCGCTGAAATGCTCGTTGCCCGTGGAGCGAAAGTTGTCGGCACTGCGACCAGCGAAAGCGGTGCGCAGGCCATCAGCGATTATCTGGGTGTCAACGGTAAAGGTCTGATGTTGAATGTGACCGATCCGGCATCTATCGAATCTGTTCTGGGAAATATTCGCGCAGAGTTTGGCGAAGTGGATATTCTGGTCAATAATGCCGGAATCACTCGCGATAACCTGTTAATGCGAATGAAAGATGACGAGTGGAACGATATTCTCGAAACCAACCTGTCATCAGTTTTCCGTCTGTCAAAAGCGGTAATGCGAGCTATGATGAAAAAGCGTCATGGTCGTATTATCACTATCGGTTCTGTGGTTGGTACCATGGGAAATGCGGGTCAGGCCAACTACGCTGCGGCGAAAGCGGGTCTGATCGGCTTCAGTAAATCGCTGGCGCGTGAAGTCGCGTCTCGCGGTATTACTGTGAACGTTGTTGCTCCGGGCTTTATTGAAACGGACATGACGCGTGCGCTGACTGATGATCAGCGTGCGGGTACGCTGGCAGCGGTTCCAGCGGGTCGTTTAGGCGATCCAAAAGAAATTGCCAGCGCGGTTGCATTTTTAGCCTCTGACGAAGCGAGTTACATCACTGGTGAAACTCTCCACGTCAATGGCGGGATGTATATGGTCTGACCGTAGTTTGCACAAAATGCTCAGGATCCGCGCAGTCTGTGCGACTCTGAGCAGTAATATGTGCAAAATGATTTGCGTTATTAGGGCAAACACCCGCAAAATAGCGCAAAATCGTGGTACGACCTGCCGGGATTTAGTTGCAAATTTTTCAACATTTTATACACTACGAAAACCATCGCGAAAGCGAGTTTTGATAGGAAATTTAAGAGTATGAGCACTATCGAAGAACGCGTTAAGAAAATTATCGGTGAGCAGCTGGGCGTTAAGCAGGAAGAAGTTGTTAACTCCGCTTCCTTCGTTGAAGATCTGGGCGCTGATTCTCTTGACACCGTTGAGCTGGTAATGGCTCTGGAAGAAGAGTTTGATACTGAGATTCCGGACGAAGAAGCTGAGAAAATCACCACCGTTCAGGCTGCCATTGATTACATCAACGGTCACCAGGCGTAAGTGAACATCTCCAGGCGGTCATTCGACCGCCTGAGTTTTATCTTTTGGTCCCACATCTCTCTTTTTTTATCCCTCCCTGGAGGACAAGCGTGTCTAAGCGTCGTGTAGTTGTGACCGGACTTGGCATGTTGTCTCCTGTCGGCAATACCGTAGAGTCCACCTGGAAATCTCTTCTTGCCGGTCAGAGCGGCATCAGCCTAATCGACCATTTCGATACTAGCGCCTATGCAACGAAATTTGCTGGCTTAGTAAAGGATTTTAACTGTCAAGACATCATCTCGCGCAAAGAACAGCGCAAGATGGATGCTTTCATTCAATATGGAATTGTCGCTGGCGTTCAGGCCATGCAGGATTCTGGCCTTGAAGTGACGGAAGAGAACGCCACGCGTATCGGTGCCGCAATCGGCTCAGGTATCGGCGGTCTTGGCTTAATCGAAGAAAACCACAGCTCGCTGGTTAACGGCGGCCCACGTAAGATTAGCCCGTTCTTCGTCCCGTCCACGATTGTTAACATGGTGGCCGGTCACCTGACCATCATGTTTGGCCTGCGCGGCCCAAGCATCTCTATCGCGACCGCCTGTACTTCAGGTGTGCACAACATCGGCCATGCGGCACGTATGATTGCCTACGGTGATGCAGACGCGATGCTTGCCGGCGGTGCTGAAAAAGCCAGTACGCCACTGGGCGTAGGCGGTTTCGGTGCGGCGCGTGCGCTTTCCACCCGTAACGATAATCCTCAGGCGGCAAGCCGTCCGTGGGATAAAGATCGCGACGGTTTCGTCCTCGGTGACGGCGCAGGCATTCTGATGCTTGAAGAGTATGAGCACGCGAAAAAACGCGGCGCGAAAATCTACGCTGAACTCATCGGCTTCGGTATGAGCAGCGATGCTTACCACATGACTTCGCCACCGGAAAACGGTGCGGGTGCCGCGCAGGCAATGGTTAACGCCATTCGCGATGCGGGTATCGAACCGGGTCAGATTGGCTACGTCAACGCCCACGGTACCTCTACTCCTGCGGGCGATATCGCTGAAGCACAGGCCGTGAAATCTGTGTTTGGTGATGCAGCCAGCCGTGTGATGGTCAGCTCCACTAAATCCATGACCGGTCACCTGCTCGGTGCAGCGGGCGCTGTGGAGTCGATCTACTCGATTCTGGCCCTGCGTGACCAGGCCGTACCGCCTACCATCAACCTGGATAATCCGGAAGAGGGTATCGACCTCGACTTCGTACCTCACGAAGCGCGTCAGGTCAGCGGCATGGAGTACACCTTGTGTAACTCCTTCGGCTTTGGCGGCACCAACGGATCGCTGATCTTTAAAAAGGTCTGAGGCTCCGACCCGCTGAAAAAGGCCTGCAATGCAGGCCTTTTCTTTAAGGTTTCTCCGCTTGAGATCCTATCTTCCCCCTGCCAGACTAACGGGCCACTGACAAGGAGCCGCGATGTTCTTGATTAATGGTGTGAAGCAGGACTCACTCGCTGCCAGCGACCGCAGCGTCCAGTTTGGCGATGGCTGCTTCACCACGGCACGAATTGCCAACGGTATCCCCGAATTTTTTGACCGGCATCTGCAACGCCTGCAGCAAACCTGTCAGACATTAATGATCCCTTTCACCGACTGGACCTTGCTCAGTCAGGAAATGCACGCTCTGGCACAAAGCCAGCAGAATGGTGTATTGAAGGTCATTATCAGCCGTGGCAGCGGCGGGCGAGGGTATAGTCCGTCAGCCTGCCAGCGTCCCAGCCGTATTCTTAGCGTTTCTGCCGCACCTGCACACTATCCTCTCTGGCAGCAGCAGGGCATTACGCTTGCGCTGAGCCCGGTCAGGCTCGGTCGAAATGCGATGCTGGCGGGTCTGAAGCATCTCAATCGCCTTGAGCAGGTTTTGATTCGCACGCATCTTGAACAGACGCAGGCCGACGAAGCGCTGGTGCTTGACAGCGAAGGCTGGGTTACGGAATGCTGTGCCGCGAATTTATTCTGGCGTGCAGGCGACACGGTTTTTACGCCGCGCCTCGATCACGCTGGCGTTAACGGCATCATGCGGCAGCATTGCCTGTCGCTGCTGGCACAAAGTCGCTTTCGCGTTGTCGAAGTCAGTGCCAGGGAGGAGGCTGTCCGCCAGGCGGATGAAGTCCTGATCTGTAATGCGCTGATGCCCGTTGTATCCGTGAACCAGTATGCTGAGGCTCGCTACCTTTCCCGCGAGCTGTTTGAATTTTTGGCCCCCCTTTGTGAGCAGTCGAAGAAGTCATGAAGAAAATGTTTCGCTTTGTCCTCCTGCTGTTGGTTCTGTTTGCCCTCGCTGCAGGCGTCGGGATGTGGAAGGTTCGCGAGTTTGCGACCAGTAAAATCCTGATTAAAGAAGACACCATCTTTACCCTCAAGTCCGGCACTGGCCGCATGGCGCTGGGTGATTCGCTGTATGCGGAAAAAATCATCAATCGCCCGCGCGTATTTCAGTGGCTGCTGCGTGTTGAGCCCGATCTTTCGCACTTTAAAGCTGGCACCTATCGCCTGACGTCAGGCATGAGCGTGCGTGAAATGCTGCAACTTCTCGCCAGCGGCAAAGAGGCGCAGTTCCCGCTGCGCTTTATCGAAGGGATGCGCGTGAGCGATTACCTCAAGCAGCTGCGCGAAGCGCCTTACGTGAAACACACGCTGAAAGATGACAGCTATGCGACCCTTGCCGAGGCACTGCAGCTGAAGCATGCCGATTGGGTAGAAGGCTGGTTCTGGCCGGACACCTGGATGTATACCGCCAACACCACCGATTTGCAGATCCTCAAACGCGCCCATCAAAAAATGGTGGAAACCGTCGATCGGGTCTGGGAAGGGCGGATGGAGAATCTGCCGTACCAGGACAAAAACCAGCTGGTGACCATGGCGTCCATCATCGAAAAAGAGACGGCCGTCGCCGCAGAGCGCGACAACGTGGCCTCGGTGTTCATCAATCGTCTGCGGATTGGCATGCGCCTGCAAACCGACCCGACGGTGATTTACGGCATGGGTGAAAGCTATAATGGCAAGCTGAGTCGCAAGGATCTCGAGACGCCAACGGCCTACAATACCTATGTGATTGCCGGTATGCCGCCGGGCCCGATAGCCACGCCTGGCGAAGCGTCACTGAACGCCGCCGCGCATCCGGCGAAAACGCCGTATCTCTATTTTGTGGCCGACGGCAAAGGCGGGCACACTTTTAATACCAATCTTGCGAGCCACAATCGCTCCGTGCAGGATTACCTGAAAGCACTTAAGGAAAAAAATGCGCAGTAAGTATATCGTCATCGAAGGCCTGGAAGGCGCAGGGAAAACCACCGCTCGCAATCTGGTGGTGGAGACTCTGGAACAGATGGGCATCCGTGAACTGGTGTTTACCCGTGAACCGGGTGGCACTGTGCTTGCCGAAAAACTGCGCAGCCTGGTGCTGGATATCAAATCCGTCGGCGATGAAGTCATTACTGACAAAGCGGAAGTGCTGATGTTCTACGCAGCCCGCGTGCAGCTTGTAGAAACGGTCATCAAACCGGCGCTGGCCGAAGGCAAATGGGTCATTGGCGATCGCCACGATCTCTCCACTCAGGCCTATCAGGGCGGCGGGCGTGGCATCGATCAACATTTGCTGGCGACGCTGCGTGATGCCGTGCTGGGCGATTTCCGCCCGGACCTCACGCTCTATCTTGATGTTACGCCTGAAGTCGGTCTTAAGCGCGCCCGTGCTCGCGGCGATCTCGATCGCATTGAGCAGGAGTCGTTCAACTTCTTCCACCGCACCCGTGCGCGCTATCTGGAACTGGCGGCTCAGGACCCAAGCATCCGTACCATTGACGCCACGCAGCCGCTTGAAGCCGTGATGCAGGACATCCGCAACACGCTGGCTGCCTGGGTTGAGGAGCAGGGCGCATGAAATGGTATCCGTGGCTGCGCCCGCCGTTTGAACAGCTGGTCAGCAGCTATCAGTCCGGTCGCGGTCACCATGCGCTGCTAGTGCAGGCGTTGCCCGGTATGGGCGCAGAGGCGCTGGTATATGCGCTGGTGCGCTTCCAGATGTGCCACTCGCCGGAAGGACAAAAAAGCTGCGGCAAATGTCACAGCTGCCAGCTAATGCAGGCGGGCACGCATCCCGACTACTATCAGCTCGCGCCAGAAAAGGGCAAGAGCACGCTGGGGATTGATGCCGTAAGGGATATCACCGAAAAGCTCTATGAACGTGCGCGTCTCGGCGGCGCGAAAGTGGTGTGGCTGAACGATGCGGCCCTGCTGACGGAAGCGGCCGCCAATGCGCTGCTGAAAACGCTGGAGGAGCCGCCGGAAAACACCTGGTTCTTCCTGCAGTGTGAGGAGCCCGCCCGGCTGCTGGCCACGCTTCGCAGCCGCTGCCGCCATTTTCATCTGGCTCCACCTGCCGAGAATTATGGGCTGGCGTGGTTGGGCAGAGAAGTGACAATGTCACAAGAGCATCTGCTGACTGCGCTGCGTTTGACCGCTGGTGCTCCCGCCGCTGCGCTTGACCTTCTGGCAGAATCACATTCCGCTCCGCGCCAGCAGCTCTGTGCGGCGCTCGACGGTGCGCTGCAAAGCGGCGACTGGCTATCGCTACTGCCGGTCCTGAATCACGACAGCGTTGCCGATCGTCTGTACTGGCTGGCTTCGCTGCTGCTGGACGCGCAGAAGATGCAACAAGGCATCACGCTGTTGACCAATGTGGACGCGTGGGCGCTGGTTCAGCGCGTGGCAAATCAGCTATCTTCCGCACGCCTGCAGGCAATGGTTCGCGATGCCAGTGAATGTCGTGAACGGCTCCAGAGCGTCACGGGTCTTAACCGGGAGCTGATGCTCAACGATTGTTTATTACGCTGGGAGCACTGGCTGCGCTCGGCTGATCCGCTGCCAACGCCTTCGCTGTAAAAGATCACCTGTCAGAATATAACCCAGGATAAAGAGTATGTTTTTAGTCGATTCGCACTGCCATCTTGATGGCCTCGATTATCAGTCCCTGCACAAAGACGTGGACGACGTGCTGGCGAAAGCCGCAGCGCGGGACGTGAAGTTCTGCCTGGCTGTGGCAACCACCTTGCCTGGCTATCGCGGGATGCGCGATCTGGTTGGTACGCGCGACAATGTGGTGTTTTCCTGTGGTGTCCATCCGCTGAATCAGGATGAGATGTATGACGTGGAAGATCTGCGCCGGATGGCGGCAGAAGAGGGCGTAGTAGCCCTCGGCGAGACGGGCCTCGACTATTATTACACGCCGGAAACTAAACCTCGGCAGCAGGAGTCCTTCGCCAACCACATCCGCATCGGCCGTGAGCTGAACAAGCCAGTTATCGTGCATACCCGTGATGCGCGTGAAGACACGCTGGCTATCCTTCGCGATGAAAAAGTGACGGATTGCGGAGGCGTACTACACTGTTTCACAGAGGACAAAGAGACGGCGGGTAAGCTGCTCGATCTGGGATTCTACATCTCGTTTTCGGGCATTGTGACGTTCCGCAACGCTGAACAGCTGCGCGATGCCGCACGTTACGTACCGCTCGACAGGATTCTGGTGGAGACGGACTCGCCGTATCTGGCGCCGGTTCCGCACCGTGGGAAAGAGAACCAGCCGGCGATGACGCGCGATGTCGCAGAATACATGGCTGTACTGAAAGGGGTGTCGCTTGAGCAACTGGCGCAGCAGACCACCGAAAACTTCGCCACGCTGTTCCACATCGCCCCCTCCCGCCTGCAATCTGCCTGATTCGTCTGCTTATTTTAAAGCTCGTAATTAATATTCAAAGCGAGTAAAGTTCACCGCCTTCAAAGGGGCGGTGAACCTCCTCTTTGTAACGGTCAGAAACAACTTTTGTAAAATAGTGCAAGGTTTTCTGTGATTGCTGGCTGAAACGTGATGGCTGTCAAACAAAATTAATCCGAATTATTTTACTCTGCGTAATAAATAAAAGGACACTTAGATGTCCTGTATACGGCAAGGTTCTCCCCCCTCGCCAATGCGTGAAAGCGTAAAAAAAGCACAAATACTCAGGAGCACTCTCAATTATGTTTAAGAATGCATTTGCTAACCTGCAGAAGGTCGGTAAATCGCTGATGCTGCCAGTATCCGTACTGCCTATCGCAGGTATCCTGCTGGGCGTCGGGTCTGCAAACTTCAGCTGGCTGCCAGCCGTCGTCTCCCACGTTATGGCGGAAGCAGGCGGTTCTGTTTTTGCTAACATGCCGCTTATCTTTGCTATCGGCGTGGCGCTGGGCTTCACCAATAACGATGGTGTATCGGCCCTGGCCTCCGTCGTTGCTTACGGCATCATGGTCAAAACCATGGCGGTTGTTGCGCCACTGGTTCTGCATTTACCTGCAGAAGAGATCGCAGCGAAACACCTGGCTGATACCGGTGTTCTCGGCGGTATCATCGCGGGTGCTATTGCGGCCTACATGTTCAACCGTTTCTACCGCATCAAGCTGCCAGAGTACCTGGGCTTCTTCGCGGGCAAACGCTTTGTGCCGATTATCTCCGGCCTGACCGCTATCTTCCTGGGTGTTGTTCTGTCCTTCATCTGGCCACCAATTGGTACGGCTATTCAGGAATTCTCCCAGTGGGCTGCTTACCAGAACCCGGTTGTCGCGTTCGGTATCTATGGCTTCATTGAACGCTGCCTGGTGCCGTTCGGTCTGCACCACATCTGGAACGTTCCATTCCAGATGCAGATTGGTGAATACACCAACGCCGCAGGTCAGGTGTTCCACGGTGACATCCCACGCTACATGGCAGGTGACCCGACCGCAGGTAAACTGTCCGGCGGCTTCCTGTTCAAAATGTACGGTCTGCCGGCTGCCGCTATCGCTATCTGGCACTCTGCTAAGCCAGAGAACCGCGCGAAAGTGGGCGGGATCATGATCTCTGCTGCGCTGACCTCATTCCTGACCGGTATCACCGAGCCAATCGAATTCTCCTTCATGTTCGTGGCGCCGATCCTGTACATCATTCACGCGATTCTGGCGGGTCTGGCGTTCCCAATCTGTATCCTGCTGGGTATGCGTGACGGTACGTCCTTCTCCCACGGTCTGATCGACTTCATCGTTCTGTCCGGCAACAGCAGCAAGCTGTGGCTGTTCCCGATCGTTGGTCTGTGCTATGCGGCGATTTACTACACCGTGTTCCGCGTGCTGATTAAAGCACTGGATCTGAAGACCCCGGGTCGTGAAGATGCAACCGAAGAGTCCAAAGCAGGCGTAGCCGGCGGCGAAATGGCCCCAGCACTGGTTGCGGCATTCGGCGGTAAAGAAAACATCACCAACCTCGACGCTTGTATCACTCGTCTGCGCGTCAGCGTTGCCGACGTGGCAAAAGTTGACCAGCCAGGCCTGAAGAAACTGGGCGCGGCAGGTGTGGTTGTTGCAGGCTCCGGCGTTCAGGCAATTTTCGGCACCAAGTCCGATAACCTGAAAACCGAAATGGATGATTACATCCGCAACAACTAAGTTGTGAATTGGGGAGAAACAAAAGGCAGCCAGATGGCTGCCTTTTTTATTGCACATATCAAAATAATGACCCGGCGGCACTGTGTTTGCCCGGGCCTACGAAACTGTAGCCCCGGTAAGCGAAGCGCCACCGGGGATTTCATCAGAAGTCGTAGCTGGCGGAAACCGAGAAGTTCAGCGGTGCGCCATACACAAGGTATGACCCTACGTAGTCGTAGTACTCTTTATCGAACAGGTTGTTGACGTTAGCCTGCAGGGCAAAGTTCTTCGTGACCTGATAGCGGCTGAAGAGGTTGACGAGGCCGTAGCTGCCCTGGTCGATATAGTCGCGACCGTTCGGTCCGCCGTCGACGTTGGCCCAGGTTTTGTTCTGCCAGTTCACACCGCCACCGACGGTGAGCTCAGGCACCATCGGTAGCTGGTAACGGGTGAACAATTTGAACGTGGTGCGCGGCTGATCGGAAGCGACCGCGTTGCCCTCTTTGTCTTCCGCCACGTAGCGAGTCGCGCCGAAGGTGAGCTGCCAGTTATCCGTCAGTGCACCGTTCAGTTCAAACTCAACCCCTTTGCTCACCAC
Source organism: Enterobacter sp. CC120223-11 (assembly GCF_900215375.1). Lineage (GTDB taxonomy): Bacteria > Pseudomonadota > Gammaproteobacteria > Enterobacterales > Enterobacteriaceae > Scandinavium. Next base: position 409,101 of record NZ_OBEF01000001.1, on the reverse strand, counting down.
GCCATCGAGCGATTCATAGATCGATTCACCGCTTGGCAGATAGGTGTAGGTGTTGTTCGCCACATTGTCCTGCTCGATGCGGAACACGGCCAGTGAGGTCGTCAGGCGGGTGTTAAACCAGTCAGCCTTCACCCCGGCTTCGTAACTCTTCCCGGTGGTCGGATCGAGATAACGGCCATTGGCGTCACGCTTGTCCTGCGGCTGGAAGATGTTGGTGTAGCTGACATACGCCGACCAGTCTTCGTTAATGTCGTAAACCAGGCCCGCATACGGTGTGACGTCGTCTTTGGTGCTCTCAAGACGCGTGTCCGGGGCGCCTGCCGGGTTGTACTTAATGTTGTAGTTGGTATAACGCGCCCCGACGATCAGATGCAGAGGATCCATCAGCGAGAAGCGCGCGGAGGTGTAAGCGGAAGACTGGTTGATATCGTCTTTGCTGTAGAGCTTCCAGGCGGTCCACTGCGGATCCGCGATGTTGCTGTTCCAGTTATTGAAGCTGCCAATATCGACCATGCCGTACAGCGAATCCGGCAGTGAGTTGTCGTAATGGTTCTTCTGATGGCTGAGGCTGCCGCCGATCATCATTTCATGCTGGCGACCAAACAGGTCGAAGCCGCCGCGCAGGAAGGCATCCACCGCATCCTGCTTGCGTTCGCCGCGGTTCCATCCGCCGTAGCCTACCATACCGCTGCCGGTTTCTTTGTCCGGATAGCCGTACATGTACATCATTTTGGTATCGAAGTTGGTATCTGTGTGCATGCCGTTGACGTGGGCTTCCCAGCCGTTATCAAAGCGCTGGGTAAAGTTGGCAAAGACTTTGGTGCTGTCTTTATCGGAATAGGCCCAGTCTGGTGCGACGGTATCGCTGCGGTTGTAATGGGTTTTGCTGCCGTCCGCATACCAGGTTGGCAGGCCGCCCCAGGTTGGATCGGCGGTGTTGCTTTCCTGATATTCATAGCCAAGAGACAGCGTGGTGCTGTCGGTAATGTCTGCATCCACAACGCCGTAGAGGAATTTCTTACGATAGTGGTAGTTGTCCATCCACGAATCGTTGTCCTGATAACCCGCAATCACGCGCCCGCGCACATTGCCAGATTCCACCAGCGGCGCCTGCAAATCCAGCACATAGCGCTGCTTGTCCCAGCTGCCGTAGCTGACGGTGGCGTTGCCCTGGAATTCCCGGCTGTCGGCATGTTTGCGCACCATATTGACGTAGGCCGCCGGGTTGCCGGTGCCGCTCATCAGGCCCGTTGCGCCACGCACCACTTCAATACGGTCATAGATAGCGGTATCGGTCGCGGTATCGCCGAAGTTCCACACTTCGCTGATGGAGGTGGGCAGATCGTCATACGCGTAGTTGCTGACGAAGAAGCCGCGTGAATAAAACACCGTACGATCGCTGTCCTGCACCTGCGCCGTGACGCCGGTGGTGTTGGTCAGAACCTGGCCGATAGTCTGAAGATTCTGATCTTCCATACGCTGCTGGCTGATAACGCTGACGGACTGCGGAATATCGCGCGGCACCAATAAAAGTTTAGTGCCGGTGGTGGTGGTTTTGACGCTGTAATCCTGATCCTGTGCGTTATCGGTAACAGCATTTGCTGTTCCTTCCACGACCACGGTTTCTTCCTTGCTGGTGTCAGCGGCATAGGCGGCTGCGGGCATCAGTGCGAAAGCAATACAGGCGGCGAGTCGGGAGGGTGAGGTGGCAAGTCTTTGCTGCTTGTCTCTGGTGTCAAAAACGGAAGGCATCGATAAACCCTTAATGTTGTTGTGTTATATAAAAGCCACTGCATGAAAATGCAAATGCGAAATATACGCATTCATATTACCCCTGTAAACAAATGTAAGAGTGCATCTGAAACTTTGTTTTGAAATCCGCTGAGACGAGGAGGAAGTCGCTGTGCTCAGGCAAGCAGCAACAAATCCAGAATTGAGGAAGAAAATAGAGGGTTCGGCTTGAAAGAGAGGAAGTAAGTCGCTCATACTCTTACGTTGTCAGATAAAAACCCGGCACCGAAGGGTATTCTATAAAAAGGAACAGGCCATGGCAGAAGAGACAATTTTCAGCAAAATTATCCGTCGTGAAATTCCGGCAGATATTGTTTATCAGGATGAACTGGTCACCGCCTTTCGTGATATCTCGCCCCAGGCACCAAGCCATATTCTGATTATCCCGAATGTACTGATCCCGACGGTCAATGACGTCACGGCTGAGCATGAACTGGCCTTAGGCCGCATGATGACGGTAGCGGCAAAAATTGCAGCACAGGAAGGCATCGCAGAAGAGGGCTATCGGCTGATCATGAACTGCAATCGCCACGGCGGGCAGGAGGTTTACCACATCCATATGCACCTGCTGGGTGGTCGTCCGCTTGGGCCAATGCTGGCGCATAAAGGATAATAAAATGAAAAGTGGCCGAATTGCTGCTTTGCTGGGGGCGTTGCTGCTGGCGGGTTGCGGCTCGCACCCGGAGATCCCGGTCGGAGAACAGCAGACGCTGGTGATGGAAGCCAACGTGCTGGCGGCCGGGATCAGTGCGGAAAATCCTGAACTGACCTCCTCAGAAATTCAGGCGACAGCGTCCTCGCGGATCTATAACGAACGCTCCGCGCCGGTCAAGCTTCACTATCGTTTCTACTGGTATGACGCGCGAGGGCTGGAAATGCATCCGCTGGAAACACCGCGTACGGTGACGATCCCGGCCAGGTCTTCGGTCACACTTTACGGCAGCGCAAACAGTCTGGGTGCGCACAAAGTCCGGCTTTATCTTTATCTTTGAGGGGTAAAATGTAATGAGTAAACTGAGTCGCTATGCGTTTATCGCGGCGGTGGCCGTTTTTCTGGCAGGGTGCGTGGGGCATCGTGAACAGCCCGCACCGGTAGAAGAAGCAAAGCCCACGCCTGAACAACCGCAGACGCCGCCACCCACGACCGTACCGACGGTGCCCACTATCCCAACTCAGCCGGGCCCAATCGAAAACGGTGCCGCACAGCCTGAGCAGCCTGCTCCGCGCGTGCGTCATTACGACTGGAATGGCGCCGCACAGCCTCTGGTGGCGAAAATGCTGAAGGCCGATGGCGTGACGGCGGGCAGCGTGCTGCTGGTCGATAGCGTAAATAACCGCACCAACGGCTCACTGAACACGGCGGAAGCGACAAGTGCGCTGGCCAGTGCGCTGAAAGGCAATACGACGTTTACCCTTGTGTCGCCGCAGCAGCTGGCCGTGGCGAAGCAGCAGCTGGGCCTCTCACCACAGGATAGCCTGGGTTCCCGCAACAAAGCGATGGGCCTGGCCCGCACCGTGGGCGCGCAGTACGTGCTTTATTCCAATGCGACAGGTAACGTCAACACGCCAACGCTCTCCTCGCAGCTGATGATGGTCCAGACGGGCGAGATCGTCTGGTCAGGTAAAGGTTCGGTTGCGCAACAGTAAGCTGACTCGTGACGAATGCCTGTCACGCCATTTTCATGGGTTTCAACCTCTGACTCGCTCCGCTACGGCGGGGCTGAGCGGAGGAAGCTGCATTATCGAAGGTCAGGGGCAGCGGGTTGTTCTGCGACAGCATCACGACCCGTCCGCACCTGATTTTCACTTCCTGCGCCAGTATCGCGCGCTGCATTCCTTGCCTTCGACGCTCGCCCCAAAACCACTCGGCTATTTTTCCGGCTGGATGGCGGTGGAATATCTCGAAGGTGAGATACCCGCCACGCTTCCGGATGCCGACGCCACGGCGGCGCTGTTGTATCATTTGCATCAGCAAAAGCCTTTTGGCTGGCGAGTCTCGCTCTTGCCTTTGCTTGAACGTTACTGGCAAGGTGCCAGTCCATCCCGCCGCACGCCGCGTTGGCTACGTTTATTAAAACGGCTACGCAAACGGGGAGAACCGCAGCCCTTACGGCTGGCGCCGCTGCACATGGACGTTCACGCAGGGAATATCATTGATACGCCAGCGGGGCTCAGGCTGATTGACTGGGAATATGCCGCCGACGGTGATATCGCCCTCGAACTGGCCGCGTTGTGGGCGGATGATAAGACGACGCTCATTGCCGCTTACGCCAGGCGGGCGCATCTGAGTGAAGCCATTCTGATTCGGCAAATCAAAAAATGGCGGCCCTGGACGCAGCTGCTGATGACGACCTGGTATGAGTACCGCTGGCAGCAGACCGGCGACCAACAATTTATTACGCTTGCCGATGAAGGCTGGCGTCAGTTTACGAATAAAGGATAAGAGAGGTTTATGTGGGCCCAGTGATGTTAGATGTTGAAGGCTATGAGCTGGATGCGGAAGAGAGGGAAATTCTGGCGCACCCGCTGGTCGGTGGGCTGATTTTGTTTACCCGTAATTACCACGATCCGGCCCAGCTGCGCGAGCTGGTTCGCCAGATCCGCGCTGCTTCAAAAAATCATCTGGTTGTCGCCGTGGATCAGGAAGGCGGGCGCGTGCAGCGCTTCCGCGAAGGCTTCACTCGTCTGCCTGCCGCACAATCCTTCGCTGAACTGTTGGGTATGGAGCAGGGCGGCGAAATGGCGAAGGCCGCGGGCTGGCTGATGGCGTCTGAAATGATCGCCATGGACATCGACATCAGCTTCGCGCCAGTGCTGGACGTCGGGCATATCAGCGCGGCGATTGGCGAGCGTTCCTATCACGCCGATCCGCACAAGGCGCTGGCAATGGCGCGCCATTTTATTGACGGCATGCACGACGCAGGCATGAAAACCACCGGGAAACACTTCCCGGGCCACGGCGCGGTCACTGCCGATTCACACAAGGAAACGCCGCATGATCCGCGTGACGAAGCAGAGATTCGTGCCAAAGATATGGCCGTGTTCCAGACGCTGGTCACCGAAAATCGCCTCGACGCCATTATGCCTGCGCACGTGATTTACAACGATGTTGATCCACGTCCTGCCAGCGGCTCGCCGCACTGGCTGAAAACCGTGCTGCGCGGTGAACTGGGCTTTGACGGCGTGATTTTCTCTGACGATCTGTCCATGGAAGGCGCGGCCATTATGGGTAGCTATGCGGAGCGCGGTCAGGCCTCTCTGGACGCGGGTTGCGATATGATCCTGGTCTGCAATAATCGTAAAGGTGCGGTTAGCGTGCTGGATAACCTGTCGCCGATCAAAGCTGAGCGTGTTACAAAATTGTATCATAAAGGTTCATTTACCCGTCAGGAGCTGATGGATTCCGCTCGCTGGAAGACAGTCAGCGCGCAGCTGAATGAACTGCACGAACGCTGGCAGGCCCACAAAGCCGCTCCTTAATCTCCCGCTACGGGATTAGCAGTGTTGTGAGGACGTATGATTATTTATTTGCACGGTTTCGATTCAAACAGTCCGGGAAACCACGAGAAGGTGCTGCAGCTGCAGTTCATCGACCCGGACGTTCGCCTGATAAGCTACAGCACACGTCATCCGAAGCACGACATGCAGCATCTGCTGAAGGAAGTGGACAAAATGCTGCAGCTGAATGCGGACGACCGTCCGCTAATTTGTGGCGTCGGGCTCGGCGGCTTCTGGGCGGAGCGCATCGGTTTCCTGTGCGATATTCGTCAGGTTATCTTCAACCCGAACCTGTTCCCGAATGAGAACATGGAAGGGAAGATTGACCGTCCGGAAGAGTACAGCGATATTGCCACCAAATGCGTGAGCAACTTCCGTGAGAAGAACCGCGATCGTTGCCTGGTGGTGCTTTCCCGTCAGGATGAAGCCCTGAACAGCCAGCGCTCGGCGGATCTGCTGCATCACTATTACGAAATCATCTGGGACGAAGTGCAGACGCACAAGTTCAAAAACATCTCTCCGCATCTGCAGCGTATCAAAGCGTTTAAAACCCTCGGCTAGTCCTGCTCTGCGCCTGGTGGCAACCCGCTTCCAGGCGCGCAATCTCCCTCGCATCAGCTACACTTGCTCAACTTTTCAGCGGTAAAACTTGATTCATATCAATTTTGGTATGACCAATGCACCTCGCGTGATATTCTTGCCGTCAATGTCAGGTTTCAGGCTGGTAACTTGTTGTTAATTAAAAGCTATTTCAATAACTTTTAATTAACAATTGGTTAATAATTTAGGGGGTCACGTTGACTACGCCATTGAAAAAGATTGTGATTGTGGGTGGTGGTGCCGGCGGGCTGGAGTTGGCTACTCAACTGGGTAGAAAGCTTGGCCGTGGCAAAAAAGCGAAAATCACGCTGGTGGACCGTAACCACAGCCACCTGTGGAAACCGCTGTTGCACGAAGTGGCAACCGGGTCGCTGGACGAAGGTGTGGACGCGCTGAGCTACCTGGCACACGCCCGCAACCACCACTTCCAGTTCCAGCTGGGGTCGGTTGTGGATATCAATCGCGAAGCCAAAACGATCACTTTGGCCGAACTGCGCGATGAGAAGGGCGAACTGCTGGTGCCGGAGCGCAAGCTGCCGTACGACACGCTGGTGATGGCGCTGGGCAGTACCTCCAACGACTTCAACACGCCAGGCGTGAAGGAAAACTGCATTTTCCTCGACAACCCGCATCAGGCGCGTCGTTTCCACCAGGAAATGCTTAATCTGTTCCTGAAACACTCAAGCAATCTGGGTGCGAACGGCAAGGTCAATATTGCCATTGTCGGCGGTGGCGCGACCGGTGTTGAGCTTTCTGCTGAACTGCACAATGCGGTAAAACAGCTGCACAGCTACGGCTACAAAGGGCTGACCAACGATGCGCTGAATGTGACGCTGGTAGAAGCCGGGGAGCGTATCCTGCCTGCGCTGCCGCCGCGCATCTCCAGCGCCGCGCACAGCGAACTCACCAAAATGGGCGTGCGTGTCCTGACGCAGACGATGGTCACCAGCGCTGATGCGGGCGGTCTGCACACGAAAGACGGCGAATACATCAATGCCGATCTGATGGTGTGGGCGGCAGGTATCAAAGCCCCGGACTTTATGAAAGAGATCGGCGGCCTCGAAACCAACCGTATCAACCAGCTGGTGGTTGAGCCAACGCTTCAGACCACGCGTGATGCCGACATCTATGCTATTGGCGACTGCGCTTCCTGTGCGCGTCCTGAAGGTGGCTTTGTACCTCCGCGTGCCCAGGCTGCACATCAGATGGCAAGCCTTGCGCTCAGCAATATTCTGGCGCAAACCAAGGGCAAGCCGCTGAAATCGTACACCTACAAAGATCACGGCTCGCTGGTCTCGCTGTCGAACTACTCCACCGTGGGCAGCCTGATGGGCAACCTGATGCGTGGCTCGATGATGGTGGAAGGGCGCATCGCGCGCTTCGTGTATATCTCGCTGTACCGTATGCACCAGATCGCGCTGCACGGCTACTTTAAAACCGGGCTGATGATGCTGGTGGGCAGTATCAACCGGGTGATTCGCCCGCGCCTGAAGCTGCACTAAGTTTTGCCCGATTGCCCGGCGGCGTGAGCTTGCCGGGCAGCATGCTTCGGACTTCTCCGAATCACGCTCTCCTCCGCGTAGTCACCCCACTTTTTCATCCCTTTTCTTATATCCATCCCGGTCTTCTGGTTGCAAAATTGTTACCAACAGCAACAAAGGAGGAACTCCCGTGAATAAATCAATGTTAGCGGGTATAGGGATTGGCGTAGCTGCTGCGCTGGGTGTGGCAGCGGTGGCCAGTCTGAACGTGTTAGATCGTGGCCCGCAGTATGCACAGGTTATTTCAGCCACACCGATTAAAGAGTCTGTCAAAACGCCGCGTCAGGAGTGCCGTAATGTAGCCGTGACGCACCGTCGTCCGGTGCAGGATGAAAACCGTATCGCCGGTTCAGTATTGGGTGCGGTGGCCGGTGGTGTGATTGGTCACCAGTTCGGTGGCGGCCGTGGTAAAGACGTGGCGACGATTGCCGGTGCGCTGGGTGGCGGTTACGCAGGTAACCAGATCCAGGGCTCAATGCAGGATAACGACACGTACACCACCACGCAGCAGCGTTGTAAAACGGTGTATGACAAATCTGACAAAATGCTGGGTTACGATGTGACCTACAAAATTGGCGATCAGCAGGGGAAAATCCGTATGGATAAGGACCCGGGAAGCCAGATCCCACTCGACAGCAACGGTCAGCTGGTTTTGAATAACAAAGCGTAAAAAAGCACTGCCGTTACGTGTTAATTGGCCCCTCATTCGCTCAGGCTGAGGGGCCTTTTTTATGGCGCGGATTAGATTTTCAGCATCTGTGGCCACAGGCGAAGGGTCGTTTCGGTGATTTGCATCAGCGTTGCTAAGCTGGCACCTTCGCGGGCGCTGATTGACATGCCTTGCAGAATACAGCTCAGAAACTGCGCCAGTTCAGCAACACATTTGTCTGCGGGGATCTCACCGTTCGCCTGACGCTTGGTCAAAAATTCCTGCAGCGTTTTTTCCTGCATTGCATGGCGAGATTTAATCGTATGCGCAATCTCTTTTGAGGAAGCAGCGAGGGCGGCGGAGGTGTTAATCATAAAACAGCCCGCCGGGGTGTCTTTGCTGGTAAAGCAGGTCGCGACGGCGGTGAAATAGTCACGCAGCGCGGTTTCGACCGGTTTCTCTTCACAAAACAGCTGGGCTTCGTGCTTATCCGCAAAGCGCGAAATATATCTGTCGAGAACGGCCCGGAACAGACCTTCTTTATTTACAAACTCTGCATACAGCGTGGGGGCTTTCGCGCCCGTGGCTTCGACTAAATCCGCAAGGGACGTTGCCTCATACCCGTGCTGCCAGAAGAGCGTCATGGCCTTATCAAGCGCCACATCCCTGTCGAACACTTTTGGTCGGCCACGGCTTTTTTTTGTGCAACTTGCAACTTCAGTTGTCATGATGCCGTTGTACCTCTGTGGTTGTGTTAAGCCCCCATTATAAAAACAAACCCCAGCCATAACCAGCGTCCAGTCCAACAAAATAAAATTTTCATATCGTTATGAAAAACAAGAGATTAATAAATAATATAATAATCATTATAAAAATGATTTGACGTGTGACGCAGATCACACTATCATTTCCCTATCGATCGTTAAGTTAATCATAACGACCTGCCAATTTCATCTGCATAGGTATAAAAATTATGAAAAGCATCAAAACCCTGGCCGTTGCCGCTGTTCTGAGTTCTCTGTCATTCGCAAGCTTTGCTGCTGTAGAAGTGCAGTCCACCCCGGTTGATCAACACAAAGTGGGCGTGATTTCTGCTGATGCGGGCACCAACCTGGGCTCTCTGGAAAACCAGCTGGCGCAAAAAGCGGAAGCAATGGGTGCTAAATCTTTCCGTATTACCTCTGTTACCGGCCCGAACACTCTGCACGGGACAGCGGTAATTTATAAATAAGGCCTGCCTTATTTAGAACCCTCGGCAATGCCACTGCCATAAAAGAGCACCGCGACATAAGTCGCGGTGTTTTTTTTTTACAAATTTTGCAGCGGAGGCTCGCTGTGTCGGGTGACGTCCACCGGCATCCCCGATCGCACTTCCATCACGTGCTCCATCACCTGCGCATCCGTTTGTGGCGCATCCTTAAACGCACTCATCGTACCGTTCAGCGCAATCGGCAGCACCTGCGGATCGTCGTCAATATGCTTCGATAAAGGCTGATGCACTTCCACCAGATGCACGCCGTTTGGCTCTACGGAGGCTTTAATCGGGGTGTTGAGAATGTTCACTTTGGTCCCCGGCGTCACCTGCTTAAACAGCGTTTCGATGTCGCCGTCTCGCAGACGAATGCAGCCGGAACTTACGCGCATCCCAATGCCAAAGTCAGCGTTCGTGCCATGCAGCAAATAAACACCGCCGAAAGCGGCCAGGCGAATGGCGTGGTGGCCCATTGGGTTATCCGGCCCGGCGGGTACGACGGCGGGTAAATCAATGCCGTTAGCCTTATAGCGGGCGCGAATGTTGGCTGTTGGGGTCCAGGTTGGATTCGCGCGCTTATCGGAAACCGTGGTCACCATCGTGGGCGTCAGCGTGTCGCCGCCAAGCTGGCCGATTCCGATGGGATACACCGTCACGCTGTTGGTTCCAGGCTTGTAATAGTAGAGGCGCAGTTCGGCGAGGTTGATGACGATGCCTTCGCGCGGGGCATCCGGCAGCAGGGTTTGCAGCGGAATGGTTAACACGCTCCCCGGACGGGGCACATAAGGGTCAACGCCCGGATTGGCCTGGAGCAGCGCCAGGAAACCGACGTTATATTTTTTGGCAATAGCCTCAAGCGAGCCGCCATTGTTTTCAACGACATGAAAGCGGTTTTCGCCCACAAGACGACTGTTGGGCGGGGGAAGAGGCCAGGTATTGGCTCGGGCAGGCAGCGCCGCGATGGCGGTCAGGACGACCGCAAACAGGGCGAGCGAGCGCAGAAAACGCGATTGAATCATCATCACAGCACATCCATAACGGTGATCGAGCAGGGAAAACCCTCATTATGGCGTCAGCTCGTGTCTTAATGTTTCAGCACTTTGCAAAGAGTGTGTAAATTTCGGGCAGGGAGGAGAACCCGGCGACGAAAGCCGCCAGGGAGGGAGGTTATGCGACTGCGTTCTCTTCCAGCTGCTGCATAAAATTGCGCACCCAGTCCATGCGGGTCTTACGTTCGGCCAGATCCTGGAAGAACTTCAGGCGCGTAGGGCCGTCGAGGCGATAGTGCTGCGGCTGTTTCTGCAACAGGCCGATAAGCCACGCCGGATTGACGTGGTTTTTCTCATTGAACTCCACCACGCCGCCTTTCTCGTTGCCTTCCAGTTTGCGGATTCCAAGCTTCTGCGCCTGTTGACGCAGACGCGCGATATCCAGGAGGTTGCGGGCCGCATCCGGCAGCAGGCCGAAGCGGTCGATTAATTCCACCTTCAGCTCATCAAGGGCCGCTTCACCTTTGGCGCTGGCGATGCGCTTGTAGAATGACAGCCGCGTGTTGACGTCCGGAATGAAATCGTCCGGCAACAGGGAAGGCATCCGCAGTTCGACTTCCGTCTGCTGGCTGGTTAAATCTTCCAGCGACGGCTCGCGTCCGGCCTTCAGCGCATCCACGGCGTTTTCCAGCAGCTCCATATAGAGCGAGAAGCCTATGGTTTCCATCGAACCGCTCTGATCTTCACCGAGCAGTTCACCCGCGCCGCGAATTTCCAGATCGTGCGTTGCCAGGGCAAAGCCTGCGCCTAAATCTTCCAGCGAGGCGATGGCCTCAAGGCGTTTTTGCGCATCGGTGGTCATCGCTTTTGGATGCGGCGTCAGCAGCCAGGCGTAGGCCTGATGGTGCGAACGTCCGACGCGCCCGCGCAGCTGGTGCAGCTGCGCCAGACCGAAGTGGTCGGCCCGCTCGATAATAATGGTGTTGGCGGTCGGAATGTCGATCCCGGTTTCGATAATGGTGGTACACACCAGCACGTTGAAACGCTGGTGGTGGAAGTCGTTCATCACCCGTTCCAGCTCGCGCTCACGCATCTGTCCGTGGCCGATGGCAATACGCGCCTCCGGCACCAGCTCGGCCAGCCTGTCGGCTGCTTTTTGAATGTTTTCCACGTCGTTATAAAGGTAGTAAACCTGCCCGCCGCGCAGCACTTCACGCAGGATGGCCTCGCGAACCACTAAATTATCGTATTCGCGCACGAAGGTTTTCACCGCCAGTCGACGCGCAGGTGGAGTAGCAATAATCGACAGGTCGCGCATGCCGCTCATCGCCATGTTCAGCGTACGCGGGATTGGCGTGGCGGTCAGCGTCAGGATATCAACGTCGGCACGCATCGCTTTGATGCGCTCTTTGTGACGCACGCCGAAGCGGTGCTCTTCATCGACAATCAGCAGGCCGAGATCCTTCCACTTCACCTCGCTTTGCAGCAGCTTGTGGGTGCCAATCAGGATGTCGATTTTGCCTTCGCTGGCGGCTTCCAGAATTTGTGTCTGCTCTTTGGCGCTGCGGAAGCGGGAGAGCATTTCGATGCGCACTGGCCAGTTGGCGAAACGGTCGCGGAAGTTGTCGAAGTGCTGCTGCGCCAGCAGGGTTGTTGGCACCAGCACCGCGACCTGTTTGTTGTTTTCCACGGCGAGGAAGGCGGCACGCATGGCGACTTCCGTTTTCCCGAAGCCTACGTCGCCGCAGACCAGTCGGTCCATCGCCAGCGGCTGACACATGTCGCTCAGCACGGCGTTGATGGCCTGGGCCTGATCCGGCGTGGTTTCAAACGGGAAGCTGTCGCAGAACAGCTGGTACTGTTCGCGATCGTGCTTAAAGGCGAAGCCTGACTTCGCCGCACGTTGGGCATAAATGTCGAGCAGTTCGGCGGCCACATCGCGCACTTTCTCGGCGGCTTTCTGCCGTGCGCGAGCCCACGCGTCTCCGCCCAGTTTGTGCAGCGGTGCGTTGTCTTCGGCACCGCCCGCATAGCGGCTGATCAGGTGCAGCGACGAAACCGGCACATACAGTTTTGCGTCATTGGCATAGATCAGCATCAGGTACTCGGCGGTGATGCCGCCTGCTTCCAGCGTTGTCATGCCTGCATAGCGGCCCACGCCGTGTTCCAGGTGGACCACAGGCTGGCCTTCGTGCAGCTCCGCAAGGTTACGGATTAACGTATCCGGGTTAATGGTGCGGCGGGAGTCTTGGCGACGGCGCGCCACGCGTTCGCCCAGCAGGTCACTTTCGCAGATCAGTGCCCGGTTGCGCAGCGTGTCGATATAGCCATGTTCGGCGGAGCCAATCATCAGATAGCGGCCCGTGCCGTCGCACTCGTCGAGACGCTGGATGCGTTTTGGCGAGAGCTTAATGCGTGAGAGCAGCTCGCCCAGCGCTTCGCGGCGGCCTTCGCTTTCCACGGAGAAAACAACCGGGCCGTCGAAGGCTTCGAGGAAGCGGCGCAGGTTATCGAGCGGCGCTTTTTGCTGCGCCTGAACCGCCAGGTCCGGCAGCTTCTGATAGCCAAGATTGACGTTCGCGGCCTTATCGGCCAGTTGCTCTGTTTTGAGCTGTACACGCGGCCACTTTTTCAGCTCGCTGAACAGCTCATCAGTGCGCAGCCACAGCGCTTCCGGTGGCAGCAAAGGACGCATCGGGTCAACGCCGCGGTTTTCAAAACGGGCCTGCGTGTCGGCCTCAAAACGCTTCGCGCTGGCTTCCGGATCGCCGGTGTTGACCAGCAGCGTGTTGGCCGGGAGGTAGCTGAAAAGCGTCGAAAGCGGTTCGCTAAAGAACAGCGGCTGCCAGTATTCGATCCCGGCGGGCAGGGTGCCTTTGCTCACCTGCTGATAGATGTGCTCGGCGTCGCGTTTAACGTCGAATTTGTCGCGCCACTGGCTACGGAACAGCTCGATGGCGTTTTTGTCAGTGGGAAATTCGTGCGCGGGCAGTAAATTGATGGCGTCGACTTCTTCCAGCGTGCGCTGAGTGTCGGCATCAAACAGGCGCAGGCTGTCGATTTCATCATCAAAGAAGTCGAGACGGTAAGGGCGATCGCTACCCATCGGGAACAGATCCAGCAGCGCGCCGCGCGTGGCGTACTCGCCGTGCTCCATCACCTGATCGACGTGGCGGTACCCGGCGCTGTCGAGCTGCTCCCTGAGCGCATCACGTGACAGGCGCTGGCCTTTTTTCATCACCAGCGCGTGCCCGTGCAAATAGCTGTGCGGGCATACGCGTTGCATTAGCGTATTCACAGGCACAATCAGCACGCCGCGCTGCATGGTCGGCAGCTGGTAGAGCGTCGACAGGCGCGAGGAGATGATTTCCTGATGTGGCGAGAAGCTGTCATACGGCAGCGTTTCCCAGTCGGCAAGATTCATCACCAGTTCGTCGGTAAACTGGCTGATTTCATCCTGCAGGCGCAGGGCGTTTTGCATGTCCGGGGCGATAAGCACCACCGGGCCGCGATGACGTTCGGCGATCTGCGCCACTTCCGTGGCGCAAGCGGCGCCGGTTAATTCTCCCAGCAGACGCTGTTCGCCCGCTTTGACGGGCAGGGCGTATCGTTGTTGTGCTTCAGGCATAGATAATGTCGGGGTCCCGTAAAGGTTTACCCCTGATTATGGGGGCAAACCGCCGCTCTTCAATGAAGATTATTATCCTCTATCGACCGACATTAGCAAATGAGCCCTGAATTAGCTTCGATTCAGCGCAACCTTCGGGGGCGAAAAGAGAATATCGCCCGTCAGGTGCTGAGAAAGACGACGGGCCAGCAGGCCCGTGACGATACACAGCAGCAGGCTGAAGAACGGATAAAACAGCAGGATGCCCAGTTCGACTGACGACGAACGGGCCTGACTACCGAGCCAGCCAATCAACAGCAGGCTGAAGATCTCCACCAGAATGCGATGGGTGGTGTAAATGGCGATGGTATTGGAACCCACAACGTTCAGTAACGAGCGTTCCGACGGCGGGAAGCGACGCCCGACCGCGTAGAACAGTTTCATGATGATGAAAATCGACAACAGAGAAAGCAGCAGCGGCGTGCGCATAAACCACAGGGCAACGGCGATAAACGCAAACAGCCCCAGCGGGAGCCAGCGGCTACGAATATCAAACGTTTTCATCCACGCCATCAGCGGCATGCCAAACCAGGCACCCAACGCATAATAAATGACGTTACGCAGCACGCTGTTCATGCCCCACCACGGCGTCGGCAGGAAATTGATGGCGACGCTAAGCATGGCAAGCGCGGCGAGCATCGGTATTTTCACGCGAGAAGTCAGCTTGCAGAGCACAAAGTAGGCAATCAGCGCGTAGAGATACCACAGGCTGGTGCTGGCCGTGAGCATTGCCTGCACAAATTCGCCGAAGCTGCCTGCATAGGCGGCGTTAGCGCTGCTGCTGATATCCCTCTCCGGGGCGAGCCAGTGTGAAATATGACTCAGCGCTTGCCATTGTAATACGCCCCACAGGGCCAACACCCACAGAATGTTGCCGACGCGTTTGCCGAGGCTGTCACGCCAGGACACCCCGTCGATATAGCGCTGGATAAGAAAACCGGAGATAAAAAAGAACACCGGCATTCTGAATGGCGCAAGGTACAGATTGAAGTAGACCCAGCACTTCGCCAGCGTCGGCGACCACGGATGCTGGAAGGCGTGAAGCTGCGGGTAGAAGGTGATAACCGAGTGGTAAAAGACCACAAGGCAGATGCATAGCCCCTTGATTTGATTGAGCCAGAGTGCTTTTTCTTTCATAACGGTCCACGTTCAGAATGCCATAAACAGGGGTCCATCCTAAGACCTTCCTCGCAGGTGTAACGGGTAACATTCTGTATTTCATTCATTTTCAGATAAAGGTCAGGCTGAACGGATCCGCGTTCTGCCGTTTACGCTCCACGCTTTCGCTTATATACTCGTGCCACTGCCAACAGCAACCAGACGGATTACATGTACCAACCTGTCGCACTATTTATTGGCCTGCGTTATATGCGTGGGCGCGCAGCGGACCGCTTCGGTCGCTTTGTCTCCTGGCTGTCGACTATCGGCATTACGCTTGGCGTTATGGCGCTGGTGACCGTGCTTTCGGTCATGAATGGGTTTGAACGCGAGCTGCAAAACAACATTCTTGGGCTGATGCCGCAGGCGGTGCTCAGCGCACAGCAAGGGTCGCTCGATCCGCAAAAAATACCTGAAGCTGAGGCGAAATTGCAGGGCGTGACCCGCGTTGCGCCGCTCACTACCGGCGATGTGGTGATTCAAAGCCCGCGCAGCGTGGCGGTCGGCGTGATGCTCGGCATCGACCCGGCACAGAACGATCCGCTGACGCCGTACCTCGTTAACGTCAAACAAACCGCGCTGCAAACCGGGCAGTACAACGTCATCCTCGGCGAACAGCTTGCCGGGCAGTTGGGTGTGAAGCGCGGTGATCAAATCCGCATCATGGTGCCGTCGGCAAGCCAGTTCACGCCGATGGGCCGCGTGCCAAGCCAGCGCCTGTTTAACGTGATTGGCACTTTCGCCGCCAACAGCGAAGTGGACGGTTACCAGATGCTGGTCAACATTCAGGACGCCTCACGTCTGATGCGCTACCCGCTCGGCAATATCACCGGCTGGCGCTTGTGGTTAGACAAGCCGCTGGAAGTGGACACCCTGAGCGCACAAAAATTACCGGAAGGCACTAAATGGCAGGACTGGCGCGAGCGTAAAGGCGAGCTGTTCCAGGCCGTGCGCATGGAAAAAAATATGATGGGGCTGCTGCTGAGCCTGATCGTTGCCGTTGCCGCCTTTAACATCATTACCTCTCTCGGCCTGATGGTGATGGAGAAGCAGGGCGAAGTCGCCATTCTGCAAACCCAGGGGCTGACGCCGCGTCAGATCATGGCGGTGTTTATGGTGCAAGGCGCCAGCGCTGGCGTGATTGGCGCGCTGCTCGGCGCGCTGCTCGGTCTGTTGCTGGCAAGCCAGCTCAATAATTTGATGCCGATTATTGGCGCGTTCGTTGACGGCGGTGCGCTGCCGGTGGCTATCGAACCCGTTCAGGTGATCGTCATCGCGCTGGTGGCCATGCTGCTGGCGCTGCTTTCTACGCTGTATCCTTCCTGGCGCGCTGCCGCCACCCAACCCGCTGAGGCTTTACGTTATGAATAAGATCCTGTTGCAATGCGACAACCTGTGCAAACGCTATCAGGAAGGCACCGTGCAGACTGATGTCCTGCACAACGTCAGCTTCAGCATCGGGGAAGGGGAGATGATGGCGATTGTCGGCAGCTCCGGCTCCGGTAAAAGTACGCTGCTGCATCTGCTCGGCGGGCTGGATACGCCAACCTCGGGCGACGTGATTTTCAGCGGTCAGCCGCTGTCGAAAATGTCGCTGGCGGCAAAGGCCGACCTGCGCAACCGCGAGCTGGGCTTTATCTATCAGTTCCACCATCTGCTGCCGGATTTCACCGCCGAAGAAAACGTGGCAATGCCGCTGCTTATTGGTAAAAAGAAACCCGCTGAAATTCAGGAACGCGCCCGCGCGATGCTGGCGGCCGTAGGGCTCGATCATCGCCGTAAACACCGCCCGTCTGAACTCTCCGGCGGTGAACGTCAGCGTGTGGCCATCGCTCGTGCGCTGGTCAATAACCCGCGCCTGGTGATGGCAGATGAACCCACGGGTAACCTTGATGCCCGCAACGCCGACAGCATCTTCCAGCTGCTCGGTGAGCTGAATAAACAACAGGGCACCGCGTTCCTGGTGGTCACCCATGATTTGCAGCTGGCGAAGCGCATGAGTCGTCAGCTGGAAATGCGCGATGGGCACCTGAACGCAGAACTGACCCTGATGGGAGCGCAGTAAATGGCGTCTCCGTTATCCCTGCTTATCGGCCTGCGATTTAGCCGTGGGCGTCGTCGTGGCGGCATGGTGTCGCTGATTTCTGTGATTTCCACCGTTGGCATTGCGCTTGGCGTGGCGGTTCTGATCGTTGGCCTGAGTGCAATGAACGGCTTCGAGCGTGAACTCAATAACCGCGTGCTTGCGGTGGTGCCACACGGTGAAATCGAACCCGTGAACCAGCCGTGGACCAACTGGAGCGAAGCGCTGAGCAAAGTTGAGAAGGTCAAAGGCATCGAAGCCGCGGCCCCTTACATCAACTTCACGGGGCTTATCGAAAGCGGCAGCAACATGCGTGCGATTCAGATTAAAGGCGTCGATCCGCAGCAGGAAAGCAAGCTCAGTGCACTGCCGAACTACGTGCAGAACAACGCCTGGGCGAACTTCAAAGCGGGCGACCAGCAGATTATTCTCGGCAAAGGCGTGGCCGATGCGCTGAAGGTGAAGCAGGGTGATTGGGTGTCGATCATGATCCCTAATTCCGACAAAGAGCATCAGCTGCTGCAGCCTAAACGTGTGCGCCTGCACGTGACCGGTATTCTGCAACTGAGCGGTCAGCTCGATCACAGCCTCGCGATGATCCCGATCCCGGACGCCCGGCAGTATCTCGATATGGGCAGCAGCGTGACCGGTATCGCCATCAAAGTGAACGACGTGTTCAACGCCAACAAACTGGTGCGCGACGCGGGTGAAGTGACCAACAGCTACGTCTACATCAAAAGCTGGATTGGCACCTACGGCTATATGTACCGCGACATTCAGATGATCCGCGCCATTATGTATCTGGCGATGATCCTGGTGATCGGCGTGGCCTGCTTTAACATCGTTTCCACCCTGGTGATGGCGGTGAAAGACAAAAGCAGCGATATCGCCGTATTGCGTACGCTTGGTGCCAAAGATGGCCTGATTCGCGCCATCTTCGTCTGGTATGGCCTGCTGGCCGGGCTGCTCGGCAGCGTGCTGGGCGTGGTGACTGGCGTGCTGTGTGCCCTGAATCTGACGGCCATTATCAACGGCATTGAAAAGCTTATCGGTCACCAGTTCCTCTCCGGTGACATCTATTTTATCGACTTCCTGCCGTCTGAACTGCACTGGCTGGATGTCTTTTATGTGCTGGTCACAGCACTGGTGCTGAGTCTGCTGGCGAGCTGGTATCCTGCCCGTCGCGCCAGCCGGATTGATCCAGCAAGAGTGCTGAGCGGCCAGTAATTCAGTGGAATGTGGCCTGGTTTTGTAGGTCCGGTAAGCGTCAGCGCCACCGGGCATCATGTCGGGTGGCGGCGATGCCTGACCCGACCTACAGGGCGGTTTCAATCCACTCTTTACGTCCTGACCTTTTCGGTCAGTAAAGAGGAATTGCTATGTACTACGGATTTGACATTGGCGGCAGCAAAATTGCCCTCGGAGTGTTTGACGGACAGCGGCGTCTGCAGTGGGAAAAGCGCACCGCCACACCGCGCGACAGCTACGAATCCTTCCTGAAAGCCGTGTGTGACCTGGTGGCGGAGGCTGACGAACGTTTTGCTGTGAAAGGCAGCGTCGGCATTGGTATTCCTGGCATGCCTGAAACCGCCGACGGCACGCTCTATGCCGCCAACGTGCCCGCAGCCAGCGGTAAACCGCTGCGCAAAGATCTCTCCGCTCGCCTCGGGCGCGACGTGCGCCTCGACAACGACGCCAACTGTTTTGCCCTCTCCGAAGCCTGGGACGACGAATTCACGCAGTATCCACTGGTTATGGGGCTCATCCTCGGCACCGGCGTGGGCGGTGGGCTGGTGTTAAACGGTAAATCGATAACCGGTCACAGTTACATCACCGGCGAGTTCGGCCATATCCGCCTGCCCGTAGATGCGCTGGAGGTAGTCGGGCGTGATTTTCCTCTCACCCGCTGCGGCTGCGGCCAGCTGGGCTGTATCGAAAATTATCTCTCAGGGCGCGGTTTTGCCTGGCTGTATGAACACTATTACCAAGAGCCGTTAAGTTCGCCGGAGATCGTCGCGCTCTGGGAGCAAGGCGATGCCAAAGCCCGCGAACACGTTGAGCGCTACCTGGATTTGCTTGCGGTGTGCCTCGGCAATATTATGACAATAGTCGACCCGGATTTGCTGGTGATCGGTGGTGGATTGTCTAACTTTAGTGCGATAACAGACGGACTGGCGGCTCGACTGCCGCGCCATCTGTTGCCGGTGGCCCGCGTACCGCGTATCGAGCGCGCGCGTCATGGCGATGCCGGAGGAATGCGCGGTGCCGCATTCCTGCATCTTACGGATTGATACAGGGGTTATTATGCACTCGCGTCGCTTTCATCGACTCAGCCGTTTTCGTCTCAGCAAACGTCGGTTGCACGACAGGCTGCGCCAGCGGGTTTTCTTCCGCGACAGAGCGGCACCCGAAGAGATGGACAAACCCCGAGTGGTGGTCCTGACGGGGGCGGGGATCTCGGCAGAGTCCGGGATCCGCACTTTCCGTGCTGCCGACGGCTTGTGGGAAGAGCATCGGGTGGAGGATGTGGCTACGCCGGAAGGGTTTGCCCGCGACCCGGCGCTGGTGCAGGCATTCTACAACGCCCGCCGTCGGCAGTTACAGCAGTCTGACATTCAGCCGAATGCGGCGCATCTGGCGCTGGCAAGGCTGGAAGAAGCGCTGGGTGACCGCTTTATGTTGGTGACGCAAAATATCGACAACCTGCATGAGCGCGCGGGCAGTAAACGCGTGCTGCACATGCACGGCGAGCTACTGAAAGTGCGCTGTGCCTGGAGCGGGCAGGTGCTGGAGTGGAAGGACGACGTGACCCCGGATGATAAATGTCACTGCTGCCAGTTCCCTCAACCCCTGCGTCCTCACGTGGTGTGGTTTGGCGAAATGCCCCTCGGCATGGACGAAATCTACGAAGCGCTGGCCATGGCGGATGTGTTTATCGCCATCGGCACCTCCGGCCATGTCTACCCGGCAGCAGGCTTCGTGCATGAGGCGAAACTGCAGGGGGCACATACCGTGGAACTCAATCTCGAACCGAGCCAGGTGGGCAGTGAGTTTGAAGAAAAACACTACGGGCTGGCCAGCGCCGTGGTGCCAGAGTTTATTGATAAATTGCTGAAAGGGCTCTGAGCCTTGTCCGGGTATGTGCACTCTGCACGTACCCGCCTTTGCTGTTTATTGCGGCATTTCTTTGTTTAATATTTCCCAAATATCTCTCTGAAATTCATGCTGTGGTTTACTTTGCGTTTAGCATTTAGCTAAATGAATTGCTAATGAGTTTCATTTGAAAATTGCCAATACTCGATTATTTCTTATCGATGCCTGCGTCTATTATAAATCAATGGTTACATTCAGGCATATCTGGTAGCAGTTTTAGAGGCGAATGATAACAATATTATTATCGTAATGTTATCAAAACGGGAAATGACGATCTTAATATCCCCTATTTGGTATGACATCCTCCCTATCAGATGCTGATGATGCACGATGCTATGGATTACTATCATGCTATAAATTGGTTTTATGGTGTTTAATGCTATAGAAAGTACCTGTAGAGCTACTGTTTAGAAAGTTTTATTTATTAGTGGGATAATGATATTAAGCTAAGAGTATCGAAAAAATAATCACCAATAAAATTTGAGATAGTGATTACGCTGGCGTTGTACATATGGTTACATACAATCAATAGATCATAAGTTATAGTGCGCTTTAACTCTGCGACACGTCAGAGAAACGGTCAGTTATTTATAAATAAGACATACTTTAACAAAGTTTTATCATATTGATTAGATGATGAAAGTGAATAAAAATATTATTTTGCATATCACTATGGCATTCGCTGCCGTATTGGTACTGTGCATTCCACCTTTATGGAGCAACTCTCTCGATGGAATCATATTCCAGCCGATGATAAGTTCCATGACAGGCTCTGCCCATGAACAGCGGGAAAAGATGATGACGCTTTCTCACGCATTAAAAGGGAATGCTATTTTCTTCTTGGGTGCATCAGAGGTCAGTTGGTCTGAGGATGAGCATTATGCTGTCTATAATTACTTCAACAAAGATCTCCATATTCCTGTCGTGGCGTACGGAGGGGGACTGGTAGAGAGTCTGATACAGTTTTCCTTGTTAACACATTTTAAAAAAGATCTCAGCAATAAAACAAAAATGGTGCTATTGCTGTCCCCGGATAATTTTTATCGTGCAAAACTACGTCCGGATATTTTTGAAGATCATGTTCCTGCGTCAATTATTGACTCTTTACTCGCCGACAAGGACATTTCTCCGTCGCTAAAAACCTATTTTTCAAGCCTCAACGGGGAAGAGATGGAGTCCATAATATGGCACAAACCTCATCATCATGACCGATTGTTTGGCCTGAATAAAAGCACGATAACCTGGGAGTTTGGGCATTTTTGCGACCAGATAAAAAATTATTACAAGCAGAAACTTCCTTTCTACAGAGATGATGCAGATAGCTGGTCCCCCGACGGAAAAATACCAGACCGCATCGATTGGGTATATCAACGCCAACAGGCAATGAAGATGACGGCGGATCATCATGTAAGTGCTGCAACCCATTGGGTGTCACGAGAATACGCTAAAACACAAAAGTCGAAATTTGACTGGAGCTCGCGTGCTCCAGATGCACAGCAGATGGCCGTTTTTGAGAAAATGATCGGTATGCTGCACAGGCGACATGTGAACGTCGTGGTCATCGTCGACCCAATAAATCCCTGGGTGGTCAACCATCCTGAGCGATTTAAGGCAGCAGACGACATGATTGCGGCCACGCTGAAAAAATATCAGATACCTTATTTTGATATGTATAAGCAGCCTTACCAAAACGGCTGGAATAAGGATTATCTGCATCCGACTGATTTAGCTTGGGTGGATATGGATCATTTTATTTACGAGCACTTCCAATGATCAAGAAAGCTATTCGACTGTTTCTGCTTTATTTTTTTCTGGCGCTGACTATTGTCGCCTGGTCAACGGTGGATGACGCGTCAAAACCCAAAGTTCAGTTCGAATATCAGCAATTCTGACGGTGTAACTATGTATTCGAATGCGTATTTTTTTGTCTGGCTTTTTTCATCTGCACTGGTTTTTGCAGGTGTTAACCGTTATCTAAAACATCGGCTTACGTACCTGGTCTCTTTTTCAGTGCTGACGCTTTTCGGCTGGGTGCATATCTTCCGTGACCAGTTCATTATTCCTGTTGCCGTGTTTGCCTGTTTTTACGGCGTGGCCTGGATGAAGGAGAAGCACTGGCTGAAAACCTGGCAGGCGGTCAGCCTGACGCTGCTACCCCTGCTGCTGGTTAAGCTCCATCTCAATAATCACTGGGGCATGATTGGGTTGTCGTTTATGACCTTCAGGGCCATCGATGTTTTGCTGTATCGCAAAAAAGAAGATGCCCACGCGTTCATTTACTATTTTTGCTATCTGTTTATGCCCTTTGTGATCCTCGCAGGTCCGATGTACCGCTGGAACAGCTGGCTGAAAGATATTAAGCAGACCAGTTTCGTCATGACCTGCGATCTTTTTCTTCAGGCCATGCAGCAGATATTTTACGGTATCGTGCAGAAGTTTTTGTTTGCGATGCTCATCGACCGCGAAATTATCAGCCACTGGCAGCACCAGCCGTTCAGCTGGACGCAGGGCGTTGTCCTGTCGGTTGCCTATAGCTTTTATCTCTATTTCGACTTTGCAGGCTACAGCAATATGGCGATGGGGGCTGGACGTCTCTTTGGGCTGAATATCCCGGCGAACTTCAATCTGCCGATCCTGGCGAAAAACCCGCAGGACTTCTGGCGGCGTTTTCATATCAGCCTGTCTGAATGGCTGCGTGACGTCATTTTCATGCCGGTTTATATGCATCTGCTGCGACTGAACTATTTTCGGCTTAATAAAACGCTGGCCCAGAATATCGGTATTTTCTGCACGCTTTTTTGTATGGGGGCGTGGAATGGCCTGGAGCGGCATTATGTTGTCAGCGGTGTGCTTTTCGGGCTGATGTCCGTCACTCATAACATGTTGCTGTGGACGGCGAAAAAACGTCCTGCCTTCGGCTGCTGGCTGCAATTGCCGCCTGTCTCTTTTGCAGGCCGGGTCCTCACCCTTGCAGGGGCCGCGGTATCTCTTTACATCTTCAGTGGAATGTCACCGTTATGACTATGCAATCTGATTTACAGGCGCTGGGGGAGTTTCTGCGCCGCGCTCTGCTGGATCCCGCCCGTCCGAATCAGCTGGCTATTAGCGGCAGCGAAGAGGCGCTCACCTGGCAGCAGCTGAGCCTGGCCGTTATGGACTGGGTCGGGCGCTATCGTGAGCTGCGTCTGCCGCCAGCAGTACCGGTTGTGCTTTATGGCCATCAACAGGCAGAGTTCGCCGTCGCGATCTACAGCTGTTTACTCCACGGCATCCCCTACATCCCGGTCGATTGCATCTATCCGCCTGAGCGTCTGCGGGAAATCTGCACGCTGGCAAGCGCGCCTCAGTATTACGATGTCGCGCAGCGGGAGTTTGTCTCGACGGGTATTGCGGCGAAACCGCTGGAGGAGCCGGACCTGGCGTACATTATGTTTACCTCCGGAAGTACGGGGAAACCGAAAGGTGTGCAGATTGGCCGGGAATCAGTGTGGAGCTTTATGCAGTGGGTCGGGCAGGATTTTGTGCTGCCTGAATCCCCGGTCCTGATGAACCACGCGGTGTTCAGCTTTGACCTGTCGCTGATCCCGCTGTTAGCGAATTTAGCTACCAGCGGGCATATCGTTCTCAATGCGAAAGAGCACATAGCCGCTGAAAACTGGCTTGATATGCTCAGCGAGAAGGGCGTTTCCGCATGGGTTTCCA
Organism: Enterobacter sp. CC120223-11; assembly: GCF_900215375.1. Lineage (GTDB taxonomy): Bacteria > Pseudomonadota > Gammaproteobacteria > Enterobacterales > Enterobacteriaceae > Scandinavium. The sequence goes on along the minus strand of NZ_OBEF01000001.1, from coordinate 385,018 downwards.
CGCCTTCATTTGCGTATCAGAAGCTGATCTCTCCCCGGTTCAGCGCTGAGTATTTGCCCGCGCTGAAGGTATTTGTCTTTATCGGCGAAGTGCTGAACAAGGCGCTGGTGAAGCAGCTTCGCCGCCGCTTTCCTGCGGCAAAAATCATTAATGCCTACGGGCCAACGGAAGCGACCATTGCCACCACCGTGGTCGAAATTACCGATGCCATGCTCATGAGCGATTCAGACTTGCTGCCCATCGGCCAGATGATGCCGAATTCCTTTATGGAAATCGCCCCGGAAGGGGAATTGATCATCTGGGGAAAAAATGTGATGCGGGGTTATCTGGGGCTGGATGAGGAAAACGCGGCGAAGTTACTCAAGCGTGATGATTCGCCATGGCGCGGGTACCGGACCGGCGATCTTGGCTATGAACAGGATTATTTCTACTGTTCGGGGCGCAACGACAGCCAGATCAAACTCAACGGCTATCGTATTGAAATCAGTGAAATTGAAGCCAGATTGCTGAACCTGCCGGGCATGCAGGAAGCTGTGGTCATGCCGCTGATGAAGCCCGGTGGCGGCGTGCTTCGTATCGCTGCGTTTTGCGTGACGGAGCTTTCCCCGAACGCCATTAAACAGGCGCTGGCGGAGGTGATTCCATCGTACATGGTGCCCGGGCAGATCCTGATTAAAGAAAATTTGCCGCTGAACCCGAACGGCAAAATCGACCGTAAGTTATTAGACGCGCAAGCCCGCGTGAATTGATGAAGTGAGGAGTGATGATGGAACAACAAATTCTGGCGTTATTTGAACGTATCCTGTCCCGTAAAGTTGGCTTTCACGATGAGCTGATCGAGTCAGATATTCTGGACTCCATCCTGGCGGTGGACGTGGTGCTTGAAGTTCAGGATGAATTCGGTTGTATGATTTCGCCAACCGACGTGGCAACGGTATTAAAAACACCAGCGAGTCTGGCCGCTTATATTGAGGCTAATCGCTGAAGGAAATAGCAGAGAGCGTACCGTTCGCTCCCTGCTGCCGACAAATTCTGAAGTGCCAGAATAGGGTTCACTGAACGATAAGGGCATTTCTCTCGCGCACCGCCACAATCAGCAGGAAAGTCACAATATAAAGGCAGCTGGCAAGTGCCACGGCGCTAAGGAAGGTCGGCAGTCGGGTGAAATAGACGAGGCTGCACGACACGATAACCATAATAATGCCGGTGTACATTGGGTGCGCGAGCCATTTAAAGATGCCGCTTCTAAGCCTCGGCGCGCCGGGGAGATAGTACCCCGCCCAGGTGTGATATCTCCCAAGATCGCGTTTCCCTTTTATCACCAGGCTGCTACCCGCCACCGCCATCAGCAGACATATCCAGTCCAGCGACGTGACGGGCGAATCGAGAAATAAGCTATAGCCAAATGCCAGAATCGGCAGGAGCCACATCAGTCGCAGTAGCTTTGTGGCCGCTGCGGGGATCAGCATTCTTGCTCCTGGAGGTTGTTTGCCCGGCGCAATATAAAGAGTAAAGACCAGCAGATTAGCCAGTTCGAGAAACAGCCAGAGCTTTGCCATACGCGTTGCCTGCGATGTCTGCAGCGGATGATCCAAGCATAGTGAAAATCGACAAGGCCAGTAGTAAGCAGAAAGGCGTAGTTGGGGGAAGAAAAGGGCGGGACAGTTGCCCCGCCGGTGAGGGATCAGCGTCCTGCTTTCAGCTTCTGGTAATAGTCTTCATAAATACGGCTGGCGTCGCCGACGTCGTTCTGCCATTCGCCGTTCTTAATGGTTTCGGCGTCAGGGTAAAGCGATTTATCATTGGCGACTTTCGGATCCAGCAGCTTACGCGCGGCAAGGTTTGGCGTCGGGTAACCGATGGTTTCTGCCACCTGTTTTGCCACATCCGGGCGCAGCAGGAAGTTAATCAGCTTCAGCGCGCCGTCGACATTTTTAGCATTCGCCGGAATGGCGAGGCTGTCCATCCAGAAGATACCGCCTTCTTTTGGCCACACCACTTCCAGCGGCGTACCGGCCTGGCGGGCCACGTATGCCGAGCCGTTCCACACCATGCCGAGATTCACTTCGCCTTCCATGTACGGATTCGCCGGGTTATCGGAGTTGAACGCCGCGACGTTTGGCATCAGCTTTTGCAGCTCTTTATAGGCCGCTTCAATCTCTTTCGGATCGGTGGTGTTGCCTGAGAAGCCAAGCTTACGCAGCGCTATCTGGAACACTTCACGCGCGTCGTCGGTCAGCAGCAGGCTGCCTTTGTATTCCGGCTTCCACAGGTCGGCCCAGCTGGTGACGGTTTTCGGGTCGATGCTGTCGCTGTTGACGCCAATCGCCGTGGCGCCCCAGATGTAGGGAATGGAGTAATCGTTATTCGGGTCGAACGGCTTGTTCAGCATCTCCGGGTCGAGGTTGCTGAAATTGGTCAGCTTCGACTTGTCGATCTTCTGGATCATGCCCTCTTTGCGCATTTTGTCGACGAAATAGGTCGATGGCACCACCAGATCGTACGCGCCGTCCTTGTAGGTTTTCAGCTTGGCGTACATGGTTTCATTCGATTCATAGGTCGAATAGATAACCTTGATCCCAGTCTCTTTGGTGAACTGCTCCAGCAGGCCAGGTGGCACGTACTCGGTCCAGTTGTAGAAGTAGAGCGTTTTGCTGTCATCGGCGTGCGCGGCACCCATGCCAAGTACCAGCGCCGCGGCGGCGAGCATTTTTTTCATTTCGATGTCCCCTGAGATTTCGTTTTATCACGAGCAACAATCTGGCTGGCAATCACCATAACCAGAGAAAGCAGTAACAGAATGGTCGCCAGCGCATTCACCTCGGGTGAAACGCCCACTTTGACCATCGAGTAAATCTTGAGTGGCAGAATTTCATAGCCCGGGCCGGTGACGAACGAGGAAACCACCACGTCATCCATCGACAGGGTAAAGCTCAGCAGCCAGCCCGCGGCCACTGCTGGCATCGCCAGTGGCAAAATGATTTTGCGCAGGATCGTGATTTCACTGGCACCCAAATCCTTCGCCGCCTCCAGCATCCGCACGTCAAACCCTTTCAGGCGGGAGTAGACGGTCACGACAACGAAGGGAAGACAGAAAGTGATGTGTGAAAACAGCAGCGACCAGAAGCCGAGCTGAATGCCAATCAGCATAAACAGCACCAGCAGGGAAATCGCCATCACGATGTCCGGGGACATCATCACCACGAACAGCATGCCGCTGACAAAAGGCTTACCGCGGAAACGGTAGCGATACAGTGCCACCGCCGTCAGCGAGCCAATCAGCGTGGCGAAGGTGGCCGAAAACACCGCCATCGTCAGCGAGTGCTGAGCCGCCTGCAGCAGGCTGTCGTTGTTCATCAACAGGCCGTACCATTTTGTGGTAAAGCCCTGCCAGTTAATGCCGAAGCGCGAGCTGTTAAACGAATTGACGATCAGAATGATGATCGGAATATAAAGGTAAGCATAGATGGCGGTCATAAAGCCGCCGCGCAGCAGGCGACCGATCATTCGAGCTCCACCTTCTTGTTCAGCAGACGCGCCGCGCGCCAGTAAATCAGCAGCATCAGGCCCATCACCAGCGTCAGCGTAATGCTGGTGGCCGCGCCAAACGGCCAGTCGCGAATGTTCAGGAACTGACTCTTGATGACGTTGCCGATAAGCAGGTTTTTCGCGCCGCCCATCAGGTCCGAAACGTAGAACAGCCCCATCGCGGGCAGCATCACCAGCAGACACCCGGCGATAATGCCCGGCATCGTCAGCGGCAGAATGATGCGAATAAAGGTCTGGAACTTACCGGCACCCAGGTCTTTGGCGGCTTCCAGCAGCGGCTTGTCGAGCTTTTCAATGCTGGAATAAAGCGGCATCACCATAAACGGCAGCAGAATGTAGACGAGGCCAATAATCACCGCCGAAGGCGTGAACATAATGCGAATCGGCGTGTCGATGACGCCCAGCCACAGCAGAAACGCATTGAGATAGCCTTTGGTGCTGAGAAAAATCTTCAGGCCATAGATGCGGATCAGCGAGTTGGTCCAGAAGGGCACAATCAGCAGGAACAGCAGCAGTGGACGCACGCGCTGCGGTAAACGGGCAAGAAACCAGGCAAACGGATAGCCGAGGATCAGGCACGCCAGCGTGGCGAGGAACGCCATGTTCAGCGAGTGTAGCAGCACGTCAAAGTAGAGCGGGTCGAGCAGGCGGGTGTAGTTGTCCAGCGTGAAGACCATTTTGACGAAGTTTGCGTCGTCGCGGGTCAGGAAGCTGGTGGCGATAATCATCAGGTTGGGCAGGAACACAAAGAGAACCAGCCACCCGACAATGGTGGCAATGGCCACCTTCTGGAATTTACTGGTGTTCTTCATCGGCCAGCACCACCTCCCAACTTTCGACCCAGTTTATGGCCATTTTTTGATCCAGAGAGTGGTCGAAGTCAGGATCGTCTTCATTAAAGAATTCGCTGACCAGCACCATTTTGCCGTTTTCCAGCTCGACAACCGATTCCAGGGTCATGCCCTTGTAGTTTCGCTCGCGCACGTAGCCGACCAGGCCTTCGATGTGATTGTCATCGTTGATTTCGTCGACGCGCAGATCTTCCGGGCGCAGCAGAACGTTGAGCTTCTGGCCATTTTCTATCGCAAAATTGACGTAGATTATGCACTCGCGGCCTTCGACGCTCGCGCGGACCCGCTTTTCGTCGAGACGCTCGATAACCGTCGCATCGAAGCGGTTGATTTCGCCGATAAATCCGGCAACGAAGAGGTTCTTTGGCTCTTCGTAAATTTCACGTGGCGTACCGTCCTGCTCGATTTTACCGTCGCGCATTACCACGATGCGATCGGACATGGTCAGGGCTTCTTCCTGATCGTGGGTGACGAACACAAAGGTGATGCCAAGCTTGCGCTGAAGGGCTTTCAGCTCGTTCTGCATCTGCTTACGCAGCTTGTAATCAAGGGCAGAAAGGGATTCATCGAGCAACAATAAGCGCGGTTTGTTCACCACCGCCCGGGCAATCGCCACGCGTTGCTGCTGGCCGCCGGAAAGCTGGTTCGGCTTACGCTGAGCAAACTCTTCCAGCTGCACCATGCGCAGGGCATCCGTGACGCGGGGTGTGATTTGGTCGGCGGGGGTTTTTTGCATTCTCAGGCCAAAGGCGACGTTTTCAAACACGGTCATGTGTGGGAAAAGCGCATAGCTCTGGAAGACGGTGTTGACGTGGCGGTTTTCCGCAGGGACGTCGGTGATGTCGATATCTTCTAAATGAATGCGGCCTTTATCGACGTTTTCGAGTCCGGCAATCAGGCGTAATACGGTGGTTTTACCGCAGCCGGAGGGGCCAAGCAGCGTAAGGAACTCACCATTATTGATGGTGAGATTGAGATCGGAAATGACTGTCTTACCTTCAAAGCCTTTGCGAATCCCCGCCAGCTTGACCAGCGGTGAAAGCGAACGCGATTGTGTATTCAATTTTTTACGCTGTCCCATGTAAACGTAGCGAAAAGCGGTCGCTACGGGGTGTGTGGTTAACCACCTTAGAGGTTTGGCACATAAATAAGGGCTGGCATTCTACGGCAATCCTCTGAAATCGCCAATCATTCTGCGCCCTCGTGGGCTACCTTTAAACCATTCATCTATCTGATTGAAAAAATAATCTCAATTGCCGGACCAAAAGTGACCTGACGCAATATCCGGGCATCGGTGCTTCCTGATAATGTTGTCACAAAAAATGAGGGCGACGACATGGATAAATTACTTGAGCGTTTTTTGCAGTATGTTTCTCTGGACACGCAGTCGAAGCCTGGCGTGCGTCAGGTGCCAAGCACCGAAGGGCAGTGGAAATTATTGCGCCTGCTGCAAACGCAGCTTGAAGAGATGGGGCTTATCAACGTCACCCTGAGTGAAAAGGGCACGGTGATGGGCACGCTGCCGGCGAACGTGCCGGGGGATATTCCCGCCATTGGATTCATTTCCCACGTGGATACCTCACCTGATTTTAGCGGCAAAAACGTCAATCCGCAGATCGTCGAAAACTACCGCGGCGGCGATATTGCGCTGGGCGTGGGCGATGAAGTGCTGTCGCCGGTGATGTTCCCGGTGCTGCATCAGCTGCTCGGCCAGACGCTTATCACCACCGACGGCAAAACGCTGCTTGGCGCAGATGACAAAGCAGGCGTGGCAGAGATCATGACCGCGCTGTCGGTAATGAAGGCCAATAACGTGCCGCACGGCGATATTCGCGTGGCCTTCACGCCGGACGAAGAAGTCGGCAAAGGCGCGAAGCACTTTGACGTCGCGGCGTTTGACGCGCAGTGGGCCTATACCGTTGACGGCGGTGGCGTGGGGGAACTGGAGTATGAAAACTTCAACGCGGCTTCCGTCACCATCAAAATTGTCGGCAACAACGTGCACCCTGGCACGGCGAAAGGCGTGATGGTCAATGCGCTGTCGCTGGCTTCACGCATCCATGCCGAAGTCCCCGCTGAAGAAAGCCCGGAGCAAACCGAAGGCTACGAAGGCTTCTACCATCTCACCAGCATCAAGGGCAGCGTGGACAGCGCGCAGATGCACTACATCATCCGCGACTTTGACCGCAAAGAGTTCGAAGCTCGCAAGCGTAAGATGATGGAAATCGCCAAGAAGGTCGGCAAAGGGCTGCACCCGGACTGCTATATCGAACTCATCATTGAAGACAGCTATTACAATATGCATGAGAAGGTGATGGAGCATCCGCACATCATCGAGATTGCGCAGCAGGCGATGCGTGACTGCGACATCGAACCCGACATGAAGCCGATTCGCGGCGGCACCGACGGCTCGCAGCTCTCCTTTATGGGATTGCCGTGCCCGAACATCTTCACCGGCGGCTACAACTACCACGGCAAGCACGAGTTTGTGACGCTTGAGGGCATGGAGAAAGCGGTGAAAGTGATTGTGCGGATCGCGGAGCTGACCGCGAAAGCGAGATGACGGCATGCCGGGTGGCGCTGTCGCTTACCCGGCCTACGAGAACAGCATTGTTACGTAGGCCGGGCAAACAACGTGCCGCCCGGCAGTGCCGGGCAAGCTTGCGCCACCGGGCATTACAGTCTAATCAGTCCTCAAAGAACCAGTAGCCGCTGTTAACCAGCGCAGAGAGCATGGCGAGGAAGGAAGGATCTTCCAGCGCGTCGCCAAAATGGTCTGAGGTCAGCACGATATGGCTGGCCAGGGCTTCCAGCGCCGGACGGTGCGGCGATTCAATCTTCTCACCGTTCACAAACACTTCACCATTGATACGCAGCACGCGCAGGCCACCGAGGCGTACCAGTTTGTCACCCTGCTGAAGGGCGTCGTAGATTTCATCGGCCTGATACGGCGGCTCCGGCGCGGTGACGTCCAGCTCGTGGCGGGTCTGGCTGATAAACTCGCCGAACCACTGTTGGAAATGCTCCGGCTGATTGATCATGCTGAGCATCATGTCGCGCAGCTTATCGATTTCCTGCGGCAGAATATCCGCCGGATGTTCGCGGGCAGGTACGTCCGGGTCGGTGAAGCGATGAGTGCCCAGCTCACGTTGCAGAACATAGTCGGCAAAGCCGCTGATAAGCTCTTTCCCGCTTGGTGCGCGGAAGCCCACCGAGTAGTTGAGCGAGTTTTCCAGCGAATAGCCTTCGTGCGGGAAGCCAGGTGGAATATAGAGAATGTCACCCGGCTCCATCTCTTCGTCGATGATGGCGTCGAACGGATCGACCTGGAGCAGATCCGGATGCGGGCAGTGCTGCTTCATTGGCACCTTTTCACCCACGCGCCAGCGACGGCGGCCGGTACCCTGAATGATAAACACGTCGTACTGATCGAGGTGCGGACCCACGCCGCCGCCGGGCACGGAGAAGGAAATCATCAGGTCATCTATGCGCCAGTCGGGCAGGGCGCGGAACGGGCGCATCAGCGCGGCCGTTGGCTCATGCCAGTGGTTAACCGCCTGCACCAGCAGCGACCAGTTGTTTTCACTGAGGTGATCGTAGCTCTCAAACGGCCCGTGGCTGACCTGCCATTTGCCTTCATGGTGACTGACGAGGCGGCTGTCCACTTCATCTTCCATGGCAAGGCCCGCTAATTCGTCCGGCGAAATGGGATCGACAAAGTTCGTGAAGCCACGCTTCAGCACCACCGGGCGTTTTTGCCAGTAGCGTTCGATAAAGTCGGGCCAGTTAAGCGATAAGTTATATTCCATGATGTTTTATTCCACAGGCAGGTTTCTGTTGGGGAGTATAACGGAAGCCGTTGCCCGACGATGCAGGCGACGGCAAATAAATGACTTATCCTTCTTTGCTTTCCGGATGCTGTTGGCCAAAAATGACTTCCATTTTGGCACCGCCGAGCGGGCTGTCCGCGGCAATAATTTTCCCGTCGTACTGTTCGGCAATTTCGCGGGCCACCGAAAGCCCCACGCCCTGACCCGGACGCAGCGTGTCAGCGCGCTGCCCTCGATCGAAAACCAGATCCCGCTTGCTCTGTGGAATCCCTGGGCCATCGTCTTCAACGAAAATATGCAGGTGGTCGTCGGTCTGGCGGGCGGACACTTCCACAAACTCCAGACAGTATTTACAGGCGTTATCCAGCACGTTGCCGAGCACTTCCATAAAATCGTTCTTCTCGCCGACAAAGCTGATTTCCGGGGAGATATCGAGCGTGATATTCACCCCTTTGCGCTGATACACCTTGTTCAGCGCCGAGGTGAGGTTATCCAGCAGCGGGGCGACCGGGTGCAGTTCGCGACTCAGCAAGATGCTGCCGCTGCGCATACTGGCGCGGTGCAGGTAGTAGCCAATCTGCTGTGAGATGCGGCTGATTTGCTCCAGCATCACCGGTTCAGCGTCTTCCACGCTAAGCTTGTTGCCTCGCAGCGAACGCAGGGTGCTTTGCAGCACCGCCAGCGGGGTTTTCAGGCTGTGGGTGAGGTCGGTCAGCGTGGTGCGGTATTTGTCATAGCGTTCACGCTCGCTTTTTAGCAGGCGGTTCAGGTTCTGCACGAGGCTTGTCAGCTCGCGGGTCGTTTCCGGGTTCAGCGTTTCGCGATGATGCTCTTCAAGTTCACGCACTTCTTTGGCCAGCGATTCGATAGGACGCAGGCTCCACCAGGCTGCCATCCACAGCAGCGGAATGACCAGCAGTAAATTGGCTGCCAGCACGTAAATAAACCAGCTCCAGACCATATAGGAGCGTTTGAGCTCTATCGGGATAGTATCGACGACCACGATGGTCATCTGCGGCAGGTGCGCAGTGGCCGGATAAATGTTCACCGCGACCGAGTGAGTCATCTCTGAATCATCCTGCTGCTCGCGAAGCTCATTCAGCTGGCGCATCACTTCATGATCGTTATGCAGCAGCATGCTCGACGAACCCACGTCTGCTTCTATTTCATGGAAGCCGTTGGCCTTCAACCACTCCGGTTGAATACGTTTGGCCAGCCAGGGCAGGTCGCGCTGCATCCACAGCAGTTTGCCGTTCTGATCATAGATAAGCGCCATGGTCGGGCTTTGCAGGTTGAGATTTTCCGGGATCTCCACGCTCACCTGGTTGTTTTCATAGCGGGCGAGGGTGTAGAACAGGTTACTTTCACCGCGCAGCAGGCGGAAGGTGGTTTTATCGAAGCTGACGCTGTAGCCGACCAGCGCGACCATGCCGTAGGCCAGCGATAACACCAGCACTACGGCGGCTGTCGCCAGTAAAAAGCGAAAGCGCAGCGACAGCGGCAGGATATGCCTGAGCATGTTTTTCATCCGCGCAGTTCAAACAGGTAGCCCTGGCCTCGCACGGTGGTGATCACATCCTGCGGGTACTGGGCCTGAATTTTTTTGCGCAGGCGCCCCATCAGCACGTCGATGGTGTGGCTCTCGCGCAGCTCTGCGTCGGGATAGAGTTGCAGCATCAGCGAATCCTTGCTGACGACTTTGCCGCTGTTGCGGATAAGCGTTTCCATAATGGTGTATTCAAAGGCGGTGAGCTTGATGACTTCGTCATTCACCGACAGCTCCCGACGTGACAAATCCACCTGGAAAGGGGGCATGGAGATCACCTGCGAGGCGTGGCCGCTGTTGCGGCGCAGCAAAGCCTGCATGCGCGCAGCAACCTCTTCGATATGGAAAGGCTTGGTCACATAGTCATCCGCGCCGGCGCTGAGCACTTCGACTTTGTCCTGCCAACCTTCGCGGGCGGTCAGCACCAGCACGGGCACCGAAACGTCATTCCCTCGCCAGCGGCGAATCATCGAAAGACCGTCTTCATCCGGCAGGCCCAAATCGACAATGGCGATGTCCGGCACGTGTTCACCCAGATAGTAATCCGCTTCTTTTGCATCTTCAGCGGCATCAACCTGATGGCCGAGCTCCTGAAGCTGAACTTTTAAATGGTGACGCAGAAGGGCGTTATCTTCCACAACCAGTACGCGCATGGGGTATCCCCTTTTTCATTTTCGATTTGAATAGTTTAACGCGATTATGCCGGGGTGGGGATAAACATCATGTAAACAGGGGGGAGGCCACTCTTCCCGGGCGGGAAGAGTGGTGGAACGGCTTACTTCAGTTCGTCAACCATGGTGGTTGCGCGGCCGATATAGTTCGCCGGGGTCATCTCTTTCAGGCGCGCTTTCTCGTGCTCTGGCAGCGCCAGACCGTCGATAAACTGCTTCATGCCTTCGGCGTCAACGCGCTTGCCGCGGGTCAGCTCTTTCAACTTCTCGTACGGTTTTTCGATGCCGTAGCGACGCATTACGGTCTGAATCGGCTCGGCCAGCACTTCCCAGTTGTTGTCGAGCTCTTCCAGCAGGCGGTCGCGGTTGACTTCGAGCTTGCTCACGCCCTTCAGGGTGGACTGATAGGCGATCAGCGCATAGCCCAGGCCGACGCCGAGGTTACGCAGCACGGTGGAGTCGGTCAGGTCACGCTGCCAGCGGGACACCGGCAGCTTGCTCGCCAGATGTTGCAGCACGGCGTTGGAGAGACCAAGGTTGCCTTCGGAGTTTTCAAAGTCAATCGGGTTCACCTTGTGCGGCATGGTGGAGGAGCCGATTTCTCCGGCGATGGTTTTCTGCTTGAAGTGGTTCAGCGCCACGTAGCCCCACACGTCGCGATCGAAGTCGATCAGGATGGTGTTGAAGCGCGCCACGCAGTCGAACAGTTCGGCGATGTAGTCGTGTGGCTCAATCTGAGTGGTGTACGGGTTCCACTGAATGCCGAGCGAAGTGACGAACTCCTCGCTGAACTGATGCCAGTCCACTTCCGGGTAAGCGGCGATGTGGGCGTTATAGTTGCCGACCGCGCCGTTAATTTTGCCGAGGATTTCGACCTGGTTCAGCTGGCGATACTGGCGTTCCATACGGTAGGCCACGTTCGCCATTTCTTTACCCATAGTAGATGGCGTGGCGGGCTGACCGTGGGTACGGGAGAGCAGCGGGATATCGCGATACTGCACCGCCAGGTCTTTCACGGCGTCGATAAGCTTACGCCAGTACGGCAGCACCACTTCGTCGCGGGCGGTTTTCAGCATCAGCGCGTGGGAGAGGTTGTTGATGTCCTCAGAGGTGCAGGCGAAGTGAATGAACTCAGACACCGCGTGCAGGGCAGGGATATCCGCCACTTTCTCTTTGAGGAAATACTCCACCGCTTTCACGTCGTGGTTGGTGGTGCGCTCGATGGTTTTGATGCGCGCGGCGTCTTCTTCGTTAAAATCGGCGATGATTTTATCGAGGAAACCGTTTGCGTCGGCAGCAAAAGCTGGAACTTCCTTGACTGCTGCGTGCGCGGCCAGTTTTTGCAGCCAGCGAACTTCAACCTGCACACGGAATTTCAGCAGACCGTATTCGCTGAAAATGCCGCGCAGCGCGCTGACTTTGTCGCCGTAGCGTCCATCAACAGGGGAAACGGCGGTCAGTGAGGATAATTCCATAGATCACAACTCCGGAGTTATATGAGCAAGAATTTGTTTGGCCTGAGTGGTCAGGCGATTACGGGAGAACATCAGCTGCAGACGGCCGCCGCCAACCTGGTGCCAGAGCACCGCGGCGCGAATGCCTGCGAGCAAACCGGCACGCACTTTGGCCTGTACCTGCGGGCTTTGCAGCACGGCAGGGGAACCGGTGACCTGAATACGCGGGCCGAGCGGGCTTATCACATCGACATAGATAGCGGCCATCGCGCTCAGCAGCGTTTCGGACTGTAAATCAAAATGGTCAAGCTGGCGCTGGAGTCCGGAAATACGCTCGCCAAGGGTGTCCATTGCACCTTTAGCGGCAAAGAGTTTACGTTCCAGCACCATCAGGCTTAAGGTGTAGCGCGTCAGTTCAGCATTCAGACCCTGACGGCTGCTGGCGTTCAGCACACCGAGCAGCGTTTCCAGGCCGAGGCGAAGATTGGCTTCACTGCCTCCGAACACGCTGAGGGTGGAGTCCGGGTTCAGATCGATAACGCTGTGCAACGCCACGTGCAGGGCATCGCTGTCGCAATGGCCATTGTGCGCCAGCTGCTGAACCAGACGGGCGGACTGGCAGATCCCTGCCAGCGCGAGCGTAATATCGTAATAGTTCTTCGCCACGAAAACTCCTTTCTGTGTGCTGTCTGAGTCTTAAACCGGCAGCGGCAGACGCTGCTCGATAATGCCGCCGCCGAGGCACACTTCACCGCTGTAGAAGACAGCGGACTGGCCAGGCGTGACGGCTGCAACGGGCTCGTCAAAGCGAACCTCAATTCTTTCATTATCCAGCGCGGTGACGGTGCACGGAATGTCGGTCTGACGATAGCGGGTTTTCACCGTGCAGCGCAGAGTGCCGGTGAATGGCTCCCTGTCGACCCAGTGAAGCTGTTGGGCGATCAGGCCGACGGACATCAGGCGCGGATGATCGTGCCCCTGCGCTACAACCAGAATGTTGTTTTCCACGTCTTTATCGACGGTGTACCACGGCTCTTCGCTGCCGTCTTTGGTGCCGCCAATGCCTAAGCCTTTACGCTGGCCGAGGGTGTGGTACATCAGCCCCTGGTGTTCGCCAATCACGTCGCCATCAACGGTGACGATTTTGCCCGGCTGGGCGGGCAGGTAACGGCCAAGGAATTCGCGGAATTTACGCTCACCGATGAAGCAGATCCCAGTGGAGTCTTTTTTCTTCGCGGTGATGAGATCGAGCTCTTCGGCGATGCGGCGCACTTCTGGCTTCTCCAGTTCGCCGACGGGGAACAGGCTCTGTGCGATCTGTTCGTGGCCGAGCGTATAGAGGAAGTAGCTCTGGTCTTTATTGCCGTCGAGGCCCCGCAGCAGCTGGCTTTTGCCGTTGACGTCGGCGCGGCGCACGTAGTGACCGGTGGCGATATAATCGGCACCTAAATCTTCGGCGGCAAACTCAAGGAAGGCTTTAAATTTGATCTCTTTGTTGCACAGAATATCCGGGTTTGGCGTGCGGCCCGCTTTGTACTCTTCGAGGAAGAGTTCGAAAACGTTATCCCAGTATTCGGCGGCAAAGTTAACGGTGTGCAGCTCAATGCCGAGCTTGTCGCACACGGCCTGGGCATCGGCCAGGTCTGCGGCGGCAGTACAATATTCCTCGCCGTCGTCCTCTTCCCAGTTCTTCATGAACAGGCCTTCCACCTTATAGCCCTGCTGTTGCAGCAGGTAAGCGGAAACGGAGGAATCGACACCGCCGGACATCCCGACGATCACTTTTTTTGGGCTTTCTGACATTGGAATACTCACGACATTAAACTTCAAGGCGGCATAGTCTATCACGCAGCCCCAGTGGGATCACCCTTTGTGAAGGGCCAGTTAAATTCACCAATCAGCTCAAGGGGCAGGCGCTGCCCGCTCTGCCAACAGCGGATGCTTTCAGCCACCAGCGGCGAGCGCAGGTTTGAGGCGTGAAGGATATCGTCGGCGCTGACCCACAGGCAGCGATCGATGTCGCTGTCGTGCGGCTCGGTGGCGCACGTATCGTTAAGTTCTATCGCGAACAGGAAGCGCAGGAAGGGCGTTCTGTCTGGCGCAATCCACTGATGCATGCGAATCAGATGCTGCGGCGTGGCGCGGATTCCGGTCTCTTCCCACAGCTCGCGTTCGGCGGCTTGCACTAAGGTTTCATCGGCCTCGAGGTGTCCGGCGGGCTGATTCCACGTGGCTTTGCCATGGATAGTTTCTTCCACGACCAGAAACTGGCCTTTGGCGTGAACCACGCAGGCGACGGTAACGTGCGGTTTAAACATGAAGCCATCCTTTTATTCAGGCATCCCGCCACTGACCGTTGGCAAGATTATCGAGAGTGTAAGCTCCCATCGCGTAGCGAATCAGACGCAGGGTAGGGAAACCGATGTGCGCGGTCATGCGGCGAACCTGACGATTACGCCCTTCATATAACGTCACCTTTAGCCAGCTGGTCGGGATGGATTTGCGTTCGCGAATAGGCGGATTACGCGGCCACAGCCACTCGGGTTCATCTACCAGTTCGATCCCGGCAGGGAGCGTCGGACCATCATTCAGCGTCACGCCGTTGCGCAGTGCATTAAGCGCTTCCTCATCGGGCGCGCCTTCTACCTGAACGTAATAGATTTTTCCGGTGCGTTTGCCTGGCTGAGTCAGCTGCGCCTGAAGCGCGCCGTCGTTGGTGAGCACCAGCAGGCCTTCGCTGTCGCGATCGAGACGGCCCGCCGCGTACACGCCCTGCACGTCGATATAATCCTTCAGCGTGCTGCGCCCGGCCTCGTCGGTAAACTGCGGCAAAACATCGTAGGGTTTATTGAACAATATCACCCGTTTTGGGCCGGTTTCTTTACGTTGTCTGGTGGCTTGTTGTGAGCTGAATCGCTTAAGGCGGTGATTTGTATAAGAAGTTTTGTTCATGGTGTTTTCAGGCCGGGTCAATTGCCGCATTATAGCCTAATTACGAAGACCTTTCATGGAACCCAACATTCAGGTAGTATCAACCAGCTCATTACAAATCATTAACAAAAAATATTGCTCACACTATTCGCGTTGCCGGGGCAACGCAACCCAGGACGCGAAAGGCACGAGCAGTCACCAGAAGCGCTCGAAGGAGAAGTTGATGGAAAGCAAAGTAGTTGTTCCGGCGGAAGGCCAGAAGATCACCCTGCAAAACGGCAAACTGAACGTACCCCACAACCCGATTATTCCGTTCATCGAAGGTGATGGCATCGGCGTTGACGTAACTCCGCCAATGATCAAAGTGGTGAACGCCGCGGTAGAGAAAGCCTACAAGGGCGAGCGTAAAATTTCCTGGATGGAAATTTACACCGGCGAGAAATCCACCCACGTATACGGCCAGGACGTCTGGCTGCCGGCTGAAACGCTGGATCTGATTCGTGAATACCGCGTTGCCATCAAAGGCCCGCTGACCACCCCGGTCGGTGGCGGTATTCGTTCTCTGAACGTTGCCCTGCGCCAGGAGCTGGACCTTTACGTCTGCCTGCGCCCGGTACGTTACTACCAGGGCACCCCAAGCCCTGTGAAGCAGCCGGAACTGACCGACATGGTTATCTTCCGTGAAAACTCCGAAGACATCTACGCGGGCATCGAGTGGAAAGCAGATTCTGCTGACGCAGAAAAAGTGATCAAGTTCCTGCGCGAAGAGATGGGCGTGAAGAAAATTCGCTTCCCTGAGCACTGCGGCATCGGCATCAAGCCTTGCTCCGAAGAAGGCACCAAGCGCCTGGTTCGCGCGGCTATCGAATACGCGATCACCAACGACCGTGACTCTGTGACCCTGGTTCACAAAGGCAACATCATGAAGTTCACCGAAGGCGCTTTCAAAGACTGGGGCTACCAGCTGGCGAAAGAAGAGTTCGGCGGTGAACTGATCGATGGCGGCCCGTGGCAGAAAATCAAGAACCCGAAAACCGGCAAAGAGATCATCGTTAAAGATGTGATCGCCGATGCGTTCCTCCAGCAGATCCTGCTGCGTCCGGCCGAGTATGACGTTATCGCCTGTATGAACCTGAACGGCGACTACATCTCCGACGCCCTGGCGGCGCAGGTTGGCGGCATCGGTATCGCCCCTGGCGCGAACATCGGTGACGAATGCGCGCTGTTCGAAGCCACCCACGGCACCGCACCAAAATATGCAGGTCAGGATAAAGTGAACCCAGGTTCCGTTATCCTTTCCGCAGAAATGATGCTCCGTCACATGGAATGGTTCGAAGCCGCAGACCTGATTGTTAAAGGCATGGAAGGCGCCATCGCTGCCAAAACCGTGACCTATGACTTCGAGCGTCTGATGGAAGGCGCTAAACTGCTGAAATGTTCAGAGTTTGGTGACGCAATTATCGCAAACATGTAATTGCGGTAATTGTTAAAACGATTAACGGGAGCTTAACGCTCCCGTTGTTTTTTGTTAGCTCGCTAACGGTTATCAAAATTTTATCAAAACAAGTTATCAAAACAGCCAAGGATTGCTCACGAAATGTTTCGTCTAGTTATTGTCATTTGCTTGAGTCTGATCTTCCTCTACGGATACGCTTTAATCAATGACCTTTGGTTTTTTGAAGGTATGGATGCGACTGAAAAAGGTGTGTTTGGAGATTCATGGGGAGCATTTACATCAATTTTTTCAGCATTAGGTTTTTGTGGGATCTTATGGACATTAAAGCTACAGATTGACTCAACCAGAAAAATAGAAATGGATGCCAGTAAAAGAGAAGAGTCTGAGAAACTCAGAGATTTTGAAAACTCCTTTTTTAACATGCTCACAATTTTACAAACCATAATAAAAGACATGAGAGTTGGAGGCGATGAGAAAAAAATAAATAAGGAAGGTCGTTCTGTCTTCACTTATTACTACGCCAGATTTAAAAAAATGTATATTTCTAAATACCCAGTTGATGATGTTGATTATTTAGATGCAACTGAATTCTCACTTGGCCGCGAGAAAAAGATGCTCTCAGATTCATTTGAATTCTATTTTAGAGGTCGCTCCGGAAACTTTTCTCATTATTATAGGTACTTATATAATACTTTTAAATTCATTGATGACGCAACGGTAAGCGATGCTGTCAAAAAAAGATATGCGAATATTCTCAGGGCTCAAATATCTAATTATGAATTATTGATTTTGTTATATAATGGAAATTCAAGGCACGGGTTTAAATTCAGTTATTTCTTCGAGGAATATTCAGTGTTTGATAATTTGCCAGTCGATAAGCTAATCAGTAATGCTCATGTTTTGTTTTTTAATGAAAAAGCATGGGGAGATAATGCTGATGCTGTTTCCGTTTATAAAACTGCCAGAGAAAAAGGTTTTGATTTAAATAAAAAATAGCTAACTCGGGGCATGGAAATAATGCCCCATGGATTAAATTGCTAAAGTAATCCATCCTTTGCCACGATCATCATGGTATCGAGCCGTCTGATTTGGCGACTTATGGCCCAGCAATTTTTGGGTATCGATCCCCTGAGCCTCATAAAGACGCTCAGCCAGGGAGCGCTATTCGTGGAAGGTCGCAGGTGTACCAGATCCCCAATCAAGTTTAGCCTTATCCCGTGTCTTGCTGAAGTTCATGGTTAAGGTATTGGATTTCACCTCTACGCCACGCTCTGCCTGTGAATAGACCGGAAAAAGTGAACCAGGTAAGGGCTTACCGCATAATCACGGCAGCGTGACACCACATCCCGCAAACTCCAGTTAATTGCGTTCAGGCGAAGCGACAGTGGGATCGCAATTTTGCTCCCCGCTTTCTCCTGCTCAACATGAAGATGATCGTCCCAAATATCACTAAACTTCATCTTCGATATGTCATCCAGGCGCTGACCGGTTACACGATGGGGTCTTCAGATTTACTGCAGGTTAGATAAAATTAATACTTTTTATAAGACAATGGATTTCCTTATTACACGCAATTTTCTTAATATTAATAATGAAGTTGGAATTGCCAAAGTGAATAAAATACAGTTAATAGTAAAATCAATCCCACCGTCCTTGGACGGTTGGAGGATTGATGCGATAAAATTCAATGAAGGCAAGATTAATATTGTAAAGTAAGAGATTGAAATTGATGCCGTATCTGAGTGTAAGCAAAACCAAGGAAATGATATTTCTCCATGAGCGTCATTATTAGAGCTAAGTGTGTTTTGAATCATGTTAGTTGCCGATAAAAGAGCAACGAGCAATCCTAAAATGAAGAAGGGTGCTGATATAAGTATAAACCTTGAGTTTATTTTTTGACCTGCCATGTCAATATCTTGTTGGTTTTTATCTATTTTATCCGAAATGTAATTATAGGCATCGTAAATGTTCATTTTTTTTATTTCATCATATATTGATGTTATCCCTATTAATCTTTCCTGCGGTGTATAAAGCTCAATGAGCAATTTATTTACTTCGGATAATCTTCTATCCCTTTCTTCATTGGTTATATTGGTGTTTCGGAAAATGTTCATTTGTATTGATTGTGCTACTATTGCACGGTAGTTGTTGTAATTTATTAGTTGCTTGCTTATGAAGCTAAGTAGTGGGTTGGTGCCACCATTGGCGGCTTGAATTGAGGAGTTGTCGAAGTAATTCATGTTTAACCATGAATTGAAACTAGATATTCCATATAATTCAGTGATTGAGTATAGCTCACTTGCATAGCGTACTTTCGTTGTATTTGACCCAACTCCCTCTCCCCCTTTTTTAACATATAAAACCAAAAAGACACGATTTTCATCAGATGTCGCTTCTGTGTTTATAATTGATCTATACTGCTCCGGTTCTGATAAAAATTCGGCACGAAGAATTATATCATCAGGCGATAAAGGTGCGCATTTGATTAATTGAATGGAGTCATCAGTGTCTTCATTATCAGAGATGCATGACCCATGCTGGTATTCTCCACGACCAAACATTTCATTGAAAGTATCTGTCAGGGTTTCTATGGAAGGATAGGCCAAAGAGGGGGGGGTATCATATTTTTTATTTTTAAATATATCTGATATTAAAATATCATCAAAAGACTTAGGGTAGCTGGCGATAACAAGAACAGAGCTGCGAAAGTTTGGATCAACTTTTATTGATGACGAGTAAGTATGGATGTTTTGAAGGAAAACCCTTTTAATTTCAGCTCGAAAATAACTCATGTCAATGACGTTTTTATATTTTTGAGGGTTGGTGTTTATTAAGAATTGGATATCAACTAATGCTCGCTCATACAAGTTTGATTTCGATGGAAAGATGAAAAAAGAAATGAGAGAAACAGACAAAATAGTCAGTAGTAGATTGATTGCTCGTGCATAGCCATAAAAATCTTTCATATATGACCTTATCTATGTGGAATGATAAGATGCAACGTCAGTTTATTGTAACTATAGATTGTTTAAAACATATCACAGAGAAATATCATTAAGTAAATATGGGGTGTTGCTTTTGACATTACCAATATCTCTTGCTACTGGACGCCAGGTAAAAGCATCTTCTTGAACCATTCTGTTCAAAATAACAGACTCCAATTCTTTAACGCTGAGCTCCTGACTCATCCACTCGCGCGTAGCTTCCGGTGATAAAACCAGCGGCCGCCGGTCATGAATATCAACCAATCCCTTATCAGCTGCAGTAGTAACAATCAGAAATCCTTCTGCCGCATCACCGCGTTCGAAAGGTGTGCTGCCAATCGCTGCCATTAAAATAGGCTGGCCGTCGGCCCGGTGAATGAAGTAGGGCTGTTTCTTGTCGACTTCTTTCTTCCACTCGAACCAGCCGTCGGCGAAACAAATAGCCCAGCCATGTTGCCTGAGAGGTTTGAACATCCGGCTCGTTGCCGCGGTCTCGACGCGCGCATTAATCAGCGGCGGTTTATCCCACCAATCTGGCGCGTAAGACCACAAGACCGGATCAAGATGCAGCTGCTCGTCACGTTCGCTTAGCAGCAGAACTTTGGTCCCAGGCGCAACGTTGTACCGGCTAATGGGCTCCGGCTCGTAAGTGATGTCACGATCGCCTTCGTCAACCAGGTATGAAAGATAATCCTCACGGGTCATCGATTGCGAAAACCGTCCGCACATAGGAACCTCCAGTCAGCCAGACTGAAAGTATAGAGGGTGTGGAAACCAGAGGAGGGAAATCCAGATACAAAAAAGCCCGCGTCAGCGGGCTTTCTCATCGCTCAGGAACCGCGGCTCCTTTACGTATCCTTTTTCGTCCCATCACCGTCTGGTCGGTGTCCTGCCGGGACTGCTAACTTCCTGTTATTGCTAGTGATGTCCTATCACTGTCCAATCATGATTGGTGGAGCTGGCGGGAGTTGAACCCGCGGAAACAGCTTAAGAAAGGTCAATGTCGGCTTTGTGCTAGAAGCGGACGTTGAGACCAATACCCGGTGACAATCGTCAACGGGCCTACATTATGCTTGAGTTGATTTGTAATGTGCTTCTAGTTTATCCAGGAAGCCAAAAAGCACCTGATTCATTTCACCGTAATCGTGCGACCGGAGTTCTCCAGGAGTATTGACGAAGCGGTATTCTGCGGCACGGCTTAGGTCTTTTTCAGAATGAGCTATTAGCAGTTCAACAACTTCCAGGGTTAGCTCCATGTGGCACTGGAAACCAAAAACGCGGTCTGAATAAGAAACGATCTGGCGCGGACAGCCTTCGCTAAACGCGATAATTCTTGCTTCCGGGGTCAGACCTGGCATGTCGTTATGCCAGTGACCTACTTCAAGCGTTTTCGTAAAGTGAGAGAACATTGCATCCTTGCAGCCATCTTCAGTCAGTGTAATCGGGAATTTACCAATTTCTTTTTCAGGGCTGTGAACGAACGACGCGCCCAGCGCTTCACCGATTAGCTGTGAGCCGAGGCAAATACCGATCACGGCTTTACCTGTTTGAACTGCAGAAGCAATCAACGCCTGTTCACTTTTGGAATTAAAGTGCGGGCATTCTTCCAGAGTAGTGGCTGGATCTTGCGGACCGCCCATAACGATCAGGAAATCGATGTCTTCGGTGTCTGCTGGCAGCTCATCGCCTGCATAAACGCGTGAGTAAGTCACATCATGACCTCGATTAGTTGCCCAGGTCTCATAAGCCCCTGGAAATTCAAAACTTTCATGTACGATAAAGTGTACTCGCATTAGGATAAGCTCCTGTAATAACTATGATATTCAGAATTATGAATAGCTCACCCATCCAATAAGGCTATACTGCGGGTGATTCCAACTTCGATATGATAATTGCAGGGGCTAAATCTGAAATGCCAGGTAGTATAGATAAAGCGCCAAGACATGATGAATCTACAGGCTGGTCAAGCACAGCGATAAGCTATCAACGTGGAGAGGTAGACCCTCCCCATCATCATATTGAGGGGCAGTTATTATTTGCCTCCAGGGGGGTGATGCTGGTTGAAACAGAGAGTGACCGCTGGGTTATCCCTCCTCAGCGTGCATTATGGCTACCTCCTCTTCACATCCATAGTTACAACCTGCTTTCACAAACAGACCTGCGGGCTGTCTATTTCAGTAGCAGCCTTATCGCTGAATGCACGAACTTTACGAAGAGTAATCAGGTGCATGTTATTACTGCTACTGCACTGGTGAAAGAGCTGATAGCAGGGCTTTTCGATGAGAATTACCGCCGACAGAGTCAACGGAAAATGTCTCTGTTGCTTCTGGAAATCCTCAGCGAGGCTCCACCTTTAACTACGGACCTTCCAATGCCGCATGATGAGAGATTATTCCGTGCGGCCAAAGAGCTGTTGGTTAATCAGCGCTGGGAAGCATCGTTGAGCGAGCTGGCTTTTATCGCAACCATGTCTGAACGTACATTTTCGCGATTGTTTATTAAGGATACTGGCTTCAGTTATAGAACATGGAAGCAGAGAGCCCGAATTTGTGCTTCGCTAGATCTTCTCGCGAATGGCATCCCAATCAAACAGGTTGCTTACCAGCTAGGTTTCTCATGCCCGGCGTCATTTACAGCCGCTTTTCGGTTCATTCTGGGCTCAACACCGCGCGATTTTTTGCCCTAATCTTGATATCAATGTCCGCTTTTCGCTCATTGCGGCCTCCTATTCCTTTACCCTGAAGCCTCAAATATGGTTATCAAAACCATTAGCAACTTAAGTTAAAACAGTAGGTTAGATTTGGGCTTTATTCATGCTGTTGATACGGGGAAATTTTGTTTTTTTCCGAAATATCAGATAGTAAAGCCTAGTAATAAAATATACTGCTCCGTCACATGGAATGGTTCGAAGCCGCAGACCTGATTGTTAAAGGCATGGAAGGCGCTAAACTGCTGAAATGTTCAGAGTTTGGTGACGCGATTATCGCAAACATGTAAATTGTTTTGCGGTAAATGAAATCGGGAGCCTTCGGGCTCCTTTTTTTTACTCTTGCGGCCAAAATGATAAGGGAACAATTGATGAACGCACCCATAAGAAGTCTGGGCCACGTGGCTATCGTGGTGGATGATTACGACCGGGCGATTGAGTACTACACCACTAAACTCGGCTTTACGCTGGTGGAAGATACCCCGCAGCCGGGAAAACGCTGGGTAGTGGTCACGCCGCATCCTGAAAGCAACTGCACGCTTTTGCTGGCCCGGGCCTCAAACGATCGTCAGGCCGAATTTATTGGCAATCAGTGTGGTGGTCGGGTTTTCCTGTTCCTGCAAACTGACGAGTTCTGGGGTGATTATCAGAGAATGAAAGCCAATGGTGTGACGTTCTGCGAGGAACCTCGAGAAGAAGAGTATGGCACGGTGGTTGTGTTTGAAGATCTCTATGGCAACCGCTGGGATCTGTACCAGAAAGCTAAGTGAAAGCAGGGCGGGGAGCGTTTCCCCGCCGCTTTGTCATTAGCTGAAGAACTTGCCTTTCAGCAGATTCAATCCTTCCGTCATCAAGTCCTGCTGCCCGTCTACCTCGCCGTTTGGCGATAGCGTATCAACGACTTTCGGCAGATGCTCAGCAATCAGGTTAGACGCCGCCTGTGGCTCAATACCAAGCTTGGCCGCCAGATCGGCAATGGCCGGGGAGCCCAGCGCATCGGTAACCTGGTCCGGCGAGACCGGCTGGTTGCCGCCGGTGCTTATCCAGGATTCAGCAATCGCCCCCAGCCCGCCCTGCTGAAATTTTTCCAGCAGTACCTGAATGCCGCCTTGTTCATTTATCCACGCCATAATGGCCTGCAGGGTTCCGGCTTTTCCATCCTGACCGCCAAACATGCCGGCCACTTGATCGAATAGACTCATAATGCATACCTCAAGGTTTGTTCGGGATGATCAACACCTGGCCCGGATAGATTTTGTCCGGATGTTTGAGCATAGGTTTGTTGGCTTCAAAGATGCGCTGATACTCGTTGGCGGTGCCGTATTCAGCTTTAGAAATGGCGCTCAGGGTATCGCCGGACTTCACGGTGTAATAGCGGCTTTCCGGGCCTGGCTGTGCGGTCGACAGGCTTTCGTTCACCTGTGAAATGCCCGCCACGTTGCCGATAGCCACGAGGATTTTCTCTTTTGCTTCCTGACTTAAACCGTCCCCGGTGACCGTTGCCGTCCCGTCGCTGGCCACGTCGACTTTGACATTTTCAGCGCCCGGCAGGCCAAGGTTGGTTATGTGCGTTTCCAGCTTTTTGCTCTGCTCATCACCGTTCTGCCCGGTGACGGCATCCCAGAGCTTTTCTCCGGCTTCTTTCACGAAACTGAATAATCCCATCGGGTGACTCCTTATTCGGAAAAGGCGAGATCGCTTCAGAGATCAAGTATAAGTCACGCGATTCCAGTGGGAGTTTATTTACACGCGGGCACAGGGCATTCCGCAATGGAATCTTCTGTACATCATGGCGTTAAGCAGGTAACTCCGCTAAATTACTAAAGAATCTTAAAGCTCTCTTATCGTCAGTGGTGCCGCAGTGAAGAAAGTCCAGGATGCGCTCAGAAAACGCCAGGCAGTGCTGATTTCCGCCACAGTGACGCTCCTGTGCGTCTCACTTTATGTGATTTTTTCTCATCAGAAGCGCATGTCTGAGGTCAGCGAACGAATGAACGCCATGGTCGCTCACACCATTGAGGTCTTCAACGATAATGAGCTGATTGCCGATGCCACAGGCGTACGTTTCCAGCAGATTCGGGGCACCCGGGAATGCGGTGGGCTGGAGGGCTTTGCGCCACGCGATGGCGAGAGCTGGGCAATCAATGGCGACCTGCATCATCCTGATCCTGACTCCGGGACGCTGATTGCGCGTCAGCGAGATTTGAACGGCAGCTGTATGTTCGCCGCCGCTGAGTTTATTCGCCACAAAATAAACGCCATCAACCCCGGCCGCTTCGACGCCCACCGCTATATTATTGCCCGGGATGCCAGCTGGTTTTACTGGTTTGATCCTCAGGATTCGGTGCCTTTTCATTTCAGCGATTCAAAAATGGCCAACGATCCTGACGCCTTCTTTAAGCCGCCGGAATCCTTTTACGACCGCCTGCTGCAAAAAGACGTGACCAAGCGTGAAGGAAGTTCAACGAGCTTCTACACCGACCGCATCACGGGCGAGAAGGCCTTCAGCGTTATCAGTTACATTTATGATTTATCGGGGGCGACGGTCTCCGACAGAATCGTGGGCTACCTGCTGTACGACCATTCGCTGAGTGAAATGCGCGATGCGCTGGCTGAATCCTTCGGCGGCAGCTTGCCTGCGGGGTTAATGGTGAAACTGGTAAACGTGCCGGACAGAACGTCACTCTGCCTGACGGAGTCCTGCTCCTGGCTGCGCGATGCCTCAGTGCGCGCCATCTCAAAAAAATACGAGTACCGCTATGCGCTGCCGGTCTACCTGTTTGTGCTTAACGATCCACAAGGATGGATCGCCGTATTGCTGGCGCCTTTCCTCTTTCTGTTACTGGCCTGTGTGCTGCGTCGTCGGTTTAATCAGAGCGATGTCCGGGTATATACCGATCCGCTGACGGGCTGCTTCACACGCAAGATCCTTGAATTTGTGCATGACCGAATCGAGGACTTCCCGGTGGTTATCCTGATGGACTGCAATAAATTTAAAGCAATCAATGACACCTGGGGACACAGCGCGGGCGACAGGGCGCTTAAGGTGATTGCGCGGCGGATGATGTCCAGCGTGAGGGATGAGAAGGATCTGGTGATTCGAACTGGCGGTGACGAGTTTGTTATCCTGCTGCTGAAGACCGGGGCTGACGATGCCCGACGCATTGCGCAGCGGGTAGCAAAAGAGATTTCAGCGCATGATTTTGTCGTCGGCGGCAACGCAGTCCACCTGTCGGTCTCCTGGGGCGTTGCGTCATTCCAGAGCGATTTGGCCACCACGATTCAGGTGGCCGATGCGGATATGTACCGTATGAAGCAGGCGCGTCAGGACGCGACGCTCATTCGCTGACGTGCTTTTTTATCGAGATACATGGCGGCATCGGCCGCCTGAATGGCGCTCTCTGCATCCATCTCCGCTGGGTTGACGTCGATGGCACCGATGCTCGCGCCAGGGTAGTGCAGGCTGTGCCCGGCCAGTAAATAGTGACCGCTGATTTGACGGCGCAGCAGCTCAATAAACGACTGCTTCTGGCCGCTGGAGGTCATTTCACAGGCCACCAGAAACTCATCGCCGCCAAGACGACCGACAATATCTTCCCCGGTCATCACCGAAGAGAGTCGCTGGCCCACCTGAATCAGGAACTCATCCCCGGCCTGATGACCGTGAACGTCGTTAATTTCTTTAAAATCATCCAGGTCGATAAAAGCGACCAGCACGCGTGAACGGTTTTTACCCGAGTGGGCGAACAACGCATCCAGCTGTTCGTACACGGCGCGTCGATTGGCAAGGCCCGTCAGGGAATCGGTGTAGGAGTGGGCAATCAGCGCGGCGTTGGCTTCGCGTAATTGCTCGACAAGCGACTCTTTTTCGATATAGCGGGCAATCAGACTGGCGAAGAGTTGCAGCACGTGCTCACTGTTAATGCTGAAGTTGTGAACATCCCGACTGGATGCGCAGAGCGTGCCATAGAACGAGCCGTCGGCTAGATGCACTGGCGTGGTGAAAAAGGTATTAATTCCCAGCTGTTGCGCGGCCTGACATTCCGGCCAGCGGGCAGGGACATCGTTGCTGAAGTAATGCTCTTCATCAACGGCACGTTTACACAGGGTGTCATCCCAGGGAACGGTAAAGCCTTCGGGAATTTGCATTTCGCTGCTGTTCCGCGCGTAGACGATCTGCTGCAATCGTGCACCAGTATCGACTCGGGTCAGGTATGTCGATTCCATGTTCGTCACCATCTCGAGCATTTCCAGCAGCTGGCGCACGAGGCTTTCGAGAGTTTGTTCGGTGGCGAGGGTTTGTGAAACGCGGGCAAGAATAATATCTGACATGACCTGGAACTCCCGTGCAATAACAGCAGTAGCTGCACGCAATGCTGAAAATATCGGCTATATGGGAATAGTAAACCATGAATACATCAAATTTTATACATCGAATGGGCGAGAAAATGACGAATCGTTGTCAAAAAGGCCCCGCCGGGGGAGGCGGGGCAAAAACTCATTGATTATGGAATGATGTGTTCCCTGGTCAGTTCGGGAACCGTCTTAATTTAAGTTGCAAAAGTGCAGTTAAAATGAAGAAATAGTGGAGATTAAGGCAAATTAGCCGCCAATAAAGGAAGACACATCAATGAAATATGCCGGACTGGTATTACCGTTACTGCTTGCAGGCTGCACAACCGCCAGCCAGAACGACGCCCCGAAGCCGCCGAATATCGGAATGCCTAACCCTGCTGCGGTGTATTGCCAGCAGAAAGGCGGTACTTCGGTGCCGGTACAAAGTCCGCAGGGCGTACGTTCCGATTGTAAATTGCCGAATGGCGAAGTGCTCGACGAATGGACGCTTTACCGCCGCGATCACGCTGGCTCGTGACAGGCCGCTGCTCTCCAGGGTAGAATCCGCATTAAGATTAATCTTAATATCAGAGCGTGTGAGAGCAGCATGTTTCAGCTAAAACCGGGCACCCTGGCGATGATCATCGCCGCCCGCACGCCCGCAGGCCGGGCGAATATCGGAAAATCCGTTTCGCTTTTTGCCCTTTGCCAGCCTGGCGAGAGGATCCTCAACCCTGTCAATGGTGTCGTGACTGAACTGCCGCGAGAAGCACAGCGCGCGCTGTGGCTGGTCACCGGCGATATTCAGGCGGTAGACGGGCAGGCGGGTTTTGCCTTCGTCCGCCCGGAACACCTGATGCCGCTCACGCCCGACACGCTGCCCGCCGACGAACTGGAAAAAGTCAGCGAGTAAGGCTTTTCAGCCACGCTGCCAGCACCAGGGCATGATTCTGTTGCGTATTTTTAGCGCCGTAGACCAGGGTCAACGTTTGTTGTTGTGCGATAAGCGCAAGGCGCTGGCCTTCTGCGGCGTTAGCCTGTAATTCAGCGCGGTAGCGTTCGCTGAACGTTGTAAAGTCAATCACCTCACCGTGAAATGCCTTTCTCAGCTCAGAGGAAGGCGAAAGCGCTTTGCACCACTCATCGCAGCGCAAATCCTCTTTTTTCATTCCGCGTGGCCAGAGACGGTCAACCAGCACCCGATAGCCGTCTTCCGCTGAAGGTGCTTCGTATACCCGCTTGCACTGAATCATTTGTCGTTCTCCTTTTATTTATGTGCCACTCACAGGGTAATCTGTTCCACGAACCGATGAAATGTCAGTCACCCATTAATTCAGGGGATTGTTCTGCGCCTGAAACCCAGGTAGTCTGGTGTTCCTTATGTAGCCCGTAAATTGCACCGCATAAGGACCCCTTCATGGAACACGCTTCTGATAAAAAAACACTGCGTATCGCGCTGGTCGGTGACTTCAATCCTGAGGTGATCGCTCATCAGGCTATCCCGCTTGCAATCGACGATGCCGCCGCCGTTCAGGAACTGACGGCCGACTACGATTGGCTTGCCACAACGGAAATCAATAGCGCCGAAGATTTGGTGGGATACGACGCCATCTGGCTGGTTCCGGCAAGTCCGTACAAAAATGTGCAAGGCGCGTTTATCGCCATTCGCTACGCACGTGAAAACAGCATTCCTTTCCTCGGTACCTGCGGCGGCTTCCAGCATGCCATTATTGAATACGCCCGTAACGTACTGGGCTGGCACGATGCTGCGCATGCCGAAACCGATAGCGAAGGGCGGATGGTTATCGCGCCGCTGAGCTGTTCGCTGGTGGAGAAATCAGATTCAATCGAACTGCGCAGCAATACGCTGATCGCGAGAGCCTACGGGCGTGAAACGATTGAAGAGGGTTATCACTGTAACTACGGTATCTCGCCTGAATTT
This sequence comes from Enterobacter sp. CC120223-11, assembly GCF_900215375.1. Classification (GTDB taxonomy): domain Bacteria; phylum Pseudomonadota; class Gammaproteobacteria; order Enterobacterales; family Enterobacteriaceae; genus Scandinavium. Next base: position 356,762 of record NZ_OBEF01000001.1, on the reverse strand, counting down.
GCATCTGAGCTGGAAGAAGGCGCATTGCGCGTGACGGGCTGGGATGAGGAAGGTGAAATCCGTGCTGTGGAGCTCATCACCCATCCGTTTTTTGTCGGGACGCTGTTCCAGCATGAGCGCAATGCGCTGGCAGGCCGTCCGGCTCCTCTGGTACATGCGTTTTTGCGAGCGGCGGCAAACTAAGCGCTGCAGGCCGGGAAGCGGAGCGCCTCCCGGCAATGTTTGTCATTACCCCGCAATTTCCCGGTCACGTCCGGCGAGCCCACCAAACAGAGCCATCATCAGTGAGATAACGGCCACGGCGATAAGCGGGATATGCCAGTCGCCGCTGGCGTCATGGATTTTTCCCATCAGCGGTGGCCCGCAGGCCGCCAGCAGATAACCCACGGACTGTGCCATCCCGGAAAGTGCCGCTGCCTGATGGGCAGAACCTGCGCGCAGGCCGATAAAGGTCAGACCGAGAATCATCGTTGCCCCTGAGCCGAAGCCAAAAATCAGCGTCCAGACCACCGCCTGCTGCGGCAGCAGCCAGTAGCCGACGGCGCTGATGGCGCACATGATGGCGACGACAATGGCGATACCGCGCTGATCTTTGAGTTTGTGCAGCACAATCGGGATCAGCAGGCCCGGTACGGCGGTGGCTAACTGTAATAAACCGTGCAGTGAACCCGCCTGGGCTTCGCTGTACCCCTGGCTGATGAGGATAGACGGCAGCCAGCCAATGACCACGTAATAGACCAGCGAGTTAATGCCGAGGAATAGCGTGACCTGCCACGCCAGAGCCGAACGCCAGATCCCCCGGTTGTGCAGGCTTCCTGACGTGGTCATTGTGCCTGGCGTGTGGCGACGCAGCTGCGGCAGCCAGACTAACAGGCCAATCAACGGGAAGGCCATCAGCGCCAGCAGCGCGCCGTGCCAGCCTGCGCCGCTCATCGCAATGGGTACGACCAGCGCTGAGCCGAGCGCGGCAGCACCGCCCATGGTTAACGAGTATGCGCCGATCATTCGCGCGACGTGCCCCGCGAAATCCCTCTTGATCAATCCTGGCAGCAGGACGTTCCCCATGGCGATACCGCAACCGATGATGGTGGTGCCGACGAACAAAAAGGTGGCGGAGGGCAGGGAGCGGACGGCGATGCCCGCACAAATCAGCAGCAGGGCGGCAAACAGGCTGCGCTCCATACCAAAACGGCGCGCAATGCCCGCCGCAAGCGGAGAAAACAGGCCAAATGCCAGCAGGGGCAGCGTGGTCAACATGCCGGTCCAGGCCGTGCTCAGACCGTAGTCGGCGCGGATGCTGTCCAGCAGCGGCGCGGCACCGGTAAAGGTCACGCGCAGGGAAGTGGCGATAAGTAAAATTCCGGCAATCAGGAACAGCGTCTGACGGCGGGTAGAGGGGATATCAGAACTCATGGGCTTCTCGGTCATACTCAGGAGTGGCTACGATACGCGGTTTTCGCGGTGATTGAATCAAGCTAGAATGACAAATAATCGCTCACATCGGACAAAAATGATGACAACTGGACTGGGCCTTGCGGGCTATGAGCCAGACAGCCAGCCGGAAAGCGCGGTGGCCTTCCGCATTCAGGTGGTTGAGGATGAACAGTTCATCCCTCTGCATCGGCACCGAAAGGGCCAGCTGATTCTGGCGCTGCACGGGGCCATTACCTGCGAAGTGGAAAACGCCATGTGGATGGTGCCGCCGCAGTATGCAGTGTGGATCCCCGGTCTGGTGCCGCACAGCAACCGCGCCACGCCTGGCGCTCGCCTGTGCTTTCTGTTTATAGAGCCTGGCGTTGCGGCTATGCCTGACCATTGCTGCACCCTGAAAATATCGCCGCTGGTTCGTGAACTGATCCTGACGCTCGCCGATCGCAACCAGGGGCAAAAAAATAACGAGGCCATGCAGCGCCTGATTCAGGTGCTGTTCGATGAGCTGCCACAGCAGCCGCAGCAACAACTCCAGCTGCCAGTATCAGCCCATCCCAAAATCCGTCAGATGGTCGATACCATGGCCGCGGAGCCCGCGGTTTGGCAAACGTTGGGGCAGTGGGCAGGGCATTTTGCGATGAGTGAGCGTAACCTGGCCCGACTGGTGGTGAAGGAGACGGGTCTGAGCTTCCGCCGCTGGCGGCATCAGCTCCAGCTTATCCTGGCACTGCAGCTGCTTATCCGTGGGCAAACCGTACAGCAGACGGCGCATGCGCTCGGCTACGACTCCACCACGGCGTTTATCACCATGTTCCGCAAAGGACTCGGCCAGACGCCCGGGCGCTATCTTAACGGTCTGATTACCCCTTCCCTATAAACAGTGATACCAGCCCGGCGGCAATCAGCGGCCCCACTGGTACGCCCCGGAACAGCGCCACGCCAAGCACGGTGCCGACGAGCAGTCCGGCCACCAGCTGCGGCTGGGTACCCATCAGCTGTACGCCTCTGCCGCCCAGCCAGGAGACAAACACGCCGACCGCAATCGCCACCAGCGACTTCCAGTTGACGAAGGAGTGCAGCAGCGTGGAAGCAGGCAGCGTGCCGCTGGCGATAGGCGCCATTACACCGATGGTGAGCACGATAATGCCGATGCTCAGGCCCTGTTTTTCAATCCAGGGGAAAAAGGTGTTCAGCGGCGTCACACGCACGATGATGAGAACCAGAATAGAGACGGCGACGGTGGTGTTGTGGCTGATAAAGCCGAGCGCCGCCAGTCCCAGAAGGATCAACAGGGTAGAGTCAAACATGAAGGGGGTCCTTGCCCAAAAAAGTCAGCCTGTTTACTTTACGCATAAATGCGGAGTTAAACAGGCTTTCGGATAAATATCCCGACTTTTTGGGCACTTGCCTGAAATCAGCTCAGCAGGATATTGACCAGCGGGCTGCCTTCACGGATGAACAGCGGAATGCTCTCCAGCGGTGCGCTCACCGTCACCCGTTCACCGCCACGGTAGCGCTCACCGTTCAGCGCAATCCAGTTTATTCCGGCAGGCAGCCAGACTTCACGCTGGCGCTGTCCGGCGTAGAGCACCGGCGCGACCAGTAAATCTTCGCCAAACAGATACTGATCTTCCGTCTCCCAGCTGCGTTTGTCCTCCGGGAAATGCCAGAACAGCGGGCGCATCAGCGGATCGCCATGCTCATGCGCATTCTGATACAGAGCGTCAATGTAAGGGCGGAGTTTTTCACGCACCGACAGCCAGTGCTGCATGATGGCGAAGTTTTCCTCGCCATAGCTCCACAGCTCATTCGGCGAACCGCTGTTGCACTGTGGGATCCCATCGCGATAGCGCTCCGGGGGCTGAATTTGCGGCTCACGATAGCCATGCATGCGCAGCACCGGGCAGAAAACGGCCCACTGGAACCAACGGATCAGCAGCTCATGGAAGGCGGGGTCGTTCACGTTGCCGCCCTGGAAACCGCCGATGTCCGTCGTCCACCAGGGGATCCCCGCGAGCCCCATGTTCAGGCCTGCGGCAATCTGATTACGGAATGCGTGGAATGAGGAGTGGACGTCGCCGGACCAGGCCAGGACACCGAAACGCTGGCTGCCAGCCCAGGAGCAGCGTACCAGATTGACGATGTCGCGTTCGCCGTTGGCCTGCAGGCCATCATAAAACCCTTGTGCAAAATCACGGGGGTAGCGGTTCCCCACTTCTAAAACTGGCCCGGCATGGTAGCGGTAGTTATCAAAATCATAGGCCCGGTATTCCGGCTCCGCTTCGTCCAGCCAGAACAGCTTGATGCCCAAATCGTAGTAATTTTTCTTCACCGTATCCCACACAAATTCCCGGGCCTGCGGGTGAGTCGCGTCGAAAAAGGTGGTGTTGCCCATAAAATCGAGATTGACCTGCACGCCGCGTTCGCTGCTGACCAGCCAGCCTTTCGCCTTCATCTGCGGATAGAGCGGGCTGCGTGCCTCGACGGTTGGCCACACCGACACCATCAGTTCAATGCCAAGGGAGCGCAGTTCATCGACCATCGCCTGCGGATCGGGCCAGTCAATGGGGTCGAAGCACCAGGTTCCCTGATTGGGCCAGTGGAAGAAATCAATCACCATAACCGAGAGCGGCAAGTGGCGGCGGCGATACTCCCGCGCCACCTCCAGAACCTCCTGCTGGGTGCGATAGCGCAGTTTGCACTGCCATAATCCACTGATGAAAGCGGGGGCTGGCGGTGGGGTTCCCGTGGCTTTAGCATACTGGCGGGTTATCTCTGCCACGCTGTCGCCAGCCGTTATCCAGTAGTCCATCTCTCCGGTTACACGTGCCCGCCACTCGGTCTGGTTTTTGGCAAAGCTCGCCTCACCTATGGCCGGATTGTTCCACAGCAAACCATAGCCCAGACTGGATTGCACAAACGGAACGCTAGCCTGAGAATTTCGTTGAGCGAGTTCCAGCGTGCAGCCTTTCAGATCGAGCCACGGCTGCTGGTATTGTCCCATTCCGTACAGGCGTTCATCATCGCGTGATTCAAAGCGGACGGTGAGCTGATACTTTCCGCCTGCCAGCGGCTTAAATTCACGGGCATCGAGCTTCAGCGCGCTGACATATTTGTCCTGACTTTTTTCACTCGCCCCGATTCCAACAGTGGAACGCTGCCGCCACAACTCTTCTAACAGCAGTTCTCCGCGCTGATTATAAAAGGCCAGCTGACCTTTAAGATTGAGTACGGCGGTTATCGTGCCGTTGCGCAGAGTCAGGCTTTCTGCAAGGGGCGTGATTTCGGCCTCACAGGGTTCTGCCAGCAGAAGGGCCTGCAGCGAATCGCTGAACTCCGGGGTGCAGGTGGCCCGGACGCGCAGGCTGTTTTTACCCCAGGGTTCGACCCGCAGGATCTGGCGTTCAAAGCGCCACTCAATGCTGTTGGCATGCTGGATGAGTTCACTCATGGAGGGGTTCCTTTTATGACACGCTGTGTCGGGCAAGATTGATGGATTTCATGGTACTGTCGTCGAGTTTGTACCAGCGCAGCGTGGCGAAGGCGCAAAGCGACAGCAGACCCGGAATGACGGTAAACAGGGCGATGATGCAGTACATCGCGGTGGAGGTTTGTTCGGGGGCATTCGCCACGTAGCCGCTAAAGCCTAGCGTCCAGCCAACAATGGCGCCGCCGATGGCCATGCCCAGTTTGAGAACGGCGAGGAAGGTGGAGAAAATAACGCCGTCCATGCGCTTGCCCTGTTTCCATTCGGCGTAATCAGCAACGTCGGCCATCATCACCCACATCAGCGTGGTGGTGGCCTGATAGAGCGTTGAAATGACAAACGTCAGGGGAACCAGCAGGAATACCGACCTCGGGGCGAAGAACAGGGCGATACTGAACACGCCTGCCAGCACCGCGCAGTAGCCAAACATCTGTACCTTGCCTGCACGGCGGGTCAGACGCTTCGCGAGGGCGCTCCCCGCCGCTTTGCCGAGAATATGGGCGCCGAGCATCCACATAAAATAGCTGGCGCTGCCAAGGTAGTAGGTCACGAAATACATCATTGCGCCGAGGCGAATAACCCCAAATCCAATATTGGTTAATACCAGCACGGATACCACGCGCCATTGATCGTTGCGCAGCAAATCACGTAATTCGGCGAGATAATTGTTATGGGTGGCAGGGGCTTTAATACGTTCGCGGGTATTGGCGAAGCAGATCCAGAACATAATGACGGCAATGCTGGCCATTATTCCCATCGCCCAACGATAACCCAGAAGTTTATCTGCACCGCCGAGAAACTCCGCCAAAGGCATCATAAAGAATGTGGATAAAGCCCCGCCCAGGGTGGCGAGGAAAAAGCGCCAGGATTGCAGGGAAATACGGGCCTCGTTATCGGGCGTTATCACGGCACCCATTGAACAATAAGGAATATTAATGGCGGTATACATCAGCATCATCAGGGTATAGCTGAGTGCGGCGAAGACCATTTTGCCATGCAGTTCCAGCGATTCTGGCACGGCGTAGGTCAGCAGGCAGCTTGCGCCAAAGGGCAGCGCCAGCCAGAGCATCCACGGGCGGAATTTCCCCCAGCGCGTCTCTGTTCGGTCAGCAAGGTATCCCATAGCCGGGTCGATAATGGCATCCGCGGTGCGCGCCAGTAAAAACAGCGTGCCGACAAAGGCCGCCGGTAAACCTACAACGTCGGTATAGTAAAACGTCAGAAAAATAATGACGTTATCAAGACCAATATGGCTGGCCATATCGCCGAGTCCGTAGCTGATCTTTTCTTTACGGGTGATCGTCTCACTCATTATTTCCACCTTGGGGGTGTCAGGTTAATTAGCGGGGAGCAGCAGTGAGATTCAATCAATTACAAATGGTTAACAATTGCGAGATTTGGCAATGGCGTTACGGAAAGTCTTTTTCGTGATACCGGTAACAATATTGGCGTGAATGCTACAGGTCGTCATCAGATAAGCCTGCCGCGCCTTTCTCAGGCGTGAAACGTTTCAGTTTGAGGGGAGTGAGAAAGCGTGCCGGGGCTGTCATCACTGTGTCATTAATCGGCGGTATAACGCGGTAAATGTTCGTCGGAGAGGGGAATGATGATGGCTGAAACGCTGATTATCCTGTTCGCGTTCTGCACCGTGGGCGTGCTGTTGGTGGCATCTGTCCTTTTACTGGAAAGATGCCACTAGCGTGGCGATTACTCCGCTGCAGGCTCGCGACGAAACGCGACCAGCTCTGGCTGAGCGATGCGCAGGTAATCCTGCGTGTCCATCACAATGGATTTTTCCAGCAGACCCGCATTGAAGGCAATTTCGTCGAAACGCTCGAACAGCAGCGGGTCGGCCACCAGTTTCAGTGAAGGATGGAAGCTGAACGGAGGGATCGCGCCGAATACGCAGGCGGTGAGGGCATCCACCTCCGCCGGGCTTGCCAGCGACGCCTTCAGACCGCCGAGGTGCGAGGCAAGGCGCGATAAATCTGCCTGCTGATCTGCCGCAAGAATCGCCAGCACGTGCTGCTTCACGTCGTTGCCTTTCACTTTGCACACCAGCGCTTTCGCGCCTTGCCCAAGGTCAGTGCCGCGAATGTCCGAGACGGCTTCACATTTGCCGATGGCTTCATGCTCCATCACCCGAAAGCGGGCTTGCTCGGTAGTGAGAATGTCGAGCAGATGCTGGTGGATATTGCGGGAAGAGATGTCAGACATGGTGACTCCGGTTAAAAAATCAGGCAGTCAGCATAGTCCTTTCCGGTCCAGGGGAGCAAGCGGGTCTGTCGGGGAAAAAGTCAGCCAGAAGGCTCTGGCTGACCGGGTTTCAGTTACTGGTGGCACCCTGCTTATGAAACAGCTCGCGGAACACAGGATAAATATCTTCCTGATCGCGAATATGCTGCATGGCAAAGTTTTCAAACATCGACTGCAAATGCTCGTACTCACGCCACAGGGTCTGATGCGCCCGGCGGGTGATTTCGATATAGCTGTAGTAACGCACCACCGGCAGAATTTTCTTCGCCAGAATCTCATGACACAGTGGGGAGTCATCGGCCCAGTTATCGCCGTCAGACGCCTGTGCGGCATAGATATTCCACTGTGCCGGGTCGTAACGTTCCTTCACCACCTCATCCATCAGTTTCAGGGCGCTGGAAACAATCGTGCCGCCGGTTTCTTGCGAGTAGAAGAACTCATGCTCATCCACTTCTTTCGCCTGAGTGTGATGGCGAATATAGACCACCTCGACGTTTTTATAGGTCCGGCTGAGGAACAGATACAGCAGGATATAAAAGCGTTTTGCCATGTCCTTGGTGGCCTGATCCATCGAGCCAGAGACGTCCATCAGGCAGAACATCACCGCCTGGCTGGAAGGCTCCGGGCGTTTTTCGTAATTCTTGTAACGCAGGTCAAAGGTGTCGATAAACGGCACTTTCTCGATCTTCGCCCGCAGTTCTGCAATCTCCCGACGCAGACGCTCCTCTTCCAGCAACTGAGCGGGTTCGCTTTTGGCAACGGTATCGAGGCTTGCCTCCAGCTCACGCAGCTCCCGACGCTTGCCCGCCGTCATCGCAGTGCGGCGCGCCAGCGAGTTCTGCAACGAACGCACGACGCTGATATTCGCCGGAACGCCATTGGCCGTGTAACCGGCGCGATGCGTTTTGTACTCCGTTAGCTGACGGTGCTGGTTTTTCTTCAAATTCGGCAGGGCCAAATCTTCGAACAGCAGGTCCAGATATTCGTCTTTGGAAATGTTGAACACGAACTCGTCCTGGCCTTCACCGTCCGGGCTCGCCTGGCCCTGACCGCTTCCGCCGCCGCCACCACCGCCCTGCGGACGTTCGATACGATCGTTCTGAACAAAGTGGTCGTTGCCGGGGTGGACGCGATGGCGCAGGCCGCCGCGACCCTGATGGAACATTGGTTCGCTGATATCGTCGGTCGGAATGGAAACCGACTCGCCGCTGTCAATGTCGGTGACCGAGCGTTTGTTGATGGCCTCGGAGATCGACTGTTTTATCTGCGCCTTGTAGCGGCGCAAAAAGCGCTGGCGGTTTACCGCGCTTTTATTTTTACCGTTCAGGCGCCGGTCTATGAACCAGGTCATATTCCCCTCCCGTACTGCCAACTTTCAGTGCCGATAGTGCCGGATGGCGCGTACGCTTATCCGGCCTACGGAATCTTGTCGTTGTTGGCCCGGTAAACCGGGCCGTGGCGTTATGACGATTTACGCACGCGCAGATACCATTCGCACAGCAGGCGAACCTGTTTGCGGGTATAGCCTTTCTCCATCATGCGGTCGACAAAATCGTCGTGTTTTTTCTGCTCGTCGGTTGAGGTTTTGGCGTTGAACGAAATCACCGGCAGCAGCTCCTCGGTATTGGAGAACATTTTCTTCTCAATAACCGTGCGAAGTTTTTCGTAGCTGGTCCAGTTCGGGTTACGTCCGCTGTTGTTCGCCCTGGCGCGCAGCACAAAGTTGACGATTTCGTTACGGAAGTCTTTCGGGTTGCTGATCCCGGCAGGCTTCTCAATTTTTTCCAGCTCCGCGTTCAGGGATTCACGGTCAAACAGCTGGCCGGTATCCGGGTCGCGGTACTCCTGATCCTGGATCCAGAAGTCCGCATAGGTGACATAACGGTCGAAAATGTTCTGTCCGTATTCGGAGTAGGATTCAAGGTAGGCGGTCTGGATCTCTTTGCCGATAAACTCGGCGTATTTCGGGATCAGATAGCCTTTCAGGAACTCCAGATAGCGTTCAGACTGCTCCTGCGGGAACTGCTCGCGCTCAATCTGCTGTTCGAGGACGTAGAACAGATGTACCGGGTTCGCCGCCACTTCGATATGGTCGAAGTTAAACACGCGGGACAGAATTTTGAACGCAAAGCGGGTAGAGAGCCCGTTCATCCCTTCGTCCACGCCCGAGTAGTCGCGGTACTCCTGATAGGATTTCGCTTTCGGGTCGGTGTCCTTCAGGCTTTCACCGTCGTACACGCGCATTTTCGAGTAGATGCTCGAGTTTTCAGGCTCTTTCAGGCGCGACAGAATCGAGAAGCGAGCCAGGGTCTCCAGCGTGCCCGGGGCGCAAGGCGCGTGGGTCAGCTCACTGTGGTTAAGCAGTTTTTCGTAAATTTTGATCTCTTCGGAGATCCGCAGGCAATAAGGCACTTTGACGATGTACACACGGTCAAGGAACGCCTCATTGTTCTTATTGTTGCGGAAAGTGACCCATTCCGATTCGTTGGAGTGCGCCAGGATGATGCCGTTGAACGGCAGGGCAGAGATGCCTTCGGTGCCGTTATAGTTACCTTCCTGAGTGGCCGTCAGCAGCGGATGCAGCACTTTGATTGGCGCCTTGAACATCTCGACAAATTCCATCACGCCCTGGTTGGCGCGGCACAGCGCGCCGGAGTAGCCGTAAGCGTCCGGATCGTTCTGCGCGTGGTTTTCCAGTTTGCGAATGTCGACTTTACCGACCAGCGCCGAGATATCCTGGTTGTTCTCATCGCCGGGTTCCGTTTTGGCGATGGCGATTTGCGCCAGAATGGATGGCCACACCTTCACCACGCGGAATTTGGTGATGTCGCCGCCAAACTCGTGCAGGCGCTTCGCGGCCCACGGCGACATAATGGTACCGAGGTAGCGGTTAGGAATACCGTACTCTTTCTCGAGAATCTGCGCGTCTTCCTGCGGGTTGAACAGGCACAGCGGATGGTCGTTCACCGGGCTGCGTTCACCGTTGGCGCTCAACATATAAATAGGAACGCGCTGCATCAGCGCTTTCAGACGCTCAGCCAGAGACGATTTACCCCCGCCCACCGGACCCAGCAGATAGAGGATCTGTTTCTTCTCTTCCAGACCCTGCGCGGCGTGCTTCAGGTAGGCGACGATCTGCTCGATGGCGTCCTCCATACCGTAGAACTCTTCAAATGCCGGGTAGCGTGCGACCACCCGGTTCGAAAATAGACGGGACAGCCGTGGCTCATGGGCAGTATCGACCATGACTGGCTCACCAATAGCCATTAACAGTCGTTCTGCCGCATTGGCATAGGCACTGCGATCTTGTTTACAGATGGCAAGAAATTCCTGCAGTGTGAACTCTTCGTCCTTGGCAGCTTCATAACGCTGGCGATAGTGATCGAATATATTCATGGCATGCCGTCCTTTCGTATACTATGTGAACATTTTGATTTAATACTTTTAGCGTAGTTCTTCAACGGGATAAAAATTTTGCTCCGTCATATATGTTATGAGCGAGTATCAAGCATTCAGCAAATCGAAGGGGGCGGCAGTCTGGATGACTAGCGTTCAGTACTGTAAGGTTATTTAGATATAAATTTCGTGTTATTCGACAATGGCAGGATATTCATTCAGGATGGTGGGGTTGGTTTGTTTGAAAACTCCAATATATCATCGGGGTTACAACTTGGGATATTTTTGCAAGATGTGCAGAACCGCAAGTACGGCTAAGGTGACGCACTCATGGGTATGCACTCGACCGTATTAGCCGCCGTTCCAGTTGGGCAGAAGATACCATAAGGTTCATCGTGAACTGTGGGATCGAGGTTCACGATCTTTCTGCCAGTGCTGTGTTACGGAAAGATGATCCTCATTCAAAACTTATCATGGAACTGATACAGATGCGTTCTCACAACGAGTCGCTAATGAAGTCGGTGCGCGCAAAAGCTGCTTGGGATAGGAAAATCATTGAAGCTGTACAGAACGGTACAATGATCTCAAGCAAAATGCCTATGTGGTTGAAGAATTTTGATAACAGGTATCAAGTGATTCAAGAAAAAGCAGATCTGATTATCAGATGCTTGGAGTGGTATAGAGATGGACTAACTACCGGTGAGATTGTTAAACGCATTGGCGACCCAAATTGGCAAATGGTTACTGTTTCAAGGCTGGTAAGAGACCGCCGTTTATTAGGTGATCATAAGTGTTATCACGATGAAATTATTTATAATGTTTATCCGAGGGTCATTGATGATGATTTGTTCCTCACGGCTAATTGTATGATAGATCGTGTGATGCTGGAAAAGAAGAAACCAGCAGAAGACCTGTTACTTGAATCTGACGTGGTGCAAAAGGTCTTCCAGCTATATGAAAGTGGATTTAGCTCAGATGCTATCGTTAAACGTTTACCTAAGGGGTAGAGTACTGTAAATGTACTCAGGGTTTTACGTGATAAGAAAGTTGTAACACAAAAGATTATTGATAACTTAATTCTCGAGCGTGTAAATCAAAAGCTATCAATGGATGGGGTTGCTAATCACATTCGAAAGGATATAACTATTGCACAAGATGATTACATAACAAATTTATTCCCCAATATCCTTAAGTGCGGGAATTGTGGAGGTAATATAGCGATTCACTATAATCACGTTAGAACAAAGTATGTGACTTGCCAAAATCGGGAAGAAAGAAAAGACTACGATGCAAAATTAATCCAGTACATCAGAATTGAAAAGAACATATTTGAATGTGTGAAGAATATCGATTTTCACAAACTAATGATGGAAGATACTGGCAACGATATTTCAGTGCTCGACAGTTTGCGAGAAGAGTTATCATCATTATGTAAAGAAGAAGTGAAGTGGTTTACTGAATTTGGCCACCTGAACAGAGGTGATATGCTCACCTCAGAACAACACAGGTGTACCAATGAAAAGAAGAAATTTTAGTCCTGAATTCAAACGCGAATCCGCTCAGCTGGTTGTCGATCGAAATTACACCGTAACTGACGCTGCGAAGGCTATGGATATTGGTTTTTCCACGATGACGAAATGGGTCAAACAACTGCGTGACGAGCGTCAGGGCAAAACGCAAAAAGCCTCCCCGATAACTCCGGAGCAAATCGAAATACGCGAGCTCAGGAAAAAGCTACAACGTATTGAGATGGAGAATGAAATCTTAAAAAAGACTACCGCGCTCTTGATGTCCGACTCCCTGAACAGTTCTCGATAATACGGAAACGCAGGGCGAATTATCCTGTGGTCACTCTCTGCCACGTGTTTGAGGTTCATCGCAGCAGCTACAAGTACTGGAAACCGCCCTGAAAAACCAGATGGCAGACGGACTGTATTACGCAGTCAGGTACTTGAGCTGCATGCCATCAGTCACGGTTCGGCCGGAGCAAGAAGCATCGCCACAATGGCAACCCAGAAAGGCTACCATATGGGACGCTGGCTTGCTGGCAGGCTCATGAAAGAGCTAGGGCTGGTCAGTTGCCAACAGCCGACTGCCGACTCACCGGTATAAACGTGGCGGTCATGAGCACGTTGCAATCCCGAATCATCTTGAGCGGCAGTTCGCCGTAACAGAGCCAAACTAGGTGTGGTGCGGTGATGTGACCTATATCTGGACAGGTAAGCGCTGGGCATACCTTGCCGTTGTTCTCGACCTGTTCGCAAGAAAACCAGTGGGTTGGGCTATGTCGTTCTCGCCGGACAGCAGACTCACCATGAAAGCACTGGAAATGGCATGGGGAGCCCGCGGTAAGCCCGATGGGGTGATGTTCCACAGCGATCAGGGGAGTCATTATACGAGCAGGCAGTTCCGGCAGTTACTGTGGCGATACTGGATCAGGCAGAATATGAGTCTGCGTGGAAACTGCTGGGATAACAGCCCAATGGAGCGCTTCTTCAGGAGTCTGAAGAACGAATGGGTGCCGGTGACGGCTATGCAAGCTTCAGCGATGCGGCCCACGCAATAACGGACTATATCGTTGGATATTACAGCGCGCTCAGGCCACATGATTATAACGGTGGGTTACCACCAAACGAATCAGAAAATCGATACTGGAAAAACTCTAATGCTGTGGCCAGTTTTTGTTGACCACTTCAGGGGGACTTTTCTATGCCTAATCTAATCCTGGGGGCAGGTCAGAGTTTGTACTGAAAGCTGGTGAGCGTGTAGTACAGCCAGAAGCTAACAATAAGCTGACTAAGTTCATTGATGGTCAGGACAAAGACTGTAGTACTGTTGGTGATATCACCGTGACCGCTCCCTTAATCATTCAGGGAGACGTTGCCGGTGATGATAAGAAATTCAATGAGATGTTGAAGAAACACGCTAATAGCGTTACTCAAGTCGTGACAAGCAGTCAGAGACGTAATACTTAAGAAATTCAAATTAGGGATTTTCAGTGTGATGAGCCAAATAGTTAGATAGAGAGCTTGTTAAACTATAAAGATTGTAATATTCATCTCTCATTAATTTAACCTTAGACGGTGAATAGTTGATATTGAACTCAAGTTGCGTAGAAAGGGTACGCAATCTTGATAATGAATAATAACTCTTCACTATCGCATCTACTTCTTTTTTAGGAAGTGATGCTAGCTTTTCTAATTGTGAAAAATATACTTCATCATGTAAATAGGAAACGGCGATTGCTACTCTTTTAATAGCCTCTGTATCTCCGGCGGGTAAAGGAATACAAATTTCGTAAGTTCCTAATACCTGAGAATCATCGCCTCCAGTTGCAAGAGCCATAAGGTTGTTGTTTATTTCGCTTAATAATATTACACGCATTTTGAAAGCATTATCTGAACTTTCCTTCCATTTATCATATGTGTTATAGCCTATTTGTGCTCCAAACAAAATCATAGCAACTATAACCGATGCGGCCTGCCAATCAAGCCTCCTAAAAAAATAAAGAAAAGAGGTTTTTAAATAAATAAAAAAAGAAAATATTCGAAATATCAAAATGGCATCCTTTTCAAATCAAATAACAAATTTCCAGATTAAAAGTACTGAGCCTGTTTACTCAAATCAAACATGGACAGGTCAACTTATCATGGGAAGTACGGGGATTCAATACTATGAGATTCAGTTTCAGTTAAGTTTCAATCCTTCCAGTTTAGGAGAGGTTCAAAACTTTCTGGCTCAGTATTCTCAGGGTGAATCCTTTACTTTCTCTCTCGGATTGATGGTACTTACAAAGGAGTACAGAGTGGGGAATTAACAATCCAGTCAATCGCTTCAAAGGGTAGGAGGGTAATCACTACCAATAGTAATTCAATGGCAGTTGGTGAGCTAATCCAGTTTACGAATCATAAAAAATATACAGGATTATTGAACGTACCAGTACTTCATTAACCGTATTCCCCGTACTCAGAGGCAGAGAAGGGGGCAAGACTTGTTCTTGCAGGTATACAGGGATGGTTTGTTATAAAAAAGGGATAATATGAATTTTGCAGAACACTATGGTGAAATTACGAGTGAGATAATGCTGAATGGTACTGCACCAGATGGTAACATCATTTTTTATAATTGGATTATCGTGCCTGTACTGACTATCTTTGGAATTGTTGTGATTCAAGTACCATTGGGATAACTCATGCAAGTATTATTAATTATGGTCGGTGGAAGTTAAGTAAGCCCCTTGTGGGGCTTTTACTTAATCTATTTTAGTATTGTTAAAAGTATGATGACTAAAAGACTGAGTTTGTCTTTTTTGAGCAGACACTAAAAAATCAATTACTGGATTGATATATTCTTCCCAGCGGTTTTTATTGTATTTGGAAACTATTCTATAGACCAGATAAATAGGCTGATGGGTGAAGCTGTAACTTCTATAAAAAACATCACCAATTTTCTTCTGAAGTTTTTTGAAGTAAGAATGATAATTGATTATCCCATCATTTTCATGAAAAATAATATCGTTGGATATTTTAATTATTTTGAGGGTTTCTTCTTGCTCTTTATAGATGTCATTGAGCTCAAATTCAATATTTCTTTTAAGCTCATCGTCTTTTGTTTTTTCTAAAAAGCCGCACAAGTCGTTCACTCTTTTTTTAGAAGGCTCCCTTACCATGTCCGAAGTAATTTCATCCACCATGTTTTTTAAATTTAATTCTGGTTTTCCTTTAATATTCTTTTTAGATAAGACTGCGGTTGGTATTTTAAAGCTTATGATGTGATTACTTATTAAACGAGTGATTTCTTGCAATTGTTCGGGAATGAATTCGCCTTCGAAGGTACCTGATATTACTTGTGATATGTCATTATCATTGATATCGCCATCAATAACGCCTACTACCTCTAATACCTTTGAATTCCCTGATTTTATTAACTCCTGCGAGTAGAGAATGCATCCAGCTAAAGATATAATTATGTTGGTCCAAGAGCCACATCTTCTGAATTTAAAAGATCCAACATTTTTTTCTTTATGACTAAGGGCGTTAATAATTAGTTCTTCTGCAACTTTGTCCTCGCAAAATACAATAACGGAAGGGATTTTGTACGACTTAAATGTTCCGGTATTGATGATTTCAATCTTGGTTGCATCACCATGTTTGCTTTTTGAGAACATTTGTGTCCCAACAATCCCATTACTGCACCCTATTTTTATTGCACTCACGCTAATTCACCTCTACTAAGATTTTTATAGTTCCATAAATACCAGCACAGAAATTGTACAAGGGTATTTTATGGCAAAACTGACAAAAAAAGAAACAAAACTACATCAACAAGTACTGGGTCTTGTCTATTCCGATAAGTCACTCACATACGATGAAAAAGAATTCATCCTTCAGAACTACGCCGGGGATGCCGTTGGGGCTACTGGTGCATTCGTAACACTCGAAATGCTCTCATGGGATTTCATCATTGATGCCGGGTGTACAGGACGCTGCATTGAACTATGTGCCGGGATAGGGCGGTTGTCATTCGATCAGTACCAACGCAACCGACTAGAACACATTACCTGCGTAGAACTGAATCCAGAATACGTCATGATTGGGAAAAGGGTACTTCCAGAGGCTGAATGGCTCGTTGGTGACGCTCTCCAGTACTCCACCAGTGAACGCTACGATGTGGTCTATGGCAATCCACGATTTGGTAAGATCAAAACCTCAGAAGCCATTACAGGCCGTTATACGGGTAGTGAATTTGAGTACAAGGTGATCACACATGGAGCGACATTAGCCCCTTATGGCGTATGGATCGTACCACAAGGTTCAGCAGGGTTTCAGTACAGTGGTGTACATTGCTACGAGCGTAGGGATTCTGCGAAGTACAAGAAGTTTGTTAACGATACGGGATGGTCGCTTGAGCCGGGATGCGGTATCGATACTTCAATCTATAAGGACGAATGGCACGGAACGAGCGTTGTGTGTGAGGTGGTTATTGTTGAGTATTAAAAATCTGATTCCGCACAAACGCAATGCTACATATAGTATCTATAATTAATAATGACACCATATGGTGTATTTCACACAGCAGGTAACTTAGATGGGTAAAAACCAACATGTAGTAACACATCCTGATGGATGGGCTGTAAAAGGTGAAGGTAATGAACGAGCAACTTCTGTACATTCAACGCAAGCTAAAGCCATAGAAGCGGCTCGTGAGATAGCTCGCCATCAACAAAGTGAATTGTTAATTCATGGGCGTGATGGACAGATACGTGAGAGAGATTCTTACGGGAATGATCCCTTCCCGCCAAAGGGTTGATACACAGAAGAGGCCATGTGGCCTCTTTTTTTACGCAAATTCAAATGTTCCCATTGATAGATGTATGCGTCCTTTCGTTTTTTAGCACAGGATGAGAGCCGTTCGTATATGTAATAGAGGCTCCCGGAAGGGGTAAGCGGAACGACGCTCACTCACGCTCTTACCTTCATTCCAGCACCCCTTATGCCAGGTTGCTAGGCAGGCTGTGGTAAACGTGCCACGCGTTTACACCTTCTGAATTTAAGCGTAGATGGCATTTGGAAAACTTGCATGTGAGGAAAAGTCAATTTCAATGACATATCAATAACTCATCAAAAAATACCGCGACTTAAAGATGAAGAAATTTCAGGGCTTCATCGGGCCGTCATTCAGCTGCAAGCCGAGTGTCATACATAGGTGGCAGGCTGACGGGTTAATCAACGTCAGTGGAAGTAAAGAATTTGAGGTAAGCGGGGCGGGCGGGTAAACTTCAGCCGCTTGTATTTTGAAAGGGATATGCAACGTGAAGACAATTAAACTTTTTACAACGGGCCTGCTCCTCGCAACAGCAGCCACCGTTGTACACGCTGAAGACAGCAAATTAACGCTGGGAGCTGGCGTTGGCGTGGTCGGCCATCCGTATAAGCAGTATCACACTGATTATTATCCGGTGCCGGCTATCGATTATGAAAGCGAGAACTTCTGGTTCCACGGCCTTGGCGGCGGTTATTACCTCTGGAATGATAAGGCCGATAAGCTCTCCATCACCGCTTACTGGTCGCCGCTGTACTTCAAGCCAGGCGACAGCGACAACAATCAGCTGCGCAAGCTCGATCGTCGTCAGTCAACGATGATGGCTGGCCTGTCGTATATGCACTTTACCCAGTACGGCTTCCTGCGCACCACGCTTGCAGGCGACACGCTGGATAAAAGTAACGGCATCACCTGGGACACCGCCTGGCTTTACCGCTACAACGCGGGCAAGCTGACGGTCACTCCAGGGATTGGCGTTCAGTGGAACAGCGAGAATCAAAACGAATACTACTATGGCGTCTCCAAAAACGAGTCACGGAAAAGCGGCCTGCGCAGCTACGATCCGGAGAACGGCTGGAACCCGTACGTAGAGCTTTCGGTGAGCTATAAGCTGACGGATGACTGGGCCGTATACGGCGTTGGCCGTTATACACGTCTTTCGGATGAAGTGACCGACAGCCCAATGGTCGACAAGACCTGGACCGGACTGCTGTCTACCGGGATCACCTACAGCTTCTGATGATGCACCGTAATGGTGCGCAGAGTGCGATAAAACAGGGCGGAAACGCCCTGTTTTGCTATGTGATGGTGCGAGAGATTAACGCTTAGCCACGCGAATCGACTGGGAGAGACGAGACGGTTTTTCCTCAGAGGCTTTCTGCGGTTTGGTCACGCAGGCGGTTTCCACGCAAACAAAGGTTTTGTAGCCGTCGTCTGGCATATCGCCCATGCTGACGGAAAGCGCCGGGCCCGGGTTCCAGCCAACCACGTTGCTGTGATGGCCGTGAACCACATCGATATTGCGATTAAGTGCACCATCGTGGATCACGCTGCAGGCTTCAGCATTCAGGTACACGCGGTCAGTTCTGTCCGGGAAGGTCTGCACGCCATCAGCCAGCACGCCTTCTTCCGCATTCTTCACTTTGTCGATATAGCGATTGCCAAAGCCGCTCACTTTCACTGCACTGATATCACCGACGTTGAAGTAGGTGTGCAGGGCAGAGGTGGTTTCGAAATCACCGTGGGCTTCAAGCTCCATTTCGCAGGTTTTGCCGACTTTGAAACGCGCGTACAGCGTGAAGTCGTGCGGCCACAGCTTCTTCGTCTCTTCGCTGCTTTGCAGTTCAAAGGTCAGCACCACGCCGTTGTCATCTTCATTATGTGCTTTCAGCGTCCACGGCAGGTTACGGGCAAAGCCGTGAGCAGGCAGGCCCTGCTGAGCCGCTGGGCCAAACCAAGGCCAGCAGATTGGTACGCCGCCGCGCAGGGCGACACCGTTCTTAAATGGCGTGTTGTTGCTGAGCCACAGCACTTCTTCTTCGCCCGCCGGTTTCCAGGAGAGCAGATGAGCGCCCTGCAGTGCAAAAGAGGCCTTCGCCTGAGGGTGATCGACAACGATCAGCGCCAAATCATCAAGCTGACGGCGGGAGAGGACAGGGGTAAGATTTTCAACGACCGGGAGAGCAAAAATTTTGTTAATCATGGTGCAATCCTAATGGTGAGCCGTAACGTAAAGCCATAAAAAAAGGCGACCGAAGTCGCCTTTTTGGATCAGATTCTCATCTCAACTTATTTGGAGATGTGAGCGATCAGGTCCAGAACTTTGTTGGAGTAGCCAGTTTCGTTGTCGTACCAGGAAACCAGTTTCACGAAGTTGTCGTTCAGTGCGATACCCGCTTTAGCATCGAACACGGAAGTGCAGATTTCGCCGTTGAAGTCGGTAGAAACTACGTCATCTTCGGTGTAACCCAGAACGCCTTTCATTGCGCCTTCGGAAGCGGCTTTGATGGCTTTCTTGATTTCTTCGTAAGACGCTGCTTTTTCCAGACGAACGGTCAGGTCAACAACGGATACGTTTGGAGTTGGAACGCGGAACGCCATACCGGTGATTTTGCCGTTCAGCTCTGGCAGAACAACGCCTACTGCTTTAGCTGCGCCAGTAGAAGAAGGGATGATGTTCTGAGCTGCGCCGCGGCCGCCGCGCCAGTCTTTGTGAGACGGGCCATCAACGGTTTTCTGAGTTGCGGTGGTCGCGTGAACAGTAGTCATCAGACCTTCGATGATGCCGAAGTTGTCGTTGATAACTTTTGCCAGCGGTGCCAGGCAGTTGGTGGTGCAGGATGCGTTGGAAACGATGTCCTGGCCTTCGTATTTGTCAAAGTTAGCGCCTTTAACAAACATTGGAGTTTTGTCTTTGGAAGGACCAGTCAGAACCACTTTTTTCGCGCCAGCAGTGATGTGCTTACGAGCGGTTTCGTCGGTCAGGAACAGACCCGTTGCTTCAGCAACAACGTCAACGTTCACTTCGTTCCACTTCAGGTTAGCCGGGTCACGCTCAGCGGTAACACGGATAGTTTTGCCGTTAACAACCAGGTGGCCGTCTTTGACTTCTACAGTACCGTTGAAACGACCGTGAGTTGAGTCGTACTTCAGCATGTAAGCCATGTAGTCAGCGTCTAACAGGTCGTTGATTGCAACGATTTCGATGTCAGAACGTTCCTGAGCAGCACGGAAAACAATACGGCCGATACGGCCAAAACCGTTGATACCTACTTTGATAGTCATATATTCCACCAGCTATTTATTAGTGAATAAAAGGTTGCGTGTAAAATTACAAAAACCTTACGCAGCGTCAAGCGGAATCGTGTCAATCATTGCGACAAATCAATCCTCTGCACAACCTTTGCACGGCTGACTGCCTCACTCATCCATTGGGCCAACATCCATATGGGGCCTGCTGCGGAAATTTTAAAGGTCACTGGAGTTTAAAGTGTGACTTTGGTCACAATTCTCTGGCTGCCTTTTCGCACCGGATAAGTTTAGAACAAAAGTTCGCACTTCATTGTTAATGTTTTGTTAGAATCGAGGCGAAAGTGGTCCCTTTTTATAGCGAGATGTGAGCCATGACCGACAAACCTTCCCCGGAGCAGCTGAAAGGCTCGCTCAGCGAAATGCAGTTCTACGTGACGCAGAATCACGGGACCGAGCCGCCGTTCACCGGCCGCCTGCTGCATAACAAGCGTGACGGCGTGTATCATTGCCTGGTGTGCGATGCCGCGCTGTTTACCGCCGAAAGCAAATACGACTCTGGCTGCGGCTGGCCGAGCTTTTACGAGCCCGTCAGCGATACGGCTATCCGCTACCTGAACGACTACTCCCACGGCATGCAGCGCACGGAGATCCGCTGCGGAAACTGTGACGCACATCTCGGCCACGTGTTCCCGGACGGCCCGCAGCCAACAGGGGAGCGCTACTGCGTAAATTCTGCCTCGCTGAGCTTCACCGATGAGCAAAACGGCGAGCAAACCAAAGGTTGAAAAATCGATTCAGCAAATTATTCCTGAACAATGGAGCTGAGGGTGAATATTGAACAAATGATCGACGGCATGACAGAGGAAGTTTACCAGCGTCTGGCGACCGCCGTTGAGCTGGGGAAATGGCCGGACGGCGTTGCCTTAACGCCGGAGCAAAAAGAGAACTGTTTGCAGCTGGTGATGCTGTGGCAGGCCCGAAACAACACCGACGCGCAGCACATGACCATCGACACCCAGGGGCAGATGGTGATGAAGAGTAAGCAGCAGCTGAAAGAGGATTTCGGTATTGCGCCGAAGCCGATCGCGACGGTGAAGCTTTAATTCTGCTCAGAACGGTTCCCTCGCCCCTTTGGGGAGAGGGTTAGGGAGAGGGGAGAACCCCCTCCCAACCTCTTATTTGTGCTTAATCCCAAGCGACGTCGCCAGCTGCTTCGCTAACTGGTTATTGTCATCCGCACCATACTCCCAGAACATCGCGCCGCCGAGGCCTTTCTCCTTGATATACTGGGCTTTCAAATCCACTGAGCGTGGGTTTTCGTACGACAGCGCAAACAGATTCTTTCCGTCAGCTGACTTCAGCGCCAGCCACGGCACCTTCGCCTCGTTGTCCCACTGTTCGGTAAAGCGCTTCTGCGGGTCGTTGATAAGCTTACCGACGATGTCGTTGTACTTCACGTAGGTATCTTTGCTGAGGTCGAATCCGAGCGATTTAAACAGCGCGATTTCCGTCGGGCCAAAGTAAGGCTGTGTGACCGGGTTCTTCTGTGCGTCTGGCTTGTTCCAGTCGATGCCCGGCTCGGTGGCGCGCTTCGGTACGCGACCGTAGAAGCCAATTCCGAGGTTCAGCTGCTGGGGCTTCAGTCCGGCGGCCAGGTAGTTGTTCACCACAAAATCGGCGCTGTATTTATCCGCCTGCGCCACCGTAGGCCATTGTTTGGAGTCATACAGGTTGGAGTTGAAGTACTGCGTGCCGTAGGCCATGTCGTAGGTCATCAGATTGATGTAGTTCAGATACGGCGCGATGGCCTTCACGTCGACCCAACTTTTCGGACTTTCCGCATTCGCGCCCAGCGCAACGGTGACGAGCTTCTCCTTCGGCAATGCTTCACGCATCTCCTTCAGCAGGGCGGTAAAGTTGTCTTTGTCCTCAGGTTTCTTATCGACGAGGCCCCATGCGCCGTTAACCGGGTATTCCCAGTCGAGATCGATGCCGTCCAGGCCGTAGGTTTTCACAATATCGCCTGCTGAACGGATAAAGATCTCACGGCTCTCTTTACCGTCCGCCGCGCCTGAGAAGCCGCGAGCCCCCCAGCCACCCACCGACAGTAATACTTTCAGGTTCGGGTTTTGCTTACGTAACTCAGGGATTTTTTTCAGGTCGGCGATCACTTTTGGCGACAGCCAGATTTGATGCAGCTTGCTGGCATCCTTCAGGGCTTCATTCGTTTCGCCCGCTTCGTTGTTATAGATGAGGCCGAAAGAGTAATTAAGGTGAGTGATTTGACGCACGTCCAGCTTGTCGATATCGCCACCGGGACCGGCGGTCACGTCACCGCCGCCGTTGAAGTAGCCGACGGACATCATATCGGCCGCGAAAACGTACGGTGCGCAGAGCAGGGGTAAGGCTGCCAGAACAGGCATTAGCTTCATACAGTTTCCTCTTTGACTTAAAAAATAAACACGCCACACAACGCGGCGTGACGAAAAAACAGCCAAAGCAGCGTAGCACTGCCGCTGCGCTAAAACTGCGAGAAGGGTTCAAATTGGAGAAAAATGAGGGGGTTGTGGGCGGCTATAGCCCGGTGGCGCTGAAGCTTACCGGGCCTACAAAATCACTCGATCTCGTAGGCCGGGCAAACGCAGTGCCGCCCGGCGATAGCAGAAAATCAGGCCTGCGTTTCCTGCCAGTCGGCCAGTGTGTACAGCGTGGCACCAACGGCTGCCATCTCCATAAACGCCTCCGCGCTGTCCTGCGGTCGAAGATTGACGCCGCGACAGCCGTCGGTAATGACGTTCACTTCATAACCGAGCTTCAGCGCATCCAGCACGGTGAATTTGACGCAGTAATCTGTGGCAAGGCCCAACACGATAAGCTCGGAAACCTTCTGTGCCTTCAGCCATGCATCAAGGCCGGTTTTCTGCCGATGACCGTTGTCAAAAAACGCGCTGTAGCTGTCGATATTTACCGCTTCGCCTTTGGGGAACACCACGTCGATGTGCTGCGAGTTCAGCATCGGATGCAGTTCTGCGCCTTCGCTGTTCTGCACGCAATGATCGGGCCAGAAGGTTTGCGGCAGACCATCGAGCGTGCCCTGCGCGTAAGGCTTGACGCCATGCTGGCTGGCGAAGCTGCCGTGGTTCGCCGGGTGCCAGTCCTGGCTTGCGACAATGGCGTCGCCGCGCACCAGGCACCAGTGGATCATCGCGTTTGCCACGTCCACGGTGCTGTCACCTTCCGCTACGGCCAGCGCGCCTCCGGCACAAAAGTCGTTCTGGAGATCGACCAGTAACAGCGCTCGTGCGTCCATCGTTGCTCCTTATTCGTCAGGCGTCAATTCACCGCGCAGGTTCTGCTGCATGGCGGTGCGCACGGCATCCACATCCAGCCCCTGCGTTAACAGATAGTGTAGCTTGGTCAGCGTCGCTTCCACGGTCATATCGAACCCGCTGACCACGCCCGCATGGGCGAGGGCGTTGCCGGTGGCGTAACCGCCCATATTGACCTTGCCCGACATGCACTGCGTCAGGTTGACCACCACAATGCCGCGATTGCTGGCTTCAGCCAGCTCTTTCAAAAACTCACCGTTCTGCGGCGCATTGCCGACGCCGTAAGAGCGCAGGATCAGCGCCTTCACCGGCTGGAGCAGGAAGTTGCGCACCACGTCGGCGGAGATACCCGGGTAGATGGTCACCACGCCAATTGGCTGCGGCGTAATGCGGTGAACGATAAGTTCTCCGGTGCCGTGCGGTGCGGGTGGGGTGCCCAGACGGCGGATATGGATCCCTGCCTCCAGCAGCGGCTGCAGGTTAGGTGAGGCGAAAGCATCGAAGCCGTCGGCGTGGGCTTTGGTGGTGCGGTTCCCACGGTAGAGGCGATTATTGAAGAACAGCGTTACTTCGTTAATCGGATAATTTGCCGCCACGTACAGCGCATTCAACAGGTTGATTTGGCCGTCCGAGCGCAGCTCCGCCAGCGGAATTTGTGACCCTGTCACAATAACCGGTTTGCCGAGATTCTCCAGCATGAAGGAGAGCGCCGAGGCGGTGAACGCCATAGTGTCAGTGCCGTGCAGGATAACGAAGCCGTCGTATTCGTCATAGTGCGCCTGAATATCTTCGGCGATATGCTGCCAGTCGTCCGGCGTCATATCGGAGGAGTCCATCAGCGGGGCGTATTCGTGGATGGTGAAGTCCGGCATCTCGGGGCGGTGGAACTCAGGCATCAGCGCCAGCTGACGCTGTAGATGGCCTGAAACAGGAATATAGCCCTGTTCAGAGCGCTGCATCCCGATGGTCCCGCCGGTATAGGCTACGTAGATTGATTTTTTTTGCATGATGAGTGACTGAACCAGATAGAAAAATCCCCTCGTCAGAGGGGATATGAATTAGCGTATGTTAGCGCAGGTCAGGCAGAATGCGTAACGGTTCTGCGGGTCATTGAAGGCGGCGAGCTTATCGCTTTCCGCTTTCACTACGCTTGCGGCACTGGCCAGAGGCGCGGGCAGGTAAGCCTGCAAGGCTTCCGGCAGCGCGGCGCGCACCGAGCCGCTCAGGCTGTCGATGACCGAACTGAACAGCGACGGATCTTCCTGATAGTAATCAATGTGCCACTGCTTGAGCTTCGCCAGCTCCGCCGCTTTCGCCACGGCGTCATCAAAGTCGCCTAAGCTGTCGACCAGGCCATTGGCTTTCGCATCCTGGCCGGTCCAGACGTGGCCCTGGGCGATTTTATCTACCTGCTCCGGCGTGCTGTGGCGCGACTGAGCAACCAGCGTGATAAAGCGCTTGTAGCCGTTCTCAATGCTCAGCTGCATCAACTCCTGCACTTCCTGTGGCAGCGCTTTGGTCATCGAAATCTCGGCCAGCGGAGAAGTGGACACGCCGTCGGTATGCACGCCAATCGTATCGAGGCTGTTTTCAACGGTGTTGATCACGCCGAAGATACCGATAGAACCCGTCAGCGTGCTGGCGTTGGCGACGATGTAATCGGCAGGCGTGGAGATCCAGTAGCCACCGGAGGCCGCCATGCCACCCATCGAAACCACAACCGGTTTACCCGCTGCGCGGGCCGCAGCCAGCTCAGAACGGATAACTTCGGAAGCGCTGACGCTGCCGCCAGGGCTGTTAACGCGCAGCACGATGGCTTTCACTTTCGGGTCAAGACGTGCGTCGCGGATCTGCGAAGCGGTGGTATCGCCGCTGACGTTGCCAGGGGTTTCCTGTCCGTCGATGATGGCGCCGTTGGCAAAGATAACCGCCACGCTCGCACCTTTGTCCGCAGGGGTTTTCAGCGAATAGTCGTAATAGCTGACGGCGCGATAGTCGTTATCCGCTTTGCTCCAGCCAAACTGTTTGCTCATCGCCTTTTCGATGTCCGCGCTGGAGGCCAGCTCGTCAACCAGCTTGTTATCCAGCGCATATTTCGCGGTATCGCCATCCACTTTACGCAGACCTGCGAGCATGCCTTGCGCACCCGGGAAAATCTGCTCCGGCGTGGTCTGACGGTTGGCAGAAACGGTAGTCAGATAGTTCTGCCACAGCTCGCCAATCCAGCGGCTGTCCGCCTCACGGGCCGCAGGGGACATATCGTCACGGATAAACGGTTCGACCGCTGATTTATAGGTGCCGACGCGGAACACGTGCGTGGTGACCTTCAGCTTGTCGAGCAGGGATTTATAATACAGGCCGTTGGTAGCGAAACCGTGTAAATCCACGGTGCCCTGCGGCGAGAGGTAGATTTTGTTGGCGAAGCTCGCCAGGTAGTACTGGCCCTGGGTGTAGCTGTCGCCCACGGCATAGACAGGTTTGCCGCTGTCGCGGAATTCACGCAGCGCCTTGCCGATATACTGCATTGAAGGCTGATCGCCCCCGGCAAAGTTTTTCAGATCCAGCACGATCCCGGTGATATTGCGGTCGTCTTTGGCCTGACGAATGGTCTGCACGATGTCAAACAGCGAGTTTTCCTGCAGGCGGTCGGAGTTCGCGCCCAAAAGCTGACGGCTTATGGCGCCAAATTTGTTGGTGGACGAGGGCTTGTCGACCACCACGCCGGTGATATCCATCAGCAGCGCACCGCGGCCTGAGCTTTCCGTTGTGGAGCTGCTGAACTGCATCCAGATGCCGACGCAAACCAGCACCAGCAGAATAAAGAACAGGTTCAGCACCAGTTCACGAACAAAGTTCAGTAAGCGCCATGTCCATTTAAAGAAACCGGCAATAAATCGCCAAAGGGTCCGCATGTTTTCTCCCTGCCTGAATGAATAGAGGTCCGCCCGCAAAGGCGCGACGTGAGGCTATCCTAAAGACACCGCCGACGGTTGTCAGCAGGAATCGCCTCCGGCGCTGTAACAAATTCTGCTGTCATGTTAATTTTGTGAAAACACTATGACAGGAGACCCTCCAATGGATGCACTCGATTTACTGGTCAATCGCCGCAGCGCTTCCCGTCTGGCTGAACCGGCTCCCCAGGCTGAACAGCTGGAAAATATTCTCCGTGCGGGCCTGCGCGCGCCGGATCATGGCACGCTCACGCCGTGGCAATTCTTTGTCATCGAAGGAGAAGGGCGCGAGCGCTTCAGCCAGCTGCTGGAAAAAGCTGCTCAGGCGGCCGGGCAGGATGAAAAAGCGATTGAGAAGGCCCGAAACGCACCTTTCCGCGCACCGATGATCATCGCCGTTGTCGCAAAATGCCAGGAGCACCACAAGGTGCCAAAGTGGGAGCAGGAGATGTCCGCCGGGTGTGCGGTGATGGCCATGCAAATGGCGGCAGTGGCGCAAGGGTTTAACGGGATTTGGCGCAGTGGCGCATTAACCGACAGCCCGGTGGTGCGTGACGGATTACAGTGCCGCGAGCAGGACAAAATCGTCGGCTTCCTCTACCTCGGCACCCCGCAGCTGAAAGCCTCTACCACCGTATCCGTGCCGGATACCGCGCCGTTTGTGGTTCGATTTTAAATAACAGGTTTCCCCCTCACTCAAAGGGAGGGGGAATCCTGAAGATTACTTCTGACCCTTCGCAAATTCCTCTTTTGCTTTCTGCAGCTGCTGCTGGAACTCAGGATTGGTGTGCAGCGTGGCCACTACCGCAGAACCCACGATGCGTGCGGCATCGACATCGCTCTGCCAGTGGTAACCGCAGATCACTCGACTTTCACCCAGATCGTATCCACGCTTGAGGATCTCGTTCTGCCGCGCCGGGTTCACTTCCGCCAGCACCAAGGCAGTCGCCCAGCCGATTGAAGTGTGACCCGACGGATAAGAACCGTTTTTCGACAGCTCATCCTGCTCTTTGGTGTTGCAGGTCGGCACGCCGTAGAAGGCAAACGGACGAACACGCATATATTTCTGCTTCGCCGAACGGGTTGCCAGGTCCCCTGCATCCTCAATCATATTGGTCAGCAGCTTGTGCAGCTCCGGGCTGTCCTTCGCGGTAATTGGCGAACCAAACGCGCCAGAGAAGGCATTAGCCACGCCGCCGCTGCTGAGGTTGGCATCTTCCGCTGCCTGCTTACCGCGTTCGGTCGTGCGCAGCAGACGGCCCTGCTCATACATCGCCTGATCGTTCAGGAAAGCAATGCTGCCGACTTCTGGCGGTGGCGGGAGCAGGGCGAGGCTGTCGATAGCCTGCGCATTTTTCAGGTAATAGAGGTCAGGTTTGGTGGTGGCATCGTTGCCGGAAGGCACCAGGGCAAAGGCGTTGACGGAAAACAGGCCAGCGACGCAAAAGGCCAAAAGACTCTTCTTCATGAGTGTTCCTTATTGTTTGAAATCGTCCAGGGGGAAAGCTGTCACATTTCTGTCATAAATGGCGCGGAAAAAGGGTGCGGTAACTCGCAAAACGGCTGATTCATAAATTTTGTGAATGAATTGGGTGATGACCCGACAGCGGTTAAAACACTCAATCGCGCGCTTAATGAGCAACAGTGCGCGAAATCAGATTGTCGTACTTATCACCTCTGCAAATGGGCGCTAACATAGCAGGATTGCAATGACAGGAGATGTCCATGAGCGAGCAAGCCATTCGTTTGACGCAATACAGCCACGGAGCCGGTTGCGGTTGTAAAATTTCCCCCAAAGTGCTGGAAACCATCCTGCATTCTGAACAGGCGAAGTTTGTCGACCCGAACCTGCTTGTCGGCAACGAAACCCGCGATGACGCGGCGGTATACGATTTGGGTAACGGCACCTCGGTTATCAGCACCACCGATTTCTTTATGCCGATTGTCGATAATCCTTTCGACTTCGGGCGCATCGCCGCCACAAACGCTATCAGCGATATTTTTGCGATGGGCGGCAAGCCAATCATGGCGATCGCGATCCTCGGCTGGCCGATCAACACCCTGGCGCCGGAAATCGCTCGCGAAGTGATTGAAGGCGGTCGTTTTGCCTGCCAGCAGGCGGGCATTGCGCTGGCGGGCGGCCACTCCATTGATGCACCGGAGCCGATTTTTGGCCTCGCCGTCACCGGTATCGTGCCGACAGAGCGCGTGAAGAAAAACAGCACTGCGCAGGCGGGTTGTAAGCTGTATCTCACCAAGCCACTTGGGATCGGCGTGCTGACGACCGCAGAGAAAAAATCGCTGCTTAAGCCTGAGCACAAAGGCCTGGCGACGGAAGTCATGTGCCAGATGAACCTCGCCGGGGCGGCGTTCGCCAACATTGATGGCATCAAAGCGATGACCGACGTCACCGGTTTTGGCCTGCTCGGGCACCTCAGCGAGATGTGTCAGGGCGCGGGCGTTCAGGCACAGGTTCGCTTTGCCGACGTGCCAAAACTGCCAGGGGTGGAAGCGTACATCGCCCAGGGGGCGGTGCCAGGCGGAACTTCGCGCAACTTTGCGAGCTACGGTCACCTGATGGGCAGCATGCCTGAAGAGTGGCGTAACCTGCTGTGCGATCCGCAAACCTCCGGCGGTCTGCTGCTGGCGGTGCTGCCGGAAGCGGAGAACGAAACCAAAGCCACGGCGGCGGAATATGGCATCACGCTGACCGCCATCGGCGAACTTGTTACCGCTCGCGGCGGTCGCCCTATGATTGAGATCCGTTAGCCGCATGCGCTTGTTTATCGCGGAAAAACCAAGCCTGGCTCGCGCCATTGCCGATGTGCTGCCTAAGCCTCATCGCCGTGGCGATGGCTACATCGAATGTGGCAACGGTCAGGTGGTGACCTGGTGTATCGGCCATCTGCTCGAGCAGGCGCAGCCGGATGTCTACGACAGCCGCTACGCGCGCTGGAACCTGATGGATTTGCCGATCGTGCCCGAGAAGTGGCGGCTTCAGCCGAGGCCGTCGGTCACCAAACAGCTGAACGCGATCAAGCGCCTGCTCGGTGAGGCCAGCGAAGTCATTCACGCCGGTGACCCGGATCGCGAAGGGCAGCTGCTGGTGGATGAAGTGCTCGACTACCTCAATATGCCGATGGAAAAGCGCCGTCAGGTTCAGCGCTGCCTGATCAACGACCTTAACCCGCAGGCTGTGGAGCGCGCTATTTCCCGCCTGCGCCCCAACAACGACTTCATACCGCTGTGCGTTTCGGCGCTGGCACGTGCCCGCGCAGACTGGCTGTATGGCATCAACATGACCCGCGCCTACACGCTGCTGGGCCGCAATGCGGGCTATCAGGGCGTGCTCTCCGTAGGGCGCGTGCAGACGCCGGTCCTGGGCCTGGTGGTGCGGCGCGATGAAGAGATTGAAAACTTTGTCGCCAAAGATTTCTTCGACGTAAAAGCGCATATCGTCACGCCTGCCGAGGAGCGCTTCACCGCGACCTGGCAGCCCAGCGAAGCCTGCGAGCCCTATCAGGATGAAGAAGGGCGCCTGCTGCATCGTCCCCTGGCCGATCACGTTGTGGCGCGCATTGCCGGGCAACCGGCAGTTGTCACTGCGTACAACGACAAGCGTGATTCTGAACCCGCGCCGCTACCGTTCTCGCTTTCGGCGTTACAGATTGAAGCCGCCAAAAAGTTTGGCTTCAGTGCGCAGAACGTGCTGGATATCTGCCAGAAGTTGTACGAAACCCATAAGCTCATAACCTATCCGCGTTCCGACAGCCGTTATCTGCCGGAAGAACATTTCGCCGGACGCCAGGCGGTGATGAATGCCATCAGTGTGCACGCGTCCGGTTTACTGCCGCAGCCGGTGGTCGACACTGAAATTCGCAACCGCTGCTGGGACGACAAAAAGGTGGATGCGCACCACGCCATCATCCCGACGGCCCGCAGTTCTTCGGTGAACCTGACCGATAACGAAGCGAAGGTTTACGAACTGGTGGCGCGCCAGTATCTGATGCAGTTCTGCCCGGACGCGGTGTTCCGCAAGTGCCAGATAGACCTGGATATTGCCAACGGTAAATTCGTCGCCAAGGCGCGTTTCCTGGCGGAAGCAGGCTGGCGCACGCTGCTTGGCAGCAAAGAGCGTGACGAAGAGAACGACGGCACGCCGCTGCCGGTGGTTGCCAAAGGCGATGAGCTTCTCTGTGAGAAAGGCGAAGTGGTGGAGCGACAAACGCAGCCTCCGCGTCATTTCACCGACGCAACGCTACTTTCCGCGATGACCGGGATCGCACGCTTCGTTCAGGATAAAGACCTGAAGAAGATCCTCCGTGCGACGGACGGATTAGGCACAGAAGCCACGCGCGCGGGCATTATCGAGCTGCTGTTCAAACGCGGTTTCCTGGTCAAAAAAGGGCGCTACATCCATTCGGCGGAAGCCGGAAGGGCGCTGATCCACTCCCTGCCGGAAATGGCGGGCCGCCCGGACATGACCGCGCACTGGGAGTCGGTGCTGACGAAAATCAGCGAAAAGCAGTGTCTCTATCAGGATTTCATGCAGCCGCTGGTGGGCACGCTGTTTGACTTGATTCAGCAGGCGCGCAGCACGCCGGTGAAGCAGTTCCGTGGGCTGGTGGCTCCGGGCGGCGAGTCGAAGAAGAAAACGTTCAGTAAGGCCCGGAAGAAAAAACCGGAGACGCCAGCCGAGTCGTAAGAGTGTCGGGTGGCGGCTTTGCCTTACCAGACCTACGGGATCGCGCGGTGCTGTAGGCCCGGCAAGCTTACGCCGCCGGGCGATTCTTTCTTAAATCACACCCTGAGCCAGCATGGCATCGGCCACTTTCACAAACCCGGCGATATTCGCGCCGCGCACGTAATGGGTTTGCTTCGCTTCACCGCCAAATTCCACGCAGGCCTGGTGAATGTCCAGCATGATATGGTGCAGACGCGCGTCCACTTTCTCCGCCTTCCAGCCCATGCGCGCCGCGTTTTGCGCCATTTCTAACCCGGAAGTCGCCACGCCGCCCGCATTTGCCGCCTTGCCTGGCGCAAACAGTACGCCCGCTTCAAGGAACAGATCCGTCGCCGCGATGGTGGTTGGCATATTGGCCCCTTCGGCGACAGCCTTCACGCCGTTGGCGATCAGCACGCGGGCTGCGTCTGCATCAAGCTCATTTTGCGTCGCACACGGCAGGGCAATGTCTACCGGCACGGCCCAGGGCTGCTGGCCTTCCAGGTATTGCAGGCCAAACTCACGGGCGTAGTCCGCAACGCGTCCGTCGCGGCTGGTTTTGATCTCTTCCAGACGTTTCAGTTTTTCAGTAGTGAATCCTGCTTCATCGACCACCGTGCCGCTGGAGTCCGAGGCGGTGACCACACGTGCGCCAAGCGACATGGCTTTTTCAATAGCGTACTGCGCGACGTTACCAGAGCCGGAAACCGCCACTCGCATGCCTTCAAAGCCGAGGCCGTGGCGCTTGAGCATCGCATCGGTGAAGTAAATCAGGCCATAGCCGGTGGCTTCCGGGCGGATCAGACTGCCGCCGAAGGATAATCCTTTGCCGGTAAACACGCAGGCGGTGTTGTTGGAGAGCTTTTTCATCATGCCGGTCATAAAGCCGACTTCCCGCGCGCCGACGCCAATATCGCCCGCGGGAACGTCCGTATCAGCGCCAAGATGACGATACAGTTCGCTCATCAGCGCCTGACAGAAACGCATGATTTCACCTTCGCTTTTGCCTTTCGGATCGAAATCGCTGCCGCCTTTGCCACCGCCCATCGGCAGGGTGGTGAGGGCATTTTTGAAGGTCTGTTCAAAGCCGAGGAATTTGAGGATCGACAGATTTACCGACGGGTGGAAACGCATCCCGCCTTTGAAGGGCCCAATCGCCGAACTGAACTGCACGCGCCAGGCGCGGTTGACCTGCACCTGGTTGCGATCGTCAACCCAGGTCACGCGGAACTGGATGACGCGCTCGGGTTCGACCAGGCGCTCAAGCAGAGCCATCTGACGGTAACGCGGGTTTTCGTCGAGGAATGGCCACAGTGTGCTCATAACTTCGCGCACGGCCTGGGCAAACTCGGGCTGATGCGGGTCGCGCTGCTGCACGCGAGACAGGAAAGATTCCAGAGAGAGAGTCGATTCCATTACGATAAGTTCCTCTTATGGCTATAACGGTATGATGTTTGTGTGTTTATTCTTCGCGAGGTGTGTTAACCCGACTATCTCCGCTGACGCAGCGGCAGGCAAGGAAAAATCTCAATCAGGCAGGAAAACTTATAATGGCGGAGTCGTCATAACAAAAAACGATGAAGGCGAAAATTTAAGAAAACGCAGCCCGGGCCGATATAGTTAACAGAGAACTTGCAAAAAGGAACGACGATGAAACGATATCTGATGGCGGGGCTGTTACTGCTGGCGGGCGTCAGCGCACAGGCAGCGGAACGGTATGGCTCTGGCGTGGAGGTGAACGTACCACCGGAAGTGTTCAGCAGCGGCGGTCAGCGTGCGCAGCCGTGCTCCCAGTGCTGCATCTATCAGGATCAGAACTACAGCGAAGGCGCCGTGGTGAAGGCTGATGGCGTTTTATTGCAGTGCCAGCGAGACGAGAAAACGATCAGCACGAACCCGCTGGTCTGGCGGCGCGTAAGGCAATAAAGGCGTCGAGCAGTGGAATGTCGGCGGGGGCTAACTCACGCTGATACGCAGATTCCGGCGTCACCCATACCAGTTCACTGTGCTCATGCGCGGTCAGTTCGCCGCTGAATTCAGGCACGTGCCACGCATGCAAATGGATAATCCGTCCGGAGACTTCCCGTTGATGGCTCGCCACGTATGCGGCGGGCAGGGCATGGATCCCCAGTTCTTCCCTGAGCTCCCGAACAAGCGCCTCGGGCTGGGATTCTCCGGCTTCCACTTTTCCTCCCGGAAACTCCCACATTCCTGGCTGGTCGGCATGCGCCGGGCGCTGAGCCAGTAAAATCAGGCCATCGCGTTCGATAATTGCCGCCACCACATCAATTGTTTTCAGCATAGAGGTCAAGGTTCCAGTATTGGGCGTGTCATACTATCTCTGCCGTTGAAAAATCAGAAGATGGACTGGAGTGATCGGGTGAAAAACCGTCAACCCTGGGTGCCGCCGCTGGGAAATCTTCCCGCCTCGCTAGCGCCCATCGTAAAAATGCAGAAGAAACATTATGGTGACGTGCTGAACCCCACCCGCTGGTGGGGCCGAATGCCGCGCCTGTTCTGGCTGGTGGCGCTGTTCGTTGGCTGGCTGGAAAGGAAAAAAGCCCGCCTCCCGCCTGAGCTGCGCGCGCTGCTGATGACCCGAGTCTCACAGCAGTGTGACTGTGCGTTTTGCATTGATGCCAACAGCCTGCGGCTGGCGCAGCGCTGTAATGCGATGGACAAAGTGCTGGCGGTTGCCGAGTGGCGCAGTTCCACATTGTTCACGGAGGCGGAGCGTGCAGCGCTGGACTACGCTGAGGCGGTTACCGCCACGCCGCCGAAAGTGAGCGATGAACAAAAAGCCGTGCTCAAACGCTTCTATGACGACGAAGCTATCTGTGAAATGACTGCGCTTGTGGCGTTTCAGAATCTGTCCGCACGCTTTAATGCCGCGCTGGATATTCCTTCGCAGGGCCTGTGCGACGCGCAGAGGAAACCCCATGCTTGATCGCCACCTGCATCCCCGCATCAAACCTTTGCTCGGCCAACTGGCGGAGAAACTCGACAGGCCAGGCATTACGCCGGACGGCATCACGCTTGTCGGGTTCGCGATTGGCGTGCTGGCGCTGCCGCTGCTGGCGCTGGGCTGGTATCTCCATGCGCTGCTGGCGATCGTCCTTAATCGTCTTCTCGACGGGTTGGACGGCGCGCTGGCGCGAAGGCGTGGCCTGACCGATGCCGGTGGCTTCCTGGATATCGCGCTGGATTTTCTGTTCTACGCGCTGGTGCCTTTTGGTTTTATTCTTGCCGACCCGCTGGCGAACGGGCTGGCGGGCGGCTGGCTGCTGTTTGCCTTCATCGGCACCGGCAGCAGCTTTTTAGCCTTTGCGGCCCTGGCGGCGAAGCACAATATCGACAACCCCGGCTATGCGCATAAGTCGTTTTATTACCTCGGCGGCTTAACGGAAGGGACGGAAACGATCGCGCTGTTCGTGCTGAGTTGCCTGTTTCCTGAGGCGTTTGCGTGGCTGGCGTGGGTGTTTGGCGCGCTGTGCTGGCTGACAACGCTGACGCGGGTGTGGAGTGGGTATGTGACATTGTCACGTTTTTAATGCCAGACGACATTGAATTTGCAGGCCCGGCAGGGCATCGCCGCCGGGCAATACTCGGAAATTAAAACTTAAAGTGTTGAATCAGGGCCGCGTTCGCCGCTGCTGACCGGGTTCTTCGCATTCTGGCTCCACTCATACCAGCCACCGTCGTACACCGAAATGTTCTGCCAGCCCATGGCGCGCGCATACATAAAGGTTTCTGACGCACGCCAGCCGGTGCCGCAGTAGAAGGAGATCTGCTGCGAGGGCAGAATGTGCCACTCTGCCCACATCGCCGCGATGTCGTCGGCGCTGCGCATGGTGCCGTCCGGGTTGTGGAAATCTTCCATATGCGTGGAATCACTGCCCGCGTGGCCCCAGCGCGCGCCGGCGATTTCACCTTTTGGTTTGATGTAGCTGTAGCCGCTGGTGGTGCCGATAAACTCCGGCCAGGAACGAATGCTCACGAGGGATGCATCCTTGCGATGCAGCAGGCCGCGCGCCTGTTCCTCATTGAGCATCAGCTGTGGCTGGCCCGGAATGGTTGCGCCAAAATCGGGCTCGGCTTTCACTTTGCCAGGCGTGCCGCGTTCAACGGGCAGGCCAGCGTCAGACCAGGTTTTCCAGCCGCCATCCAGCAGGCGAACGTCTTTCACTCCTGCGTACAACAGGATCTGCGCCACGCGTGCGGCGGCGTAGACGTCACGACCGTACAGGATCACCGTGGTGTCGTGGCGAATACCTTGCTTCGCCAGCAGTGCTTTCAGCTTGTCGTCTGAAACCTTGTTCCACAGCGGTTCGCTTTCCACGTCGTTGGTGTCGATGTAGCCCGCGCCCGGAATGTGGTTCAGCAGATAAAATTTCGGCGCACCCCAGGCGGCTTCAATCACCTTCCAGTCACCTGTCGGCGCAGCGGTCACCGCTTTCCCTTGCTGCAAATCATGCAGCCACTGTGGGTAAACCAGCTGTTCGAAGTGCGGCAGCTTTTGCAGGCGTTCGGGCTGAGTCAGGGCATCGCTGAGCACGCTGACGCGGGTCATGCCCGCCTTTTGCAGGCGCTCCGCAACCGCAGCGTTATCTTTCTGCGCACCGTACAGCGCCACAGGCGTGGATGGCTGGAGTTTATGTTGTTTGACCCATTCGGCAAGCTGCGTATCGTTCATCGCGGAAAGCCAGGTTGCCGAGAGGTTCAGCGCCGCCGGTTCATGGCCTTCCGGCCCGTTCAGCGCCTGAGGCCAGCCGTTGTAGAACGCGCTGAGGCGCGTATCAATGGCGACACCTTTCTGCTGTTGCAGCTGGCTGAGGGTAAGAGCAGAGGCCATATCAGCCGCAAAAGAAACCGAGGAGGAAAGCCCGATCAGCAGGGCCAGCGCGGTCAGTTGAGAAACACGTTTCATCGAATTGCCCGTCAGAGGAAAATTGAAGCGCCATTCTGAACCTCCGTTTTAAGAAATACCTTGCGTTAGCGCAGTTTAGCGCCAGCTTTCAAGGCGCAGGCAGCGCCCTTCTGGCGGGATGTCGGCGACGTCATGAGTAACGAGAATGACCGGGATCTGCCGCCGCTTAATCTCTGCGAAAACCCACTGGCGGAAGCTGTCACGCAGGACGGCATCCAGCCCGCTGAAGGGCTCATCCAGCAGGAGAGCTTCGGGTTCAGCAAGTAGCGAACGCAGCAGAGCCACGCGCGCCCGCTGGCCACCTGAAAGCGTGGCAGGGTCGCGGGCGTAAAAGCCGCCCAGCCCCGCCTGCTCCAGCGCCGCCTCTGCCTTTTGACGGCGAAGGCCACCGGGCACGGCGCCGGGCAGGGCCAGCAGCAAATTTTGCCCGACGCTGAAGTGGTCAAACAGCAGCGCGTCCTGAAAAAGAATGCCGATGCGCCGCGCCTCCGTCGGCAGTGTGTCGCAGCGTCTGTCATTCAACCACAGCTCGCCACGGGCGTGGAGATTGCTCTCCGATGCGCCGACCATCCACCCAAGCAGGGTGGATTTTCCGCTGCCGGATGCGCCCATCAGCGTCAGGGTCTCACCGTTGTCGGCCTGAAAGCTGACGTCGCTGAGCAACGTTTCGTGCGTGAGCCGCAGTGTCAGATTATCCACTTTCAGCATTAGCGAAGTCCTTGTCGGTAGTGTCCCACCAGGCGCAACAGGAGCGCGATGGCCAGGAAAAAAAGGCCGGGGAGTAAAAGCTGCCACAGCGCCTGCGTCGCCAGCATCGGCGTGCTGCCGCCGCTGCTGAGTGCCACCGCGTCGGTGGTGAGCGTAGCGACACGTCCGGCACCCAGCCAGAGCGTTGGCAGATATTGCGTGATGCTGACCGAGAATCCGACCGCCAGCGCGGCCAGCAGCGGACGCAGTAAAAGCGGGCATTTCACCCGCCAGAAGCAGCGCCAGCGGCCCCAGCCCAGCGTTCGTGCGATGGTCGTGAGTCGGGGATCGAGACGCTGCCAGGCCGGTTGCAATATAAACAGCATCCAGGGCATGACCCACAACAGGTGCCCCCACAGCACCGTCAGCCATTCGCCATCCTGCCAGCTTAGCAGGGCCAGCTGATATTGCCCGGAGGCGAGCGGCAGCGCGGGCAACACCAGCGGCAGCCAAATCCAGGCGGTAAAGCGTTTTGCCCCAAACTCCTGCCAGAGCAGGCAAAGCACGCCGCCGATAATTGTTGAGCCCAGCGCCAGCCCTAGGCTGTTGCCGATGCTGTCAGCGTTCGCCATTTCTCTGTTGGCCAGCAGGGCCAGCGTCGTCACGCAGAGCAGGCTGAGAAGCGGGAGAATTACGGCAAGCGCTTTACCGGGCAGGACAAATGATCCCGGATGGCGGATGCCGCGAAAATCAGGTATTCGGGTGCGATAGAGCCGCCACAACCCCTGAGCCAGCAGAATCAGCGCGGCGAGTAGCAAAAGCAGCAGCAGGCAGGCCAGCGCCCCTTTTGCCTGCTGCAGTTCATCGCCCTGGGAGAGCCACTGCCAGGCGAGCACGGCAAGCGTGGGCGGATTACCGGGGCCGAGAATCAGCGCCACGTCCACCGCCGACAGCGTCCAGGCGGTGGTGGCGAGCAGCACAATACGCAGCTGTGGCAAAAGCTGCGGCACGACAACCCAGGCCAGACACTGCCAGCGGCCAAAACCCTGGCTGCGAAGCGTCAGACTCTGCTCCGCCAGCCGTTTCTCACCCAGCAGGGCATACATCGTCCACAGCAAAAATACGCTCTCTTTGACCGCCAGCGTCAGGCCGAGGCCGACTCCGTAGCGATCGACAGGCGGTGTGAGGCCTGGAAACTGGCGAAACAGCCAGCCGCCTTCAGCAAACAGCAACCATGCGGCGCTCGCAAAGGCCACGTGCGGCACGGCGAGCAGCAAAGGAAGGCGAGTGGCCAGCTGCTGCCAGAGCCGTGACGGCCAAAGGGCAGACACCACGCACAGGGCAATGCTCAGCGCACCGATGAGGGCAATCAACGTGGAGATGAGCGTGGCCAGCGCGGCCTGCGGGAGCTGTGGATCGTCCAACAGCACCTGCCAGTACATCGACGAGAAGGCGGGGGCAAAAAGCTGAACGGCGGCGGGCAGCAGGGGAAGATAAATCAGCCCCATGGCCGCCCACAGCAGGCCTGTTAGTGTGTACCGTAGCGGCGCAGCCATTCCTGCTCCAGCGCGTTAACCCAGGCGGCGTGCGGTTCGGCAAGGACCGGCGGCGTGGCTTGCTGCTGCATAACCGGCCAGGGTTTCGGCAGCTTGCCCATATCCAGCACGCTTGAGTCGCCCCAGACGGCAGGATCGGCTTTACGCTGCTGCGCGTCCGGCGACAGCAGGAAATTCGCCACCACCTTCGCGCCAGCCGTCGCCCGGGCATTCGCCGGAATAGTGACAAAATGGACGTTGCCAATCATCCCCTGGGTGAAGCCAAAACCGTAGCTGTCCTTTGGCAGCTCACCGCTGGTGACTTTCTGACTGGCGTGCAGCGGGTTAAACGTCAGCGACAGGCGCAGCGTGCCGTTGGCA
This sequence comes from Enterobacter sp. CC120223-11, assembly GCF_900215375.1. Lineage (GTDB taxonomy): Bacteria > Pseudomonadota > Gammaproteobacteria > Enterobacterales > Enterobacteriaceae > Scandinavium. The sequence goes on along the minus strand of NZ_OBEF01000001.1, from coordinate 318,086 downwards.
AGCATCGCGTCCATCCGCGCAGGCGACGGAGGGAAATCACGGCCTTCACGCCAGAGTAACGGGTGCAATTTATCGAGATAGGCCCACAGCGGCGCGGTGACGGCGGCGAAGGTGGCTTCGTCCGGCGGCTGCTTCAGCGCATCAGGCCGGGGAGTGAGCGTCAAAAGCAGCTGTTCCAGAAATGCCGTGGCGGTGAAGTCTGGTGGGCGTGGATAGGTCACCGTGCCTGCATGTACGCTGGCGAATTTCAGTAATTCATCAGGCGATTCTGGCGGCTGCGGCGTTTGCTCGCGGCGGGCGATAAACGTCAGCTGCGCGCTGCCCCAGGGGGATTCGGCTCCTTCGGTCGGGACAGAAAAATCTTCCAGTACGGGTTTTTTCAGGTCCACATAGCGCCAGTTGGGCAGCTGCTGCGCCCAGCCCGTTTGCAGCAAATTAGCTTCCTTCAGCGTGCGGAAGTTTTCGCCATTCACCCACAGTAAATCAACCGAGCCGCCTGTGCTGCGCCCGGCCTTCGCTTCCGTCTGAATACGCTTCACTGCATCGGCGGCATCGGCAAGGCGTACGACTTTCAGGGTAACGCCATAGTCGCGTTTGACCTCACCGCTGACCCAGTCGAGATAGCGGTTAACCGCCGGATCGCCGCCCCAGGCGTTGAACCACACCGTTTGCCCCTGGGCCTCCTTCTCTGTCTGCTGCCACTCGGTGGACGCAAAAGAAAGCGGGGTCACCGCCAGCAGCGTCATCCATAACATACTCCGGGAAAGTTTCGACATCATCAGCGTCTCTTCTGGCGTTGTTGGGTGATTTTTTTGACCATCATAATCAGGATAGCCAGGGCAAAAAGGATCAGCAGGCCGGTGACCAGCCAGTAAGTTCCGCCGGCCAGCATGCCGCCGACGCAGGAGTACACCACGGTGGCGGGCAACTGCCCGAGTCCGGTTGCTACAAAAAACGAGCGAAAGCGCAGGGAGGTCAGCCCGGCGGCATAGCTCACGGGGTCGAAGGGCACGAAGGGCAGCAGGCGGCAAATCAGAATGGTGTGTTTGCCGTAGCGGGTGAAAAAGTCATCGATGCTTTCCAGGACGGTTTTGCCGGTGAGTTTTTCCACCGCCTCCCGGCCGAGAATGCGGGCGAGGTAAAAGCAGAGCGCGGCCCCCGCCATCGAACTTGTCCAGGAGAGGACGCCGCCCCAAAAAGCGCCAAACAGCGAGGCGTTGGCGAAAGTGATGAGAAATGCGGGCAGCGGGGCAACGATTGCCTGCAGGATCATCAGAAAGAACGACACAGCGGCGGCCTGCGGCCCCCATTGCTGAATAAAACGCTCTATGGCGGCCTGATCGAGCGTGGCAAAGGCTGCCAGGCTGCCGTCCGTGACCGCTTTCACCGTCGGGGAAAACCAGTACGCCATCACCAGCGCGAAGACGACTATCAGAAGGCCGATGCGGGAAAATCGGCTCATTGCCACGGCCCTGTGACGCCTAAGCCCCTGCGGCGCGCCCATACTTTTGCCGTCTGAACAAGCGCGAACAGGAGGGCACCCGCCACGCAGAGCTTCAGGAAAAACAGCCGGGTGATGCCGTGCGTGGCGAGATCGTCAGCCATCAGTGTGTAAATCAGCAGTCCGGGAAAGGTGGTGAGGGCGGACACGAGGGTAAAGGGCCAGAAGCGGATGGCGGTCAGGCCGTAGGCAAAATTCTGGATGTTCCAGGGAAACAGCGGGATCAGCCGGGTGAACAACAGAAAATCCAGCCCGTTACGATCGATGCCTTGCTCTATGGCCTGAAACGCGGCGGTATGCCCGAAGGTGCGCATCAGCATCTCCCGCCCAAGCGCCCGCGCCAGTAAAAAAGAGACTGAGCCTGCCAGCGTGGCGGCAATCAAAGAGAGCAGGGTGCCGTACAGCGGGCCGAAAATCACGCCACCGGCGATGACCAGCAGGCTGCCGGGCATGAAACAGATGGCGGCAACCACAAACAGCAGAATATAAAGCGCAGCACCCGCTGAACCGCTCTGGCGAATAAACGTCTGGAGGTGCTGAAGATGAAGCAGGAGATCGGCAAGACCGCTGCGATGCACAACAAAAATCAGGATGCCGGAAAGGACAATCAGCAGCAGAAGCTGTGCGTCTTTCCTCCTCAGAACTTCTTTGGCATCCGTCTCTCCGTTATGTCGGGGTTATCAGGACGGCATTTTACCCTGCTTCGCCCGCCCCACGTCTTTGATGTTACGCAAGTAAAAATGGCTGGAGGGGAAAAACCTGACGCTGTGATAGCGTCAGGCCGGGTCAGGATCAGCTTTTGAAGGTTGCCCAGATTGGCGCGTGGTCTGACGGCTTTTCCATCCCGCGAATATCATAATCAATACCGGTATCAACGCAGTGCGGCGCGAAGCCCTGGCTTGCCAGCAGCAGATCTATGCGCAGCCCGCGGTTGTCGTCGAAGCCTTTGGAGCGGTAGTCAAACCACGAAAACTTGTCCTGGGTTTCCGGGTTTGCATGACGGAAGGTGTCCACCAGGCCCCAGCCCATCAGGCGGTCCATCCACTCGCGCTCTTCCGGCAGGAAAGAACATTTGCCGGTGCGCAGCCAGCGCTTGCGACTCTCTTCGCCGATGCCGATATCCAGGTCCGTGGCGCTGATATTCATGTCGCCCATGATCAGCACCGGGTTCTCTTTTTTCAGCTCGCTGTTCAGGTAGTTTTGCAGGTTCTGGTAGAAAAGCTCTTTGGCCGGGAATTTGGTCGGATGGTCGCGGCTTTCGCCCTGCGGGAAATAGCCGTTAATCACCGTCACGTTGCCGAACGGGGAAGGGATTTCCGCCATGATAATGCGGCGCTGGGCCTCTTCACCGTCGTCCGGGAAACCACGGCGCACGGAGATCGGCGTTTCTTTGGTCAGCAGAGCCACGCCGTAGTGGCCTTTCTGGCCGTGGTAGAACACGTTGTAGCCGAGTTTTGCCACATCTTCCAGCGGGAACATATCGTCGTGAACTTTGGTTTCCTGAAGGCCTATCACGTCCGGCTGGTGCTTTTCAACGATGGCTTCCAGCTGATGCGGGCGGGCACGCAGGCCGTTGATATTAAAAGAGACGAATTTCATAGTCGCTGCCACTGTGTCAGATGAATGATGCACGGATGTTAGCAGAATTTACGGCGGCTGACCTCCGCCGATTCGCGCTTCATCATCAGGTCGGGGGGATCATGTCAGCTCCCGCAGCCGGGCCAGCAGCGTCGGGAAAAATTCCGCAACGGTCGGGTGAACGGGCAGCGCCTGCTGCATTAGCCGATAGCTGGCGCCTGTCGCCATAAAGTTAGTGATGACCGCGATAATTTCGTCACCGCCAATGCCGAGAATGGCCGCGCCGAGAAAGCGCTCGCTTTCGGCATCCACGATAACCCGCATCATGCCCAGGGTTTCATCTTCTTCTTTCGCACGACTGACGTCGGCCATGGCGATATCCGCCACCAGAATCTTTTGCCCTTTGCCTGCCAGTACCTGCGCCTGGGCAAGCGTGATGCCCACGCGGCCTAACGGCGGGTCGGTGAACATGGCATAGCTCAGCACGCGCTTGTCGGCATCCTGCCACTGCCCTGTCGGGTGTTCGCCGTCGATTTCCGCCAGCACAATTTGCTGATCGTGATAGCTGGTGTGGGTGAACGCTCCGCGGCCATTAACGTCGCCGAGCGCTTTGATCCCCTTCACGTTGGTGTTGAAGTGAGCATCGGTACGAATAAATCCACGTGCATCCGTTTCCACGCCCACGGCGGCAAGGTTCAGGCGTTCTGTGTTGGGCCGTCGTCCGCTGGCAAACAGAATATGACTGCCGTTGAGGGTCCGGCCATCGCTCAGCTGCACGGTCAGACCGCGATCTTCACCGATAAGCTTGCTGACGCTGCTGTTCAGATGGAAAGCGATGCCTTCGGCGCGCAGAAAGGCCGCAATGTGCTCGCTTATCTCTTCATCTTCACGCTCGGCAATGCGTCCGGCGCGATGAATGATGGAAACCTCTGCGCCAAGGCGGCGGAAGATTTGCCCCATTTCGAGGCCGATATAGCTGGCACCCACGATGAGCAAATGCTCAGGGCATTGCGTCAGGGCAAGCACGCTGACGTTATCGAGATACGGAACTTTGTCTATTCCGGGCAGCTCAGGGATTACCGCCCGAGCCCCCGTGTTCAGATAGACGCGATCGGCAGAAAGCGTTTCGCCGTTGACTTCGATCAGAAATTTGTCACCGTCACGTCCGATAAAACGGCCCCAGCCGTGGATCGTATCAATATTTTTGGTCGCCTGAAGCCAGCCGGTAAGCCCCTGGCGGGATGTTTCAACCCGCGCCCGCATACGCTGCATGGCTGCCGCAAAATCAACGCTAACTGTCCCGGTGAGTACGCCAAATTCCGCCGCCCGGCGCGCCATATGCGCCACGCGGGCAGATTTGCGCAGCGTTTTGGTCGGCGTGCAGCCGACGTTGACGCAGGTCCCTCCCAATAAATTGCCTTCGATAAGCGCCAACCTCTGGCCCCTTTGAGCCAACTCAACGGCAAGGGAGGGCGCGGCCTGGCCGGCGCCAATCAGGATTGCATCAAAGTGCCGCATGAGTTCCCCACTTAGCGGTTTGCGAAAGAATCAGAATGAGCGTAGTGCAGGGGATTAAGGGTGACAAATTCGCCCCTTTACAGGGCATTGCGCTCCGTTTTGGGGCAACGACTTACGATAAATGTCGCAGCCTTCACAAATCACGAATTAAGTTTTACTAATGCATAATGCAGCAATTATTAATGCTACTAATGGCTTGTTATCGCTTTTTTATTCACTTTTTATGCAAATTGAGTGAATGGCGTCAGGTTGTAACTTATTGATATTTGGTTAACCACTTCCGTTTATGCACTTTTGTCGCTGGCTGGCACGATGCGTGCAATATACATTTACAGCACAAGTACTCATATTTATTAACATCACAATAACGTAATTGTTACCGGAAGAGGTTGCTATGAATCAGTCAGTGACGCGTGGAAATTTTGATGATTGGATGATGCCGGTTTACGCCCCGGCGCCTTTTATTCCGATACGTGGGGAAGGATCGCGCCTGTGGGACCAGCAGGGCAAAGAGTACATTGATTTTGCAGGCGGAATTGCGGTGAACGCGCTGGGGCATGCGCATCCGGCAATGGTGCAGGCGCTGACAGAGCAGGCCGGGAAGTTCTGGCACACCGGCAACGGCTACACCAACGAACCTGTGCTGAAGCTGGCGAAGCAGCTGATTGACGCCACCTTTGCCGACAAAGTGTTCTTCTGTAACTCAGGGGCGGAAGCGAACGAAGCGGCGCTGAAGCTGGCGCGCAAATACGCCCATGACAAATTCGGCCCGCAGAAAAGCGGCATTGTCGCCTTCAAAAATGCGTTCCACGGCCGCACGCTGTTCACCGTCAGCGCGGGCGGTCAGCCTGCTTATTCGCAGGATTTCGCGCCGCTGCCGCCGCAGATCCAGCATGCGGTTTATAACGATATCGATTCCGCCCGGGCGCTGATTAACGATGATACCTGCGCGGTGATCGTCGAGCCGATCCAGGGCGAAGGCGGCGTGGTGCCTGCCACCCCGGCGTTTTTGAAAGAGCTGCGCGCGCTGTGCGACAAGCACAATGCGCTGCTGATTTTCGACGAAGTCCAGACCGGCGTGGGCCGTACGGGCGAACTGTATGCCTATATGCATTATGGCGTCACCCCGGACGTGCTCTCGACGGCGAAAGCGCTGGGCGGCGGCTTCCCGATTGGGGCGTTGTTAACCCGCGATGAGTTCGCAAGCGTGATGGTTGTTGGCACACACGGCACGACCTACGGCGGTAACCCGCTGGCCTGTGCTGTGGCAGGCGTAGTACTGGGCATGATCAACACCCACGAAGTGCTGAACGGCGTCAAACAGCGTCACCAGTGGTTCACCGAACGTCTGACGGCAATCAACGCCAAAGTTGGCCTGTTCGACGACATTCGCGGCATGGGGTTGCTGATTGGCTGTGTGCTGAAAGCGGAATATGCCGGTAAAGCGAAACAGATAAGCCAGCTCGCGGCCGAAAATGGCCTGATGGTGCTGATCGCCGGGGGCAACGTGGTTCGCTTCGCGCCTGCGTTGGTCATCAGCGAAGAAGAGGTGAACACCGGCCTCGACCGCTTCGCGAAAACCTGCGAACGCTTTGTCTCTGAGGTGTCATCATGATGGTGATCCGCCCGGTCGGACGCGAGGATTTGTCCGGCGTGATGGCACTGGCAGGGAAAACTGGCGGCGGTCTGACGTCGCTTCCCGTGGATGAAAAGACGCTCGCGGATCGCATTGAGCGCTCTATTAATACCTGGAACGGCAGCCTGGACAAAGGCGATCAGGGCTACGTTTTCGTGCTGGAAGATACCGAGCAGGGGCGCGTCGCGGGGATCTGCGCCATTGAAGTGGCCGTTGGCCTGCACGATCCCTGGTACAACTACCGCGTGGGGACATTGGTCCACGCCTCAAAAGAGTTGAACGTTTACAACGCATTGCCAACGCTGTTTTTGACGCACGATCACACCGGCAGCAGCGAACTGTGCACGTTGTTTCTCGATCCGGACTGGCGCAAAGAGGGCAACGGCTATCTGTTGTCGAAATCCCGATTCCTGTTCATGGCGGCTTTTCGCGACCGCTTCAACGAAAAAGTCGTGGCCGAAATGCGCGGCGTTATCGACGAGCACGGCTATTCGCCATTCTGGGAAAGCCTCGGCCAGCGCTTCTTCTCCATGCCGTTTGCCAAAGCAGATTACCTCTGCGGTACCGGCCAGAAAGCTTTTATCGCCGAGCTGATGCCGAAGCACCCCATCTATACCGATTTTCTCACCGAAGAGGCGCGGGCGGTGATTGGCGAAGTGCATCCGCAAACTGCGCCAGCCCGTGCCGTGCTGGAGAAAGAAGGGTTCCGTTACCGTAATTACGTCGATATTTTCGACGGTGGCCCGACGCTTGAGTGCGACGTGGACCGCATTCGTGCGATCCGAAAAAGCCGTATGGTGGAGGTTGGTGAAGGACAGCCCGCGCCGGGGGAGCTGCCGACATGCATGGTGGCGAACGAGAACTACGAGCACTTCCGCGTGATGCTGGTGCAGGCCGATCCGCACACCAATAAACTGTTGCTGAGCGCTAAACAACTGGATGCCCTGAAATGCCACGCGGGCGACCGTGTACGACTGGTTCGTCTTTGCCCTGAGGAGAAAAAAGCATGAGTCTATGGATCAACGGCGACTGGGTCGCCGGGCGCGCAGAGGCACGCAGCAAAACCAATCCTGTCACCCACGAAGCCGTGTGGCGCGGGAATGATGCGGATGCAGATCAGGTCAATGAAGCGGTGAAAGCGGCCCGCGCTGCGTTTCCTGCATGGGCGAAATTGCCGTTCAGCGCCCGGCAGCAAATTGCGGAAAAATTTTCGGCTCTGCTGGAGTCACACAAGGAAGCACTGACTGAAGTCATCGCCCGCGAAACCGGCAAGCCGCGCTGGGAAGCGGCCACGGAAATCGGGGCGATGATCAATAAAATTGCGATTTCGGTGAAAGGGTATCACGGCCGCACCGGCGAGCAGGAAACCCCGATGGCCGACGGCACGTCAACCCTGCGTCATCGGCCGCACGGCGTGCTGGCGGTATTTGGTCCTTATAATTTCCCCGGTCATCTGCCGAACGGACACATCGTGCCTGCGCTGCTGGCGGGGAACACCCTGGTCTTCAAACCGAGTGAGCTGACGCCGATGAGCGGCGAAGCCGTGGTGAAGCTGTGGGAGCAGGCGGGATTACCGGCGGGCGTGCTGAACCTGATTCAGGGCGGCCGCGCGGTGGGAGAGGCGCTGAGTTCACAGGCGGATCTCGATGGCCTGCTGTTTACCGGCAGCTCGAACACCGGTTTCACCCTGCACCGCCAGCTGGCCGGGCAGCCGCAGAAAATCCTCGCCCTCGAAATGGGCGGCAATAACCCACTGATTATCGATGAACCGCAGGATCTGGATGCCGCCGTTCACGTCGCCGTCCAGTCTGCATTCATTACTGCCGGGCAGCGTTGCACCTGCGCACGTCGTTTGTTGGTCAAGCGCGGCGAGGCGGGGGATGCTTTCCTCAAACGCCTGGCCGAAGTGACCCGCCGCATTATCCCTGGCAGCTGGAATGCCGAACCCCAGCCGTTTATCGGCGGCCTGATTTCCGAACAGGCGGCGCAGAACGTGCGTACCGCATGGCTACAGCACGTGGCTAACGGGGGTGTAACGCTGCTGGAACCGCGGTTGCTGGAGCCTGGCACATCGCTGGTCACGCCGGGCATCATCGACATGACCCAGGTGCAAAATGTGCCTGATGAAGAAGTATTTGGCCCGCTGCTGTGCGTGTGGCGGTATGACGAGTTCGATGAGGCCATCACGCTTGCCAACAATACCCGCTATGGCCTTTCCTGTGGCCTGGTGTCCGCCGAACGTGAAAAATTCGACCAGCTGCTGCTGGAAGCGCGGGCCGGGATCGTCAACTGGAACAAACCGCTGACCGGCGCCGCCAGCACCGCGCCGTTTGGCGGCGTGGGCGCTTCGGGCAACCATCGTCCCGGAGCCTGGTATGCCGCAGATTACTGCGCATGGCCGATGGCAACGCTTGAATCCCCCGCGTTGGTGCTGCCGGGCACCCTGAACCCTGGCCTGGATTTTTCCTCTGAGGTGGCATCATGAAAGCCTGGGAAGTGAACTTTGACGGGCTGCCCGGGCTGACGCACCACTACGCCGGACTGTCGTTCGGCAATGAGGCGTCGACGAAGCACCGTTTCCGCGTCTCCAACCCGCAGTTGGCCGCGAAGCAAGGGCTGCTGAAGATGAAGGCGCTGGCAGATCTGGGCTATAAGCAGGCCGTGCTGCCGCCGCAGGAGCGCCCGAACGTGCTGCTGCTGCGTCAGTTGGGTTTCACCGGCAGCGATGAGCAGGTGCTTTCGAAGGTTGCTGCTCAGGCTCCTCAATTGCTCTCTTCGGTCAGTTCTGCTTCGTCAATGTGGGTGGCAAACGCCGCGACGGTTTGTCCTTCTGCGGATGCGCTCGACGGCAAGGTGCATCTGACGGTGGCTAACCTGAATAACAAATTCCACCGCGCCAGCGAGGCACCAACCACTGAGGCGGTGCTGCGGGCGATTTTCAGCAATGAACAGGCCTTCGCCGTTCACGGCGCGCTGCCGCAGGTGGCGATGTTTGGCGATGAAGGGGCGGCGAACCATAACCGCCTGGGCGGTGAGTATGGTCAGCCGGGCCTGCAGCTGTTTGTTTATGGTCGCGAAGAGAGCGGCCATCATCAGCCACAGCGTTACCCGGCACGTCAGACGCTGGAGGCCAGCCAGGCCGTAGCACGACTCAATCAGGTGAATCCGCAGCAGGTTGTTTTTGCGCAGCAAAACCCGGGCGTGATCGACCAGGGCGTGTTCCATAATGACGTGATCGCGGTCAGCAACCGTCAGGTGCTGTTCTGCCATCAGCAGGCTTTCCTCAATCAGCCGCAGCTATTGGCGCAGCTTCGCGAGCGCGTGCCGGGCTTCACGCCTGTTGAAGTGCCGACTTCCCGCGTATCAGTCAATGATGCGGTGGCGACCTACCTGTTCAACAGCCAGCTGTTGAGCAAACCCGACGGCAGCATGATGCTGGTGCTGCCGAAAGAGTCGCAGGAGCATCAGGGCGTCTGGTCTTATCTCAATGATGTACTGGCGCAGGATAACCCGATCAATGAGCTGAAAGTGTTTGACCTGCGTGAAAGCATGGCCAATGGCGGAGGCCCGGCGTGTCTGCGCCTGCGCGTGGTGCTGAACGAAGTGGAAATGCAGGCAGTGAACCCGTCGGTTCTGATGAACGATCGTCTGTTTGACACCCTGAACACCTGGGTTGACCGTTACTATCGCGATCGTCTGATTCAGGCAGATTTAGCCGATCCGCAGCTGCTGCGCGAAGGGCGCGAAGCGCTCGATCAGCTGACGCAGATTCTGGGTCTGGGTTCGGTTTATCCGTTCCAGCAATAAAGGAGGCGGCATGAAGGACTTTCTGGCGCTGACGCTCGATGGCGAAAAACCGGCGCAGACGCAGGGTGAAACGGAACAGTTTTACTGGCAATGGCATGAGGTGGGTCTGCTGGAGCTAACGCCGTTTGCACCCTGCTCGCGGGCGATGGTGCTTTCGGCAGGCATTCACGGCAACGAAACGGCACCGGTAGAAATGCTGGATTCGCTGTTGCAGAACCTGTTTACGGGCGCAATCACGCTGAACTGGCGGCTGCTGGTGGTGCTGGGCAATCCGCCCGCGCTGGCGAGCAATAAGCGCTATTTACACAGCGATATGAACCGGATGTTCGGCGGGCGCTGGCATGAGTTTGTGCCGTCGCTTGAGACGGCGCGTGCGGCGAGGCTTGAGCACGCACTGTCGCAGTTCTGGCAGCCGCTGGATACCGTGCGCTGGCATCTGGATTTGCACACCGCGATCCGCGGGTCGCACCATGTCCGTTTCGGTGTGCTGCCGCTGCGCAAAGAGCCGTGGGATGAGGCTTTCCTGCACTGGCTCGGGGCCGCAGGGCTTGAAGCGCTGGTGTTTCATCAGAGCCCGGGCGGCACTTTTACCCACTACAGCACCGAGCGCTTCAGCGCACTGGCCTGTACCCTTGAGCTTGGCAAAGCGCTGCCGTTTGGTCATAACGACCTGAGACAGTTTGCCGCTACGCAGCAGGCGCTGGCTCAACTGTTGGGCGGTGACATCGCCTCTGCGCCTTTGCCGCTGAAGTATCGCGTGGCGCAGCAAATCACCCGCCATGATGACCGCTTTGTGCTGCATATGTCGAACGAGACGCTGAACTTCACGCCCTTCAGCGAAGGGACCCTGTTGGCAGAAGAGGGCGAGGCAAGCTGGCGGGTGAAGCATGAAACAGAGTACGTCCTGTTCCCCAATCCCAATGTGGCACCCGGCCTGCGGGCAGGGCTGATGCTGATACGGGAGGAGTAGTGAGAAAAAAACGGCGATGAACAGGCTTATCGCCGTTTTATTTTTTATCTGAATAAATCTCTTTTAAGGCAAAATTGCGGACTATTCTTATAAACCGCTTTTTAATTAATCGCGATTGCGCTAGACTTCTTCATAATTCCTTCCAGAACAGTAAGTTAGATATTAATTTTTATCACTCTCCATCATTTTTCCTTATTTTCTTCATAATTGGTTAAAACTCCGTTTTTATACTTTCATTGTTTTACGCTTGCTCTGACTGATTGACGTTTAAGCCCGTAAAGTTAATCACGTCAACACGGCGCACTGTTGTTAAGAACGCAGTAAAACGCGCCGTAAAAAATAACTGATAGTAAGGAACGTATGATGAAAAAGCTGACCTCTCTGATTCTTGCCTCTACCCTGGCGCTGGGCGCAACCGGCCTGGCACACGCAGTTGAAACCACGGTAACGGGTACCACTGATGCCGCACCGATGATGCATCACAAAGGCAAGCCGGGCATGCACCATGACATGATGTTCAAAGGCCTGAACCTGACCGATGCACAGAAACAGCAGATCCGCGACATCATGAAAGAGCAGCGCGGCAAAATGCAGCGTCCGTCCCTCGACGAACGTCGCGCCATGCATAGCCTGATTGCCAGCGACACCTTCGACAAAGCGAAAGCTGAAGAGATGGTGAGCAAAATGGAAGCACAGCACAAAGAGATGGCTGTCTCCCGCATGGAAACGCAGAACAAGATCTACAACATTCTGACCCCGGAACAGAAAAAACAGTTTAATGCCAATTTTGAGAAGCGTCTGACAGAACGTCACGCGCCGGAAGGTAAAATGGCACCCGACGCTGAGTAATTCAGCCTCACAGTCTTAAAGACCGCCGGTCTTGCCCATACGCCAAATCAGGCTGTGGGCAGGACCGGCGGTTTTTCTTTGTCTGCCTCTTGCCAGTTGCCGCATTCCCGGTATGCTCCTTAGCAACCACCCGTTGACTCTTTTTTCCCGGATATCAGGCGATTACCCTAAACACGCGTAAAGCTGCTAAGGCTCCGACCTCCTTGTGCCGATACTCCGTCTGTGGTGAAAAAAATGATAATAACCAGGGCTGCCTTTGACGCGGCCTGAGTCGTTCTTCAGGAGTGATGATGGAATATTTTGACGTTCGCACGATGCCGATCAGTCTGTGGAAAAATGGCGCGGGTGAAACGCGCGAACTTTGCTGCTTCCCGCCCGGCACCCGCGATTTTACCTGGCGTGCCAGCATCGCTTCTATTGCGGGTAGCGGCGAGTTTTCGGCATTCCCAGGCGTCGACAGGGTCGTAACGCTGCTGGAAGGCGGCGAGGTGACGCTGGACGGCGGCAAGGCTTTCCATCACAGGCTGAAGCGTTTTCAGCCGTTCGGCTTTGCCGGAGAGCAAACGGTGCGTGCAGAGCTTTCCGAAGGGCAGATGTCGACGGATCTGAATATCATGACCCGCCGTGAGCGCTGTCAGGCAAAAGTGCGCGTGGCAGACCGGACCTTTACTACCTTTGGTGCACGCGGTGGCATGGTGCTGGTGCTGAGCGGGGCATGGCAGCTTGGCGATAAGCTGCTGACCGCCGATCAGGGCGCATTCTGGCAGGACGAGCAACACACGATACGCCTGCTGAAAGATGAAGGAAAAATTCTCTATACCGCGATTAGCCTGAATCCAGCCTGGCCGTCAGAGGCGGTCAGTCAGATCGAGAATTTCAGCCTCGCCGGATAACAAAGGCTTGCAGAGAATTTTGTAGCCGTCGTGATCGAACCCGGCAGGCAGACGGCTCAGTGCTTCTGCCTCCGCAAGTGAACCGACCGAGCCCAGCCACAGCCAGTTGTGAATGATGTGGTACTCGGTCATCTCCTCGCTGCTCTCTTTTAGCGCTATTGCGCCTTTCCACGGCCAGCAGGTGAGCTGCAGTTTTGCCAGCGCAGCCATCAGCCGCTGCTGGTGCGCTTCCAGGCTTTCTTTCCCGCAGCAGGCTCCGGCGCAGCGTTTCAGGGCAGAGCGAAAACAGCCGCGCCCACGAGTGAGCGTTTCCAGCCCCAATAATCCATAGCACAGCTGATTTTCATCGGCGATAGCCTGCAAGGCTTGCAGCGCTGCGCGCCGGTTGGCGAACAGGCCAAACAGGCCCGACTGATGGGCGAAATCTATCTCTTTGGCATACACCACCTGCGGCTGTGCATCTTTCAGAAGCAGGGAGCAGAGTTGGCGGTTGCGGCGCAGACGCTTGTTGAACAGCGGCTGCTGTTCTTTGATAAGCCGTGCCTCCAGCAGCAGCGCACCGATTTCGCCTGCGGTGCGGGTCCAGGTGATACGCCGGGACTGACGAAGCAGGCTGGCTTCTTCGGGGGTGCGCAGGTGCGACAGAATACGGCTCCGCAGATTGACGCTTTTGCCGATATAGAGCGGCAGCGTCTCGCTTTCGCCGAGAAAAACATAAACGCCGGGCAGGGAGGGTAGCGCTTCAAGCGACGGACGCAGATGTTCGGGGTATTCATAGATTGCCGCTGCTTCAAACTCCAGCCGCGGGACAGACTGACGACGGGCCACAGGTACTCCTGATGCTGTTTATTTATCCAGTGTAGCAGCCAGGAATGAAATGCGGAAGGTGAAAAAACGCCCTGATGACAGGGCGTGGCAGATTAACGTTTCCAGAAATCGTCAAACACCGTGATCGGCGGACGGCGCTTGTGCTCCGTCTTCAGGTACCAGCCTTCGATGATTTTGGCGGTTCCGGCGTCAACCGTTTTGCCTTCCAGATAATCGTCGATGTTATCGTAAGTCACGCCGAGTGCGGCTTCGTCCGGCAGAGAAGGGCGGTCGTCCTCGAGGTCAGCCGTTGGGGCTTTCTTATAGAGATGCTCCGGGCAACCGAGGGACGCTAACAGCTGTTTGCCCTGGCGTTTATTAAGGCGGAAAATCGGGTTGATGTCGGTGCCGCCGTCGCCGTATTTGGTGAAGAAACCGGTGATGGCCTCAGCGGCATGATCGGTGCCAACCACTACGCCCTTAACCATGCCCGCAATGCTGTACTGCGCCTTCATGCGCTCGCGCGCTTTTTCGTTGCCGCGCACAAAATCGCTCAGCTCAATACCTGCCTCGCGCAACGCCTGCTCGCTTGCCAGCACAGCGCCTTTAATATTGACCGTCAGCACGCGGTCCGGCTGGATAAACTCAATGGCATCCTGGCAATCCTGCTCATCAGCCTGTACGCCGTACGGCAAGCGCACGGCAATAAACTGCAGGCTGTCGTCGCCACTCTCTTTGCGCAGCTCGCTGATGGCCATCTGGCACAGTTTGCCGGTCAACGTAGAGTCCTGGCCGCCGCTGATGCCAAGCACCAGTGATTTAATGAACGGATATGTCGTCAAATAGGATTTGAGAAAGTCCACGCTGCGGCGGATCTCTTCCTCGCTGTTAACCTGCGGTTTCGCCCCGAGTGCCGCGATAATCTCTTGCTGCAGAGCCATTTACCCCTCCCAGAATGATTCGTCGTGTATCTGCTAAAGCTACCTCTTTGCCGGGAAAACGACAAGGATCACAGTTTTGAGTGGCGCAAAATGAGGCGATTCAACAGGAAATCTCATTTTTAGTAGAACTTTCCTAAAGTTATCCCATTTCAGACCTGAGGTTGAAAAATACCACTCTTTATTCCAGGCTTATAACACACTGATAAAAAAGAGGACGGAATATGAACAAGAACGTAGCGGGAATTTTAGGTGCAGCAGCAGTATTGACCATGTTGGCGGGTTGTACCGCTTACGATCGGACCACGGATCAGTTCACGCAGCCGGTCGTTAAAGACGTCAAAAAAGGCATGAGCCGTGACCAGGTTATGCAGATTGCCGGTAAGCCGTCATCTGAGATCACAATGATTCATGCGAAGGGGACTTGTCAGACCTACATCCTGGGTCAACGGGATGGTAAAGCTGAAACCTACTTCGTCGCACTGGATAACACCGGACACGTGATGAATTCCGGCTATCAGACCTGTGCCGAGTACGATACCGACCCGCAGGCTGCCAAGTAGCCAACTCACATAATCTGCTGAGTTATGCGAAAGCCCGACCTTTGAGTCGGGCTTTTTGTTGAGAAATCATGCTTATTTAATTGCGCGAATTATTTGGCCAAAATGTGAGGGTAGTCATAACCGAAGGTCAATGAGAGACAATTTAGGTCTACCAGGAATTATCTTGCCCCGATTCAATGCCGTATACTGACCCCATAAACACAAAGTAACAATTCGTTACCATCATTACACCCCCTGTTGAGACTGGATGCATCAGCAGGTAGTGGTCAGAAAATGCAAATTGAGGAAGCGAGTATGGAAAAGAAACATATCTATCTGTTCTGTTCTGCGGGCATGTCCACCTCTCTGCTGGTGTCGAAAATGCGAGCCCAGGCTGAGAAATACGAAGTACCGGTCATTATTGAAGCATTCCCTGAAACCCTCGCGGGCGAAAAAGGCGAAGCGGCCGATGTCGTATTACTGGGCCCACAAATTGCGTATATGTTGCCAGAAATTCAACGTCTGCTGCCAAATAAGCCAGTGGAAGTGATCGATTCTATTTTGTACGGCAAAGTAGATGGTTTAGGTGTGCTTAAAGCCGCTGTTGCCGCCATTAAGAAAGCCGCAGCGCAATAATTTTTTTATTTTGATTTAATTTTCCCGTCAAAGAGTAATTTCACACACAATCGCCGTCGTCATTGGATGACGGTCATTAAGGGTATTTTCTATGAGTAAAGTTATTAGCTCTCTTGAAAAGGTACTCCTTCCTTTTGCTGTAAAAATAGGAAAGCAGCCGCACGTCAATGCGATTAAAAACGGCTTTATTAAGTTAATGCCGTTGACCCTCGCAGGGGCCATGTTTGTTCTTATCAACAACGTGTTTTTGAGTTTTGGCGAAGGTTCGTTTTTCTATTCGATGGGCATTCGGTTAGACGCTTCCACCATTGAGACCCTGAATGGTTTTAAAGCCATCGGCGGCAACGTGTACAACGGTACGTTGGGCATTATGTCGCTGATGGCGCCTTTTTTCATAGGCATGGCGTTAGCTGAAGAACGTAAAGTCGATCCTTTTGCAGCCGGACTGCTGTCCGTAGCAGCATTTATGACCGTGACGCCGTACAGCGTGGGCGAAGCCTATGCGGTAGGGGCGAACTGGCTCGGTGGGGCAAACATCATTTCCGGTATTGTCATTGGCCTCGTGGTCGCGGAAATGTTCACCTTTATCGTTCGTCGTAACTGGGTGATTAAGCTGCCAGACAGCGTGCCGGGCTCCGTTTCCCGCTCGTTCTCAGCGGTAATCCCTGGCTTCATTATCCTTTCTATCTTCGGCGTGATTGCCTGGGCGCTGACCCACTGGCAGACCAACTTCCACCAGATCATCATGGATTCCATTTCTACGCCGCTGGCGTCGATGGGTGCCGTAGTGGGCTGGGCGTATGTCATCTTTACTTCACTGCTGTGGTTCTTCGGCGTGCACGGTTCTCTGGCGCTCACCGCGCTGGACAACGGCATCATGACGCCATGGGCGCTGGAAAACATTCAGATTTACCAGCAGTACGGTTCTGTTGAAGCGGCGCTGGCGGCAGGCAAATCGTTCCACATGTGGGCGAAGCCGATGCTGGATTCCTATATCTTCCTCGGCGGTACAGGTGCAACACTGGGTCTGATTATCGCCATCTTTATCGCTTCACGCCGCGCTGACCATCGTCAGGTTGCGAAGCTGGCGCTGCCGTCAGGCATCTTCCAGATTAACGAACCGATTCTGTTTGGCCTGCCAATCATCATGAACCCGGTTATGTTCATCCCGTTCGTGCTGATTCAGCCACTGCTGGCCGCCATCACCATGTCTGCCTACGGTCTGGGGCTTATCCCGCCAATCACCAACCTGGCACCGTGGACGATGCCAACCGGTCTGGGCGCGTTCTTTAACACCAACGGAAGCGTAGCTGCACTGCTGCTGGCACTCTTCAACCTCGGCATCTCGGTTCTGGTTTACCTGCCATTCGTGGTGGTGTCGAACAAAGCACAGGCCGTCATTGACGAAGAAGAAAGCGAAGAAGACATCGCTAACGCACTGAAATTCTGATGTAACGCGGTGCGGGGTTAGCGCCCCGTACCGCCAGACGTAAGAGGGAATAAATATGTTCGATCTGGATCATATCGTGGCAGACACAGAGGTTAAGGAAAGCGACCTCGAAGAAGTGGTAATGGGCCTTATCATCAACTCCGGACAGGCACGCAGCCTGGCCTACACCGCACTGAAGCAGGCCAAGCAGGGCGATTTCGTTACGGCGAAAGCCACCATGGAACAATCCCGCGTGGCGCTGAGCGAAGCGCATCGCGTACAGACCCAGCTGATTGAAAACGACGAAGGTGAAGGCAAAATGAAGGTCAGCCTGGTGCTGGTTCATGCGCAGGATCATCTTATGACCTCAATGCTCGCTCGCGAGCTGGTTGCCGAATTGATTGAGCTTCACGAGAAGGTACAATAACGGGCAGATACCACGATGAGGCAACCTAAGATGACGACCCTGGAAATCAGTACCGCGCTTGAACAGCAGCTGTTTAACGGGAAAAATTTCCATGTCTTTATCTACAACAAAACCGAAAGCATCAGCGGGCTGCATCAGCATGACTACTACGAGTACACCCTCGTACTGACCGGGCGCTATTATCAGGAAATCAATGGCAAACGGGTGATGCTGGAGCGCGGAGACTTCGTCTTCATCCCGATGGGGTCGCACCACCAGAGCTTCTACGAGTTCGGCGCGACCCGCATTCTGAACGTTGGCATCAGCAAGCGCTTCTTTGAAGAGCACTATCAGCCGCTGCTGCCGGGCTTTCTGGTGGCCTCTCAGGTCTACTCGGTTAAGAGTCCCTTTCTCAGCTATATAGAGTCGGTAATTGCTTCGCTCAATTTCCGTGAAAGTGAATTTGATGAGTTTATTGAAGTTGTCTCATTTTATGTGATTAACCGCCTGCGCCATTTCCGTGAAGAACAGGCACTGGACGTTGTCCCTCAGTGGTTAAAAACCACCGTGGAAGAGATGCACGATAAACATAAATTTGGTGAAGGTGCGCTGGAAAATATGGTGGCGCTGTCCGAAAAGTCTCAGGAATATCTGACCCGGGCAACCCAGCGTTATTACAGTAAAACGCCAATGCAGATAATTAATGACATCCGCATTAACTTCGCCATGAAGCAGCTTGAAATTACCAATTACACGGTGACCGATATTGCGTATGAATCAGGTTACAGCAGCCCGAGTCTTTTTATTAAGACCTTTAAAAAGCTGACCTCTTTCACCCCAAGCCAGTATCGCAAACAGCTCACCGTGATTAATTAACGCCGTGCGGTTTACCGCACGCACCGAATTCGTTTAGCTATCCGCATCTGCGTGGAGGTTTCGCCACACCTGGATTGCGGATCACGAGGGAGAAAGTTATGAGCCATAAATTAAAAGTTGTGACCATCGGCGGCGGCAGCAGCTACACCCCGGAATTACTGGAAGGTTTTCTCAAGCGTTATCACGAACTGCCCGTGACAGAACTGTGGCTGGTGGACGTGGAGGGCGGTCAGGAGAAGCTCGACATCATCCACGCCCTGTGCGAACGCATGGTACAGAAAGCGGGCGTGCCGATGACCGTGCACAAAACCCTCAACCGTCGTGAAGCGTTGAAGGATGCGGACTTCGTCACTACTCAGCTGCGCGTCGGCCAGCTGCAGGCGCGTGAGAAAGATGAGCGTATTCCACTGAGCCACGGCTATCTCGGCCAGGAAACCAACGGCGCAGGCGGCCTGTTCAAAGGGCTGCGCACCATTCCGGTGGTTTTCGACATCATTAAAGACGTGCAGGAAATTTGCCCGGACGCGTGGGTGATTAACTTTACCAACCCGGCCGGGATGGTGACCGAAGCCGTTTACCGTCACACCAATTTCAAGCGTTTTATCGGCGTGTGCAACATTCCGGTGGGGATGAAAATGTTCATCACCGACGTGCTGAAGCTCTCTGAAAGCGACGATCTCTCCATCGATCTGTTCGGCCTGAACCACATGGTGTTCATCCGCGACGTTATCGTAAACGGTGAGTCCCGCTTTGCTGAACTGCTGGACGGCGTAGCCTCCGGCAAGCTCACCGCTAACACCGTGAAGAACATCTTCGATATGCCGTTCAGCGAAGGGCTGATTCGCTCCCTGAACCTGCTGCCGTGCTCTTATCTGCTGTACTACTTCAAGCAGAAAGAGATGCTGGCGATTGAAATGGGCGAATACTACAAAGGCGGCGCGCGTGCGCAGGTTGTGCAGAAAGTTGAGAAGCAGCTGTTCGATCTCTACAAAGATCCGGACCTCAACATCAAGCCGAAAGAGCTGGAGCAGCGCGGCGGGGCATACTATTCCGATGCCGCATGCGAAGTGATTAACGCTATCTACAATAACAAGCAGACCGAGCATTACGTCAACGTGCCGCATCACGGCCACGTCGATAATATTCCGGCAGACTGGGCTGTAGAAATGACCTGCATTCTCGGCAGCGAAGGCGCGAAGCCACACCCACGCCTGACTCACTTCGATGATAAAGTGCTGGGTCTTATCCACACCATTAAAGGCTTTGAAGTGGCGGCCAGCCATGCAGCGCTGAGCGGTGAATTTAACGATGTGCTGCTGGCGCTGAACCTGAGCCCGCTGATTCATTCCGACAAAGACGCTGAGGTCCTGGCCCGCGAGCTGATCCTCGCCCACGAGAAGTGGCTGCCGAACTTTGCCGAAACGGTGAAAACCCTCAAGCAGTAAAAGGAGTTGCAGATGGAACGCGTGCTAATCGTTAACGCCGATGACTTCGGCCTGAGCAAAGGGCAGAACTACGGCATTGTCGATGCCTGCAAAAACGGTCTGGTCACCTCTACTACCGCGCTGGTTAACGGCGCGGCTATCGAACACGCGGCCCAGCTGAGCCGCTGTTTACCGGAGCTGGCCGTGGGAATGCACTTTGTGCTGACGCTCGGGATGCCATTGTCTTCAATGCCGGGCCTGACGCGCGAAGGCAAGCTCGGGAAGTGGATCTGGCAGATGGCGGAAGAAGACATCCTCCCGCTCGAGGAAATTGCCCGCGAGCTGGATTGTCAGTATCACCGTTTTGTCGATCTGTTCGGCTGCGAGCCCACGCATTTCGACAGCCACCACCATGTGCATATGATCCCGCAGATTTTCCCGATTGTGGCGGCATTCGCCAAAGCAAAAGGGGTGGCGATGCGCGTTGATCGGCAGGTACAGAAGCTGCACGGCCTGGACGATCAGGGCGTGCGCAGCAGTGACGGTTTTGCCAGCGAGTTCTACGGCGAGGCCATCACCGAAGCGCTGTTCCTGCAAACGCTGGAAGCCTCTGCTCAGGCAGGTGAATCGTCGCTGGAAGTGATGTGCCATCCGGCTTTTGTCGACAACACCATTATGGGCAGCGCTTACTGCTACCCACGTCTGACGGAACTGGACGTACTCACTTCGCCTTCGCTGAAATACGCGGTGGCGGAGCGGGGTTACCGTCTCGGTAGCTATCGCGACGTATAGAATGTCACGCCTGGTGCCCGGTTTTGTTGCGGGCACCGTGTTAGGGGTTAGGCCGGGCGACTGTTCCCGGCATTTTTTTGCCTGACGCTAACCCGCTCACCGTTTTTCCGCAACAATGACACGCAGAGCGCGACGATTGCCGCCACGATCGGCTATGATAGGGCTTTCCCGACTCTGTTTTCCGTTCTGGTGCTTTTCCGCTTATGAAACCGCTGCGTCAACAAAACAACCGTCCAGTTATCAGCTATGTGCCGCGTGTCGAACCGGCTCCGCCCGATCATGCCTCGAAAGTAGATGGCTTTCGTGACGTGTGGCTGCTGCGGGGAAAATACGTGGCGTTCGTGCTGATGGACAACCGTTTTAAGCGTTCGCAGGCGTTTAGCGTGCCGGAATCAGCTCAGCGCTGGGCGGTGCAGATGCGTCAGGAAGGGGAAGTAGAAGAGTAACGCTTCCCCATCGCGGGGAAGCGTGAGTACAGATCAGTTCCACATCGCAAGGATGGGCCAGCCGACGAGCAGCAGCAGCGAGATGTAAATCACGCCAAAAATGGCCCCCAGCCGCCAGTAGTCCTTCGACTTTACGTAGCCGCAGCCGTAGATGATAACGCCCGGACCTGTGGCGTAGGGCGTCAGGCAGCCCATAATCCCAATCGACAACACCAGCAGAATGCAGAGATGCTCCATCGGCACCCCAGGGATCCCTTTGCCTACGGCCAGGATCACCGGCAGCATCGTGGCCGTATGTGCGGAGAGGCTGGCGAACAGATAATGGGCAAAGTAAAAAACCAGCACCAGCACGATAACCGTGGTATTGGCGGAGAAGCCCTCCAGATGCGTGCTCATGGTGGCAGCAAACCAGCCGATAAACCCTGAGCGGGTCAGACCGCTCGCCATAACGACCAGCGTTGCCAGATTCACCAGCGTATTCCAGGCGCTGTTATAACGGGTTATCTCTTTCCACGGCACAACGTGTAGCGCAAGCATCAGGGAAACGGCCAGCAGACCCACCGCCGTTGCATCAATGAAGTCGCCGCCAAATACCCAAAGCGCCAGGCTCAGCAGAACAAGGCAAATCAGCGTGAGTTCCTTTCGCGACAGGGCGCCCATCTCTTTAAGCGCATTGCCCGCCCAGCCGGAAACCTCTTCGCTGTGGGTAATTTCGGGCTTGTACAACACGTATGAGAGCCACGGGGCAACGATCAGCAGCAGGATGCCGACGGGCAAAAAGCTCAGAAACCACGTTAGCCAGCTAATTTGTATACCCGCGATTTTGTTGACGAACTCCAGCCCCAGCACGTTGGGCGCCGCTCCCGTCACAAACATGGAGGAGCTAAGGCTGGTACTGATCACCATCATCCACATCAGATAGCCGCCGATGCGGCGGGAAGAGGGATCGTTGGGAAAAGACTGAAATAAGGGCGGCAGGTTTTTGATCACCGGAAAAACGGTACCGCCAGTGCGCGCGGTGTTTGAAGGAGTGAATGGTGCCAGCAGGATATCGATTATCACAATCGCGTAGCCGAGCGTCAGCGTGCGTTTTCCCATGAATTTGACCATAAACAGGGCGATACGTCTGCCGAGGCCGGTGACCTCATAACCCAGCGCGAAGATAAAGGCACCAAACACCAGCCAGACGGTGGTGCTGGAAAAACCAGCCAGCCCCCATTTCAGTGCTTCTTTTCCTGCGTTAAACGCCGGATCGGCCAGCTCTTTGGCATCAAAGAGCAGGTAATCACTGCCAATAACGCATATCGTCATGGCAATAAAGCTTATCGCAGTAGCCGGAATGGGTTCGAGGATCATGCCAACAATCATCGCCACGAACACGGCGAAGAAGTGCCATGCCTGCGGGGGCATGCCGTCGGGTACCGGAATGATTAACATCACGGCCATCACCAGCAGAGGGGCTATCAATTTCCATATGTTCTCTTTTGATACGGACATAGCTGAAACTCCTGTAAGGATTTTTATAGAGTTACCTTTCGGTTAAGCGGGACAGTTCATCTAAAAAGAGGGTGACAATCAGCAGGTCGGCGCTGCCGCCCGGGCTCAGGTTGCGGGCAATACACTGCCGGTTGAATTCGTGCAGGGAGCGCAGGTCCACCTCCCGACGGACGCTGCCATGATGCAGCAGGGTTCTTGCCCGTTGCTGCATCCAAAGCAGCCCTTGCAGACCGCCACGTGAAGCGACGTTGGTGTCGCCGTTGTATGCCATCAGCACCAGCAGCGTATCGAGCCATACCCGACCGGAGGGAAGGCGCAGGCTGCGCAATTTTTGCACATGCGGTAGCGCAAGATTACGCACCAGCGGATAGCCGGTTTCTGCCTGACCCCGAGCCCCGGTGAGGCCCAGCGTCTGATACAGGCGCTGGCCTGCGGTTCCCTGCAGGTTGCCGGATTGCAATTCGCGAGCGGTTAGCCCACGGCAAAATGCCGCCGCAGTCGAACAAATGCTTTCCGAAGTAAGAGGCAGGCGATGCTCATGCAGGCGTCCCACTGCCGCGCAAAGCAGCCCAAGCGAAAAGATGCTGCCCTTATGGGTATTCACCCCTCCCGTTGCCCGAAACATATCGGCCTCGCAGGCAAGGCCTGTTTGCCGCAACCCGGGCAAAACGGCTGTTTCAGCCAGCCCCGCGCTTATGGCGCCATAGCGCACAAAATCGGCAAGCCAGGGATGAATGGCATTTGCGCTGAGATAGAAATCCCTCAGCGTCATATCCTTGTGCGCGCCGCTGTTGTGGCGATCCACAAGGCCTGGCTTAGGGGAAAGCTCCACTTCGGCAATCATTGCCCGCCAGGCCAGTTCAGCCACCTGTTCTGCCAGCGAATCCTCAGCGCTGCGGTGCGTTTTCGGCATCATGCAGTAGTCTCTCCATGTGGTTGAGCAATTCGTTGACCGAATGCGCACGCTCCCTGGCGCAAAGGCGGGCATCCCTTTCGCACAGCAGGCAGCGGCGAGGGGGGTGCGCAAGCGCCTGACGGGTCAGCAATTCTCCCTGAGGCATGAAGACGTCGATATCCCACAGCCTGCCCAGCGGGTGATGCTGCTCCAGGGCGATGCAGGCCTGCTTGAGTGCCAGAGCGGGGGCATCAACGGCCAGTAACCCTTCAGCGCCTGTTGCCAGCCCGAAGCAGCGCTGGTGAACTATTTGCCAGCCGGACGCGGCAAGCATCTGGCGCAGAGAACGGATGCCGTGGTTGAAAATACGGCGCGACAGTTCGCTGTCCTTGATTGGGCCTGGTGCCACTGTGGTAAAGGAAATCAACGGAGTGGCATACGTTGTCTGCCATTGCTGCTGGCGTGTCTGCCGGGCATCCCGGCTGGCAAGCAGTTCGGGCAGTGCGATCGTGCGACGGTTCGCGCAGGTGACATAGAGCGGCATGGTTTACTCCTTCACCTGATGAACAACATCAATCACTGAGCCATCGCGATAGCGCACCACGGCGATAACCCGATCGGTAAATTCAATAGGGTGCGGTTGCCCGGTGAGGATGTCTGCCCGCTCGCGCAGCCACTCAATGGATACCACCTTCAGTCCTGCATTTTTGAGGTGATCTGCCAGTTCAGGGCGCGCCGGATTGACGGCGATACCGTGATCGGTGACAAGAATATCCACGCTTGAACCCGGCGTGACGCAGGTGGTGACCTGGTCTACCAGAGTGGGAATGCGGCCACGCACCAGCGGGGCAACGATAATGGACACGGCAGCGGCGACGGCTGTGTCACAGTGACCGCCGGAGGCGCCGCGCAGCACGCCGTCTGAGCCGGTCAGGACGTTAACGTTGAACCGCGTGTCAATTTCCAGCGCGCTGAGGACAACCACATCCAGCCGGTCAACGCAGGCACCTTTTGATCCCCAGTTGGCGTACTCATTAGCGCTGATTTCAATGTGCTTCGGATTGCGGGCGAGGGACTCTGCGGCCGCCCGGTCAAAGCTCTGCACGTCGAGCAGCGTATGAATCAGCCCCTTTTCATGCAGATCAACCATGGTGGAGGTAATGCCGCCGAGGGCGAACGCGGCCTGGACGTTGCGCTGGCGCATTTTATCTTCCAGAAAACGGGTGACCGCCAGCGACGCACCGCCCGTGCCGGTTTGCAGGGAGAAACCGTTTTTGAAAAAACCGGAGTTCACTACAACGTCGGCGGCGCTACGGGCGATCAGCAGCTCGCGGGGATTGGAGGTCATGCGTGTGGCATCGGCCCCGATTTTGTCCGCATCGCCGACCTGTGCAACCTGCACAATTAAATCGACCCGATCCTGGCTCAGGCTGGCAGGCGTGTGCGGGTAGGGCAGCAGCGTTTCGGTGAGTAACACCACCTGCCGCGCGTTTTCGGCATCGACTTTGGCATAGCCCAGAGAACCGCAGCAGGCCTTGCCCGTAAAGCCGTTGGCGTTGCCAAAAGGATCGCAGGAGGGTACGCCGAGAAAGGCGACATCAATGTTCAGCTCCCCGCTTTCTACCAGATGTACGCGCCCGCCGTGGGAGTGAATCTGCACCGGTTCAGCCAGCAGGCCGCGAGAGATAGCTTCCGCCAGCGGGCCACGCAGGCCGGAAGTATAAATCCGGGTAACGACCTGATTGCGGATGTGTTCGACCAGCGGGGCATGGCAGTCGCTCAGGGAACTGGAGGCCAGCGTCAGGTTTTTGAATCCCATACTGGCTATCACGTCCATTACCTGGTTCAGCGTCAGATCGCCATTACGAAAGGCGTGGTGAAACGAAATCGTCATGCCGTCTTGCAGCCCGGAGCGACGGATCGCCTCTTCAAGGCTGGTGCAAAGCTTCCGGTCGCGGGGCTTTTGCGTTTGCAGGTTCAGTTTGGAAACAGGTACATAGAGTGGGGGCGTACCGTCCACTCGGCTATGCCAGATGGCTGTACGTTCCTGTCGGGAGGTCAGTGTCATGATGAGTCCTTATTCTTGACGAATGCCTGAAAGCGTCGCGCGTGATAGCACCAGACGCGCACGTTCGATAACCGGGCTGTCCACCATCTTCCCGTTGAGCGACACCACGCCGCGCCCTTCGCGCGCTGAAGCCTCAGCGGCTTCAATAACCTGCTGTGCGTGATCAACCTCTTTTCGGGTAGGCGCATAGAGGTTGTGCAACAGCTCAATCTGACGTGGGTTGATCAGTGATTTGCCGTCAAAACCCAGCTGTTTGATGTGCGCGGCCTCGTGAAGAAAACCGGCGTCGTTGCTGGCATCGGAGTAGACGGTATCGAATGCCTGGATCCCGGCGGCGCGGGCCGCCTGCAAAATGGCACAGCGCGCGAAGAGCAGCTCCACGCCCTCCGCTGAACGTTCTGTGCGTAAATTCCTGACGTAGTCTTCAGCGCCTAATGCTATGCCGATCAACCGCGGCGAAGCGTTGGCAATGGCGACGGCTTCGGTGATCCCTTGCGGCGATTCGATGGCCGCCAGAAGCCCTGTGCTGCCGGGTTCGCGGCCGCACTCTGCCTCAATGCGGGCGATTTCGCTTTCGATATCCGTCACGTCCTGCGCGGTATCGGTTTTCGGCAGGCGCACAATGTCTGCCCCGCCGCGTACAACGGCCTCCAGGTCAGCCAGGCCATACGCCGAATCCAGGGCATTTACACGGACGATGGTTTCACGCTCCCGGTAAAGCGGGTGCTGCAGGGCGTGATACACCAGGCGGCGGGCTGCATCTTTCTCGCGCAGGATGACCGAGTCCTCAAGGTCGAACATCAGTGCATCCGCGCCGTAGATAAAGCCGTTACTCACCATCGCGGCGTTGGCTCCGGGAATAAACAGCATGCTGCGTCGGGTGCGAGATTTGCGTAGCTGGGCGGAAGTCGGGGTCATGCTCGATCCTCCCATGGCAGGGCGCTGAGCCCGCTGGCACGGGCCAGCAGGGTTTCGAGACGAGCCCGAAGCACGCAGTCGAGCGCACCTTTATCGTCGATGATGAGCTGTACGCCGCGCACGTCGTAGCGGCTGAGAATTTCGTACAGCGTGGCGCGAATGGCCTCGCCAAACTGCTTTTCGACGCTGCTGCTGATTTGCAGGTCTATTTCTTCACTGTCCAGAGGGGAAATGCGGATCATCACATCGCCTGACTCCAGGGTGCCGGCGACGGCTGCATGGGTAATGTTCATTTTTCACCTGTCATTGATGCGGAAAGGGATTCTTTGTTCACGGCGATCATTTGTTGCAGATAAGCGCTGGTGGCTTTCGGGACCAGCCGGGCGATAGTCGCTAAATCTTTTTTCACCAACAGCCGACGTACCCAGGATGCGGAAATTGCTGTGCCCTGATACTGCAGACGCTCAATTTCAACCAGTTGAATGGGCGGTGAATGCCATGCCGGATCGGCCAGCCTCTGGCGCATATCGTGGTTGTAGCCTGCAGTGACCGTACAAAAGGGCTCGGTACCGACGAAGCGGTGCGTGATACCGAGCGCCGGGGCGAGATGCTGACGAAAGATTTGCAGGTCAATTTCGGTATAGCAGTGGTTGATCACGCTCTGCTCTTTGATGAAGTAGCAGGGGAAAGTGGCGCGCGAGATCATGTATTCCGAACCGCGGTGCACGGTAATACCCGGAATATCAGCGGTACCGGCACGCACCAGTGCCAGGCGATCTTCATAAGGAAAACGCGACGTGTCCTCCTTCACCAGAAACACATGCAGCCAGTCACACTGCGCCGCTGCGGTCTGGATCAGGTATCGGTGTCCGTTGGTGAAGGGGTTCGCATTCATAACGATACAGCCGATTTTGTCGCCGCTTTGGCGCAGCGTCGTCAGGTAGCTGGCATAACGTTGCAGCCGGGTTGCGCTGTTTTCCATTAATACCATCACGGCCGGAACGCTTGCGAGCGTATAAAAACCGCATTGCTTAAACAGGGCTTCGTTATGGCTTTTGGTGTAAATGAATAAATTTGTGCGCTGCTTTTCATACGCCAGATTGATTAATTCGGTGGCAAGCGTCAGGGCCAGGCCTTCACCGCGCGCTGATTCATTGATGGCGACGCATTTAATAATATTCCCGGCTATACCGCCGCAGGCTATCAGCGAATCATTGCGAGTTACGGTAATAAAAACCTCTACCGTGGTATCGATACTCAGGTCGTTTTCGCGCAGGAATTGCGTAATGGCGGCGATTTTTTTATTTTCCGCACGTTTGACCTGCGTAAATACGGGTTGGGACAGCATGGGGCAAAACATCCTGTTTTTTACGCTGCCGATTTGGCAACGAGACTGATAACAATGCGTTGCAAATTAATAACATTTGCAACGCTAAAACGATTCTTCATCACGCATGCCGCGATAATACGAGCTGTTTTTGATTTAATTGTTGAGCTGTTTCACAAACGACAGGCTGTTTTAAATTGGCTAATGGTTTTTATTTATTTAATTATTTTTAATGCAGTTAATAAGGTGGTGCTTATTTTCTTAATTGTTTTTATTTGTGCAATCCATAACGAAACGGGTGGGAATCACTGGACGCAGCGAAAGCAAAACCATTACATTTTCAGGGTTATCAGGGAGAGGCCAGGTCCGGCACAAGGAAACGATCATGTCAGAAAAAAAATCGGGAGGAAGACTGGCTTTCTTTTATCGTCTTGCTTTTCCACTGCGTATTTTTCTGCTGCTGCTGTTAATGTCCTCGCTATTAGTCGCGGCCCTCGGCCAGTATCTCTCGGCAAGCTTTGAAGATTATCTCACCCGGCAGGTGCGCGATATGGCGATGAATCAGGCCAAAATTATTGCGGCCAACGACAGCGTCGTGGCGGCGGTGAAAAGCAGGGATACCGCCCGTCTGTCGGCGATAGCCAGCAAGCTGGCCGGGGGCTCAGATCTCGATTATGTGGTCATTGGCGATAAGCACTCCATTCGTCTGTATCACCCTAATCCTGAGAAAATCGGGCAGCCAATGCAGTGGACCAGGCCAGGCGCGCTGGAAAAGGGTGAAAGCTACTTTATTACCGGCAAAGGTTCGATAGGCATGGCAATGCGGGCAAAAACGCCAGTATTTGATGAACGCGGGCAGGTTATCGGCGTGGTGTCGCTGGGCTACCTGGTCAGTAAAATCGACAGCTGGCGGCTGGATTTTATTTTGCCGATGGCGGGCGTGTTTGTGCTGCTGTTGCTGATTTTGCTGCTGCTCTCCTGGCTGTTTGCCGCCCACATTCGCCGCCAGATGTTGGGGATGGAGCCGCGGCAGATTGCGCGGGTGGTACGTCAGCAGGAGGCGCTGTTTGGCTCCGTATTTGAGGGGCTGATTGCGGTCGACCCCGAAGGACACATCACCGCGATTAACCGTAACGCCCGCAAGATGCTGGGCCTGAGTTCGCCGGGGCGGCAGTGGCTCGGCAGGCCCGTTGCGGAAGTGGTCCATCCAAGCGCGTTTTTTACCGAGAGCATTGCTGAAAAACGGCAAGATGTCATGTGTACCCTGAACGGTCTGAACGTCATCGCCAACAGGGGCGCAATACGTTCCGGGACCGAAATGCTTGGGGCCATTATCAGCTTTCGCAGCAAGGATGAAATGAGTGCCCTGAATGCTCAACTGACGCAGATTAAACAGTACGTGGAGAGCCTGCGGGTGCTGCGGCATGAGCATCTGAACTGGATGTCTACGCTGAGCGGCCTACTGCAGATGAAAGAATATGACCGTGTACTGGAGATGGTGAAGGGCGAATCTCAGGCCCAGCAGGCGCTGATAGATCGCCTGCGCGGTGCTTTCTGCGATCGCCAGGTCGCCGGGTTGCTGTTCGGCAAGGTACAACGTGCGCACGAGCTGGGGCTTAATCTGCATATTGTGGAAGGCAGCCAGCTCCTGCAATTACCGCCAGGACTGGACAGTACCGAATTTTCCGCCATTGTCGGCAACCTGCTGGATAACGCATTCGAGGCAAGCCTGCACAACCCTGAAGGCGATAAAACCGTTGAGCTCTGGCTCAGCGATGAGGGGCCGGAGGTGGTGATTGAAGTGAGCGATCGCGGCTGCGGCGTCCCGGATGCGCTGCGTCACACCATTTTCAACAAGGGCGTGAGCACACGGGAGAAAGATGCTGGCGAACACGGCCTTGGCTTATATCTGATTTCCGGCTATGTGGAGCGTTGCGGAGGCGTGATTACGCTCGAAGATAACGATCCCACAGGGGCTCTGTTTTCCGTTTTTATACCGAAAGTGAAACGCAATGATGGCACAACCTCTGACGATTTTGATTGTTGAAGATGAGACGACGCTTGCCGAAATGCATGCCGAGTTTATTCGCCAGTTTCCCGAATGCAGCCAGGTGTGGCTGGCTGGGAATCTGACTCAGGCGCGCGCGATGATCGCCCGTCTGCGTCCTTCGCTCATTCTGCTTGATAACTATCTGCCGGATGGCAAGGGCATCACCTTACTGCATGAACTGATCCAGGCCCACACACCTTGCGGCGTGATTTTTACCACCGCAGCGAGCGATATGGATACCGTCTCAGAAGCGGTACGCGGCGGGGTCTTTGACTATCTGGTGAAGCCGGTTTCCTATGAACGACTTCATCAGACGCTGATGCGCTACCAGCAGCGGATGCAAATGCTGGCGCATACCGCCAGCGCCAGCCAGCGTCAGATTGACCAGATGTTCAACGCCTACGCGCGCGGTGAGCCCAGGGCGGAGCTTCCGGTCGGTATCGATGGCCTGACGCTTGAGAAGGTTCTGGCGCTGTTTCCTGACGATGAAATCAGCCATACCGCAGAAACGGTTGCTCAGACGCTTAAGCTAAGTCGGACGACGGCCAGGCGCTATCTGGAGTATGCCGCAGGCCAGCAGCGGATTCGGGCTGAGATTGTCTACGGCAAGGTCGGGCGGCCGCAGCGCAGTTACCGAGGGGCTGAGACATAAAAAAACGGTGAGCAGAACGTGTCTGGCTCACCGTTTTTTTTAAGAAGAAGCGACCTTAGCGGTGCGCCAGTTCCACTTCATCTTCGCTTGCCATTACCGCTTTATCGGTCTGGCGCAGCCACTGGCTGGTCAGGGTACCGGCGGTCATGGAGCCGTTGACGTTCAGGGCGGTACGGCCCATGTCGATCAGCGGTTCGATGGAGATAAGCAGGGCAACCAGCGTCACCGGCAGGCCCATCGCAGGCAGCACGATCAGCGCAGCGAAGGTTGCGCCGCCGCCCACGCCTGCCACACCGGCAGAGCTGACGGTAACAATGCCAACCAGGGTGGCAATCCACAGCGGATCGAGCGGGTTAATGCCGACGGTTGGGGCAACCATCACCGCGAGCATGGCCGGGTACAGGCCCGCACAGCCGTTCTGACCAATGGTCGCGCCGAAGGAAGCAGAGAAGCTGGCGATGGATTCCGGCACGCCAAGACGACGGGTCTGCGCTTCAATGTTCAGCGGAATGGACGCGGCGCTGGAACGGCTGGTGAAGGCGAAGGTCAGCACCGGCCACACTTTACGGAAGTATTTCAGCGGGTTAACGCCGTTTGCGCCGAGCAGCAGGCCGTGAACCACAAACATGATGGCCAGACCGAGATAGGACGCCACGACGAAACCGCCAAGCTTGATGATGTCCTGCAGGTTAGAGCCTGCAACCACTTTGGTCATCAGCGCCAGCACGCCGTAAGGAGTCAGCTGCATCACCAGACGCACCAGCTTCATCACCCAGCCCTGCAGGGTATCGATGGCGGTCAGCACGCGTTTACCTTTCGGCTCGTCATCTTTCAGCAGCTTCAGAGCAGCCACACCCAGGAAGGCGGCGAAAATCACGATGCTGATGATAGACGTCGGGTTCGCACCCGTCAGGTCGGCAAACGGATTCTTCGGTACGAAGGAGAGGATCAGCTGCGGCACGCTCAGGTCTGCGACTTTACCAACGTAGTTGCTCTGAATGGCGGCCAGACGCGCGGTTTCCGCAGTGCCCTGGACCAGGCCCTGAGCGCTTAAACCGAACAGATTGGTCACCAGCACGCCGACCAGCGCAGAAATCATCGTGGTGAACAGCAGGGTGCCGATGGTCAGGAAGCTGATTTTACCCAACTGTGACGCATTATGCAGACGAGCCACTGCGCTCAGAATGGAAGCAAACACCAGCGGCATGACGATCATTTGCAGCAGTTGCACGTAGCCGTTGCCGACGATGTTGAACCACTGGATAGAGTCTTTCAGCACAGCGCTGTCTGCGCCGTACACCAGCTGCAGTGCAAGGCCGAAGACCACGCCCATCGCCAGGCCGACTAAAACTTTTTTCGCCAGGCTCCAGTTTTTATGCCGTGTTTGTGCCAGAGCAAACAGCAATACCGCGAACACCACAACGTTCGCTATTAATGGAAAATTCATCCCCGTTCTCCTGATGTCATTATACGGCCCAGAATCAGGCCGACTGTAATGGCGCAAAGAGTAGCAGAAGTGTGATTCACTTCTTATATCCAAATGGAATGGGTTATACCAAAACGGCGATGATTGCCTGTTTAGTGGCCGCTTTGCTGATTTATAAAGCGATCGAAGCGCCACTGCAGCGAACTGATAAGGCCAGATGACCAGCGCACGGCGCTGTTGTCGGTGACCGACTGTGGCATCCAGACTGCATAAACGAACAGCGCCATGCAGAGCACGCGTTCCAGCTGATTGCCTTTGCGCGGGGCGAGGATCGGCAAACGGAAACGCCAGCGGCAGGGCCACAGCAGCGGCACGCCCGCAGGGGTGAGCATGTCGGCGAGAATATGGCTCAGGTAGCCGAGCACCATCCCCTGAATGGCATCGGCAGGCACAATCCAGCTCTCTGGCACTTTGAGGTAAAACAGCGTCAGGCCGCCGAACACCGCCAGCAGGCTGTGGGTGAAACCACGATGACCACACATTCGCGCAATGGGTTTGGCTATCCAGCTCAGCCGCTGGCCAAGGAAGGATTTGGGGTGATCGATGTCCGGCAGCAGGCAGGTGAGCACCGCGGCGGGAACAATATGCCACCAGTCTCCCTGCGCAAGAACCGGGGTCAGTTCGGCATTTTTGGCAAACACCGCGCAGGCTACAGAAAAGAGCAGGTGACCTTCCGCCGTCATGATAACACCCGTAAAACTGTCAATTCATACAGTATAGGGTTTTTATACAGTGGACGGAAGAGGTGACGGTGTAACTCTTTGTCACAGCCCGATGATTATTCGGGCTGCGAGTCGGGAGGTGAAAATCAGCCGAGCAAATGTGCAGCAGTCAGCTGTGCAAGAGAGGATAGTTTTACGTCCGCCAGAACATAGCGCGGGTCAGCAGCGTTTTCGTGTTCAGGCACGACGATGGAGCGCATACGCGCCGCTTTGCTGGCAATCATGCCATTGACTGAGTCTTCCAGCGCCACGCAGTTGAGCGGCGAAACGCCAAGCTTTTCAGCGCAGTCGAGATACACCTGTGGATGCGGCTTGCTGTAGGGCAGCTTTTCCGCGGAGGCGAGGGCATCGAATTGATCGCGCAAATCAAACATGGCCAGCACTTTTTCCAGCATGTGCAGCGGAGAGGCCGACGCCACGCCCACTTTCAGCCCCTGGGCTTTGCACAGGGCAATGGCTTCACGGACGCCAGGCAGCAGCGGGCGCTCTGCTTCAACCAGGGAAATGGCGCGGTTGATGATAAGGTCGGTGACTTCTGCGCGGCTCGGGCCGCTCCACGGCTGATGGGCAAACCACAGTTCGACAACCATATCAATGCGCAGGCCGAGCGTGTCCGGCAGTTCGCTGCGGCGGCTGATATCGACGCCGATTTCAGCTAACACGCCCAGCTCAGCGCGATCCCACAACGGCTCAGAGTCAATCAATAATCCATCCATATCAAAGATAGCGGCAACGATTTGTCGCGAGGCTGACATAATGCAACTCCTGTAAAGTTAGAGGCCAGAGATACGGCTTCATCCTACACCATATCGCTTTTAAAGCGCAGGCGAAAAGGCGTATCTCAGGGTAGACTTACAGCGTATCATCAGCGCGTCTGAACAAGGGGAATCCATGACGTATCAACAAGCTGGACGCATTGCCATACTGAAACGCATTTTAGGCTGGGTTATCTTCATTCCTGCCGTGATTTCAACACTTATCTCACTGTTCAAATTTATGTTTGAGCACAGCGAAAAGCAGCCGGGCATCGACGCCGTGCTTCTTGATTTCGCCCACGTGATGATCGAAATGATCCGCTTCAACACGCCGTTTCTGAACTTCTTCTGGTACAACTCACCGCTGCCGGACTTTCACCACAGCCTGAATATTGGCTTCTGGATAATCTTCGCGCTGGTGTTTGTCGGCCTTGCGCTACAAGCTTCCGGGGCGCGGATGAGCCGCCAGGCCAAGTATTTACGTGAAGGTGTGCAGGATCAGCTGATTCTGGAGCAGGCGAAGGGGCCGGAAGGTCTGACGAAAGAGCAGATTGACGCGAAAATTGTCGTGCCACGCCACACCATTTTTTTGCAGATTTTCCCTCTCTACGTGCTGCCGGTGATTGTGATAGTGGCGGGATACTTCTTCTTTAAGCTGCTGGGCTTTCTGTAATAAAAAAGCCCGGTCATTGCTGGCCGGGCCGTGTTTTCAGGGCTTAGGGAAAGGCCTTGGTTTGCCTTCGCTGTCTACCGCGACATAGATAAACAGCGCTTCTGTAGCCTTATAGCGCTGGCCGATAGGCTCGGACGACACTTTCTTCACCCACACTTCAATATTGACCGTGATCGACGATGTGCCACGTTTTGTGCAGCGGGCATAGCAGCACACTACGTCACCCACTGCGACCGGGCGCAGGAAGGTCATACCGTCTACTCGCACCGTAACGACGCGACCCTGAGCAATCTCTTTGGCCATAATTGCGCCGCCAAGATCCATCTGCGACATGATCCAGCCGCCAAAAATATCACCGTTGGCGTTGGTGTCCGCAGGCATAGCCAGCGTACGCAGAACTAAATCACCAACCGGTGCTTCACTGCTGTGACTCATTTACTGTCGTCCTGCGGCATATGGCGGTAGATATACACGCCGCTTAGCAGCGTGAAAATCAGGGTCAGGGCGGTCAGGCCGAACACTTTGAAGTTGACCCAGATGTTCTGCGGCAGCCAGAAGGCGATGTAGATATTCGCCAGCCCGCACACAATAAAGAACAGCGCCCACGCGACGTTAAGGCGCGACCACACGAACTGCGGCAGCGTGAGCTCTTTGCCCAGCATGCGCTGAATCAACGGCTTCTTCATCACCCACTGGCTGAACAGCAGGGCGAGGGCGAACAGGCCATAAATCACGGTGACTTTCCATTTGATAAATTCATCATTATGGAAGAAGAGCGTCAGGCCCCCGAACAGCGCGACAATCACAAAGGTGATCAGCGCCATTTTCTCCACCTTACGATAGCGCACCCAGCTATAAATCAGCACGATGGCGGTGGCAACGATCAATGCTGTAGTGGCCGCGTAGATGTCGTAAAGCTTATAGAAAGCAAAGAAGACCACCAGCGGTAAAAAATCCAGAAACTGCTTCATACATTGGTTCCGTCTTTCAGTAACGGCCCGGGTTCGCCGGGCCTTAAGGGGATCAGTTACGAATAAGCATATACAGGCGGAATAAATAGATCAGCAACAACGCAGAAATGAGGTTGCTGATGCAGTTCACCACCACCGCGCCAACGTTTGGCGTCAACACGGCAAAGTTCGGGGCGAACATCAGCAGCGCGGTTTTCGCCAGCAGCCACGCCATTACCGGGGTGGCGACCAGGCGCATATTGCTCCACGCCAGACGCATGCTGCTGCGCATTGAGGCGAAGATCCCCATTTTATCCTGCACCAGCATGATCGGCGCAAAGGCCAGCACGATAGCCAGCAGAACGCCCGGCACCACCACCAACATCACGCCCATCTGTACCAGGAAAGTGGTAATGAAGATGAGAAGTAACAGTTTCGGCAGAACCGGTGCGCTGGCACCAATCGCACGCAGGGCACTGACGC
This sequence comes from Enterobacter sp. CC120223-11, assembly GCF_900215375.1. Classification (GTDB taxonomy): domain Bacteria; phylum Pseudomonadota; class Gammaproteobacteria; order Enterobacterales; family Enterobacteriaceae; genus Scandinavium. Next base: position 282,562 of record NZ_OBEF01000001.1, on the reverse strand, counting down.
GCTGCCCGGCGGAGATCATCTGAATCAACAGCAGTACGCCACCGGCGAGAATGGCGTTGCCAATCAGCCCGGAAAATGTGGATGCCGCAGAAGCCCGCAGCAGAATTTGCTGCTGCTCAGGCGTCATGTTTTGCACCAGTTCAAACAGGCCCGCGCTGCCCGCGAGGTTATCGCCTTCTTTCAGGATTGCTAACTGCTCGTCGCTCGGTGAGAACGCATGGCCAAGCACCACCGTGATAAACGCACATAACAGTGCAATCAGTAGGATCGTAACGAACTGATTGCGAAAAAAATTACCCGTGTCACGGTAAACCGACTTAGCCGTGATAGACATGCACTCTCCTTGAGTCTGGCTGGTATGAATAAGCCGGCAATTGTAACTCAGCCAACGCAAAAGTGGCAGCATCAACACCTGTATGGAAAAGCATATCTTTGTAAAGGCGCGGTAAGCCAAAACGATGGTCCGCAAGGCATGCCCCAATTCCCTGCAGGTTAAATGACTGCGAAGGGCGCAGCCAGTGGCGAAAATTGATGTGAGCATGTTTTAAGGTGGTTAAGTCAGAGGATAAAAATTAATCCAGATCAATAAATGTTAAATCTCAGAGTTGAATGTGATCTGAGTTGGATCGTTTTTACTCTTTTGTGGGTATATTCAGCGCGCTTATAAAACCATAACGAAGGAGTGGATATGAAAAAGTTAGCATTGGCAGCGCTGGTTTTAGGCAGTATCTCGGGCGGGGCCTGGGCGCATGAAGCGGGAGAATTCTTTATTCGTGCGGGGACGGCTACCGTCAGACCAACGGAAGGCGCCAACGGCACCCTCGGCAGCCTCAATGGCTTCAACGTCAGCAATAACACTCAGTTAGGCCTGACCTTTACCTACATGGCGACCGATAATATCGGCGTTGAGTTGCTGGCCGCCACGCCGTTCCGCCATAAGATTGGCACCGGCGCGACGGGCGATATTGCCACCGTGCATCAGCTTCCGCCGACATTAATGGCGCAGTGGTACTTCGGTGAGGCCACCAGTAAATTCCGTCCTTACGTGGGCGTCGGGGTGAACTACACCACCTTCTTTGATGAGAAATTCAATGACACCGGCGACGACGCAGGCCTTTCCGATCTGAGCCTGAAGGATTCCTGGGGCGTGGCCGGGCAGGTGGGCGTGGATTATCTCATTAACCGTGACTGGCTGCTGAACGCCTCCGTCTGGTATATGGATATCGACACCAAAGCGCGATACAAGTCTGATGGCTCGGTGCTCCCGGCGCAGAACTATAATGATAAAGTGCGTATCGATCCGTGGGTGTTTATGTTCTCTGCGGGTTACCGTTTCTGAGTCTGCACAGAGTGGCCGTGTGTCGGCCACTCTTTATTAAGTAACCGACGGAAATTTATAAATAAATTCCTTACAGTTGTTCTGACCACGTCTCTCGCATCTCTCTGCGTTCTCCCTAGAATATGCCGCTCGATAATTAAACGCAGATACTGATGATGAACTATAAATCCCTGTTTCTTATTTCCGCTCTGGCGATTGCAGGCTGTAGTGCCAAAGGCGATACCGCCAATGAACAGCGTGCCACGATCAAACAAATGCGCACCGACACACTGTCGCAACTCTATAATTTACACCCCGAAGCCCGCAGCGATATTCAGCACTCAACCGGTTATGCGGTCTTTTCCAGCAACAGCAGCAAGATTTTTGTCTTCGGTCTGGGCAGCGGTTATGGCGTAGTCAGGGATTCACACAGCGGCAAAGATACTTATATGAAAATGGCGCAGGGCGGTGCGGGCCTCGGCATTGGGATTAAACAGCTCAGCACGGTAATTGTCTTCCACGACGCAAAATCCCTGAACAAGTTTGTGACGGATGGCTACGTGGTGGGCGCAGACGCCAATGCTGCGGCGAAGTATGACGACAAAGGTGCGGGCACCGGGGCTTCAGCAAGCGCCGTTCCGACGGACACTAAATCGCTGGCGTCGAAGGTCAGCGTCTATGAAATGACCGAAAAAGGTCTGGCCGCCCAGGCAATGATCAACGGCTATAAATACTGGCCGGATGCCGACCTCAATAAATAATCATGCTAACGCCGACCATCCTGTCGGCGTTTATTTCTCTGCAACATTCCCCACAATTATCAGGCCTCAGTGGTTCCTCTGATTTGTCTTCACTTTACGTTTCTGTAAGTTTTGCCTGCTAGTCTCAGGTGGCTTATTCGCGAAGGGAACAGGAGGTTCCATGAGCAAGAAACTTCATGAGATCGATACCTTGATCGCCGATCTTAATGGGGCCGTGGAGGCGCATTATCAGTGGCTGGTGGAAGTCTTTCGCTATATTTCCGTGCGCGAAAGCGAACAGCCGGACATCACCCGCAGGTCGGCGCATAATTTTTGTCGGTTTGGTCGCTGGATCAACGGCTATCTGAGTGAAAACTCAGAGGACAGGGGATTCTCTCTGGCCATTTCTCTGCGCCATGAAGAGATGCATGATATCTGCCGTGAACTGGTTACTTCCATCATTGACGGTGACGTTAAACTGCCGCTGTTCGACGCGTTCAGCCAGGCGCTGCAGGGACTGAGTGAGGCCATTACCGCCTGGCAGCGGCACCTGCTACAGCTGCGCAGCGGCTACGATGCGCTGACGGGCCTGCCGCTGCGCCGTATTCTCGATGAATCCTTCGGCCGCCATATCCCGGAAGAGGATGGCGACCATATCTATGTGCTGATTATGGATGTCGATCATTTTAAGCGCGTGAACGATACCTGGGGGCATTTGGCGGGGGATTCTGTGCTGCGAGCGCTGGCCCTGAAGCTGCGTGAAAGTACCCGCAGCTATGAGCCGTCCTACCGTTTTGGTGGCGAGGAGTTCATCACCGTGCTTAAGGCGAGAAACGATCGGGATGCCTGCCGTGCAGGGCTTCGTATTAATGAGGCCATTGCCTCTCACCGTATCAGGCTGGGCAATGAACACCTGTCGATCACCGTCACATCAGGCCTGACACGAGCGCATCAGGGGGAAACGTTGCATCGGGTCCTGGAACGCGCAGATTCCGCTATGTATCGTGGCAAGCAGAGTGGCAGAAATCGCTGCATGTTTGTCGATCAAAGCCTGAACGTGAGCCAGGTGCGATGCTGAAGTGCAAAAAAAAAGCCCGCGCAAGGCGGGCAAATAATACTGGAAGCAATGTGAGCAATGTCGTACCGAATACCTGAGTGATTTGCTCAACTATTCGGTGTTGAGAAAGATAATACTTCTCATTAAGAAGTTCAACCCCTTCTTTTTTGGGGATGTTAGCTCACCATAAAAACGGTCCGGTTCTGGCTGTCATCCTGTGTCCAGGCCTGAGCCACGTCGGCCAGTGGCACAGCGCGATGGGCAACCGTAAAGTGGCCTGCAACGGCGGCGTTGAGCATCTCACCGGTGGCCTGCACCAGCGCGGGCAGTGAAAGGCTGCCGATCCCGCTCCCCATCAGCTGAATGGGCGAGGAGCGCAGCACGGCGCCCGGCAGAGAAATTTCCTGAGCGGACAGCGATCCTACCTGAACATAGCGTACCGGCGTGGTGCCTGGCGAATGCTTCGCCAGGGCTTTCAGCAGCTTTTCGGCGCTGTTCCCCCACAGATAATCAATCACCACATCAATCTGTTTCGCGGCATGTGCCGCCAGGGTTTGCGTCAGTTTACTGTCATCCGCCGTCAGCAGGACGGCAGCATCTACGTTAAGTGAGGCCAGCGCCTGGGCATTGCGCCCGGTTGCGATGATTTTTTTCGCGCCAAGATAGCGGGCAATTTGCGCTGCCAACCGCCCGGCGCTGCCGGTGGCACCGTTGATCAGCACGGTTTCGCCTGCCTTAAACCCGGCGCGATGGACCAGCGCGGCCCAGGCCGACATGCCTGGATTCGCCATTGCGGCGGCGGTGGCATCATCCAGCCCTTCAGGCAGCGGCAGGCAGTGGGCGACATCGACCGCAGCGTATTGTGCCATGCTTCCCCAGGGCGTTGGCGGGAACACGAAATAGACGCGCTGCCCGCCGTCAGTCACGCCAGTGCCGTCAATACCGGCAATAAACGGCAGCGTGCCGTCAAAGCTGTAGTGCTTACCTGAAGCACGGCTTTTCACCACGTGGCTAATCGCCGAGGCGGTGACCTGAATCAGCCGCTGATTTTCAGCGGCGACGGGCTCGGCAAAATCTGCATAAACGGGGGCCCGTGAAGGGTCAAATACGACGGCTGCTTTCATCTGATTTCTCCGGAAGGCTTTTTATGTGTAAAATGCACATAATTAATTGGGGCCACTCTACGCCAGTGAGAAAATACATGCAAGATGCACATAATAAATATGACGTGACCGATTTTCATGGCGCGCTGTTAGACGTCCTGAGCGTGATGAATCAGCCGAAGCGCGATGAAACGCTGCTGACGGCAGCAGGTGTGAAGCTGGATCAGGCGCTTTTTCCGCTGCTGGTGGCGATTGGCCGCTACGGCCCGGTTGGCGTGGTGGAACTGGCAGAAAGTCTCGGGCGAGACTACACCACGGTCAGCCGACAGGTGAAGAAATTACAGGAGCAGGGGCTGGCGCAGAAGCAGCCTGCCGAGCGGGATAAGCGAATCAGCGAAGTGACGCTATCTGAACAGGGCAAAGCGCTGACGGCCGCTATTGACGGTGCAAGGCAGAGGCTGATGAATGCTATTTTTGCCGACTGGCAGGAACAGGATGTGAAGGCTCTTTTTCGCCTGGTGCGGCAATACGCTGAAAGCGTGAAGAGAAAAGCGCCGTCTGACCGCTAAGCCAGACGGCGGCGAGTTATGCGCTGCGGGTCGCGGCTTTCATGTTCTGCACGAAGGTTTTCAGCTCGGCCAGCATGGCCGGGTGATTATCGACGTTCTTCTCAATAATTTTGACGATGGCTGAGCCGGAGATCGCCCCAGCGGCACCTGCGCCAATGGCGGCGGTCACCTGGTCCGGCGCGGAAATACCAAAGCCCTGAAGCGGCGGGGCGGCATTGTATTCGCTCAGTTTTTCAATCAGATGATGCAGTGGAAGGGCAGCCTTGTTTTCTGCTCCCGTCACGCCAGCACGCGAAAGCAGGTAGGTGTAACCGCGACCGTGAGAGGCAATCTGGCGCAGCAGTTCATCATCGGCGTTTGGCGGGCAGATGAAGATCGGCGCGATGTTATGGCGCATTGCCGCCTGACGGAATTCGGCGGACTCTTCCACCGGGACGTCAGCGACCAGTACAGAATCCACGCCCACGCGCTCGCATTCGGCGTAGAAGTGGTCAATGCCGCGGCTGAAGACCAGGTTGGCGTACATCAGCAGGCCAATGGGAATGGTCGGGTGCTTCTGGCGAATCGTCGCCAGCATTTCAAAACACTGGGCCACGGTGACGCCGGAGGCAAACGCACGCAGCGTGGCGCTCTGGATGGTCGGGCCGTCGGCCAGCGGATCGGAGAACGGAATACCCAGCTCCAGCGCGTCGGCGCCCGCTTCAATCAGCGTATCAATGATTTTCAGCGACTGTTCCGGGTTCGGATCGCCCAGGGTCACGAAGGGAACAAACGCGCCTTCCTTGCGGTTTTTCAGCTCAGTAAACAGGTTGTCATAGCGTTCCATCAGATTTCCCCTCGTGCTTTCAGGATGTCATGTACGGTGAAGATGTCTTTATCGCCGCGACCGGAGAGGTTTACCACCAGAAGCTGCTCTTTTTCCGGGTTTTCACGCATCATTCTCAGCGCATGTGCCAGGGCGTGAGAGGACTCCAGCGCCGGGATGATCCCTTCGTGGAGGCAGAGTGCTTTGAAGGCGTCCAGCGCTTCGTTGTCGGTTATCGACACATACTCCGCGCGGCCGGTGCTGTTTAAAAATGCGTGCTGTGGCCCGACAGAGGGGAAATCCAGACCCGCAGAGATGGAGTAAGATTCTTCAATCTGGCCTTCATCGGTCTGCATCATCGGCGATTTCATGCCGAAATAGATGCCAACGCGGCCGTGCTTCAGCGGTGCGCCATGTTCACCGGACTCAATCCCGTGCCCGGCAGGCTCAACGCCAATCAGGCCGACGGTGGTTTCATCAATAAAGTCGGCAAACATGCCGATGGCGTTGGAACCGCCGCCGACGCAGGCGATAACCGCATCCGGCAGACGGCCTTCTTTTTCCTGAATCTGCACTTTGGTTTCTTCGCCGATCATGCGCTGGAATTCACGCACGATGGTCGGGAACGGGTGCGGGCCTGCCGCGGTGCCGAGCATATAGTGCGCGGTCTCGTAGCTGCCGGACCAGTCGCGCAGCGCTTCGTTACAGGCGTCTTTCAGCGTGGCGGAGCCGCTGTGTACCGGGATCACTTCCGCGCCCATCAGGCGCATACGGAACACGTTTGGCGACTGGCGCTCTACGTCTTTCGCGCCCATATAGATACGGCATTTCAGGCCGAGCAGGGCGCTCGCCAGGGCAGACGCCACGCCGTGCTGACCCGCGCCGGTTTCGGCGATGATTTCAGTTTTGCCCATGCGTTTCGCCAGCAGCGCCTGGCCAAGTACCTGGTTAGTTTTGTGCGCGCCGCCGTGCAGCAGGTCTTCACGCTTGAGGTACAGCGTGGTTTTGGTGCCAGCGGTCAGGTTCTGGCATTTGGTCAACGCCGTCGGGCGGCCAGCGTAGTTCTTCAGTAAATCGGTGAACTGGGCCTGGAACTCAGGATCTTTCTGCGCGCTGACGAAAGCTTCTTCCAGCTGGCGCAGGGCAGGCATCAGAATTTGCGGGACGTACATGCCGCCAAATTCGCCAAAATAGGGGTTCAGTAATGTCTTCATGTCCATTTCCTTAATATGCACGCAGCGTCTGAAAGACCGAGGCCAGTTTGTTGGCGTCTTTGATACCCGGTTCAGATTCTACGCCTGAATTGAAATCGAGCCCCGCGCAGCCGCTTTTCGCCGCTTCCACGCAATTATCCGGGCTAAGGCCACCTGCCAGCAGGACGTTGCTTAAGTCCTGTCCGTTGAGCAGCGACCAGTCGAAACGCTGGCCGGTGCCGCCCTGGCCGTTGTCGAGCACGTATTTGTCGACGTGATTGAGCGTGCGTTCAGGCAGCGTCTCTTTCACGCTCAGCGCTTTCCAGATTTGTACTTTCTCAGGCAAGGCCGCACGCAGGGCATCGATATACGCCTGATCTTCATTGCCGTGCAGCTGAACGGCCGCCAGGCCAAGGCTTTCCACTTTGGCGGAGATATCCGCCATTTCGGCATCACGGAAGACGCCGACGTAGCTCAGCGGCGCGCTGTCGATGACGTCGCGGGCCTGCGCCTCGTTGACGCAGCGTGGCGAGGAAGACACAAAAATCAGCCCGCCATGAACGGCCCCGGCTTCGAATGCTGCCTGGGCGTCCTGAGCGCGGGTCAGCCCGCACACTTTATTCTCACCGAACAGCACGCGGCGTACGGCGGCATTGAGGTCGTCGTAAGCCATCATGGCGGAACCAATCAGGAACCCGTTGGCGAAATGGCTTAATTCACGTACCTGACCGTAGGTATTGATGCCGGATTCACTGATCACCGTTACACCTGCGCCTAAACGCGGCGCCAGCTGGCGGGTGCGGTTAAGGTCGATGGAAAGGTCGCGCAGGTCACGGTTGTTGATGCCGACGACTTTTGCGCCGAGCGCAATGGCGCGCTCCAGCTCTTCTTCATTGCTCACTTCGGTCAGCACGCCCATGCTCAGGCTGTGCGCCACGGCTGAAAGCTGGCGATACTCTTCATCGTTCAGCACGGAGAGCATCAGCAGGCAGGCGTCGGCCTGGTAGTAGCGGGCCAGGTAAATCTGATAGGGCTCGACGATAAAGTCTTTGCACAGAATCGGCTGCGGCGCGATCTGGCTGACGATGGGCAGAAAGTCGAAGCTGCCCTGGAAATATTTCTCGTCCGTCAGCACGGAAATGGCGGACGCATAGTGTTTGTACACCCCGGCGATGCGCGCCGGGTCGAAATCATCACGAATAACGCCTTTGGACGGAGAGGCTTTTTTGCATTCCAGAATGAAAGCGGTGCGCGCGCCCTGCAAAGCATCATAGAAGTGGCGCTTGCTTGGCTGTACATCGTTCTGGAAACTGGCTAACGGTTGCTGCTCCTTGCGGGCTTCGACCCACAGACGCTTATCGGCAACAATCTGGGCTAAAACGGTCTGCATTTCTTATCCTCTTGCCGCTAATGCGGTCACGCGATCGTAGGCTGCACCACTGTGCAGAACTTCCAGTACCTGTTGCACGTTGGCTTTCAAATCTTCATGGCCGTGAAGGCGCATCAGCATGGCGACGTTGGCGGAGACGGCGGCCTCGTGGGCGGTATCACCTTTACCTTGTAGCAAGCGCGTAAGAATGTCACGGTTTTCTTCCGGCGTGCCGCCCGCCAGCTGTTCCTGACGATACGGCGTCAGGCCGAAGTCTTCGGCGTTCAGCTGATAGCTGTGAATTTCACCGTCTTTCAGCTCCGCAACCACGGTTGGCGCATGCAGGGAAACTTCATCCATCCCGCCGCTGTGCACCACGGCGGCACGCTGATAACCCAGCACGCGCAGCGTTTCGGCAATCGGCAGCACTAATTCCGGGCTGTAAACGCCAATCAGCGCCAGCGGCGGGTGCGCCGGGTTGATCAGCGGCCCCAGCACGTTGAACAGCGTGCGGGTTTTCAGCTGCTGACGAACCGGCATCGCGTGGCGGAACCCGGTGTGGTATTTCGGTGCGAACAGGAAGCAGACGCCCAGTTCGTCCAGCGCTTCGCGCGATTTGTCGGCGTTCATATCGAGATTGATACCGAAAGCGGCCAGCAAATCAGAAGAGCCGGACTTGCTCGATACGCTGCGGTTACCGTGTTTGGCTATTTTCATTCCACAGGCGGCGGCCACAAAGGCGCTGGCAGTAGAAATATTAATGCTGTTGCTGCCGTCGCCGCCGGTGCCGACGATATCGGCAAATGTGTATTCAGGGCGCGGGAACGGCGCGGCGTTTTCCAGCAGCGCGGTGGCGGCCCCGGCAATTTCCTGCGGCTGTTCGCCACGTACTTTCATGCTCACCAACGCCGCGGCCAGCTGTTCTGGCTTCACTTCGCCGCGCACCACCGCAGAGAACAGTTGGTGGCTTTCCTGCTGGGTCAGGGTCTGCGCCTGATACAGCTTTTCCAGGATCGGCTGTAGCAGATTGGCCGGTTCCAGTTTTTTCAGCGCCCATTCGAGGGTCTGTTCCAGCAGGCGTGCGCCGTGGCTGGTCAGGATGGATTCCGGGTGGAACTGGAAGCCCACGACGCGATCGGCATCGTGACGCACTGCCATGACCATCCCGTTGAAGCTGGCGTTTACCGTCAGGCCGGCCGGAATATTACTGCCGACCAGCGAGTGATAGCGCGCCACCGGTAACGGGTTCGCCATACCGGCAAACATCGCCTGGCCGTCGTGCTCAATGCTCGAGGCCTTGCCGTGCAGGATTTCGCCCGCCTGGCCGACGTAACCGCCGTAGGCTTCAACAATCGCCTGGTGACCGAGGCAGATACCGATAATCGGCAGCTTGCCGCGCATGCGGGTCAGCAGCTCTGGCATGCAGCCTGCTTCGGACGGTGCGCCTGGGCCCGGGGAGAGCATCAGCACCGGGTTGTCCATGGTGGCCAGTCGCTCAATCAGCGTCTGCGCCGGAACATGGTTGCGGTAGATGACCACGTTATGCCCGCTGGCGCGCAGCTGATCGGCCAGGTTGTAGGTAAAGGAATCAATATTGTCGAGCAGCAGAATGTCAGCCATCAGAAAATCTCCTCTGCGTGGTGGGCCTGAGCAATGGCGCGCAGCACCGCGCGAGCTTTATTACGGGTTTCATCGGCTTCGGATTGCGGTACTGAGTCGAGCACCACGCCAGCACCGGCCTGAACGGTGGCAGTGCCGTTTTCAACAAAGGCGGAGCGAATCACAATGCAGGTGTCGAGGTCGCCGTGAGCGGTGAAGTAGCCGACCGCGCCGCCGTAGCTGCCGCGACGTTTGCCTTCCGCGGCGGCAATCAGCTGCATCGCACGAACTTTTGGCGCGCCGCTCAGCGTGCCCATATTCATGCAGGCGCGGTAGGCGTGCAGCACATCCAGATCCTTACGCAGCTCGCCAACCACGCGGGAAACTAAGTGCATTACGAAGGAGTAGCGATCAACTTTGGTGAGGTCTGCCACGTAGCGGCTGCCCGGCGTGCAGATGCGCGCCAGATCGTTACGCGCCAGGTCGACCAGCATCAGGTGCTCTGACATCTCTTTCTGATCGGTGCGCATTTCCAGTTCGATGCGGCTGTCGAGGTCGCGATCCAGCGAACCGTCCGCACGGCGACCGCGTGGGCGCGTGCCAGCAATCGGGTAGATTTCAATCTGGCGGTTGCTGGCATCGTACTTCAGTGAGCTTTCAGGCGAGGCGCCGAACAGGCTGAAGTCGTTATCCTGCATAAAGAACATGTATGGGCTTGGGTTGCTCTTCTTCAGCACGTCGTAGGCCGCCAGCGGAGAAGGGCAAGGCAGCGAGAAGCGGCGGGAAGGCACCACCTGGAAAATCTCCCCGGCGCGAATGGCGCGCTGCATTTTGCGCACTACAGCACCGTACTCGTCGTCGCTCTGATTCACCTCAGTGTGCATTTTTTCCACTTTGGTGACAGGCAACGGCATTGGTGGCTCGTTCATCTGCTGGCGAATCTGCGCGAGGCGCTGCGTCAGACGCTGTTTTTCTGATTCCAGCGGCGTGAACAGGCTCGCCTGAATGCGGGAAGATTTAGTCTGGTGGTCGATGACCAGCAGCGTTTCGGCCAGGTAGAAGCAGTAGTCAGGGCAGGCGGTGTCGCTTTCCAGCTGCGGCAAATCTTCGAAACCTGCGACCAGGTCATAGGCGAACAGGCCGCCGAAGAACATCGCTTCTCGTTCCGCTTCCGGCACGCAGACCAGGGTTTGCAGCAGGCGGAAAGCATCGAAAACGGACAGAGAGCACAGACGCGCATCTTCATCCAGCAGGGTACTTACCGCAGGGAAGTGAAGAACACGCCCGTTAGGCTGGCGCTGGTTCTCAATGCCTGCGGGCAGGGCGCCATCGAGGAGATCCAGCAGGGCAGCACCGTTATCAGACAGTGCCTGAATAGTGACAGTGTCACCTAAAGCGGTAATGCGCAGCGCGCTGTCGACTAACAGCAGGCTCTTTAAATCATCTTTACTGTCGATATCTGCGGATTCCAGCAGCAGCGTTGCTGGACGCGCGCCGCACAGCTGATGAAACAGCGCCGTCGGGTTTTCGCGGTAGATAGCATCAGTGGTCAGAAGCTCGAGTGTCGGTTTTGAGGTTTGCATTCTTTTCTCGCTCAATCTGTTATCTGTGGTTCATAAAAAAGCCCGCTTACTGGCGGGCCTGGTATCTGTTGGTCTTATGCAGACGCGATCGTACAGCCCGTTATCAGGTTGTACGCCACCAGCTGTGAAAAGTAACGGTAAAGTGGGTCATCGCAGATACCTCGGAGTGTGAACTTGCGTACTAGTTAACTAGTTCAATGGGGTAAAGTCAACCCCCGATTTCAGAAATTGATGCACAACGGCTATGATGGGCGCCGCATTAAGCGAAAACGTAAGTGACAACTGATTACCGGAGCGATTTTGACCGACCATTCGTACGCCACGATATACGATCTGCACAGCCATACCACCGCCTCTGACGGCCGTCTGACGCCCGAGGAACTGGTGCACCGTGCACTGGAAATGCGCGTGGGTACACTTGCGATAACCGATCACGACACCGTTGCCGCCATTCCTGCCGCAAGAGCAGAGATTGCCCGCGCCGGGTTGCCGTTGAATCTGATTTCAGGCGTGGAAATTTCGACCGTCTGGGAAAACCACGAGATCCACATTGTTGGCCTTAATATTGATATTGAGCATCCGGTGATGACAGCGTTTTTGGCGCAGCAGACCGAACGTCGTCAGCAGCGCGCGATGCTCATTGCTGAACGGCTGGAAAAAGCACAAATTCCTGGCGCATGGGAAGGCGCACTGGCCTTTGCCGACGGCGGAGTGGTTACGCGCGGCCATTTCGCGCGTTTTCTGGTTGAGGCGGGGAAAGCCACGAACTTCAACGACGTTTTTAAAAAATATCTCGCCCGCGGTAAAACCGGATACGTTCCGCCACAGTGGTGTACAATAGATCAAGCTGTTGATGTGATTCACCATTCTGGTGGCAAAGCGGTGATCGCCCATCCGGGGCGTTATCAGCTCTCCGCCAAGTGGCTGAAACGGCTGTTGGCCTTCTTTAGTGAATGCGGCGGCGACGCCATGGAAGTTGCCCAGTGCCAGCAGGCCCCCCACGAGCGCTCGCAGCTCGCCACCTATGCGCGTCAGTATGGATTACTGGCGTCACAGGGTTCTGATTTTCATCAGCCTTGCCCGTGGATCGAGCTTGGCCGGAAGCTGTGGCTTCCCGCCGGCGTGGAAGGCGTGTGGCAGAGTTGGGAACAGCCCCAGGATAAACGAGAGGAAGTATGAGTCAGTTTTTTTATGTCCATCCGGACAACCCGCAGGCGCGCCTGATTAATCAGGCGGTGGAAATCGTGCGTAAAGGTGGCGTGATCGTCTATCCCACCGATTCCGGCTATGCGCTGGGCTGCAAAATTGAAGATAAAGGCGCGATGGAGCGGATCTGCCGCATTCGTCAGCTGCCCGATGGTCACAACTTCACCCTGATGTGTCGTGACCTCTCTGAGCTGTCGACGTATGCCTACGTGGACAACGTGGCATTCAGACTGATCAAAAACAACACGCCGGGTAACTACACGTTTATCCTCAAAGGCACGAAAGAAGTGCCGCGTCGCCTGCTGCAGGAAAAGCGTAAAACCATCGGCATGCGCGTGCCGTCGAACCCGATTGCGCAGATGCTGCTGGAAGCGCTCGGTGAGCCAATGCTGTCGACTTCTCTGATGCTGCCTGGCAGCGAGTTTACCGAGTCCGACCCGGAAGAGATCAAAGACCGTTTGGAGAAGCAGGTCGATTTGATCATTCACGGCGGCTACCTCGGCCAGCAGCCGACCACGGTTATCGACATTACCGAGGATTCCCCGGTGGTGCTGCGCGAAGGCGTGGGCGATGTGAAGCCATTCCTGTAACGCCGAGGGGAACAGCGGCAGGCTGTTCCCTGATTTCCCCTGCATTAAGTCTTTAGTAAAACGCAAATAATGCCGAATAAGGCCCTTGTCTGTAGTCCTGTTGTCTATCATTGACAGTAACGTCCCGCTTAGGGATATCACCCCTGAACGTACTGTTTGATAAGGATACTTTATGCGCCCGATCTCCTCTTTCGCCACTCTGAGCGTTGCGCTCGCTCTCGCCGGATGCGCAAGTCAGGCTACTGTTCACAGCGACTACGATAAAACCGTAAACAGTGCCCAGTACCGAACTTACGCATTTGCTGAAAAATCACCACAAACCTACCTGACGCTGACGGAAAAAACGCTGAGGACGGACATTGCTCAGCAGCTGGAAAATCGCGGCTACCGTCAAAATAATAATGCCGACCTTCTGGTGTACATCAGCACCAAAACGCAGCAGCAGACCCACGTGGAGGGGTCGCCTTCACTGATTGGCTGGGGCGGTTATGGAGGCTGGATGGGTTACGATCAGACCGTCTGGACGACGAACGAAGGAACGCTGACGGTCGATGTGGTGGATAGTAAGAAAAAGCAGCTGGCGTGGCGCGGGACTGCTACTGGAACTATTCCCTCTTCCGGAGAGGCGCTGAGCGCGGACAAGCTCAACCAGGCGGTTATGCAGATGTTTGCGCAGTACCCCTGGACGGCAGGAAAATAGCCCAATTGTGTGCGCTGACGGTTTAAAGATGTGCTGTCAGCGTGCTGCACGGGTTTACGGCGTTAATGAGATGAACCTTTTCACCTAAAATTCATGTAAGATGTGCGGTCACGCAGCGCCGGGCGGGTTGAAAGCATGCCGCTGACGGCGCAAGAATCACTATGTCGACAGGTTATGCCTCTGCTAACGTGTTGATTTTGCATATATATCAGACGCCTGGGAAGGCGACACCTTAAGGAAGCTCGATGAGCGAGAAATTACAGAAAGTGCTGGCCCGCGCCGGCCACGGCTCCCGCCGTGAAATCGAAACCATGATTCAGGCTGGTCGCGTCAGTGTTGATGGCAAAGTTGCCACACTGGGCGATCGCGTTGAAGTGATCCCGGGCCTTAAAATTCGTATCGACGGACACCTGATCTCCGTTAAAGAGTCCGTGGAGCAGATTTGCCGCGTGCTGGCGTACTACAAGCCGGAAGGCGAACTCTGTACCCGCAGCGACCCGGAAGGGCGTCCAACGGTGTTTGATCGTCTGCCAAAACTGCGTGGCGCACGCTGGATTGCCGTTGGGCGTCTGGACGTGAACACCTGCGGTTTACTGCTGTTCACCACCGATGGCGAACTGGCAAACCGTCTGATGCACCCGAGCCGCGAAGTTGAGCGTGAATACGCCGTGCGCGTGTTTGGCGAAGTAGACGACAACAAAGTGAAACAGCTCTCGCGTGGCGTGCAGCTGGAAGATGGCCCGGCGGCGTTCAAAACCATCAAGTTTACCGGCGGGGAAGGCATCAACCAGTGGTACAACGTGACCCTGACCGAAGGCCGTAACCGTGAAGTGCGTCGTCTGTGGGAAGCGGTAGGCGTGCAGGTGAGCCGTCTGATTCGCGTTCGCTATGGCGATATCCCACTGCCAAAAGGCCTGCCGCGCGGGGGTTACACTGAACTGGATCTGGCGCAGACCAACTACCTGCGTGAACTGGTAGAACTGAAACCAGAAACTGAATCCAAAGTGGCCGTTGAGAAAGATCGTCGTCGCATGAAGGCGAATCAGATTCGTCGCGCGGTGAAGCGTCACACTCAGGTGAGCGGTAAGCCCGCCAAAAGCGGTGGGGCACGTCGCTCCAGCAGCCGCAACAACGGCCAGGGCTAGTATTTCGATAATCCGGCGAGCATTCGCCGGATTTTTCTTTCCCCATGATGTGATGTTTTTCACACTTCTGCATAAAGACAAAAAACAGGAAATGCCCGGACAAATAATGCAAAGTCGTGCATTCGCCAGCGCCATATACTGTCTGTATTGATTATCCAAACAGGTAGCGGAAAATGGATGCAACTCATAAATTATCGGAAAGCTATGTCGTCATCGGCGTCAAAGAAAAAATAGGTTATGGCTTTGGCGATTTTGCCTCTAACTTGTCTTTTGGTTTTGTCTCTCTTTTTTTATTGTTCTTCTACACCAATATTTATGGCATCAGTGCGGTGCAGGCAAGTCTGATATTTGTTATTGCCCGGGTTGTCGATGCTGTTTTTAATATCCTGCTTGGTTTTGCGATTGATAAAACCCACAGCCGTTACGGGAAACTACGCCCCTGGTTATTATATGGCTCAATCCCACTGGGCTTTTTAACGGTTTTATGTTTTGTTCCCTTTGGCGGCGAAGCGAAATTCTATTTCGCGCTCTTCTCTTATACTCTCTATTGCCTGGCTTACACCGCAGTGAATACCCCCTATTCTGCGTTGACCAACCGCCTGACGCAGCATGAAGCCTCGCGTTCATCGCTTTCGGTCTATCGCTTTGTGCTGGCAATTGTTGGCTATCTGATTGTCTCTACCACCGCCGACCTGCTGATTTCACCTTTCAATGACAAACAGCTGGGCTATGTGTTTGCCGTCTCCTGTTTTGCACTGCTGGCTACGTTCCTGTTTCTTGCCTGCTTTGGCATGACCCGGGAGCGGGTGGGAGAAGAAGAGGAGATGCCAGCGCCGACGCTGCGTGAAATGCTGCGCGCGGTGATTGGTAATGCACCTCTGATTAATCTCTCAATGTTTACCATTTTCTTTTATATCGCCTATACCGTGTGGATGGCGATTGCTATCTATTTCATCAAGTACATCATCGGCAGTGAAGGATTTACCGCGACTTTCTTTATGATTCAGTCTGCGGCCTACATCATTGGCACGGTGATTTCGCAAAAAATTATCGCCCTGATGGGTAAAAAGAGAATGACCCTGCTGGCATTGCTTATCGGCGTGCTGGGGGTGTTGATGCAATACTTTATTGCTGGCAATAACATCTGGTTAATTATGACTGGCGTGTGCCTCTACAGTATTACTTTAGGCATGGGGTTTGTCGCGATGTGGTCGATGATTGCCGATACCGTGGAATATGCTGAGTGGCATCACGGCGTGCGTACTGAAGGCGCGATATATGGGTTCTTTAATTTCATCACAAAAATAGCGATGGCGATTGGTGGCGGCTGTGCAGGATGGATGCTTGATTATTATCATTACGATGCGGGAAATATTACCGCCAGCGCAATTGAGGGTATCAATCTTCTGATGACATTATTCCCAGGTGGCATGTTTGCATTGAGTGCAATATTTGTAGCCTGCTACTCGCTGGATGAAAAAACCTATCGCGATATCGTGCAAAAAATTAGCCTGCGTAAGCAGAATGCGCTGTAACTCAGGGAGTCAGAGAAAATGAAAAGTGAATTTATCCGCATTATCGCCGCCATGACCGCTGAAGAGAAAGTGGATCTTCTGACCGGCAGCGGCCTGTGGCGAACGGCGTCTTTGCCGCAGCACGGGATTGATGGGATCGTCATGACTGATGGCACCTACGGGGTGCGCTACAGCAGCGCTCAAATCGACGGCAGTGAGAAATGGAGCATGGACGATTTTATTTCCGTTATCACGCAGACGGCCGATAAAGCTAACGGGGAAGAGCCTGCTGCGAAAGGCGGGAGTGAAGCCCTGTTCAGCACCTCGCTTCCGGCCACCTGTTTTCCAAACGGCTCGACGCTGGCCTGCAGCTGGGACATCAACCTGGTGCAGCAGATGGGTCAGGCTCTTGGCAGGGAATGTCAGCATATGGGTGTGGGTATCCTGCTGGGTCCCGGCATTAACATTCGTCGCACCCCGCTTGCCGGACGTGGATATGAGTATTACGCCGAAGATCCGGTAGTCAGTGGGGAAATCGCCGCCGCGCTGATTAACGGTTTGCAGCAGGAAGGGGTTGGCGCAAGCCTGAAGCACTTCGCCGCCAACAACTCTGAGTATCGCCGCACTGAGATGGATTCCATCGTCGAAGAGCGCGCGCTGCGGGAAATCTATCTTGCCGGTTTCAGGCGGGCTATCGACAAGTCTCATCCCTGGACCGTGATGTCTTCCTACAATCGCCTCAACGGCGTTCAGACTTCGCAGGATCCGTTCCTGCTTACGCAGGTATTGCGTGATGAATGGGGCTATGACGGGCTGGTGATGTCTGACTGGTACGGCATAAAGGATCGCCCGGCCTCGCTGATGGCAGGCAACGATCTCGCGATGCCGGAGACCCGCCGCGATAAGCAAACTTTGCTGTCGGCCATCAGGTCCAAAGAGGTGCCGATGGCAGTGGTAGATACCGCCTGCCTGCGCATGCTTGAACTGCTGGAGAAAGTACAGCGTCATCGCCGTCCAGGCACGCAGGCCGATTTCGCAGCACATCACACGCTGGCGCAGCACCTGGCGGCGGAATCTATTGTGCTGCTGAAGAATGAAGCCGATCTCCTGCCGCTCAGCGCGGCGAAAACACCGAACATCGCGGTGCTGGGTAAACCCGCTCAGGAGCCGGTAATTCAGGGCTCAGGCTGTGCGACGACCGTGCCGTATTTGCTGGATCGTCCACTGGATGAGATCTTTGATCAGGCCGGGGATGATTTCACCGTCACCTGGGCCATAGGGGCACCCGATGATATGCAGAGCGATGAACGGGCCCTTGCGCAGGCACGAGAAGTGGCAAGCCAGGCTGATGTGGCAATAGTTTTTGTCAGCACCGCCGTGGGTGAAGACGGTGAGAACGGGGATCGCCAGGATCTGAACATTCTGGCGACGCACGAACGCCTTATCCGGGAGGTTTCGGCGGTACAGCCGAATGTGGTGGTTGTGCTGGCCAACAGTGATGCGGTTGTAATGCCGTGGCTGCCACACTGTAAAGCGTTGCTCGAGACTTTCTTTGCCGGGCAGGGAATGGGACGAGCGGTGGCGGATATTTTATTTGGCAAACGTAACCCGAGTGGCAAGCTGACGGTGACGGTTCCGAATTCGCTGGAGGAAACGCCCGCCTGGCTGCATTATCCTGGTGAGAACCTGCGACACGCCTATAGCGAAGGGCTGTTCGTCGGCTATCGCTATTACGATAAACGCCGCATGACGCCGTTGTTCCCGTTTGGTTTTGGCTTAAGCTATACGCGATTTGCCTGGAGCAATCTTGCGCTTTCAGCGTCTGAGGTGGGTGAGGCGGATACTGTCACCGTATCGTTTGAACTGACCAACATCGGCGAGCGTGCAGGAAAAGAGGTGGTTCAGCTGTATGTCAGCGCACCTAAGGGCGAGCTTATCCGCGAAGAGCAGGCGCTGAAGGCGTTCTGCAAAGTTGGCCTTGAGGTGGGTGAAACCCGACGGGTGTCGCTGTCACTGCCCGTTGCCGAACTTGCCTGTTATCACCCTGGACTAAAAGCGTGGGTGGTGACGCCGGGCCAATGGCAAATCCGCCTGGGGGGATCTTCCCGTCACATTGAGCTTGAGTCTCCCCTTGAGGTCGTGTGCCCTGAACGTTTTGTACCGCTGCGGGATGACAATTCACTGCAGCAGCTTATTCAGCAGCCGGAGGCTTTCGCCCGGGTGGTGGCGCTGATTGCCAGCAAAAGTCCGCTGAGTCCGGAACAGATTCGTGAGAAGCTCATTCGTCTTGCGCCAGACTTGTTCTGTGGGTTGCTGATAGCCCTGACCGAATTTCTCTCGCTGGATATCACCCGCGAAGAACTGAATACGGTGCTTACCGGGGGCGAATAGCCCCTGTTTCACAGGAGATAATGTGTGTTTCCTTTTTCCCTGACTCACCCGCGCCAGAACCCGGATGTCGCGCGGCAGGCTCATAACAGTGGCTATGAGCTGATCGCTTTTGACGCCGAGAAGCTGAATGTGTTCGCAGCCCAGGTGCGCTACTGTGAGCCACATTGGCATCCTGCGCCGGAGTTGATTACGGTGCTCAACGGCTGTTTTTCACTGGCGTTGGGTCAGCGTAGCGTGGAGTTGGCTCAGGGAGATATGCTGTACATAAATGCAGAAGAAGTCCATTCCCTGAGGGCGGAAGTCGAGGGCAGCTCGCTCGTCACCGTGCAGTTCTCCCCGGGCCTCTTCGATGAACTTCATCCCATTCCTGGCCTGAACTGGTGCACCCAGGGCAGGGCGGTGGATGAAAATCATCGACAGGTGATGCAACGGCTGACGCATTTGTTGACAACGCTTGTCGAGCACCACGCCCCGTTCAAACGCATTGCCGCAACCTATATGCTGCTTGATGCCCTGACCGAGGCCGGCGAGCCCGACCAGCGGGCAGAGAGCTCATTGCGTGAAGAAGCAATGATAAAGAAGGGAATTGACTTTATTAATCAACACTTTGATCAGCCGCTGAGCCTGAGCGAGGTTGCCAGCCACAGCGGCATGAGCTATTCGTGGTTTTCACGGCTGTTCAAGAAGGTCAGCCGCTACAACTTCAAAGAATATCTGACGCTGGTTCGGCTGAATAAGGCCCGAACGCTGCTGCGCGATACCCGAATTCCGATTACTGAAATAAGCCACAGCTGCGGATTTCAGGAGCACAAATACCTGATCGCCGCTTTCAACAAATACTGCGGGCTGACGCCAACGGAGTACCGAAAATGCTATTTCTCGAGGCAAAATAGTCCCGACGCGGAGCTTGCGCCGGGAGAGGACTGTCTGTGTCTGCCGCTGAACCCAAAACTTATTGAACTTCTGGCACTCAGTAATCGATACCGATCTGCGCTTTAATGCCCGCGTCAAAGGCGTGCTTCACTGGACGCAGTTCGCTTACCGTGTCCGCCATCTCCAGAATATCCCTGTGGCAGCCTCGCCCGGTGATGATCACCGTCTGGGAGCCAGGACGCTGTTCCAGCGCTGTCAGCACCTCTTCCAGCGGCAGGTAATCGTACGCCACCATGTAGGTGAGTTCATCGAGGATCACCAGGTCCAGACTCTCATCGGCCATCATGCGCCTGGCATGTTGCCAGACGGCCAGGCAGGCGGCGGTATCGCCCGATTTGTCCTGAGTATCCCAGGTAAAACCTGTCGCCATGACCTGAAATTCTACGCCGTGCGGTTCTAACAGGTTACGTTCGCCGTTTGGCCATTCGCCCTTGATAAACTGGATCACGCCCACTTTTTTACCGTGCCCAACGGCGCGGGTAGCGGTGCCAAACGCCGCAGTGGTTTTCCCTTTGCCGTTGCCGGTAAGAACCAGCAGGATGCCGCGCTCCTCCTGTGCCTCGTTAATGCGGGCGTCGACTTTCTCTTTGAGCCGCTGCTGGCGCTCGCGGTGCCTTTCTTCACTCATTGGGAAATTCCTGGTTTGCGGCCCGGCTGGGCGTCGAAAGTCATTCCGGTTTTGCGACGGCTGTCGTCGCCCATCAGCCACAGATAGAGCGGCATAATGTCGGCAGGGGTTTTCAGCTTCAGCGGATCTTCTGTCGGGAAGGCGCTGGCGCGCATGCCAGTGCGCGTCCCGCCCGGGTTGATGCAGTTGACGCGCAGCTGACCCTGATACTCTTCCGCCAGCACCTGCATCATGCCTTCGGTGGCGAATTTCGACACCGCATAGGCTCCCCAGTTGGCCCGGCCCTGCTGCCCGACGCTCGAGGAGGTGAAGACCAGGGAGCCTGAATCGGACCTGAGTAATAAAGGAAGCAATGCCTGGGTCAGCATAAAGGTGCCATTGACGTTCACCTGCATGACATCCTGCCAGACGTCGAGTTTCTGCTGAGCCATCGGCACCACGTCGCCTAACAGCCCGGCGTTGTGCAGCACGCCGTCGAGCCGTGGGTAGTGAATGGCAATCTGCTGCGCCAGCTGCTGGCAGGCCTTTGGCGTGCAGGTGAGCAGGTCGAGAGCAAACCACGGCGGCAGTATCCCGCTCTCCTGCTCAATCTGCCGGGCAACGGCCCGCAGTTTTTCTTCATTGCGCCCCGACAGAATGACGTTTGCGCCATAGCGGGCGTAGGTCAGGGCGGCTTCGCGACCGATGCCATCGCTGGCACCGGTAACAAGAATGATGCGATTTTGTAGCAAATCACGTTGTGGCTGATAGTGCACGGCCTCTCTCCTGTGGCGCTTGCCCGCGCCACGTGTCTGTTCTGCTTAAATTTGTTCGCTTTTCGGCTTTATGCCCTAAACGGCGGGCTATTTCAATCAGCCAGGCGGAAAGCCTGCGCAGAATTAACATTTTGCAATCATTTCACTGCGGGAGAAAAAAACGGGAAGCGCGCTCGCAGCGTACAATTCAGGCGGAAGACGCGTCGTCAGGGCTGTTGTACACTGTGGGCGATAACTGTGTGATTCTTTTCAAGGTGGAAGCGTGGAATTACTTGCTCAATATGGGTTGTTTTTGGCGAAAATCGCCACGGTTGTGGTCGCGATAGCGGTGGTTGCAACGCTTATTGTGAATCTTACCCAACGTAAGCGGCAGCGTGGAGAGCTGCGGATCACCAATCTCAGTGAACACTACAAAGAGATGCAGGAAGAGATGAGCGTGGCGCTGCTCGATGGCCCGCAGCAAAAACTCTGGCACAAAGCGCAAAAGAAAAAGCACAAGCAGGAAGCGAAAACGGCGAAGGCTAACGCGAAGAAAGGCGTCAAGGAATCAGGTGAAAAACCGAAGGCTTGGGTGCTTGATTTCAAAGGCAGTATGGACGCCCATGAGGTTTCCGCTCTGCGCGAAGAAGTGACCGCCGTGCTGGCGGTTATCAAGCCACAGGATCAGGTGGTGATGCGTCTTGAAAGCCCTGGCGGCGTGGTACATGGCTACGGTCTTGCTGCTTCGCAGCTGCAGCGCCTGCGTGAGAAAAACATCCCGCTGACCATCGCCGTGGATAAAGTGGCGGCCAGCGGCGGCTACATGATGGCCTGCGTGGGCAATAAAATTGTCTCTGCTCCTTTTGCGATTATTGGCTCCATTGGCGTGGTCGCGCAGATCCCGAACTTCAATCGCTTCCTGAAAAACAAGGACATTGATATAGAGCTGCACACCGCCGGGCAGTACAAGCGCACGCTGACGCTGCTTGGCGAAAATACGGAAGAAGGTCGGCAGAAATTCCGCGAGGATCTGAACGAAACCCATCTGCTGTTTAAAGATTTTGTGCATCAGATGCGCCCGCAGCTGAATATCGACGAGGTGGCAACGGGTGAGCACTGGTACGGGCAGCAGGCCAAAGCCAAAGGGCTGGTGGATGAAATTGGCACCAGCGACGACCTGCTGTTGGGGCTGATGGCTGACTACGACGTGATGAGCGTGCGCTATCTACAACGCAAGAAATTGATGGATCGCTTCACTGGCAGTGCGGCAGAAAGTGCCGACCATCTGCTGATGCGCTGGTGGCAGCGCGGGCAAAAACCGATGATGTAAACGCTGTTGATGTATAAAGAATGCGAGGCCTGAGCCTCGCATTTTTTTAATCGACGAGGTGGTATTTCTCTGACAGCTGGTGGGCCAGATATTTAAACATATTGAAGACCGCGGTACTTTTGGGCGTCGGCAAACCTTGCTCATCAAGATAGAACTCACCGCTGAACACCAGCACGCCGTTACGCTGAGTCACACCGGTGGCTTCGATACCTTTCATTGTATCTTCATGCTCACGAATAAGACGGTTAGCTTCGACCAGCAGGGACTGGCGATCGATAGGTTGGGATGTTTCTTGCATCTCGTACTCCTCTAAAACACTGCCGCTAGTCTACGCCCGGCGCGAAGTCGGGGCAAATTTTCCCTGAAAAACACAAGGTCATCCCGCCGGGCTGTCTGCTGGCGGGAATCACTTTTGCATGCTAATAAAGTTGCGTAACGGATTTTATCAGGTACAGTGTGACGCTTTCGCATTCTGGCAACAGAATTGCTTGACATTCGACCGAAAATTCTTCGTGCTGTACCACCTGGCAGGAAAAGGCCAGCAAACTCAATCCGCTGTGTGAAGGCTTCTGGGGCCAATGCAGGGAAGGGGTTGAACTCCATTGACGCCGTCTCCAGATTAGACACGTCGCCAGTGGAAGGTAAATTCAAGTACGAACTATGCGCCGCTCAGTTTTAATCGGCGCGTATTCCTGGAAGAATCAAATTAGGTAAAGGTGAATATGGGTAAAGCTCTCGTTATCGTTGAGTCCCCGGCAAAAGCCAAAACGATCAATAAATATCTCGGCAATGACTACGTGGTGAAATCCAGCGTCGGTCATATTCGCGATCTGCCCACCAGCGGTTCAGCCAGCAAAAAAAGCGCTGAAGCGACGTCCACAAAAACAGCCGCTAAAACGGCCAAAAAGCCGAAGAAAGATGAGCGCGGTGCCCTCGTTAACCGTATGGGCGTGGATCCGTGGCACGACTGGGCTGCCCAGTACGAAGTGCTGCCGGGCAAAGAAAAAGTGGTCGCGGAACTCAAACAGTTAGCTGAAAAAGCTGACCATATCTATCTCGCAACCGACCTTGACCGCGAAGGGGAAGCCATTGCCTGGCACCTGCGGGAAGTGATCGGCGGTGATGACTCGCGCTACAGCCGCGTGGTGTTTAACGAAATCACCAAAAATGCGATTCGTCAGGCATTCGAAAAGCCGGGCGAGCTGAATATCGACCGTGTTAACGCCCAGCAGGCGCGTCGCTTTGTTGACCGCGTTGTGGGTTACATGGTTTCTCCGCTGCTGTGGAAAAAAATTGCCCGCGGTCTGTCTGCAGGCCGCGTACAGTCCGTTGCTGTGCGTCTGGTGGTTGAGCGTGAACGTGAAATCAAAGCGTTCGTTCCGGAAGAGTTCTGGGAAATCGACGCCAGCACCACCACGCCATCAGGTGAAACGCTGCCGCTGGAAGTGAGCCATCATAACGATAAGCCGTTCCGTCCGGTCACCCGTGACGAAACCATGGCGGCGGTCAGCCTGCTTGAAAAAGCGCGCTACAGCGTGCTTGAGCGTGAAGATAAGCCAACCAGCAGCAAGCCGGGTGCGCCGTTCACGACCTCAACCTTGCAGCAGGCTGCGAGCACCCGACTGGGCTACGGCGTGAAGAAAACCATGATGATGGCCCAGCGTCTTTACGAAGCAGGTTACATCACCTACATGCGTACTGACTCCACCAACCTGAGCCAGGACGCGGTGAAGATGGTGCGCGACTATATTGGTGACAATTTCGGTAAGAAATATCTGCCGGAAAACCCGAACCAGTACGCCAGCAAAGAGAACTCTCAGGAAGCGCACGAAGCGATTCGTCCTTCCGACGTTACCGTCCTTGCGGAATCGCTGAAGGATATGGAAGCCGATGCGCAGAAGCTGTATCAGCTGATCTGGCGTCAGCTTGTGGCCTGCCAGATGACGCCAGCGCAGTACGATTCCACGACTCTGACCGTGGGCGCGGGTGATTTCAAACTGAAAGCTCGCGGCCGCACGCTGCGCTTCGACGGCTGGACGAAAGTGATGCCTGCGCTGCGCAAGGGCGATGAAGATCGCACGCTGCCGCCGGTGAAAAAAGGTGAAGAGCTGTCTCTGGTTGAGCTTCTGCCTGCCCAGCACTTCACCAAGCCGCCAGCGCGTTTCAGCGAAGCCTCGTTGGTGAAAGAGCTCGAGAAGCGCGGTATCGGCCGTCCATCGACCTACGTGTCGATCATTTCGACCATTCAGGATCGCGGCTACGTTCGTGTGGAAAACCGTCGTTTCTACGCTGAAAAGATGGGTGAGATTGTCACCGACCGTCTGGAAGCTAACTTCCGCGAGCTAATGAACTACGACTTCACGGCACAGATGGAAAGCAGCCTCGATAAGGTGGCCAACCATCAGGCCGAGTGGAAAAACGTGCTGAACGATTTCTTTGGCGATTTTACCCGCCAGCTGGAAACCGCCGATAAGGATCCGGAAGAGGGCGGCATGAAGCCTAACCCGATGATCTTGACCAGCATCGACTGCCCAACCTGCGGTCGTAAAATGGGGATTCGTACGGCCAGTACTGGCGTCTTCCTCGGCTGCTCTGGCTATGCGTTACCGCCGAAAGAGCGCTGCAAAACCACCATCAACCTGGTGCCGGAAAACGAAGTGCTGAACGTGCTGGAAGGCGACGACGCGGAAACGAACGCGCTGCGTGCTAAACGTCGTTGCGCGAAGTGCGGCACGGCGATGGACAGCTACCTCATCGATCCAAAGCGCAAGCTGCACGTCTGCGGTAACAACCCGACCTGCGATGGCTACGAGATCGAAGAAGGCGAATTCCGCATCAAAGGCTATGACGGCCCGATCGTTGAGTGTGAAAAGTGTGGCTCTGAAATGCATCTGAAAATGGGGCGTTTCGGTAAGTACATGGCCTGCACCAACGACGACTGTAAGAACACCCGTAAGATCCTGCGTAACGGTGAAGTCGCGCCGCCGAAGGAAGACCCGGTTCCGTTGCCGGAACTGCCGTGCGAGAAGTCAGACGCGTACTTTGTGCTGCGTGACGGCGCCGCAGGCGTGTTCCTTGCCGCGAACACCTTCCCGAAATCGCGCGAAACCCGTGCGCCGCTGGTGGAAGAACTGTATCGCTTCCGCGATCGTCTGCCGGAAAAACTGCGCTATCTGGCCGATGCGCCACAGGAAGATGGCCAGGGCAACAAGACGATGGTTCGCTTCAGTCGCAAAACCAAGCAGCAGTACGTGGCTTCGGAGAAAGACGGCAAAGCTACCGGCTGGTCTGCCTTCTTCATCGACGGTAAGTGGCAGGAAGTCGCGAAAAAGTAATGCTTTTTTGACTTACTGAACACGATAAAAGGGCCGCAATGCGGCCCTTTGCTTTGGCATAAACCCGGCGTTATTATTTTTTCTTCGCATCTATACACCTCCGGTATAAATGATATAGTGGTTATAGTTAACTGCTTTCTTATTATTAAATCGTATTAGGCATTGGCGCCGTACGCATATCGGATACCGGTCATGAAACTACAGCAACTCCGTTACATCGTTGAGGTTGTGAACCATAACCTCAACGTTTCCTCGACCGCTGAAGGGTTGTACACCTCTCAACCGGGCATCAGTAAGCAGGTGCGTATGCTCGAGGATGAGCTGGGTATCCAGATTTTTGCCCGCAGCGGTAAGCACCTGACGCAGGTGACGCCAGCCGGGCAGGAAATTATCCGTATCGCCCGCGAAGTGCTCTCTAAAGTGGATGCCATCAAATCTGTTGCCGGGGAGCACACCTGGCCGGACAAAGGCTCGTTGTACGTCGCCACTACGCATACGCAGGCGCGTTATGCGCTGCCAGGCGTGATTAAAGGCTTTATCGAACGTTACCCGCGTGTTTCGCTGCACATGCATCAGGGATCGCCCACGCAAATTGCTGAGGCCGTATCCAAAGGCAACGCTGATTTCGCTATTGCCACCGAAGCGCTGCATCTTTATGACGACCTTGTCATGCTGCCGTGCTACCACTGGAACCGTTCAATCGTCGTGACGCCAGATCATCCGCTGGCCGGTAAAGGTTCGGTCACAATTGAAGAGCTGGCGCAGTATCCTCTCGTGACCTATACCTTTGGCTTCACCGGGCGCTCAGAGCTGGATACCGCATTCAATCGTGCCGGGCTGACGCCGCGAATCGTTTTCACCGCCACCGATGCCGATGTGATCAAAACCTACGTACGCCTGGGGTTAGGTGTTGGGGTGATAGCCAGTATGGCCGTCGATCCGGTGTCCGACCCGGATTTAATTAAGCTCGAAGCGGGCGACATCTTTAGCCACAGTACCACTAAAATTGGCTTCCGCCGCAGCACCTTCCTGCGCAGCTATATGTATGATTTTATTCAGCGCTTTGCGCCACATTTGACGCGTGATGTGGTGGATACCGCAGTGGCATTACGCTCGAATGAAGACATAGAAGAGATGTTTAAGGATATTAAATTACCTGAAAAATAATCCCTGCCGAAATTACTGATATCCCCGGCCACGGGGATATCGTGAAATAGATCACTTAACGTAAATTAAAACTCGCCTCATTTGCATTCCGCGCATTTTTGTTCCCCACGTTTCCATCCTGCCAGATTGTTAATCTGCTGTTAAATGAAGACAAAAGTAGAAACTATTTTGCTGCTACGCAAATTTTGCTTATCAATTATTTATTTTGTGTCAAAGATTCAGAATTCCAGTCGGGACGATTCACAAAATCGCTGGATTTTCAGGACATTTTTTATTAGGATTTATCTCAATGGTGATTAATTGTACCGATTGTTCGGTGCCAAACAATAAGTGATGCCGATTGTATGAGGTTAGCAATGCCGTCAGGACGAGATGAATTGCAGAGGGATCCTGAGCTGAAGCGAAAAGCCTGGCGAGCGGTATTCCTGGGCTCCGTACTGTTTTGGGTGGTTGTCGCTCTGCTTATCTGGAAATTTTGGGGTTAAAGATGACAGTTTCTACTCAGGGTCTCCCGGTGAAGCCAACATGTCAGTCCCATGACAAACTCAAAGCCAGTAAGAAGGGGGCGGTGACTTCAGTGCCAGCCTCCTGGAAACTGACGACGCAGCAGCAGGCCTTTATTGATTCCTTTGCTGATACCGACGAAAAAAAACGCTAATTCATTCGCTTTATGCTTACCGTTAACTGTTCCTGTATTGGGTTTTGTACTCGTTAATAAAGACACTACAGCAATAAGACCGTTGCCTGAACAGGCAATAAAAATGAATAACTATGAGTGTTGAATAATGAATACGAACCGCAACGTGAAATACTGGTCCTGGATGGGGGCGTTTTCACTCTCACTCCTTTTCTGGTGCCAGCTGGTCTGGGTCCTCATCAAATAAGTCTTCAATAAACCCGGCATTCTCGCCGGGTTTTCTTTTTTCATCAGTAAATAAACGTCAGGATTTAGCATTTCGGGTTGTTATCAAAACGTTACGGCAAGGCTGTGTTATCTTTAAAGACAGACCCTGAGGAGAGTCAGGGTATCGCAATTCCCTGTCATTAAGGAGGAGCTATGTCGTCAACCCTACGAGAAGCGAGTCAGGACCAGCTACAGACCAAAGCCAAAACCTACCATTACTACAGTCTGGCGCTCGCCGCAAAAACCCTGGGCGATATCTCGCGTCTGCCCAAGTCGCTCAAAGTCCTGCTCGAAAACCTGCTGCGCTGGCAGGACGGTGATTCCGTCACCGAAGAGGATATTCACGCCCTGGCCGGATGGCTGAAAAATGCCCATGCCGATCGCGAAATTGCTTACCGTCCCGCCCGCGTGCTGATGCAGGATTTCACTGGTGTTCCGGCTGTGGTCGATCTGGCTGCGATGCGAGAAGCAGTGAAACGCCTTGGAGGTGACACGGCGAAGGTGAATCCGCTCTCGCCGGTCGACCTGGTGATTGACCACTCGGTTACCGTCGATCATTTCGGCGATGATGATGCCTTCGCCGAAAACGTGCGCCTGGAAATGGAACGCAACCATGAGCGTTATGTCTTCCTGCGCTGGGGTCAGCAGGCGTTCAGCCGCTTCAGCGTGGTGCCGCCGGGAACCGGCATTTGTCATCAGGTGAACCTCGAGTATCTGGGTAAAGCCGTCTGGAGCGAGCAGCTGAACGGCGAGTGGGTTGCTTATCCGGACACGCTGGTCGGCACCGATTCCCACACCACGATGATCAACGGTCTTGGCGTCCTGGGCTGGGGCGTGGGCGGTATCGAAGCCGAAGCTGCGATGCTGGGCCAGCCTGTTTCTATGCTGATTCCGGACGTGGTGGGCTTTAAGCTGACCGGCAAGCTGCGCGAAGGGATCACCGCCACTGACCTGGTGCTCACGGTCACCCAGATGCTGCGCAAGCACGGCGTGGTGGGCAAATTTGTTGAATTTTACGGCGACGGCCTGGATTCACTGCCGCTGGCAGACCGTGCGACAATCGCCAACATGTCGCCTGAATACGGTGCAACCTGCGGCTTCTTCCCGATTGATGGCGTAACGCTCGACTATATGCGGCTCAGCGGACGCAGCGAGGAGCAAGTCGAGCTGACCGAAGCCTATGCCAAAGCGCAGGGCATGTGGCGTAATACCGGCGATGAACCCGTCTTTACCAGCACGCTTGCGCTGGATATGGGTGAAGTCGAAGCGAGTCTCGCCGGGCCAAAACGACCGCAGGATCGCGTGGCGCTGGGCGATGTACCCAAAGTCTTCTCGCAGAGCGCGGAGCTGGAGCTGAACACCGCCCAGAAAGACCGCAACCCGGTGGACTATACGCTGAACGGGCATCAGTATCAGTTGCCGGACGGCGCGGTGGTGATTGCCGCCATCACTTCCTGTACCAATACCTCTAACCCCAGCGTATTGATGGCCGCCGGGCTGCTGGCGAAAAAGGCCGTCAAGCTTGGGCTGAAGCGTCAGCCGTGGGTGAAAGCCTCGCTCGCGCCTGGTTCAAAGGTGGTGTCCGATTACCTGGCTCATGCGAAGCTTACGCCTTACCTGGATGAGCTTGGCTTCAACCTTGTCGGTTACGGTTGTACGACCTGTATTGGTAACTCTGGCCCGCTGCCCGATCCGATTGAAACGGCCATTAAAAAAGGTGATTTGACCGTCGGGGCGGTGCTTTCAGGGAACCGAAACTTTGAGGGGCGTATTCATCCGCTGGTGAAAACCAACTGGCTGGCCTCGCCGCCGCTGGTGGTGGCCTATGCGCTGGCCGGAAATATGAACAGCAATTTGATGACCGACCCGCTGGGGCATGACCAGAAGGGAAACCCGGTCTACCTCAAAGATATCTGGCCGAGCGGGGCGGAGATTGCCCGTGCGGTGGAAGAAGTCTCTACCGAAATGTTCCACAAAGAGTATGCCGAAGTGTTTGAGGGCACGCCGGAGTGGAAAGCGATTAAAACCGAACAATCGGATACCTACGGCTGGCAGCAGGATTCCACTTATATTCGCCTGTCGCCATTCTTCGATGAGATGGGCGTACAGCCGGACCCGGTTGAGGATATTCATGGCGCCAGGATCCTCGCCATGCTCGGGGACTCCGTCACAACGGACCATATTTCCCCTGCGGGCAGCATCAAGCCAGACAGCCCGGCGGGTCGCTATCTGCAAAACCATGGCGTTGAGCGTCGGGACTTCAACTCCTATGGCTCCCGCCGCGGTAACCACGAAGTGATGATGCGCGGAACCTTTGCCAACATTCGTATTCGTAACGAAATGGTGCCTGGCGTTGAAGGGGGTATGACCCGACACCTGCCGGGCTCGGAAGTCATTTCGATTTACGATGCGGCGATGCGCTATCTGGAGCAGGGCACGCCGCTGGCGGTGATCGCCGGGAAAGAGTATGGCTCAGGCTCCAGTCGTGATTGGGCAGCGAAAGGCCCGCGCTTGCTGGGCGTGCGGGTGGTTATCTCTGAGTCCTTCGAGCGTATTCACCGTTCTAACCTGATTGGCATGGGGATCCTGCCACTGGAGTTCCCTCAGGGCGTCACCCGAAAAACACTGGGGCTGACGGGGGAAGAGCAGATCGACATTGCTAATCTGCAAAGCCTGAAACCGGGGGCGATGATTCCAGTCACGCTGACCCGGGCCGACGGCAAGAAAGAGGTGATTGACTGCCGCTGCCGGATCGATACCACTACCGAGCTTACCTACTATCAGAATGACGGGATCCTGCATTATGTGATCCGTAATATGCTCCACTAAAACGTAAGGGCCTGCGTGCAGGCCCTTTTATTCAGAACATCACCGGCAATCCTAAGCCACGTTTCACCGCATGCAGCGTTTTTTGCGTATGGTCATGCGCCTTCTCGCTGCCTTGCTTGAGCAACGCCAGCAGCGCGCCTTTGTCGGCAATCATTTCCTTACGTCGCTCGCGAATTGGCGCCAGCAGCGCCTGCAGGCACTCCTCCAGCGCCATTTTGCACTGCCGGTCACCCAGGCCTCCCTGTCGGTAATGCGCTTTCATCGCGGCGACCTTTTCAGCATCAGGATGAAACGCATCAAGGTAGGTAAACACGACATTGCCTTCGACCTGACCCGGGTCACTGATGCGCAGATGCTGTGGGTCGGTATACATCGCCCCTACGGCTTTATGGATCTGCTCTTCAGTTGCGGAAAGCGTCAGGGTGTTGCCCAACGATTTTGACATTTTTGCGTTGCCGTCAATGCCGGGCAGGCGACTGACCGGGCTCAGCAGGGCCTGACAGCGGCGCAGTACCGGTTCACTAAGCAGGCTGTTCATCTTATGGACGATCTCATTGGTCTGCTCGATCATAGGGAGCTGATCGTCGCCCACCGGCACCAGGCTGGCGCCAAAAGCGGTGATGTCGGCCGCCTGGCTGATGGGATAGACCAAAAATCCTGTTGGCAGTGAGCGAGCAAAACCTTTTTGCTGAATTTCGTTTTTGACCGTGGGGTTACGTTCGACTCGCGAGACGGTCACGATATTCATATACAGCATGGTCAGCTCCGCCAGCGCAGGCAGGGCGGACTGCAGGCAAATGGTCGAGTGTGAAGGATCAATGCCAACGGCGAGGTAATCAGCCATCACTTCCAGCACGTTGCTGGCAATTTTCTGCGGCTGCGAACCGTTGTCGGTCAGCCCTTGTAAATCAGCGATAAGAATGTACTGCGGATGCTGCGTCTGCAGCGCGACGCGCTGGCGCAGCGAGCCGACGTAGTGACCTAAATGCAGCTGACCAGTTGGACGGTCGCCGGTGAGGATAACGTGAGGTTGTCGAGTCAAATCAGTCATCAGAAGCTCCTGTTGTGCGCCAGAAAGCGGTTCTGCAGACAGAGTGGACGCCTTCCGGCGGCCTGAGATAAAAAAGAAAAAGGGGAAATCAGGCGGCCTTGATTAAGGCTGCCACCAACGTAAAGAGAGGTGAGAAGGGCAAACGGTATTGCTGTTCATGGGCTGACGATAGCGTAAATGCCGCTCATAAACAATAAACCGAAAGCTAACAGGTTACTGAATGACTCGCCGTGCGGTTTCATACCGCGGCGCCCAGTAAGGATTATCCAGCCGTGAAATGGTGACGCCCACTTTCTGCGAGGCGTGTATAAACTGGCTATCGCCAATGTATACCCCCACATGCTGCACGCGTGGCGAAGACTTAAAGAACACCAGGTCACCGATGCGTAACTCATGCTTGCCAACTTGTTTGCCACGCTTTTTTTGCTGATGCGTTGTTCGAGGCAGCGCAATGTGGTGGGAAAAAATTTTCTGCATCAACGCTGAGCAATCAATGCCGCTGCGTCGCGTGCCACCGAAATTGTACGGTGTTCCTTCCCAGCGTGCGTACTGTTTCAGCAAGGACGATTTTAACTGCTGAGAGGAAGAGGATGGCAGCGTTGTGAAGCGTTGTGGAAGATTGAGGGCATTTGCAGAAAAAGCAGCCAGGACGATGACAAGCAACAGCAGCGTGGGGCACATTTTTTTGAATACGGACATAACGGAATAACATCATTATCAACAAAAAGAATTCACAAGTGACTCCTTGCGAGGCGTGAACATAGCTTAACAGTTGATCGTTTTTTGCTCAGGGAGATAAGCGGGCAATAATGTCGGTTATTCTTTGTACAGAAACAGGGGGGTTACGGGGAATTAACAGGCAGGAAATATCGGATAAAAAAACATAAGACTGGCAACCGAGGAGTAACAAATGAAGGGGGGAGGCGGCGCCAGTCGAATCGCGCCGCCAGAGTGCTAGTTGCCGAGCAGATGGCCCATTTTTGCGGCTTTGGTATCGAGATAGTGCTCGTTTTTCGGGTTACGGCCCACGATCAGCGGCACGCGTTCCACAATGTTGATCCCGGCTTCGGTCAGAATTTCGACCTTTTTAGGGTTGTTGGTCAGCAGGCGCACTTCGTCCACGCCCAGCAGTTTGAACATGTCGGCACAGAGGGTAAAGTCGCGCTCGTCGGCGGCGAAGCCCAGCTGATGGTTGGCTTCCACGGTGTCGTAACCCTGGTCCTGCAGCGCATAGGCGCGGATTTTATTCAGCAAACCAATATTGCGGCCTTCCTGACGGTGGTAAAGCAGGATCCCGCGCCCTTCTTCGGCAATGTGTGCGAGAGCCGCTTCAAGCTGAAAACCACAGTCGCAGCGCAGGCTGAACAGGGCGTCGCCGGTCAGGCATTCAGAGTGGACGCGTGCCAGCACGGGGGTTTTGCCGGAAATATCGCCGAACACCAGGGCCACGTGATCCTGCCCGGTTGCCAGTTCTTCAAAACCCACCATCAGGAAATCGCCCCAGGGGGTTGGCAGTTTGGCTTCTGCCACACGTTTAAGCTGCATGTGATTCTCCAGATCCTTCGGCATCCAGATGCCTTCTGTTTCTTTCTATTTTGCCACAACGGTGAAACTTCACCTAATGGCGGAAGAGTATCTGCTGCTTAAACGCACAATACGGGCGCTTTCACCGTTCCGGCATTTTTCAGTTATGATTGTGATGCTTAAGGATAAAGGAGAGACAATGCTTTCAATTGCGCGACGAACTGCGGCAGGCGCCTCGCTGCTACTGATAATGCCGCTGGCGGTATGGATTTCTGGCTGGGTATGGCAGCCCGGCCACAACACCTGGTGGCTGAAGGCAATGTACTGGGTGACGGAAACCGTGACCCAACCCTGGGGCATTATTACTCACGTCGTGCTTTGCGGCTGGTTTCTGTGGTGTCTTCGTTTTCGGCTGCGGGCGGCAATCATGCTTTTTGCCATTCTGGCCGGCGCGATTCTCATCGGTCAGGCAGCGAAATCCTGGGTGAAGGAGCGGGTCCAGGAGCCGCGCCCTTTCGTTGTCTGGCTGGAAAAAACGCAGCAGGTGCCCGTCGAGGCGTTCTACACTTTAAAACGCAAGGATCGCGCGCATCTGGTGAAAGAACAGCTCTCTCACCAGGATGATTTGCCGCTGTTTTTACGCCAACACTGGCAAAAAGAGACCGGTTTTGCGTTTCCTTCCGGCCACACCATGTTTGCCGCCAGCTGGGCGCTACTGGCGGTAGGCCTCCTTTGGCCCCGTCGGCGCACGGTGACTATTGCCGTTCTGCTGGTCTGGGCCACGGCGGTAATGGGTAGCCGATTGCTGCTGGGGATGCACTGGCCGAGGGATTTGGTGGTTGCTACGCTGATGTCATGGCTGCTGGTGACGTTTGCAACCTGGCTTGCGCAGAAAGTGTGTGGCCCGCTGACGCCGCCGGGTGAAGAGGCTCAGGATATCCGAAATCGTCAGTCTGATGAGACGTAAAGCTTGATTTCGGCGCTTTCTGCCCACAAATCCTTATCGGGCAACCGGGTTGCCAGTTTCGCCGCTGCGGGGAAGATGGTACTTTATAAGGCTGGAAGCGAAAGATCGAACATGATTTATTCAGATAAACCACATGACGGGAAGTAATGTGAAATATTTACTCATTTTCTTACTGGTGCTGGCGATTTTCGTCCTCTCCGTTACCCTCGGTGCGCAGAACGATCAGCAGGTCACCTTCAATTATCTGCTGGCGCAGGGCGAGTTCCGCATCTCCACGCTGCTGGCGGTGTTGTTTGCTGCAGGGTTTGCTATCGGCTGGCTGGTTTGTGGCATGTTCTGGCTGCGTACGCGCGTTTCGCTTCTGCGTGCCGAACGTAAAATTAAGCGTCTCGAACAACAACTCGTGCCGGTGGCGCCCGCTACGTCTGTGCCGGTTGCGCCGGCCGTGAAGGAATAACACTTTATGCAGGAGTTGTTGTTTCTGCTTTTGCCTGTTGCCGCCGCATATGGCTGGTACATGGGCCGCAGAAGTGCACAACAGTCCAAACAGGACGATGCGAACCGACTTTCCCGTGACTACGTTGCAGGCGTTAACTTCCTGCTCAGTAATCAGCAGGATAAGGCGGTGGATCTGTTCCTCGATATGCTCAAAGAGGACACCGGCACCGTCGAAGCCCACCTGACGCTGGGCAACCTGTTCCGCTCCCGGGGTGAAGTTGACCGCGCCATTCGTATTCACCAGACGCTGATGGAAAGCGCATCGCTGACCCACGAACAGCGTCTTCTCGCCGTTCAGCAACTGGGCCGTGACTACATGGCCGCGGGCCTGTATGACCGCGCCGAAGATATGTTCAGCCAGCTGGTGGACGAAACGGATTTCCGCATCAGCGCGCTCCAGCAACTGCTACAAATTTACCAGGCAACCAGCGACTGGCAGAAGGCCATCGATGTGGCCGAACGCCTCGTTAAACTCGGTAAAGAAAAGCACCGTCCTGAAATCGCCCATTTTTGGTGTGAGCTTGCCCTGCAGCAGATGGGCAACGGCGACATGGATAAAGCCATGACGTTGCTGAAAAAGGGCGCGGCGGCGGATCGTAACAGCGCACGTGTCTCCATCATGATGGGCCGGGTGTTTATGGCTAACGGCGATTACGCGAAAGCTGTAGAGTCGCTGCAGCGCGTCATCGATCAGGATCGCGAGCTGGTCAGCGAAACCCTCGAAATGCTGCAAACCTGCTATCAGCAGCTGGGGAAAGAGGAAGAGTGGGAACACTTCCTGCGTCGTGCGGTAGAAGAGAATACCGGCGCCACGGCTGAACTGATGCTTGCCCAGGTAATGGAGCAGCGCGAAGGCAACGATACGGCACAAACCTATATTACCCGCCAGCTTACTCGTCACCCTACCATGCGAGTGTTCCACAAGCTGATGGACTATCACCTCAGCGAAGCAGAAGAAGGGCGCGCGAAGGAAAGCCTGATGGTGCTGCGTGATATGGTTGGCGAACAGGTGCGCAGCAAACCGCGCTATCGCTGCCAGAAATGCGGTTTTACGGCTTATACCCTCTACTGGCATTGCCCATCCTGCCGTGCGTGGTCAACTGTTAAACCTATCCGTGGCCTCGACGGCCAGTAATTTTTAAAAACGCGCACATTAGTTACAACATACTATATGATTCTGATACCTCTGTTCGGCACCGTGCCCGGACGCGCCTGGCAGGGAATAACGGGGGAAATGCAGCCTGTTAATTTGCGGATATCGCAGGTAGAATGCACGCCGTTTACCGATTTTTTGCCGGTTGCGGCCCATAACAAGAAGGTCTGGTCATGACGTCTGAATCCCGTAGTGTTACTTCCTCTCCCGTCGTTGTTGCTCTTGATTATAATAATCGTGATAAAGCACTGGCCTTTGTCGACCGCATCGATCCGCGCGACTGCCGTCTGAAAGTCGGAAAAGAGATGTTCACGCTGTTCGGGCCACAGCTGGTTCGCGATTTGCAGCAACGTGGGTTCGACATCTTCCTCGACCTGAAATTTCATGACATCCCGAATACCACGGCGCACGCGGTCGCGGCAGCAGCGGATTTAGGTGTCTGGATGGTAAACGTTCACGCCTCCGGTGGTGCAAGGATGATGACTGCAGCACGAGAAGCGCTGCTGCCGTTTGGTAAAGATGCACCGATGCTGATCGCGGTTACTGTCCTGACCAGCATGGAAGCGAGTGATTTGCAGGATCTCGGTATCACGCTCTCTCCAGCAGATCATGCGGCAAAACTTGCTGCCCTGACTCAGCGCTGTGGGCTTGACGGCGTGGTATGTTCCGCTCAGGAAGCTGTCCGATTCAAGCAGGAATTGGGGCAGGGGTTTAAACTGATCACGCCTGGCATTCGCCCTGCAGGCAGCGATGCAGGCGATCAACGCCGTATCATGACGCCGGAGCAGGCTCAGGCGGCAGGCGTAGATTACATGGTGATTGGCCGCCCGGTTACGCAGTCCGCTGATCCCGCGCTGACACTGCGTCAGATTAATGACTCACTTACGAAGGGGGTCTGATGAGCGACTCAAACAGCAGACTGGTGTATTCCACCGATACCGGACGCATTGATGAACCGAAAACCGTGGCGGAACGCCCAAAAGGTGACGGTATCGTGCGTATCCAGCGTCAAACCAGCGGCCGCAAAGGTAAAGGTGTCTGCCTGATCACCGGCATTGATGCAGACGATACTGAACTGGCAAAAATTGCGGCGGAGCTGAAAAAGAAATGCGGCTGCGGCGGGGCGCTAAAGGATGGCGTGATTGAAATTCAGGGCGATAAACGGGACCTGATCAAAAGCCTGCTCGAAGCAAAAGGCATGAAGGTAAAACTGGCGGGCGGCTGACATTTCACGCAGTCAGAAAATATATTCTTAATAAAAGGGCCCCGTGAAAACGGGGCCCTTTTTATTGGTGTAAATGTCAGCTGTGTATCTTATTTATCGTTATCTTTCGGCAGGGAAATTATTTACCGACCTGGTGACCGATAATACCCCCAACTGCTGCACCGCCGAGCGTGCCAAGGGTGCTGCCATCCGTCAGAACAGCGCCGCCGAGAGCACCGGCACCGGCACCAATAGCGGTGTTACGGTCGCGTTTGGACCAGTTGGAACAGGCGCTCAGGGACAAGGCCAGGGTGACAGCCAGCACGGCTGCAGTCATTTTTTTGCTCATTGAAGTCATAAAGTGTTCTCCTGAATAATTCGTCCACGCCGCGCGTCATTATTTCGTAGAAATAAAGGTGGCATCCGTGGAATATGTTGCGCAGGTGTTACTTAAATCACGCAAGTGATAGTCACTTCCTGTTATATCGCTAACATTAATTTTACGTCACGGGAGGGAATGAGGCAGGTAAATAGTCTTAATTGGCAGATCGGAACAGTCTTAATGTGTCTGGATGTTGAAAAATAATACGAAATCAATGTGATAAAAATGAAAGCCCCCGGAGGGGCCATCATTAAGGGCGTTTGATAATATTCACCGTCAGCCCGGACATCTCCAGCTGACGCTGTTGATCGGCGGCGAGGCCATCGTCCGTGATGAGACGGTTGAATTTGTGAGAAGGGCCGAGCGGATAGGGGTGAACAGCGCCAAACTTAGAGCTGTCGCTGAGTACAATCGACTCGCAACCTTTGTCCAGCACCGCGCTAACGACGTCGGCGCGCATCATATCGCGGCCGGTAAATCCGGTTTCATACTGCCAGCCATCGACACCAATAAAAGCCTTACTGAAATGCACCTGCTGGATGTACTGACGGGTGAGCGGCCCGACCATACTTTCGCTTTTCTTTTGGTAGATACCGCCGAGCAGAATCACTTCGCCGGGCGTCTCTTTCAGCAAATGTGCAATATAGCTGCTGACGGTGATGATTGTGATGCCCGGCTGTTCAGAGAGGGCGCGAGCGAGAAGGGCGTTGCTGCTGCCGTTCTCAATAAATACCGTTTCTCCCGGACTCACGAGACTGGCTGCGAACGCCGCCAGTTCACGCTTTAGGGAGAAGTTGTTCATCATGCGGGTTTCCACGTCCTCGCTGTCCAGCGGAACGGCAAAACCATGCATGCGGCGTAAATAGCTTTGTTTTTCGAGCAGGTTCAGATCCTGACGGATGGTCACTTCTGAGACCCCGGTCATACGGGCAAGATCGCCAACGCTCATACGGCCTTGGTCGATTACCATTTGCAAAATAGATTGTTGTCGGGCGTTCATATCAGAGTCGTCGTATCTTTAAATTTCCCAGGGCGATTTTGGCTGAGAAGAGGAGCTGTCCTCTTCGCCGGACGCCTGAGCCAGCAGCTCTGCTTTCAGAATTTCCAGATTGTTAATTGCGGAGGTGTCATCACCTGCAACCAAAATATCCAGCACAGTATCAATACGTTGAGCTAACTGACGCGCATCAAGCTTAGGCATAGGCTATCTCTGAAAGAAAAGTAAGAAAATCAATGATGCAGAAATTAGAAACAAAAGAGAAGAGGAAATTGAATGGGCGCTAAAACACATTACATAAAATTATAAATTACACCTGTTACCTGTCTGAGATAAAAGGGCAGCACCCTCCGTTGATGCTCCTGAAGCGGCAAACGCTGGGAGGGTAATGCAAGGCCAGCTAACGCAGCTTGCGTGTCTGACGTCGCTTAAGCCATCGCTCGAATGCGGCGGCAGGCATCGGCCTGGCGAATAAGAACCCCTGCCGTTCGTTGACGCCGTTCTTGGTAAGAAAGGCGTCTTCTTTCGCGCTTTCCACGCCTTCAGCAATGACCTGCAAATTAAGTGCCTGCGCCACGGCAACGATCGCCCGCACCAGAGACTGAGCAACCGAATGTTTATGCACGTCACGCACGAATACCTGGTCGAGCTTTATGGCGTCAATCGGGAAGCGGGCCAATTGAGAGAGGGATGAATACCCGGTGCCGAAGTCGTCAAGATGCACCTGGGAGCCCAGCGCGCTGAACTGCTGGATAACCGACTGAGCGAGTTCTTCGTTCTCAATCAGACAGCTTTCCGTCAGCTCAACGTCAATCGGGCAGTATTCAAAATTCAAATCGCGCAGCACCTGCTTCAGGTCACTGAAGAGCGTTTGGTCCGCTAACTGACGTGCCGAGATGTTCACCGCCACGCGCAGGTTGATGCCTTTGTCACGCCACTGTGCCACCTGTCGCACCACGTCGAGCATGATCCAGCGTCCGAGCGGGACAATCAGGCCCGACTCCTCGGCATAGGAGATAAACTCCCCCGGCGCTATCAGCCCACGCTCCGGAGACTCCCAACGTACCAGCGCTTCCAGGCTGCGCACTTCGCCGCGCCAGGTGATTTTCGGCTGATAGTGGATGACTAATTGATTGTTATCCAGCGCCTTACGCAGGTTAGTGTCGAGCCAGAGATACTCAAAGACCCGCAGATTCATCTCCGGAGAGAAGACGCAGAATTTGCCCCGACCGCCTTCTTTAGCGGTGTACATCGCGGTGTCGGCATTACGGATCAGACTCTCACGATCGATGCCATGCTGCGGTGCGAGAGAAATCCCCAATGAGCAACCGGTATAGACTTCGATAAGGCCGATGCGGAAAGGATCGCGTAAGCGGGTAAGAATGCGCGAAGCCATCGCTTCCAGGCCGCCCTGGGAGGTGTTTGTCGCCAGGACGATAAACTCATCGCCGCCGAGGCGAGCCAGCGTCTGGCCTTCTTCCAGACAGCTTAAAATGGATAAGGCCACAGACTGCAATAACTGATCGCCAAACATATGCCCGTAGGCGTCGTTGACCTTCTTAAAATTGTCGAGGTCGAGATAAACAATGCCGACCTGGCTCTCACCTCGCGCATTGATGGCGTCGCTTATCATGTCGTTGATAGCGTTACGGTTGGGCAACCCGGTGATGGTGTCGGTATTGGCCAGCACGCGCAGGCGCTCCTGGGCGCGCCGTTCTTCGGTGATGTCGGTGCCAGAGCAAATCAGATAGATTTCGTTTTTTCCGCTGCCGCTGTGGACGAATTTATTGCGGAACAAGAACAGACGCTGGCCTTTGCGGGTCTTGATCCAGCGTTCCACTTCGTAGGAGCTGCCGTTGGTGAAAAAGCCGCTGATGTTGCGTCGGGAGGCCGCCGCTTCAGCCGGGCTCATAAACAGCTTAAAAACGTTCTGACCAATGACCTCGTGCTCCTTCATCCCGGTGTACTCTTCGCTCAGGCGGTTAAAACGCTGAATATTGCCGTGCCTGTCGAGGATAACGATAACGGAATTGGCTTCGGAGACGACCTGTTCAGCGAAGGAGAGCCCCTGTAGCAGGTCACGAGCGACGGAGCCGGTATCATCCCAGGCGGAAGCGCTGCCGGCCCACTGCGTTTTATTGATTTTGCGGCCAACCAGATGCACCGGCACGGTGCTGCCGTCAACATTGAGGTTCAGCGTCAGGCTGGAGGTGATCACCGTCATTTCGCGAATGCTGTTCGCCTGCTCGGCACTC
Source organism: Enterobacter sp. CC120223-11 (assembly GCF_900215375.1). GTDB lineage: Bacteria > Pseudomonadota > Gammaproteobacteria > Enterobacterales > Enterobacteriaceae > Scandinavium. The sequence goes on along the minus strand of NZ_OBEF01000001.1, from coordinate 241,789 downwards.
AGCGTGACGACCTGACTCTTGTCGGTGTCTTCACTGACGGCAAGATGCAGATCATCGCTGTCACCCGACAACCGCCACCAGGGGCTGACGGTCCCCAGATACCGAAAGAGCAGGTTCTGCTCCAGTTCCTCAGCCATGTGTTCTCCCAAACCTGCTTTAGCGCATCCTGAAATCATGAATAAACCGGTAGAGCCAGCTCACCCGAAAGTCTGAGTACCGGACAGCGTGTATTTACCTGCAATCGTATACTAGCCCTTGGGTATCAAAAAAGAGCCCCGACCAGGCATGTGATTTTTTTGCGTTGCGATACACCACTTTATTGTGATCGCTTTTGATGGAATGTGGTGAAAAACAGGAAAAAAATTGTGGAAGCAGTCGCATTGCGGGAGAGTGAAGGGCGGCCAGCTAATGATTAGCCGCCCTTAAGTGTTATGCCTGGAACGGACGAGCAATAACGCTGCGGGTTTCCATACGCACTTCGGCGATAGTCACGTCGATGACGTCAGTGACTTTATAGACGGTTTCACCTTTGATTTGCACGGTGCCGTTTTCCTGGCTGCAAACCATTTCATCACGCACGGCGTGGAGGAACGGTGCAGGAATAAAGGCCACAGCGCCGTTATCCACCAGACGCACGCGCATCCCGCCGCGGCTGATGTCGATAATTTCCGCTGCAAAACGGGTATCCGTGCCTGCCTTGTCATTCAGGAAGCGGGCATAGAGCCAGTCTGCAACGTCGCGTTCAGCCATGCGGTTCAGGCGGCGGCGTTCGGCCATCTGGATAGTCGCGTCATCCTGAGGTCGTGCCGGGGTTTCACCTTTGATGATCGCCTTCAGCAGACGATGGTTCACCATGTCACCGTATTTACGGATCGGGGAGGTCCAGGTGGCGTACGCTTCGAGGCCCAGGCCAAAATGCGGGCCAGGTTCAATGCTGATTTCTGCGAAGGACTGGAAGCGGCGAATACGGCTGTCGAGGAAGCTGGTTGGCATCGCATCGAGTTCGCGGCGCAGCTTGCAGAAGCCTTCCAGCGTCAACACTTCCTGCGGATCGACATGCACATCGTGGGTTTTCATCAGCTCGGACAGCTGCTCTGTCTTCGCCGGGTCGAAACCGGTGTGCACGTTGTAAACGCCGAAGCCAAGCTTATCGCGCAGCACACGAGCCGCACAGATGTTGGCGGCAATCATGGACTCTTCCACGATGCGGTTTGCAATGCGGCGCGGCTCAGCCACGATGTTCAGCACCTCGCCTTTCTCACCAAGCACAAAGCGGTAGTCCGGACGGTCCTTGAACACCAGCGCGTGGTTGTGACGCCACTCGCCGCGCAGGGCGCAGATGCGCTCCAGCAGTTTAATTTGTGCCGCGATGGCTTCGCTCTGCGGCTGCCAGTTACCGTTGCCTTCCAGCCAGTCGGAAATGTCGTCGTAGGCGAGCTTCGCTTTTGACTCAATGTTCGCGGCGAAGAACTCGATGTTGTCTTCGATGGCACCGTCGGAAGCGATGATCATCCGGCACGCAAGAACCGGACGTACAACGTTGGCACGCAGGGAGCAAAGGTCGTCAGACAGTTCGCGCGGGAGCATCGGAATGTTGAAGCCCGGCAGATAGTTGGTGAACGCACGGATTTTCGCGGCGTTGTCCAGCTTGCTGCCTGCAACGATCCAGGCGGTCGGGTCGGCGATGGCGACAGTCAGATGCAGTTTGCCGTCGGCGGCTTCCTCTGCAAACAGCGCATCGTCCATATCTTCGGTGCTGGCGCTGTCGATGGTGACGAAGTTCAGCGCGGTCAGATCGCGACGCTCAAGGCCTTCGTCCTGCATTTCGGTAGCCGCGCCATCCGGGGCGACTTTCTCAAGGTTGTGGCGTGCAAGCGTTACCCACCACGGAACAAAGTGGTCGTCACCGAAGGTAATGAACTGAGTGAGCTCGGCGTAGAAGCTGCGGTCGCCTTTGAGTGGATGACGGCGCATTTCTGCCACAGCCCAGTCACCCTCTTTAAAATCGTGTTCCAGGCTGCGCACAGGGCGGCACTGGATAGCGTCTTTCAGCAGCGGATGGTCAGGCACGATCGACAGGCGATCGTCCTTTTTCTGCACGCGGCCGACAAAACGGGTCAGGAAAGGCTCAACCAGTTCTTCCGGTTCGGCGCTTTCTTTTCCTTTATCGCTGTGGATGGTGGCGATAATCCGATCGCCATGCATCACTTTTTTCATCTGCGGAGGGGAGATGAAGTAGCTTTTCTGGGCATCGACTTCGAGAAAACCAAAGCCTTTTTCGGTGCCTTTCACCACCCCTTCAGCGCGAGGGGTCTGGGAATGAAGTTGCTGTTTTAGCTGCGCAAGCAGCGGGTTGTCCTGAAGCATAATGGTGTATTTTCGTGGCCAAAAGAGCGGCTGACAGTTTTACGCGATTATGCCTGTCGCAGCAAGCGAACTTTAGGCCTTTTACGCATCCGGCGACACCTCGCCAAGGCCGATTTTAAGGCGGTTTATCCACCCACAAGCACCACTCCAGGCCAGCAGCGTGAAGGCCTGGTCGACGGAAAGCCCCTGTTCGGTGAGGGGCGAAAATTGGGCGGCGCTAAAGCGGTCTGGCGCGCGGGTAACAAGTTGCACGGCCTGGATTGTCGCCTGAGTCAGTGCGTTATCCGCCTGCCAAAGCCGTAACGCCCGATCGCCCTGAAGCGTTGCCGCTTTTAGTGACGCATCGGCCGCGTTTTTCTGAAAACAGCTGAGGCTGCCATTGATGCGGGCACAGAGCAGGGCGGCCAATTCTGACAGCTCTGTTTCAACCTCCAGCGACTGCAAAAGTTCGGCCTGTTTTTCAGACAGCACCTCATCCCACGCCAGCAAAGCGGCAAATGGCTCTGGAACTTCGGGGTTGTCTGTAAGACCCCGACACGCAATTCCTGGCTGCCAGTCGCCTGCTGATGGAGAGAAAGCGGCTGCGGGTGCATCGTCCTGCATGGGCATGCCTGGAATCCAACGCACCGGCAACCCCAGCAAAGCTTGTCCGGCGGCCACAACGCGCGCCTGATAGCTGATGAAGCCGACAATTTGAGTGATCAGCACCCTGTCGGGCGCGGTCAGACCAACGGCTTCAAGCTGCTCGCGCGACTGCGCACAAATAACCGAAGGCGAACTGGCCAACTGGCGGGCGTACTGAGTGATCTGCGCCAGCCGGTGATTGCTCTCGCGCGATGAATCCGGGCCGGGCAGTGGCGCAAGACGAGCGGCGTAGTGATTACACAACCGCTGAACGCCAAACACCTGCGCGACGGTCAAAGCGGTGCTGAGACGTTCATAAGCGCTAAAGGTGTTCAGGCGAGTGACGGGCGCAGAATCCGGAAACAGGTGCGCCGAAATCTGCCGTGAAAGCTCGAGCCACCGTCGCGTTTGGGCAGAAAAGGGGGGAAGAGTCAGATCCAGCAAAAAGCGGTCTGCAAAGTGGGCCGCTTCCGGAACCAGGGGGAGCACGTCGGCTGCCTGATTTCTCGCCTGCGTTTCATGATACCAATGGCTTTTGCCGTGAGCGCGGCTTTGCTCCATGGAGTGTCCTTCGGGATGTCGTATTGATAGAACGCTATCCTGACGTAAGGCGGGAGCTGATAAAAATATTGAAGCGTGATAACAAATAACGGAGTGGAATAACGGTGGGAAATCCGCCCTGCGAGCGCAGGGCGGAAAAGAACTTATTTCAGTTCCAGTTCGTTCATTGCGGCGATGCTGAAGCCACCGTCAACGTGAACGACTTCACCGGAGATACCGGCAGACAGGTCAGAGCACAGGAACGCTGCGCTGTTGCCCACGTCTTCGATGGTCACGGTGCGACGAATTGGGGTAACCGCTTCGCAGTGTGCCAGCATTTTACGGAAGTCTTTAATACCGGATGCGGCCAGGGTACGGATTGGACCCGCGGAGATACCGTTGACGCGCACGCCTTCAGGACCCATCGCATTCGCCATGTAGCGTACGTTGGCTTCCAGAGAGGCTTTTGCCAGACCCATAACGTTGTAGTTAGGGATAGCACGCTCAGCGCCGAGGTAAGACAGCGTCAGCAGCGCGGAGCCCGGGTTCAGCATTTCGCGGCAGGCTTTCGCCATTGCAACGAAGCTGTAGGAGCTGATGTCGTGAGCGATTTTGAAGCCTTCACGGGTGACGGCATTCACGTAGTCACCGTCCAGCTGGTCGCCCGGCGCGAAGCCGATGGAGTGAACGAAACCATCAAATTTCGGCCACACTTTGCCCAGTTCAGTGAACAGGCTATCGATGCTTTCGTCCTGCGCAACATCGCATTCCAGAACAATGCTGGAACCCAGCTGTGCAGCGAACTCTTCCACGCGGCCTTTCAGTTTTTCGTTCTGATAGGTGAAGGCGAGCTCTGCGCCTTCGCGGTGCATAGCCTGTGCGATACCGTAGGCGATGGAGAGTTTGCTGGCAACGCCAGTTACCAGAATGCGCTTACCGGAAAGAAAACCCATAGCTTTTAATCCTTATGTCATTGTTGTAGCGGCTGCATCAATTATAGGCAGTCCGTCGTTAAACGTGGGCGATTCTAGCATAGCTTGCCCGCAGAGTTAATCCGACCACTTAAGGTCCGTTTTTATCGGTCTTTTCGCCACGCATCCGCGGTTAACGCCTCGCCAAAATGCCCGGCAATTAAGCGTTTGGTCAGATCGTGAAGCGGGGAGGAGAGCACGTCGGCGGTGCTGCCACGTTCGACCACCTCGCCCTGGTGCATCACCAACACCTGGTCGCTAATGTGCTTCATCATGCCCAAATGCTGCGTCACGTAGATATACGAAATGCCCTGTTTTTCCTGTAGTTCCAGCATCAGGTTGATGAGCTGCGAGCGCATCGACATATCTAATGAGGCCAGCGCTTCGTCGCAGATAATCACCTTCGGGCGCAGGATCAGCGCACGGGCCAGGCCCAGACGCTGCTTTTGTCCAGGCGCGAGCATGTGCGGGTAGTAGCTGACGTGATCGGGCAGCAGGCCGACCAGCCGCAGCGTTTCGATGATCTGCTTTTGCCGTGCTTCCGGTTCAAGGTCGGTGTTCAGGCGGAGCGGGAAATCCAGAATCTGCGAAATGCGCTGACGCGGGTTGAGCGACGTCGAGGGATCCTGAAAAATCATACGGATGCGCTGGCTGCGAAACGAGTAGTCACCGAATTCCAGCGGGTGATCGTCAATCAGCAGTTCGCCGGTGGTGGGCTCGATCATGCCCGCCAGCATCTTGGCCAGCGTCGATTTACCGGAGCCGTTCTCGCCGATGATGGCCAGCGTCTGACGCTCGCGCAGCGTAAAGCTCAGCGGCTTTACGGCCTCGACCGTCTGACGGTGAAAGAGCCCGGTACGGTAACGGAAGGTCTTACTCAGGTTGCGGACTTCGAGCAGGGTTTCGACCATGTCACTCTTTCTCCATGTTGAGCGGGAAATGACAGGCGAACAGATGGTTTTTCGCGCCAGTCAGCAACGGTCTTTCAATGCATTTACGCTGGGCGTAAGGGCAGCGCGGCCCCAGGCGGCAGCCAATCGGCAGCGACTCCAGCAGCGGGATCGCGCCCGGCATGGTGTTGAGGCGACTTTTGTGCGGCATCGAGCGGCCAAAGTCAGGCATTGCGCGGATTAGCGCCTGGGTATAAGGGTGGTGAGGCGTGCTGACCAGATCTTCGCTCGGCGCGCTTTCCACGGTTTGCCCGCAGTACATCACGTTAATTTTATCGGCCCACTGACTCAGCATTTGCAGGTCGTGGCTGATAAGCAGAATGGTGGTGTTGTTGTTCTGATTGAGTCGGGTGAGCAGGCGGAAAATCTGCGCCTGGGTGGTCGGCTCCATCGCGTTGGTCGGCTCATCGGCAATCAGCAGGCGCGGCTGGTTGGCCAGCGCGATAGCAATCATCACCTTCTGGCACTCGCCGTCCGTCAGCTCGTAGGGGAAGCTACGCATCGCGTCTTTATGATCTTTAATACCCACGCGGTGCAGTAGCTCAATGGCACGGCGTTTTCGCCAGCCGAAGCGCTGCCACCAGCGGCCTTTATAGGTCCAGCCGGGGATATTTTGCATCAGCTGTTTGCCGACGCGCTCCGATGGATCGAGACAGGACTGCGGCTCCTGGAAAATCATCGACACGTTGTGGCCGACGAGCCTGCGTCTTTCGCGGTTCGACAGGCGCAGGAGGTCGATATCATCAAAGCGCATGCGGTCGGCAGTCACGCGCCAGTTGTCTTTGGTGACGCCGCAAATCGCTTTGGCGATGAGGCTTTTTCCCGAGCCTGATTCGCCCACCAGGCCACGAATTTCCCCTTCGGCGAGGGTCATGCTGACGCGATCGACGGCCTTCACCCAGCCTTCGCTGGTGTGAAACTCGATGGTCAGATTACGGATATCCAGTAACGGCATTATTGCACCCCCGCATTGATGGCGCGGCGTACGCCGTCGCCAAGCAGGTTCACCAGCAGCACGCTTACCATGATGGCGGCACCTGGCAGCATGACGGTCCAGGGTGCGACATAAATCAGCTCCAGCGCATCGCCGAGCATTGCGCCCCATTCCGGGGAAGGGAGCTGCGCGCCGAGGTCGAGGAAGCCTAGCGCGGCAATATCCAGAATCGCCATCGACAGCGCGCGGGTGATTTCCGTCACCAGTCCGGCGGCGATATTTGGCAGCACGGCGAACCACAAAATATTGAGCGTTGTTGCGCCGTCGAGACGTGCGGCGGTGACGTAATCTTTTTCTAATTCGTCATGCACCATGCTGTAGACCGAGCGCACCATGCGCGGCAGCAGCGCCAGCCAGACGGCAAACATCGCGTGCAGCAGATGCGGCCCGGAGAAGGCGACCACGATAATCGCCAGCAGCAGCGACGGAATAGAGAGCAGGGTGTCGAGAATGTGGTTAAGCACCGCCGAACGCAGGCCACGCGTGGAGCCTGCGAAAGCGCCCAGCACCAGGCCGAATAGCGTGGCACCCAGCGTTACCACAAACGCACCGCCCACAGTTGGCGCCGCGCCGCTCAGAAGGCGGCTCAGCACATCTCGCCCGAGGTCGTCGGTGCCGAGGAAGAAGGAAACTTCGCCGTAGCGCGACCACGATGGTGGCAGCAGCTGGTAGCCAAGGAACTGCTGATCGAGGCCATAAGGCGCGAACCAGCCGCCAAAAATGCACAGTGCAGCAAGGCCGATACAGCCGTACAGGCCGATCATCGCGGTGGTATCGCCGTAGAATTTACGCCACACGGTGCGCATCACACCGGGCGGGCGCTTCTCGAGATAGACGCTATCGTAGGGCATACCATTCCTTATGTTTCAGCGGGTTAGCCATGGCACCCAGAATGTCAGAAATCACGTTCACAATAATCACCAGCGCGCCGATCACCATCACCCCGGCAGAAATCGCCGCGTAGTCCTGCTGACGAATGGCATTGATCATCCAGCGCCCCAGGCCTGGCCAACTGAACACCATCTCGGTGATCATGGCGAGCGTCAGCATGGTAGAAAACTGCAGGCCAAGACGTGGGATTACCGGTGGCAGAGCGTTGTGCAGCACGTGGCGACGCAGAATCGTCAGGCGCGATACGCCACGCGTGGCCGCCGCCTTGACGTAGTTGGTGTCGTACACGTCGATGGTGCTCAGGCGCATCAGGCGCACGACTTCGGTGGTCGGTGCAACGGCGAGCGTCAGCACCGGCAGGATCATATGGCGTGCGGCGCTCATGATCATCTCATCGCGCCACGGCGAATCGGAGAGCCAGGCATCAATCAGCGCAAAACCAGTTACGCTTTTCACTTCATACAGCAGGTCAAACCGCCCGGACACCGGCAGCCAGCTGAGGGTCAGCGAGAAGAACAGCGTCAGTAAAAGTGCCAGCCAGAAGACGGGGATCGAGAAGCCGAGCAGGGCGAAGGCGCTGATAACGTTATCCTGCCATTTGTTGCGCATAATCCCTGCCAGCATACCAACGGGAATGCCGACCAGCAGCGCAAAGCCAAAGGCCAGGATGCACAACTCCATGGTGGCCGGGAAGACTTCCTTCAGCTGTTCGGAAATGAGCTGTCCATTGATGCTCGACACGCCGAAATCCCAGTGCAGCAGGCCCTTAAACCAGAACAGCCAGGCGTTCCAGAGGGAAGCGCCCTGCAACGGGGCGTGCGGCGTGAAGTAGCTCAGGCTGAAGCCAACAAACGTCAGCAGAAACAGCGTCACCAGCAGTAAAAGCAGACGGCGGAGGGTAAAAATGATCATGGTTTTTTCACCTCTTCCTCTTTTTCACGGGACACGCCCGCGAACGACGCATTGCCGAACGGGCTGAGCACCAGCCCTTTGATGTCATACCGGTACGCCTGAAGCCGCAGCGAGGAGGCCAGCGGCAGCACGGGCAGATCTTTCGCGAGGATCTGCTGAGCTTCGTCATAAGCATCAATCCGCGAGGCCAGCTGCTGCGACGAGAGTGCTTTTCGCAGCACATCGTCGAACTCACGGTTACACCAGTGCGCAAAGTTAGTCTGTGAGCCAATGGCCGCGCAGCTGAGCAGCGGGCGGAAGAAGCTGTCAGGATCGTTACTGTCCGTTGCCCAGCCGGTGAGGGTCAGGTCGTGATTCATGTCCATCAGGCGAGCTTCCTGAAAACGGCCTTCAACCGGGACGATGATCACCTTCACGCCCACCTGCGCCATATCCGCCTGAATCAGCTCGGCGGTTTTAAGCGGACTCGGGTTCCACGCCTGAGAGCTGGTTGGCACCCACAGGCGCAGCGTCATGTTCTCAAGGCCCAGCGCTTTCAGCTGCTCGCGTGATTTCGCCGGGTCGTATTCGGTAATCTTAGCCTCGCTATCGTAGGCCCAGGATGCGCGCGGCAGAATCGATGCGGCGGTTTCGGCGGTGCCGTAATAAATGGACTGCATCAGGCGCTGGTTGTTGATCGACAGCGCCAGCGCGTGGCGAACGGCGGGGTTATTCAGCGGCGGCTTGTCGGTGTTGAAGGCCAGATAGGCGATGTTCATGCCCGGACGCAGCGTCAGGCGCAGGCGCGGATCGTCGCGCAGAATGGAGAGCTGGCTGGCAGCAGGCCAGGCGAGCACGTCGCATTCGCCGGTCAGCAGTTTTGATAAACGCCCTGTGCCGCCGGAGCCCAGATCAACCACAACCTGCGGCATCAGCGGCTCACCGCGCCAGAAATGCGGATGGCGCTGCAGACGCACATACTGCCCGGCGCGATACTCATCGAGCTGATACGGCCCGGTGCCAACAGGCTGGCGATCGAGCTGTTCCTGTTTGTCGATTTTAGTGAGATTTGCCGCGTATTCCGCAGACATCACCGACGCGTAGTGCGTCGCCAGATGCCAGAGGAAGGAAGCATCCGGGCGCTTCAGGCGGAATTCAACGGTGTTTCCGTCGAGCTTGCGCACGCTCTCCACGCTGTCGGCAAACTGTAAGCTGTCGAAGTAGGGAAAATTCGGCCCGTTAACGTTGTGCCACGGATGATCGCGATTGAAAATGCGCTGGAAGGTAAAGACCACATCGTCGGCGTTCAGCGTCCGGGTGGGTTTGAACCAGGCGGTTTTTTGGAACTGCACGCCGTTGCGAAGGTGGAAGCGGTAAGTTGCGCCGTTGTCGAGCACTTCCCAGCTTTCCGCCAGCTCCGGCACCAGCCGGTAGGTATAAGGATCGACGTCCAGCAGGCGGTCATAAATTTGTGCCGCGAGGGTGTCGACAATCAGGCCGCTGCCCGCTTTCTGCGGGTTAAAGGTGTTCACCTGGCCGCTGACGCAGTAAACAAAACCGCTGTCGCGAATGTCGGCATTCGGGGCGAGCGCAGGGGGCGTTTCCGCCATCGCATGGCCGCACAGGCAACCCAGGAGTGCCAGTAAAGAGGAGAATTTCAGGCGCATAATTTCTTCAAATTTCAGACCGATCTGCAAAGTGTATCGCACTTGGGGCGGCCTCGTACAAACTTCGCGACTGACCGCTGCAAATGTCATCAGTTTTGTGGGGGTATGGAAGCAGGTTACACGTCAGCCCGGGTATAAATTAAGGCCCGAAGGTTTCCACTTCGGACCTTGATTCAACCGTTAAGCACTTTCCACCACATCCCGCCACAGCGCTGTGCCATGCTCGATTATCACTCGAAGCATACAGGCAGACGCGAGGAAGATGATGATAACGTTATGCAAAGCGTGCGGGACTTCTTATGAAGTTACGGCAGGGCATCCGCAAAGCTGCCCGATTTGTGAGGACGAGCGACAATATGTTCCGGCAAGCGGGCAGGCTTGGATCACACCTTCCGAACTTCGCGCGGGGCACACAAATAAATGGCGACAGCTCGCACCTGGGCTGCTCAGCGTCGAAACCGTGCCCAATTTTGCCATCGGGCAGCGCGCGATTATTGTGCAAAGCGAAGAGGGAAATATTCTCTGGGACTGCATTCCTCATTTTGATGACGCCACACAGGCGATAATCACCGCCCTGGGCGGGCTGAAGGCGATAGCGATTTCGCACCCGCATTATTACAGCACCATGCAGGACTGGGCGGCGGCGTTCGACGCCCCGATTTATCTGCACGCCGACGATAAAAAGTGGATCCAGCGCGACAGCCCTTACATTCATTTGTGGGAAGGGGAAACCCTCGACCTCAACAGCCATGTTCAGCTCCTGCGGCTTGGCGGTCATTTCGCGGGCGGCAGCGTTCTGCTTCATAAAGCTGAGAATGGCGTGCTGCTCAGCGGCGACATTATTCAGGTCGCACCAGGCGCCGGCAGCGTCTCCTTTATGTGGAGCTACCCCAATATGCTGCCGCTTTCTGCGCCAACCGTGGCGGCTATCGCTCATCGGCTGAAAGACGTTCGCTTTAATGCGCTGTACGGCGCGTTCGAGGGAAAAAATATTCCTGAAAACGCCGCAGATATCGTCCGGCAGTCAGCGCGCAAATACATCGAGTGTATTGAGCGGCGCTGACGTCATTCACGCAGCGGCGTCAGCTCATAAAGCACCAGCGCGTTGCTTTCCAGCGAATCGGCAATCTGCCAGCTGTCGTGCAGCTGTTCGTCGCGCACGGCAAGCGTCGGGCGGGCCCTGTGACGCACCCAGCGCCAGATCTCCTCATCGGGGCCGCTGGCGACGGTGAAGGCATCCAGCAACGGGAAGAGCGCGCCGTTGTGCTGATCGTAGAGATGCGATTTGATACGCCACGGCCCGCTCAGCCCCTGAAGTTCGATGCGATACTGCTGGCGAAAACGCTGAATAAACGCCTCTTCACTGGAAAGCCAGGGGTTGAACACCACGGTGTTGCGCAGCAGCACCTGATAGCGGCCTTCATGGTGCAACAGCAGCAGGTTTTTGTCGTTGACCAACACTTCGCCGCGCAGCCTGCGCCACAGCCACAGCACCCAGTAAATCGGGCGCGGCAAACCGTGATGGTACTGCAATGCCAGGCTTGAGGTGTCAATCGTGTCATTGGCCCGGGCTTCGCCCTGTAACCCCGAATTGAGCCAGAATCCTGCCAGCCACACCTGCCCGGAGAGCCCCAGCAGCGTGTGCATCAGCAGCGCCCCGCGGAAAAACCACCCATTCGTCGAACGGGTGTTGCCGGTCAGCGTGTTCCAGGAGAGCAGCCAGAGCGGCAAAGCGAGCTGCTGTTGGCGAAGCGCGGCCTGGATCTGCCGAACTTTCTGCACCGGGTAGTTTTCCGTTGAGGCCAGCAGCGAGGGATCAAGCTGTGCCCGATCGAGCAGTTCGTTGGCGTCCGCCGGGCAGGCCAGAAAATCTGCCTCTTTAAGGATTGTCGAGCGGAAGAGGGCTTCATCCGCAATGGGCTGGGCGCCGACAGCAAACCGATGCCATACCCCTGATTTCGCCTGAGGCAGGAACGTCCGCAGAGCCTCCCGGTGCGCCCGCCAGACGCCTTCGCGCGTCTCTTCACTTGCCTGCGACGACCAGTGCCAGACGAACTGCCAGCCTGCGGTCACCTCCGCCGGGAAGTGATTCACGGCCTGCTTCAGAAATTGCCGCAGCAGCGGCACCTGAGTAGTCAGCCCGGTATGCAGCAGCACGGTCCAGTTTTTCTCCGCCAGCCAGCTGAAAATTTGATGCAGGTTGTACCAGCTGGCGTAACCGGCCATCAGCGGATCGTCCCAGCCGCTAGCAAACAGGCGGCTGCTGAGGAACGGCTCCGTGATGTCGATGCCATGGATCGGGATGTGTTCATCAAGCGCTTCCAGCTCGCGGCGCACATCTTCCCTCAGCAAATCATCGAGTTCGCGCAGGGTAATCATTACGCGGGTATGCCGCAGCGGAACGGATCGGGGAGCAGGCTCCCGCAGGTCGACAACGCGTTCATGCTGCTGATGGAGGGTCAGGGGAGAAGGCTCCCAGCCGCGCTTTTCCGGCTCGTTCAGCAGGCTGAACAGACGATCCACCTCCACCGGAAGCAGGGTATCACGCCCGGCTGTGCGCGGACGGTTGCTGTTGCCGGGGCTCTGGCGCTGCTGGCGAAACTCTCGCGGGGTCATCCTTTGGTGACGACGAAACAGGTCGCTCATCATGCGGGTACTGGCAAACCCTTGCTCCAGCGCAATCTGATGCAGCGGGCGGTTAGTCTGACGTAAGGCTTCGGCGGCCTTCTCCAGCCGCAGCCGGGTGATGAACTGCATAAAGCTCACGCCGACCTCCTTGCGAAACAGCCGCGAGAGCCAGGCCTCGGAGACAAATTCCGCCTGCGCAATTTCAGCCAGCGTAATGCGCCGCGTGTAGCTGGCCTCAATGCGTTCCACCACCTGAGTGATGCGCTTGCTCCAGCCAGGATGGGCTGCCCGCAGGCTGAGGCGCGCCGACTGCTGAAAGCGGGTGACCAGCAGCAGCACGATTTCGCCGAGCCAGCGGTTGGCCTCCAGCTTATAGCGGGCCGGGTCGTTAATGAGGGTGGCCACCAGAAGCTGGCGTAACAGATGGCGCAGCTCATCGCATTGCGGCCAGCTGCCGCTGGATTCATCCGGCAGATGGTAGTCATAAGAGAAGAAGTCAGGCGAGAGGCGCGTCAGCCACTGGCCCGACAGCGTCACACGCAGCATTGCATTCGGCATTGTGGCAGAGAGCTGCCAGCGCTGCTGACGGTTAACGACCGTCAGGCTTTGGGGAGTGAGCTGTGTGCGCTGCGTGTCGGTTTCCAGTTCCGCGTTGCCCTCCAGCATCCACAGCAGCGTCAGCGCGTTGCTCTCCTCCTGGGCAAGCTGCCGCACATCCTGCACGGTAACTGCAAACTCGTTGCTGCCGTGATCCATGACTCACCTCACATCAGGACAAATTACTGCGGGTTGTTTTTTGTCATAACTGAATTGTATGAAAAACAGTCATGCGAAATGCGTCGTTACACAACAAAAAACTGCACTTTATGGCATTGCTGGCGACATAAACTCGACATTATCACTGTGAAGCCATAAAGGGATAACAAAAATGTCACATCCGCTGATTGCCGCCTTACAGGGCACCGAAGAAGAGTTTATTGAGCTGCGTCGTCACTTTCACCAGCACCCTGAAATCGGGTTTGAAGAACGCAAAACCAGCGACCAGGTTGCGCGGTTGCTGAGCAAATGGGGCTATGAAGTCCATCGCGGGCTGGGCGGCACCGGCGTGGTGGGCCAGTTGAGAGTGGGTAACGGCAGCAAACGGCTGGGTATTCGCGCGGATATGGATGCGCTGCCGATGCAGGAGAACAGCGGCAAAGCGTGGGCCAGCAAAACCGACGGCAAATTCCACGGCTGCGGTCACGACGGGCACACCACCACATTGCTGTATGCCGCAGAATACCTCGCACGCACGCGCAATTTCAGCGGCACCCTGAACCTGATTTTCCAGCCAGCCGAAGAACTGCTGTACGGCGGGCGCGTAATGGTGGAAGACGGCCTGTTCGATAAGTTCCCCTGCGACCACATTTTTGGTCTGCATAACATGCCGTCGCAGAAGCTCGGCAAAATCGGCCTGCACGACGGCGCAATGATGGCGTCGTCCGACACGCTGCATATTGAGGTGAACGGTGTGGGCGGGCACGGTGCGGTGCCGGAGCACACCGTGGACGCCACGCTGGTGGCCTGCCATATCACCATCGCGTTGCAGTCGATCGTCTCACGCAACATCACGCCTTTCGAGCCTGCGGTGGTGACCGTGGGCAGCATTCAGGCAGGTCATGCGCCAAACATCATCAATGAAAAAGTGCTGATGAAGCTCACCGTGCGCACGCTGAATGAGAAGGTGCGTCAGACCGTGCTGCAGCGCATTCACGACATCGCTGTATCTCAGGCTGAGAGCTTCAACGCGACGGCGGCCATCACCCACGTCAATGGCAGCCCGGTGCTGAAAAACGATCCGGCGGCGAACGAGATGGTACGCAGCGTCGCCCGCGATCTCTTTGGCGATGAAAACGTGGTCACCATCGGTTCATTTATGGGTAGCGAAGATTTTGCCTTCATGCTCGAGAAGAACCCGAACGGCAGCTACTTCACCATTGGCGCGGGAGACGAACCGGAGCGCTGCATGGTGCATAACCCTGGCTACGACTTCAACGACAGCATCCTGATCACCGGCGCGGCGCTGTGGAGCGGCCTGACCGAACACTACCTGCGCTAACCGACGCACAAGAAGGAGGGCCGCACGATGAGTACCGTTTCCCTGACAGAAACTCGTCCGTTTGCCGGTAACGACCGGCTGCTGGCGGGCATTGTTCTCAGCGTTCTGACCTTCTGGCTGTTCGCCCAGTCGGTGATCAACGTCGTTCCGGCAATGAAAAGCAGTCTGGATATTTCACTGGAGACGCTGACGCTTGCGGTCAGCCTCAGCGCCTTGTTCAGCGGCTGCTTTGTGGTGGCGAGCGGAGGGCTGGCGGATAAGTTTGGCCGTGTGCGCCTCACGCTGATCGGCCTCGGCCTGAGCATTCTCGGCAGCGGGATGCTGGTGGTGGCGCAGGGCCCGGCCTTGTTTCTTGCCGGGCGAGTGATTCAGGGGCTGTCGGCGGCGTGCATCATGCCAGCGACGCTGGCGCTGATCAAAACCTGGTATGAGGGCAAGGCCCGTCAGCGCGCGGTGAGCTTCTGGGTGATTGGCTCCTGGGGCGGCAGCGGCCTGTGCTCGTTCGTCGGCGGGGCTATTGCCACTGGGCTGGGCTGGCGCTGGATCTTCGTCTTCTCGATGGTGGCGGCGCTGGTGGCGCTGCTGCTGATCCGCGGCACGCCGGAGAGCCGAAGCGAAAGCGCTCAGAGCCGCCGTCTGGATTTGAGCGGCTTGCTCAGCTTCGTTACCGCGCTGGTGCTGCTGAACCTGTTTATTAGCAAGGGCTACGCCTGGGGCTGGAGCAGCGGCCTGTCACTCTCCATGCTCTGTGGCGCGGTACTCGCCACGCTGCTTTTTATCCGCACCGGGCTGCGCAAAGGTGAAGACGCGCTGATTGATTTCGCCCTGTTCCGCAACCGCGACTACAGCGCGGCGGTGCTGTCGAACTTCCTGCTGAACGGCTGTATTGGAACCCTGATGATCGCCAGCATTTGGCTCCAGCAGGGGCATCACCTCAGCGCGTTGCAGACCGGGCTGATGACGATGGGCTACCTGGTGACGGTACTGGTGATGATCCGCGTCGGCGAAAAGCTGCTGCAACGCTTTGGCGCACGGCTGCCGATGATGACCGGGCCGATTATCGCGGGCGTGGGGGTGCTGCTGATTTCCTGCACCTTCCTGGAGAAGTCGGTGTATATCGGCGTGGTATTCTTCAGCAACGTGCTGCTTGGATTAGGACTCGGCTGTTACGCAACGCCGTCCACGGATACGGCCGTGGTCAATGCACCAGAAGAAAAAGTCGGTGTCGCTTCAGGTATTTACAAAATGGGCAGCTCGCTCGGTGGGGCAATGGGCATCGCCGTGACGGCGTCACTTTATGCGCTGTTTTTACCCCTCGGCATGGCAACTGCGGCCCAGTACGCGCTGCTGTTTAACAGCGTGCTGTGCTTAGGATCGATGCTGGCGAGCGCGGCGCTGCTGTCGAAGGGGAAATAGTTTACTGAGTTGCCCGGTGAGCTTGCGCCGCCGGGTGATTCAGGCTCTGTATAGACTTCACAAACCCGAGCGTCGTAAAAGGTCCCGCCGATTCGATGCTGATACTGCAATCTTTCACACGTTACATTCAGCTCGGTAAACTTTACTACGCTAAAGACGACGAACAGGACTTCCTGAACTTATCCCTCTGTCACTCTTGTCAAGGGTTGCAGTAACAACCGCTATATAATTTAATGCATATCGGTTAGTTAAGGAGAGCGTTCCGATGAGGCTGTATATGTTTTACGTCGGCGGCAATGCCGGCAAGTCCAATATTGAAGTTCATGACATTCAGTTTGTTGCTGCCCACTCCCCAAGCGAGGCATGGCCTGCGCTAAGGGCCGCGTGGTTTGGCGATAAAGATAAAATTCACATTGATGGCTACAGCCAGGTTACCTGGGCGGATGGCTATAGCGTCACGCTCTCTGCCGAGCCATCCTCTTCCAGCCTCAGGCTCTTCTTTGTCAATGCCGGGGGATATCGTCCGGATACGCTAGCTGAACTGCACGAGTTCGAGCTGTTCGTTGCGGCGACTGCGCAGGAGGCAAAAAAGAAAGCGCTGGATACGCTCCTGTGCGGCGTCGATCAGCAGCATAAAGACAACCTCAAAGAGGTGGACGATTGCCTGCTGCTCGATAAAGTGGGTGAACTGTTTGTGCATTTAACGCCCTGCGCCACAGGCACGCGCGACAAGCCTGAGTGGCAGGGCTACCAGCCGATTGGTGAGTAAAACCGTGGGCCTGCCAGCTGATGCAAGCGGCAGGCCTGGTAAGTTTGCGCTGCCGGGTACATTACCACGTCAGCTACGGTGTTTAATCACCGTCTCACCATCCCCATTTTCCAGCTCATAAAGATGAAATGCAGTGTGCCCGGCGATAAGTTCTGCCAGCTCCGGTGAGTGGCTGGTCAGCCATATTTGCGAGTATCGTGACGATTCCACAATTAGCTTTGCCAGGGCCGGAAGCAGGAGTGGGTGAAGGCTATTTTCTGGCTCATTTAACGCAAAAAATGAAGGTGGCCTCGGGCTGAGCAATGCCACCGCAAGGCATAAAAACCGTAATGTGCCGTCTGACATTTCGCTTGCAAGCAAGGGGCGAAGCACGCCTTTACGTCGCATTTTCATGGCAAAAAGCGAATGCTCATTTTCACAATAAAAAGAGCATTCGGGAAATGCATCGGCAAGAATTTCGGTCAATAATTCCGCATCACCAATTTCAATAATTGTCTGAAAGGCGGCAGCAAGATTGGCGCCGTCGCTGAATAAGACAGGCGAGCGGTGACCGACGCTGGGAGTGCGCAGCGAGGATTTTTTTGAGACATCAAACTCGTGATAAAAGCGCCATTTGCGCATGGTTTCCCGAACTAAAGAGATCTCAGGATATTTATGCGGTTCACCTAAATGACCGAAAATGGACTCGTTTTCATAGACGGCATCGGTATAGGCCGTTTTATGCCCATCAACATCGACAAGAAAAGCGGCGCTGTTTTTACGATGCAGGACGTTCGCACTGGGGCGTCGCCCAACCTTCCCGACCCAGATGTTCTCTTCTTTAAACACGGCATCCAGCGCAAAGTGGGTGGGATAGGGCAACTTATCAGGAAAGCCAATCTGCATTTCATAGTCAAAATCATCGGCCTGACAGGATAAGGCGAGGCGTCGGGGCTCCCCGGCAGCTGCGTTAAATTGCCCCGACCACATCACATTCTCAAGACCACCTTCATCGCTAAGATGTGACGAGAATCTCCCCTCAGCCGCAGCCGAAAGCAGCTGAATGCCTTTGTAAATGTTTGATTTACCGCAACCGTTACTGCCAACCACGACATTCAGTCTGCCCAGCTCCAGGTCGATTTTGCGAACGGAGCGGAAGTTTTGTATCTGAATGCGGCTGATCATGGCTTGTTTCCTGTGGTATCACTGGGGGCTTTTCTTGACGGCTCCGTTATAGCTGAACCTCCGGATAAGCTTCAACGTAAATTTATCCATTGCAGGCAAAGTATGTAATTTATCATCCGTCAGTCACGATTATTTTGTTTCGATGTTTAAGCTTGATCTGTATTGATCCACAATGTCAGTTACCAACTATTGGTATTTTAATCACTCGCATTGAGGTGATTGTTTTTTACACACAGGATGGAATCATGAAGCATTTTTTACTCTTATCAGCAGCCGTTCTTCTCACTGGCTGCTCGGCTAAGTACACCACAAACAATATTCAGAACCGCAGTGAGAATTTGGTCAGAGATGAACCAGTTGTTATTTCAGTGCCTGCTGATGGGGCTTATGAAGGGCACGCTTATTCAGGCTCAGGTAGTGCTACCGCCTCTGCCGTCAGGGCGGCATTCCTGAAGCATTCCGATACTGTTACAGTTTTAGACGATTGTGCTGACATCACCTGCCTTAAAAGCCACTCCACAACAAAGCGTGGATATTATGTTGTTCCTCAGATTCTACACTGGGAAGAACGTGCCACAGAGTGGTCAGGTATTCCTGATCAAATAGAAGTGAAAATCACTGTTTATGATATAGCTTCGGATGAACGTCTGGCTTCAACCATCCTTGCCGGGAAAAGTAAATTGGCAACTTTTGGTGGCGATCATCCCCAGGATCTACTTCCAAAGCCAGTGAATGATTACGTAAATAGCCTCTATTAACATTTAGCCCAGATTTCTGCTGTAGGCCCGGTAAGCTTGCGCCACCGGGCAGATTGTTTTACTGCGGGAGCTTAACGGAAACCCAACGCGGCGCTTTTAAATCCGCCGCAAACATCCAGACCAATTCACACAGCAGCCCTCTCAACGTCTTTTCCGTTTCGGGCAAAAACGATTGCTGGCACAGCACCTGCGCGAGTGTCAGACAATAATCGCACAGCGCCTCAGAGTCCGGTTCGAAATGGGACTGAGGGGCAGGGAGCGTTTTGGTTGTCAGGCAATCAATCAGATGATCCGGAATGGGATCGTTAAGCGTCGGGCGCAGCAGTGCCAGACAGGCTCCGATCCGGCCCAGCAGCGCCAGCTTTTCGGTGGTGTCGTCACAGTCAATCAGGTTTTCAGCGAAACGGTCGCAGTGGTTGGCGAGTTCGAGAAAGTCCGCCGCGGCGGTGAAGGACTGGTTCAGGACATCTTGATCGGTAGTGGGGATTGTTGTCATTTGACTAACTCCGGTGAGAGATTTTTATGACCGCCAGCGGAGAGGTCAATCTCACGGGTGGCGGATCGAACGAGGTTGACCTTACTGGCTCTCACCGATACCAGCGCATCTTTCGATGCCCTCGTCCGACCCGCCATTGAAGCGTAGCCGAACGCACGGCACAAAAAAGGCGCTGACGCGCCCATTGTGACGTCGGTGGAGTTTATCAGGAGGTCAATCCCGGCACCAGATTTGGCTAGTGCTCAAAAATAGTACGGCGATAACCCGATACCAACAAGGGCTATTACTGGAAGGAGGATCTCATTATGGAATGTAAGTTATTGTGTTTGTTTACATAAATTGGATGAATAGTTTGGAGGGATTTATCCGTTTTATTGATTTCAGTTAACAACAGCTTATGGCTGCTATGAGCGAACAGCGGACATTGACATATCTGTTAAAGTGAATGGTTCCTTTTGCAGGGATACTTACAACGCTATAAGTTATTTTTAAATCACATAATTAATATGGTTTTAAAGGGCAGCAAAACTGCCCCTCATTAACATTATCTACTGTATTTGGGTATTACATATTTCAGAGCAAATAATTAATAAAAATGAGTACTGAAGGATTCTGACCTTATCTTTAAGATCAATAAGTGAGTTAATATCTGTAGCATTCGCAAAGTCATTGCCATGGGCTATTTTATGACGTTTTTGATTTAAATCATCTAAAAAAGTCTGCCATAAACTTCGCCCACGATATAATGCCGGGCTCGTATAGTAAGCATTTTTCCTTACTCTATAAGGAAAATCACAAACTTTTCGCTTAGTTAAAACAGAGATAACTTCAAGAGCATTTTTAATTTGTGGAGATGTCATGGCAAAGATTTTGTCAAACCTTGATTCGTGTAGGTTTTTAAAAATATCTCCAACGCCAAACCTTGATGCTATATTGCCAATGACATCTGGCTTTGGGTTTTTATTCCTATCCGATATAAACGGTTCAGGAGAAATTTTGAAGTCATCTGTTTTCTCTAAATCATCCATTAGGCACTGGATTGCATCTTGATATCCGGGAAACGCTTTTTCATCAAATCCTAAATATTTTTTACAGTAAGTTCTTTTGATCGAGATCGGTAACTCTTTGAATTTTACGGATGCGTAATCGCTAATAATGTTTTTGACTGCACCTTTAACGAACCCTTCCATATGAGCAACAATCAAAACTGTAATCGAACGACAAAGAGCATTATATAAATATTCATTTGACTCCTGAACACGGACCGCTTCATCGACTAAAATATCAACCTCTCTCCACTGAAGATCAACGGTATCAAGATAATCTGCAATGAATGTAGCCATTATGCTGTTTCCTTTGCCTTATTAATCCTTGTATTTAGCTTAGCAACATCATTTACACTACCTTCACATGCTGCAAAAAAATCTGGATCTGAAAACATTCCGAGAATTTTTTCGGAAGTAACAACTGTTCCTTTTTTCAAACTTTCAATAAAGAGATGTGTAATTGAATCATACACCGCAGCATTAAAATCAGACATTTTTTCAAAACCATCGGCCGTTGCCCGATACTTAGTGAAAGGATAATCTATATTAGATTTTTCAATGGCTTTAAAAGTATCATTAAACAACCTTTCCATTTCCTCTAACTGTTTTATAGGTAGATTGTTAAATGAATTCATCTTAATAGTCAGGAAATTTTTGAACTTCCCTTTGTAATCCCTATAGCTATCAAGGTAGTTTATGGCGAAGAAACGCAGTACAAGCTCTTCATCTTCCATTTTTTTAACGCGGGAACTATCAGGTGTTAACTTACATGCCAATTTAAAGTGTTCATTTTTTGATAATCCTTTTACGAGGTCTTTAAATGGCCCTCTGCATGTCGCATTTCGCAGTTCTTGTGACTCCAACTTTACCGATCCAGAGTTCAGTCTTTCAAAAATGTCATATTTCACTTGTGGGTCGAGCGTAGAGTCAATTCGCAAACATCTGATACTTCTTTCTTCAAGGCGCCTCATTAAAAATGGAGGTAAATCTTTATGGAACGCCCCATTGAGTTTGTCAAGAACCTCTAAACCTTGGAGTTGGTATTTATTCTCAAAGAAATTATAAATTGCAGTGAGACGCTGCTGTCCATCGATGACAGAGAAACGTGATGACTCAAAATCTACTTCCTCATCAACATCAACATCTTGGGAGATGTAGATAAAAGGAATCGGTATGTTAAGTATAAGACTTTCAATTAGTCTTGATGATGTTTCATCATCCCAACGGTGTTTTCGTTGATACTCAGGATTAAGCTTTATGACGTTTCTTTTTATTTTTTTTACTAAAGTTTCCAGATCATATTCGATAGTTTGCGTTTTGACTGTGCGTTCTTTTGCTATTTGCTGCAACTCTTCGAGGTTATGTTTGAGATTGGTCATGTTTTCTCCACGAAACGACATTTAAAACGGCTATCTTTAGCACAATACATGATTCACAAAGTATGCAGTTATTTGCATGTAATAGCATTAAAAATTGAGCATCTACAGTCTTCCCCAAGAACCAATGCTGACAGGCTTTAGCAATGCAACTGCATTAAAACAGTCCCATAAAGCGGGCAGGCGTGGCGGGGAAAGCATTGCGCGCCAGCCCTGATACTGTACTTGACCTGCCCCCAGAGAATTATTGCAGCATAGGCTAGTAATGATTGTTTCTGGCACAAAGCAGCCCCTATGTACCAAACAACAATCAACTGCCCAAGCTCTAAAGCTGATACTTCTTCAACAAAGCCCGTAACTGGTGATAAGTCAGCCCCAAGAGCTCAGCGGCTTTCTTCTGATTAAACTTCGCCTGCTGTAGCGCCTGTTGCAGCAAACCCTTTTCCTGCTCTTGCTGAAACTCGCGCAGATCCATTGGCAACGACAGAGAACTCTCTTTTGAAACCTGCTCAACAGCCGCCGAAGCCGGAACCGCCCGCTGGAACGGATCCAGAATGATGTTATCCAGCGGTTCTTCAATGCTGGCGTGGCGATAGACCGAGCGTTCGACCACGTTTTTCAGTTCGCGGATATTGCCCGGCCAGCCGTAATTTTGCAGCGTGTCTCGCGCGTGTTCGGTAAAGCCCGGAAAGAGCGGTAAGCCAAGTTCGCGGCACATCTGAATTGCGAAATGTTCCGCCATCAACAGGATGTCGCTCTGGCGTTCGCGCAGCGGCGGGAGCTGTACAACGTCGAAGGCCAGGCGATCGAGAAGGTCGGCGCGGAAGGTGCCTTCTTCCACCATTTTCGGTAAATCGGCATTGGTGGCGCAGACCAGGCGCACGTTAACCTGCAACGGCTGGCTGCCACCGACTCGCTCCAGTTCTCCGTATTCAATAACTCGCAGCAGCTTCTCCTGAACCAACATCGGGGCGGTGGCGAGTTCGTCGAGGAAGAGGGTGCCGCCGTCGGCGCGTTCGAATCGCCCCGGATGGCGTTTTTGGGCGCCGGTAAAGGCGCCCGCTTCATGGCCGAAAAGTTCTGAATCGAGCAGGTTTTCATTCAGCGCCGCGCAGTTGAGTGAGATAAACGGCCCCTGCCAGCGCGAGGAGAGAAAGTGCAGGCGGTTGGCAATCAGCTCTTTCCCTGTGCCACGCTCGCCGATCACCAGCACGGGTTTGTCCAGCGGTGCGAGCCGTGAAACCTGTTCCAGCACCTCGAGAAAGCTGTTCGCTTCGCCGAGCAGGTTGTCCTTGTATTCTGCCATGATGAAATTCGCCACTCGTTAGTGTAATTGACCACTTCACTGTAGCGGTGGAATGGGTGAATTTCAATCACCCCTCGCAAAATCAATAAGATAAAAAGTTGGCACGCCGTTTGTATTATCCCTTGCAGCAGGGCTTTGCCCGATGACAAAACTGACTGTATGAGGATGTGAATATGGGTATTTTTTCTCGCTTTGCCGATATCGTGAACGCCAACATCAATTCGCTGTTGGAAAAGGCTGAAGATCCACAGAAGCTGGTCCGCCTGATGATTCAGGAGATGGAAGACACCTTAGTTGAGGTGCGTTCCACTTCAGCCCGCGCGCTGGCGGAAAAGAAACAACTGACCCGCCGCATCGAGCAGGCGACCGCACAGCAGGCCGAATGGCAGGAGAAGGCCGAACTGGCGCTGCGTAAAGAGAAAGAAGATCTGGCGCGTGCCGCGCTGATTGAAAAGCAAAAGCTGACCGATCTTATCGTCACGCTGGAGCAGGAAGTGACGCTGGTGGACGACACCCTGGCGCGTATGAAAAAAGAGATTGGCGAGCTGGAGAACAAGCTGAGCGAAACCCGCGCTCGCCAGCAGGCGCTGACGCTGCGTCACCAGGCGGCCAACTCATCCCGCGATGTGCGCCGTCAGCTCGACAGCGGCAAGCTGGACGAAGCAATGGCGCGCTTTGAATCCTTCGAGCGTCGTATTGACCAGATGGAAGCCGAAGCGGAAAGCCACGGCTTTGGCAAACAGAAATCGCTGGATCAGCAGTTCGCTGACCTGAAAGCGGACGACGATATCAGTGCGCAAATCGCTGAACTGCGGGCCAAAATGAAGCAGGATAATCAATAATATTGGCAGGCGGCACCGCGGGTGTCGCCGCTCATCATCAGTAAGGAGACCTTATGAGCGCGCTTTTTCTTGCCATTCCGCTGACGCTGTTTGTGCTGTTTGTCCTTCCGGTCTGGCTCTGGCTGCATTACAGCAATCGCAGCAGTGCAGATTTAACGTCGGGCGAAAAGCAGCGGCTGGTACAGCTGACCGACGAAGCAAAACGGATGCGTGACCGCCTTCAGGCGCTGGAAGACATTCTCGACGCGGAACACCCGAACTGGAGAGAAAAATAATGGCATTAGATTTCAGCAAAAAGCTGTGGCGCATTCCGCAGCAGGGCATGGTGAAGGGCGTCTGCGCCGGGATCGCACACTGGCTCGACGTGCCGGTGAAGCTGGTGCGTATCATCACCGTGCTGGCAATGATATTTGGGCTGTTTTTCTTTGTTGTGGTGGCCTACATCATCATGACCTTCGCCCTCGACCCGATGCCGGACAGCGAAATGTACGGCGAAAAAATGCCGTCCAGCGGCGAGCTGCTGAATGCGGTAGACGCAGAGCTGGCGGCGGGTGAAAAGCGTTTACGCGAAATGGAACGCTATGTTACTTCCGATACTTTTTCCCTGCGCAGCCGGTTCCGCCAGCTGTAACTGAGAGAGAAAAGCATGAACTCAAAATGGCAACGCACCGGGCAGAAAGTGAAACCCGGCCTGAAAATCGCGGGCAAGCTCGTTTTGCTGACCGCACTGCGTTACGGCCCGGCGGGCGTTGCCGGTTGGGCTATCAAATCCGTCGCTCGCCGCCCGCTGAAGATGCTGCTGGCGGTGGCGCTTGAACCTGTGCTGGCACGTCTTGCCAGCCGTTTGTCCCGAAACCTCAAGTAGCAATGAGAGGCACAGCCACGGAAGTGCCAGAATCCTAAGAATTTTTCACATTGCATCTTCCCGCTTTGCCCCCATGTAATATCCTTGACTGATATTCCCACTTCTGGACGCAATGGAATGGCGATAAACCGACTGAAAAACGAATTCAATGCCCTGATGAACCGCGGCGTGGACCGACATCTGCGCCTGGCGGTGACGGGGCTCAGCCGCAGCGGCAAAACGGCGTTTATCACGGCGATGGTCAATCAATTGCTGAATTTACACGCCGGGGCGCGTCTCCCTCTGCTGAGCGCGGTGCGCGAGGAGCGCCTGCTGGGCGTGAAACGTGTGCCGCAGCGTGATTACGGCATTCCGCGTTTCACCTATGACGAAGGGCTGGCGCAATTATACGGCACGCCGCCGACGTGGCCGACGCCCACGCGCGGGGTGAGTGAGATTCGTCTGGCGCTGCGTTTTCGCTCCAATGATTCGCTTTTACGCCACTTCAAAGACACGTCCACACTGTATCTGGAAATTGTCGATTACCCCGGCGAGTGGCTGCTGGACTTGCCGATGCTGGCGCAGGATTACCTGGGCTGGTCGCGGCAGATGACTGGCCTGCTGACGGGCCAGCGTGCAGAATGGTCGGCGCGCTGGCGTGAGCTGTGCGAAGGGCTCGATCCGCTGGCGCCCGCCGATGAAAATCGTCTGGCGGAAATCAGCCAGGCCTGGACGGAGTATCTCCACACCTGCAAAAAAGAGGGGCTGCATTTCATTCAGCCGGGCCGCTTTGTGCTGCCGGGGGAAATGGCCGGAGCACCTGCGCTACAGTTCTTCCCGTGGCCGGACGTGGATGCCGCGGGGGAAGCAAAGCTGGCGCAGGCCGATAAACACACCAATGCCGGTATGCTTCGCGCACGTTTTGACTACTACTGCGAGCATATCGTCAAAGATTTCTATAAAAATCATTTCCTGCGTTTCGATCGCCAGATAGTCCTGGTCGATTGTCTGCAGCCGCTGAACAGCGGTCCGCAGGCGTTCAACGACATGCGCCTGGCGCTGACGCAGCTGATGCAGAGCTTCCACTATGGGCAGCGCACGCTGTTCCGTCGCCTGTTCTCCCCGGTGATCGACAAGCTGCTGTTTGCCGCCACCAAGGCCGACCACGTCACCGTCGATCAGCACGCCAACATGGTGTCTTTGCTGCAACAGCTGATTCAGGACGCCTGGCAGAATGCGGCGTTTGAAGGCATCAGCATGGACTGCCTGGGGCTCGCCTCGGTGCAGGCGACCCAGAGCGGGCTGATTGACGTCAACGGCGAGAAAATCCCGGCGCTGCGCGGCAATCGGCTGAGCGATGGCGAACCGCTGACGGTCTACCCGGGCGAGGTTCCGGCGCGTCTGCCGGGCCAGGCATTCTGGGAACAGCAGGGCTTTCAGTTTGAGGCGTTCCGCCCGCAGGCGATGGACGTCGACAAACCGCTGCCGCACATTCGCCTGGATGCGGCGCTGGAGTTTTTGATTGGAGACAAATTGCGATGAGCGAACCGTTAAAACCGCGCATTGATTTTGCCGGACCGCTGGAAGCGGATAAAACAGAAACGCTGCGCGCGGCGCAAACCTTTGAACAGAGTCAGATGGAGAACTTCTCCCCGACGGTCATTGACGACCCGCTGGAGGATGAAGGGCAGGCCGAAGCGGTGGTGGAAGCCGCGCTGCGCCCGAAGCGCAGCCTGTGGCGCAGAATGGTCAGCGCCGGGCTGGCGATTTTCGGCGTGAGCGTTGTCGCGCAGGGCGTGCAGTGGACGATGAACGCCTGGCAAACTCAGGACTGGGTCGCGCTTGGGGGCTGTGCCGCCGGGGCGCTGATCGTCGGGGCCGGTGTGGGTTCCGTTGCGACAGAATGGCGACGCTTGTGGCGGTTGCGCCAGCGCGCGCAGGAGCGTGATGAAGCGAGGGATCTGCTGCACAGCCACGGCACGGGCAAAGGCCGTGCGTTCTGCGAGCAGCTTGCCCGCCAGGCAGGGCTCGATCAGTCGCACCCGGCGCTTCAACGCTGGTATGCCGCCATCCATGAAACGCAGAACGATCGTGAAGTGGTCACGCTTTATGCGCACCTGGTTCAGCCAGTGCTGGACGCGCAGGCCCGCCGTGAGATCAGTCGTTCTGCGGCTGAATCAACGCTGATGATTGCCGTCAGCCCACTGGCGCTGGTGGACATGGCGTTTATCGCCTGGCGTAACCTGCGGCTGATCAACCGCATTGCCACGCTGTACGGTATTGAACTTGGCTATTACAGCCGCCTGCGCCTGTTCCGCCTGGTGCTGCTGAATATCGCCTTTGCCGGGGCCAGCGAACTGGTGCGCGAAGTGGGGATGGACTGGATGTCTCAGGATCTTGCGGCGCGCCTTTCCGCCCGCGCAGCGCAAGGGATTGGGGCTGGCCTCCTCACCGCGCGTCTTGGTATCAAGGCGATGGAAGTGTGCCGCCCGCTGCCGTGGATAGATAACGACAAGCCGAAGCTCGGCGACTTCCGCCGGGAGCTAATCGGGCAGCTTAAAGAAACCATCAACAAGCGTCCCACCTGACTTTTTCAGCTGCGCGGCCCGGAGGCCGCGCAATCCTCTGCTAAATTTAAGCCCACCGGACGTCATCGAACGGAGGTTTATGCCATGCATCTCATCCTTGCTCCCTGCAACCTCGGCCTGCGGCCGCTTTACCCTGGCCATGTGCCAGGGACCTTGCGTGCCCCCGAAGTACTGATGGCACAGGGGCTGGCTGAACGGCTTCATGCCGATAGCGTGACGTGGTTACCCGTTACGGAATATTCGCCGGATGCACAGGCCGGCACGCGTCTCTACAACGGTCATGCGCTGCGTGAATTCAATCTCATGCTGGCGGAGGAAGTTGCTCGCACGCAGGCACGGCAGGCTTTCCCACTGGTTATCGGCGGCGACTGCTCTGTGTTACTCGGTGCACTGGCAGGATCCCGGGCAACGGGCCCGGTGTCGCTGGTGCATATTGATGGGCACAGCGATTTTCGCCACCCGGGCAACTACGATCCGCAGCAGAAGGTCGGGGCCGTGGCGGGTATGGATCTGGCGTTAGCCACCGGACGAGGTGAGGTATTGCTGACGCGCTGGCCGGGCATTGCTGAGCCGCTGGTTCAGGATGAGCACGCGATCCAGATTGGTGAGCGGGAATCACGGGACGCGAATTTCGCCTGGCCTGATATCGCACAGAGCGGCATTACCTGTCTGGACGTGTTTACCGCGCAGCAAATGGGGACAGGGATGATTAAGCAGGCGATTGCGCAGGTGCTGCACAGCCAGCCCGGCCAGCGCTACTGGGTCCACTTCGATGTGGATGTGCTCGATCAGGCTGTCATGCCTGCGGTGGATTCACCCGGCAGCCCAGGCATCGATCGTCGCTGGCTCGAAGAGATTTGCGCATCGTTGCTGGCCTGTCCGCTCTGTTGTGGCATGACGGTGACGGTATTCGATCCCGATCTTGACCACGATGGTCGCTGTGCGGCACTGATTATCGGGATACTGGAGAACATGTTTCAGCGCTGACCTTTTTCGCTTTGTGCGCTTTTCCGTCAGCTTTACGGCAAAGCGCCTGATTTTCCGTCATACTGTCAATAATTGTTGACAGCCATCTTCCCGCAGGCGAAGAACTGTCTTATCATCCATGCGTTATTGGCTCTGAGGGTGATACTTCCCATGCGTCTTGAAGTTTTTTGTGAGGACCGCCTTGGTCTGACTCGTGAATTGCTCGATCTGCTGGTGCTGCGCGGCATTGATCTGCGCGGGATCGATATCGACCCCATTGGCCGAATCTACCTGAATTTTGCCGAGCTGGAGTTCAACGCTTTCAGCACGCTGATGGCAGAAATCCGCCGTATTGCGGGCGTAACGGACGTGCGCACCGTGTCGTGGATGCCATCCGAGCGCGAGCATCTGGCGCTGAGTGCCTTACTGGAAGCGATGCCAGAACCGGTGTTGTCACTGGATACCAAAGGCAAAGTCGAGCTGGCCAACCCCGCCAGCAGCCAGCTGTTTGGGCAGTCGCCAGACAAACTGCGTAACCATAATGCTGCCCAGCTGATCGGTGGCTTTAATTTCCAGCGCTGGCTGGAAGGTTCGCCGCTGGAATCCCACGCTGAACACGTGGTGATAAACGGGCAGAATTTCCTGCTGGAAATTACCCCGGTCACTCTGGCAGGGGAAAATGCCACCCGCGTGCTGATGGGGGCGGTGGTGATGCTGCGCTCAACGCTGCGCATGGGCCGTCAGCTGCAAACCATGACCACCCAGGACGTGAGTGCGTTCAGCCAGATCATCGCCGCCAGCCCGAAAATGCGTCACGTGGTGGAGCAGGCACGCAAGCTGGCGTTGCTGAGTGCGCCGCTGCTGATTGTGGGCGATACCGGCACCGGGAAGGATCTGCTGGCAAACGCCTGCCATCTGGCAAGCCCTCGCGCGCAGAAGCCGTATCTGGCGCTGAACTGCGCCTCCATTCCTGAAGACGCGGTCGAAAGTGAGCTGTTTGGCCACGCGCCGGAAGGGAAAAAAGGCTTCTTTGAGCAGGCGAACGGTGGCTCCGTGCTGCTGGACGAAATCGGTGAAATGTCACCGCGGATGCAGGTGAAGCTGCTGCGCTTCCTGAACGATGGTACTTTCCGCCGCGTCGGTGAAGATCATGAAGTTCATGTCGATGTGCGCGTCATCTGCGCCACGCAGAAGAATCTTGTCGAACTGGTGCAGAAAGGGCTGTTCCGCGAAGATCTCTACTATCGTCTGAACGTGCTGACGCTGAACCTGCCGCCGCTGCGGGACCGTCCGCAGGACATCATGCCGCTGACGGAACTGTTCGTGGCGCGCTTTGCCGATGAGCAGGGTATTGCCCGTCCGAAGCTTGCCGCCGATCTTAATACCGTGCTGACGCGCTACGGCTGGCCGGGCAACGTCCGTCAGCTGAAAAATGCGGTCTACCGCGCGCTGACACAGCTGGAAGGCTACGAGCTACGTCCGCAGGACATTCTGTTACCTGATTACGACACGACCACGGTTGCGGTGGGCGAAGATGCGATGGAAGGCTCGCTCGATGACATCACCAGCCGCTTTGAGCGCTCGGTGCTGACTCAGCTTTATCGCAGCTTCCCAAGCACGCGTAAGCTTGCGAAACGCCTCGGGGTTTCGCACACGGCGATTGCCAACAAGTTGCGTGAATACGGCCTGAGCCAGAAGAAAAACGAAGAGTAATAAAAAGGCCGCCTTCAGCGATGAAGGCGGCCTTTTTTATGCATGAAAGAAATTAAGCTTTCAGGGCTTCCAGCGCGGCAGCGTAGTCTGGCTCGGTGGTGATTTCGTTCACCAGCTCGCTCAGGATAACGTTGTCGTTTTCATCAAGAACGATGACGGCACGAGCGGACAGGCCTTTCAGCGCGCCTTCTGCGATGCCAACACCATACTGCTGCAGGAACTCTGGCGCACGCAGGGTGGACAGGGTAACAACGTTGCTCAGGCCTTCAGCGCCGCAGAAGCGGGACTGGGCGAATGGCAGGTCGGCAGAAATGCACAGCACGACGGTGTTGTTCAGTTCGCCCGCCAGCTGGTTGAATTTACGCACGGATGCCGCGCAAACGCCGGTATCAATGCTTGGGAAAATGTTAAGCACTTTACGTTTGCCGGCGAACTGGCTCAGTGCGACGTCGGAGAGATCCTTGGCAACCAGTGTGAATGCTGGTGCTTTGGCGCCCGCCTGAGGAATGGAGCCCTGAACGGAAACGGGGTTGCCCTGGAAATGCACAGTTTGTGACATGATTATCTTCCTGTTTACATATAGTTAACGTCGCGGCTAGTGTATGCCAACAATCATAACGACAGCAAATGCTTTTGGTGCCATCTATAACTGAGGGGCAGGGAATGAGAAGTCTGAGAGTGTACGAGGAAGCCTGGCCGCTACACACGCCGTTTGTGATCTCGCGCGGGAGCCGCAGCGAGGCGAAGGTTGTGGTGGTGGAAATCGAAGAAGACGGCGTGAAAGGCGTCGGCGAATGCACGCCATACCCACGCTACGGGGAAAGTATCGACTCGGTAATGGCGCAAATCGTCAGTATTGGCGAGCAGCTGGAGTCCGGCGCCGACCGTGAAGCCGTTCAGCATTTGTTACCCTCAGGAGCGGCCCGGAACGCCGTCGACTGCGCCCTGTGGGATTTAGAGGCGCGTAAGGCGGGCAAAACGCTGGCGCAGCTTTCGGGTGCCGAACTGGCGTCCAGGGTGACGACCGCACAAACCGTAGTGATTGGCACGCCGGAGCAGATGGCCAACAGCGCCAAAGCACTGTGGGATAACGGCGCGCGTCTGCTGAAGGTAAAGCTCGACGATCATCTGATCAGCGAGCGCATGGTGGCGATCCGTGCCGCGGTGCCCGAAGCGACCCTGATTGTGGACGCCAACGAAGCCTGGCACAGCGACGGCCTGGCGGCGCGCTGTCAGCTGCTGGCCGACCTCAATGTGGCCATGCTCGAGCAGCCGCTGCCCGCCAGTGAAGACAAGGCCCTGGCGAATTTTATTCATCCGCTGCCGATATGCGCCGACGAAAGCTGCCACACCCGGGAAAGCCTGGCAAAACTGGCGGGCCGCTATGAAATGGTCAACATCAAACTGGATAAAACGGGCGGACTGACCGAGGCGCTGGCTCTGGCCGCAGAGGCCGAGGCGCAGGGTTTTGGGCTGATGCTGGGCTGCATGCTTTGTACGTCTCGCGCCATCAGCGCGGCGCTGCCGCTGACCCCGAAAGTTCGCTTTGCCGATCTTGATGGCCCAACGTGGCTTGCCGTGGATGCGGAACCCGCATTGCGCTTTGCCACCGGTACGCTATACCTGTAAGGCTGACCGTTTATTTTTAAACAGAATCAGGCACAAATCGATCATTGCTCCTTCACGCCACGCGCTTAGCATAGGCGCATCAGATTTGAGGGTATTGATATGGTTGACTGGGAAGAAGAAGGCGTTTCCACGCAGGAAGTATTAACCAAGCGGATGATTGATACGGTAGGTCTGGTTATCCTTCTGGCGGTTGTGATGGCTGTTCTGTGTTTTGTTTGAAACATATACGCTGTAAAAAAAAGCCCGCCGCGTTTTCGCCTGGCGGGTTTTTTTATGGGCACAGATTATTTTGCGGGCGTTCTGGATTCTGGATGCCAGTGCAGCAGGGCCGTCATGGCGGCGAGATATTTTTCGCTGGCTTCGTCGGAGGAGATGGGCGGGAATTCGGCGGTGATGCAGTGCATCCCGATATCGGCACACCAGCTGCCAAATGAACCCGGCGTCGCATAGCCCACGCTTGTCACCAGCGGCAGTTCGAACGCGTCAGCCAGCCATTTGCCAAGCTGCGTTTGCTGGGGATCTTCAATGCACGCCAGCGGATCGTGGAAAGACACAATCCATGCCGGGTGAATCTTATGAATCAGCTGGCACAGGGCTTCGGTTTCAGGTTCTGATCCGGGGTTATCCCCCGTCAGCAGCACCACATCGCGGCTTTCCGCCGAGCTGTTCCAGCGATAAACCGTTTCGCCTGCTTTCCAGTTCGCTGCTGGAAAATTCCTGTTCAGATCAACTCCGTTGGCGTTCGCACGCAGGCCCAGCTGGCAGCCATCCGGGTTGACGGTGAGCACAACGTGATGACGGCGCAGGTCCGGCGCGAGTGTACGCAAAGCACAGGAGAGGGTGACGATGGAGGAATTTTCGTCGCCGTGGGTGCCGGCAATGATCAATCCACTGTTGTGGTCTGCCAAAGGGGCAGGAAACCAAATCAGCGGCGCGCCCAGTAACGAGCGACCATAGTGCTGGGTGCCGGGAGGAAATGCGCCACGCTGCTGGCGGGGACGGGTGGAAGACATACATAATCCTGCATTATTGTGTTGTTTCTGGCAGTGTTGTGCAAAACAGACCGGGAATCAAATAGTTTCCTGCTGGTCGTTCCAGAATCCTTTTCAGCATTTCCTTCAACTTTTCGCCACAAGTCGTTTGCAATTCTTCCTGCTGAAACAAATAATTACCCGACTAAGTTGGCTGGGTTTATTTGAACAAGGGGATCCCATGAAGTTTCCTGTTTCGTCTCTCTGTTTTGCGCTGGCGCTGGGCGGCGTCGCTTTTCAATCCTTTGCGGCGGATGTTCCGCAGGGCACCGTTCTGGCGCAGCAGCAGACGCTGGTTCGCCACATTAAAGATGAACCGGCCTCTCTGGATCCTGCGAAAGCAGTGGGGCTGCCTGAAATTCAGGTGATCCGCGATCTGTTTGAAGGCCTGGTGAACCAGGACAGCAAAGGCAATATCGTGCCGGGCGTGGCGACCAAATGGCAGACCAACGATAACCGTATCTGGACGTTCACGCTGCGCGACAACGCGAAATGGTCCGACGGCACCCCGGTGACGGCTCAGGACTTCGTCTACAGCTGGCAGCGTCTGGTCGATCCGAAAACCACTTCGCCATTTGCCTGGTTTGCGGCGCTGGCTGGCGTCACTAATGCGCAGAATATTATCGATGGCAAAGCCACGCCGGATAAGCTTGGCGTCACAGCGGTGGATGCGAAAACCCTGCGCGTGCAGCTGGATAAGCCGCTGCCGTGGTTTGTGAATCTGACCGCTAACTTCTCCCTCTACCCGGTGCAGAAAGCCAACGTTGAGAGCGATCCAAACTGGACGCGCCCGGGCAAACTGATTGGCAACGGCGCTTATGTGCTGAAAGACCGCGTGGTGAATGAAAAACTGGTGGTTGTGCCGAACACAAACTACTGGGATAACGCCAAAACCGTGATCAAGCAGGTCACCTTTGTGCCGATTAACCAGGAGTCGAATGCCACCAAACGTTACCTGGCAGGCGATATTGATATCACCGAATCTTTCCCGAAAAACCAGTACAAGCAGCTGCTGAAAGAGATCCCGGGCCAGGTGTATACGCCACCGCAGCTTGGCACCTATTACTATGCGTTTAACACGCAGAAGGGCCCGACCGCCGATGCCCGCGTTCGTCTGGCGCTGAGTATGACCATCGATCGCCACATCATGGCGGAAAAAGTGCTGGGCACTGGCGAAAAACCAGCCTGGCGCTTCACGCCTGATGTGACGGCGGGCTTTACGCCGCAGCCGTCGGCGGCAGAGAGTATGAGCCAGGCGGAGCTGAATGCTCAGGCGAAGACATTGCTGACGGCGGCAGGCTACGGCCCGAACCGTCCGCTGAAGCTGACGCTGCTCTACAACACCTCCGAAAACCACCAGAAGATTGCGATTGCCGTGGCGTCAATGTGGAAGAAAAACCTCGGCGTGGACGTGAAGCTGCAAAACCAGGAGTGGAAAACCTACATCGACAGCCGTAACACTGGCAACTTCGACGTGATCCGTGCCTCCTGGGTGGGTGACTACAACGAGCCGTCTACCTTCCTGTCGCTGCTCACCTCCACGCACAGTGGCAACATCTCGCGCTTCAACGATCCGGCCTACGACAAGGTGATTAACCAGGCAACGCTGGAAACCACCGAAAAAGCGCGTAATGCTGACTATAACGAAGCGGAGAAAATTATTGCCGCTCAGGCGCCAATCGCGCCGATTTATCAGTACACCAACGGCCGTCTGATCAAGCCGTGGCTGAAGGGCTATCCGATCGACAACCCGGAAGACGTGGCCTACAGCCGTACGATGTACATCATTAAACACTGATTTGTATTTCAGTGAAGAACCCGGCCTCGCGTGCCGGGTTTTTTTATGCCTAAGACCATTCCAGGAATGTGGATAACGTCCCATTTACGGGCTACGCTTAGTAAATATCCTGTATCAGGAGGGGATATGTTGACGCATTCTGAAGCCAAAAGATGGGCAACTCTGATGTTGAAATCCGCGCTTTGTGACGGGATGCCCGCCGAAGAGATTTTCCGGCAGGTGCATCTGGTTTGTGACAAGCACGGCAAAGAGTGCCTTGAGGAGTTGATCGAAGAGATTCTGGTTGAAGCCGGGCGCATTGGCCCTCAACACAGTGCCAGTGGCTATCATCATCACTGACGTCACCTGTGTTTCAAAAACCGCCTGCGGGCGGTTTTTTTGTGCCTCAGGCCGCAAGCACCTTGTTTCGGCCGTCGTTTTTGGCCTGATACAGCGCTTTATCGACCCGTTTAAAAATTTCATCAATGGTTTCGCCTGCCTGGTGTCTGGCGACGCCGACGCTGACCGTAAAGCCGGGGAGCCCTTCGTGGTTCAGTTTTGTGACGCTGTCACGTATGCGTTCGGCCAGCTCTACGGCGCTCTCCAGCGGAGTGTGCGGCAGCATCAGGACAAACTCTTCGCCACCCCAGCGGAAGATGAAATCACCTGCCCGGCTGCAGGTTTCGAGAATCCTGGAAAGCTGCACCAGCACTTCGTCACCCTTCAGATGGCCAAAGTTGTCGTTGATGGCTTTGAAGTTGTCGGTGTCCACCAGAAGCAGGCAGTAGTCGTTTTTGAGCAGCAGATGGCGCGATGCCGGGCCCTCGGTCAGGGCATAGAACTGCCGACGGTTGAGCAGGCCGGTCAGCGAATCGCGCAGGGCCGCATGCTCCAGCTCTTGCTCCAGACGTTTCTGCTCGGTGATGTCGTGAATGATGCACAGCATCAGGCGGTCGCTGCCGATGATGATGGGCCCGGCGTAAGTCAGCACGTGTCGGGTCGAGCCATCGGCCATCCTGTGCACAAAATAGAGCGGTTTGTGGCCGCCCGGCAGGCGGGCGATTTCTGCCATAACCGGCAGCACCTGACGTCCCAGGGTATTAATCTCCCAGGTGTGCAGCTGGCACATCTCCTCGCGACCGTAGCCATAAAAACGCAGCGCCGCGAGGTTGGCATCGACAATTCTGCCGTCCCGGGTCGGGTCAATCAGCAGCATTGGCGCGGTCGTGGTGGTGAAAAAACGGTGATAAAAGCTGTGGCGACGGGATGGGTAGCCAGCCGAACGCGCAGGGCTTTCGGTTGCTGCGTGAGGGATATTCGCCCCTTCAAACAGAATCACCGGCGGCATAGTGGGAAAGGTCGCCAGTGAGAGACGACAGCGCAGCGGCAGTTCGCCCGACGGAGTGGCAAAAGTCCAGATCTCCACGATTTCATGCTGATGCTTCAGGTCGTTGATATAGTGCGCCAGCCGCGTTTGCGCGCAGGCGGAGAGTGCACCGAAACGCAGAGACGTCAGCGAGCTGTCGCCCGCCAGCGCCTGTGCAGCATGATTCGCAAAGACGACTCGCTCATCGTCCGGGTCGACGACCCATACCGGTGTGGTCAGGTAATGGTAAGCGGATAATTCGGCTGGCAACATGCATTATCTCCCTGGGCGAACGCCTGCCCGCCAACGGCACGTATTAAACATAATGCATTTTTATGAATTCACGCCTGCTTTTTTTGTACCGCGGTCTGGACGGGGGCCGGGGTCGTCTGTTTCGCGCTCTCTATTTGTGACAGCAGCTGCGGGATCTCTTTGGCAGGCAGCGCTTTCGCAAACAGGAAGCCCTGCAAATAGCCGCAGCCGAGGCTCGTCAACAGCTGCTGCTGATCCTGCGTTTCGATGCCTTCCGCCACCACATTCATGTTCATCGAATGAGCGATGTCGATGATCGTCGCCACGATTTTGACGTTTTTACTGTTGTCGCGAATATCCCGCACAAAGCTTTTGTCGATTTTCAGCTCCCGGGCAGGCAGGTTTTTCAGCGTCAGCATGTTGGAGTAACCGGTGCCGAAATCGTCGATAGAAACGGTGATCCCCATCCGGTTGAAGTCATTGAGGATCTCAATGCTGCGCTCAAGATTGCGCAGGGCGGTGCTTTCCGTCAGCTCAATGGTGAGGCGGGATGGCGGCACCGCATGGCGCGCCAGCGCGCTGCAAATGGTGTCATAAATGTCGAATTGCTCGAACTGCGCCGCCGACAGGTTTATCGACAGGCTCCACTCCGGGTGGCCCTGGTCGGCCCACTGACGCAGCTGCAGGCACGCCTGGTCCACAACCCAATAACCGACAGGAATAATCAGCCCGGTATTTTCCAGGGTGGCGAGAAACACTTCAGGCAGCAGGATGCCTTTTGCCGGATGCCGCCAGCGTAGCAGGGCCTCGAAGCCATAAATGGTTTTGCTCCCGGCGTGATACTTCGGCTGATACCAGAGCTCAAACTGCCCGCGCTCCAGCGCCTGGGTCAGGTCCTGCAGGAATTCGGCACCTTCCCAGACCTTATGCACCATGTCGGTATGATAAATGGCCCAGCCGTTGCGCCCCTGCTGCTTGATGTTGTACATCGCCGTGTCGGCCCGCAGCTTCAGCTCCTGTAATGTTTTTCCGTGCTGCGGGAAGAGGCTGACGCCCGCGCTCAGCGACACCTGCAGTATCTGCCCGGCCTCGTAGAACGGACGACGAATGCACTCCACCATCCGGGTGACTAAATCTTCAACGTCACCCTGAGTGGCGTCCGGTACCAGCAGGATAAATTCGTCACCGCCGAGGCGGGCGAGGGTCATTTTAGGGGAAAGGCAGGCGCTGATGCGGTTGGCGACGGAAACCAGCAGGTGATCGCCCACGTGATGACCCCAGGCATCGTTGACCAGTTTGAAGCGGTCGAGATCCATAAAAATCAACGCGAAGGGAACCTGGGTGATTTGCGACTGCTGCAGGCAGGCCTCAAGACGCAGATCGATCTGACTGCGGTTTGCCAGCCCCGTCAGGCCGTCAAAGCGGGCCTGCTGCTCCAGCTGCTGGTTGAGCTGTTGCAGGTTCTCCGTGAGGCGATTGGTGCGCAGCTGCGAATCGACCATCGAAATGATCAGCATCACGCCAAGAATGGCAAGCGTCGTCGCCGAAACCCAGATAGAGAGGCCGAGTTCGCTGACGCCACCGCTCATGTAATGCCCGCTATCTTCGAACTCTGCCGCGCTCATGCCGGTGTAGTGCATGGCGGCGATGGCGATGCCCATGACGACCGCCGCAGTCATGCGATTGATGAGCACGCCTTTGCTGTTGAGTCGCAGGCTGAACGCCAGCCACAGACCGACGCCTGAGGCGACAATGGCAATGATCACTGACAGCGCCACCAGCCCGTAATTCCAGATGATCATGTCCTGCATCATCAGCGCCGCCATGCCGACGTAGTGCATGGTCACCACGCCGCTACTAAGAATCGCTGTGGCGAGACACAGGCGTTTGAGCGAAAGCTCGCTGCCGTTAACGGCGATATTAATTGAGAGGGTTGAGGTGACGATGGCCACCAGCAGTGAAACCGCTGTAGTGGCAAAGTCATAGTGCATCATCATTGGCATTTTCATGGCCAGCATGCCAATAAAGTGCATTGACCAAATCCCAATACCTAACGTGGCCCCTCCGGCGAGACGCCAGAAGAGTGCGGCATTTTTATTGGAGGCAGCAATTTTTGCCGCACTGTCCAGGGCAACAAACGAAGCGATAAAAGCAACTAAAAAGGAAATGCCGACCAGAACCGGGTCCCACGAAACGTACAGCATCATGCAATCCACGTTTTTTCAAGGTTGTTAAAGTAATGTAACAGCAAATCTGAAGGCGACGCCAATGAAATAGAGAAGAAGAAATGCTGTATTTCTTTTGATTGGTTTTACGCTCACACTTTTATCATCGTGCTGAAATCATACGCGCAAAAAACGCACCAACGACTTAAGCATGGCTTAAAAATGATATAGTGCCAGTTAACTGAATCTGATTTTGCTGGTGTTGTCATGCAATAATCTGCCGTTATGATGCGATGTGTCATTGTTTTTTAGTGGAAATCACTACTCATGTGGCACGTGGTCAGATAAATAAGTTGCTAAAGCCAAACTCACCGGGTTTAAGCATGAATATTAATTTCTCATGGAAATCATATTGAATTGACGATGGCAGGTGCTATAAACATATCACCCCTCCGAGTATCTCTGTGAGTCTGATTATGCTGAGAAATATTAGTGTCAGAACTTTCATATTGATGTTTTTGCTGGCGGTTTTCATTATTGTCGATATTTTGGCTGTTATATTATCCGCTAATATGGCGGTGATGATTATGTTTAATATTGTATGGCTGACGGCCTTTTCACTGCTGTGGCTATATATGACTAAATATCTGGTTACGCCGATTAACGCCGTTAAGAGAAGCATTGATGAAGTGGTTTCCGGTAATTTATCGGTATATATCCCTGAATTTGGCAACAACTGCGCCGGGCGTTTAATTCCGGGTATCAATAGCTTGTCGAGCAATATCTCTACGCTGGTATCGGAAATCCGCAGTTCATCGCAAACGGCAATGACGCTCTCTGAACAGCTGGCAAACCGCAGCGCCGAGCTGTCAGTAACCTCGGAGCAGCAGTCCGCCACCCTGATGCAGACGGCTTCGAGCATGGAAGAGATTGCGGCCAGCACCAAAAATAACGCCGAGAACACCCGACTTGCCAGCGATCGAGCAGGGGATGCCACACTCTGCGCCCGTAAAGGTGGAGAGCTTATGGGTGACGTCGCCACTAACATGCAGTCTATAACCGACTGCGCGCGGCAGATGACGGAAATTATCACCCTGATTGACGGCATTGCCTTCCAGACCAATATTCTGGCCCTGAATGCGGCGGTTGAAGCGGCGCGGGCAGGCGATCACGGCAAAGGGTTCTCGGTGGTGGCGGGTGAAGTGCGCAACCTTGCTCACCGTAGCGCTGAAGCGGCGAAGAATATTAAAACACTGATCAGCGTGACCAGTGATAACGTGACTCAGGGCGCAAGTATTGTCGCGGAAGCTGAGAAAAATATGCAGGATATAGTGACGGGTTCAGGCTCACTGAGCAGCCTGATGGAGCAGATCTCAAGCTCTACGTTACAGCAGGAGAAAGGTATCGAGCAGATAACCATGGCGCTCTCTGAGCTTGAGAAAGTCACGCAAAGTAATGTCGCCGTTGTGGAAGAGTTGGCCGGATCGTCGGATGTGCTCAAACATCAGGTGATTGAGCTGCAAACCCGGACGCGTAATTTCCGTCTCGGCAATGAAATGCCCACCCCGGCGGTTACAACGCCACCGCCACAAACCGCGCCCGTCGCAGTTGCAGGCGGCGATCGAAATTACTGGCACTCCTTTTAAACGCTTGCGAGAACAATAAAACGGGCCTGCACAATGCAGGCCCGTTTTATTTGCAGCAATCTCAATTCATCCCTGTTAACGATTCGGACATTGCGCTGTCCGGCCGTCTGCCAGATAATTCCGCTTTCATGAATAAATTCATGGCGATGGCGGGAACACATTTTGTTTATTACGCCCGCCGGGCTAGACTTCATTGCACAAGTAAATATTGATGGAGGCGATGTGGAAGCCATTAAGGGAGCCGATGTGAACGTACCTGATGCGGTTTTTGCCTGGATGCTGGATGGCAAAGGCGGGGTGATCCCGATGACGGACGAGCGGGTTATCGACAAGGATAATCCCTGCTGGCTGCACCTCAACTATACCCATCCGGAAAGCGCGCAATGGCTGGCGACCACGCCGCTGCTGCCGAACAGCGTGCGCGATGCGCTGGCGGGCGACAGCTTGCGCCCACGCGTGACGCGAGTCGGTGAGGGCACGCTGATCACGCTGCGCTGTATTAACGGCAGCACCGATGAACGCCCGGATCAGCTGGTGGCCATGCGCCTGTATATGGATGAGCGCCTGATTGTTTCAACCCGTCAACGCAAAGTGCTGGCGCTGGATGACGTGGTAAAAGACCTGGAAGAGGGAACCGGCCCCACGGACTGCGGCGGCTGGCTGGTCGACGTGTGTGATGCGCTGACCGATCACGCCAGTGAGTTCATCGAAGAGCTGCACGATAAGATCATCGATCTG
The DNA here is from genome assembly GCF_900215375.1 of Enterobacter sp. CC120223-11. Taxonomy (GTDB): domain Bacteria; phylum Pseudomonadota; class Gammaproteobacteria; order Enterobacterales; family Enterobacteriaceae; genus Scandinavium. The sequence continues at coordinate 201,280 of NZ_OBEF01000001.1, read as the reverse complement.
GAAGATAACCTGCTGGATCAGCAGGTGCCGCCGCGCGGTTTTCTGGCACTTTTGCGTAAGCAACTGATCGTGATGCGCCGCTATATGGCACCGCAGCGCGACGTTTATTCACGGCTTTCCAGCGAGCGTTTTGTATGGATGAATGACGATCAGCGCCGCCGGATGCAGGACATTGCCGACAGGCTGGGTCGTGGGCTCGATGAGATTGACGCCTGTATCGCCCGTACCGGTGTGATGGCCGATGAAATCGCCCAGGTGATGCAGGAGTCACTGGCACGAAGAACCTACACCATGTCACTGATGGCGATGGTCTTTTTACCGAGTACCTTCCTGACGGGTCTGTTTGGCGTCAACCTCGGCGGCATTCCCGGCGGCGGATGGCAGTTTGGTTTCTCGTTGTTTTGCATTGGGTTAGTGGTGCTGATCGGCGGTGTTACCTGGTGGTTACATCGAAGTAAATGGTTGTAAGAAATCAGTTTTATACGCGAGAAGAGCCCAAAAATGCGGTTAAGTTTGAGCAAAGTCAATAAACGGCCTACCCATTCAGGGCAATATCATTCCCGCAGGTGAATGCAACGTCAAGCGATGGGCGTTGCGCTCCATATTGTCTTACTTCCTTTTTTGAATTACTGCATAGCACAATTGATTCGTACGACGCCGACTTAGATAAGTCGGCTTTTTTTTGCCTCTCGCGCCAGACCTTCTACCCTTAAGGGACGTTCAACCGTCCAGGAGGTCATTATGAACTGGCGACTCAGCGATCCGATTCCTACCGATCCTGTTCCCTTGCCGGACCCCATCCCGCGTCCTCAGCCGATACCCGACCCGCCGCTCGACCCCGATCCGCATCCGATTATCGATCCGCCGCCGTTTCGCTGAATGGCAGGCACAAAAAAGCCCTCGTTAAGAGGGCCTATGAAGGATTTTGCGCTTATTTGATTTCGACAATATCAAGTCGATTCGCGAGCACGTCTGACTCTTCATCTTCCGGCTGCCAGCCCGCTGGCTGCAGTGGGATCTCTTCCCGGTCGAAGGCTAAATCACCGCCGTTAACGACTTCAGCGCCGTGCTTCAGGCCCTTAAAGTCAAACATCTCGGTATCGCACAGGTGAGAAGGCACCACGTTCTGCATAGCGCTGAACATGGTTTCGATACGCCCCGGGTAACGCTTATCCCAGTCGCGCAGCATGTCGCCAATGACCTGACGCTGCAGGTTAGGCTGCGAGCCGCAAAGGTTGCACGGAATGATCGGGTACGCTTTCGCTTCGGCAAAACGCTCAATGTCTTTTTCGCGGCAGTAGGCCAGCGGACGGATCACGATGTGCTTCCCGTCGTCGCTCATCAGCTTCGGCGGCATGCCTTTCATTTTTCCGCCGTAGAACATATTGAGGAACAGGGTTTGCAGAATGTCATCGCGATGATGGCCCAGGGCGATTTTCGTTGCACCCAGTTCCGTAGCGGTGCGGTACAGAATGCCACGGCGCAGGCGAGAGCAGAGGGAACAGGTCGTTTTGCCTTCCGGGATCTTCTCTTTTACGATGCCGTAGGTGTTCTCTTCGACGATTTTGTACTCCACGCCGAGGGTCTCGAGGTACGCCGGGAGAATGTGCTCCGGGAAACCGGGCTGCTTCTGATCGAGGTTCACCGCCACCAGGCTGAAATTCACCGGGGCGCTCTGCTGCAGGTTGCGCAGAATTTCCAGCATGGTGTAGCTGTCTTTGCCGCCGGAGAGGCAGACCATGATGCGATCGCCTTCCTCAATCATATTGAAGTCGGCAATGGCTTCGCCCACGTTACGACGCAGGCGCTTTTGCAATTTGTTCAGGTTGTACTGTTCTTTCTTACTAACTTCTTGATTTTGCGACATGTAATGATGGCTCTGCTCGAAGGTAAAGGACAGCCTGCGTCAGGAGCACTGACGGACATCAGGATTAATGATGGAGTGTAGCAAGAAACTGCGGCTGTCCTGTCGATAGTCTGGCGTGTATGGTACGGATTACAGCGCCGAATGCCAGCGTGATTTCAGTCGCAAAGCATTTACTCACCCGTTTTTTTCCCCTCGCTGAGCGGCATCAGCAGTTCTTTCAGCAACGCATAGCGTTCGGCAGGGGTCAGGTAAAACGGATGTGTATGAGGGGCTGTCGGTTCTTTCAGCCATTGGCTGTTCATTTTGCGTAACCAGTTGTGGACATCGTTCATGATTTCATCTCCTGTGGTAGTGAAATCATTGTGGCCAATAAAAACCGGAAGAAAAACGGACGGTATTAAAAATAGACTTCCGGGTTTTCGTGTAATACATCTGGCTTTTTTTAAGCTTTGCGTGCGCAAGCCTTCTGAGAAAATAGCGCGGGTGCTGTTACATCTTTATTTTTCGGGAAGGGAACCTGGCGGGGAAATATCTGTCGCTCGCTCCTTATTTGTGCGTTTGTTGTTCAGTAAATAAAAAGACCCGCCGGTAAGGGCGGGTTATTAATAACAGCTATAGCGGAATTAGAACTGGTAAACCAGGCCTGTTGCCACAACGTTATCAGTGTTGATGCCGTTATTTTTGGTGAAGTCGTTGTCATCCAGCAGGTTGATTTTGTAATCAACATAGGTAGACATGTTTTTGTTGAAGTAGTAAGTCGCGCCAACAGAAACGTATTTCACCAGGTCCTGGTCACCGGCGTTGCTGCCGTCGGTGTGGGTCAGATCCTGTCCTTTAGACTGGAGGAAAGAAACTTCAGGACGCAGACCGAAATCAAACTGGTACTGTGCAGTCACTTCGAAGTTCTTGGTCTTGTTCGCAGTACCGCCACCGTAGTTGCTGTCGGTGCTACCGTAGTTGGTCATGTTACGGGTTTCGGAGTACATGGTTGCCAGATAGATGTTGTTCGCATCGTATTTCAGGCCTGCAGTCCATGCGTCAGCTTTATCGCCCTGTGCGTACTGTCCGCCTTTGTTAACCTGGTCGTTGGTACGGTCAGAGGAAGAATAAGCGGCACCTACGCTAACACCGGAATCCATAATGTTGTAGGTGGAGGAAATACCCCAGCCGTCGCCATTGGCATTGCGGAAGCTACGATCGCCGTTATTGGTGCCTTCACCGGAACCTGGGTTTTCGTTTTTACCCTGGTACTGGACCGCAAAGTTCAGACCGTCAACCAGGCCGAAGAAATCGTTGTTACGGTAGGTTGCCACGCCGTTTGCGCGGCCAGTCATGAAGTTGTCAGCGGAAGTGTAAGAGTCGCCGCCGAATTCCGGCAGCACGTCAGTCCAGGCTTCTACGTCGTACAGCACGCCGTAGTTACGACCGTAGTCGAATGAGCCGTAGTTGCCAAATTTCAGGCCTGCGAAGCCCAGACGAGTCCAGGACTGATCGGAAGAACCTTCGGTGTTGTTCGCCTGAACGTTGTATTCCCACTGGCCGTAGCCGGTCAGCTGATCGGTGATCTGCGTTTCACCCTTGAAGCCCATACGGATGTACGACTGATCGCCGTTAGCACCGTTGTTGTCGGAGAAGTAATGCAGACCGTCGACCTTACCGTACAGGTCCAGCTTGTTGCCGTCTTTGTTGTAAATCTCTGCCGCGTGAACTGCGCCTGCGGATAATAATGCAGGGATAACGAGTGCCAGTACTTTTCTTTTCATTTTAATAATCCTTTAAGCTGTTTTTATATACTGCCTTCCGGAGAGGCTAGTGGCTCCATGCTAATGTAGAGATATCTAAAGAAGGTATGCCTCAATTGTTACGATATAAATGAAATGTCGAGAAAATAATACGCCTGTAATGGTGATTTGCGGTGTGAATATATGAGGGTGAAATATTCAATATTAAAATTATACAGCGAAAATGAATGCCACTAGAATCTCGCCGTTATATGCCTATTTGCCACGCGAATTATTCTTGTTGCCGTGCGGTGCTAATAAGTTCCTATTTTGTCAATAACAAATGACAAGCCCGGAGTAATATCCGGGCTTTTTTTTATTTATTTTTAAATTAAGTTATCAGCCTCAGTCGCTGGTCGACTTCTCCGCTTTCCCTGCCATCTGAGCCAGGAAGTCATAGCGTTTTTGCAGATCGGCCGTGGCGTCTTTCCACAGCTGTTCGGCGACTTCCGGCTGTTGAGCATTCAGACGGCGGAAGCGCTGCTCTTTCATCAGCGTATCGGCCAGCGCATCCGACGGTGGGCGAGAGTCCAGCGCCAGCGGCAGCTTGCCTTCATCCGCCCGACGCGGGTCGAAGCGATACAGCGGCCAGAAGCCGGTCGCGGTCAGCTGACGCATCTGATCGTGGCTCAGCGCCAGGTCGTAACCGTGCTCTTCGCAAGGGCTGTAGGCGATGATCAGCGACGGCCCCGGATAGGCTTCCGCTTCCTGAATCGCTTTCACCGTCTGGTTGAGCTGTGCGCCCAGCGAAATCTGCGCGACATAAACGTGACCGTACATCATCATGCTGACGCCCAGATCCTTGCGTGCCTTACGTTTACCGTGCTCGCCAAACTTGGTAACGGCACCGAGCGGCGTCGCTTTTGATGCCTGTCCGCCGGTGTTGGAATAACACTGGGTATCGAGCACCAGAATATTGACGTTCTCGGTGAGGCTCAACACGTGGTCGAGGCCGCCGAAGCCGATATCGTAGGCCCAGCCGTCGCCGCCAATCAGCCAGATGGATTTCTCCACCAGCGCGTCGGCGTCGGTCAGCAGCTCCGCCGCACCATCCTCATTCTGCAAATGATGGCGCAACGCGGCAACCTGTTCGCGACGCACTTCCGGCGTGGCTTCAGCATGCAGCGCTTCGTTCAGTTCCGCAGGCAGCTTGTCGGCGAAGGTTTCCAGCAGACGCATCACGCGGCTTCGGTGCTGATCGACGGATAAGCGGAAGCCCAGACCAAATTCGGCGTTATCCTCGAACAGCGAGTTTGCCCAGGCCGGACCGCGACCGTTAATGTCGGTGGTGTAAGGCGTGGAGGGCAGGTTGCCGCCGTAAATAGAGGAACAGCCGGTGGCATTGGCGATCATCATTCTGTCGCCGTACAGCTGGGTCAGCAGCTTGATGTATGGCGTTTCGCCGCAGCCGGAGCAGGCGCCGGAGTATTCGAACAGCGGCGTGATCAGCTGCGAGGTGCGAATATCAATACGTTCAAGCTTCGTACGATCGATTTCCGGCAGCGCGAGGAAGTAGTCGTAGTTCACTTTCTCTTCTTCGACATGCTCCAGGCGCGACATCATATTGATGGCCTTGATGTCCGGATCCTGGCGGTCCTTCGCCGGGCAGACCTCAACGCACAGGTTACAGCCGGTGCAGTCTTCTGGTGCCACCTGCAGCACGTATTTCTGCCCGCGCATATCGCGGGACTTCACGTCCAGCGAGTGGAGGCTGGCCGGGGCGTTTTCCATCTCTTCAGGCGAAACCACTTTGGCGCGAATGGCCGAGTGCGGGCAGGCGGCAACGCAGTGGTTACACTGGGTGCAGAGATCTTCTTTCCAGATAGGGATCTCTTCGGCGATGTTGCGTTTCTCCCAGCGGGTGGTGCCGACAGGCCAGGTGCCGTCCGGCGGAAGCGCAGAAACGGGCAGGGCATCGCCAAGGCCCGCGAGCATCGCCGCGGTGACGGTTTTGACGAAGTCCGGCGCGGCGTCTGAAACGACAGGCGGGCGCAGCGGGCTGCTTTCATTGACAGGCTGCAACGGCACTTCCGCTAGCAGTTCGCGGGCCATCGCCAGCGCCTGCCAGTTGCGCTCAACCAGCTCCTGGCCTTTGCTGCTGTAGCTTTTGGCAATCGCGCCCTGAAGTTCAATCAGCGCGCTGTCGCCTGGCAGAATCTGCGTCAGCTGGAAGAAAGCCATTTGCATGACGGTGTTGATACGCGCCGCCAGACCGCATTCGCGGGCGATTTTCGCAGCGTTCACCACATAAAAACGGGCCTGCTTCTGATTCAGCACGGCCTGTACTTCCTGCGGCAGGCGTGACCACACCTCATCGGCGCTGTACGGCGTATTGAGCAGGAAAATGCCGCCCGGCTTCAGGCGTTCGGCCATCTGATATTTGTCGATGAACTGTAACTGGTGGCAGCCAACAAAATCGGCCTGAGATACCAGGTACGCCGAACGCACTGGCTGTTCCGATACGCGAAGGTGTGAAACCGTCAGGCCACCTGCTTTTTTGGAGTCATAGACGAAATAGCCCTGGGCGTACCACGGCGTGGAGTTACCAATAATCTTGATATTGTTCTTGGTGGCCGAGACGCTGCCGTCACTGCCGAGTCCGTAAAACAGCGCTTCCAGTTTGGCGGTGGACGGCAGGGTGTTTTCCGGCAGTACCAGAGACAGGTTGGTGACGTCGTCGTAAATGCCGACGGTGAAACGTGATTTCGGCTTAGCGGCGCTGAGTTCGCTGAAAATGGCCAGCACGCATTCAGGGCCAAACTCTTTCGAGGAAAGGCCATAGCGACCACCAATCACCCGCGGCAGCGTTTCGCGCTCACCGTTGTTGAAGGCTTCCGCCAGGGCGGTCATCACATCCAGATAGAGCGGTTCGGCGTGCGCGCCAGGTTCTTTGGTGCGATCCAACACGGCGAGGGATTTTACGCTCTCCGGTAATTCAGCCAGCAGATGTTTTGCGGAGAAGGGGCGGTACAGGCGAACTTTCAGCACGCCCACTTTTTCGCCGCGGGTCAGCAGTTCATCAACGACTTCTGCGCAGGTGCCAATGGCAGAGCCCATCAGCACAATCACGCGTTCGGCCTGCGGATGGCCGTAATATTCAAATGGCTTGTACTGGCGGCCCGTGGCGCTGGCAAAGTCATTCATCGCCTGTTCAACGTGATCGTAAACCGCGTTGTACCACGGGTTAGTGGCCTCGCGGGACTGGAAATAGGTGTCCGGGTTGGCGGAGGTGCCGCGAATCACCGGGTGCTCCGGGTTAAGCGCGCGCTCGCGGTGCGCGTTGATTTCTGCCTGTGGCATCAGGTTGAGGATGGTGTCATCCGCCAGCGGAACGATTTTGTTGATTTCGTGCGAGGTGCGGAAACCATCAAAGAAATGTATGAACGGCACGCGGCTTTTCAGTGTAGAAATCGTGGAGATCAGCGCAAAATCCTGCGCTTCCTGCACGTTAGCCGCGCTGAGCATCGCGCAACCTGTCTGGCGGATGGCCATCACGTCGGAGTGGTCGCCAAATATAGAAAGCGCGTGCGTCGCAACAGTACGCGCAGCGACGTGCAGCACAAATGGCGTCAGTTGACCGGCCAGTTTGTACAGCGTCGGGATCATCAGCAGCAGGCCCTGCGATGACGTAAAGGAAGTGGAGAGGGCGCCTGTCTGCAACGCACCGTGAACGGCGGCGATCGCGCCTGCTTCAGACTGCATTTCTACGACCCGGGGAACATCACCCCAGATGTTTTTCAACCCATTACCTGCCCAGGCATCGGCCTGTTCCGCCATGGTTGAGCTTGGCGTAATCGGGTAGATGGCAATAACTTCACTGGTGCGAAACGCCACCGACGCGCAAGCGCCATTACCGTCAGTTGTAATCATTGTGACACCCTTACATTGCGCAAGAAAAAAGACCCGCGTTACCTCAACAGGTCATGTAATTATGAGTCTATTTTAGCAAAGCGTTATGAGGGCCATTTTTGCTTTTGTGTCCTTGGTATTTATTTGAACAATGAGCAGATCAATGATTGCGGCATTAAATTGCGAGAATTTGTTTCTGAAACACGAAATGCGCGCCTCGTCTCTCGACGGCACGCCGCTTGCTGCCTATTATGAACAGGTTTTGCGAAACGTATTTGACAGGGGAAAAGAGAATGCGAGCAGCTTTTTGGGTAGGGTGCGCGGTGCTGTTATTATCGGCATGCAGCAGTGAACCAGTACAGCAGGCCACCGCGGCGCATGTTACGCCTGGGATGCGGGCGGCGATGTCCGATTCAGGGCAGGCAAACTGCGCCATGGTCGGTGGGGCATTATCCGTTGCGCGTCAGCTTGATGGCTCGGCCATCGGCATGTGCGCATTACCCAATGGCAAGCGATGCAGTGAGCAATCTCTGGCCACCGGGAGTTGCGGAAACTACTAGTTAATTCATCAAATCGGCGAGCCTGTACACCAGCGAATCATGCGCAGTCGCGAGGGTTAACTGGTTTGCCGTCAAATCGACCTGAACGCCGTCGTGCAACATTGCGCCGACCAGCGCGTCTAGCTGATTCAGCTGTGCATCGGTACAGAGCATCCGCGTCATGGCCAGGTTTTTCACCTTCAGCTCACCGTCAGACAGCTTGCCTTCGCCGGTAAAGCGGTTGCACATATTCCCCGACACGTGCATTTTCTCGCCGAAGCTCAGCTCCAGCGGTTTTTCAGTACTGATATTCTTACCGTTCACGCTTTCCAGCACAAAGCGGTGGTGCTCCAGCTGTTCCGGCTGAGTGGTCACTTTGCTTGTGGAGACGCAACCTGCCAGCATCATCGCGCCTGCCAGCAGGGCGACAGTCAGTTTCATACTGCTCATCAATTATTCACCAAAAAAAGAGTACCGACACAGCATGACACTGTAGTGCGGGGTTGAAGAGTGGGGATTGTCCGAAAGTGCTCCCCGCGAACGGGGAGCAGAAAAGGTTAAACCAGGGCGTTCGGGCTGGTTTCGCCGCTGTCGATCTGACGCAGGTTTTCCAGGGTGGTTTCGGAAATGCTGGTCAGTGCTTCGGCGGTGAGGAACGCCTGATGGCCGGTGAACAGCACGTTGTGACAGGCCGAAAGACGGCGGAACACGTCATCCTGAATCACGTCGTTGGACTTGTCTTCGAAGAAAAGATCGCGTTCGTTTTCATACACGTCCATGCCCAGCGCACCAATCTTCTGAGTTTTCAACGCCTCAATCGCCGCCTGGGAATCAATCAGGCCGCCGCGGCTGGTGTTGATCACCATCACGCCATCCTTCATCTGAGCGAACGCGGCGTGGTTCAGCAGGTGGTAGTTTTCCGGCGTCAGCGGGCAGTGCAGGGAGATAACGTCCGACTGCGAGAACAGCGTTGGCAGGTCGACATACTCCACGCCCAGCTCCAGCGCTGCGGCGCTTGGATAGGGATCGAAGGCCAGCAGCTTCATGCCGAAGCCTTTCAGGATCCTCAGAGTAGCAATACCGATTTTCCCGGTACCCACCACGCCTGCGGTTTTGCCGTGCATAGTGAAGCCGCACAGACCTTCCAGCGAGAAGTTGGCATCACGGGTGCGCTGATAAGCACGATGAATACGACGGTTCAGCGACATCATCAGACCAATCGCATGTTCGGCCACCGCCTCTGGCGAGTAAGCTGGAACGCGGACTACACGCAGGCCCAGCTCTTTGGCCGCATCGAGGTCGACGTTGTTAAACCCGGCACAGCGCAGGGCAATATATTTAACGCCATGTTTTTTCAGCTCTTCCAGCACCGGGCGGCTGCCATCGTCGTTGACGAAGATACAGACCGCGTCACAGCCGTGGGCGGTTTTGGCCGTCTTTTCGCTTAAAAGGAAGTCAAAAAATTCAAGTTCAAAGCCAAACGCATCATTAACATCTTGCAGATACTTTTTATCGTATTGCTTTGTGCTGTAAACTGCGATTTTCATAAGACTTTTCTCCAGTGATATTAACGTCACGGTAGCATATTTAAAATAATCATACAAATTTTAAAATTTTGTTTAATGAACAGGTTATAACAGAGAGTGTAGAGCATAAAATGCAGATGTTTGATGGATCCTCAGGAAGAGGCAATTTCCTGCATCTATGCTTAAACCTGACGGTGACTTTAACGGCAGGGTTAAACATGCCACAATACGGGCCACTTTGGCTTTTACTTACAACAAATCAGGATGTTAATCGCCCATGAAGGGTACCTGGAAAGCCACGATTGCGCTACTGCTGCTGCTGATCCTCCTGCCGCTTACGCTGCTGCTGACCCTGACGCACTGGGTGCCCACGCTGGCGGGGATCTGGCTTCCGGCGGGCACGCGAATCGCCATCGATCACAGCCCTCGTTTCACGCGAAACTCAGTGCGTTTGCCCGAACTGCGCTACCTGGTCGGCGACTGCCAGCTGGCTCAGATCACCAATGCCGAACTTTCCCACCCCAGCCGCTGGCGACTGCACGTCGGCACGCTCAATATCAACTCAGACTGCCTGAGCAAAATTCCCGAAAGCGCGCCCGCACCTGGCGCACCGCGAAGCCTGGCCGAATGGCAGTCGATGCTGCCCAACAGCTGGCTGACCATCGACGAGCTGCGCCTTTCACCCTGGGATAAATGGCAGGGCAAGCTGGCGGTTTCATTGACGCCCGCGAAGCAGGCAATCAGCTACAACGGCGCGGCGGTACATATACAGGCAAGCCTGAAGGGCCAGCAGCTCACCGTCAGCCAGTTTGAGGCTCAGGTTCAGGACGGTAAGCCGCCGATCAAGCTTGTCGGTGAGTTCACGATGCCACTGGTGCCGGACGGCCTGCCGGTCAGCGGCCACGTTCAGTCCACGTTTCAGGTGCCAGCGTCTGGATCGCTGGTCGATGCCGATCTGGAATGGCAGGAAAATCAGGGGCAACTGGTGGTGATGGCGCGCGGCAACGACGAGCCGCTACTGGATTTGCCGTGGGAGCTGACCCGTGAACGGCTGACCATCAGCGACGGACGCTGGAACTGGCCGTGGCAGGACGGTTTACCGCTGAGCGGCCGCGTGGGTCTGAAGGTGGATAACTGGCTGCAGGGCCTCGATAAAATGCAGATCGCCGGGCGGATGAACGTGCTGACGCAGGGGGCGGCCGGGAAAGGTAACGCCGTTCTTACCATCGGCCCTGGCACGCTCAGCATGGACAATAGCGCGATGCCGCTTCAGCTCACGGGCGAAGCCAAATATGACGATCTGGTGCTTTACGCGATCTTACCGGCACAGCTGAGTGGCTCGCTGATCGATCCCCGGCTGAGCTTCGAGCCTGGCGCACTCCTGCGCTCCCGCGGTCGCGTGATTGACTCTCTCAATATTGATGAAATTCGCTGGCCGCTGGCGGGGGTTCACGTCAGCAGTCAGGGCGTGGACGGGCGCTTGCAGGCCATTCTGCGGGCGCACGAGCAGGAGATGGGCGATTTCGTACTGCATCTCGACGGCCAGGCTGACAACTTCCTACCCGACCAGGGGAGCTGGCGCTGGCGTTACTGGGGCGACGGGCACTTCACACCGATGCAGGCGAAGTGGGACGTGAAGGGCGATGGCGAGTGGCGCGACAGCTCGATCGTGCTTAACAGCCTGTCGACCGGTTTCGATAAACTTCAGTACGGTACCATGACCGTCAGCCAGCCACGTCTGGCGCTCGACAAACCCATTCACTGGATCCGCGATGAGCAGCATCCTTCATTCACCGGGGCGCTCTCCCTGGATGCCGGTGAGACGCATTTTAGCGGCGGCAGCGTGCTGCCCCCCTCAACGCTGAAGTTCAGCCTTGACGGACGCGACCCGACCTGGTTCCAGTTCAAAGGCGATTTGCACGCAGAAGCGATTGGCCCGGTGAGTATCAACGGACGCTGGGACGGCATACGCCTGCGCGGCGAGGCCTGGTGGCCGAAACAGTCGTTAACTGTGTTCCAGCCGCTGGTGCCGCCAGACTTAAAAATGAACCTCCGCGAGGGAACGCTGTACGCGCAGGTGGCATTTTCCGCAGCCGCCGGACAGGGCTTTGAAGCGGGCGGCCACGGTGTCCTGAAAGGCGGCAGCGCGTGGATGCCGGACAACAAGATCAACGGCGTGGACTTTGTATTGCCGTTCCGCTTCAGCGGCGGTGTCTGGCAACTTGGTACGCGGGGCCCGGTGACGCTGCGCATTGGCGAAATCGTCAATCAGGTTACCGCCCATAACTTCTCTGCGGATTTACAGGGCAGTTATCCCTGGAGCGAAAGCGATCCGCTGCTGCTGAGCGACGTCAACGTGGACCTGCTCGGCGGCAAATTGTCGATGCTGCAACTGCGGATGCCTCAGCACGACCCGGCCCTGCTGCGCGTGCAGAATATCTCCACCAGCGAACTTATCGGTGCCGTCAATCCGAAGCAGTTCACCATGTCCGGCCCGGTCAGCGGCGCGCTGCCGCTGTGGCTCGACAACGAAAAATGGATAATCAAAGACGGCTGGCTGACCAACCCCGGCCCGATGACGCTGCGGATCGACAAAGACACCGCCGATGCGGTGGTCAAAGACAATATGGCCGCCGGGGCGGCGATTAACTGGCTGCGCTACATGGAAATTTCCCGATCGTGGACGAAAATAAATCTCGATAACCTCGGGAAGCTGACGCTGCAATCCACGGTGTCCGGCACCAGCCGGGCCGACGGCAAAACCGGCAAGGTCAATTTAAACTATACCCATGAAGAGAACGTGTTCGAACTCTGGCGCAGCTTGCGCTTTGGCGACAATCTTCAGACATGGCTTGAGCAAAACGCGACGCTTCCTGCCTCGGGCTGCCAGGCAGGAAAGGACTGTAAGGAGCAACAATGAAAGCGATAACCGCCGTGCTGAGCGGAGTGATGGTGATGAGTCTCAGCGGTTGTACGCCGCGAATAGAAGTCGCCGCCCCGAAAGAGCCTATCACCATCAATATGAACGTGAAGATCGAACATGAGATCCACATCAAAGTGGATAAAGACGTTGAAGAGTTGCTGAAATCACGCAGCGATCTGTTCTGAGGCCGCTATGAAAAAAAGTTTACTGATGGCAGCATTGAGCCTGGGGTTACTCAGCCAGACAGTGCAGGCGTTAACGCTGGACGAAGCGCGTGCCCAGGGGCGCGTGGGGGAAACCCTGTCGGGCTATCTGGCTACGCGCGTAGAGGACAAAGAGACTCTGGCGCTGGTTAAGCAAATCAACGAGGCCCGCAGTGAAAGCTACCAGCAGCTGGCAGACAGCAATAATCTGCCGGTGGATGAAGTGGCGAAAATGGCCGGGCAGAAACTGGTGATGCGGGCTGCACCGGGTGAGTATGTGAAAGGCCTGAACGGGAAGTGGCTGAAGAAATAATCAGCGATGACGCTTGCGGTATTCCCCCGGCGATACGCCAAAGCGCTGGCGAAAGGCGGTCGAAAAATGGCTGTGATCGGTAAAGCCCCAGCTGAAGCCAATCCCGGCCAGTTTTTCATCTTCTGAAGCGCTGCGCAGCGCTCTGGCGCAGAGATCGAGTCGCCGGTTTTTGATGTACTGCGCCACCACCAGGCCTTTATCGGCAAACATCCGGTAAAGGCTTCTCACCGACATGCCGGTTTCATTCGCCAGCCATTCCGGACGCAGGTTTTCCGCCTGAATATGGTCGTCGATCATCTGAACCACTTTCTCAAACTGTCTGTCGCGGCGCGACGGCTGGGCGTCCTGCTGCTGCAACACCGGGCGCAGCAGACAAACAATGGCTTCCAGCGCCGCCTCGCTTTCCGTGCCGGAAAGATCGTGATTGCTCATGCTTTCCTGCAATAAACGGTGGCTCATCTGTACCATTGGCAGGTTCTTACCGAGCCGCTGCACGCAGTGCGACTCGCCAACCCTCAGCTGCTGCTCCAGTAAACTTCGCGGCAGCAACAGTGAAATTTGCCGGGAGGGTTGCTGCCAGACAATCGAACAAGGGCGCGAGGCATCCACCAGCGTAATATCCCCCGGCTGGATCACCGTTTGACGGTCGTGCTGCTCAATAATGGCCTGACCTTCCAGCTGAAAGACGGTGTAGAACCAGCTGTCGTTATGATCCTTAATTTCGTTGCGGGTGCGATAAAGATTCACGTTAGCGGTGGTGACGGTGCTGAGCTTGAGGGCGCGGGTGTAGCCGGTTTCGAGATGACCAGAAAATTCACCGTCCAGAGGACGGGCGGCAAAATTGCCACATTCCTGATTAATCTGGGCTAGCCATTGCTGAAACTGCTCGTTGCCGGTTATCTGCGCCATATCTGCCTCAGTCGTTGAAGTGCTGACACATTGTTGCATTTATGTTGCGTAAACAAGGGTGTCCTGATGACTATACGAAAGAACTATCACCCACGACAGACGCGTGAATGACTATTGTCACTCTTTGCGAGGGCTGTCACAGGCGACAAAGCGAATGACAGAGAGACAAAAACGGATCCGGCCCGGGGCTTCTACACTGGAGAAAACCGTGAAGGGTAATAAGGAGCTGATATGTCTGATTCACAGGTCGCACTGCTTGAGAGCGTGCAACACTTCCTGGCGCGCCAGCACGGGAACTATATCGACGGCGCGCAGCAGGCTTCGCGCAGCGATAAGCGCCTGACCGTCTGGGACCCTGCGACGGGCAACGCGATTGCCACCACGGCTGATGCCAACAGCGCAGACGTGGACGCGGCGGTGATGTCTGCCTGGCGCGCATTCGTCGATCGCCGCTGGGCGGGCCGTATGCCTGCCGAACGCGAGCGCATCCTGCTGCGCTTTGCCGATTTAGTGGAAAAACATGCCGAAGAACTGGCCCAGCTGGAAACGCTGGAGCAGGGCAAGTCGATCAACATCTCCCGCGCGTTTGAAGTGGCCTGCACGCTCAACTGGATGCGCTACACTGCCGGGCTGGCGACAAAAATCACCGGGCAAACGCTGGATGTTTCTATTCCGCTGCCTGCTGGCGCACGCTACCAGGCGTGGACGCGCAAGGAGCCGGTGGGCGTGGTTGCGGGCATTGTGCCGTGGAACTTCCCGCTGATGATTGGCATGTGGAAAGTGATGCCTGCGCTTGCGGCGGGCTGCTCGATAGTGATCAAACCTTCGGAAACAACGCCACTTACTCTGCTGCGCGTGGCTGAACTGGCGAGCGAAGCGGGCGTGCCGGAAGGCGTTTTCAACGTGGTGACCGGAAGCGGCGCGGAATGCGGTTCTGCACTGACTTCGCATCCACACGTTGCCAAAGTGAGCTTTACCGGTTCCACGCAGACGGGCAAACAGATTGCCCGCACCGCAGCCGACAGACTGACCCGCGTGACGCTGGAGCTGGGCGGTAAGAACCCGGCGATTGTGCTGAAAGATGCCGATCCGCAGTGGGTGATTGAGGGCCTGATGATGGGCAGCTTCCTCAACCAGGGGCAGGTTTGTGCGGCGAGTTCGCGCATCTATATTGAAGCGCCGCTGTTCGACACGCTGGTGACAGGCTTTGAGCAAGCGGTGAAATCGCTGAGCGTCGGGCCGGGCATGTCTGAAAGTGCGCAGATTAACCCTCTGGCTTCACGCGCGCACTGTGACAAAGTGGCGGCCTTCCTCCACGAAGCGGAACAGAACAAAGCGGAACTTATAAGCGGCAACGAGGGACCAGGCGGGCAGGGGTACTATGTGCGCCCGACATTGGTTGTGAACCCGGATGCTCGGCTGCGCCTGACGCGTGAAGAAGTGTTCGGCCCGGTGGTCAACCTGGTGCGCGTGGCCGATGGCGATGAAGCGCTGCGCCTGGCGAACGAAACGGAATACGGTCTGACCGCCAGCGTCTGGACGCAAAACCTGTCTCAGGCGCTGAGCTACAGCGATCGCTTGCAGGCGGGAACCGTGTGGGTCAACAGCCATACGCTCATCGACCCAAACCTGCCATTTGGCGGCATGAAGCAGTCCGGCACCGGGCGCGACTTCGGCCCTGACTGGCTGGACGGCTGGTGCGAAACCAAGTCTGTGTGCGTACGCTATTAAGAGTCATGCATTTTGCCGGGCGGCCCTGTGGTTGCCCGGCCCTGGTATATCGTCAGCAGGTTTTTGTAGGCCGGATAAGCGCCAGCGCCATCCGGCACTCTCATGTTCGGCGCTCAGTGTGCCGCCAGCTCATAAAAGAAAGCAGGATTAGACTGGATCACCGCCAGCACTTTCGCCGCCAGCCCTGTCGGATTCCGCCTTCTGGATTCCCAACTTTTGATGGTATCGACGCTGGTGCCCAGCGCGGCGGCCATTTCGCTCTGGGAAACGTTCAACTGCTCGCGAATCGCTTTCACATCGGCGATTTCATAGCGGGTCACGCGTGCGGCGGCTTTCTTGCCTTCTTTGATTTCGACCGCTTCTTCCAGCGATGCCTTTAGTTCGTTAAAAAAAGTCATCTCATACCTCATCTTTTAACTTTCTGGTCAGTTTCTTCAGTTCGGCTTTCTCGGCGTTTGTCAGGGTATCTTTTACGTTCTTTGGGTAAGCCAGTACAAACCAGATAATCTCTTCTGTCGCGACGAAATAGATCACCCTCGCACTGCCGCTTTTGCCCTGGACGCCCGTCGCCAGGCGAATTTTCCTTAACCCACCGGTGTTCTGTATAACATCGCCCCGGTTCGGATACTGAATGAGCTCCTTTTGCAGCCCTCTCAGTTCATCGTCTGTGGCAATGGCTTTAATCTGCCGGGTAAATAAAGCCGTCTCTATAAATTCAATAGCATGATACTCATTCACAGGCACGTTCTCCGTGAGCAGGTACACAGTACACGTTAAAGGGTACTGTGTACACCATTAAATTGATTGATTGCTGCGACGAGAGAAGCGTAATCCTGAAACGACTCTGTTTCTGTTAAACGTAATGATTCTGCGTAGCCGCTCGTAAATAAGCGGTTTTCATCCGCAGTGCCTACTGATAACGTGAACGCTCTGACAGTGGGAAAGACTATTACGAGGGCGTGGAATGGAACACAAACACATTGGGGCAGTGGTTCTGGATGAGCAGGCTATTGCGTGTGGCGTGGAGAAGGTCGCCGCACAGCTGAATCAGGATTTTAAGGATGCGGTGGTGATTACCGTGGTGCCAGGCGGGATGCTGTTCACGGCAGACCTGGTGCGAAAGCTTAACTTTGACATCAATATGGATTACATCTCCTGCCCGCATACGCCGGGAGACAGAAATAACAGCTCAACCATCGTTTATCACCAGAATATCGATATCAATGGCAGGGACGTGATTCTGGTGGATGATGCCATAGAATCTGGCGGCACAATGCGTCGGTTGGTTGAACACCTGAAAACGAATTATTCGCCAAAATCCGTTTCTGTCGCGATCCTGTTTGTGAAACCTGGTAGAGTGCTCATTGATGCTAAGCAATACTATGCCCTTGAAATGGACAACGATGATTTGCTCATCGGTTTTGGCATGCCGTGGGAAAATAAATATCGCAACCTTCCTTGTGTGGTGAAATTAAAGGTCTGAAAACATTGGGTGCAAGAATATCTCCTTGCACCATTTCATATTTTATACTGCAAATCCGATATTTATAGTACATCTTCTATTGAACAAAGGTAGTTCAGTGTGCATTTGTGTTTGAGTTCTCAAACAACACAAGGACGCCTGTAATGAAAGAACTAAATGATTTCGAAATTACACAAGGTAGAATATGGGGAGATCTGGCTGTCACCGCCGATATGCAGAGCTGCGAACCGCCTGTCAGCAAGCACGGTAATCTGTTCAATAATGTATTGATTGTGCAGAGACGAATATAAAAATACAGGGTGGTTTTATTACGACAACCTGTATATATGGAAGCGACACATTCATAATACATGCAAGGACAATGATCCTGTTACTTAATCAGAATTAATGAGAACCTTTAGCTGTGCTGGTAGCATAAATAAGAAGTGGGGTTCCGGAGTAGAACCCCATGATCGCTACGTATATAAGATATATTTAACGCTCAGAACCAATCAGTTCCGGGTGTTAATGGTTCCGCCCACCGTTGCCTCCGGCATTAGGCGCGCCTTTAATGCCACTTCCGTGAACACTTCCGTTGGCACTTGAGTTGTCTCCCCATAAATGCATCGCACCAGAACCACTGCCATAGGGGCTGTTGTGATATGCTGCTGTGAATCGGTCCAGGGCGGATGGACCGCCATTGCCACCGGACTGCGAACCACCATTAGTTGCGGATTTATTCCCGCTTCCGTCCATATCTGCCCAACCGCCAGAGATTTGATCCAACTGGTGACTTAAAATTTTTTTCATAATGATTATCCTTAATTGTGTGTTTGTATGTTCCGAATGTATAAATAACTTAAAATTAGTGAATGAAAAGCGGTGATATTTTGTTTTGTGAGATGGCCTCGAAAAATAAATTTGATTTTTATCTGAGTCTCGAGTTATTTTCATGCTGGTTATATGAATCCTAAATGCTTATTAGCTGTTTACGTTACAGGGTTATTTAAGTTGGTCATGTTAAATGAAACGTCGCTTTGTATTTTGAGATGATTTTTATCAGGGGGTGATATGAATAACTATACAATTTTCATTAAGGACAATGAGACCAGGGTTGTTTTAGCCGAACAGGTAACGCGAGATCTCACCAGGGAATTGAAAAAAAACGGTTTTACTCAATATCCATATACGATTGAAGCCAACAGTCAAAAAGAAGCCATTCAGGAGTTGAACAGACAGGGCGGTGAACATCTGGAAGATCTTTCCCAGTTTGTAGGTAACCATTGCTTCGCTTGTGCAATAATAGTCCTCAGTTTTGTCGCGGCGTTTCTCTTATCACTCTGACTGGCGAATACTCAGAAATCGCACCGACCAAGGGGCTGGAAGTATCTCATTGCTAACGCAAGGGCTGAAAGCTTGTTACATATCAGGAATTAATGAGAGTCATCAGCAATATTAATTTTATGAATAAATGCCGTCAAAATGGTGAATTTAAAGTTGAAATGTTTTTTTGGGGGGGATGTCGCCACAGGGAAGAAATTTGATTTTTCCATGTTGTTCTATGTACTTTTACCCTGATAACTTAAGCCTTGAGGTGCTATTGGTTGTTTACGTTACAGCAGCGCCTAATAAAATGAAACAAAGTGTTGTTTTGCAGGGCGGGATAGTTCTAAACAGGAGGGGGTATGAACAACTATATAATCTTCATCAAGGATAATGAGACTGAAGTTTTTTTAGCGGAACGTGTTACGCGTGCTCTTCCCCGGGACCTGAAAAGAAATGGATTTACCAAATATCCCTATACGATTGAAGCGAATGATCACAAAGAAGCTATTCGGAAGCTGAACAAACAGGGTAGTGAACATCTGGAAGAACTTTCTCAGTTTTCAGGTAGCATCTTTTTCTACTGTGCCCTGCTGGTTGTCGGCATCGCGGCGGCGTTTCTCTTTCTGGACCAAAACGGTAGCGGTTCTTGCTCCGGACGATGCCAAAAATCCTGAAAAAAAGGGCCTTTCGGCCCTTTTGGTTATTTTTTCTTTTCGCCTAACGTCGGCGTCTCATCGAAGAAGTTCCACGGCTTCAGCAGCGCGTGAACCCATTCGGTTGGCATGATTGGCCACTCTTCGGCGCGGGCGACGTGCGTCGTGCCGGTCGTGATCCACACCACATCGTCCTGATTATCCAACGACTCGTTATCCTTGCTGTACTGGCCAAGACCAGTGTCGTGGGTAGAACGGTTAGGGTATTTGCCTTCCGGATAGCGCTCATCCGCCTTGTAGCGCGTTACCCACAGTTGCTTGTCCATAAAGCTCAGGCGGTGATAGATCCACTCATCCGGGGCAAATTTCGCGCCGGTGGCCACCGGGTGCGTGCCACCCGCGTAAGGGATTATCTGATAGGAAACCGGGTTGCCCATGCGGTTTTCTTTGCTGGTATTGCTCATCAGGCGGATGGTGCCCGGGTCAAATTTCTGTGCCGCTTCCTGTTCGGTGGCGATATCGTGCTGATCGATCTGCATCGTACTGGTGCGCGGGCCACCCGCAGTGTTTGGCTTCACGTCTGGATCCATCGCCACCAGCTTGTTGTTTTCGCCATCCACGTCCAGATCGAGACGGAAGTTGTAGATGTGCTGGTGGGTGGTGCCGACGATGTTGTGGTCAATCAGCGTGCCGTATTTGGTGTCATCTTTCGCGGTGGCGTCGTGCATGGTTTTCGACTGCACGCCTTTCACTGCTTCAATGCCCGTTGCGCCTGCATCAATGCCGATCACGCCGTTATCGTGGAACACCCAATCAAAGATGTAATCGTAGTTGCCGACGGTGCTTATCCAGCGGACCACCAGTTCGCGGCGCTCGGTGCTGACGTTCGGCTGGCCCATCTCCTGGTGCTTATACTCCGGCCCGGCGTAGCGCTCGAACACGGCGATGGCGTGAGGAATGTCCATCGGTTTACCGGTGTAATCGGCGATGGTTTCATCCAGCAGCACGGCGTTTGACGGGGCGTCTTTGCCGCGGGCGATGGACGAGGTCAGGGTGCCCATGCCGTAGTCGCCGGAATCCAGATACGCCTTGAAGTACCAGCCCACGTCCGGGTCACCGTAAGGAACGATCATCCCGCCGAGCGAGCCTTCATACATCACTTTGCGTTTGGTGCCGTTGTCGTTGTAGGTCACGGTCGAGAGGATCGGGCCGACGCGGGAATCCAGGCGCACGTGGAAATCCCAGTTCTGCCAGTGGATCATATCGCCGGTGATGGTGTAGTTCTTGCCTTCCGGCTCGATGATATCCAGCGGTTTGATTTTCGGTGCCACGCGGTCGCGGCCATCATACGGGCGCGGGGTCATCGGCACGGGGATCACCGGGCCTTCTTCAATCTTGATGATCTTCTTCTGCTCTAAATCGACCACCGCCACCAGGTTCTCAATCGGGTGCGCCCAGTAGTTGCCGTCGCCGGTGTCGAGGTAGCTCACCACTTTCAGCAGGCGATCTTCCTGCTTCAGGCCGTCTTTGCCATCGAAATAGCCCACGGTCAGTGGGGTGGTGATCACTTTAGTCGTGTCAGTAATACCGTGCTTTTTCAACACATCGGCAAATTCTTTGCTGGCGTTAATCACGTTCTGCACGGTAGAGAAGTCGTCCAGTAATACCATGCCGTGGGCGTCTTTGATCGGTTCCCAGTGCAGCACTTTTTTGCTCTGCAAATCGACCTGACTCTCAATGACGTGTTTGCCGTCGAGCATAGTGACGTTTGCCAGGCGCGGCTCATCCACCGCGGTGCCGCTCATCACAAAATTCCACACTTTGGCTTTGTCAGGCTCGGCCAGCGCAATCTGGGTGAAGCGGGTGTTGGGCTTGAAATCAGGCGAGGCTTTAACAATCTCCACCGCTTGCTTGATTTCATCGGCGGTCAGCGAGTTCAGAGGGTGCGGTTTTTTCTCCACCTGGAAGGTCTGATCCAGCCCCGACTGGAACACGTCGTTGATGAAGGTGTCTGAAATCCAGGCTTTTTTATTCTTCATCACCACCGGCACCTGAAGCGTCAGGGTTTTGCCGTTCACCACGGCCGTTTTCGCGCCGGGTTTCACCTTCACATAAGCGCCATCTTTGGCGATGGTGAACATCTGAGCGTAATCATCCCACTGCACGTCAGCGCCGAAATCCTGCAACGTTTTGTCCATTGGGAGCATATGGGCTTCGCCGCCGTGGGCGAAGACGGGTGTTTGCCAACTGCACATCAGGGCGACAGCCATAGCCAGCGCCGTCTTGCGGGCGGAAATCGTCATCGTAAGCCTCGTCTTATTATCAGTATTTTCGGTGTTGTGTTGAGTTGCGACATGCTCACCCTAACAGCGGGCGGGCGCACGGTGTTTGCCTGCACCTGCCAGCCGTTTTGTCAGATTTGCCAGGTTTTCTGTTTCGTGGATTGAGGCGGAGGCCCGGCAGGCAAAGCGCCACCGGGCGGGTTTTAGACTTAAAAATCGCCGTGCTGACGAGCCACCAGCGTCAGGATGGAGTAGAGCGCAACTGCCTGCTGGTGCTGGTTAAACACCTCGACGGCCCATTCCACCACGCCTGTCGCTTTGTCTTCGGCAGTTTTCTGGCGTTTCACTGTTTTGCGCTTCACCGTCAGGCGCACCTGCAGCGTATCGCCCGGTTTGACAGGCTCGATAAAGCGCAGGTTTTCCATCCCGTAGTTGGCGATCACCGGGCCGACGCCCGCATCCACGAACAGGCCCGCCGCGGCAGAAATCACAAAGTAGCCGTGGACTACACGCTCGCCGAACATCGATTCCGCCGCACCGATTTTGTCCATGTGGGCGTAGAAGTGATCGCCGCTCAGGCAGGCGAAGTTGACGATATCTGCCTCGGTCATGGTACGACGAGCGGTCAGCAGGCTGTCGCCCGGCTGGAGCTCTTCGAAGTATTTGCGGAACGGGTGAACGCGGTCTTCCTGCACCTTCGCGCCGCGAACCCACTGTTGGCTGATAGTGGCGAGCATGGTCGGGCTGCCCTGAACGGCGGTGCGTTGCAGGTAATGCTTCACCGCACGTAAGCCGCCAAGCTCTTCACCGCCGCCCGCACGACCCGGACCGCCGTGCAGCAGCTGCGGCAGCGGGGAGCCGTGCCCGGTGGACTCTTTCGACGACTCTTCGTTCAGGATCTGAATACGGCCGTGCGCACGCGCTGCGCCCAGAATAAACTCGCGGGCGATGTCGCCGTCTGCCGTGACCAACGTGCCTGCAAGGCTGCCTTGTCCGGCGCGCGCCAGAGCCAGGCTTTGCTCGCGAGTCTGATAAGGCATCAGCGTTGCCACAGGGCCAAAGGCTTCAATAGCGTGCACGGCAAGGCTTTCCTCTGGCTGCGGGCAGAAGAGCAGGGTTGGTGGGAAGAATGCGCCTGCGTCATGCAGATCGGCCTTGCCGCCGAGGCGAATTTCACAGCCTGCGGCCACTAACGCATCCACTTTTTCCTGCACGTCGGCACGCTGTTCGGCGTTAACCAGCGAACCCATTTTCACGCCTTCTGTTGCCGGGTCGCCAACTTTCACACCCTGCAAACGGGCGATCAGCGCCTCGCTCACGGCCTCAACCTGCGCCTGCGGCACGATGATGCGGCGAATAGCGGTACATTTCTGGCCCGCTTTGGCGGTCATCTCACGCACGACTTCGCGGATAAACAGCGCAAACTCCGGCTGCTCTGGCGTTACGTCCTCGCCCAGCACGCAGCAGTTCAGCGAGTCGGCTTCCATGGTGAACGGAATCGAGTTTTTGACGATGTTCGGGTGGATGCGCAGCGACTGCCCGGTTTGCGCCGAACCGGTAAAGGTCACCACGTCCTGGAAATCGAGCTGATCCAGCAGGTCGCCCGCGCCGCCGCAGATCAGGCTGATAGCGCCGTCCGGGACCAGGCCGCTGTCAGTAATCGCTTTGACCATCGCCTGTGTCACCTGCGCGCTGGCAGTGGCGGGTTTGATGATGGCGGGCATCCCGGCAAGCCAGGTCGGAGCCAGCTTTTCTAACATGCCCCAGCAGGGGAAGTTGAAGGCATTGATGTGCACCGCCACGCCGGATTTGGCCGTCAGCACGTGACGCGCCGCAAAACCACCGTTTTTAGAAAGGGGGATCAGCTCATCTTCCGGCCATAAGACGTCATCCGGCAGCTCACGCGCACCGAGGCCCGCGTAGGTAAACAGCGTGCCGATCCCGCCTTCGATATCCACCCAGCTGTCGGCGCGGGTGGCGCCCGTTTGTGCGGAGAGGGCGTAAAACGTCTCTTTCTGCTCCAGCAGATGTTTTGCCACCGCTTTTAACATCGCGGCGCGTTCCACAAAGGTCATTTTGCCGAGTGCGGCACCGCCGTGTTCGATGGCATAGCGGCGCGCCTGCGCCATATCCAGACCTTCACTGGTTACAGAAAACAGCGCTTCGCCCGTAATGGCGTGGTTGATGGTGCGCTCGCGGCCCCGGCCAGACTGCCAGCTGCCGGATAAGAAACTGGTTAACTGCTGCATCTTGCTTCTCCGTAAAATGTTACGTCGTATCGCTATACATAGTTTGATGTTGAATCATAAAAAGCAATCCTGAATTTAATAATTTATTAACAATGAGATCCTTATCTATATGCGATTTTTTGTTAACTGACTGTTATTAAAGGGTTGTGTGATTTACTCTGCGATGGCGCTCACAGAATACACAAAGCGTTCTTGGGGTTTCAGTTAACCATTATGTAACTTCTCATAAACAATATGATTCACGAGAAAGCAAAATGTGAGTCAAATGGGAATCATAAAGGTGACGATGTGACTGAAGAACAACGCTTTGAAGCAAAGATCGCCGAAGAGACGGCCATCGAGCCGCAGGACTGGATGCCGGAGGCGTACCGCAAAACCCTGATCCGCCAGATTGGTCAGCATGCGCACTCCGAGATCGTCGGCATGCTGCCGGAAGGCAACTGGATCACCCGCGCGCCAACTCTTCGCCGTAAGGCAATCCTGCTCGCCAAGGTGCAGGACGAAGCGGGGCATGGCCTCTATCTCTACAGCGCCGCTGAAACCCTCGGCTGCGCCCGCGAAGACATCTACCAGAAGATGCTTGATGGCCGCATGAAGTACTCCTCCATCTTCAACTACCCGACGCTGAGCTGGGCCGATATCGGCGTAATCGGCTGGTTGGTGGACGGCGCCGCTATCGTCAATCAGGTGGCGCTGTGCCGCACCTCCTACGGCCCGTATGCCCGCGCGATGGTGAAAATCTGTAAGGAAGAGAGCTTCCACCAGCGGCAGGGCTTCGAGGCCTGCATGGCGCTGGCAAACGGCAGTGAAGAGCAGCGTGCCATGTTGCAGGACGCCATCAACCGCTTCTGGTGGCCGGCATTGATGATGTTCGGGCCGAACGACGACAGCTCGCCAAACAGCGCCCAGAGCCTGGCCTGGAAGATCAAACGTTTCGGTAATGACGAACTGCGCCAGCGTTTTGTCGATAACACCGTTCCGCAGGTGGAAATGCTCGGCATGACCGTGCCGGACAAAGATTTGACCCTTGATGAAACTACCGGCCAGTACCGCTTCGGCGAGATCGACTGGCATGAATTTAACGAAGTGATCAACGGGCGCGGCGTGTGTAACCACGAGCGTCTGGCCGCCAAGCGTAAAGCCTGGGAAGAGGGCGCCTGGGTGCGGGAAGCCGCGCTGGCGCACGCCAAAAAACAGCAGGCCCGCAACGCGGCATAAGGAGAATAACGATGAGCAATGTCTACTGGCCTTTATATGAAGTGTTCGTTCGCAGCAAACAGGGGTTATCCCACCGTCACGTGGGCAGCCTGCACGCCGCCGACGATCGCATGGCGCTGGAAAACGCCCGCGATGCCTACACCCGCCGCAGCGAAGGCTGCTCCATCTGGGTGGTGAAGGCGAGTGAAATTGTGGCCTCTCAGCCAGAAGAGCGCGGCGAGTTCTTCGACCCGGCGGAGAGCAAAATCTACCGTCATCCTACGTTCTACACCCTGCCTGACGGCATTGAGCACATGTGAGGCGGCAGATGACGAATCATGACCCTATTGCGACTTATGCGCTGCGCTTGGGCGATAACTGTCTTGTGCTGGCACAACGCCTTTCTGCCTGGTGTGGACATGCCCCCGAACTGGAAATCGATCTGGCATTAGCCAATATCGGCCTCGACCTGCTGGGGCAGGCGCGTAATTTTCTCAGCTACGCCGCTGAACGTCAGGGCAAGGGCGACGAAGACCAGTTGGCCTTTCAACGCGACGAGCGCCAGTTCTGCAATGTGCTGTTAGTGGAACAGCCGAACGGCAACTTCGCCGACACGCTGGCGCGCCAGCTCTTTATGGACGCCTGGCACGTGGCGCTGTTCAGCCGTCTGGTGACGAGCAAAGACGCGCAGATTGCCGCCATTGCCGCGAAGGCCACTAAAGAGGCGCGCTACCACCTGCGCTTCAGCCGTGGCTGGGTTGAACGTCTGGGCGGCGGCACAGAGCTTTCCGCCCAGCGGATGCAGGCGGCCATCGACAACCTGTGGCGCTTCACCGCCGAGCTGTTCCAGGCCGATGAACTGGAGCTGGACCTGGTGGCTCAGGGCATCGCCGTCGATCCGCGCGAACTGCGCGAAGAGTGGCTGGCAGAAATCACCGCAGCCCTGAATGCAGCAGAACTGAAGGTGCCAGGCGAACAGGCTTACCGCATTGGCGGCAAGCAGGGGCTGCACACCGAACACCTCGGGCCGATGCTGGCAGAGATGCAGTATCTGCAGCGTTCGTATCCTGGTCAGCAGTGGTAAGGAGTCGCTATGCAACGTCTCGCGGAAATCGCCCCGGCGGAAGTGCATCAGATTTGGGCACTGTTAAGTCAGATCTGTGACCCGGAAGTGCCGGTGCTGACCATCACCGATTTAGGCATGGTGCGCAGCGTCACCCCTCAGGGGGAAGGCTGGGTTATCGGCTTCACGCCGACCTATTCAGGCTGCCCGGCCACGGAGCATCTGCTCGGTGAAATTCGCTCGGTGATGACAGCGCACGGCTTCACGCCGGTGCATATTGTGCTGCAACTGGATCCGGCCTGGACCACGGACTGGATGACGCCGGACGCCCGCGAACGCCTGCGTCAGTACGGCATCAGCCCGCCGCAGGCCCACGCGTGTCACGCAGAAATGCCGAAAGACGTTGCCTGCCCGCGCTGCGGCAGCACCCACACCACCATTATCTCTGAATTCGGTTCCACGGCCTGTAAAGCGCTCTATCGCTGCGACAGCTGCCGGGAACCCTTTGATTACTTTAAATGTATCTGAGGTTGCCATGACGACGTTTCATTCGCTGAAGGTGGCAAAAGTGGAGCCACAAACCCGCGATGCGGTGACCATCACTTTTGCGATACCGGAAGCCTTACAGAGCGCTTATGCGTTCCGTCCGGGCCAGCATCTGACTTTGAAAACACAACTGGCAGGCGAAGAGCTGCGCCGCTGCTACTCCATCTGCCGCCGCGCCGTGCCCGGTGAAATCAGCGTGGCGGTGAAAGCCATCGAAGGCGGGCGCTTCTCCCGTTACGCCCGCGATGAAATCAAAGCTGGCATGGCCCTTGAAGTGATGGTGCCACAGGGCAATTTCGGCTATCAGGCCCAGCCTGAACGCAACGGTCACTACCTGGCGATCGCCGCCGGGTCGGGCATCACGCCTATGCTGGCGATTGCCGAAACCACACTGCAGGCCGAGCCACACAGCCAGTTTACGGTGATTTACGGCAACCGTAGCAGCCAGAGCATGATGTTCCGCCAGCTGCTCGCCGACCTGAAGGACAAATACCCGACGCGCCTGCAATTGGTCTGCATTTTCAGCCAGGAAACGCTGGACAGTGCGCTGCTGCACGGGCGCATCGACGGCGAGAAACTGCACGCGCTGTCGAAAACGCTGCTCAATTTCAGCCAGTTCGACGAGGCCTTTATCTGCGGTCCGGCGGCAATGATGGACGATGCCGAAGCGGCGCTGGTTGAACTCGGCATGCCTGCGAAAGCGATTCACCTGGAACGCTTCAACACGCCGGGCAGCGCCGTTCGCCATGCCTCCAGCGTGCAGGCCGACGGCCAGACCGTGACAATTCGTCAGGACGGTCGCGACCGCGCGATTGTGCTGTCGGGCGAAGATGAAAGCATTCTCGACGCGGCGCTGCGCCAGGGCGCAGATCTGCCGTATGCCTGCAAGGGCGGCGTCTGTGCCACCTGCAAATGCAAAGTGCTGCGTGGGGAAGTGTCGATGGCGACTAACTACAGCCTCGAACCGGACGAACTGGCGGCGGGCTACGTGCTGAGCTGTCAGTCACTGCCGGTAACCGCCGACGTGATCGTCGATTTCGACGCCAAGGGGATGGCATGAGCGATTTACTGATAAGCCAGCACGAGCGCGTATTGCTGCTGACGCTCAATCGTCCGCAGGCACGCAATGCCCTGAACAACGCGCTGTTGACGCAGATTGCAGAAGCGCTGGAAGCTGCGCAGCAGGACAGCACGGTTGGCGCAGTGGTCATCACAGGCAGCGAGCGCTGCTTTGCCGCCGGGGCCGATTTACAGGAGATGGCGGAGAAGGACCTGGCCGCCACGCTCAACGACGTTCGGCCACGCATCTGGGCGCGGATCGATGCCTTCACTAAACCGCTGATTGCGGCCATCAACGGCTACGCGCTGGGCGCTGGCTGCGAACTAGCGCTGCTGTGCGACGTGGTGGTGGCAGGCGATAACGCCTCGTTTGGCCTGCCTGAAATCACCCTCGGTATCATGCCTGGCGCGGGCGGCACGCAGCGTCTGATTCGCGCCGTGGGCAAATCGCTGGCGACGCAGATGGTGCTGACGGGCAAGGCCATCAACGCGCAGCGTGCGCAGCAGGCCGGACTGGTCAGTGAAGTGCATCCTGTTGGCCTGATGGCTGAATATGCACTGACGCTTGCCGCACAGATGGCGAAACACTCCCCGCTGGCCCTTCAGGCTGCGAAGCAGGCGCTTCGCCAGTCGCAGGAAGTGTGCCTCAGCGCCGGGCTTGCCCAGGAGCGCCAGCTGTTCACGCTGCTCAGCGCCACCGACGATCGCCGCGAAGGCATCGCCGCGTTTCTCACCAAACGCCAACCCGAATTTAAAGGACGCTAACGATGGATGCTTTCATTCTCAGCCACGTCGAACACGGCGTGATGACCCTGACGCTCAATCGCCCTGACAGGCTGAACAGCTTTAACGACGTCATGCACAAGCAGTTAGCAGAATGCCTGACGCAGGCGGAACGCGACGACACGATTCGCTGCCTGCTGATAACCGGAGCCGGGCGTGGCTTTTGCGCAGGACAGGACCTGAACGACCGTAACGTCGACCCGAACGGCCCCGCGCCGGACCTGGGTTACTCCGTGGAAACCTTCTACAACCCGCTGGTGAAACGCCTGGCAAAGCTGCCTAAACCCGTTATCTGTGCGGTGAACGGCGTGGCGGCGGGCGCGGGGGCAACATTAGCGCTCGGCTGCGATATCGTGATCGCCGCACGTTCGGCGAATTTCGTCATGGCTTTCAGCAAATTGGGCCTGATTCCTGACTGCGGAGGCACCTGGCTGTTACCGCGAGTTGCCGGGCGTGCCCGTGCAATGGCGCTGGCGCTGCTGGGCGAAAAACTCAGCGCAGAGCAGGCGCAGCAGTGGGGCATGATCTGGCAGGTGGTGGAAGACGCGCAGCTCAGCGACACCGCCGGGCAGCTGGCCCGCCACCTGGCGACACAGCCGACCTACGGCCTCGGCCTGATTAAGCAGGCGATTAACGCGGCAGAAACTAACTCGCTGGACACGCAGCTCGATCTTGAGCGTGATTACCAGCGCATGGCCGGACGCAGCGCCGACTATCGCGAAGGCGTCAGCGCCTTTATGAACAAACGTCAGCCACAGTTCAGCGGGAAATGATCATGAGCCAGAACATCCGAACCGTGGCGGTGATTGGCAGCGGCACCATGGGGGCAGGCATTGCCGAAGTGGCGGCGATGGCGGGCCAGCAGGTTTTGCTGCACGACATCTCTGCCGACGCCATGACCCGCGCCATTGCCGCACTGCGCAGCCGCCTGGAATCGCGAGTGGCGAAAGGCAAACTGAGTGCTGAAGCCTGCGAGCGCGGCCTGTCGCGCATTGTGCCCGTCACCGATATCGCCGCGCTTGCCGCTGCTGATTTAGTGATTGAGGCGGCTGCCGAAAACCTCGACATCAAAAAAGCCTTATTCGGCCAGCTCGGCGAAATCTGCCCGCCGCAGACGCTGCTGACCAGCAACACATCGTCTATCTCCATCACCGCCATCGCCGCAGGCGTGAAGCACCCGGAGCGCGTGGCGGGGCTGCACTTCTTCAACCCTGCACCGGTGATGAAACTGGTGGAAGTGGTGAGCGGCGTGGCGACTTCCGAAGAAGTGGTGACGCAGCTCAGCCAGTGCGTGCTGGCCTGGGGCAAACAGCCTGTGCATTGCCAGTCCACGCCGGGGTTTATCGTCAACCGCGTGGCGCGGCCTTACTACGCCGAAGCCTGGCGTGCGCTGGAAGAGCAGGTGGCGGCCCCGGAAGCGATTGATACCGCGCTGCGCGAAGCGGGCGGCTTCCCGATGGGCCCACTGGCGCTGACCGATTTGATTGGCCAGGACGTGAACTTCGCGGTGACCTGTTCGGTGTTTAACGCCTTCTGGCAGGAGCGTCGTTTCCTGCCGTCGCTGGTTCAGCAGGAGCTGGTGCTGGCGGGGCGCTACGGTAAAAAAACCGGGCAGGGCGTGTACGGCTGGCCACAGGGCGCTGCTGAAGTGGCGTTTTATCCAACGGTTCCCGCTCATCGCCAGGCGGAGAGTGTGCAGAAAGAACGTGACGTTGTCACTCTTGATAGCGTGCTGCTGCTGGAAACTCACGGCGAAACTGCCCAGGCCGCAGCGACTCGTCTGCAACGCCCGGTGGTGGTGATGGACAGAAGCGAAAGCGACGTGGTGGTGATTGCCGCCGCCGCCAGCAACCGCCTCGAAGAGACGGAAAAAGCGATTTACTGGCTCCAGCAGCAGGGCAAAAAAGTGCTGCTGATTGCCGATTACCCGGGCCTGCTGGTGTGGCGCACCGTGGCGATGCTGGTTAACGAAGCGCTGGATGCGCTGCAGAAAGGCGTCGCCAGCGAGGCGGATATCAACATCGCCATGCGTCTGGGCGTGAATTACCCGCGCGGGCCGCTTCAGTGGGGCGAATTGCTCGGCTGGCAGCGCGTGCTTGAGCTGCTGGAAAACCTGCAACGTCACTACGGCGAAGAGCGCTATCGCCCCTGTTCCCTGCTGCGCCAGCGAGCGCTTCTGGAGAGTAGCTATGAGTCATAACCTTACCGGGAACAGTGCCTGGCACAACGCCCGCGTGATGTATGAAAAAGACACCTGCGCGCAGGCGCTCGGCATCGACATCATTGAGATGGACGAAGGCTTTGCGGTGCTGACGATGACCGTCACGCCGCAGATGCTCAACGGCCATCAGACCTGCCATGGCGGGCAGCTGTTTTCGCTGGCGGACACCGCATTCGCCTACGCCTGCAACAGTCAGGGGCTGGCGGCGGTGGCTTCGGCCTGCAATATCGATTTTCTGCGTCCGGGCTTTGCCGGGGACAAGCTCACCGCCACCGCGCGGGTGAAGCATCAGGGCAAACTGACCGGCGTGTATGACATTGAAATCGTTAACCAACAACAAAAAACTGTCGCCCTGTTTCGCGGAAAATCACACCGCATCGGCGGCAGCGTAACGGGAGAAGCCTGATGCGTGATGCATTTATTTGTGACGGTGTGCGAACCCCGGTAGGGCGTTATGGCGGTGGGCTGTCTGGCGTGCGCGCCGATGACTTAGGCGCAGTGCCGCTGCGCGCGCTGCTGGAGAGAAATCCGCAGCTTGATGCGGAGCTTATCGACGACGTGATTTTCGGCTGCGCCAACCAGGCCGGGGAGGACAACCGCAACGTGGCGCGTATGGCGTCCCTGCTGGCGGGTCTGCCGCAGACGGTGTCCGGCACCACCATCAACCGCCTGTGCGGTTCTGGCCTTGATGCCATCGGCTTTGCGGCCCGTGCTATTCGTTCCGGCGATGCCGATTTGCTGATTGCGGGCGGCGTGGAGTCCATGTCACGCGCGCCGTTTGTGATGGGCAAAGCGACCACGCCATTCCAGCGTCAGGCAGAAATGTTTGACACCACCATCGGCTGGCGTTTTGTGAACCCGCTCATGCAGCAGCAATTTGGTACTGACAGCATGCCGGAAACGGCAGAGAATGTAGCTGAATTGTTAAAAATAAGCCGTGCCGATCAGGATGCCTTCGCGTGGCGCAGCCAGCAGCGGACCGCCGTCGCCCAGCAGAACGGCGTTCTGGCGCAGGAAATTGTGCCGGTTGCGGTGAAAGGCAAAAAGGGCGCGGTTACCGAAGTGACCCAGGATGAGCACCCGCGTGCGGAAACCACTCTTGAGCAACTTGCTAGCCTGAAAGCCCCGTTCCGTGCGAACGGCGTGATTACCGCGGGCAACGCTTCCGGTGTGAACGATGGTGCCGCCGCGCTGATTATCGCTAGCGCTGAAATGGCGAAACAGCAAGGCTTAACGCCGCGTGCCCGCATCGTGGCGATGGCGACGGCGGGCGTGGAGCCGCGCCTGATGGGCCTCGGCCCGGTGCCTGCCACCCGCAAAGTGCTGGAGCGCGCGGGGCTGAGCATTAACGATATGGACGTCATCGAGCTGAATGAGGCGTTTGCTGCCCAGGCGCTCGGTGTCCTGCGTCAACTGGGGCTGCCGGACGATGCCCCGCATGTTAACCCGAACGGCGGGGCCATTGCGTTAGGCCATCCGTTGGGGATGAGCGGTGCCCGACTGGCGCTGGCCGCCAGTAATGAACTGCACCGTCGCGGCGGGCGTTACGCCCTCTGCACGATGTGTATCGGTGTGGGTCAGGGCATTGCCATGATCCTGGAGCGCGTGTGAGCTGATTAACCTGCGAGTACCCTACAAAATGACAACAACAAAATTAGATCCGATCGAAACCGCGTCCGTTGATGAACTGCAGGCCTTACAGACCGAACGCCTGAAGTGGACGCTGAATCACGCTTATAGCAATGTGCCTATGTACCGCCGCAAGTTCGATGAGGCGGGCGTACACCCTGACGATTTCAAAGAACTGAAGGACATCCAGAAGTTCCCGTGCACGACGAAACAGGATCTGCGTGATAACTACCCGTTCGACACCTTCGCCGTGCCGATGGAGCAGGTGGTGCGCATTCATGCTTCCTCCGGTACCACGGGTAAACCAACGGTTGTCGGCTATACCCAGAACGACATCGACACCTGGGCGAACATTGTGGCGCGCTCCCTGCGTGCCGCCGGTGGCAGCGCGAAGGACAAAATTCACGTCGCCTACGGCTATGGCCTGTTCACAGGCGGATTGGGCGCGCACTACGGCGCTGAACGCCTGGGCGCAACGGTGATCCCGATGTCCGGCGGACAGACCGAGAAGCAGGCGCAGCTCATCCGTGACTTCAAACCCGACATGATCATGGTGACGCCGTCCTACTGTCTGAACCTGATTGAAGAGATGGAGCGCCAGATGGGCGGCGACGCCAGCTCATGCTCGCTGCGCGTTGGCGTGTTCGGTGCAGAGCCGTGGACGCTGGCGATGCGCAAAGAGATCGAACGCCGCCTCGGCATCACCGCGCTGGATATTTATGGCCTGTCAGAAGTGATGGGGCCAGGCGTGGCGATGGAGTGTATCGAAACCGCCGACGGGCCGACCATCTGGGAAGACCATTTCTACCCGGAAATCGTCAACCCGAACGATGGCTCACCGCTGGCCGACGGCGAGCAGGGCGAACTGCTGTTCACCACGCTGACCAAAGAAGCGCTGCCGGTGATTCGCTACCGCACTCGCGACCTGACGCGCCTGTTGCCGGGCACCGCCCGCACCATGCGCCGTATGGACCGCATCAGCGGACGCAGCGATGACATGCTGATCATTCGCGGCGTGAACGTCTTCCCGTCACAGCTGGAAGAGGAGATTGTCAAATTTGAGCACCTGTCGCCGCATTATCAGCTGGAAGTGAACCGCCGTGGGCATCTCGATTCGCTCTCCATCAAGGTGGAACTGAAAGAGAGCAGCCTGTCGCTGACCCACGAGCAGCGCTGCCAGGTGTGCCATCAGCTGCGCCACCGCATCAAGTCGATGGTAGGCATTTCCACCGATGTGATGATCGTCAACTGCGGCAGCATCCCGCGCTCTGAAGGCAAAGCCTGCCGCGTGTTCGACCTGCGTAAAGTGGCGGCGAACGGGTAATTTCTGTGAACTCCCTCTCCCTGTGGGAGAGGGGATTGAATCGAGTCGTCTTTTTTCCCCTTCTCAACGTGGGAAGGTGCGCTGGATCTGTTTTCCTCCCTCGCCCCTGTGGGGAGAGGGCCGGGGTGAGGGGAACAACTGTGCTATGATTCACTCAGGGAAAAAATAACAGATGAATGAATCAGATGAGTAAACTCGATACCTTTATTCAGCACGCCGTTGCCGCCGTTCCCGTCAGTGGGACGTCCCTTATTTCCTCTCTCTATGGCGATGCGTTATCTCACCGTGGCGGAGAAATTTGGCTTGGCAGCCTGACGGCCCTCCTGGAAGGATTGGGCTTTGGCGACCGCTTCGTGCGCACCTCGCTGTTCCGACTCAACAAAGAGGGCTGGCTGGACGTGTCGCGTATCGGGCGGCGCAGTTTTTATCGTCTGAGTGACAAAGGGCTGCGCCTGACCCGCCGCGCGGAGAGCAAAATTTACCGGGCTGAACCGCCCGCCTGGGACGGCACCTGGCTGTTGCTGCTTTCAGAAGGGCTCGATAAAAACACGCTGACCGACGTCAAAAAGCAGCTGATTTGGCAGGGCTTCGGCACGCTGGCCCCGAGCCTGATGGCGTCGCCTTCGCAGAAGCTGGCAGACGTTCAGGCTCTGCTGCACGAGGCGGGCGTGGCGGAAAACGTCATCTGCTTTGAGGCGCAGTCACCCTTAGCGACCTCGGTAAGCGCCCTGCGGTCCCGCGTGGAAGAGTGCTGGCAGCTGACCGAGCAGAACCAGATGTATGAGAACTTTATCAACACCTTCAGACCGTTATTGCCGCTGTTACGCGATGCGACTCCCGACGAACTGACGCCTGCACGCTGTTTCGCGATTCAGCTGCTGGCAATCCATCTTTATCGCCGGGTGATTCTGAAGGATCCGCTGTTGCCGGAAGAACTTTTGCCCGCGCACTGGGCAGGACAGGCCGCGCGACAGCTGTGTATTAACATTTATCAGAGCGTTGCTGCAGGCGCGCTGGCGTGGGTCAGCGAGAAGGGCGAAACCTCCGTCGGCCCGCTGCCGCAGCCCGCATCACCGTTTTATCAGCGATTTGGCGGTCTGACTTTAAAATAGGGAGCGAATCATGCCGGTATATCAGATTGATGGCCTAACGCCCGTCGTTCCGGAAGAGAGTTACGTTCACCCGACGGCAGTACTGATCGGGGATGTGATCCTCGGCAAAGGCGTTTACGTAGGGCCGAACGCCAGCCTGCGCGGTGATTTTGGCCGCATTGTAGTGAAAGATGGCGCCAATATTCAGGATAATTGCGTCATGCACGGCTTCCCGGAGCAGGACACAGTGGTGGAAGAAGACGGCCATATCGGCCATAGCGCTATTCTGCATGGCTGCGTGATCCGTCGTAATGCGCTGGTTGGCATGAATGCAGTGGTCATGGATGGCGCAGTCATCGGTGAAAACAGCATTGTCGGCGCGGCGGCTTTTGTGAAAGCCAGGGCAGAAATGCCTGCCGATCACCTGATCATCGGCAGCCCGGCGAAAGCGATCCGTAGCCTCAGCGCCGAAGAAATGGAATGGAAAAAGCGCGGCACGCGCGAGTATCAGGTGCTGGTGGAACGCTGCAAGCTGACAATGCACCAGGTGGAACCGCTGCGGGAAGTGGAAGCAGGGCGCACTCGCCTGGTATTTGATGAGAACCTGCGGCCTAAATCATCCAAATGATGAAATTAGCCCTCTTCAACTGAAGAGGGCTAAAGCGGGAGCTTTTGGATCCATTCCTGCCCGCCAGACGCGGGGGATGATCACCCGCGTAGGTGAGTCACTTTCTCGATTCACAGGCGAGAACCGCTCTGATTTCCAAACCATTACGCTCTTTGACGGCGTTTCAAAGACCTTCAACGTGATGCCCCTAACGGTGATATTCAGCACGATCACCGTTATCAGGGCGTACTTTCTCAGCATGTTGCCAACGCTAAAAAGAAAGGGCACTTGTGCTGCGAGGCAGAAGTGTCCTGTTGGCGTTCAGAAAAACCTTCGTGAAGGTCTGCTGTGTGCCAAAAGCTGACGATTACTGGCTGTTCAGAATGCTTACATAAACTTCAAGCTGAATATTCTGGCAATTTTCCATCGCTCAGTAATTCAATAGAAACTAGTTAACTGGCTTATTGCCACCTCGATAATTTACTTTTGAACACATTTTCTCTATCTAAAATACCATTTGGGACTATCCTTTTTGCAAGAGATTAAATGCGGGTTTTTGTTTTAAGGGCAAAAACAACACTTGATGAATTGGAGATAGATAGAAAAATGTTGAAGATAAAGCCGCTGGCACTGTTATGTGCTGGATTGATGATTTCAGGTTCTGTTTTAGCTGCCGATTATCAGTTTTCTGCTGACAGTAAACCTGCTACTGATGTGACTAAAACAAAAAACGAAGCCGTATATAAGCAACTCGATTTTGCAAGTAAAACTGATTTCGAGAACGTGGATAAAGGGTTTATTGCCCCACTGCTAAACAACGGTGACATCCCGGGCGTTATCAGCGCGACTGGCATGAACTTTATGCAGAACAAAGAAGCTCCTGCATCTGTGAACCCGAGCCTGTGGCGTCACGCGCAACTGGTTAACCGTGGCGGTCTGTACAAAGTCTCTGATCACATCTATCAGGTTCGTGGCCAGGATATTTCAAACCTGACCATTATTGAAACCAACAGCGGTATAGTCTTATATGACGTTGAATATTCCGTTGATGCCTTCAAAAAATCCATTGAACTTTACGAGAAAGAGCGTGGGAAAAAGCCGCTGAAAGGCATCATTGTTTCCCACAGCCATGCAGACCACTTTGGCGGTTTTGCCGGTATTTATGCCGCGGGTCTTGCTACTCCTGACGATATCAAGAGCGGCAAAATTCCTTACTACGCACCAGAAGGTTTCGTTGAGGAGGCAGTCAGTGAGAACGTGATGGCGGGTAATATCATGGCCCGTCGTGCAGGCTACCAGTATGGTAACGTGCTGAAACAGGACCCTTCCGGCACCATTACGGCGGCTCTCGGCCCGGTTCTCGCAAACGGTGCCTCTTCTCTTGCGATTCCTAACCACTTCATCACTAAAGATGGTGAAAAGGCGACTATCGACGGTGTTGATTTTGTCTTCTATCTGACACCTGGTGCGGAAGCTCCGGCAGAAATGGTGGTGTATATCCCGCAGTGGAAAGCACTTTCCATGGCAGAAGAAGTTAACCACCTGCAACACAACATCTACACGCTGCGCGGAGCTAAGACCCGTGATGCCAGTGAGTGGGCGTCTTACATTAATGCCGCGATTGCCCGTTGGGGCAACGAAGTGGAAGTCCAGTTTGGGCCGCATACCTGGCCTGTCTGGGGCAACCAGAATGTCGTTGAGTATCTGAAAGATCAGCGTGATGCCTATCAGTCGCTCTATAACACCACCATTCGTTACGCAAACTACGGCTACCGTCCTGATGACATCGCTGAGAATGCGAAACTTCCAGAGAAAGTCTTCAACAAATGGGATAACCGTCCTTACTACGGCAATACCCGTAATAACCTGAAATCCACCTACATCAAGAATCTTGGCTGGTTCAGTGGTAACGCCGCGGAGCTGGCGAAATATCCTGATGCCGAGCGCGGCAAACGCTACGTGAAAGCAATGGGCGGTGAAAGCAAGGTGGTTGATCTGGCGGTTCAGAGCTACAAAGAAGGTGATTATCGCTTCACAGTAGATCTGCTGAACAACATTGTTGCCTATGATGCTTCGGATAAAAATGCAAACTACCTGATGGCTGACGCCCTCGAGCAGATTGGTTATCAGGAAGAAACTGCCCTGACCCGCAACCTCTACCTGTCAGCAGCCAATGAGCTGCGTGTGGGTGGCAGCGTGCCAAACAAACTGAGCACCGCGTCTCCGGAAGTGATTGCCAACCTTCCGCCGAAGCTGTTACTGGCGTATATCAGTATGATTTCGGATCAGATCAAGGCAGAAAAACTGGGCAACCATACGATTGCGCTGAACATGGATAACGATAAGTTCCTGCTCGACCTCCACAATGGCGTACTGAACTATGTCGAATTGTTGGATGATATGCCGACCCAGAAAGCGGACGTGACTGTGCAAATCTCGAAAGTGGATCTGATCGGTGTTGTGACGGGTAAAGAGAAAATGGACGACCTGCTCAATAACGATAAAGCGAAAATTGATGGCGATCGCGATATCCTGAAGCAGATTGCCTCAACGCTTGATACCAATATCAAGAATGATATGAACCTGGTTCTGCCTCTGCAGCAGGCGAACCAGATTCAGCAGTAATTATCGGTGATAGAAATAAAGGGTAGCGAAAGCTGCCCTTTTTTATTACGTATTTTTTAAATTCGATATTCTGCTCTGTTGAGTGATTTAGTAGTAAGCAGTTCACTGTTATTCAAAATACTGTGATGAAAAAATACCTTTCGAACTTCCACTTTTCGCTCATAACAGACGAAACCTCAGGATATTTACCCTAACACCTTGAGCTCAGGTTGAAATGATCCAACTCCGGCACGAACTGCCTGCTTCACGCCTGAAAACAAAAAGCCCCAAGCACCCAACGCCAGTCTACGCTGCGCCGAATAACTCGAAAGATAAGTCTGCTGATTTTACGATCGTGCTCGGAAAGAATTGTAACGAAAGGATTTTGCGGATAAAAAAAACCTCTCACCGGGCGGTGAGAGGCTGAAAATCTTAGGCTGCGACCAGGCTGTCGATAGCAGTTTTGGCATCGGTCTGCGCTTTGGTTGCCACTTCTGGCCCGTAAGCGATACCTTCAGCGAACACGAAGTTCACGTCGGTGATACCGATAAAGCCCAGGAACAGCTTCATGTACGGTGCCAGCAGGTCGGTTGGGGTATCTTTATGGATACCGCCACGGCTGGAGACGACGATAACGCGTTTGCCTTTCACCAGGCCTTCCGGACCGTTTTCGGTGTAGCGGAAGGTCACGCCAGCACGCGCCACCAGGTCGAAATAGTTTTTCAGCTGGGTTGGGATGTTGAAGTTGTACATCGGCGCAGCAATAACGATAACGTCGTGTGCCTGCAGCTCGGCAATCAGCTCATCAGAGAGCGCCAGCGCTTCCTGCTGACGTGGAGACAGCGGAGCGTCGCTCGGACGCAGGGCGCCAACCAGTTCACCATCCAGTACCGGGATCGGCTGTGCAGCCAGGTCACGAACGGTTACCTGATCTGCCGGGTGTTTTTCAGCCCACTGATCAACAAAATAGTCGGTCAGCTGACCAGACTGAGAGTACCCTGCCAGAATACTGGATTTGAGAACTAATACTTTGCTCATGGGTGTTTCCTTATATGAGATTGACGGGCCCGTGCCCTGTTGCTTGTTGACACTCTATTCACAATCCTGTCGCAGGGATAGCGCAATATATCGAATCCTTCGTTCAAATTTATTGATGAAGGAAAGCGAAGCCCCGATGTGGTAATCTGACACAATCAAAATAAAGAGACTTTCCCGGCAGTGCGCTGCCCGACAAGACTATGACAGAACAACAGAAACTGACCTTTTCTCAGCTGCATGAACAGCTCGATGGCCTGATGCTGCGCGACAAAATGCGCTTTGCCCGCCGTCTGCACGGCGTGAAAAAGGTTAAAAATCCTGAATCACAACAGGCCATTATGCAGGAGATGGCACAGGAGATCGCCCAGTCAGCGGGTAAAGTCCTGCTGCGTGAAGCGGCGCGACCTTTGATTACCTACCCGGAAAACCTGCCGGTCAGCCAGAAAAAACAGGATATTTTCAACGCCATTCGCGACAACCAGGTGGTGATCGTGGCGGGGGAAACCGGCTCCGGGAAAACGACCCAGTTGCCGAAAATCTGCATGGAGCTGGGCCGTGGGCTGAAAGGGCTGATTGGCCATACTCAGCCGCGCCGACTGGCGGCACGAACCGTGGCCAACCGCATCGCCGAAGAGCTGCAAACCGAGCCGGGCGGCTGCATTGGTTACAAAGTCCGCTTCAGCGATCACGTCAGCGACAACACCATGGTCAAGCTGATGACCGACGGTATCCTGCTGGCTGAGATCCAGCAGGATCGCCTGCTGATGCAGTACGACACCATCATCATTGATGAAGCGCACGAACGCAGCCTGAACATTGATTTCCTGCTCGGCTATCTGCGCGAACTGCTGCCGAAGCGCCCTGATCTGAAAATTATCATCACATCGGCAACCATCGATCCGGAACGTTTCTCAAAACATTTCAATAATGCGCCGATTATCGAAGTCTCTGGCCGCACCTTCCCGGTGGAGGTGCGCTATCGTCCAATTGTTGAAGAGGCGGACGATACCGAACGCGATCAGCTGCAGGCCATTTTCGATGCGGTTGATGAGCTGGGGCAGGAGAGTCCCGGCGATATTCTGATCTTTATGAGCGGCGAGCGCGAAATCCGCGACACCGCCGATGCGCTGAGCAAACGCGATCTACGCCACACAGAAATTCTGCCGCTGTATGCACGTCTGTCGAACAGCGAGCAGAACCGTGTGTTCCAGTCTCACAGCGGGCGGCGCATCGTGCTGGCGACTAACGTCGCAGAAACCTCGCTCACCGTGCCGGGCATCAAATATGTTATCGATCCGGGCACCGCGCGCATCAGCCGTTACAGCTATCGCACCAAAGTGCAGCGCCTGCCGATTGAACCTGTTTCACAGGCCTCGGCGAATCAGCGTAAAGGGCGCTGCGGACGCGTGTCGGAAGGGATTTGTATTCGGCTTTATTCGGAAGACGATTTCCTGTCACGCCCTGAATTTACCGACCCGGAAATTCTGCGTACCAACCTGGCATCCGTTATTTTGCAAATGACCGCGCTGGGGCTCGGCGATATTGGCGCTTTCCCGTTCGTGGAAGCGCCCGATAAGCGCAACATTCAGGACGGCGTGCGCCTGCTGGAAGAGCTTGGCGCTATCACCACTGATGAACAGCAGACGGTCTATAAATTGACCACCCTGGGCCGACAGCTTTCACAGCTGCCGGTCGATCCGCGTCTGGCGCGCATGGTGCTGGAAGCGCAAAAGCACGGCTGCGTGCGTGAGGCGATGATTATCACCTCTGCGCTGTCGATTCAGGATCCGCGCGAGCGGCCGATGGACAAGCAGCAGGCTTCGGATGAAAAACACCGCCGGTTCCACGACAAAGAGTCGGACTTCCTGGCGTTTGTGAATCTGTGGAACTACCTCGGCGAGCAGCAAAAAGCGCTGTCGTCGAATCAGTTCCGTCGCCTGTGTCGCACCGATTATCTCAACTATCTGCGCGTGCGCGAGTGGCAGGATATCTACACGCAGCTGCGCCAGGTGGTGAAAGAGTTGGGTATTCCGGTGAACAGCGAACCCGCTGAATACCGCGAAGTGCATGTCGCTCTGCTGACCGGGCTGCTTTCCCATATCGGTATGAAAGACACCGATAAACAGGAATTTACCGGCGCGCGCAACGCCCGTTTCTCCATCTTCCCGGGCTCTGGCTTATTCAAAAAGCCGCCGAAATGGACGATGGTGGCCGAACTGGTGGAAACCAGCCGCCTGTGGGGGCGCATTGCCGCGCGAATCGATCCTGAATGGGTTGAGCCTGTGGCACAGCATCTGATTAAGCGCTCCTACAGCGAACCGCACTGGGAACGCTCGCAGGGTGCGGTGATGGCCACGGAGAAAGTGACCGTTTACGGTCTGCCGGTTGTGGCGGCGCGCAAGGTGAATTACAGCCAGATTGACCCGGCGCTGTGTCGCGAGCTTTTCATCCGCCATGCGCTGGTGGAAGGCGACTGGCAGACGCGCCACGCGTTCTTCCGCGACAACAACAAGCTGCGCACGGAAATCGAGGAACTGGAGCACAAATCACGCCGCCGCGACATTCTGGTGGACGACGATTCGCTGTTCGAGTTTTACGATCAGCGCATCAGCCATGACGTGATTTCCGCCCGCCATTTCGACAGCTGGTGGAAAAATGCCAGCCGGGAAACGCCGGATCTGCTCAACTTTGAAAAGAGCATGCTTATCAAAGAGGGCGCGGAGAACGTCAGCAAGCTCGATTACCCGAACTTCTGGCATCAGGGCAACCTGAAGCTGCGCCTGAGCTACCAGTTTGAACCTGGCGCAGATGCCGATGGCGTGACGGTTCATATTCCGCTGCCGCTGCTGAATCAGGTGGAAGAGGCCGGTTTCGAATGGCAAATACCGGGCCTGCGCCGCGAACTGCTGATTGCGCTTATCAAGTCGCTGCCGAAGCCTGTACGCCGCAACTTTGTGCCTGCGCCAAACTACGCCGAAGCCCTGTTGGGCCGCATTACGCCGCTGGAAATGCCGCTGCTGGACGCAATGGAACGTGAGCTGCGCCGGATGAGCGGCGTCACCGTCGATCGCGAAGACTGGCACTGGGATCAGGTACCCGATCACCTGAAAATGACCTTCCGCGTGGTTGACGATAAGAACAAGAAACTTCAGGAAGGGCGTGACCTTACGGCGCTTAAAGATGCTTTAAAAGGCAAAGTGCAGGAGACGCTCTCCGCCGTGGCGGATGACGGCATCGAGCAGAGTGGGCTGCATCTGTGGAGCTTCGGGACGCTCTCCGAAAGCTATGAGCAGAAGCGCGGTAACTACAAAGTGAAGGCCTGGCCTGCGCTGGTGGACGAACGCGACAGCGTGGCCATCAAACTGTTTGATAACCCGCTGGAGCAGCAGCAGGCAATGTGGCGTGGCCTGCGCCGTTTACTGCTGCTGAACATTCCGTCGCCGATTAAATATCTGCACGAAAAGCTGCCGAATAAGGCCAAGCTGGGGCTGTATTTTAATCCGTACGGCAAAGTGCTGGACTTGATTGACGACTGCATCTCCTGCGGTGTCGATAAGCTGATCCATGAAGCGGGTGGCCCGGTGTGGACTGAAGAGAACTTCACAAAACTTCATGAAAAAGTTCGCGCAGAGCTGAATGATACCGTGGTGGAGATTGCCAAACAGGTCGAGCAGATCCTGACGTCCGTCTTTAATATCAACAAACGGCTGAAAGGGCGCGTGGATATGACCATGGCGCTTGGGCTTTCTGACGTGAAGGCGCAGATGGCAGGGCTGGTATACCGTGGCTTTGTCACCGGTAACGGCTTTAAGCGTCTCGGCGATACTCTGCGTTATCTCAACGCCATTGAGAAACGGCTGGAAAAACTGGCCGTCGATCCGCACCGCGATCGCGCCAACATGCTGAAGGTTGAAAGCGTGCAGCAGGCGTGGCAGCAGTGGCTGAACAAGCTGCCGCCGGGCCGTCGTGAAGACGATGATGTGAAAGAGATCCGCTGGATGATTGAGGAGCTACGCGTCAGCTATTTTGCTCAGCAGCTTGGCACGCCGTATCCAATCTCCGACAAGCGAATTTTGCAGGCGATGGAGCAGGTCGTCGCTTAAATAACGTTCGTCAGGACAGATCAAAGGCCCGCATTTCGCGGGCCTTTTTTTATCAGAGCATCTCCCCTTGGGCCGCCACCGCTGTGGTTTGACGGCGGCTGGCGAAGAAAATAGCGGTAAGAGAGATAAGCACGGTTATTGCCA
Source organism: Enterobacter sp. CC120223-11 (assembly GCF_900215375.1). Taxonomy (GTDB): domain Bacteria; phylum Pseudomonadota; class Gammaproteobacteria; order Enterobacterales; family Enterobacteriaceae; genus Scandinavium. The sequence continues at coordinate 158,258 of NZ_OBEF01000001.1, read as the reverse complement.
GATAGCAGGCAACGGGCTTCCAGTCGCCGTTGTACTTCGCCAGCAGGCCGGTGGCAATCAGCGGTGCCGTCCCGCCAGCCAGCGCGGCACCTAACTGATAGCCCAGGGTGATACCGGTGTAGCGCACGTTGGCGCTGAAAATCTCTGAACACAGCGTGCCCAGCACGGCGGTGACCGGTGCCCAGAGCACACCAAAGGCGATGACGGTGGCGAGCATGATACCCCAGGTGGTACCGGTATCGAGCAGCATAAACCACGGCACAATAAACAGACCCAGCAGGGCGACGCTGACCGCATACATCCGCTGGCGGCCCACCTTATCTGACAACAGCCCCATTAGCGGAATCATCACGGTGGCAACCAGCGCCCCGAGCGTGACCGCTTCCAGCGCCTGTGATTTTTGATAGGCGAGAATGGTGGTGGCATAGCTGACCACAAAGGTCGAGAAGATGTAAAACGGTGCGGTTTCTACCACCTTCAGACCTGCGGCAATGATCACTTCACGCCAGTGGAATTTGAGGGTGTCGCGAAGTGGCGCTTTGGCGACGGTACCGGTTTTTTTCAATCGCTGAAACTCTGGCGTTTCATCAATATCTTTGCGGATCCACAGTCCCAGCAGCACCAGGAGCGAACTCAGCAGGAAAGGGATGCGCCAGCCCCAGGAGAGGAACTGCTCCTCGCTAAACAGCGTCATCAGCGACACGATAAAGGTCGCCATCAGCATGCCGATAGTCACCCCCGCCTGCGGGATACTGCCAAAGAAGCCTTTGCGCTTCTCCGGGGCATATTCATAGGCCAGCAGCAGCGCGCCGCCCCATTCGCCACCGATCCCCATTCCCTGAACGATGCGCAGCAGGATAAGCAGCGCCGGTGCCCAGATGCCTATCTGCTCATAGGTGGGCAACAGGCCAATCAGTACGGTGGCACCTCCCATTAGCGACAGCGTTAGCACCAGCGTCTTTTTACGGCCAATTCTGTCGCCGATATGGGCAAAGATCACCCCGCCAATCGGGCGAATAAAGAACGTCAGTGAGAAAGAGAGATACGAGAGAATAAGCCCGATGACCGGGTCCACCATCGGGAAAAAGATTTTATTGAACACCAGCGCGGCGGCGGTGCCGTAAAGAAAATAGTCAAACCATTCAATGGCGCTACCGGTCAGACTGGCAACCAACACCTTCTTGTTTTTTCGCAGAATCGACGTACTGCTTTCTTGCATAGCCATCACCGAAAACCTCGTCAGAGAGATGAATGAGTCCGGGTGCTACCTGGCGCGCTTCAGGTGCAACCGGGAGGATAAAAAGTTGTGTAATTGTTAGGCAAACTAGGGTGGGGTGTTAATTTTGGCAAGTCCCTGGCGCTGTTTTGCTGGTCAGATGAGGGCTTTTTTGTGGCTTTTTTGTGGCTTTTTCGGCTGAAAATTTGCCGTATTGTGTGGCTAATGCTCTGCCACTGGCAGCGTTACTGGTGTATTGTTCAGGTGCAACCCGATGATTTTTGGATGTTTCTGGTTATTTCATTCTGGTTACATTTTGGTGGCATTCTCGGGGGCCTGTGCTTTCAGAGTGATCCACTTTTCGGCCCACCTCAGGGCGTTACCCTGTGGGATGACCCAGTAAAGAAGGAAAAAATATGCTGACCACTTTTCCACATCTGAATGAGAAAACGCTCCAGGCCGCGAACTGCGTGGGCGAATGGCTGGCGCAAAACGATTACCCCGAGCCGCCGGTAAATGCTGAGGCGGATCTGGTGGTGCTGGCCGGTAATGCGGTCATGCCAACCATTGATGCCGCCTGCCGCCTGGCCGCGGAGAACCGCACGTTGCTTATCAGCGGCGGTATTGGTCACTCAACAACCTTTCTTTATGCCGCCGTGGCTCGTCACCCGCGTTACAACTCGTTGCCCACAACCGGGCGGCCTGAAGCAGCGCTGCTCGCGGATATTGCCCATCAGTTCTGGAACATCCCGCACGAGCGCATCATCGTGGAAGACCGTTCCACTAACTGTGGTGAAAACGCCCGATTTACGCGTGACGTTATGCAGGAGCGAGGCATTGTCTGCCGTAACGCCATCGTCGTACAGGACCCAACCATGCAACGACGCACCATGGCGACGTTCGCTCAGGTCTGGCAGGGCGATAACAGCGCGCCGCAGTGGCACAGCTATCCAGGTTATCTGCCCGTGCTGCGTAACGACAAATTTGGCCTGACTTTTACCGATGAGGCGCAGAACGTCTGGCCCGTGGAGCGTTACCTGTCGCTCATTCTGGGCGAACTGCCCCGCATACGGGATGATGAAAACGGCTACGGCCCGCGCGGCAAGGGGTTTATCGCTCACGTTGATATGCCGGAGGCCGTACAAAATGCCTGGCAGGCGCTGCGTGATGATGGGCTGTTGCGTGAGGCATTAGCCAGCCGTTCGCTGGGATAGTGGTTCCTGCCTGAAATGCCCGTTTGCGGCGCAATGTGCTCAAACGGGCATTTTTTGTTAATGCAGTGTTGCCGCTGAATCGCATCCAGCCCGTCACTTTTATGAGATATCTCACAGATTCAGCTTCATAGCGTTGGTTCCCGACTGCTTCATCTGGTTATTTAACAATAAATTCACTTGTTAAAAACGATGCATTTACAGGAGCAGCGCATGACAGCACCCGTTCAACACCCTATGTATATCGACGGTCAGTTTGTGTCCTGGCAGGGCGACGCCTGGATTGACGTGGTTAACCCATCAACCGAAGCGCTGATTTCCCGCATTCCGGACGGAACTGCCAAAGAGGCACAGCAGGCCATCGACGCCGCGGAACGCGCACAGCCAGCCTGGGAAGCGCTTCCGGCGATTCAACGTGCGGGATGGTTACGCAAGATTGCGCAGGGCATTCGCGACCGAGCGGCGGAAATCAGCTCACTTATCGTGGCGGAAGGCGGCAAAATTCAGCAACTGGCCGAGGTGGAAGTGGCCTTCACTGCGGATTACCTCGACTACATGTCTGAATGGGCGCGCCGTTACGAAGGGGAAATTCTGCAAAGCGACCGTCCGGGCGAGAACATCTTTGTCTTCAAGCGCGCGCTGGGCGTCACCACTGGTATTCTGCCGTGGAACTTCCCGTTCTTCCTGATTGCCCGCAAGCTCGCGCCAGCCCTGATTACTGGCAACACCATCGTCATTAAGCCAAGCGAATTCACGCCGAACAACGCCATCGCCTTCGCGCAAATCGTGCATGAGATTGGGCTGCCAAAAGGCGTGTTCAACCTTGTTCTCGGCCGGGGTGAAACGGTCGGGCAGGAGCTGGCGGCCAACCCGAAAGTGGCGATGGTCAGCATGACCGGCAGCGTCGGCGCGGGCGAGAAAATCATGGCTGCGGCGGCGAAGAACATCACCAAAGTGTGTCTGGAACTGGGCGGTAAGGCTCCGGCAATCGTGCTGGATGACGCGGATTTGGAGCTGGCGGTGAAAGCGATTGTGGATTCACGCGTGATCAACACCGGGCAGGTGTGCAACTGTGCCGAGCGCGTTTATGTGCAGAAAGGCATTTACGACCGCTTCGTCAATCGTCTGGGCGAGGCAATGAAAGCGGTGCAGTTTGGCGATCCGGCACAGCGCAACGACATTGCAATGGGTCCGCTGATTAATGCGGCGGCCCTGGATCGCGTAGAGCAAAAGGTGGCGAAAGCGGTTGAGCAGGGCGCGAAGGTCGTGCTTGGCGGCAAAGCGCCGGACGGAAAAGGCTATTTCTACCCGCCGACGCTGCTGCTGGATGTGAATCAGGAGATGAGCATCATGCACGAAGAAACCTTCGGGCCGGTGCTGCCGGTGGTGGCCTTCGATACGCTTGAAGAGGCGTTGCAGATGGCGAACGACAGCGAATATGGCCTGACGTCATCGGTCTACACTCAGGATCTGAACAAAGCAATGAAGGCGATAAAAGGGCTGAAGTTCGGCGAAACCTACATCAACCGCGAAAACTTTGAGGCGATGCAGGGCTTCCACGCGGGCTGGCGCAAGTCCGGGATCGGCGGGGCAGACGGTCGTCATGGCCTGGAAGAGTATCTGCAAACGCAGGTGGTTTATTTGCAATCGTAAGTTTGAGAAGTGCCGGGTGGCGCTGATGCTTACCCGGCCTACGAGACTGATATAAAAGTTATTTTTTGGGTAGGTCGGGTAAGGCGAAGTCGTCACCCGACAACAGGCCCGCGCTGTGCTACAACTTAGGGCACTTCTCTCAACAACGAGGTGTGCCCATGACTGAAAAAGTGAAAGCCCAGTGCCACTGTGGCGCAGTGAAATTTACCGCTGAGTTATCCGATGGATTTAACACCATCCGCCGCTGTAACTGCTCTTTTTGCCGGATGCGCGGCGCGGTGGTGGTGTCAGCGCCGCTTTCCGGAATCGAGGTTATCGAGGGGAAAGAGAAGCTAACGGAATACCGTTTCAACACCCGCAGCGCCGCACACTATTTTTGCTCAGTCTGCGGAATTTATACCTTCCATCAGCGTCGATCTAACCCCAATCAGTACGGTGTGAACGTTGCCTGCATTGAGAACGTGTCGCCCTTTGATTTTACCGAAGTCACCGTGGCCGACGGCGTTAATCATCCCTCTGATGGCGGTGGCGGCATAGCCGGAATCTTACGCTACACGCCAGCCAAACCCGCGTGATACGGGGCATGGCCTTAATCTGAAAGTTTTTTCCCGCCCGGGCTTTCGGACCTTCTTCAAAGAACATGTTGCTATGATGCCTTTTTTAATGAGGTGATTATGGCAACGACTAAAAACTGGTCTCCGGAGCTGGAAGGCCTGCGCGGCGTCGCGTCGCTGTGGGTGTTTCTCGGGCATATCGCGCTGCTGGTGAACTGTAAAATACCGATTATTGCGGTGCCCAAACTGGGCGTCGATCTGTTTATTTTGTTGTCCGGTTATCTGATGGCCAAAAATTATTTTGAGCGTCAAACGAAAGAGCCCTGGGGAGAATGGCAGACCATCAAAACGTTCTGGCTGCGGCGCTATTTTCGCATTGCGCCGCTCTATTACGTGCTGATGTTGGTGGCGCTGCTGGCAGGGAGTTATCTTGGCGAAATGCGTGAAATTATCGCCGGAGCCTTTCCCTCCACGGCAACAGAAACGTCTCGCTACAGCGACTTCTCCTTTTTCAACGTCCTGGCACACCTGACCTTCGTCTTTGGCGACCTGCCGCAATATGCCTACGAAACGGCACTGCCGGACTGGAGCATCGGCCTCGAGATGCAGTATTACGTCCTGTTCCCGTTCATCATGCTGCTGACGCTACGCCTGGGTTTTGCGCAGGCCCTGGTCACCCTGATGATAGTGGTCCTGGCGGGGCGTTATTTGCTGCCAGAGCTGTATACGGCTTTCCCGATGCCGTCGATGATCCTGATTAAACTGCATATTTTTATTGCCGGTATGCTGATGGCGGAGGCGGTCAGGCAGCGGAGGATCCTGTTTATCGGCCTGGCGCTGCTGGCGCCGGTGGCGAGCGCCCTGATGAATATCCGCATGGACGGCGTGCAGGTCTTTTTCGAGGCGCTGATGATCCTGGGCATGACTGGCGTGCTGTGGCCGTGGCAGCAGAAAAACCTTTTGCAGCGCCTGTTCAGCGTCCCGCGCGCGCTGCTATGCCATCGCTTTTTCACCTGGCTTGGCGACGTCTCGTTCTCTGTGTATCTGCTGCATCTGCTGGTGGTGACGCCGGTGATTGGCCTACTGCTCAGTCATGACCATCTGGCAAACTATGGAAGCGGGGCGCGCTATCTGATTACCGTCGGGATCTGTTTCCCGATAGTCTATCTCCTCGCATCGGTTTTACACCGGGCCGTTGAAATGCGAGGCATTGCCATCGGGAAAAGGGTTATTCAGCGCGGAAATAAAACAGAACGAGCGCTAAACCTGCCGTGAAAAGAATAAAGGCATAAGGATCGCTTATGCCTTTATCTTTATTTTCTTACGCTTACAGCTTAACGAATTTTTCCAACACGCGAACCAGCTGGGTCACGAAGCCGTATTCGTTGTCATACCAGGAGACGGTCTTCACCAATTGCAGATCGCCTACTTCGGTAATTTCCGTCTGAGTGGCGTCGTACACCGAGCCAAAATGGCTGCCGATAACGTCACCCGAAACAATTTCCTCCTCGGTATAGCCGAAGGACTCGTTGCCGTCGGCGGCCTTTTTCAGCGCCGCGTTTACCTCATCGGCGGTCACTTTTTTACCCAGGATCGACACCAGCTCCGTTACCGAGCCTGTTTTGACCGGCACGCGCTGCGCATGGCCTTTCAGCTTGCCGCTTAGCGCCGGGATCACCAGACCGATGGCCTTCGCCGCCCCCGTTGTGTGGGGAATGATGTTTTCAGCCGCCGCGCGGGATGCGCGTAAATCTTTCCCGCGTGGGCCGTCTACCAGCGCCTGCGTGCCGGTGTAGGCATGAATGGTGGTCATGGTGCCGACTTTGATCTCAAAGGCGTCGTGCAGCGCTTTCGCCATCGGAGCCAGGCAGTTAGTGGTGCAGGATGCGACTGAAATAATGGTGTCGTTCGCATCGAGCGTATCGTCATTGACGTTATAGACGATGGTTTTCATCTCACCTGCCGGGGCGGAGATCAGCACTTTTTTCGCGCCTGCATCAAGGTGCGCTTTGGCTTTGTCGCTGGCGGTGTAGAACCCGGTGCATTCGATAACGTATTCCACACCTGCTGATTTCCAGGGGATCTGTGCGGCATCTTTCTGCGCGTAGACGGCGATTTTTTTGCCATCGACAATCAGCGCATCGTCGGTGTGGTCCACGCTCCACGGGAAGGGGCCGTAGTTGGAGTCGTGCTTCAGCAGGTAAGCCAGCACCTTCGGCGACGTTAAGTCATTAATCGCCACCACTTCCTGCGCGCTTTTTACTTCCAGCAGGCGACGCAGCACCAGGCGGCCAATGCGCCCAAAACCGTTAATGCCAATTTTGCTCATTAAGACTCTCCTTTCGGGGTTGTTTTATGTGCGAACAAACTCCTCCAGGCTTAGACCAGTCGCTCTGATTGGGCAACTCAGGGAGATGAAAGGTTTGGAAATTGACTCGGAAAAGTTAATGAATTTTTAACGCAGGGCCGCTATGGTAGCGTTTTCATTGTTTTTCCGGGAAGCAAACACAATGCGGGATAAATATACGGGGCTGCAAATTGGCATTCACTGGCTGGTCTTTTTGTTGGTGATTGGCGCGTACTGTGCCATGGAGCTGCGCGGCTTCTTTCCACGGACCTATCGTCCGTACTTCAATATGGTGCACGTCTCCTGCGGTATTTCGATCCTGGTGCTGATGGTGGCGCGTTTGCTGGTGCGCCTGAAGCACAAATCACCGCCAATTGTGCCGAAACCGAAAGCGTGGATGACCGGCATGGCGCATCTGGGGCACCTGGTTATCTATCTGCTGTTTATCATTCTGCCGATTATCGGGCTGGTGATGATGTACAACCGCGGTAACCCGTGGATCGCCTTCGGTATCGTTATGCCGCACGCGGCGGAAGCGAATTTCGATCTGGTGGATACGCTGAAGGAATACCACGTGTGGCTGGCGAATTTCGGCTATTACGTGATTGGCCTGCATGCGCTGGCGGCGCTGATGCATCACTATTTCTGGAAGGACAACACGCTGCTGCGGATGATGCCGCGAAAAAAATAATCGCCTCTTAATTGCCTGACGCGGCTTCGCCTTATCAGGCCTACGGGGGAAACGTAGGCCGGATAAGCACAGCGCATCCGGCAGTCCAGGGCTATCAACTACCCGGCATTGATTTCCGAATCGCGCTCAGCAGCGTCTGGGCGCCGGTCGACAGCGGTGAATCCACTCGCGTTAAAATCCCTATGGGTTCACCTGCGCCCTGAGTCGGCACCGGCAGTGCCGCCAGCGTGCCACGGCGGAGGTCATCTTTTACCGCGCCTGAGGGCACAAACCACACGTAATTAAAATCCACCGTCAGCTGACGCGACAGCGAAGCTGAAAGCGTTTCAATGCAGCCAGGAGGGATTTTGCAGCCCTGGCTCTGCACCAGCGTCTCGGCATTCTGCCGCGGGACCGTCCCTTTTGGCGACACGACAACCGGCCACTCCATCACTTTGCTGAGGGTGACGGTTTCCTGCAATAAAGGGTGGTCCGGGCGAACAACCAGCTTCAGCGATTCGAGAAACAGCAGCTCGTAGTTCAGCCCGGTCATCAGCTCCGGGTCGGACATGCGGCCAATCCCTAAGTCGATTTCCCCTGATTTCAGCCCCGCCAGCAGCATGGTGTTGTTCATGGTGGCGACCTGCAGGGTGATATCTTTTTGCTGCTGGTGGAAGGGGCCAATGACCGCAGGCAGAATGCCGAGCGCGGCGGTCGGCAGGGCACCGATACGCACCACATCGCTGCTGATACCTTCTTTGCGGCTCAGCGCCTGTCCGGCGGTGTTCAGCGCGTCGAGCACTTTCACCGCATGGGTCAGGAACTGCTCGCCAACGAGCGTCAGCTGAGCGCCCAAACGCCCACGATCGAACAGGCGGGTGCCCGTCAGCTGTTCCAGCTCATTAAGGGTTTTCGACAGCGCAGGCTGGCTGAGGTTAAGCGTTTCCGCCGCGCGCCCCAGCGTTCCCTGTTGAGCGACGGCGACAAAGGTGTGCAAATGGCGCAAGCGAATGCGCTGACTGAAGAGACCATTTTTTTCCATAACCGGATGTTAAAGAGAGTCAGAGGCGGCAATCAAGACAACTTGTTTAAATTTGATAACTTGCTAGCAAAATATCATTAACATCTGTCGGGATTGAGTGACGAAGGGTTATGGAACAGGCAGTAAAGAGCCCGACGCCGCGCGGCCATCGGGCTGAAAGTGGCTCAGAGGTCGAAGAAAACCGTTTCAGCTTCGCCCTGAAGATGAATGTCAAAGCGGTAGACAGTTTCGCTTCCGCGCTGTTCACGCTGGCCGATAAGCGTTTTGCGTCGCACTTCCCACTCAATCAGGTTCAGCACCGGGTCCGTGCGGTTTGCTTCCTGCTCGTCGGAGAAATACATGCGGGTATTCAGGCCGATGTTAATACCTCGCGCCACGATCCACAGATTGACGTGCGGGGCCATGATGCGCCCGTCGCGGCCCGTCACCGCGCCTGGCTTAATGGTGTCAAACCGCCAGACGCCGGAGTCAAAATCTGAGCAGCCGCGCCCCCAGCCGCGAAAATCGGCGTCAAGATTTTTGCCTGACTGCCGATCGGCGGGGTGGTTGTAGCGGCCTGCGGCGTTGGCCTGCCAGATCTCCAGCAGCACATCGCGAACAGGCGTGCCTGAACCATCGAAGACGCGGCCTTCAATCACGATACGTTCGCCCTGAGTTTGCGAGTTAGTCAGCACAGGGCCGAAATTTTTCTCGAAGATGTGGAACCCGGCGGCTTCCGGCGCGAGGCCGATATGCACGTAAGGCCCGGCAGTCTGGGACGCGGTTTCCGGTAAGTAATCTTTCATCGGGCGGCTCCCTGAGTCCGGTTTTCAAACAGCGTGGCGCGGCTGCCGCGCAGCACCAGGTCGAAACGATACGCCAGGCAGTCCAGCGGCACGGCGGCGTGGGTGTCGAGTTCGGCAATCAGCGTGCGGATCGCGTCATCGTTGTTGATGGTTTTCACAATCGGGCACTGCTTGATCAGCGGGTCGCCTTCGAAATACATCTGCGTAATAAGACGCTGGGCGAACGCCTCGCCGGAGAGCGAGAAGTGAATGTGCGAAGGCCGCCAGTCAGAGGCCTGGTTGCGCCACGGGTAGGGGCCGGGCTTGATGGTGCGGAAGAAGTAATAGCCATTTTCATCGGTCAGCACGCGCCCGCAGCCGCCAAAGTTGGGGTCGACAGGGGCCAGGTACTGATCTTTCTTATGGCGGTAGCGGCCTCCGGCGTTGGCCTGCCACACCTCAACCAGCGTGTTTTTCATCGGGCGGCCAAAACCGTCGCGCACGTAGCCGTGAACGATGATGCGCTCGCCAATCGGCAGGCCGTCTTTGGCGTAGTTGAGGATCAGGTCGTTATCCTGAGGGCCGAGATCGTCGCTGCTGAACACCGGGCCGGTTATCTCCGACAGCGAGTTTTGCAGCGAAATAAGCGCATTGCGTGGCGAACGCAGCACGCTTGTTTTATAGCCGGGTGCGAAGGCAGGCGGGTGACTGTTGTAGTCACGGTGCACCACTTCACGTGGTGTCCATTTGTCGGTCATAGGGCGCTCCGGGTGAGAGGAAAGGTTGTTGTCGTTGTTGTTGTTTCGTCACCGGCAGTGTGTGTAATGAAATTGTTAATTTAAAGTGAATTTATAACGGTTTTTGCATAACAGCAGGTTATAAACCGCACGAACGCAGGGCGTAATTACAGAGGTTATCCGCGATCACAATTCAGAAATTCTTCCTCCCGGCAGCAAATGGCTTATGTACACTCCAGGTAATATTCACTGGAGACATGACATCATGGCGAACACCATCACGGCTGATGAGATTCGGGAAAACTTTTCGCAGGCAATGTCAGCGATGTACCAGCAGGAAGTTCCGCAGTACGGCACGCTGCTGGAGCTTGTGGCGGATGTGAACCTGGCGGTGCTGGAAAGTCATCCTAAGCTGCACGAACAGCTGGCAAACGCTGACGAACTGGCCAGGCTGAACGTCGAACGGCACGGGGCAATTCGCGTGGGCACAGCGGAAGAGCTGTCGACGCTTCGCCGCATGTTTGCCGTTATGGGGATGTACCCCGTCAGCTATTACGATCTTTCCCAGGCAGGCGTGCCCGTGCATTCCACCGCGTTTCGTCCGGTGGAAGATGCCGCGCTTGCCCGCAACCCGTTCCGCGTCTTTACTTCGCTGCTGCGCCTGGAGCTGATTGATAACGTTGAGCTGCGCGACAAGGCCGCGGAGATCCTCTCAAAGCGACAGATTTTTACCTCACGCTGTCTCGATCTGATTGCGCAGCATGAAGTGCAGGGCGATTTGACCGAAGCGGAAGCCAAAGAGTTTGTGAAAGAAGCGCTGGAAACCTTCCGCTGGCACAGTCACGCCACCGTGGAGCAGGATACCTATCTCGCACTGCACAACGAACACCGGCTGATTGCTGATGTGGTGTGCTTCCCGGGCTGCCACATTAACCACCTGACGCCTCGCACGCTGGACATAGATCGCGTGCAGCAGCTGATGCCGGAGTACGGCATTGAGCCGAAGATTCTGATCGAAGGCCCGCCGCGCCGCGAGGTGCCTGTGCTGCTGCGTCAGACCAGTTTCAAAGCGCTGGAAGAACCTGTGCTGTTTGCCGGAGAGCACCGTGGCACGCACACTGCGCGCTTCGGGGAGATCGAGCAGCGCGGCGTGGCGTTAACCCCGAAAGGGCGCGCATTGTATGACTCGCTGCTGACGGAAGCGGGCACCGGCAAGGACAACCTCAGCCATCAGCAGCATCTTTCGGAGATGTTCAAATCCTTCCCCGACAGCGAGATGTTCCTTCGCCGCCAGGCGCTGGCCTATTTCCGCTATCGTCTGACGCCCGCGGGCGAAGCCCATCGCCAGGCATTCCGTCCGGGTGACGACCCGCAGCCGCTTATCGAGCGTGGCTGGCTGGTAGCGCAGCCCATCACTTATGAAGACTTCTTGCCGGTGAGCGCGGCAGGCATTTTCCAGTCAAATCTCGGCAATGAAACCCAGGCCCGCAGCCACGGTAATTCGAGCCAGGCGGCATTTGAAGACGCGCTCGGCTGCCCGGTTATGAATGAGTTTGAGCTGTATCAGGAAGCGGAAGATCGCAGTAAACGGCGCTGCGGGCTGCTGTAAATCAGCCTTTCGCGGCGTTGCTAACGGCGCGCCAACCCGCATACACTGGGATGAATGCACGTAAAGGGAGAGAACAATGCATCATCCTGCAACACCGCTGGCCCATACCCGGCAGGGATCCCTGCTGGGTTCAACCGACGACAATCTTCATGTCTATCGCGGCATACCGTTCGCGGCCCCGCCCGTTGGTGCTCTGCGCTGGCGTTCCCCGCAGCCCGTTACGCCCTGGGAGGGCGTGCGTGAAGCTCAGCACTTTTCTGCGGCAAGCTGGCAAAATATTGATTACTGCCTTGAACTTGGCGGCGGCGATCCGGGCCGTTTTTCTGAAGATTGCCTTTATCTGAACGTCTGGGCGCCAGCCACCCACGCGCAGCCTCTGCCGGTCATGGTCTGGCTGCACGGCGGCGGGTATACGATTGGGGCAGGCAGTTTGCCGCCCTACGACGGAAAACAGCTGGCACAGCGCGGTGTGGTGGTGGTGACCATCAACTACCGGCTCGGGCATCTCGGCTGCTTTGCACACCCGGCGCTGGACGGTGAAGAGGGCGAGCGCATCTGCAATTTTGCTCTGCTCGATCAGATTGCTGCCCTGAAATGGGTACAAGAAAACATCGAAACCTTTGGTGGAGATCGTGACAACGTCACGCTGTTTGGTGAATCCGCTGGCGCTCGCAGCGTGCTCTCGTTACTGGCTTCACCAAAAGCTAACGGCTTATTCCATAAGGCAATTATTCAGAGCGGCTACACGCTCCCGGACACGCCTGTCGACAAGGCGCTGGCCCAGGGTGAAGCCATTGCCGCCCATTTCGGACTTCAAAACGCCACGGCCGAACAGCTCCGCGAAATTCCCGCCGACGCCTTCTGGCCGCTGGAAGGTGCGTTAAAGCCCGGGCCGGTGCCCGTCTGTGGCGATGCCGTTTTGCCCGAACCGATGCTGGAAACCTTCTTCACGGCGCGTCAGCACCCGGTGCCGCTCATGATTGGTTCAAACAGCGATGAAGCGAGCGTGATGGCGGTGTTTGGCGTCGATCTGGCTGAGCAAATCCAGAAGCTGCGCCGGGAGCGTCGTTTAGGCCTGGGGCTGATAAAACTGCTCTATCCAGGCGTGAAGGGTGATGAGGAACTTGGCCGCCAGGTGTGCCGCGATATGGCCTTCACCACGCTCGGGTTTGTGGTGATGCAGGCGCAGCAGCGCATCGGGCAGCCGTGCTGGCGTTACTGGTTCGATTATGTCGCGCAGGCGGAACATGACACCTACAAAAACGGCGCATGGCACGGCAACGAAGTGCCCTATGTCTTTGATACGCTGACGCTCACCGAACCCGCGCGGCAGTACGTAAATGAGCATGACCTGGCGTTTGCGAAGCTGGTGGCGGACTACTGGGTAAGCTTCGCCCGTGATGCAAGCGTGGCCAATGATACGCTGCACGGTCCGCTGCGCTGGCCTGCCGCAATAAAAGGCCGCGACAGATTACTGCGGATAGGGCTCAACAAACATAGAGGATTCAGGGTGGAAAACCGCTTTATGCGGGCGCGGCTGGCGCTTTTCCGCCGCGTTATGCGCCATCATGTGACGCTGGATTAAGCAGCCCGTCGCGAAACTGTGTCAGCCCGATGGCTTTGGCTGACACCTCCCGCACCACCAGCCGGTAGCTGGCCCCGGTTTTTACGCTCAGTGCATAAGGTCGCACCAGCCTGCCGCTCAGCAAATCTTCCTGAACGAGCGTCTCGTCAGCAATCGCCACGCCAAAACCCTGCACCGCAGCGGTGATGGCGAGGTCCATAGTGTCGAAGTGTTGATTTTTTTGCATCGCAGACGGCAGCGGTTCCGGCAGTCTGGCGAGCCACAGCGACCAGTCGGTTTTATCGCGCGTCGGATGGAGGAATGTCATTCCGGCAAACTGCCTGTTGTCTGCCAGACGGTGGCTGACGACCGGCGTCAGCGACTCTTCAAACAGCAAATCTCCCGCATTCATATGGGTGCCAAAGACGATCGCCGCATCAAACGGCTCGGTTTTGAAATTGACGGAATGTTCGGTGGTGGTGGTCAGCGCAATCTGCATCTCTGGAAAGCGCTGTTCAATTTCAACCAGCCGCGGCACCAGCCAGCGCATCGCACAGGTCGGGGCTTTCAGCCTGACCACAGTCTGCTGCTGGCGCGCCTGTTCGGCCACCATAACCATCTGGTTGAAGGACGTCATCAGCTCCGGGTAGAGTGCGCTGCCCTGGGGCGACAGGCGCAGGCCGCGAGCCAGACGCTCAAACAGCGGGAAGCCAAACCACGCCTCTAGCGTCGCAATCTTGCGGCTTACCGCGCCCTGGGTCAGGCACAGCTCTTTTGCCGCATGGGTCAGGTTGAGATGACGGGCCGTCACCAGAAAGGTTTCGATGGCGTTCAAAGGCAACTGTCTACGGGACATGCTGACTCCAGCTATGCAATTTGGTCATGGCGAGTATGACATAGCGTTAACGCTCAATAAACGGCAGGCGTCGGCGCAGGCGACTGGCCGGGCCAGTGACGGCTTGTGCGATGCATTCGCCGATCTCTGCGCAGACGGTTATCCCCTGGATGAAGGGTTGGTCGTGCATCAGATAAGGCAGGGCGGCAAACGCGATCCGACCGCGCAGCGTTTCGGGCGCCAGCAATGTGTAATCCTCCGCCACCTGCGGGAAATCATCCCCGGTGACGGCCATCTGCTGACGAAGGCGCGGGAAGGGTAAAGCTTTTATTTTCAGCGGCTTTTGCCCGCGAGCGTCAATGAACGTGTCGAATATCAGCTCGCCGTTTTGCCCGCAAATATGGGTTCTGTCTGCCATTCTCTGCAGCGAATAGTCCTGCCCAAGTGTCTGAATCGTCAGGATCCCCGCTTCCCGCAGGGCCAGCAGACGGCGGATAGACTCCGAAGGAATCGCGGTGTAGTTATCGATGAAAACCCGCGCCAGACCTTCGCTAAAACGCTGCCGGTCACCTTCATCGAAATGTGCCACCGCATCCTCAACCACCTCATGCATGCGCAGGACGGCATAGCGCCAGGGCACCGTGTGCCGCTCCCGCTTGTTGCGCTCGACTTCCTGCAGATTCTCGTGCGCCCATGCAAAAGGATTGTTTTGCTGCCTGTCGGCAAACCAGGCGTCGGGAAAGGTATCGGCGGTCAGCTGATGTAGCCCAATTTGTTCGCTCCACTTCGGGTCGACAAGCGCTATTTCTCTCACCATCAGCGCAAAAATACGATCGAGTAACCCCTGAGAACCCGCGGCAACTTCCTTTGCTACGGCCTGCTCCGTCGCTATTTGCAGCGGTTCATAAGGGAGAGGGCAGTAAAAATCTGCCTCGGGCAGAAGGCCGGATCGCGACATCAGCGTCAGGCTCAGCGCAGCGCTGTTTTCATCGAGCGTAAAAGTGACACTGTGTTCATCCGTTTCATCGAATGTGCCGTGCTGCGCGACAACGGCCATCGCCGCATCAATGGCGCTCAGGGAAAGCCCCATAATGCCGACGCGGCCCGCAGGAATGCTCGCCTCGAGCAGCCCGGACCATGGACTCGGGAAATATGAACGGGTGGCCTCTTCGTCATCCGGCCAGACGTGCCCGGTAGCGATGACGGCAAGATCGAACCTGTCAGCTACAGCGGCATTGTTTACCCACAGCTGAATGCCTGATTCCGCCACCTGCAGGTCGGTCACTTCGCAGGATTCATGCACGCTAACCTGATAACCCCTCTCTTTTGCCTTTTCCATCAGGGTAAGAAACTGCGCGCGATAGTAGTCGCCGAGAAGAATACGCGGCAAAAACTGCCGGTCGTGCAGGGTGGCAGGATCTGCGCCGTAGCGCATCAGGTAGCTTTCCGGCTGGCGCTTCAGCCACGCCAGATAGGTTTCAAACAGCGGGGGGATTTCAATGCTGGCAATGTTCGCCAGCATCAGGCGCGAGTTGTCTTCATCGGCGTAGGGCATCCCGACGCCCGCCTCGTCGGCGCGTTCAAACAGCGAAATGGCGACGGGCGTATTGTTCCCGTAGAGCGAAAAGAAGGTGTAAATGCCGGTCGGGCCGGTGCCGATAATGGCGATTTTCTTCATGGATTTTCACCTGAGTTGTCTGCCTCAAGTGTAGTGCGGGAATGCAGCTATGCAATTTTCTCATGGCTAGTATGACAACAATTCGATTGTCGGCGCGGAGGGCTTTCGATTGAATAGTTATGCATATTTTCTGAGAAAGGATTGGCGATGACTCTGCGTTCTCCGGTGAAAACCCGCACCAAGCTGCCCGACGTGGGCACCACCATCTTTACCGTGATTGGCCAGCTCTCCGCACAGCATAACGCCATCAACCTTTCCCAGGGCGCGCCGAACTTTGCCTGCGATCCGCGACTGGTGCAGGGCGTGACCCGTGCGATGGAAGCGGGGCATAACCAGTACGCGCCAATGACCGGCCTGCATGCGCTGAAAACCCGCATCGCGGAAAAAATTGCCGATCTCTACGGCACGCGCTACGACGCCGACAGCGAAGTGCTGATCACCGCGAGCGCCAGCGAAGGGCTCTATTCCGCGATCAGCGGGCTGGTGCATCCGGGCGATGAAGTTATCTATTTTGAACCGTCGTTCGACAGCTACGCGCCGATTGTGCGTTTGCAGGGCGCAACGCCGGTGGCCATCAAGCTGACGGTGCCGGATTTCACCGTCAATTGGGATGAAGTCCGCGCGGCTATTACGCCACGCACGCGCATGATTATCATCAACACGCCGCATAACCCGAGCGGAAAAGTGTTCGATGCCAACGATCTGCAACAGCTGGCGGCGCTGACCCGCAACACCGATATCGTGATTTTGTCTGACGAAGTCTACGAACACGTGGTGTTTGACGGCCAGCCGCATCACGGCATGGCAACGCATCCGCAGCTTGCCGAGCGCAGCGTGATTGTTTCATCCTTCGGAAAAACCTATCACGTCACCGGCTGGCGCGTGGGGTATTGTGTGGCTCCGGCGGAATTGATGGATGAAATCTGCAAAGTGCATCAATTTTTGATGTTCTCGGCCGATACTCCGATGCAGTACGCGTTTGCCGAGCACATGACGGACCCGCAAACCTGGCTGTCGCTGGCGGCGTTTTATCAGCGCAAGCGCGATCTGCTGCAGTCGCTGCTGGCGGAATCGCCGTTTAAGCTGCTGCCGAGCCAGGGCTCGTTCTTCCTGCTGGCGGACTACAGCGCCTTCAGCGATGAGCGCGACAGCGAAATGGTGCAACGGCTGATTGTCGACCACGGCGTGGCGACGATCCCGCTGTCGGCGTTCTACACCGATGGCACGGATAACAAACTGATCCGCCTCTCTTTTGCCAAAGATGAGGCAACTTTACGGGCAGGCGCTGCGGCCCTGTGTCAGGTAAAACCACGTTAAGGGGCGTTGGCGATGAAAGTAAAAGCACTGATTGCGGGCTTCGGCCTGTTCTGTTCTGTTTCTTCTTTTGCGGCAGGCGAGCTGCGTTTCGGCGTAGAGGCGGAGTATCCACCGTTTGAAAGCCGTAACTCTGCGGGCGAACTGCAGGGCTTTGATATCGATCTGGGTAACGCCATCTGCAAAGCGGCACAGCTGAAATGCAGCTGGGTGGAAAGTTCATTTGATTCGCTGATCCCGGGCCTTGTGGCGAAGAAGTTCGACGCCATAAACTCGGCGATGAACATCACCGAACAGCGGCGCAAAAGCATTGATTTCACCCAGCCTATCTACCGTATTCCTTCCCAGTTAGTCGGGAAAGAGGGCAGCGGCATGCAGGCGACGCCGGAAGGTCTGAAAGGCAAAAGCATCGGCGTGCTGCAGGGATCCATTCAGGAAACTTACGCCAAAGAGCACTGGGAAAAGCACGGCGTCACCGTAGTGTCTTATAAAGATCAGAATATGGCGTGGGCGGATTTGCTGAACGGGCGGATCGACGCAAGTTTAGTGATGTCTGCGGCGGGCCAGGCCGGATTCCTCAGCAAGCCGCAGGGCAAAGGTTTTGGCTTTATCGGCAAACCGGTGGCGGACGACACTATCCTCGGCAGCGGGATTGGCTTTGGCCTGCGTAAAGGCGATGCAGAGCAGAAGAAACAGCTCGACGCCGCCATCGACAAAGTCCGTGCTGACGGCACCATTACCACGCTTGCGGCGAAATACTTCCCCGGTATCGACGTAGCGGTAAAATAATAACGAGAAGACGTCTTTGGCCCCGGGAGTGATGTCGCTTCCGGGGCTTTTTTATATCTGCTGTTAATTAACCCACTAACAGTTAAAGTAAAAATCAGATTTTAGTTATGGAATAACAGTTTTCATTTTGCAGTGATAAAAGTATGGTTACTCATCTTCTGGATAATAAATCAGCATTCAGGGTAGACAGGCGGCCCAGGGCTTTTTGGGGTTAAAACGGATTTTTCTGGTCAGGCAGGGACATGCGTATGGATTTTCGCAATTGTGTTTTTCTCTTCGTTTTGCTTCTTGGTGGTTGTGACAGGCCTGAACAAGTAAAAACGCCCGTTAGCGGAGGCGGTGCCGGGCCTATTGAAGCCATCAACCACACCAGCTGGGCAATTAACCATTTCAGCGTCGACGGGCAGAACGCTCTCGATATTATTGGCCCGTATCAGGGCGGTGGCGGAGGCGGAAGCTATGGCGCCCCGGCGGTCTGGACGCCGGATCTGAAGGTAAAAGTGGAATGGGAAACCGGGGTGGCTTTTGCAGATGATGTTCCTGAAATACCTGAACCCAAGAGACCAAATACAGATGGTATGAATGAGCAAAACTATCATCAAGCTTGGTCAGAATATTCAAAAAAATATGATGAGTGGTATAGCAAAATAAAGGCGTTCAGTAAAAATCATTCCCGCATTGTTTCTGTACCAGACTACACAGGACAGAAAACCTGTGGCATTACCGTCCATTTCCTTCCCTGTGACCAGATTAAAGTCACTACCAGCTGTGCCGACTATGGTAGTTCTGATTACCCGATTAAAGACCCTGTACATATGGAGAAACCCAGCATATGTCCGAGGTGATATTGCCGCGTCGATAATTGAGTTCAGTAAGAAAAGGACATTCAGATGAAATATATGCCGTGTGCGTTCTTAGGGCTTTCGCTGATTCTCAGCGGTTGTGACAGGCCTGAACAAGCAAAAATGCCCGTTAGCGGTGGTGGTGGCGGGCCGATTGAAGCCATCAACCACACCAGCTGGGCAATTAACCATTTCAGCGTCGACGGGCAGAATGCCGTCGATATTATTGGGCCGTATCAGGGCGGCGGCGGCGGCGGGAGCTATGGCGCTCCGGCGGTCTGGACGCCGGACCTGAAAGTAAAAGTGGAATGGGAAACCGGGGTGGCTTTTGCCAGTGATGTACCGGAAATACCTGAACCTGAAGAGCCGAACACCAAAAACTTGGATGAAAATGCAAGGTATCAAGTTTGGGAGGAATATGCAGTAAAACGCCGGGAATGGCGGCAAAAAATAAGGGAATACAGTAAACAGCATTCCCTTATCGTTCCTGTTCCCGACTATACCGGGCAAAAAACCTGCGGTATTACCGTCCATTTTCTTCCCTGCGATCAGATTAAAGTCACTACCAGCTGTGCCGACTATGGCAGTCCTGATTATCCGATCAAAGACCCCGTACACATGGAGAAACCCAGCGTATGTCCGAAGTGATACTGCCGCGTCGATAATTGAGTTCAGTAAGAAAAGGAAATTCAGATGAAATATATGCCGTGTGCGTTCTTAGGGCTTTCGCTGATACTCAGCGGTTGCGACAGGCCCGAACAAATAAAAATGCCCGTTAGCGGAGGCGGTGCCGGGCCGATTGAAGCCATCAACCACACCAGTTGGGCAATTAATCATTTCAGCGTCGACGGGCAGAACGCCGTCGATATTATTGGCCCGTATCAGGGCGGAGGCGGAGGCGGAAGCTATGGCGCCCCGGCGGTCTGGACGCCGGATCTGAAGGTAAAAGTGGAATGGGAAACCGGGGTGGCTTTCGCCAGTGATGTGCCGGAGATCCCTGAACCTGATGAACCAGATACAAAAAATATGGATGAAAATGCCAGATATCATGCATGGCAGGAGTATTCCGATCAGAAAGAAGAATGGTATAGCAGGATAAAAGCATTTAGCAAAAGGCATTCACGTCTTGTTTCTGTACCAGACTACACGGGACAGAAAACCTGCGGTATTACCGTCCATTTTCTTCCCTGCGATCAGATTAAAGTCACGACCAGCTGTGCCGACTATGGCAGCCCTGATTACCCAATTAAAGACCCCGTGCATATGGAGAAACCCAGCGTATGTCCACAGTAACCCCCGATCTAGCCTGGTTTCCACCACAGTTTCCTGAAAAGGGAAGGTTACCCTCTCAGTCCGTTCTGATTGGGCAAAACTGTTACCAGCAGGAGAGTCTGGAGAGGGCGCACCACGATGCGCTTTGTGCGGCAGCAGGGCGGCGGGTGTCCCGCCCCTGCTGTAAGACCCTGCATATCAGCCTGTTTTTTGACGGTACCGGGAACAATCTTAATCATGACCTCTATACGGCAGACCCCAAACACCCGACCAATATTGCCCGTCTGTTTCGTGCCAGCATTGGCCAGGGCTATGCCGCTGGCACTGGCGACAATAACCAGTGGCTGGTTGACGTGGAGGGATCGGCGGGAAATCAGTATTACAAATACTATATTCCCGGCGTGGGCACGCCTTTCCCGGAGATTATGGATCTGGATTTCAGCGCCGATGGCCTGGCTTTCGCAACATATGGCGAGGATCGCATCAACTGGGGACTGTTACGTCTGATAGACGCTTTGCGTCGTACCCTGGGGAAGGGAAAGCTCAGCGATGTTGAAAACTGGCAATCGATAAAAGCCATGGCAACCACGGTCGCCGATCCCAAACTTATCGGTCAGTACGCCAGGCGTCAGGAGTTTCGACGCCTGCTCGATAATCTGAATAAGGAGCTTAAGCCCGCGCTGGAGCAGCCTTTTCCGGGGCATCCGAAGCTGCTGGGGATCAAGCTTTACGTGTATGGCTTCTCGCGTGGGGCGGCTACGGCCCGGGCGTTTGTCAACTGGCTCAGCGAGCTGATGCCCGAGCCTGAAAACAGAGGCGAGGCGCAGCCGCTTTGCCTGTCGTCTACGGCTGGCGATATTCCGCTCAGCGTTGAATTCCTTGGGCTGTTCGATACCGTTGCCTCCGTTGGGGTGGCGCATATGGCCCCGGTGGCAGAAGGGCATATGAGCTGGGCAGACGGCACCATGGAGCTACCGGACAACGGGCTGGTTAAACGCTGCGTGCATCTGGTCTCCTCGCACGAGCAGAGGCTCTGTTTCCCGCTGGACTCGATTTGCCGGGCAGATGGGCGATATCCGGCTAACAGCGTTGAGGTCGTGTACCCAGGTGTGCATTCGGATCTTGGCGGTGGTTATCCACCCGGAGAGCAGGGGAAAGCCAGCGGAAGTAACGATCGGCTATTGATGTCGCAGATTCCATTGAATGAGATGTATGCTGCTGCATTTGCTGTTGGGGCCCCATTGAAGGTGTTAGAAAAAGCGTTGCCAAACGATCTTAAAAAAGACTCCTGGCGCATCATGCCTGTAGAACTAGGTCATGAATTTGATGTAGGACCTGTTACTGTCCAGCGCTTCAACAACTGGCGCAAACTCACCCTAAACATTCCTGACTCCGGCCCCATCAGCGACGAGCAGGCCGCCCAATTTAGCCCTGTCCGCGCCCCCGTCAATATCATTCAGGCCCTGGAAAACCAGATCGGCTGGATTACCGCCTGGCGCATCAATCGCTATGCCGGCGGTAGCTTCCGCACTCAGGGCTTTTACCATGATGCGGCACTCAATAATCAGGATCAGGACAACGATCCTCGCATCAGAATGGCCCGTGAAAGAGTACGTGACAAAGCGCAGGAGGAGGTCAGAAAAGCGCGTTTACATGAGCTTGCAAGGCATCCCCGCGAGGCTCCATTCGTCCTGCTCCCTGCTGGAGTAAAAGATTTTGATGCGGCGCTAGGTCAAACTCAGCTCCTGCAGGCGGCAATCGAATTCAAAGAGGATTACCACGAACAGCCCCGCAGCCAGGCGAAAAGCACGACCTACAGGGTGATGGACTGGTTTAAAGGTTTTGTCTACGCCTTTAACCAGGATGACGTCCCCGTGGAGTTCAGGCGCATAAAGCAGGATGGAGACCAACGGGTGGCAATACTTTTCCCTCCGCAGGGGGAACAGAGCAACGCCAGCGAAGCTTCCGGGCTGACGCGTGCGCTGTTTGACGATCAGATTCATGATTCCCGGGCCTGGTTTATGCACAACGCGATAGGCAGCCGGGAGCCATGGGGGAGCTATTTCCTGTATTGGATGATCTACTTTGGTGAAGCCATGAGTAAAAAAGTGAAGCCCCTGGCGATGCTGGGTTACGTCGCCGGGCTCGCGGCGCCGGTGTCAGTCCAGGATGTCCGCTTCACTATAAAACGGTTCTCTGAGGATCAACCCCTGGCTAAGGCATCGGCAGCCCATGAAACCATCACGGTGGTCAGCGCTGAAAACGAACAGCAGCAGGACATATTGCAGGACAAATCGCGGCAGATCGTGTGCGTTCAGCACCCAGCCTCCGTTCAGGCCGAGTGTCAGAATGCGCAACAGCAGGATTGGGAGCGCAAAATGGCGTTGGTTCAGGAAATGTGGGCGCAATCTACGCAGTAAAGGTCAGTGGCAGAAGAAGGCTTCGTATGCAGTCTTCTGCCCACGTTTTATACATACATTTACACCCGGAATCAGGCACTTCCGATCGCAATAATTTATTTCCCGGTTTGCGCGGATTTTGCGCGGGCAACAATTGGATTATCAGCGTTTTTTGTCTAGAGTGGGCGCATCTTAGCGAAGTCGATACTCATAAGGACGCTGACTCAGGCATGAACCGCAGACACTTTATCAAATCCTCCATGGCTGTCGCCGCGGTGAGCGCGACAACCGGCGTTGCCTCCCTGTTTTCTAAAGCCGCGTTAGCCGACGATTCGGCCATTGCCGACGGGCAGACGCGCCGCTTTGATTTCTCCGTTTTACAATCCATGGCCCGCGATATTGCCAGCCAGCCGTGGGGCGGCAAGCCGAAAGACCTGCCGAAAACGCTGGCAGAACTGACACCGCAGGCCTACAACGCCATTCAGTACGATGCGAGCCAGTCGCTGTGGAACAACATTCCCGATCGTCAGCTCGATATTCAGTTCTTCCACGTCGGGATGGGCTTCCGCCGTCGCGTGCGTATGTTCTCGCTGGATTCTGCAACGCAGCAGGCGCGCGAAATCCACTTCCGTCCGGAGCTGTTCAAATACAACGACGCGGGCGTGGACACCAAACAGCTGGAAGGGCAAACGGATCTCGGTTTTGCCGGTTTCCGCACCTTTAAGGCGCCTGAACTGGCGCGTCGCGATATCGTGTCATGGCTCGGCGCGAGCTACTTCCGCGCGGTAGACAGCACCTATCAGTACGGCTTGTCCGCGCGTGGCCTGGCTATCGATACTTACACCGACAGCCTCGAAGAGTTTCCTGATTTCACCTCTTTCTGGTTTGAAACCGTCAAGCCTGGCGCCACGGTGTTTACCGTTTATGCGCTGCTGGACAGCCCAAGCATTTCCGGTGCCTACAAGTTCACCGTGAACTGCCAGGAAACCCAGGTAATCATGGATGTGGAAAACCACCTCTTTGCGCGCAAGGACATTAAACAGCTCGGCATCGCGCCGATGACCAGCATGTTCAGCTGCGGCAACAACGAACGCCGTATGTGCGACACCATCCACCCGCAAATTCACGACTCCGACCGTCTGGCGATGTGGCGTGGCAACGGCGAGTGGATCTGCCGCCCGCTGAACAACCCGCAAAAATTACAGTTCAACGCCTATCAGGACAAAAACCCGCGCGGCTTTGGCCTGCTGCAGCTTGACCGCGATTTCTCGCACTATCAGGACGTGATGGGCTGGTACAACAAGCGCCCAAGTCTGTGGGTAGAACCGCGCAGCCAGTGGGGCGAAGGGGCCGTGTCGCTGATGGAGATCCCGACCACCGGCGAAACGCTGGATAACATCGTCTGCTTCTGGCAGCCGAAAAAGCCGATGAAGGCGGGCGATGAGCTGGGCTTCAAATATCGTCTCTATTGGGCCGCGCAGCCTCCGGTGCGTTCCCCGCTGGCGCGAGTCATGGCAACCCGTACCGGTATGGGCGGCTTCCCGGAAGGATGGGCTCCGGGCGAGCACTATCCGGAAAAATGGGCGCGTCGCTTTGCCATCGACTTTGTTGGCGGCGATCTGAAAGCCGCAGCACCGAAAGGTATCGAACCGGTTATTACGCTTTCTAACGGTGAAGCGAAGCAGGTCGAAATTCTCTACGTCGAACCGTTCGACGGCTACCGCATTCTGTTCGACTGGTACCCGACCAACGACTCCACCGACCCGGTGGACATGCGCATGTTCCTGCGCTGTCAGGGCGATGCGGTCAGCGAAACCTGGCTGTATCAGTATTTCCCACCGGCGCCGGACAAGCGTAATTACGTCGATGACCGCGTGATGAAATAACACCGAAACGGGCCCGTACTATGCGGGCCCGTTTTTTTTACATGCCAGGTAATCTACTTACAAATAACGCCCCGCCAGATTCGGTGACTGCCCGCCAAACGCCTGCAAATTCGCATTTAACGCGCGTTCAATCAGCGTGACATCCTCCACGCCCGGTGCACAAACCACTTCATCCATTGCCAGTGATTTCAGGCTGGCGCTAACGACGTCATCGGCGCTCATGCGCGGAATGGCGCTTAAATCCATGCCCTGACGGGTGTGAAACTCGGTGGCGACCACGCCAGGGCAAAGAACCTGCACCCGCAATCCTTCTGGCCTAAGTTCTTCACTGAGCGCAAGCGACAGCGAAATCAGATGAGACAGCGAAGCCACATAGGTCGCGCGTCCAGCAGCCTTACCAAGCGGGGCGGTGGCACCGAAGCCCAGCATGCCAGCCACGTTGATGATGGTACCGTTTTTACGTTCCACCATGCCTGGGGCGGCGTTGCGAGCCAGCAGCGTCGGGGCGACAATTTTCACCTGAAGCAGCTCACTGGCTTTTTCGACAGGGAGGTCAATAAAGCCCATATAGTGCGAGACGCCCGCGTTGTTAATCAGGAGTGAGAGAGGCTCCTGGCGGCAGATTTCACTCAGACGCTCCACGTCTTCAAAACGAGTTAAATCTGCTGTAACGGGGCGAATTTGCCCGGCAAGAAACTCAGTGGCCAGCTCGTCGAGGCGGTCCTGACGACGGCCAACGGCGATCACTTCATAACCCTGAGCGGCGAGGCGGCGGGCGAAAGCCTGGCCGATTCCGGAAGTGGCACCTGTGACGAGGGCTAAACGTTTTGCTGAATGAGACATGAATGTGCTCCTGATATTCGTGGCCGAAACCGTCCGGCGTGCTTAGATGCGTCACAGCTTAGTCGCGTCTCCCGGACGTGATAAGACTCTCAGCGGCGTACGGCCCGTTCGCTAAAGCGGACAGTGAGCAATATAATGTGCCAATTGCCGGTGATATCACGGAGAAAGTCATGCCAAAACGGACAGCTGATGAGCTGGGCGATCTGAAAGCCTTTGCCGCCGTGGCCCATGTGGGCGGGTTTCGCGAGGCCGCGCGGCTGCTACAGCTCAGTCCTTCGGGGTTGAGCGATGCTGTACGGCGGCTGGAAACCCATTTAGGCGTGCGGCTGCTGCACCGCACAACTCGCAGCGTGTCGCCGACGGAGCAGGGTAAGCAGCTACTCGAACGGATTGCGCCTGCTTTTGCCGAGCTGGAGAATGCGTTGCAGACAGTGACCTCAGCAAGGGATAAGCCCGCCGGGAATCTTCGTCTGAACGTGCCGGTGAATGCCACGCGGCTGTTTCTCGCGCCGCTGCTGACGCGCTTTTTGCAACGCTACCCGGACATCAGCGTGGAGGTGATCGCCGAAACGGGCGTGGTGGATATTCTTGCCGCCGGGTGCGATGCGGGGATCCGCTACGAAGAGAGGCTGGAGCAGGACACGATTGCCATTCCGATCGGGCCGCGCGAGCAGCGATTCGCCACGGCGGCGGCTCCCGCCTTGCTTGAAAAATACGGCACGCCTCAGCATCCCGATGACCTGCTGAAAATGCCCTGCATTCGCGGGCGCTTCGCCAAAGGTAACCTCGAACGCTGGACCTTTCAGCGTGGGGAGGAGATCCGGCACATTGAACCTCACGGCCCGCTGATTTACAGCGGCGGCACGGCGGTCGATTTAGGCGTGACGATGGCGCTGGAGGGCATCGGTGTGATCTCTCTGTTCGAGGCCTGGCTGCAGCCGCATCTGGACAGTGGGCGGCTGGTGCCGCTGCTTGAGGGCTGGTGGCAGCCGTTTGCGGGGCCGTATCTGTACTATTCCGGACGCAAACTGCTGCCGCCACCGCTGAGGGCGTTTATCGACTTTGTGAAAGCCGGGGAGTGAGGCTAGCCGAGCGGCCCACCGACGATGGTTTCGCGCATGCCTGAGAGGATTTTGTCGCCGTTTTCCTGCCACAGCGAGTCGTACCAGGCGCGGGTTTCCTGCATATCTTTTCCGTGGGTGACGTCGCAGCGTTTGCGGGCCTTCAGTACCAGGTCCTTCACCCGCCAGGCGCGTTTTTCCTGGTAGCGCAGCAGGGCATCCTCAATGCCGAGTGAGTGCGTCTGCAGCGTCATCGCCAGCACTACCGCGTCTTCCATTGCCGCGCAGCCGCCCTGGCCAATGTCTGGCGTGGTGCTGTGTCCGGCATCACCAAGCAGGGCCACACGGCCG
Organism: Enterobacter sp. CC120223-11; assembly: GCF_900215375.1. GTDB lineage: Bacteria > Pseudomonadota > Gammaproteobacteria > Enterobacterales > Enterobacteriaceae > Scandinavium. Next base: position 131,621 of record NZ_OBEF01000001.1, on the reverse strand, counting down.
CGTACCAGCGTTTCAAGCGGTTCGATGTCGTGAATTTCGATGCGGTTGGTGGTGTCAGGGTCGATCTGCGCAATCAGCTTCTGTACAGGTTCGGCCCAGCCGCTGAAGTAACGCGCTAAATCACTGCGAACCGTGGTCCTGTCTTCAGCGAGCCCCTTTGGTAGCGGCACATCGAAGAAGAAGTAGAAGCGGTTTCCTGCCACGGGCATGAGCGAGACGCGCTTGCCTTCGCCGACCCAGGTGGTCCACTGGTTTGCCGGGGCCAGAGCTTCATCAATGGTCACAAGACCGTTCCAGTTTACGTACCCCGCGTAGCGGCGTTCCGTCTGTTCACCGATAACCCAGCTACGGATTGTCGAGTGCGCCCCGTCTGCGGCAATCAGCAGATCCGCCTCTGCGGTATGTCCGTCCTCGAAGGTGGCGCGTACGCCGTCGGAAAAGGATTCAACGCTGACCACGCGTTTGCCGAACTGCACGGCATCGCGTCCGTAAGTCTCCAGCAGCATCTCCTGTAACCCTGCGCGGGCCACGGGCCAGGGGCGTTCGCCGACGCTTTGCACCAGCGGCTCCATGCTGAAGCGCGTCATGGTCTGGTTCAGGCGAAAATCGCGATAGGACATATACTCCATCGGCCCCCCTAATTTTCGCAGTTGCTCCTTCATTCCCAGCCAGTTCAGGCACTTAACGCCGTTAGGCCAGATTGAAATGGCGGCCCCAACCGGTTTAATCTGTTTCACGGCCTCATAGACTTCGGTCGAGATGCCGCACTGCTTCAGGGCGATGGCCGCCGAGAGGCCACCAATGCCGCCACCAATCACGATTGCTTTCATCTTGCTGTCTCTCCTTTGGGTTACAAAGGGATAAGGCAAAATGCGTGCCAGTCGTTGTAAAGCCACCCGTGGCGGGCTGGCGTCCGAAAAAAACGAATGTTGCATTGTTTTAGTGCAAGCTTACCCAGAAAAGGAGCCATGATGATCCCGGAAAATCCGCTTCAGGACGAAATGATAGAGGTTTCACCTGAGCTGAAGCTGAAGGCTGCCGATGATATTTTTGTTTCAGAGTTGCACCAACTGATTCTTAAAAACCGCCAGTGGCTACAGCACTCCCTGAACTGGCCGCAGTTTGTCGGCAGTGAAGAAGACACCCGGCAAAATATGCTGAGCAATCGTCTGCTGCATCAGCGGGGCTACGCCAAGATGTTCCTGATTGTGAAAAGCGAAGAGGTGGTGGGCGTGCTGTCGTTTAACGCCATCGAGCCGCTCAATAAGACCGGGTATATTGGCTACTGGCTGGACGAATCGCACCAGGGACAGGGCATTCTGGCCGCCTGCCTGGAGGCCTTTATTCGCTATTACTCACAGCAGGGTGAAGTCCGGCGGTTTGTGATCAAATGCCGTGTCGAAAACCAAAGCAGCAACCGGGTGGCGCTGCGCAATGGGTTTGTGCTGGAAGGCTGTCTGCGGCAGGCGGAGTTTCTCAACGGGCACTATCACGACCAGAATATTTACGCCCGCATTATTGATGAAGGTTCAGAGTGAGCCAAGCAGTGGCGTGCGGGTGATTCGCTCCTCGCCGTTGATCACCTTGCGTCCGCGCAGGTGAATGGTGTCGCCGTCGTAGGCTTCGATGACCGCGTTGCCGCTGATTTCCACCCTGTGCTCAATCACCACGTCACCGCTGATGCGTGCATGGCCTTCAATCAGGATTTTGTCATCCAGCAGGATCGGGCCGCCGCGCAGCCAGGCGTGCCCGCCAACGAGCACGTGATGCTTCAGCACGCAGTTGCCTTCCACCACGGCGTTCTCCGCTACCTGAGAGCTGTAACGCAGGGTGGGAATTGCGTCCTCGCCGCTGCCCGCGACAACACGGGCGCTGCCGTAGACTTTCGCACAGTCGCACACCCAAACGTTGTTTTCCTCGTTGCCCTGTAAGAGCGCGTTGTCGAAGACTTCCGCCCGGTGTTCGATGAACGCCTGATCGACAATGGCGTCACCGTAAATCTGTGCCTGGTGAACAATGCGTGACCGGCTCACGGTGGCGCGATCATAGATTTGCAGATGCTGCGTATTGTCGCGCGTCAGGCCGATGGCGGCGATGATGTCGCATTGGTTGAGGATGCGTGCATCACCGAAAAGGTGGCATTCGCCGCGTACGCGCGAACACTGAACGGTGACGTTGTCACTTATTCGTGCCTGGTGGCTGAGCGTGGCATTGTCTATCCATGTATTACCTTCAACAATCACACCGTGCGAAAGCGTACAGGGCTGTGTGATCCGCGCATTATCCGTAATGCTGACATGGGCAAACGCCACGCTGTTTTCGTCATAGATCCAGCAGTTTCCTTCCTGGCTCAGTGCCGATTCCGCATCGACCCAGCCGCCAGACGAGCCTGCGGCCACATCAGCGAAATCGCGCAGGGCGATGATTTGCCGCAGCGTAACGTTTTTCTTATCGCCATCTTCCAGATAGCTGTACGCGCGGGTGGACTCGCTGAGGCGATACTTGTTCATCGGCGTTCTCTTTCTGTGGCGTTAAAATAAACGTAGCAAAGAATCTGCGTGACGCGGCGCAGAAGGTTCCTTTAAAATGCATCTTCAAATATTTTTGAATGATTAAACACAAATGAACACGAGTTCCGAACAACGCAAGGTTCTGCATCTGCCAGCGGGCTACTTCGGCATGGTCCTCGGCATTATCGGCATGGGGTTTGCGTGGCGTTATGCCAGCACGATCTGGCCGGTACCGCCGCTGATTGGTGACCTGTTTGTGAGCCTGGCAATCGCTCTGTGGGTTTTGCTGACCATGGCGTTTCTGCTGCGGCTGATGCGCTTCCCCCACAGCGTGCTGACTGAAATGCGTCACCCGTTTGCCAGCAGCTTTGTCAGTCTTTTTCCGGCAACGACCATGCTGGTCGCCATTGGCGTGACGCCGTGGTGTCGGGGGCTGGCCGTCGTGATGTTTGGTTTCGGCGTGGCAGTGCAGCTGTGCTATGCCGCGTGGCAGAGCGCAGGATTATGGCGAGGGCAGCACCCGAATGAGGCGACAACGCCGGGCCTCTATCTGCCGACGGTGGCGAACAATTTTATCAGCGCGATGGCGTGCGGTGCGCTGGGCTATACCGATGTGGGTCTGGTGTTTCTTGGCGCCGGGATCTTCTCCTGGCTGAGCCTGGAACCGGTTATCCTTCAGCGCTTGCGCAGCGCCGGTGAATTGCCCGCGCCGCTGCGCACCTCGCTTGGCATTCAGCTGGCACCCGCACTGGTGGCCTGCAGCGCCTGGTTTGCCGTGAACGGCGGTCATGCGGATGTGTTGGCAAAAATGCTGTTCGGCTACGGTCTGCTGCAGCTGCTGTTTATGCTGCGCCTGCTGCCCTGGTTTATGGCACAGCCGTTTAATGCCTCGTTCTGGAGTTTTTCATTTGGTATTTCTGCCCTTGCCACCACGGGGCTGCATCTTGGCCACGCCGCGCCGGACGGTTTTTTCCATCATCTCGCGCTGCCGCTGTTTATTTTCACCAATGCAATTATTGCGTTGTTGATCGTTCGTACCCTGCATCTGCTGGTCTGCGGTAAACTGCTGACCCGTGTCGATCGCAATACGCTATTACCTGATAAGGATGCCTGATGACCCTTCGTGATGAGAACTACTTCACCGACAAATATGGCCTGACCCGCACGCATTCAGAAGTGCTGCATGCGGCAACAAAAATTCAACCTGGCAAAACCCTCGATTTGGGTTGCGGGAGCGGGCGTAATAGCCTGTACCTGGCGGCCAACGGCTTTGACGTCACCGCGTGGGATAAAAACGCGATGAGCATCAATAATCTGGAGACGATTCGTCAGGCGGAAGGGCTGGAGAATCTGCACGCAAAAGAGGCAGACCTCAATACGCTGAGCTTTGACGGCGAGTACGATTTTATTCTTTCCACCGTGGTGATGATGTTCCTCGAAGCGGACACCATTCCGGGACTTATCGCCAATATGCAACGCTGCACGAAGCCGGGCGGCTGGAACCTGATCGTGGCGGCGATGGACACCGACGATTATCCTTGCACCGTCGGCTTCCCGTTTGCTTTTAAAGCGGGCGAACTGAAAAATTACTACGAAGGCTGGGCGTTCGAGCGCTACAACGAAGACGTTGGCGAACTGCACCGTACCGACGCCGACGGCAACCGCATCAAACTGCGCTTCGCCACCATGCTCGCCCGCAAACCCGCTTAACGCGCGGCCAGCAGGCAGAGTTGCAGGGCAACGTTGTACGAGGCCTCGAACGATTTCAGCGGCAGAAATTCAAACTTCGAGTGGAAGTTATGCGCGCCGGTGAAGAAGTTCGGGGTCAGTAATCCTTTGGCGGAGAGCGCCGCGCCGTCGGTGCCGCCGCGCATCGGCGTTGGTTTCGGCGTGATGCCGAGACTCTCCATCGCCTCAAACATCAAATCTACCGCACGACGATCTTCGCCAATCGCGTTGCTGATGTTGCTGTAGGTATCGCTGATCTGATACTCCACTTTGGCCGTGGGGTACTGCGCGGCAATTTTCCCGGCTACTTCGCCAATTTGCTGTTTACGGCGCTCAAAGCTCGCTTTATCAAAGTCACGAATGCTGGCATGCAGTACGGCGTTGCTCTGTACGGCTTCCATGCCGTTGAACCAGACATAGCCCTCGCGGCCTGCGGTGTGTTCCGGCGTTTCCAGACGATCGAAGTGGCTCATAAAGTCCGTCGCCATCAGCAGCGGATTGACCAGCACGTTTTTGGCCGACATCGGGTGGGCGGTGACGCCGGTAAAGCGGATTTCCGCGGCGGCCGCGTTGAAGTTCTCATAAACAATCTCGCCGAGTTCGCAGCAGTCGATGGTCCAGGCAAAATCGACGTTGAAGCGGCGTTCGGTATCCAGCGCTTTCGCACCACGCAGGCCGACTTCTTCGTCTGGGACAAACGCCACCACGATATCGCCGTGGCGATGCTCAGGTTTTATGTTTTCCAGCAGCGTCATCACCACGGTTACCGCAGCCTTGTTATCCGCCCCGAGCACGCTGGTGCCGTCGCTGAAGATAATCTCTTCGCCCGGATAGGCCAGAATTTCAGGATGCTCCTGTGCGCGCAGCCAGATATCTTTCTGCGCATTGAGGCAGAGATCTTCACCAGTAAACGTCAGAATTTGTGGATGAATATCCGGCGCGAGACCGACGTCCACGGTGTCGATATGGGTGATAAAACCGACGCGCGGCGCACCGGGGACATTCCCTTTTTTAACGGCGGTCACGGTGGCGTGCTCATCAATTTCAATATCGGCCAGACCCAGCTGTTTCAGCTCTTTCGCCAGTTCACGTGCCATCTCGTGCTGACCGACGGTAGTCGGCAAGGTTGTTGCGCTGGGGTCGCTCTGACTGGTGATGGCAAGGTAGCGGAAGAAGCGTTGGGTTAATTGACTGGCGAGCGGCAGTGACATAGTGATTCCTTCTTTATTCATGTTTTCAGGTGTTTGCAGAATGTTTTTGATGTTATCAATGGAAGGCTAAACCAATAAGAACAGGAAATGGACATGAATTGCAAACTGACAACGCTGACGCTGGCCATGCTCGCCCTGACGGTAAGTTCCACCGTGGCGGCGAAAACGCTGGTGTACTGTTCGGAAGGATCGCCGGAGAACTTTAACCCGCAGTTGTACACCTCTGGCACCAGCGTGGATGCCAGCGCCGTGCCGGTATACAACCGTCTGGTTGATTTCAAACCGGGCACCACGGAACTGGTGCCGAGCCTCGCAGAAAGCTGGGACGTGAGTGAAGACGGCAAGGTTTATACCTTCCATCTCCGGCCCGGAGTGAAGTTCCAGAGCAATAAATATTTCAAACCCACTCGTGATTTTAACGCCGACGACGTGATCTTCTCGTTCATGCGCCAGAAGGATGAGAACAACCCGTATCACAAAGTCTCCGGCGGCAGCTATGCCAACTTTGAAAGTCTGGAATTTGGCAAGCTGATCACGGCCATTGATAAAGTGGATGACCACACCGTGCGCTTCACGCTGGCGCACCCGGAAGCGCCTTTCGTGGCAGACCTGGGCTGGTATTTTGCTTCGATACTTTCCGCAGAATACGCGGATGCCATGCTGAAGGCGGGCACGCCGGAGCGGGTCGATATGGATCCGATCGGCACCGGGCCGTTTAAGCTTGCGCAGTATCAAAAAGACTCGCGCATTCTGTATACCGCCAACCCGGACTACTGGATGGGCAAATCGAAAATCGACCGACTGGTGTTCAGCATCACGCCAGACGCCTCCGTGCGCTACGCAAAGCTTGAGAAAAACGAGTGCCAGGTGATGCCGTTCCCCAACCCGGCCGATCTGCCGAGAATGAAGGCTAACAAAGACATCAACCTGATGAGCAAGGCGGGGCTGAACACCGGCTTCCTGTCGTTCAACACGCAAAAGCCGCCGTTTGATAACGTGAAGGTGCGCCAGGCGCTGGCGATGGCCATCAACAAACCAGCCATCATCGAAGCGGTTTTCCAGGGCACGGGCACTGCGGCGAAAAACCTGCTGCCGCCGGGTGTGTGGAGCGCAGACAGCGAACTGAAGGATTACGATTTCGATCCTGAAAAGGCCAAAGCATTGCTGAAAGAAGCGGGCTTTGCTGACGGCCTCAGCGTGGACCTGTGGGCTATGCCGGTTCAGCGTCCGTACAACCCAAATGCTAAACGCATGGCGGAGATGATCCAGGCGGACTGGGCGAAAATTGGCGTCAAAACCACCATTACCACCTATGAATGGGGCGAGTATCTGAAGCGGGTGAAGGACGGTGAACACCAGGCGGCGCTGATGGGCTGGACAACCGCGACGGGCGATCCGGATAACTTCTTCGGCCCGCTGTTTACCTGCCAGTCGGCACAGGGCGGTTCCAACTCGGCGAAGTGGTGCTACGCGCCGTTCGATAAGTTGATTGCTGAAGCGAAATCGATAACCGATCAACAGAAACGTACCGAACTGTACAAGCAGGCGCAGCAGATGATGCACGACCAGATGCCTGCGGTGATGATTGCTCACTCCACCATTTTTGAACCGGTTCGCAAAAACGTCACCGGCTACGAAATTGACCCGTTCGGCAAGCATCTGTTCTGGCAAGTCGACATGAAGTAAAAGCCCGCTTCACCCGTCGTCACGGCGGGTGATAGTTAAATTCCTAATATTTACCTCGCCGCTCTTTTTCCCACACAAACTGCAGTGTCTTTTGATATAACCTCCGCGCATTTTTGCATTTACAGGGACTTACTTATGCGTAGCAAAACGTATTTTAAAGTGGCCGCATTTGCCGCCACGCTTGCCATATCAGGCTGTGCTTCAAAACTCGCGCAACCCGAGCAGTATTCCGGATTCCTGAAGAAATATTCCGATCTTCATGAGGCGCAATCCGCTTCAGGTAAGCCGGAATTGCGCTGGATAGATCCGCATTACAATCCAGCCAATTACGACAACGTTGTTTACAACCCGATCGTTTATTACCCGGTGCCTAAGCCTGATACTCAGGTGGGGCAGCAGGCTCTGGATCAAATCCGTAACTACACCAACCAGCAGCTGAAACAAGCGATAGGGGAACGTAAACCTCTTGTCGCCACCGCAGGCCCGCGCAGCCTGATTTTCCGGGGGGCAATTACCGGGGTGAACACCAGCAAAGAAGGGATGCAGTTCTACGAGATCCTGCCGATCGCGATGGTGGCAGCGGCTACCGAAGTGGCGACAGGGCACCGCACGATGGAAACCAGCCTGTTCTTCGAAGCTGAGCTGATTGATGCCAAAACCAATAAGCCCGTGGTGAAAGTGGTGCGTAAGAGCCAGGGCCAGGACCTGGCTAACGAAAATACCCCGTTAACCGCTGAAACCCTGAAAAAAGTCATTGATGAGATGGCGGTCGATGCCGTGAAGTTTGACCCGACTCAGAAGTAAAAACATGCCTGGCGGCACTCCGTTTGCACAGGCCTACAATCACCGTAGGCCCGGTAAGCATTAGCGCCACCGGGCAAGCTTCCTGATTTATGCCGCGCTTTTGCTTAATGCGCGGCGTTTCAGCCAGGTCTCAGGCTTGGCAAACATCACCAGATTCCCTACCAAAATCAGCGCCAGGCCGAACACTGCATTGGCGTGCCAGACATAGCCCTCATAGAAGGTGGAAATGGTCAGCGCGACGAGCGGGAACAGCAAGGTGCTGTAAGCCGCATTGGCAGGCCCGATTCGCCCGACCAGGGTGAAGTAAGCGCCGAAGGCAATCACCGAGCCGAACAGCGCCAGATAGAGCAGTGCGCCCATATAGCTGAAGGTAAATTCTGGCGTAAAGTTATCGCCGCGAATCAGGGCAATCACGCCCATCACCAGCGTGCCGTAGAGCATCGCCCAGCCGTTAGTGGTCAGCGTTTCCAGGCCGCGGCGCTGGTGGCGAATACTCAGCATATTACCGAGCGAGAAGCCGTAGGTGCCAAGCGCGCTAAGACCAATCCCCATCAGCAGTTCGGTGCTCATGCCGCTGGCCTGCAAATCATCCCAGAACAGCGTCACGATGCCGGTCAGGCCGAGCAGGGCGGCGAGGTAAAAGCGGCCCGGCGGCTGCTGGCGATAAAACAGGAAGCTGTTGATGGCGTTAAACAGCACCGCCATAGAGAAAATCACCGACTCCAGCCCCGTATTGATCCACTTTGCGGCGCTGTAAAAGCACCAGAAGTTGAAGCAGAACACGCAGCAACCCTGAATGATGCAAAACAGGTGGTCACGCAGCGCTAATTTACGCAGGCGACCCATCAGTTTGAGCACCACCATCAGGGTGATACTCGCCACCGCAAAGCGCCAGAAAATGGACACAGGCGCGGGCACGGAGCCCTGCTGCAGGAAAATGGCAATCCACGTGGTGCCCCAGATAACCACGACCAGAAAATAGAGCAGTACGTTCATTGTTGTTGTCTCACTTCAGTCTTTAATGCGCGAAGTCTGGCAGAGACTGAAGACGGCATCTTGCAGAAGGTTGCCGGAGAGTTGCATATTCTTGCGCATTTTTTTGCGTTCGGGCACACAGAAGACTGGTATGCAGGGGCGACTCTTCATAGACTGTGGCTCTGACTCACCGCCACAGCGAACCCCATGCCTGAACAGTACGGTACTTTTAAAACCCTGCGCCAGCAAAACGCCATCCTGCGGGATACGGTGGCGCTGAACTCCGGCATTCAGCTGGCGGCCTGGTTTAATCAGAACGATACCGTGACGGTGCAGAGCGATCACCACACGCTGAGCCTGTACGTGGCGGACGGCTATGAGAGCTACCACAAAACGCCGCTCGGCTGGAAAAACGGCGGCGGGCCGGACCGATTCTGCCTGATGCCAAAAGAGAGTGAATCGAGCTGGGATATTCGCGACGATCTTTCGTTTGTGCACCTTTACTGCACCGATGAGCATCTGCGTGCCACCGGCGAGAAAATCTGGGATAAAAGTCCGGCATCGTTCCGCCTGGACGAAAAAACCTTCGCCCGCGATGACAAAATCACCGCGCTGTACCGCCATTTTCTGCTCGATTGCGACTGGCAGCAGCAGGCCAACCACCTGGCGCTGAGTTCGGCCACCACCTTGCTGTTAACGCATCTGATTCAGCACTACACCAACGTTCAGTGGCGGCTGCCGAAAGTGACCGGCGGGCTGGCACCGTCTGCGTTACGAAACGTGCTGGCGCTGATTGAAGCGCGGCTTGCCGACTCGCTGACGCTTGCCGATCTGGCGCAGGAAGCGAACCTCAGCGAGTACCATTTTGCCCGCATGTTCAGCCTGTCGATGAATATGGCGCCGCATCAGTACGTGATGCAGCGCCGGATGGCAAGGGCGCAGGATCTGGTGCGTAACACCGCTTTACCGCTGACCGAGATAGCCCTTGCCTGTGGATTCAGCTCCGCCAGCCACTTCAGCAACCGCTTTAAAAGCGCACTGGGCATGACGCCGTCGCAGCTACGCGCGTCGGGCCAGTGACAGCACGCTAAAGCATACGCCCCCGGCAACAAGCCCCCAAAAAGCAGACCCGATGCCGAACAGCGTCACGCCGCTGGCGGTCAGCAGGAAAGTGACAATCGCTGCGTCACGTTCGTTCTCTTTTGCTAGCGCCTGTACCAGGCTGCCGCTGATGGTGCCGAGCAGGGCGAGTCCGGCGAGCATCTGTATTCCTGCCACAGGCAAAGCCGCCATCAGCGACGTGATTGACCCGCCGAATATTCCCGCCAGCAGATAGAACACGCCAGCCGCCGCGGCCGCTTTCCAGCGCTGCGCAGGATCGGAATGAGCCTCCGGACTCTGACAAATCGCGGCGGTGATCGCCGCAATACAAATCGAGAAGACGCCGAACGGGGAAAATGCCAACGCAATGCCACCCGTCACCACCATCAGCATCGACACCGGCGCTGAGTAGCCTGAGGCCTTCATTGTGGCGACGCCGGGCGCGTTTTGCGAGGCCATGGTGACGAGGAAAAAGGGCACGCCGACGCTAAGCAGCAGTGAAAAATCAAACGCCGGAGCCACGTAGCGCGGCATCACAAACTCCAGGTGCAGCGCATCAGGTTGTAACCCGCCGCTAAAAATAGCAACCAGACAGCCTGCGATCAGCGCCGCCACCACCGCGTAGCGCGGTGCAATCGCCTTCAGCGCCAGCCAGGACGCGAGCATGGCCCCGCACAGCAGCCCCTCATTTTGCAGGCTGCTGAACGCCTGTAAGCCAAAGCGCAGCAGGATCCCCGCGAGCATTGCCGCCGCCAGCGAATGCGGGATAATTTTCATCAGTCGGGCGAAGAGGCCTGTGACGCCACACAGCACAATCAGCGCGTTGGCAAAAATAAAAATACCGACTGCCTGATTCAGCGTCACGCCCTGCAGGCCCGTCACCAGCAGCGCCGCGCCCGGCGTAGACCAGGCGGTCAGAACGGGTACTTTGCGCCACAGCGTCAGCACCAGCGTGCTGGCACCCATTGCCAGACCCAGCGCCGTCATCCAGCCCGCGATAGTCTGTGCGTCTGCCCCCGCAGCGGCAGCGGCCTGCCAGATAATAGCGGCGGAACTGGCATAACCGACCAGTACGGCAACGAATCCGGCGAGCAGCGTGGAGAAAGGAAGTGCGCGCATAAAATCCTCTTGTGCGTTATAACGTCCGTGGAATGTAGCATTGGGCGTTATAGCGCACAAGTGCTAAACTGCGGCAAAAAAGGAGTCGCTATGAATATTGCCCACCATCTGGCCACCACCCTGAAAACCCTTCGCCAGCAGCGCGAATGGAGCCTGTCGAAGCTTGCAGAGGAGACGGGCGTCTCCAAAGCGATGCTCGGGCAGATTGAGCGCCACGAATCCAGCCCGACGATCGCCACTCTGTGGAAAATCGCCACCGGGCTGAACGTGCCGTTTTCGCTATTTATCACGCCGCCAGAAGGCGAAGAGACGGCTTACGATCCGCAGCAGCAGGCGATGGTGGTGACGCCAGTATTTCCCTGGGACCCGGTATTGCACTACGATCACTTTGCGATAACCCTCGCACCGGGCGCGGTAAGTGAGTCCACGCCGCATGAGGACGGGGTGATTGAACATGTTGTCGCCATCAACGGTACGCTTGATATGTGCATTGACGGGCAGTGGCAGCCGGTGTCAGAAGGGGAAGGGCTAAGATTCGCGGGCGACAAGCCGCACGCCTATCGCAACAGTACCGATCGGACGGTGCTGTTCCACTCGCTGATCCATTACCCGCAGAATAAAAAAGAAAAAGCCGCAGGCTGAGCTGCGGCAAAACGACGACTTTATAAAACTTCATAAAAATTCATAACGCGACGAGGAAAAATCCGGAATACGCAGCCACTGTAATGCCGTGCCGCTTCGTCGTGAAATAGCAATTTCTTCAATGCTTTGCCGGAATGCAGAAAATGCCTGCCTGCACGGCACGGAAAATGATTTCACCCCGCGCCAGTTCTGACTACAATAGCCGCCATTTTGATCCAACGGATAATAACGATGCGCCTGCAAAACCATCATCTTGAACTCCTGAGCCCGGCCCGTGACGTCGGCATTGCCCGCGAAGCGATTCTTCACGGTGCCGATGCCGTGTATATCGGCGGCCCTGGCTTTGGTGCCCGTCATAACGCCAGTAACAGCCTGAGCGATATCGCCGGACTGGTGCCGTTTGCCCATCGCTACGGCGCAAAGGTGTTTGTGACCATCAACACCATTCTTCACGATGATGAGCTGGAACCGGCGCAAAAGCTGATTACCGACCTGTACCAAACCGGCGTGGATGCGCTGATCGTGCAGGACATGGGGATTATGCAGCTGGATCTGCCGCCTATTGAGCTGCATGCCAGCACCCAGTGCGATATCCGCAGCGTTGAGAAGGCAAAGTTCCTCTCCGATGTAGGTTTCAGCCAGATCGTACTGGCGCGCGAGCTGGATTTGCAGCAGATCAAAGCGATTCACGAGAACACCGACGCCACCATTGAATTCTTTATTCACGGCGCACTGTGCGTGGCGTACTCAGGCCAATGTTATATCTCCCACGCTCAGACCGGGCGCAGCGCCAACCGCGGCGACTGCTCTCAGGCCTGCCGCCTGCCGTACACCCTGAAAGACGATCAGGGCCGCGTGGTGGCGTATGAAAAACACCTGCTGTCGATGAAAGACAACGATCAGACCGCCAACCTTGGGCAACTGATCGACGCGGGCGTGCGCTCCTTCAAGATTGAAGGGCGCTACAAAGACATGAGCTACGTGAAAAACATCACCGCTCACTATCGTCAGATGCTCGACAAAATTATCGAAGATCGCGGCGATCTGGCGCGCTCTTCACACGGCCGCACCGAACACTTCTTCGTGCCATCCACCGATAAAACCTTCCACCGCGGCAGCACAGATTACTTCGTGAATGCCCGTAAAGGCGACATTGGCGCATTCGACTCCCCGAAATTTATCGGCCTGCCGGTGGGTGAAGTGCTGAAGGTCAGCAAAGATCACCTCGACGTTGAAGTGACTGAGCCGCTGGCGAACGGCGATGGTTTGAACGTGTTGATCAAACGCGAAGTAGTTGGCTTCCGCGCCAATACGGTAGAGAAAACCGCTGAAAATCGCTATCGCGTATGGCCGAATGAAATGCCTGCAGATCTGCATAAGGTGCGTCCACACACCGCGCTGAACCGCAACCTCGATCACAACTGGTCCCAGGCGCTGACCAAAACCTCCAGCGAACGCCGTGTTGCGGTGGATATCGAGATCGGCGGCTGGCAGGAGCAACTGATTCTGACGATGACCAGCGAAGAGGGCGTCAGCGTCACGCACACCCTCGACGGCGATTTTGAAGAAGCGTCCAACGCCGAAAAAGCGTTGAGCAACCTTAAGGATGGCGTGGCGAAGCTCGGCCAGACCATTTACTACCCGCGTGACGTACAGGTGAATCTGCCGGGTGCGCTGTTTGTGCCAAACAGCCTGCTGAACCAGCTGCGCCGTGAAACGGTTGAAATGCTCGACGAAGCGCGCCTGGCGGCATACGAGCGCGGCAGCCGCAAACCGGTTTCCACGCCAGCGCCGGTCTACCCGGAAACGCACCTGACGTTTTTAACCAACGTCTACAACCATAAAGCGCGTGAGTTTTACCATCGCTATGGCGTGCAGCTGATCGACGCGGCCTATGAAGCGCACGAAGAGAAGGGCGACGTGCCGGTGATGATCACCAAACACTGCCTGCGCTTTGCTTTCAATCTGTGTCCGAAACAGGCGAAAGGCAACATCAAGAGCTGGAAAGCAACGCCCATGCAGCTGATGCACGGCGACGAAGTGCTGACGCTGAAGTTTGACTGCCGTCCGTGCGAAATGCACGTGGTGGGAAAAATCAAAAACCACATTCTGAAAATGCCTCACGCAGGCAGTATTGTGGCCTCCGTGAGCCCGGACGATCTGATGAAGACTTTGCCGAAACGCAAGGGCGCTTAACTCACACCGGGAAAATACCTGTCAGTCCGGGAAGTTGAGACTCAATGACCTCAACAACCCGGCGAACGCGCGGTGGAATAAAGCGCGCATCAGGAAAAATGGCATACAGAAAGCGATCGGGCAGGCGCCAGGCCGGTAAAATCTGAACGATTGTTTTCTGTTGCAGTGCCTTTGCCGCAAGCGGTAACTGTAACCCTCCGACGCCAATACCCGCCTCAATCGCCAGCAGAAGCGCCTCGCTTGAACTCGCACGGAATACAGTATTCACGGTCAGTTCAACGCTATCCGCATCTGTAACCAGCCGCAGCGGCGCAGCCATGCCGATGCCGCTGAACCGCACGAAAGGCCTCTCGCTCAGCTCTTCCAGACTCATCACCGGGGCAATACCCGACGCGGCAAACAGCGGTGTTTCAACCCTGGCCAGCACCCTCGCCGCAAAAGCATCAGGTGGTTCTGCGCTGAGCCGCAGGGCGACATCCACGCCTTCTCTCACCAGGTCTGAGATTCGATCCTCCAGCGAAATTGTCAGATGCAGTTCAGGGTTAGCCGCCTGTAATGCCAGCAAATGCGGCAAAAAGAAGCGTCCAATCCCGCCGGGAAGCTGGATGCTAACTTTCCCCTGAAATGCATGCTGCTCCGGTTGCAGCCGATCTTCGACTTCCTGCATGGCGTTAAGCAACGGCTGGATCTGCTGGCGATATTGCTCGCCTTGCGTCGTCAGGGTCATCACGCGCGTTGTCCGGTAGAAAAGCACCGCGCCGAGCTCGGCTTCGAGCGCAGCAATTTGCTGGCTGACGGCAGATTGTTTCATCCCGGACTGGCGCGCAGCGGCAGAAAACGATCCTGCGCTGGCGACGTGGAGAAAGGTGCGAATGGCTGTGAGCTTATTATTCATTTACGTTTTTTTCTGATAGGTGCCATCAAAAAAGCGGGCTATTTATCGGTAAAAGAGTAGCACACACTCCTGATGAACCCTTCACAGGAGAAACACCATGACTTCATTCGATCGCTCAGGCGTGGCGTTGGTTGCCGGGGCCAGCGGCATTGTAGGCAGCCAGTTAGTCAAAACGCTTTTACAGCATGACTGGCAGGTAATCAGCCTGTCGCGTCAGATCCCCTCGCAAAAGGACAACATAAAGCACGTTGTCGTTGATTTGCTGGATGCCCGGCAGAGTGCTGAGGCGCTGGAAAGCCTGAATAATGTCACCCATATCTTCTACAGCGCATGGCTCAATGCCGCCAGCTGGGCCGAGATGGTGGCACCCAACCTGACGATGCTGCAAAACCTGGTGAGCAACGTCGAACGTAACGCGCCGTTGCAGACGGTCAGCCTGATGCAGGGCTATAAAGTCTACGGTGCCCATCCTGGCCCTTTTAAAACGCCCGCTCGTGAAAGCGATCCGTTTATCCCCGGCGCTGAATTCAATACTGCTCAGCAGTTATGGCTCAGCAATTTCCAGCGCAATAAAGCCTGGCACTGGCATGCGCTGCGTCCTGGCGTGGTGGGCAGCGCGGTGGCGGGAAATATGATGAACCTGGCGCTCGGGATTGCGATTTACGCTTCACTCTGTAAGGCGCAGGGTCTTCCTTTGCGCTTTCCCGGCTCGGCAGAAACCTGGCACAGCATTGTCGATCATACGGATGCCGGTTTGCTTGCCGACGCCACGCTTTGGGCGGCGACCGCAGAGGCCGCGAAAAACAGATCGTTTAACGTCAATAATGGGGATATCTGGCGCTGGAGCGAGCTGTGGCCGCAGATCGCGCAGTGGTTTGAACTGGAATCTGCGCCTCCGGTGCGGCTCTCATTTCGGGCACTTTTTAACGAATACCGCGATGTCTGGCATGCGCTGGCGGCGCAACAGCAGCTTGTCGAGGCTGATATTTTACGGCTAAACGACGGGCAGTTTGCTGATTTTGTGTTTGGCTGGAACTACGACATGTTTGGCGATGGCAGTGAGCTGCGCCGGGCAGGCTTTACGGGTTATCAGGCAACGGATGAGATGTTTTTTAATATCTTTAGCCAGTTAAGGGCTGCGCGCATCATTCCGTGATGGCGGCGCAGAGGTGACATCTGTCGGGGATAACCCCGACAGACTGCCTGTCCTGCTACGCTTTCAGGATTTGAACCCAGCTGCGCTCATCAGCAGGCGGAAAAACATGCTCACCGTCGCCAGCGCCAGCACGCTGCCGCCCCATAACATCACCAGCCAGAGCAGCCGTTTATAAAGCGGTTGTTGCATCAGTGATACCCCTCGCCAGTTTGGACTTTGCCACGGAACACGTAGTAGCTCCAGAAGGTATAAATCAGGATTATCGGCACAATCAGCAGGGCGCCAATCAGCATAAAGCCCTGGCTCTGCGGCGGGGCGGCCGCCTGCCATAGCGTGATATCAGGTGGAATCAGGTTCGGCCAGATGCTGATCCCAAGGCCACTGAAGCCCAGGAAAATCAGGCCCAGCGTCAGCAAAAACGCGCCTGTATGGCTGGCGTGATTGTTCAGCGAACGCCACAACCCGAAGGCAACCATGAGCGTCAGAACAGGCACTGGCAGCAGATACCACAAATTCGGCAGGCTGAACCAGCGTTCGGCAATCGACGGATGCGCAAGCGGCGTCCACAGGCTGATAACTGCAATCACTGCCAGCATTGCCAGCAGCAGGCCTCGTGAAACCCCGCGCATTGTCGCCTGCAACGGATTTTCGCTTTTCATCACCAGCCAGGTCGCACCGAGCAGGGCGTAAGCCACCACCAGACCCAACCCGCAGAACAGCGTGAACGGCGTCAGCCAGTCGAACGGACCTCCGGCAAACGTGCGATTCACGACCGGGAAACCGTTCAACACTGCGCCCACCACCACGCCCTGGCAGAATGTCGCGAGCAGCGAGCCGCCGAGAAACGCCTTATCCCAGAACGGGCGGTGTGAAGGCGTGGCATTAAAGCGAAACTCGAACGCCACGCCGCGGAAAATCAGGCCGATCAGCATCAGCGTCAGCGGAATGGTCAGCGCATCAATAATGACCGCATAAGCCAGTGGAAACGCGCCAAACAGGCCCGCGCCGCCGAGCACCAGCCAGGTTTCATTGCCGTCCCACACCGGGGCGACGCTGTTGACCATCACGTCGCGCTCTTCGGCATCACGCACGAAGGGGAAAAGAATGCTGATGCCTAAATCAAAGCCGTCCATCACGATATACATCAGGGTGGCGAAAACGATGAGCACAAACCAGACAACCGATAAGTCGATACCCATTAGCGAGCCTCCTGGTGGTTAGCGTCGATGGCCGCCGAAAGCGGGCGAGCAGGCGTGCCGTGTGGGTCGGGAATAAAGTCCTGTGGGCCTTTGCGAATCAGGCGAATCATATAGCTGTACCCCACGCCGAAGACCGATGAATAGACGATAAAGAACGCCAGCAGACTCACGCTCATGTGCAAATCACCATGCGCAGAGACGGCATCCTTTGTGCGCTGCAAGCCGTAAACCACCCACGGCTGACGGCCGACTTCGGTGGTTATCCAGCCCGCCAGAATAGCAATCAGTCCGGATGGCCCCATCCACAGCGCGAAGCGAAGAAAAGGGCGACTGGCATACAATCGCTGCCCCTTACGCAGCCACAGTGAAAGCACGCCAAGTAGCAGCATCAGGCCACCGAGCCCGGCCATCACGCGGAATGACCAGAACACCATTGTTGAGTTTGGCCTGTCTTCTTTCGCAAACTCTTTCAGCGCCGGGACCTGCTTATCCAGGCTGTGCGTCAGGATCAGGCTGCCGAGGGCCGGAATTTCTAAGCCATAGCGTGTGCGCTCCTGTTCCATATCAGGCCAGCCGAAAATCAGCAGCGGCGTCGGCTCGCCAGGTTTGTTCTCCCAATGGCCTTCAATGGCGGCGATTTTGGCGGGCTGATGTTTCAGCGTATTCAGGCCGTGCATATCACCAATCAGCGCCTGAAGCGGGGCGATGATCAGCGTCATCCACAGCGCCATAGAAAACATCGCGCGAATGGCGGGTGTGTTGTTGCCGCGCAGCAGATGCCATGCCGCAGACGCGCCAACGAACAAGGCGCTGCTGAGGAACGCCGCCACAGACATATGCGCCAGCCGGTAAGGGAATGAAGGATTAAACACCACGGCGAACCAGTCGACGGGCACGACCACGCCATTAATGATTTCGTGGCCCTGCGGCGTTTGCATCCAACTGTTAGAGGCGAGGATCCAGAAGGTAGAAATAAGCGTGCCGAGCGCCACCATGCAGGTGGCAAAAAAGTGCAGGCCCGGTCCGACTTTGTTCCAGCCAAACAGCATCACGCCGAGGAAACCCGCCTCAAGGAAGAAGGCCGTCAGCACCTCATAAGTGAGCAGCGGGCCGGTAATGCTGCCGGCAAACTGCGAAAAGCCGCTCCAGTTGGTGCCGAACTGGTAGGCCATCACCAGCCCCGATACCACGCCCATGCCAAAGTTGACGGCGAAAATTTTCGACCAGAACGCCCACAGCGAGCGCCATACAGGATTTTTGGTTTTCAGCCACAGCCCTTCAAGCACCGCCAGATAGCTGGCAAGCCCGATGGTGATGGCCGGGAAAATAATGTGAAAAGAGACGGTGAACGCGAACTGTATTCGCGCCAGGTGGAATGCGTCTAAACCGAACATGGACAACCTCGACATAAAACGGTGATCGCAGTCATGGTAAGGATTGGCGTGAGGGAGTAGCAGAGACAGTCGGGACTTATTTACGTATAACAGTTATAGTAAAAACGATAATTTATATAACTGTTATATTCAGCGAAGGACGCAGCGATGAAAAAATACCAGCGCCTGGCGCAGCAGATCACCGAACAGATTGCCCTGGGTGTCTGGCAACCCGGTGACAGGCTGCCGTCGCTGCGCGAGCAGGTGACCATCAGCGGGATGAGTTTTATGACGGTCGGCCATGCCTATCAGCTGCTGGAAAGCCAGGGGCGGATTATCGCCCGGCCGCAGTCGGGCTACTATGTCGCGCCACGTCCGGTGAAGGTTCTCAAGACCGCCGCGCCCATGCAGGTGATGCGTGACGAAGCCGTGGATATCAATACCTATATTTTCAGCGTGCTGCAGGCGAGCCGCGATGCGGCGGTGCTGCCTTTTGCCTCCGCGTTTCCGGACCCGCGACTGTTCCCGCTTCAGCAGCTCAACCGTTCGCTGGCGCAGGTCAGCAAAACCGCCAGCGCCATGAGCGTGATTGAAAATTTACCGCCGGGGAACGCCGAGCTGCGTCACGCCATCGCCCGGCGCTATGCCTTGCAGGGGATGAACATTTCCCCGGATGAGATTGTGATCACCGCCGGAGCCCTGGAGGCGCTGAACCTGAGCCTTCAGGCCGTGACCGAACCTGGCGACTGGGTGATTGTTGAGAACCCTTGTTTCTACGGCGCGCTTCAGGCGCTCGAGAGGCTGAAGCTGAAAGCGCTGGCGGTGCCATCTGATATTAAAGAGGGCATTGATATGGCGGCGCTGGAACTGGCGCTGAAAGAGTACCCGGTGAAGGCCTGCTGGCTGATGACCAACAGCCAGAACCCCCTCGGCTTTACCCTGAGCCCGGAGAAAAAAGCACAGCTTATCGGGCTGCTTACCGCGCACAACGTGACGCTGATTGAGGACGACGTTTACAGCGAACTCTGGTTTGGCCGTGAGAAACCGCTGCCCGCCAAGGCCTGGGATCGCGATGACATGACGCTGCACTGCAGCTCGTTTTCAAAATGTCTGGTGCCGGGGTTTCGTATCGGCTGGGTAGCCGCGGGCAAACACGCGCAGCGCATTCAGCATCTGCAATTGATGAGCACGCTTTCCACCAGTTCGCCCATGCAGATGGCGCTGGTCGATTACCTCGGCACCAAACGTTACGACGCCCACTTGCGCAGGCTGCGACGCCAGCTGGCGGAACGTAAGCATCAGGCGTGGCAGGCGCTGCTGCGTCATTTGCCGGCTGAGGTGAAAATCCATCACAGCGATAACGGCTACTTTTTGTGGCTGGAGCTGCCCGCCGGGATTGACGCCGGAGAGCTTGGTGCACGGGCGCTGGCGCATAAAATCAGCATCGCGCCGGGCAAAATGTTTTCGACCACCGACAGCTGGGCCTCGTTCTTCCGCTTCAACACCGCCTGGGGCTGGAGCGATCGCGAAGAGCAGGGCGTAAAAACGCTCGGCAGATTAATTCGTGAAATGATTAACGAATAGCCATTCTTATTTTCTGAATACCTTTTTCTCGAATTGAAAATAACCCGCTTATTATTTAGCTGATAATAAGCGGGTTATTTCTTTGGCCGCTCCCATAGGAAATATGCATATCAGGCGTCCCGCCCTAACACCTTGTCTATACTCTGTTTAGTTCAGATATATCACTGGATTTTCAGCGTTATGCGCTCTTTGTCACAACCTGGTGAAATTTATCACCAGGCGCAGGTGCGCGCGTATTACGCCGTCTAAAGTTATCAGGGGACATATTTTTACGGCACGGCTGCCGCCATATAAATTCCGACAGGAGTAACCATACTATGAGCAAGCAATTTGCCCGCAGCAGCCTGTGCGCGCTGGGTCTGACTATCATGACAGCACAAGCCGCCGAGCCGCCAACGACGCTCGGCAAAGCAGAAGGTCGCCTCGATATTATTGCCTGGCCGGGCTACGTGGAACGCGGCCAGACCGATAAAAACTACGACTGGGTCACCCAGTTTGAAAAAGACACCGGTTGTTCGGTGAACGTAAAAACCGCCGCCACCTCTGATGAGATGGTCAGCCTGATGGCAAAGGGCGGATATGACCTCGTCACCGCCTCGGGAGACGCCTCTTTACGCCTGATTATGGGCAAACGCGTACAGCCGATTAACACGGCGCTGATCCCGAACTGGAAAACCCTCGATCCTCGCCTGGAAAAAGGCGCGTGGTTCAACGTGGGCGGTAAAGTCTACGGCACGCCGTACCAGTGGGGCCCGAACCTGCTGATGTACAACACCAAAACTTTCCCGACGCCACCAGACAGCTGGAAAGTGGTGTTCGTCGAGCAAACCCTGCCGGATGGTAAATCCAACAAGGGCCGTGTGCAGGCCTATGACGGTCCAATCTACATTGCCGATGCGGCGTTGTTCGTGAAAGCCACGCAGCCGCAGCTGGGCATTACCGACCCGTATCAGCTGAATGAAGAACAGTACGCGGCGGTGCTGAAAGTGCTGCGCGATCAGCACGCGTTAATCCACCGCTACTGGCACGACGCCACCGTACAGATGAGCGACTTCAAAAACGAAGGCGTGGTGGCCTCCAGTTCCTGGCCTTATCAGGCGAACGGCCTGAAGACCGACAACCAGCCTGTCGCGACCGTGTTCCCGAAAGAGGGCGTCACCGGCTGGGCAGACACCACCATGCTGCACGCCGAAGCCAAACACCCGGTTTGCGCTTATAAGTGGATGAACTGGTCATTAACGCCGAAGGTGCAGGGCGACGTTTCCGCCTGGTTCGGCTCGCTGCCAGTGGTGCCGGAAGGCTGTAAAGCCAGCACGCTGCTCGGTGAGAAAGGCTGTGAAACCAACGGCTACACCTTCTTCGACAAAATTGCCTTCTGGAAAACGCCTGTCGCTGAAGGCGGGAAATACGTGCCTTACAGCCGCTGGACGCAGGACTATATCGCCATCATGGGTGGTCGTTAACACCCGGGAGTGAAGCATGACGTACGCAGTAGAATTTCAGGA
Source organism: Enterobacter sp. CC120223-11 (assembly GCF_900215375.1). Classification (GTDB taxonomy): domain Bacteria; phylum Pseudomonadota; class Gammaproteobacteria; order Enterobacterales; family Enterobacteriaceae; genus Scandinavium. The sequence goes on along the minus strand of NZ_OBEF01000001.1, from coordinate 109,937 downwards.
TGTCTCACGTCTGTATGGTGATGTTCGTGCGGTGGATGGCGTCAGTATCGCCATCCAGGACGGGGAGTTTTTCTCCATGCTGGGGCCGTCCGGCTCCGGCAAAACCACCTGCCTGCGGCTTATCGCCGGGTTCGAACAACTCTCCGGCGGGGCAATCAAAATCTTCGGTAAAGAAGCGAGCGAGTTGCCGCCGTGGCAGCGCGACGTCAATACCGTCTTCCAGGACTACGCGCTGTTTCCGCACATGTCGATCCTCGATAACGTCGCCTACGGGCTGATGGTGAAGGGCATTGGCAAAAAAGAGCGGCACGCGATGGCGCAGGAAGCGCTGGAAAAAGTTGCCCTGAGTCATGTGCAGGCGCGCAAGCCGTCTCAGCTTTCCGGCGGCCAGCGTCAGCGCGTGGCCATCGCACGAGCACTGGTCAACAAGCCGCGCGTGTTGCTGCTGGATGAGCCTCTCGGGGCGCTCGATCTCAAGCTGCGCGAGCAGATGCAGTTCGAGTTGAAAAAGCTGCAGCAGGATCTGGGTATCACCTTTATTTTCGTGACTCACGATCAGGGTGAGGCGCTGTCGATGTCTGACCGCGTGGCGGTGTTTAACAACGGCCGCATTGAACAGGTGGATACGCCTCGGGAGCTTTATCTGCGCCCGCGCACGCCGTTCGTGGCCGGTTTTGTCGGCACGTCGAACGTATTTGATAGCGGTATGACCGAAAAACTCTGCGGTATGTCGGGCCAGTGGTCTTTGCGCCCGGAGCATATTCGTCTGGATACCGCCGGAGAAATTCAGGTCAGCGGCGTGGTGCAGGCCGTGCAGTATCAGGGCGCGGCGACACGCTATGAAATTCGTCTGCCCGGCGGAGAAAAGCTGCTGGTGAGTCAGGGGAATTTCAGCGGCGGCGCAGTACCGGACGGCCCGACGCCGGGCCAGAACGTGCTGGCGTCCTGGTCGCGGGAGGCGATGGTGCCGCTGGACGGAGGGAGGTGAGATGGCCATGAGTATCGCACCGCTTCCTCAGCAATCACGCGCCAACCGCCTTTCTGGCCTGTTCTGGCGTAAGCCATCGCTGGCGCTGTTCCTGCTGCTGCTCGGGCCGCTGATGTGGTTCGGCGTGGTCTATCTCGGCTCGCTGCTGACGCTGCTTTGGCAAGGGTTCTACACCTTTGACGACTTCACCATGTCGGTGACGCCGGACCTGACGCTCGCCAACCTGAAAGCGCTGTTCAACCCGGCAAACTACGACATCATCGTGCGAACGTTGGTGATGGCGATTGCCGTGACCATCGCCAGCGCGATCCTCGCGTTCCCGATGGCGTGGTACATGGCGCGCTACACCAGCGGCAAATGGAAAGCGTTCTTTTACATCGCGGTGATGCTGCCGATGTGGGCGAGCTACATCGTCAAGGCTTACGCCTGGACGCTGCTGCTGGCGAAAGATGGCGTGGCGCAGTGGTTTTTGACTCATATGGGGCTGGAAGGCCTGCTGAACGAGTTCCTGCTGCTTCCCGCAGTGGGCGGCAACACGCTCTCCACCTCCGGGTTCGGTCGCTTTCTGCTGTTCGTTTACATCTGGCTGCCGTTTATGATCCTGCCGGTTCAGGCCGCGCTGGAACGGCTCCCGCCTTCACTGTTGCAGGCTTCGGCAGATTTGGGTGCTTATCCGCGCCAGACGTTCCGCTATGTGGTTCTGCCATTGGCGATTCCTGGCATTGCTGCGGGTTCTATCTTCACCTTCTCTCTGACGCTCGGCGACTTCATTGTGCCGCAGTTGGTGGGCCCGCCGGGGTACTTTATCGGCCAGATGGTGTATTCGCAGCAGGGGGCGATTGGCAACATGCCGATGGCAGCGGCGTTCACCTTAGTACCGATTGTGTTAATCGCACTTTATTTGGCGTTCGTGAAACGTCTGGGAGCATTCGATGCACTCTGAAAGAGCACCGTGGTTCCTGAAACTGGCGACCTGGGGCGGGGTAATCTTCCTGCATTTCCCGCTCGCCATCATCGCCATCTATGCTTTCAATACGGAAGACGCGGCGTTCAGCTTTCCGCCGAAAGGCCTGACGCTGCACTGGTTCAGCGTGGCGGCGGGGCGCAGCGATATTCTGGATGCGGTGACGTTGTCACTTCAAATAGCCGCGCTGTCGACGGTTATCGCGTTGGTACTTGGCACGCTGGCTGCAGCGGCTCTGTGGCGGAGTGAGTTTTTCGGCAAAAACGCCATCTCGCTGCTGCTGCTGTTGCCGATTGCGCTGCCGGGGATCATCTCCGGCCTCGCGCTGCTGAGCGCATTCAAGGCTGTAAACCTTGAACCAGGTTTCATCACCATCGTGGTCGGGCACGCAACCTTCTGCGTGGTGGTGGTCTTCAACAACGTTATTGCCCGTTTCCGCCGTACCTCCTGGAGCCTGGTGGAAGCGTCGATGGATTTAGGTGCCAGCACCTGGCAGACCTTCCGCTATGTGGTGCTGCCGAACCTCGGTTCCGCGCTGCTGGCGGGCGGGATGCTGGCGTTCGCGCTGTCGTTTGACGAAATCATCGTCACCACCTTTACCGCAGGCCACGAGCGCACGCTGCCGCTGTGGCTGCTGAACCAGTTGGGTCGCCCGCGCGATGTGCCGGTAACCAACGTGGTGGCGCTGCTGGTGATGCTGGTGACAACCATACCGATTCTGGGTGCCTGGTGGCTGACACGCGACGGCGAAACGGTCGCCGGAAGCGGTAAATAATTGAAAATGATGGAGCAGGATATGCAACACAACTTACTGATTAACGGTGAACTGGTCGCAGGCGCAGGTGAAAAACAGCCTGTCTACAACCCGGCCACTGGAGAAGTCATTCTGGAGATTGCCGAAGCGACTGCGGCGCAGGTGAATGACGCCGTACTGGCCGCCGATCGGGCGTTTACCGAATGGGGCCAGACCACGCCGAAGGCGCGTGCTGAATGCCTGCTCGCACTTGCCGATGTTATCGACGAACATGCTGAAACCCTGGCAAAACTCGAGTCCCTCAACTGCGGCAAACCGCTGCACTGCGTGATCAACGACGAACTGCCTGCTGTGGCAGATGTGTTCCGCTTCTTCGCGGGCGCGGCGCGCTGCCTGAACGGGCTGGCGGCAGGGGAATATCTGGAAGGTCACACCTCGATGATTCGTCGTGACCCGGTAGGTGTGGTGGCGTCAATCGCGCCGTGGAACTATCCGCTGATGATGGCGGCCTGGAAACTCGCCCCGGCGCTGGCGGCGGGCAACTGCGTGGTGATCAAACCTTCGGAAATCACCCCGCTGACGGCGCTGAAACTGGCTGAGCTGGCAAAAGATATCTTCCCGGCAGGGGTGATTAACGTGCTGTTCGGGCGCGGGCAGACCGTCGGCGATCCGCTGACGGGCCACGCGAAGGTGCGCATGGTGTCGCTCACAGGCTCCATTGCCACCGGCGAGCACATTATTTCCCACACAGCGCCGTCGATTAAGCGCACCCACATGGAGCTGGGCGGCAAAGCGCCGGTTATCGTTTTTGATGATGCGGATCTGGATGCCGTTGTCGAAGGCGTTCGTACCTTCGGCTTCTATAATGCCGGGCAGGACTGCACCGCAGCCTGTCGTATTTATGCGCAGAAGGGCGTTTACGACGCGCTGGTTGAAAAACTTGGTGCTGCCGTTTCCACCCTGAAAATGGGCTGTCCGGACGACGAATCCACCGAACTTGGCCCACTGAGTTCAAAAGCGCATCTGGACCGCGTAAGTGCGGCGGTGGAGAAAGCCAAAGCCCTGAGCCATGTGACTGTCGTTACCGGGGGAGAAAAGGCCTCAGGTAACGGCTATCACTTCAAACCGACCGTGCTGGCTGGCGCGAAGCAGGAAGACGACATCGTGCAGCGCGAAGTTTTCGGCCCGGTGGTCAGCGTCACGGTCTTTGAGGACGAAGCGCAGGTGCTTGGCTGGGCCAACGACTCAGATTACGGCCTGGCGTCTTCTGTCTGGACCAAAGACGTGGGCCGCGCGCATCGCATGAGTGCTCGCCTGCAATATGGCTGCACCTGGGTCAACACCCACTTCATGCTGGTCAGCGAAATGCCGCACGGCGGCCAGAAGCTCTCCGGCTACGGCAAAGATATGTCGATTTACGGCCTGGAGGATTACACCGTGGTCCGGCATGTGATGATAAAGCACTGATGAAGTGATAAGTGGCTGTAATGTTTATGCGTTACAGCCATTTTCTTTTGGGGCATCTGTGGGGCAATAAGGTCGAAATTCTGTTTGAGAATGGCAAGTTGATCGCCGTTTTGTTCAGACATCGATTTCCCGTAAACGCTGAAAACTATCTACGCATTTGTATGCCACATCTGATTTGCAATAAAGCTTGGGTTTGCTCCAACGCTAAGGGCCCGGCAAGCGAAAGTATGCTGTGATTAGTAACTTGGACGTCAAAGGCGAAAGAGCTTACCTACCTGCAATGAAGCCTTGGGCGGAGCGGTGGGAAAACACATTCGAGCCCTTGCAGAGATGCAGGGGCTTTGTATTTTAGGGGCAGATATTTACGGCGATGCAGGGAAAGCCTATCGAACGAACTGCAGTGTGGACTGGAAGAGTTTTCCGCAGTGAGGGCAAATTAGCTGTGACCCTTTTTGGATTCTGGAAGCGCTGTGTTCTGATTCTTTTGCGCAGGAAGGGCTGGCACATTTTGTGAGATGGTTGCGACGAGTATTTTTGTCTTTTCTGATAGGCATTTGGTATTCCTGAATGAATGGACGACAACCATACACTATTGCGACCCAAGGCGCCCGTGCTTCCATTTAATTGTTATCATTTGGAACAGCTCCGCTAAAGAGAGCATTGCTGGGTTGTCATGGATCGTTGTCCTTGTGCCCGCCTGTTGGGGCAGCCTGGTGTGTTATCCGCATCCATCAGCCTCTGTTCCCGCAGTTTTCCCATCGATTCAGTGACGCATCAGAGTGAGTAGATCGCCCATACGCTTGTAAACCCCTGTTTATTGGTGGTTGATTTTACCTGGGTTATATAAGATTTTTCTCATTTGAACTTTTCAAAATGCCACCTTCCTGGATTCAGTATGAAGATAACTAAAGCCTTTTTGGTATGTGCAGCATTTTCCCTTTTGGGCGGTTGTTCATCAAAATCGGGAGACAATCGTCCGGTAAAAGAGCTGGATGACGTTAAAGTTGCGGTTGATGCTGGGCTAAAATTCGAACTTAATAAGACCTCAGCAATGACCTTTGTTCAGCCATCGAATAAACAGACACCCTGTAAAATTGAATTCTCTGACTATAAGGGGCAGGAGATTGAGTGGTACGGCGAATGCAGCTCTGGTTTAGCGAAAGGATTAGGCTTACTTTACTTCCCTGGGAATAATAGCGCTTCCGTGTCTGAGTTTGATGGTGGCAACGATGTCCAGTATTCATTCATGAATAATCAGGGTAATTATATGTACGGTGAGGTGAGGAACAAAGGTGAATCCTCTTTTCGTAGTTTAGAAGTTAAGGATTATCCAGGGGAGGGGAAATCGTATACGCAAAATGTGGCAGTATTAAATGAGCGAGTTGCGCAATACTTTTCTCAGTCTCCAGTCACCAAAACATCCTGGTATACCTATGGCGATCGAAGTGGAAAAGTCTTCTTACATCGATTGATTAATAATGATGACACATGGGCAGTCAAGGCTATTGACACCATTTCAATTGATGGCGTTAAGCGCTCAATTGTGCATTATTTCAATGGTAATGTTGCATACAATGACAGCCTTGGTGCCTCGAACATGCGGCCATCCAGTGACCTTCTCGCATATTTTGATAGCAAATTTAGTGTGTTAACACTCTCTGATACGAATCAGCAAGTCGGCATTAGCACGTCCAATGCCATTATTAAAATCGCAGAAATTCAAAAAGAATATTGCAGTAAAAACCGTAATACAGCGGCATTTAAAAATTTGTGCGACCCCAATTTCAATACTAAAAATCAAGCTGATTTTAATCGTTATGCTGCTGTCGTTCAGCGCGCACGTGAGCAAAGGCGAGAGCAAATTCAGTTGGCCGCTCAGCAGAACGCAATTATCAATCAACAGCAGGCTATTATCAGACAACAACAGATGGCGTCTTTAAATCAAAGCCTGACCAACCTGAATAATTCATTGCAACAGCAAACTCAAAATACCATTAACACTTCTAACAGCTACGTTGCTCCTCAGGTGCAACCGATACAAAATCCATCGCCCGTTATCGATCATTACCGCTGCCAGCAGTTAGGATCTCAAACTTTCTGTAAACAGCTTTGACGGGTCAATGTTTGCATCCGTAATTCACTGATTGTGTCGTATACTCCCCCTCAAATTGAGAGGGGAGTATCATGAATATAAAACGTGGCTTACCGCTAATTATGCTTTGTCTGCCATTAGCCAGTTCATTAATATTATCTGGCTGCCACTCCCTTAAATCAGACCCGCCCGGTCAAGCGCAATGTGACGTTTCGGTTCCTAATGCCCAACCTGCTTACCCTGTTAAGGCCGCTGCGCTAAGGGTTGATGGCACAGTTACAGTGTCTTATAAAGTGGGGGCCAGCGGGCATCCTGAAGACATCATGATACTTTCAGCCACCCCAGAAGGTTATTTCGAACGTGAAGCACTCAGGGCTGTGAGCCGCTGGTGTCTGGCCCCGACCACGGTGGCGCAAACCACGACGTTGACCTTCAGAATGAATGATACGAAGTAATATTATCGGAGTGTGAGGGCGGTCACTAATCTACTGCTTTTGTGCGAGCATTATTAACGTAATAGCACTCGCTGTCGGAGGTTCAAAATGTACACTCCAATGGTTGTTATTATGTTCATTCTTCTCACTGCGAACGCGCTGATGCAAATCGGCTTGCTTTAAAACGCATTGCTCATTGCTGGGGCCTGGACAACCTCAGCAATGTATCCTGTTTTTAATAATCCTCTTCCTGACCCAATATGTAAGTGATGCTCTTAGCCAGCGCGGGGCGTTCAGCGTTTGCGTAAAAAACTCACCAGCCCGTTAACGAATTCGTTCTTTTTTATTCAAAAATAAACAGTTATCAGCGAATAGCATTCATGCCTTAAGGCCGCATCCATCATGCTGGCACAATCGCGGACAATTTAACTGCAATGTGTGTGGCTATTATGAAAAAAACAGTACTGATCGCTTTAACGCTTGTCGCGTTGTCATCGCAAATGAGCTGTGCCGGCACAAAAACGCTGGTTGAATACGGTACGGTTCAGCGCAGCAGCATTATTACGCATTCACAGCAGGGCTATCATCCTCTGCGCACCCTTGCGGCGGGCGCAGTGGGCGGCGTTATCGGACACCAGTTCGGTAACGGCAATGGAAAAACGGCGATGACTGCGGGCGGTGCCGTGGCGGGAGCCGCAGCCTCTCGCCACCATCAGACAGCAGCACAGGCGGCGCAGGAAGTGCAATTGCTGATCAAAACGCAGTCGGGTCAAACCATTCAGGTAGTGCAGGATAACAATTCCGGGCTCACCTTCAACGTGGGTGATAAAGTCCGCATTCTGACCAGCGGTGCCAGCACCACAGTGGACAAATCGGTCTAACTCTCAGCAATAAAATCCGTAATGTTTGTCATGTTATTCATTCACGCGTAGAATGTTTAGCCCAAACCGCCACTAGCTCAGCTGGAAGAGCAAATGACATTTTATGTTGTAGTGTACGAGGTTCGAGGCCTCGGTGGCGGTCCAATTCTCAATGATGCTGGCTTATGCCAGCATTTTCAGTATCCTGCTCTTAGCCAACGATTCGAATATTATTTAAGGAGAGCGCAATGTTAGAAGGGTATTTCGATCTCGATAACGTCACGGGTGCAGATGCGGCTGAAAATCACAAACGTCTGCTGGCCGTTCAGGCGGCGTTAGAGATATCTAAAGCCTCGGTTTCTGCCTCTACGGCAAATGCGGGCATTCGCAGCCAGATGGATCTGCGCAACGTGGCGCAGGAAGTTTCTGTCCTGGCAGATGCGATTCAGGATGCACTGGAAGGTGACGCTTAACGTCTTACGCCGCATCAGGCCGCCACTTCGGGCGGCTTTTTATTTTTCAGCGCCCATGCAAACCCGGCAAAAATGATCATAATTCAGTGTAACCTGACCGACAGCACCGGGTTTCTCTGGTATGGAGCGCAACCATCGACACGCAATATATCTTCTCTGAACGTCTGATCATCCGTCCGGTTCGTGCCGACGATGCAGGCGACCTGTTTCGCATCTATGGCGATCCTGCCACCAACACATTTAACCCCACCGGGCCTTATCCGGACGCCGCTTTTGCCACCGCGAGGCTGTCGCAGTGGCTGGACGGTTGGCGGTTGCACGGCATCGGTGAAATGGCGATTTATGAGTGCGAGAAGCCGCTGGAGATTATCGGCTTCGGCGGCATCAGCGTGCGTCCACTGGAGCATGAGCAGACTCATAATTTGGGCTACCGTTTTGCTACCGCGGCCTGGGGAAAGGGGCTGGCGACTGAGTTTTGTCAGCGCATGCTTGATTATGCTTTCGATGAGCGACAGCTTGGCCGTATCACCGCCGTGGTGCGCCCCAACCATCTGGCTTCTCAGCGGGTGTTGCTCAAAGCGGGGCTGGCGCTGCGGGGGCAGGTTGCCGACGTTGCCAATGCCGCGCCAAGCCTGTTTTACGCGCTGAGCATTGATGAGTGGCACCGCCACCGACAGGGAATGATTCGCCACCCCAATTCCGGATTAATCGGGTTTTGACAGCCATAACGGCGTTATGCGAGGATCATCCGCTTTCTAACCCGGTATAATCTTAAGTTGGCATGAAGAAACTGTTTATTTGCGCTTTTGTGGCGCTGGCTTTTTTGAGTGGATGTACAAATTCTCCGGCGCATCGCATCGCCGAGTGTGAGAAGAAGGGCGGAACGGAAGCGGCCTGTACCGCGGCTGAATGGGATTTCGAAAAGGTCAATCCTTTGCCGAAGTACGATCCGACAAACTACGATAACGCGGCCGCACTGCAGGCTGCCTACAATGCGAACGCCGCTAAATTAAAAAGCGCAACCAATTGATTAAAAACGTATAAAAGCAGCCGGGCGGCTGCTTTTTTTGTGTGCGTCAGAGTTCAATCCAGCCAAAGCGAAGCGACAGCAGGCTAATCAGGGCAACGGCAGCAAAGAGATTAATCATAAACACGGTTTTACTGGACACTTCCATAACACCTTCCTCTTTTTATCAGCCTCTACTGATATAGTCTGTTGCACGCAGATTCGCCATCGGACAAAGTCAGATTTTACAATACCCGCGTCATTCCCGACTCACACTTGTAAAAATTTGATACAAGTCAAAATTAGTGGCATAGTGCGCACGATTTTTTTTGACATAGATCGGGTTTTTTCATGACGCTGTACCAGCATATGCTGATTTTCTACGCCATTATGGCCACCATTAGCGCCTTCATTACGTGGTTTCTCACCAAAGAGAGCAAGCGCATCCGCCTGATTGCCACCTTCCTGATAGGTGCCACCTGGCCATTCAGCTTCCCGGTCGCACTTTTACTGTCACTGTTCTGATCAGCGATTTACACTTCTGTTTGCTCAGAATGGCAGCTGACGCGGCGCAGTTTGCAGCGTTATCCAGCGAAGCTCGGTGAACTCATGGATCCCGGCGCGGCCACCAAAGCGCCCGTAGCCTGAAGATTTACACCCGCCAAAAGGCATCTGGGCTTCATCGTGCACTGTCGGGCCGTTAATGTGGCAGATCCCCGTTTGCAGGTTTTGCGCCACGTTCCATGCCCGGGCGGCGTCCCGGCTGTAAACGGCGGAAGAGAGCCCATACTCGCTCTCATTGGCGATGGCCAGCATGTCGGCGTCGCCACTGGCGCGAATAATCGCCTTAACGGGACCAAACGACTCCTCGTGCCACAGCCGCATTTCGCGGGTAATGCCATCCAGCAGCGTGGCGGCCATCAGGGTGCTGTCTGCTTTCCCTCCCGTCAGCAGCCGGGCTCCTTTATTTATCGCATCGTCAATCAGCGCATTGCAGCGTTCAACGGCACGCCTGTCCACCACGGAGCCGAGTAGCCCCGGTGGCAGCGCTTTTACGCGGCTGACCAGGCGGTCAATAAAGACTTCGGCGATAGCGTCATCAACGATAATACGCTCGGTCGACATGCAGATTTGTCCGGCGTTGGCGAAAGCCCCGAAGGTCGCGCCCGCTGCAGCCTGCTCCGGGTCGGCATCCTCAAGCACAAGTAAGGGCGCTTTGCCGCCGAGTTCCAGCACCACGGGTTTCAGATGGCGCCCGCAGGTCTGCGCAATCATCCGTCCTACGCCTGTCGAACCGGTAAAATTCACGCGCCGCACTGCGGGATGCGCAATCATGGCTTCCACCACGGCGGGGGTACTTTCGGCATCGCAGGAGAGATAATTGACCACGCCAGGCGGCAAGCCTGCTGCGTCCAGCGCTTCGATAATCAGGCGCTGGGTTGCCGGAGAGAGCTCAGAACCTTTAAGGACAACCGTGTTACCGCAGGCGAGCGGCGTTGCAATGGCGCGTACGGCAAGGATCACCGGAGCATTCCAGGGCGCCATACCCAGAACCACGCCTGCGCCCTGGCGAATGCCCATCGCCAGGTTTCCTGGCACGTTTGACGGAATAACCTGGCCGTCAATCTGCGTGGTCAACGCGGCGGCCTCTCGCAGTATTTCAGCCCCAAGGTGCACGTTAAAACCTGCCCAGTGCGGCGTGGCTCCGGTTTCTGCTGCCATGATGGCGGTAAACTGTTCGCTGCGTTTTTCCAGCTCCTCAGCGGCGTTCTGCAACAGTGCGCGACGTGCGGCTGGCGTGCTATCGCGCCAGGCAAGAAAGGCGTCGGCAGCCGCATCAACTGCACGACGTGCATCGTTCACGCTTGCCGTAGCAGAACGGCTGGCGACGGAGTCATCGACGGGGTTACGTCTTTCGAAGGTGCGCTCATTTTCAGCCGCGACGGCATGGCCGCCAATAAACAAAGGAGAGAGGGTGGTCATGGTTACCTCATTGTTCTGGTTGACGAAATGAGTGTAGAGAGTGACGGGCAGATGACCATAGCGGGGGCGTTAATCGCACGTTTTATTTCAACGCCGGTAGCAGGCTCACATCCTTGTGAGCCGAAAAATCAGAGCAGTGTGGAAAGCTGCTTGCGTGCATCTGTAGAAACGTCCTGCGGATGACGATAGTCCGGCGCTTCCGTTGCACGGGTGAACAGCGCGACGAGCCAGTCGTAGACGTAACGAGTGGCTGCGTGAGCAGGGCGCTCACCTAATTGCGTCAGGCGCTTGAGATTGCTGGATGCAGGCGCGAAAAGCGTGCTCCCTTTCACTACCCGACTTGCGGGGCGTGCATCAACAGGCATATCCGCATAGCCCAGCCACGCCAGATAGTTGCTGATAGTTGCCCGTAAATGGGCTGCGCTGGCGCGTTCGTCCGGCGTCACCGCCTGCAGTTGTGCAGGTAATTCAAGCCGATAGCTGGTGACGATCAAAATATCAGCCAACTGTTGCAGCACGGCGGTTGTCAGGCCATAGCGACGGGCGCTGGCTTCGCTGCGGCCCCACTGGCGCAAATAGTTCACCCATAGCGCATGAGCGCGGGCCCCGTTATCCTGATAGCCATGCCCGCCAGTCTGTGCGACATCGGTTGGTGCGAACAGATCGACGCTTTCGCTGAACAGCCCGCTGACCTTCTCCTCACGGGGTTGCTGTACCTGACCGAGCTGCTCAAAACTTGCCAGCGGCGGCAATAAGCCTTCCAGCAGTTCGCCTAAAACGACCACCCGGCCCTGAAGCTCACGCACCACCTGTTCCGCCTGGCGGCGCTGTACTGCCGGATCGGACTCACGGTCATGCTGCCAGCCTGCCAGCAGCTGTCGGGTTTGCAGCCGCTGGCGATCGGCCAGTCGCTGTAAGCGTGCGCTACGTAATGCAGGCACAGTAGCCTGCGACAGCCATTCAATCAGCCGCTGGAGGCTGCTGCCGTCCAGCGCCTGCAAGGTCCCCCAGCGCTGGCCGGGTCTTTCAATCAGCTGTTGCACCGCTTCGTCAAAATTCACTTTGCGCACAAAGCGATCGTCCTGCGGGGTGATGGTCCACACCAGGCCCGGCAGCGCACCTTCGTGCTGCGGCTGGGTGTCGCTCACCCATTTTGCCAGCGCCTTTGCGCTGTCGGTGATTTGTCCGCGGCTGGCGGCGGCGTTGCAGATTAGCAGCAGATCCGGCTGATGCTGCTGGCGATAATGCTCCAGCAGCCAGCGGCACTTGCTGGCCCACAGGGCGTCAGCGTTGCCCTGAGCGGGTTGCGGAATGTCGATCAGATCGACGTTGTCCAGCACGCCATTTTCCGCAGGCAGCACCAGTTCAACGCTCAGCAGCGCCAGGGCGCTCAGCGGCAGGCTGACGGCGTTTTGCAGCTGCCCGTCACGCAGCGGATGGACCAGGGTTTCCCCTTCAGGTTCGCTTTCCGGCGTCAGGAAACCTTCGACGGGAAGAGTGAAGCTGTCGACCAGCAGGCTTAGCGGGGCGGCCAGTTCGCGCACGTTGCCGCACTGCTGCAGCACATGGGCGAGTTCGAGCCACTGGCGCGTGAGCTCCTGCTGTTCTCCCCAGAGCAGCGCCCAGATCGCGGCGCGGGCGCTAAGGTCGAGGCAGGGCAGTAGCTGAATAAACTGCTGCCAGACGGTGTCGTCGATCTGTTGCTGATTCTCCGGCACGCTGGCCTGCCAGAAGCTGGCGACGGCAGCCACTTCTTCCTCAGTCATCCCAGGTACGGGCTGAGTCTGGCGCAGAGACTGCCCGCTTTTCAACCGGGCCGTGACCACGGATTTAGCCGTCTGACGTACGCCGCCTTGTTGCAGGGCATGGGTAAGGAACACCTGCACCAGCTCCGCCTCTGACATCAGGCGCAGACGCAGCGGGAATGCATCGTCCGGTGAAGGTGTGGTGTGACTAAAGCGAAGCGCCATACGGGTCAGCGCATGACCTGGATTAAGATGAGTGAAATAGTCGAGGGTTTTGCTGCCGGTTTGCACCAGCAGACGACCGTTGCCGCTGCTGCACAGCGCACTGAGCAAATGCGCTTTTGCGGCCTGCGAATGGCCAAACAGGGCGATGCTTGCCGGGGCGGTTTGCGCTTCCTGGAGCGTCGTTTCCTGCGATTTCAGCATCAGCAAGCGCGTGAGCAACGCATCGGCATCGATGTCAAAAAGCGCGGAGCTCCGGCGGGTGTCGCGGGCCCAGTCGATAACAGATTGAAGTCGGCTCATTTCAGGTAAACGCTCCCGCTGTCGATCCAGTAGTGGCTACCGCTGTGGCGGCGGTCAGCCAGGGTGTTCAGTTTCAGCGTCAGGGCATCCGGCGGGACGGGCGTGCCGTCCTGTAATTTTGCCTCAGCCAGGACAAAGGCTTCCGGGCCTTCCTGTCGGCTGCCGCCGGTCAGTTGCAGACGCACCTGTAGCACGCCGTCTCCGGCAATGGCCTTCGCCACCTCCGGAGAGTTAATGCTCAGGGTATAAAGTGGCGTCGCAGGCCAGCGAGCATTCGCCAGCTGACGGAAACCGAGGGTGACGTTGCCGCGCAGCGGGAAGTGCAGGCGGGCATCGACCTTCGCGCCCGGCTTGTCCAGATCCAGGTCGGCATACCAGATGTTCTCTTCACGCAGCGTATTGACGGTGTTATCCAGCACGCCGAGATAGCGCACGGTGGAGTACGCGCCGATGTCAGCGGCCTTGAAGTTAAAGCGCGGCAGACGCAAATCCAGCGCCAGGCTGCACAGCATCGCGCCCACGGCAGCGGTGGATTTCGGGTTGCCGATGCGCCCCTGCTGGCTGAACGGATACCATTCGTGGACGTGATAGCTGTCCATCCACACCATGCGATTCACCGGGACAGGTTGCAGGTAGCGGATCAGCGCCTGTACGCCCGGCAAACAGCCCGGACGCCCGGTCACCAGCAGCACGTCGCAGGCGTAATGGGAGATGGCTTCGCAGACGGCGTGGAGCGGGGCGGCAATTGTAAATTCGCCTGCCAGCATGGCTTCATGCAGGTCGCGGAAATTGACCTGTAGCGGCGTGGCGAGCAAATCAAACGGCTCTGCATCGGCGGGCAATGCGTGGCTGATAGCCTGCCCGACGTAGTTCATCACGTTGCGGGTCAGGGGCTGAGTCAGCAGTTCGCCGAAGGTGGCGTGCAGCCCGGCCAGCGGGTCGTTGACATCGCTCGATTCCCAGCCGCCGAGAATGGCGTGCCCAATGGGCATAAACAGCTGGAGGGTGGTCTGCTGACGCAGCACGGCCTGGGTATCAATGCGTCCGGAATCGCCGAACAGCGTTGCCATCAGGGCTGGCGCATCGGCAATGCCTGCTTTTTGAAGCTGGGTTTGCAGCGCAGGCATCACGCAACGTTGAATGACATCGAGCAAAATGTCGTCGCCCGCGACCTTGAAGCCTTCGCGGAACAGCAGCTGCGGCGTAATTTTGACGTTGCTGCCGGTGCCTTCATCGAGGCGGTAATGGGTGATCGCCATGTCGGTTGTGCCGCCGCCCAGATCGATAGCTGCAACCCGCAGCGCACGGCCCGGGCGTGTGCCAGGTTCTGGCTCGCGGTCAGGTCTTGCCAGTGCGGCGAAGAAGGCTTCCGTCTGCCCGCCAAAATGGGACATAGCCTCGTTGTAAAGCCACACCAACTGGCCGCAGCTGGCTTCGTCCCACTCCATATGAATGTGGGGGACCGGTACGACGCTTTTGTCCTGCTGCTTTTGGCTGCTGAAGTCGTCATCCTGCGGATGCCAGCCGAGGGATTTCCACACCAGGGCGATGGCCTCAAACATACGGCGACGGAAGATTTCACGCTCCTGCTTCGGCATGGCGGAAGGCAGCGTCAGAATAAGCGTTCGCAGCTGGCGCGGTGATGACGGGAAGCCAAGGCGCTGACGGGTGGCAACGCTGTTAATCTGCCCGAGCGCCTGGGCCAGGATCTCGCACAACATGTGCGTCATCAGCGTGCTGCGGCTGTACTGCGGCGAGAAGACCGGCATCCGCTCATCCGGCGAGAGGGTAAACAGCGGTTGGCCGTCGTCGTTCATCAGGTAGGAGAGCGGGAAGGCGGCCGCCAGCGGTTCGCGCTGGGTGCGGCTGTTGATCTGGCTGAAGCGCCAGTCCTGTACGGTTGGCGTTTCATCCCACAGATAGCGACGCGGGCTGGAGATGCCGCTGTTGCCTTCGGTGCCGGTGCGCGCCATCGCGAGCTTCCGTGCCTCGTCGCCGACGCGCACGATTGAAGGCCAGACGAATGCGTCTTCACGCCCGCTTTCCACGGAGAAATGCTGTTTGCCGAAACGCGCTTCTGAAAACTCAAGACGGCTGGTAAACAGCGGGGCGTTGAGGAACTGCGGCTCGCTAAGGGAACGCACCTGCAGCTCTGCCGTCTGGCGCAGGCCGTCATTGGCGTCGCCGTGATCTTCAATAATGACGCCGCAGGTGTGGCTGTTGCCGACGTCAAGGATCAGGTCCACAGGAATGGCGGGCGAGCTGACGGAGGCGGTGGCGATTTTCACCTCCGGCACTTTCAGCTGTTCGCCGAGCATCGCCAGCAGGTTCAGCCAATGGCCCTGATATTCAAAGCTGCGCATCGCCTGGGCAATATCGCGCTCGCTGCGGTTCTCGTTGTGGCTTGCGTAGTGGCTGAACACTTCCCGCAGCCAGCCGTCAATCCAGGTCTGATCGAGGAAGTCGGCCACCTCGCTGTCGCGCCATGCCAGCGCAAAACGGGTGCCGTTGAGCAGGTCGTTGGCAACGGGGGCCAGCGCCAGCGGCGCGTCGTCGCGGATCTGACTGTCGAGGGCAATCGTCACTCGGTGGGTATGTCCGGCGCTGTCCGGCTCCGGCAGTTTTCGGATCTGCACCCGCGCCCAGTTGTCCGGGCCTTCAACAAAGGTACGCGGCGGATTGAAGCGCAGGAAAGGCAGCGGCAGCCAGACGCCGTCCAGCATCGCAAGCGAATGCTCAAGCGTTAAGGTGCTTTCGGGTTTGACCACTTCAGCCTGCTCGCCGTCGGTGGCTGGCAGCGTGTAGCGGCTGTTGACGATGTCGTAATCCAGGCGCAGCAGCGGGCCGTTGGCCGTTTTGCGCACGAAGCGCCCATTGCTGAGGGAATCCTGCGGCGTCAGCCCGAAGTCGAGGAACTGCACGCCGCTGTTGGCGATGAGCGTCACGCTCTGTTGGTAATCGCAAAGAGTCACCAGCATCTTTATGCTCCCACTTTACGGAATGTCAGCGGCACGACGGTACTGGCGTCGTAGCGGCCCGTGCATTCAGCGATGCCGCTGGTGCCTGCCTTACAGGAGATTTCTGGCATCGGGTAGCGTGAACCGTCGTTGCAGCGGGCGGTGCCGCGGCTCTTCACCAGCAGTTCACCGTTCTGATGCAGGCCGGAGAAAATATCCGCTTTGCAGACCACGTTGGCACCGTGTACCAGACGCGCGGTGCCTTTGTTGTTGAGGATCTGATAGCGCAGCGACAGAGCTTTGCCGCTGACTGGATCTTTGACGTCAACCAGCACTCGCCAGCTACCGTTCAGGAATTTGGTGGTACCGGCACGGAGCTGATCGGATTCCATCACCAGCGCATCTTTCGGGATAGCCGCGATAATGACGGGTTTCTCTTCCTGTTTTTCTTCTTTTTCCGGCACGGTTACGCTCGCCTGAAGCAGCGGCAGGGTCGGCTTCAGGGCAGGGAGCGATGGAGCGGAAGGTTGAGTAACAACAGGCTGCGGTGCCACGTTCGCGACAACGGGTTCAGCCGAAGTGGTCTGGCGCGGCCAGAGCAGCGGCCCGGCAACGGCTGCCACGATGACGGCGGCAACGGGCAGGCTCCACAATGGAATGCGGCGAGATTTCTTCTGGATAGCGACAGGGGCCGGGGCTTCTACAGTTTTTGGCTCGGCAGGTAATTCTGCGGCGGGTTCCGCTTCAGGCTCGGGTTCGGCTGCCAGCGTCAAAGGTGCGGCGAGAAGCGGCTCATCGGCGTGGCTTAAGGTGACCGTCAGCGGTTCGTCGTCAATAAAGTCGTCTTCGTCGTCGATAAGGGGTTCAGGAACGGGGGCAAAATGCAGGCAGCCAAACAGCTCCTCGCGGGCGCTTTCGTTGAGATTGACGAAGCCCCAGAAGGTGATGACCGGTTTATCGCCGACCAAAAATACATGGTTTTCACCAGGGAACTGGAGCGCCTTTTCCAGCAGAGCGCCGAACAGCTGCTGGGCCGTTTTCTCCGACTGCTGGCACTTGCGAGCCAGGCTTAGTGCGCTGTCGGCCAGGGTTTCCAGCTGATGCAGGGCGCGCTCACGCACCTCTTCATCGGCGGATTTCCACGCCTGCACTTCGCCTTCCACCGGCGAATACCAGTCCACGCGGTCACCTTCATCGTTGACCTGCGGGATCGCCAGACACTCCGCCAGCGTTTGCTGTTTGCGCAATCGCAGCGTTTCGCGGATCTGCAATGCAGACGCAAAGACGGCCTGACCGCCGCCGCCCACGGACTGGAAATCATCCAGGCTGCCGCTGCGTAATAAAGTTTTTGCCACGTTCTTATCCCATCGACTTTTTCACGCCGCTACTCTAACGCAGGGGCGATGGCGATAAACGGTCGAGGAAAAGGCAAAAAAGCTAAATACTCCGGCTATTGAATTTGCGCTAAAGCGTTGCTTTTCACAAAAAGCCCTAAGCGAAATTCGTGGCGAATAAAGCGGCGATAAACCGCGTTTAAGCATAACCTGATGCGGTTTGGTTATTTGCCAGGATAAGCATCCTGTGCTGTGATTACGCCTCTTAGAATAAAACTATAAGGCTTATAACCATGTCTCACTCCACGGCAGGTAAAACGCTGCTGGCGCTGGCTCTCAGCGCATTATTACCGGCAGGGGCCGCGATGGCGGCAAATAATAAAGACACGCTGATCTATTGCTCTGAAGCCTCACCGGAATCCTTCAACCCGCAGATTGCCAGCTCTGGCCCGTCCTTCGTGGCAAGCTCGCAGACGCTGTACAATCGCTTGATCAACTTCGATCCGAAAACCAACACGCCGGTGCCATCGCTGGCGACCAGCTGGACGATTTCACCAGACGGAAAAACCTACACCTTTACGCTGCGTCAGGGCGTGAAGTTCAACAGCAACAAATATTTCAAACCGACGCGCGATTTCAACGCCGACGACGTTATCTTCTCAGTGATGCGCCAGAAGGATGAAAATCATCCGTATCACAAGGTTTCGCAGGGCAATTATGAATACTTCACCGACGTTGGCCTCGATAAGCTGATTAAAGACGTGAAGAAGATTGATGATTATCACGTCCAGTTTGAACTGACGGAGCCGAACGCCGCGTTTCTGGCCGACTGGGGAATGGATTTCGCCTCCATTCTCTCTGCGGAATACGCCGATGAGATGATGAAAAAGGGCACGCCGGAGTACGTGGACACCTGGCCGATTGGCACCGGGCCGTATGTGCTGCAGCAATACAAGGTGGATTCGCTGATCCGCTACATCGCGAATCCGAACTACTGGGATGGCGAAGTGCCGACGAAGCACCTGATTTTCTCCATCACGCCGAACGTGGAAACGCGGCTGGCGAAGCTGCAAACCAACGAGTGTCAGATCATTCCGGCGCCATCGCCGGTTCAGTTTGACGTGATTAAAAATAACAAAGATCTGACCCTGCACTCGGTGGATGCGCTGAACGTCGGCTACCTGGCGTTTAACACCGAGAAAAAACCGTTTGATAACGTGCTGGTGCGCCAGGCGCTGAACTACGCCACCGACAAGAAAGCCATTGTGAACGCCGTGTTTATGGGATCTGGCACCGTGGCAAAATCACCGCTGCCGCCGAACATGCTGGGCTACAGCAAAGATCTGCCGGGCTATGGTTACGATCTGGAAAAAGCCAAAGCGCTGCTGAAGCAGGCGGGGCTTGAGAAGGGCGCCGAGGTGACGCTCTGGTCGATGCCGGTACAGCGCCCGTATAACCCGAACTCCCGTCGTATCGCCGAGATGATTCAGAGCGACTGGGCGAAGGTCGGCATCAAAGCCAAAATCACCACCTACGAGTGGGGCGAGTATCTCTCCGGTATGCGCAAGGGCGAGCACGACTCTGCCCTGTTTGGCTGGATGTCGGACAACGGCGATCCGGACAACTTTGCTGATGTGCTGCTCGGCTGCGACAGCATCAAAACCGGTTCCAATGCCGCGCGCTGGTGCGATAAGGGGTATGATGGTCTGGTGAAACAGGCCAAACTGACCAGCGACCCGGCGAAACGCGCGAAGCTCTATCAGCAGGCGCAGGAGATTTTCTACCAGCAGGCACCGTGGATTGCGCTGGCAAATGGCAAAACCTTCTTCGCGACCCGCAGCAACGTGACTGGCTACAGCGTCAGCCTGATGGGCAGTGATTTTTCAAAAGCGAAGCTGAATTAAGGAGTAGAGATGTCGCATCTGGATGAGGTAAGTCTGCAAGTGGACGCGGCGATTGCCACCGGTTCCATTACCACCATGAACGAACTGCTGGTGGTGCTGAGCGATGATGCAGAACTGAGCCGGGAGGAGCGATTCACCCAGCAGCAGCGTTTGCGTACCACCATCGCCCACCATGGGCGTCATCAAAAAGAAGCGGAAGAGGCTCGTCTCGAGAGTCTGACTAAAGGTGGTTCCATTCTGTAAAAAATGAGGCGATCCTTCTGTATCAGGGAGGATCGCCTGTTAACTTCACCGCAGGCTTCCGCTTCACTCTTCATTCTTTCGCTGAAAAAATTAGCCAGATATTTTGTTAATGCATTGCGTTATGCGTTCGGCTATTAAATAACACAAATAACTCGCGGAACAGCTCAGTACGTCAACAATGGCGCTGGTTTGAATTCTAATGGCATTTCGCAAAATTATTATGACGCCATTATTTAGAAGGTTATATATTTCTTGTGAATGATAACGACACCGTGACAGCTTGTTGTTACAGGTTGCGCTATTTTAATGTCAAGGTTTGATTTGTAATATCCGATGCATCCATGCATCTGAGAAAGAAACCTGAAATGAAAATTAAGCTTAACGAAGTGCCAGCTCTCGCGAAGGAGAAAACAGCCGTCCCGGATATTATTCACTTCGTCTGGATTGGCGACAATCGTCAAATCAACTACGACTATATCGATATATGGCTTAAAGCTAATAAAAACAAGACGGTATACCTCTGGCTGGATAAAGGAAGTTACGTAAATAAGTATTTTCATGATTCCATCCGGGAGTATGCCCTTAGCCAGCATGTTGAAAATTATAGCGCATTAGAAATAAACATTAAAAATATCGCCTTCAGTTCGCTGTTTTCAAAAATAAAAGAGGGGCGTCCCTTTGACAAACTCGTTAAAACTTTCCTGTCTGATCATGGTATCCAGAAGAGGCAACCCCCGGGAAGGGTATCAGACCCACAGATTAGCAGCGGAAACATAGTAGTAATGGATATTGCCGGGCTATTTACGGCCGAGTTTCATGATTTTATGAAATATTATTATTACGAGATAATGTTAAGAGACAACCTTGCCAGCGCCAGTGATATCGTCAGGTTGCTGATTTTGCATTTGCATGGGGGTGTTTATGTGGACATGGACACGCTACCCTACACGGATGATGCATTCAGAGGAACCAACCGCTTTTTACAACGAAATGGCATTGCTGAGGATGATTATTGGCTATTGATGAAAACCCGAAGCGTTCTGGGTAAACTGGTTTGCCCGGATGATTTTTATTGTTCTGGTGACGATTCGGTCGCCTGTTTTTATGAAGGTAAATACGAGAAAATCCTGCGCCTTATAGAGAAAGACATGGCGAAGTTTACGCCAGAAAACATTGCGCCGCTGGGTCATATTCAGGTTCATAAAAACTTACTGGCCGTCGCGTCACTCCGAAGGCTGAAAGGCATTTATTTTAATAACTTTATGGCGTCACACCCAGGGTCAAAAGCCGTGCGAATAATTCTTCGTGTCATGAAGAAACGCTATCGGTATTTAGAGAGAAATAACTGTATTTTTGAATGTTATAGCGGCGGGAAACAGGGGATGTATCTTTCCCGCATTCTGACTTGGCGCACGGAATT
Source organism: Enterobacter sp. CC120223-11 (assembly GCF_900215375.1). Taxonomy (GTDB): domain Bacteria; phylum Pseudomonadota; class Gammaproteobacteria; order Enterobacterales; family Enterobacteriaceae; genus Scandinavium. Next base: position 88,788 of record NZ_OBEF01000001.1, on the reverse strand, counting down.
AATGACGAAAAACTATTGCGTCACCTCGGCGTTGACAGGCCCTGGTTTAATCCTGGAAGTATTATTGGGCCTTGCCTACCAGCTGATTGATTTAGAAGGCATAGAACCGTCCGCTGTCGCGGAATACTTCCAGGATGAACATTACGGGGTCGCACTGTATCAACATAACTTAGACACGCCAGACGGGCAGTATTCGTCATGGCGTAATTAAGCTCAGAACTGACGCCGCGCCACCAGCCATGCGCCAACGACCAGCATCACCGCGCCGCATACCGGGCCAACCAGTGCCCGCCACGGAATGGCCTGCTGACGAACAATATCCATCGCCAGGCCGCCAATAAGCTGACTTGCAACCAGCACGGCAATGGTGGTGGCCGCGCCAACGTACTGATAGCCGCTGATGCTGGCGAACACGAAGAACGAGCCAAGCAGGCCTGGGATCAGCGTCCACCATTTGACGCTGGAGGCCAGCTCCTGAAAGCCGCTCAGGCCATGCTTGATCAGTAGAATCGACACGAACAGCACAATCCCCACCAGCGAGTTGAGCAACATGGCGATAAGAATCGTGGAGGCTGACTGAGTGATGCGCACCATCAACGTATTCTGAATCACCAGGCCGATACCGGCGGCGATCAGAAAGGTGAGGGTCAATGACTGGTTCATGGCCGGGCGTCCGGGTCCTGACGTTCATCGAGCTGCAGCTGCATAAAGGTCAAATCCAGCCAGCGGCTAAACTTAGTGCCCACCTGCGGCATCTGTGCGGTGGTGACAAACCCCAGCGCGGCGTGCAGGTTCAGCGAAGCCTGGTTCTGCGATTCAATCCCCGCCACCATCACATGTTTGCCAATGTGTCGGGCTTCGTTGATGAGCTGAGTGAGCAGGGCGCGACCCAGGCCTTTGCCCTGATGCTGCGGGTGAACGTAGACCGAATGCTCTACGGTGTGACGAAAACCGTCGAATGCGCGCCAGTCGCCGAAAGAAGCATACCCGGTCACCGTGCCGTTCTCCTCGCTGACCAGAACCGGGTAACCTGCAATCTGGCGTGCTTCATACCACGCAATGCGGTTGTCGGTATCGACGGTTTGATCGTTCCAGATTGCCGCAGTGTGCAGCACCGCGTGGTTATAGATTTCCGCGATCGCCGCGCAGTCTTCTTTGCTGGCGTAACGAATGTTCATGGCTGGCCTCGGTTGTTCACTATAGTAGTACGATATAGATACTATAGTTTTGCTCGGTTTGACAAGAGGCCTGCGCTATTTGGCGATTACGACGCTGGCGGGCAGTTTCCAGTCCGGGGCCATGACCGTTTTCAGCGCCTGAGGGCGATAAAGCTGATTTTTCCATAACCCGCTGCTCTGCTGCACAGGTGAGGCCGTTGTGCTTTTCAGGCGCGTGACGGCAGCCTGATGGATCATCATGTCTGCGGATGTGGGGTCAACCAGCGTACGAGGTGTTGTTTTGTAAGGCTTACCGTCGCCCCATTCGCAATGGATACGCCCTAAAGGGTCTTCGGCGTAATTTTCAGCATGAACGTTCACCTTCAGCGACGCCAGTTCATCACGCAGCCAGCGATAGCTGATGTTCGACAGCCCGTTACCGTTGCTCGCCGCGCTGTAGCCGCCGCCCACATCGGCATGAATGCCGGGGAACAGCACTTGCACAATGCCGTCGCGGCGATCCCAGTAGGTTGGCGTGAAGTCGATTCGCTGCTCGTCGATGGCAATGGCCTGCCGCCCGAAGCGCACGGCGCTGTTAAGTCTGGTGTCTGCGAAGCGGTAAAGATCGACGCGTTTGTCGTTGAGGTAGGCGGGAATGCCGAGTGAGCCGACCGTTTCCCATACAGCCACCGCTTCAATCTGCACGTTGTAAATCATCGACGCAGGGTCAATGTTTTGCTGAAAGAACAGGGGAGCGTCCAACAAAATATCCGTAAACAGCGAGTCTGACACGCCAGAGGCCTTACGGTAATTTGCCCATACTGCCGACCCCAGGCGATAGGCGCTGACCTTATCTTCCAGGTTGAGTTTGCTGGCATCGAGCAGGCCGCATTTGCCGATCATGCCCGCCAGCGCCCGCACGGTGTAAGCCCCACGGCTGAAGCCGACAAGGTAAATCCGATCGCCTTTTTGATAATTGCGGCTGATAAAGGTATAGCCGCGCACGATACGTTCGATAATGCCTGCCCCGAAAACGCCGCCCATGATTTTGACGTACCAGTTACGTGAGTCGCCCACGCCGTGCAGGTATTTGGCAATTTGCGTGACGGTGCCGGAAGCGGTTTTCGCTGTTTTTTCCTGCTCGTTACCCAGCTTGAGCATGGTCGGATCGTCGACGCCAGCCAGATCGGTGTACAGTCGGTAGACGTTAGTGAAATCGGGTTGTCCGTCGTCGTCGTCCTGCTGATTCGGGCCATTCCAGGTGCCGTCGGCACAGAAAATGATGTTTTTGCTCATGGCGTTGCTCGCCCAGGTGGGAAGATAAACTAACTCTAGCGAATCGCGTCTGGCTTGCCACTCGAAAAGCACGGGAATGCACTATAGTATTACGCTATGAATACTATTGAAGACACTCTGAATCAGCGCATCAGTGCGCGTATTCGCATCGAACGCGAATCCCGGGGCTGGTCGCTCAGCGAACTGGCGGAGCGCGCCGGTGCATCGCGGGCGATGATCCACAAAATTGAACGTGGCGACAGCAGTCCGACTGCAACGATGCTCGGCAGGCTTTCCGGTGCCTTTGGCATCAGCATGTCCACGCTTATCGCCCGGGCCGAAATGCAGGAAGGGAAGCTGCTGCGGTATGAAAATCAGCCGGTCTGGCACGATCCTCAGACGCACTATCTTCGCCGCCACGTTTCCCCCCGCAGCGATTTGCCCATCGATCTTGTGCAGGTTGAGCTGCCGCCGGGCAGCGATATTCCGATGCCCGCATCCTCTTACGCGCTGGCTCGTCAGCTGATTTGGCTCCAGCAGGGCGAACTGTTGTTTATCGAGGGCGATACCCACCATGCAATGCAGCCGGGCGACTGCCTGGAGCTTGGCCCACCGAACGATTGTCGCTTTGTGAACGAAACCGACCAGCCCTGCATCTACCTTGTGGTGCGGCTGAACCATTCCGGCTCATAATGGTAATGCGCGGGCGTCGATGAGCGACTAGTCTCAGGGGATGTTTTCCAAAAGGAGCAGATCATGAGTCAACACGCGTCACGCCATCGTCGCTGGGTACTGGCCTCTCGTCCGCACGGCGAGCCGGTTTTGCAGAATTTCCGCCTGGAAGAGGGCGATGTCCCCGAGCCTGGCCACGGCCAGCTTCTGTTACGCACCGTCTATCTCTCGCTCGACCCTTATATGCGCGGCCGCATGAGCGACGCGCCGTCTTATTCGCCACCCGTAGAAATTGGTGCCACGATGGTGGGCGGCACCGTCAGCCGGGTGGTTAAGTCAAACCATGCGGATTTCAAACCGGGTGACTGGGTGCTGGGTTACAGCGGCTGGCAGAACTACGAGATTTCTGACGGGCAGGGGTTGGTTAAACTGAGCGATAGTCCTGAAAACCCTTCCTGGGCGCTGGGTATTGCCGGCATGCCGGGCTTCACGGCCTATATGGGGCTGCTGGATATTGGCCAGCCGAAAGCAGGAGAAACGCTGGTTGTCGCGGCGGCGACCGGGCCCGTTGGTGCAACGGTCGGGCAGATTGGTAAAATCAAAGGGTGTCGCGTGGTCGGTATCGCTGGCGGCGAAGAGAAATGCCGCTATGCCGTGGAAACCTTAGGCTTCGATGTCTGTCTCGATCACCATGCTCAGGACTTCGCAGAACAGCTGACGAAAGCCTGCCCGCAGGGGATTGATGTTTACTATGAAAACGTCGGCGGCAAAGTCTTTGACGCGGTGCTGCCTCTGCTGAATACCTCCGCCCGCGTGCCCGTTTGCGGGCTGGTGAGCGGCTACAGCGCCACTGAACTGCCCGCCGGGCCGGATCGCCTGCCGCTGCTGATGGGCACGCTGCTGAAAAAACGTATCCGCATGCAGGGCTTTATCATCGGGCAGGATTATGGCCATCGCATCGGCGAGTTTCAGGCGGCCATGAGTCAGTGGATTCGGGATGGATCGATTAAATATCGTGAACAAATTACCGACGGTCTGGAAAATGCCCCGGAAGCTTTTTTCGGCCTGCTGAAAGGTAAAAATTTCGGAAAAGTCGTTATTCGCGTGGCGGCGGATGGGTAAAAAATGAGCGGCGGCGCTGCGTGCGCCGCAAATTTCCGTGCAAAAATTCCATTAGCGTCTTTAATTAATTATGCAATAGCACGTTGGCATGAACAGCACGGCCTAAATTAACAACACAATAATTAAAAAATACATACTTGTAGCAGTTTGCTCCATGTTATTTCCAACACCACCGCGATACAGGATATATCCTGGGGTCGCGCTCAGTTGTTTGCTCTCAGGCCGTGACGAGAACAATGATTATGGACACAGGAAATAACCATGCTTGATTTTGAAAAAGCACAGCGAATGAGTCTGACCATGCAGGTGGAAGTCAATTTGAAGAGTGCCCTGATTATTGGGGCTCTCAAGCCCGGAGCCCGACTGGTGACGCGCGATCTTGCCGAGCAGCTGGGGACCAGCATCACACCCGTACGTGAGGCGTTACTGCGCCTTGTCTCATCGGGAGCATTACAGGCCACGCCCGCTCAGGCCTTTCTGGTGCCGGAAGTGAAGCTTGAGCAATACAACGAAGTCAATCAGATCCGTAAGAAGCTAGAAGGTATGGCAGCCTCTGCGGCCGCGGCATTAATGACGGATGAAAAGCTGCGGGATTTACGCAACTATGTCGATGCGTTTCATGACGCCAAGGCCCAGGGCGAAATGGAGCGTGCGTTACAGGCTAACTGCCGTTTCCGCTTCCGGCTCTATGATTACGCCGAAATGCCGACGCTTACGGCGCTGATAGAGCAGCTGTGGGTACGCATTGGCCCCTGTTTCTATTATTTACACCCGCTTTCCTGTGAGGTGTTTAAACAGCATCGTTATTATGAGGATTTGCTGGCCGCGCTGGAAAAAAAAGATGAAGCGGAGAGTGGGGCGGCCATGTGTCGGGCCATCGATCAGGGCGCGGCGATATTACTGCGCCAGTATTATAATTAACTTCCGTTATTAACAAAAAGCGTCATTAATTGATTGCGGAATAATAGCGTGCCGGAATGCCCGGCACGCTAATTAATTACTGAAACTGATAAGCCACCGATAATCCCACACCGTAATTACGGCCAGGCGCCGGTTCGTAATAACGCCCGTTGGATTCGTTCACGATAACCGACCCGACATACTCCCGATCGAACAGATTATCCACGCGACCAAAGACGTCCATCTTCCAGTTACCCACGCCAAACTTATAGCCGGTGTTCAGCCCGACGACCGTCCATGACGGCGCTTTGGCGGTGTTCTCATCATTGGCCATGATATCGCTCAGATAGCGGATATCGCTGCCAGCGTACCAGCCAAGTTCCGGTTCATAGCCGAAGGAAGCGTAGCCCATGTTACGGGCAATACCCGGAATGCGGTTGCCGTTGCAGCTTGCGTCGTCGCAGACGTTGGTGCGGTAGGTCGCGTCGAGCCAGGTCCAGGCGGCTTTCAACTTCCAGCTTTCGCCAAACTGCTGATCGAGCGACAGTTCGGCCCCCTGACGGCGGGTTTTCCCGGCGTTCTTGTAGCTGGTGCGCCCGCCGCTGCTGCTGTCGACCACGATTTCATTATCGGTATCGGTCTGGAACAGCGCCGCCGTCAGCAGCCCGTTGCCGATGCGGGTTTTGCTGCCCACTTCCACCGTTTCATTGGTGGAGGGCTGGAGGCCAAAATTGAGTCCGCTCTGGTTGTCCGGGCGGTACGAGAGTTCATTGATAGTTGGCGTCTCAAAACCACGGCCAGCCGAGAGATAGACGTTCCAGGCATCGGTCACCGCGTACTTCAGAGAGCCTGCCGGGAGCCATTTGTGATAGCTCGCTTCACCGCTGTCGTCGCCGTTCTTCGGTGTGACGTAGAAATCGTTGGAGTCGAACCACACCGAGCTGTAGCGCACGCCTGCATCCAGCGTCAGCTTCTGCGTCAGCTGCCACTGAGTTTGCAGATAGGGGTCGAGGTTCCACATCAGGTTGCGCTCATTGCGGCGCATTGCGCCTTTCTCGCCGTAGTCCGGCACCCCGTTATCCAGCACAAAGTTTTCATAGCCCTTGCGCTTTTCGCTCATATTTTCGTAGTCCAAACCGGTGGTGAAGGTCACCGGCACCAGCAGCTCGCCACGGTGCGTCCAGCGAGTGTCGATACCCTGATAATGGCGATCGAGATTTATCACGCCGCCGGAGTGGGAAGGGTTGAGCTGCGGCCCCATCGGGATCGACTGGTACTGCGTGGTCTGGCGTTCACCGGCGTACATCATCACGCTCAGATCGTCCTGATCGCTCAGCTGGCGCTCATAGTGCAGCCCTGCCTGGGTCTGTTTCGTCGTTTTGCGCGTGTTGTACTGATCGCCGCGCGGCGACTGCTGAGGGTTGGCCTGCCATTCGCTGTAGCTCAGGCCGCCCGGATCGTTGGCTTTGATGTCTACGCTGTTGAATAGCAGGGTCAGCTTGCTGACGTCGTCGATGCGCACTCCGAGTTTGGCGTTGGCGAGGTTTTTGCGGGCGCCGCTGTGGTCGCGATAGCCGTGGGTATCGAAGCGAGTCGTGGAGACGGTGTAATCCACGTCGCCCGCCTGAGTTCCGTCGCCGACCGCGCCGCTGGCTTTCACGCCGTAGCGCCAGCTGCCATAGCTACCGTAATAGCTACTTGCTTCAATCGTGGTCGGCTGCTGCCCGGTTTCGGTGGTGACGTTCATCACGCCACCTGAGGAGTTGCCATAGAGCGCGGAGAAGGGCCCGCGCAGCACTTCCACGCTATCGACGCTGGTGATGTCGATGTTCGACGTCTGGCCCTGTCCGTCCGGCATGGTCGCCGGAATGCCGTCCACATATAAACGAATGCCGCGTACGCCAAATGTCGAACGGGAACCAAAGCCGCGAATCGACAGCTGGAGATCCTGGGCGAAGTTCTGACGGTTCTGAATTTGCAGGCCAGGCACGCTGCTGAGGGATTCCGAAAGGTTAACCTGCGGCGCAGCGTGGCGCATATCTTCGCCGTTGATAACGCTCACGGCGGCGGGCGTATCCAGCTCTGACACCGCTTGCGGGCTGGCGGACACCACCATGGTTTGTTCGTCGGCAGCGTTAGCGTCAGCCACGGGCAGGAGCGGAAGGAGGATCGCCGACAGCGCGGCCCTGCGGACAGTAATGATTTTCATGCAATTCTCGTGATAATGAACCAAATGGAACAACTGTGAATATGTTAATGCTTTTGTAAATTATTTGAAAAGCTTAACGGCACATTAGGTTAAATGCAGGTTTAACAATGGCACAAATGTGGCGAAGCAGCGGAATTAACGCTCCCCTTTCTGATAATTAATGATTACTATTCTCAACAACAAAATGCGGTGCCATGACGCCGCGAGCAGGAAGCATGTCGGGCAGTACATCATTTTGATTTCAAAGGGAGTCGTCATGTCTTTACGTTCTATCTCCATGCCGCGTTTTCGCCGTTCTCTGCTGCTGTCTTCATTACTCCTTGCCGGATCCTTCAGCGCGCATGCTGATGACGAAATGCTGCGCAAAGCCGTGGGTAAAGGCGTTTATGAAATGGCACTGAGCCAGGATGAAAATGCGCTGTGGGTGGCAACCTCGCAGAGCCGTAAAACCGATAAGGGCGGGGTGGTGTATCGTCTCGACCCTGTGACCCTGGAGGCGACCCAGACCATTCACAGCGATCTGAAACCGTTCGGCGCAACCGTGGATAACCAGACTCAGACCCTGTGGTTTGGCAACACCACTAACGGTACGGTCACCGCCATCGACGGCAAAACGGGTGATGTGAAAGGGCGCGTGGTGCTGGATTCACGTCAGCGCAGCGAGACGGTGAAGCCGCTTCAGCCGCGTGAGCTTGCCGTGAATGACAAAACCAACACCGTGTATGTGACCGGCGTCGGCAAAGAGAGCGTGGTGTGGGTGATTGACGGCGCAGCGCTGAAGCTGAAGGCGACCATCAGCGGGACCGGCAACCGCAGCACCGCGCTGGCCCTCGATAACGATGCGCAGCGGCTGTATACCGTCAGCGCTGACGGTGAACTGGTGACCGTTGATACCGGAAGTAACAGCATTCTGAGTCGTCAGAAGCTGGTGAACGATGGCAAAGAGCACGCGTTCCTGAATATCGCCCTGGATAAGGCCAATCACCGCGCGTATATCACCGACTTCAAACAGCCGGAGCTGCTGGTCGTGGATTATCGCGACGGCAAAGTGCTGAACACCATTGCGATGCCAGAGTCGCTGGCGGTGGCCTTCAACCCAGCGCGCAATGAAGCGTACGTCACGCATCGCATGCAGGGTAAGGTAAGCGTGGTGGACACCAAAACCAATAAAGTGGTGAAGACCTTCGATACTCCACCACGTCCGAACAGCCTGGCGCTTTCAGCAGATGGTAAAACGCTCTACGTCAGCGTGAAGCAGGAATCCACCCGCGATAAAGAAGCCACCCAGCCCGATGATGTGATTCGCATTAAGCTGTAATTACAGATTTCAGGTATGAAAAAGCCGCTCAGAAGAGCGGCTTTTTTACAGGGCTGAGCGTTGAATGTTGGGTGGCGCTTTGCTTACCCAACCTACGGTGTTGGTTGCCTGATGGCGCTTTGCTTATCAGGCCTACAGATTCGTGCATTTTGTAGGCCCGGCAAACGCAGTGCCGCCGGGCACTCAATCAGTGAGACGTCTTCTCAACCAGGGGCGCATCCTGTTTTTCATCGTCAGGATGAACAGGCGCAGTGCTGTGGATCTCCTGCACGCGCTTACGCACGCCAAACCAGCCCGCAACCAGCAGCACGGCCAGCAGAGGAATGGAGGCAATGGTGTAGGTGCCGTTCGGATAATCGAACGCCATCAGCACCAGCACGGCCAGCAGGAACAGCAGGGTCAGCCAGGAGGTGAACGGTGCGCCAGGCAGCTTGAAGCTGACGTCGGCACATTTGCCTTCCTTGATGAACTTACGCAGGCGTAGCTGGCACACCACGATAAACGCCCAGGAGGCGATAATGCCGATAGACGCCACGTTCAGGACGATCTCGAAGACCTGAGAAGGCACCAGATAGTTCAGGAACACGCCCACCACGTACACCGCAAGCGTCGCCAGAATGCCCGCATAAGGCACGTGCTGACGGCTCATCTTCGACATGAATTTTGGCGCAGAACCGCCCATGGACATCGAGCGCAGAATACGCCCGGTGCTGTAGAGGCCGGAGTTCAGGCTGGAGAGCGCCGCGGTCAGCACCACGATGTTCATGATGCTGCCCACGTAAGGCACGCCGAGCTTCGAGAAGAAGGTCACGAACGGGCTCTGTCCGGCCTGATAGGCGTTCCACGGCAGCAGGAGAACTAACAGCACCACGGAGCCGACGTAGAACAGGCCGATACGCCAGATAACGCTGTTGATGGCCTTCGGCACCATGGTCTGCGGATCTTTACATTCACCCGCCGCGGTGCCAACCAGTTCAATGGAGGCAAAGGCAAACACCACGCCCTGAACCAACACCAGCGCAGGCAGCAGGCCATGCGGGAAGAAGCCGCCGTTATCGGAAATTAAGTGAAAACCGGTTGTTGCGCCGTCGATCGTTTTTCCGCTGCCGAGGAACACGGTCCCGACCACCAGGAACACCACAATCGCCAGCACTTTCAGCAGGGCAAACCAGAACTCCATTTCGGCGAACCACTTCACGCCAATCATGTTCATGGTGCCGACGATCGCCAGCGCGCCGAGGGCAAAGACCCACTGCGGTACGTCGCCAAATGCGCCCCAGTAGTGCATATAGAGCGCTACGGCGGTGATGTCGACGATACCCGTCATTGCCCAGTTAACAAAGTACATCCAGCCAGCCACATAGGCGGCTTTTTCACCGAGGAACTCGCGGGCATAGGAGACGAAGCTGCCGCTCGAAGGACGATGCAGAACCAGCTCGCCCAGCGCGCGCAGAATGAAGAAAGAGAAGATGCCGCAGACCAGATAGACGATGGCGAGGGAAGGGCCAGCCATCTGCAAACGCGCGCCCGCGCCTAAAAACAGACCTGTCCCGATAGCGCCGCCGATGGCAATCATCTGCACGTGACGGTTGCCCATCGCTTTGTTGTAACCCGCCTCTTGCGAGTTCAGCCAGCGGCGTTTCGCTGCGTGATGCTCAGCCGCGCTGTTGTGTTTTGTGTTCATGGTTGTATCCCGATTACCTGTCTTTTTGCTCCTAACCCGGAGCCCAAAAAATGCCGCCGCGGTTAAACGATTGCGCGGCAGCACAGTGTTCTGCTTTTCTCAGCATTCTGACGTAGAGATAAGGCAAAACATGGCGCAGCATCCTACCTGCAAATGGTAAGCGACGCAAAAGGTACGCGCCGTCAGGCGGACGAATGTCGCAACATTTCGTGTGGTCAGATCTGCTGCGTAAGCGGAAAGAGGAAGAATAAATAATCGGCAAATATTTTAGAGGGTTAGCGCAGACGCAGTGCCTCAATCAGCAGAGCAAACGCGGCGGTATGCTGGCGTCTGCCGGGGTAATAGAGGTAGTAGCCATCGAAGGGCGGGCACCATTCTGCCAGTACTCTGACCAGTTTTCCTGAAGTGACGTCATCTAAAATGGTGTCTTCCGGGACGTAAGCCAATCCGAGTCCCGCCCGTGCCGCATCAATGCGCTGCGGCAGGGTGTTCAGTGTGAGCTGCCCCTCCACACGCACGCGTAGCGCCTGGCTGCCTTGCTCAAATTCCCAGGCATACAGGCCACCGCGCGTCGGCAGTCGCATATTAATGCAGCGATGATGCGCCAGCTCGCGAGGAGAATCGGGTGTGCCAGACCGCGCCAGATAGTCAGGCGAAGCCACCACCGCCATACGCATTTCCGGGGCGATTCTCACCGCAATCATGTCCTTTGCCACCTGTTCGCCGAGGCGGATCCCCGCATCGAAACGCCCGTCGACGATATCCGTCAGGCCATTATCGACTATCACTTCCACGTGAATGTCAGGATACCGCTGCAAAAAAGGGCGCAGGGCGGGCCAAAGTACGGCCTGCATGGCGTGCTCCCCGGCGGTGAGGCGAATATTACCGGCAGGCTTGTCGCGCAGTTCGTGCAAAGAAAGCAGTTCGTCCTCCATCTGCTGGATCTGCGGGCCCAGGCGCACCAGCAGCTTTTCACCTGCTTCCGTTGGCGACACGTTGCGGGTGGTGCGGGTCAACAGGCGCACGCCAAGCCGGGCTTCAAGGTTTCGCATCGCGTGGCTGAGTGCAGACTGAGAAACGCCAAGCTGGGCCGCCGCGCGTGTAAAGCTGCGCTCCCGCGCCACCACCATAAAAGAGAGCAGATCCTGAATATTCTCTTTGAGCATTGCGTCTCCTGATTAATGAATTTTGTTCATGTTTCCATTCTGATTATGCAGTCTAATCCTCGCGGTGATTCCGCGCTACGCTGAATACATCAACCAGGAGGAAGTATGAAAATTATTCGTAGTGGTTCACTGCCGTCGGTCAAAGGTCCGGAAGCATGGTTTACCGGCACCGTCAGAATTGATGCGCCGTTTCAGGCAACGGAGCCTGCCAAAGTGGGCGGGGCAACGGTGACCTTTGAGCCAGGGGCGCGTACTGCCTGGCACACGCACCCATTAGGACAAACGCTGATTGTGACGCAGGGCCGCGGCTGGTTGCAGGCAGAAGGAGAGGAAGCACAGGCGCTGAATCAGGGCGATATCGCATGGATCCCACCGGGCGTCAAACACTGGCACGGCGCGAGTTCACAAACGGCAATGACCCACTTAGCCATCGCGGAAGCGGAAAACGGCTCGCCCGTCACCTGGCTTGAGAAAGTCACCGATGAAGAGTACGCCGGGCGCTAGCGCTGAATTTTCTCCCGATATTCGGGCTGACATAAAATAAACCTCGTCCACGGGGACGGGGTCCAATGGTGTAAAAACCATGCTAAGAGGTTAATTCATTAGGCGCAGCAGTACTTAATGATTTTCCAGGAGCCAAAAAACCTTTCGACCAAAATTAATACCTGGTGTCAAAATCTTGAAGAATATAAAAAGAGATTAGTTACACCACACTCTGAGCCAGATGAATTAATCATCTCTATTACAGAATTGTTCAGTTTCAGGCCTCACCCTCAGTTTTATCTTAATTAATGATTTCTGTCGGGTGCCGACTTGAATTATTTTTTGATCTAATGATTACTCAGTAAGCCATGGTTTAAATCCCCTGAATATAAAGAACTTTGATCTCATTCATAATTTTAAACACGCCGTTACTGTTACTCTATTGTGGAGTAACAGGGCTGCCTGTTCACCAGGCTAATTTATCCTTCACCCTGCTGCTTTTATGGATCACTCTCTCGGTGCTGAACACGATTGTCATCTGCCGCCAGGGTTATTCTCTGGGCCACACGGATGATCGGTTCAGCATTATTATTGATAATGCTAAGGGACAAGTATGAAACTCAACAATGTGGGCATCTTAACTGCGCTCACGCTCATTTCTGCGCCAACAATAGCGGCCCCACAGTTAAAAGACGCGGCCTCCATTCCGGCGGTGATTGCTGCGATGACGCTTGAAGAAAAAGCGGCCATTGTTTCCGGTACGGGCATGAATAACGCCAAAAATGTGGAAGGTGCAGCAGGTTCCACATTTGCTATTCCCCGACTTGGCATTCCTGAAATCGTTTTTGCGGATGGCCCGGTGGGTGTCCGTCTGGGCGCGGGCCCTACGGGCGGTAAAAAAACGTTTGCGACAGGCTTCCCTGTGTCAGTGGCGATGGCTGCAACCTGGGATCCGGCGCTTATCCAGCGGGTGGGGGGAGCTATCGGCGATGAGGCGCGTCTCAACGGGGTCGATCTGATGCTTGGCCCGGCCATTAATATTCAGCGTAACCCACTCAATGGACGAAATTTTGAATATTTCACCGAAGATCCACTGCTGAATGCCATTATCACTGCCGGTTATATCAACGGCATGCAGGCCGAGGGCGTTGGCGCGGTGCTGAAGCATTTTGCCGCCAATAACCAGGAAACGCGCCGTCAGACGGTGAACGAGATAATCTCTGAACGCGCGCTGCGTGAAATTTATTTCCCGGCTTTCGAGTATGCGATGGAAAATGCGCAGCCGTGGGCGGTGATGAGCTCTTATCCGTCGATTAACGGCACGCCCGCCTCGCAGAATTCATGGTTGCTGAAAGAGGTGCTGCGTAAGCAGTGGAAGTTTAACGGGATGGTGATGTCAGACTGGTACGGTGTGACCAATCCGCTGGGGGCACTGCTGAATGGTAACGATCTCAATATGCCGGGCGGGTTGTCTGAGAAAGAATCGCCATTCCTGCATCGCAAAACCGATCCGAAGGAAGTGGTGTTGGCCGGGCTGAAGTCCGGGGAAATTACCCAGGCGCAGATTGACGAGAATATTGGTCATATCCTCAATGTGGTGCTGAAAACCCAGCGCTTCAAAAATGGCAACAAACCCATGACCGAAAAGGCCACCGATCACTCAATGCTGGCACGTCAGGCCGCGGCAGAATCAATGGTATTGCTGAAAAACGATGCCCAGACCCTGCCGTTAAAAAACACCACGCGGGTGGCGACATTTGGGCAAAACATCGAAAACTTCTTTGTGCTGGGTGGGGGCAGTGCAGAAGTGAATATTGATCCCAAACGTCAGGTTTCCTTACCTCAGGGACTGCAAAACGCCGGGATGAAGGTCATACAGCAGGCAGGCGATAAAACGCTGGATGAACAAACGCCCGCAGACATTATCACCCGCGTGGTCGAGCAAAGTGATATCGCGCTGATTTCCATTGGCCGCAGTTCCAGCGAAGGAGCCGATCGTTATTCAATGCAGATGCATCCGGAGGAGGTCGCGATGATTGAACACGTTGCCGACGCCTTCCATCAGCAGAATAAGAGAGTGGTGGTGCTGCTGAATATTGGTTCGCCGATTGAGATGCAGAGCTGGGCACATCATGTGGATGCCATTCTGGTTACCTGGCAGCCGGGTGAGCAGGCGGGAAATGCCGTCGCGGATATCCTGACGGGCAACGTGAACCCATCTGGAAAACTGCCTTTAACCTTCCCGGCGCGTCCGGAAGACGCCCCAAGTTTTGGTAATTATCCAGGCACCACTAAAACCATTATCTATGGCGAAGGTGTGTATGTAGGTTATCGCCACTACGACACACGTCGTATTGCCCCGATGTATCCGTTTGGCTATGGCTTGTCATATTCAAGCGTCAGCTACGGAGAGGTAGCACCGAAAAGTCCGGTGTTTGATATCGATAAACAAGCGAGTTTGAACGTCACCGTTGCGGTGCGCAATACTTCCAAAATCGAGACGCAGGAAGTGGTTCAGCTCTATGTTCATGACAATGCCTCACGACTTGATCGTCCTTATCAGGAGCTGAAAGCGTTCAATAAAGTCAAACTGGCAGCGGGGGAAGAGAAGCAGGTGTCGTTGAGCCTCGATAAACGTGCTTTCTCCTATTTTGATGAAGACAAAAATGACTGGTTGCTGGAGCCTGGCCGCTTCACCTTACGCATTGGTAGCTCTTCGCGCGACATTCACGCCGAAGTGCCGGTCACGGTTGTCTCTGCCACTCCGGTCTTTTCGCTGAATACGCCGTGGATTGATGTGCAAACCTATCCTGTGGCGGCAACGATAGTGGCGAAAGTGATTGGCGATGAGGCCACCAATGCCTGGATTGAAGGCTCACCTTCCTTAGGCGAAAAAATGGATGCGGCGCTGAAGCTGAAGCCGGAACTGGCGAAAGAACCCGCAAAAATGGAGCAGATTAAACAGGATGTGCTGAACCAAATAAATGCGCTGTAATTCGTAAAATAAAGCATGTGGACTGCACCCCAAAAGTTGGTCACCCAACTGAGTAAGGTGCAGTTTTTTTGCCTGATGGCGCTTCGCTTATCAGACCCACAAAATCAATGGATTATGCGGAAGGTGTAGGCCCGGTAAGCTTGTGCCACCGGGCTGTTTTTATGAAGGAGAAAGATTATTTCGCCAGCGCTTTAAAGACCATCGCCACCGCATGCGCACCTGGATCCATATTTCCGGCCAGGCTGTCACTGCTCAGATAAGATGAACGTCCGGCATTGGCTTTGCTTAACTGCACCGTTAAATCGGCACCGGCCTGCGCTGCGCGACTGGCTGCCAGGCTGTCCTGTGGGTTGACAAGCAAAACGCTGAGTGCTGGCTGCAACGCATCGATCATCGTGCGGTCGCCTTCGTCTGCCCCGCCATAGAATTTCATCTGTGCCAGGCCGCTGTTCAGGGCTTCAATCACGCTCGCCCCCTGCTGCAGCTGCTGTCCGGCGGCGGTGAAGAAGATAGACATCAGCACTCCGCTGGAGCCGCCCATCACCACGGTCAGACGTTCACCGATCAACGCCATCAGCGTGGAGAGGTCGTTCAGCGGTAACTGTTTATTTTGCAACATAGCGGCGATTTCACGTGCACCTGCGGCAAACGTAGAGCCAGTATCTCCATCACCCACTTTGGCATCCAGCGCATTCAGGTCGACTTCCAGGTTCGACAGCGTTTCGGTCACTGTGGCAATGACCCTGGCGACGGCTTCGTTTTCTGACGGCTTATACTCCACGCGGCTGCTGTGATGGGCTGACGCCATCCAGGTGATAGCGCGCGGTTTGATCGGTTTCTGCCAGCCAGCGGCTTCAACATCGGA
Organism: Enterobacter sp. CC120223-11; assembly: GCF_900215375.1. GTDB lineage: Bacteria > Pseudomonadota > Gammaproteobacteria > Enterobacterales > Enterobacteriaceae > Scandinavium. The sequence continues at coordinate 72,942 of NZ_OBEF01000001.1, read as the reverse complement.
TAACAGCGCGGCTTCAATGTCACCTTGCAGCGCGACGGCGGTAATGGAAAAACCTTTCATATCCAGCGCGGTGACCAGAGCGGCAGGGCCAATCAGCCAGTCAATGCGCTGGCAGAAAGGCGCATAGCTGTTCACTTCACGGGTGATGATCGCCATTTCGGCAACCGAAACGCCGCCCAGATTATTGAGCATCACCGCCAGGCGGCCGGTTTTCGGCAGCGCTGCGCTGAGTTTATCAATCAGCAGGCTAACCACCTGCGCACTGTTTTGCGTGGCGATAACGGAGGCACCCGGTTCGCCGTGGATCCCCATACCCAGTTCAGCGTGGCCTGGCTCCAGGCGCGCGTTAGTTTCTGTTTCTTGCGGAAGGTTACAGCTGGAGAGCGCCACGCCCAGGCTGAAGGTATGCTTCGCCGCAAACTGCGCTTGTTTCAGGACGGTAGCGAGGTCGTGGCCCTGTTCGGCATAAAAACCCGCCACTTTATGCACCATAACTGTCCCGGCGATCCCACGCGGATGCTTGTTGTCTGGCAGCGAAATATCGTCACCGACGATCAGCATTTCGACTTTATAACCCAGACGGCGCGCTTTCTCGGCGGCAAGGCCGAAGTTGAGGCGGTCACCGGTGTAGTTTTTGACGATTAACAGACATCCCGCCGGGCCGGTGACGGCCTGGATGGCGGTCAGTACCGCATCCACGCTTGGGGAGGCGAACAGATCGCCGCAGACTGCTGCCGTCAGCATCCCTTTACCAATAAACCCGACGTGAGCAGGTTCATGGCCAGATCCACCACCCGAAATCAGCGCGACGTTGTTTTTATTCAGATCGCGGCGGGCCACGACGCGGATCGCCGGGTCGCTTTCCAGGCGTGCCAGGTTGTTCCATGGGTTGGCGGTGATTGCACCTTCAATGACATCGTTAACCAGATTTGTACGTTGATTGAAAAAGAATGCAGACATGGTAGCTCCTTGCGTTTAGGTTGAGTCAATCCGCCAGAGGACGCGCCTCCGGGATCGATAACGTGATACTGCGTTAAAAAATTAAAGGCGAAGCGTGCGCTGCCCGCTGATATCCAGGGTCAGAGTTTCACCGCTACGCAGGTTTAATACCTGAGCCTGCTGGCACAGAAAGGCGATGCCAGCCTGACGGGCAATAATGGCGCTGTGTGAATTGACGCTACTCTCCTGTAAACAAATGCCTTTCACCCGCTGAGCATCAAGCTGCAACACCGTCGAGGGGAAGATATCGTCCGCAACGAGAATGACAGGGGCCATGATGTTCGGCAGCGGCTGAGGACGGCCCTGAAGATGATTGAGCGAGCGCTGTAAAATGTCTTCCACATCGATAAAACGCGCCTGTAAATAGGGATCGCTGAGCTGGCAATATTGATTGCTCAACGCTTTAAGTACCTGATACCACGCCTGTTCGGCGCAATACTGTTTCGTACGGATGACCTCGCAGGCGGCTGCGAACAGGTCGGCGTCACCCACCAGCGCGTGATGGCTGGAAAAAATGGCGGCGATGTCGGCTGAATATTTTTCATCGGCCAGCGCCATCAGGACGTTGAGATCTTTCAGGGTGAGATCAATCGCCCGTTTTAGCCGACTTTGTTCTTGCAACACGTCCGGAGACTGCTGACAAATGGGATGCAGAGCTGGCCGGGGATAGAGCAATACATCTCCCTGGACTTGCGTTTGTTCCACGAGAGCTTGTGGGGCACGTTCTGCGATTGGCTCACCGAAGTTCTCTGCGGCCAGCGCGGCGAAGGCGGCTAAGGCGGCTTCGGCATCCGGTCCTTTCGCCAGCAATCGTAACTTGTCCTGGAAACGTACCTGTAACAGCGCAATATGGTTGATGCTGTCCGGGGTCACGCAGTGGCCGTTTTTCTCCAGCATCAGCTGACTGTTGAACCCTGCCAGCGCAGCAACCAGCTTTGCCGCAGGACGCACATGCAGACCATGCCGATTGGTGATCCTGACGCTGACGCTCAGGGCTGCCTGCTCCGCCGCGAAAGAAGGGGCGGGAAGAGGGCGAACATTGTCTGACAACTTAAGGTGAAGCTGTTTCGGTGCCAGGGCGTTCATTGCTTCTGCGATGACTACCTCAATTGCGTTACCGGCTGATGCACTGACGCAGGCCGCCATCGTTCCCTCAACCAATGGCGCGGCGCACAGGCGTACTTTAGCCGCAATGGCAGGCTCCAGTAGCTCCAGTGCGGTTTCGGCACTTAAAATGGCGCTGCCCATATCCATTAGCACCAGCACGTGATCGGCATCGGCGACGGATCCAATGGCCGCCATGATTTGCAGAGGATCGGTGCCGAAGGGGTTGCTCGGATCGTCGATCCCGGCGGCGATGGCCAGCCTGCAACTCTTTCCCGCTAACATCTGACCGGCCAGCTCAGCAATCCCCTGGGCCAGGGTGAGGCTGTGAGAAACGATAACCAGATTTACCATCGTCATCTCCTTATTCCTTTGCCGCTGCGGCCAGCATTTGCACTATCAGCATCACTGAGGTTGCCCCAGGATCCTGATGCCCGATACTGCGTTCGCCCAGATAGCTGGCGCGACCCTTGCGGGCCTGCAGGGTGATGGTCGCCAGCACGCCCGCTTCTGCTTCGCGGCTGGCGATATCCAGTGCCGCAGGGACCGAAAGCTGCTGTTCACAGGAGTGACGCAATGAGTCAACCACTGGCAGCCAAACGTCACACATGGTTTTGTCGCCCGCCGCCGCCTTACCCCGATTCATCACCCCATCGGTGCCCTGCAGGAACATCTGGTACAGCTCGTCTAAGGTCAGGCTTTGACGTGCCTGAGTGACCTGCGCGGCGCGAATAAAGAAGGTGCCAAACAGTGGGCCGCTAGCCCCGCCAACATTGGAAAGCAGGGTCATGCCGGTATTCTTCAGGATAAAGCCGATATCTTTGTCGGCAATCGATGGCAGCCTTTCCACGACCTTGCTGAAACCGCGAAGCATGTTCATGCCGTGATCGGCATCGCCAATTTCTTTGTCCAGCCCGGTCAGGAACTGGCATTCGCTGGCGAAAATGTTACCGCAGCGCTGTAACCAGCTGACAATTTGCGTTCTGTTCAGTGACATAACGTATTCCTTATTTTCCCCAGTTGAGGGCCGGGGTGTGAACAGGTGCATCCCATAATTGCAGCGTCTCGTCATCGACCTGCAACAACGAGAGAGAGAAGCCCTGCATATCCAACGAAGTGCAGTAGCTGCCGACAAGATTACGTTCAATCACGATCCCTGCCTGCTGGCAGCGGAGCACCAGGCGGTGATAAACACCATACAGTTCTGAAAGGGGTGTTGACCCGAGGTTATTCACCAACGCAATCACCCGGTCGCCGCGCTTAAGGGCGGCTTTTTGCTGCTGGTTTTCCTGCCATTTGCCCGTAGTGCTATCCCAGTGACGCAACGTCCGGCTGTAGCTGCCGTTTTCCAGCAAGGTATCGAACATGTCATCAACGGTTTGATTAAGGCCGCTGAAGCGACGGCGATCGATACCGGGTTCACCGTGGATCCCCACGCCAAACTCAAATTCATTATCAGACAGTAAAAAGGACGGCTCTCCGGCGGCAGGAACGGTGCAGGCAGACAGCGCTATCCCAATCGAATGGCCGTGGTTATTGAGTTTACGCCCCAGTGCGGCACAGGCCGCCAGAGGATCGCCGCGTTCAGCCGCCGCACCCACCAGTTTTTCAATCAGTACGGTTACCGCGACGCCACGTCGTCCAGCGGTGTACAAACTGTCTTTCACCGCCACGTCGTCATCAACGACGACGGTTGCGACCTTTAATCCACTTTCATGCATCAGTTCGGCGGCGGTTTCAAAATTCAGAATATCGCCAGTGTAGTTTTTAATCAGGAGCAGCACGCCTTCCCCGCCTTCGATGTGCATGGCGCATTCAAAAATTTTATCGGGAGTGGGGGAGGTAAAAATCTCACCAGGGCAGGCGCCGGAGAGCATTCCCTTGCCAATAAAACCACAATGCATCGGTTCGTGACCGCTTCCCCCGCCGGAGAGCAGCGCCACTTTGCCCACGACAGGGGCATCGGCACGGGTGACATACACCGGATCCTGATGAAGTTGCAGTCCGGGGCAGGCTTGAACCATCCCGGCCAACTGCTCACTTAAAACCTCTTCTATACGGTTTATCATTTTTTTCATTGTTCATTGCTCCGTCAGAGGATCGCTTCATTCAGTCGGTTTTTTGCTGCCAGGCCCGATTCCGGTTGAAATGATTGTGACTGAGTTACTGCAGGGGAAAAATACCCGCAATAATGTTTCAGATAGAAACGTAAAGCCTATTGCTGCGTTTCATAACGGAACGTAAATAGAAGGGAAAAAGCAAAAATGCGAAGCGGGTCGGCTTTTATTTGCCCGCTGATGTTATTGGTAAGCTGCTGTAAAAAGAGTTTTTTGTTGAATCAGTGTGCAAATTTTCATTGTGAGAGCCGAATGTACAGGGTGCCGCAGAGCCAATGTGTTCATCAGATACGGATATAGATCGCAATCTCTCCATTTTTGTTTTATTTCCGTTTCATTATGAAACGTTAATATTCTACTCGTTTCATTCAGGAACAATTTTTTAAAGCATTTTTTTTATTTATCGGCTGCCCTACAGTGAAGACATTGCTCTGGTTCAACGCCAGTTTCCCCTCGCAGCGATCGGGAATAATGGCTTAAAACCCGGGTCTCTCTTGTTAATAACTGCCTTAAAGAGGATGAAAGGAATGCTAAAAGTTATTCAATCTCCAGCCAAATACCTTCAGGGACCGAATGCAGCGGCGCAGTTTGGGCAATACGCCAAAAATCTGGCAGACAGCTTTTTTGTCATTGCCGATGATTTTGTGATGAAGCTGGCGGGCGATCAGGTGCTGACTGGCCTGGGCGCACACGGTATTCGCTGCCACGCGGAGCGCTTTAACGGCGAGTGCAGCCATGTTGAAATCAAACGTCTGATCACCTTGCTGAAGCAGCAGGGTTGCCGGGGCGTGGTCGGCGTTGGTGGCGGCAAAACGCTGGATACCGCCAAGGCGATTGGCTACTACGAGAACCTGCCAGTGGTGATTGTGCCGACCATTGCCTCGACCGATGCGCCAACCAGCGCCCTGTCGGTGATTTATACCGAGTCTGGTGAGTTCGAAGAGTATCTGATTTATCCGAAAAATCCGGACATGGTGGTGATGGATACCGCCATCATCGCCAAAGCACCCGTCCGCTTGCTGGTCGCTGGCATGGGCGATGCGCTCTCTACCTGGTTTGAAGCGAAGGCTTGTTTTGACTCAAGAGCCACCAGTATGGCGGGTGGACAGTCCACCGCAGCGGCATTGAGCCTGGCTCGCCTGTGCTATGATACGCTGCTTGCTGAAGGCGAGAAGGCCCGTCTGGCGGCAGAAGTGGGCGTAGTGACCGATGCGCTGGAGCGTATTGTGGAAGCCAATACCTATCTGAGCGGCATTGGTTTCGAAAGTAGCGGCCTGGCGGCAGCCCATGCCATCCACAACGGTTTTACGATCCTCGAAGAGTGTCACCACCTCTATCACGGTGAAAAAGTGGCGTTTGGTACGCTGTCTCAGCTGGTATTGCAGAACAGCCCAATGGAAGAAATTGAAACCGTGATGGGCTTCTGCCAGAAGGTGGGTCTGCCGATCACGCTTGCACAAATGGGCGTGAAGCAGGGCGTGGAAGAAAAAATCGCCGCAGTGGCGAAAACCACCTGCGCAGAAGGTGAAACTATCCACAATATGCCGTTCGCGGTGACGCCGGACAGCGTCTGTGCGGCGATCCTGACTGCCGACAGACTGGGGCAACAGTGGCTGTCACGCTAACCGGCAAGCGCCGCTTGTCTGGTTATCGAGCCTGAAGTAAATCGCCTCTCTGAACATCTGGTCAGAGGGGTTTTCTTTATTTAACAGCGGATACGGATATGGCGGCTCACACGCAGGGTGCGGAAAAGGATATACCTTCCATCATTGAACAATCCTGGTTTCGCTGCGGCAAATTTATGCAGCGTGATAACTGGCAATCTCCCCATCAGGCGCAGGGCCTGACGTTTCAGTCGATTTGTCGGCGTAAAACGCAGCTTCTGACCCTCGCCCAGACGGCGCTGGAAGATGCGTGGGAATACATGGATGGGCGGCCCTGCGTGCTGTTTATCCTCGACGAATCCGCCTGTATTCTCAGCCGCTGTGGCTCACCGGAAACCCTGGCGCAGCTGGAAGCATTAGGCTTTCTCGACGGAAGCTATTGCGCGGAAAGTATCATCGGCAGCTGCGCGCTATCGCTGGCCTCAATGCAGGGTCAGCCAATCAAAACCACCGGCGGGCAGCACTTCAAACAGGCGCTCTCCCCGTGGACATTTTGCTCCGCACCCGTTTATGACAACCAGGGACACACGTTCGGCTCGGTGTGCCTCGGCTGTCTGGCCGTCGATGACACCTCTTCTGATTTAGCCCTGACCCTCGCCATTGCGCGGGAAGTGGGTAACTCACTGCTGACCGACAGTTTACTGGCCGAATCTAACCGCCATTTGAATCAGATGCACGGTTTACTGGAAAGCATGGACGATGGGGTGATGGCCTGGAATGAAAGCGGGGGGCTACAATTTATGAATCTGCAGGCGGCGAAGCTTTTACACCTGGACGGGCAAACCAGCCAGGGACGAAACATTCATGACTTGCTGACCCTGCCTGCGGTTTTACGCAGAGCCATCAAACAGGCGCGCGAACTTAACCATGTTGAAGTGACTTTCGAAAGTCAGCATCAGTTTATTGATGCGGTGATCACCCTAAAACCGATTGCCGAAGAAGAAAGTAGCAGCTTTATTTTGCTCCTTCACCCGATGGAGCAGATGCGTCAGTTAATGACCAGCCAACTGGGGAAAGTAAGTTATACCTTCGCGCAAATGCCCGCAGAGGATGCGGAAACCCGACGCCTGATTCATTTTGGCCGCCAGTCGACCAAAGGCAATTTCCCGGTACTCTTGTGCGGTGAGGAAGGGGTGGGCAAAGAGCTGCTCAGCCAGGCCATTCATAACGAGAGTGAACGTGCCGAAGGCCCTTATATCGCGGTGAACTGCCAGCTGTATGCTGACAGCGGACTGGTGCAGGATTTTATGGGCAGCGCGTCAACCGACGATCGCAACGGCCAGCTTAGTCGGCTCGAACTGGCAAACGGCGGCACCCTGTTTCTGGAAAAAATCGAATATCTGGTGCCTGAATTACAATCTGCGCTGTTACAGGTCATTAAGCACGGTGTGTTGACGCGGATGGATGCGCGACGAATGATCCCAGTGGATGTCAAAGTTATTGCCGCCACCACGACGAATCTGGCAACGCTCGTGGAACAGAACCGCTTTAGCCGCCAGCTTTACTATGCGCTGCACTCGTTTGAAATCGTGCTCCCTGCACTCAGGGAGCGACGCAGCAGCATTCCTTCGCTGGTGAATAATCGCCTGCGTAGTCTTGAACAACGTTTTTCAACCCGGTTCAAACTTGATGACGACGTGCTGGCGAAACTGGTTGCTTACCCCTGGCCGGGCAATGATTTTGAACTGAACAGCGTGGTTGAAAACATCGCCATTAGCAGTGAAAAGGGGCATATCCGGCTGTGCCATCTGCCGGAATATCTGTTCGCCGAACCGCTGGGAACCGATCAGGCTTCATCACTTTTGCCCGCAAACTTAACTATCACCGCAATTGAGAAAGAGGCGATTGTTCACGCTGCGAGGGTAACGAAAGGGCGCGTGCAGGAAATGTCACAACTGCTGAATATTGGTCGCACCACGCTATGGCGCAAAATGAAAATGCACGGTATTGATGTCAGTCAGTTTAAAAACAGGCATTGAGGGACAGGGCGGAATATTTTTGGCAATTCGGGAGGAGAAATGAGAATTAACGTGGTTGGCACCAGTGGCGTCGGCAAATCCACGTTGGCCCGTCGTCTGGCCGGGCGGCTGGCTGTGCCTTACATCGAAATGGACAGACTTTACTGGCGCGAAAACTGGCAGGGAACGACGGATGATGAACTGTTTGCCCGGTTGGCTGACACGCTGAGCGCAACCGAAAGTTGGGTTCTGGACGGTAACTATAACCGCACGCGTCCGGTGAAATGGCGCAACGTGCAGACGATAGTTTGGGTGGATTGCGGCTTCTGGCGCACCCTGCGTCAGGCCATCAGCCGGGCATTTTCCCGCGCCTGGACACGACAAGAGCTGTGGCCGGGCACCGGCAATCGCGAAAGTTTTCGACGCTCATTTTTCAGTCGGGAATCTATCATTCTATGGACGCTTAAAACCTGGCACAAAAACCGCCGCCGTTACCTGGCCGATATGCACGATCCCCAGTTTGCCGGACTCACTTTTGTCCGACTGCGTACACGGGTGGAAACCGAAGCCTTTATTGCAAAAATTACCCATCAGGCGGCGGGCAATAGCTAATTTTGTGCTGAGCAAATGTAAATAAATTGTTTCTCAGCGCGCCCAACCCCTCTTAATAATGCAGGCATGTTTCTCACAACGAGCCTGCATTATGTCTTATCGAATCAGTCTTCTGGATAAAAGCCCGCTGGGGGCAGGTGAAACTGCCGATCAGGCGCTGGCCCGCACGCTGACGCTGGCACAGCAGGCGGAAGCCCTGGGATATCACCGTTTGTGGATTGCTGAACATCACAATACCCCGCAACTCGCGAGCCCTTCGCCGGAAGTGGTGATCGGCTGGCTGCTGGGACAGACAAAACGCATTCGCATCGGCTCCGGTGGCGTGATGCTGCAACACTACAGCCCGTATAAGGTTGCGGAAAATTTCAATCTGCTGGCGTCGCTTGCGCCAGGCCGCGTGGACCTCGGCGTCGGCAAAGCGCCCGGCGGCTTACCTCACTCTACCCGTGCGCTGCAACAGGGCGTCCATGCTGATGAGAAGGGAACCTTTGCCGACCAGTTGGCGCAGCTGGATAACTGGCTGGCGCAAACCCGCGCGGAAAGCAGCGATACCGTGCTCGCCACGCCCATTCCTCCGCAGAGGCCGGATGGCTTTTTACTCGGCGCGAGTCTTGAAAGCGCGGAGCTGGCAGCACGGCTCGACTGGAACTTTGTGTTCGCCGCGCACCTTAACGGCGACAGGCAGCTGCTGCGCGAGGTGATTTCACGCTGGCGTGCGCTGAGCCTGCGCGATGCCATTGTGGCGGTTCAGGTGATTGTGGCCGCGGATGCTGCACAGGCTTCCGAGCTTGCCGCGCAGGTGGAAGTCTGGGGCGTCCGGCTGGCGAATGGCCAGCGGGTCACCGTTGCCAGCAGGCCGCAGGCAGATGATTTTGCCCGTCAGGCGGGAAGTCCGGCGGTAGAAATTGTGCGTCGCGAATCGTCGGTGATTGCCGGAACCGCTTCGCAGGTATGTGCGCAGCTTGATTCGCTGCATCAGGACTATGGCATCAATGAATTTATCATCGACACGCCGGTTGCCGAAGGTGCGGCCCGACTGGCATCGGTACGTCTGTTGGCGCAGGCGCTGAACCGTGCGGAGGTGTTGCTATGAGCTTCGAGCAACAGCTGATTGCCTGGCGGCGCGAGCTGCACCAGTTCCCGGAACTTTCATTGCAGGAAGTGGCCACCACCGCACGCATTCGCGACTGGCTGCAAACCGCCGGGCTTCCCATTTTACCTTTCGCCCTGAAAACCGGCGTGGTAACCGAAGTAGGCAAGGGCGAAAAGGTGATTGCCCTGCGCGCGGATATTGATGCGCTGCCGATAGAAGAAGCTGCAAACGTCGCGTTTCGCTCGCAAAACGCAGGCGTAATGCACGCCTGCGGGCATGATGTTCACACCAGCGTCATGCTCGGAGCGGCCTTGCTGCTAAAAGCCAGAGAAGCCGAATTGCCCGGGCGCGTGCGCATTCTTTTTCAGCCAGCCGAGGAAAGCTTTGGCGGCGCGAAAACGCTGATCCGCGCGGGTGCGCTGGAAGGCGTCTCCGCCATCTTTGGCATGCATAACGAACCTGGGCTGCCGGTGGGCGCCTTTGCCACTCGCGGCGGGGCATTCTACGCCAACGTCGATCGCTTCGTGCTGCGGGTGCACGGAAAGGGCGCCCACGCAGCCCGCCCTCATGAAGGCAAGGATGCGATCCTGCTTGCCAGCCAGCTGGTGAGTATTCTGCAAAGCGTGGCCAGCCGCGAGGTCAATACGCTCGACTCAGTCGTGCTGAGCGTCACGCGCATTCAGGGCGGCAACACCTGGAACGTGCTGCCGGAAAACGTCGAACTGGAGGGCACGTTACGCACCCACAGCACTGATGTTCAGCAGCAGGTCAAAACACGAGTCAGCGAAATTGCGGCGGGGTTTGCCAGCGCGTTTAATGCGCAAATTGACGTCATCTGGCACGCGGGCCCGACGGCGCTGGTGAATACGCCAGAATGGGCTGAGTTCGCCACCACGGTCGCAGATGAAGCGGGGTACCAGACCGCGAAGGCGGATCTGCACATGGGCGGGGAAGATTTTGCAGTCTATTTGCAACAGACGCCCGGGGCTTTTGTCAGCATCGGTAGTGCCAGCGAGTATGGCCTGCACCATCCGGCCTTTAACCCGGATGAAAAGCTGATTGCCCCGGCGGCGCACTATTTCGCGGCGCTGGCGGAAAAAGCCTTACACAACATTTAATCAATTAGTTACCGGCAGGGTAAGGGGTTATTATGTCTTCAGTTCGACAATTGCGACTCGGCACCATATTACATGGCGCATCAGGAAATATGTCCGCGTGGCGGCATCCGGCAGCGCAGGCGGACGCCAGTATTAACTTTGAGTTTGTTAAAGAGACGGCATTAAAAGCCGAAGAAGGGAAGCTGGACTTTATTTTCGTCGCCGATGGTTTATATATCAACGAAAAATCCATTCCGCATTTTTTAAACCGTTTTGAACCCCTGACGGTATTATCGGCCCTGGCAAGTGTGACACAGCATTTAGGCCTGGTGGGTACGCTCTCCACCTCCTACAGCGAGCCGTTTATCACCGCGCGTCAGTTCGCCAGCCTCGATCACCTGAGCAACGGGCGAGCAGGCTGGAACGTAGTAACGTCGCCGCTGGAAGGTTCGGCGAAGAACTTCTCCCGCACTCAGCACCCGGATCACGCTTTGCGCTATCGGATTGCGGATGAATATTTGCAGGTGGTGAAAGGGCTGTGGGACTCCTGGGAAGAGGATGCCTTTGTGCGTAATAAAGATACCGGGCAATTCTTCGATACGACAAAATTACACACGCTCGATCATCACGGTGATTTTTTCCAGGTCGCCGGGCCGCTTAATATTGGGCGCACGCCGCAGGGCAGGCCGATTATATTTCAGGCTGGTGCATCCGATGACGGTAAAAAATTAGCCGCCACTCATGCCGATGCTATTTTTACTCATCACGAAAGTCTGGAGGAGGCGCAGGTTTTTTATCGCGATGTGAAAAGTCAGCTGGAAATTCACGGGCGTCGCGAGGATGAACTGCATATTTTCCAGGGCGTGAGCGTAATTGTCGGCGACGATGCCGAAGACGTTGAACGCCAGTATCAGACCACCGCGGCGCTGGTGTCGGTGGAGGACGCGCTGAACTATCTGGGCCGCTACTTTGAGCACCACGATTTCAGCCAGTATCCGCTGGACGCGCCTTTCCCAGAGCTTGGCGAGTTGGGGCAGAACAGCTTTCGCAGCACCACCGATGAGATCAAACGCAACGCTAAAGCGCGTGGTTTAACGCTGCGTCAGGCTGCGCTGGAAGCCGCCAGCCCACGCCCGCGCTTCTCCGGCACGGCGCAGGAAGTGGCCGACGGCTTGCAACAGTGGTTTGAAAGCCACGCCGCCGACGGGTTCATCATCCAGGGCGGCACGCCGGACACGTTCCCGCGCTTTGTCGACCAGGTGGTGCCGCTGCTTCAGGCGCGGGGTTTGTTCCGCCATGAATATCCTGGCCACACGCTGCGCGAAAGCCTGGGACTGGCGCTGCCCGAAAATCAGTTCACTCAATCTTCCACAAAATAATAAAGGACTTCACCATGCAAAAATCATCGCTGTTGCTGGCGCTCGCGTTGGCCTTTTCCGGACTGGCGCAAGCCAGTGACGTCACCATTAACGGGACCGGCGTGAGCGTCGAGGCCAACAAAGCGCCCGTCAACACGGCAAAAAATCCTGCGGCCATTGCGCAACTTCCTCAGGGCTTTACGCCTGCGGTTCCGGGAAAATTCACGGTGGCGGTCGCCGGGATGAATCAGCCGCCGCTGACGGTGTTCTCCGATGACAACAAAACCCTGCTCGGCAGCGAAGTGGATATTGCCCGTTTAGTGGCGGACAGCCTCGGGTTACAGCTGAACGTGGTCGTGACGTCGTGGGAAGACTGGCCACTCGGCGTGGCCTCCGGTAAATACGATGCGGCGGTCAGCAACATCACCGTGACCAAAGAGCGCAAAGAGAAGTTTGATTTCGCCACCTACCGCAAGGACTCACTCGGTTTTTATGTTAAATCGACAAGCACGATCAACAAGATAGAGACGGCACCGGACATCGCCGGGCTGAACATTATCGTCGGTTCCGGCACGAACCAGGAGGCCATCCTGCTGGCTTGGAACGCGGAGAACATCAAAAAAGGCCTGAAGCCGTTTACCCCGATTTACACCAAAGACGATGCGGCCCAGACGCTGGCATTGCAGTCCGGGCGGGCAGACGCCTACTTCGGCCCGAACGTGATTGGCGCCTGGAAAGCCGCGCTCAACGGCAAAACCAAACTGGTTGGCAGCGTGGACGGTGGCTGGCCGAAGGCGGCGCACATTGCCGTGACGCTGAAAAAAGGCAGCGGTCTGGCCGAGCCTGTGCAGACGGCGCTGAACGGCGTCATCAAAAACGGCGACTACGACAAGGTGCTGAACCGCTGGGGTGAAGGCGTGGAGCGTATCCCGCAGTCTGAAGTTAACCCGGCCGGTCTTGGCGACTAAGGAGCCTGCGATGAGTGAGCGCTTTCGTGATGTTTCGCCAGAGGACGCTGAGCTTCAGCCGATTCTGAGCGGGCTGTTTGCCGAGTACGCCGCGCGCTACGGCGACTACTTTTCGCGTGATGCTGAAGTGGAGCTGACGGAGTGGTATCTCGCGCCGCAGGGGCTGTTTATCGTGCTGGAGCGCGACGGCGTGATTATCGCCACCGGGGCGTATAAGCCGCTGGATGATCAGACGGCGGAAATCAAACGTATCTGGACCGACAAATCCCTGCGTCAGCAGGGGCTTGCGGGCCGCATAGTGGCGGAGCTTGAGCGTCGCGCCTGGCTTGCCGGGTACGTTCAGATGTACCTGACAACCGGTTTTCGCCAGCCGGAAGCGGTGCGCCTCTATCTCAGCCAGGGCTACCAGCCGCAGTTCGATCTGAGCCGCGACCCGGAAGAGTACAGCCGACCGCCGTTCGACGGTCGCCTGCGGTTCACCAAAGCGCTGGCGGTGCCCGCGCTCAGCAAAAGTGCCTGAGGAGTGTCGATGAAAACCCACGAAACCATCAAAGTGGTGCCCGCGCGCTACCCGATGCGCCTGGTCGGTGCCGCCGTGGCGCTGCTGATCCTGGCGGTTGTTGTGCAGTCTGTCGCGTTCAACCCGCGCTGGGAATGGGGCGTTTTCGCCCGCTGGTTCTTCGACCCGGTGATTCTGGAAGGGCTGGGGCAGACGCTTCTGCTCACGCTGATCGGCACGGTGCTGAGCGTGATTTTTGGCGGCGTGCTGGCGCTGTCGCGGCTCTCGTCGTCGTGGCTGCTGAGCGGCCTGGCGTGGGCCTATATCTGGCTCTTCCGCTCGCTGCCGCTGATCGTGGTGCTGATCGTGCTGTACAACTTTTCCTACCTCTACGACACGCTCTCCGTCGGCATTCCGTTTACCGGCATCCAGTGGGCGAGCTATCAGACCATCAACGTGCTCGGTCAGTTTTCTACGGCGGTTGTGGGCCTGACGCTGGTGCAAAGCGCCTATACGGCAGAGATTATTCGCGGGGGTTTTTTAGGCGTCGATCACGGTCAGTATGAGGCCGCAGCGGCGCTCGGCCTGCCTGCGTGGAGACGCACGCTGCGTATTATTCTGCCTCAGGCGCTGCGCACCATTCTGCCATCAGGGTTTAACGAAATTATCAGCCTCGCGAAGGGCACGGCGATGGTTTACGTGCTGGCGATGCCTGAGCTGTTCTACACCATCCAGATGATTTACAACCGCACCCAGGAAGTGATCCCGCTGCTGATGGTCGGCGCGGTGTGGTACCTGGCGATCACCAGCGTTCTCTCCCTGATTCAGTATCTGGTAGAACGATCGCTTGCCAGAAGCGAGCGCCGTTCAGCCGTCAATGCCGCGCGCAGTCGTGCGGTGACGCCTGCCACACAGCCAACGTCAAACCCGGAGCCTGCCCATGCCCAACTCTCCTGAAGGCCATATCTCAATTACCGGCGTCAGCAAATATTTTGGTCGCCACAAGGCGCTGGACAACGTGTCGCTGGAGATCCCGCCGGGCACCGTGACGGTGATTCTGGGCCCGTCCGGCTCGGGAAAATCTACGCTGCTGCGCACCATTAATCACCTGGAGCGCGTCGATGAAGGGTTTATCCAGATTGACGGCGACTATATCGGCTATCGTCGGCAGGGCGACCGACTGTATGAATTGAAGGAGAAGGAGATCCTGCGTCAGCGCGTCAACGTGGGCTATGTCTTTCAGAACTTTAATCTTTTCCCGCATATGACGGTGCTGGAAAACCTGATTGAGGCCCCGCTGGCGCACCGTCAGCTCAGCAAAAAGCAGGCAACGGAGCGGGCATACGAGCTGCTGGACGTGGTGGGATTACGGAATAAGGCTGATGCCTGGTCGCGCCACCTCTCTGGCGGCCAGCAGCAGCGCATCGCCATTGCCCGCGCGCTGGCGCTGAGGCCGCGCGTAATGCTGTTCGATGAACCTACCTCGGCGCTCGATCCTGAGCTGGTGGGCGAAGTCCTGGATGTCATCAAGAAGCTCGCTCGTTCTGGCACAACGCTTGTGGTGGTCACCCATGAGATTGGCTTCGCCCGTGAAGTGGCCGATCAGGTGGTGTTTATGGTCGATGGCAAAATCGTCGAGCAGGGTGAAAGCGACGCGGTGCTGAACCGCCCGCAGCATCCCCGTACGCGGCAATTTTTATCAAAGGTGCTGGCATGATCAAATGGACGCTGTTGGGAGGATGGTTTGGGGCGAGCGCGGCGATGGCGCAGGGAACGCTCGATCTCAAAGCCAACGAGCAGCCACTGCCCGTGGCGCGAAATGAGCAGGCGATCGCGAAGATCCCCGCGAACTACCGTTTCGTGGAGCCAGGCACGCTGACGGTAGCGATTTCCGCGCTGAATTCACCACCGCTGGCGCTGCTGGCGAGCGATAACCGCACGCGGATCGGCAGCGATCCGGACATCGCCCGGCTGCTGGCCGCAAGCCTTGGTCTGAAGCTAAAACTGGTGCCCACCGCCTGGGAGGACTGGCCGCTGGGCATTTCTTCAGGACGCTACGACGTGGCGCTGGTCAATATCGCCGTGACGGAGCAGCGAAAAGAGAAGTTCGATTTCGCCACTTATCGTGTGGATTCGCTAGCCTTTTCGGTAAAGGCTGACAGCCCAATCAAAGCGGTGAACGGCCCGGCGGACCTCTCCGGGAAAAAAGTGATTGTCGGCTCCGGCACCAATCAGGAGCGAATTTTGCTGGGCTGGAATGCGGAAAATGAGCGGGCAGGGCGAGCGCCCGCGCTGCCGGTTTACCTCACTGATGATGCGTCCGGTAATCTGTATATTCAGTCCGGTCGCGCCGATGTGTTCTTCGGCCCGCAGTCGGTTTCATCCTATAAGGCAGCTTTAACAGGTAAAACCAAAGTGGTCGGCCTTGGCCCGAAAAAGGCCTGGGTGGCGACAACCACCAAAAAGGATAATGGGCTGGTATATGCCCTGCAAACCGCATTGAACGGCGGCATTGCGCGAGGGGAAGTGCAGCAGATCCTTGCCCGCTGGGGCGAAGGCGGCGAGGGCGTGGAACAGTCCGAAGTGAACCCGCCGGGGATCACGTACTGACGATTCGGGTCCATACTGTTGTTTCTGCCTTTCAAGAGGAACAGCGTATGTTAACGCTCTACGGCGTGCCGGGCTGGGGCTCGGCAATCAGCGAAGTGATGCTGACGATGGCGGAAATGCCTTATCACTTTGTCAACGTTGAGGGCTTCGATGAACCGGGGCCACAGCACGACGTGCTGGAACAGCTCAGCCCTCTTTGCCAGGTGCCGACGCTGCGCCTGGCGGACGGCACCATCATGAGCGAATCGGCTGCCATCGCGCTAATGATCCTCGACACGCGACCCGATCTTGCTCCACCGTCTGGTTCACCGCAGCGGGCACTTTTTCAGCGATTGCTGATCTGGATTGTTGCCAACGTCTATCCCACGTTTACCTATGCCGATTACCCGCAGCGCTTTGCGCCGGATGCGCCAGAACAGCTGCAAAACAGCTGTATTGCGTTTCGTAAAACGCTTTATCAATGGCTGGACAGGCAACTGGTGGGGCCGTATGCGTTAGGTGACAACGTCACGCTTCTCGATGCCTATATTGTGGTGATGCGCACCTGGGGACCGCGTGCGGCATGGTTTGCCGAAAATACGCCCCGACTGAGCGCCATTGCCGACCATATCGCGCAGCGTGAAGAACTTCAGGCCGTACTGCGAAACAACGACATCTTAACTGCACAAAACGCTAATTAAGTGGCTGAGAAGGTGATAGTTTTAAGCGACACATAACAGGAGATCACCATGCCGCACGTAGATATCAAATGTTTTCCCCGTGAACTGAACGACGAAGAAAAAACCGCCCTGGCCGCCGACATTGCTGCCGCCATTACCCGTCACCTCGGTAGCAAAGATGGCGCGATTAGCGTCGCGCTGAACCAGGTCCAACAGGATGAGTGGAAATCTCAGGTCTGGGACACGGAAATTGCCCCGCAGCTGGAAACCTTGATCAAAAAGCCGGGTTACAGTATGTAAGTGTTGTGCCGGGGGGCGGTGAAGCCTTGCCCGGCCAACATTTAGCGTTTTGCAGGCCCGGCATACAACGTGCCGCCGGGCAATTTCATCTCAGGGAACGATATGTGGTACCTACTGGCTTTATCTCTTCTTGTCCTCCAGTTCAGCAAAAAACTCTCTGTCATCCTGCTTGTCGTGACTGCCATAGTTGCGGCCAGTATGCAGGTTCTTGACTGGCGAGCCCTGGCGTTTTTAGCCGGGCTAGCCGTTGTTGCCGCGGCTTATTGCCGGTTCAGCAGCAGAGTGCCGCGAACCCTTCTGGAAATCCTGCTTGTGCTGGCGTCAGTCGGATTGATGCTGCACCTGATACCTGGCTTTCATAATCTTAAGGTGCTGGACGGCGTGAGGGCGGGCCCGGAAAGCGCGCCGTTCTCGATGTATTACAACTTCGATAAAGCGCTGGTGCCGTTTGCCTTGCTTATCTGCCTGAAGTCGCTTTTCACCACGTATACCCGGCCCAATACCCGACCCTGGCACTGGCTGGCGTTAGTTGTCGCCGTGCCGGTATTGTTAATGGTGGCAGTGGCACTGGGTGGGCTGAAGGTTGAATGGCACCATCCGCAATGGCTGTTCCAGTTCATCCTGGCGAATATCTTCTTCGTGTCTCTCGCGGAAGAGGCGCTTTTTCGCGGATACCTTCAGCAGCGCCTGGCGTCGGTGATGCATCCCGTTCTGGCATTAATCATCGCTTCGCTCATGTTTGGCGGGCTGCATTTCGCAGGCGGCGGTTTGATGGTTATCTTCGCCACCCTGGCGGGGCTGATATACGGCTTAGCGTGGATGCTCAGCGGAAGATTATGGGTTGCGGTCCTGTTTCACTTCGGGCTGAACCTGTGTCATTTGCTGTTTTTCACTTATCCAGTGTGGCAGCGATTGCCGATCGCAGGTTGAAACACCCGCAGTCCCGGCGACTGCGGGCAGTTGATTACCGGACTCCGGCCCGGTGCTGAAGTCGTTTTACCGCCTCCGCCGCCTGCTGCCCCAGTTCAGCGCAGTCCATGCCGGGAATCGCATCGTTATCAACAATCATCCGGCCCTGACAAAGAATCGCCTTGAGTTTGGCGCGACCGCCGCAGGCAACGGGCCCAATAGCCATGTCGTGCAGGCCGAAATAGCGCGGGTCATCCAGCTGATAAACGGCAATATCTGCCGCCATGCCCGGGCGCAGTTCGCCGGTGGCTAAGCCCAGGATCTCCGCGCCGCCGGACGTTCCCCAGCGGATCACATCCTCAATGGTGGCGGCATCACCGCCGCCTTCAAACTGGCCTCCGGCGTAGTGAGGCTGCGCCAGCATCCCTTTGCGGGCGCGCTGGAGTTGCCAGGCGGCGTGCGTTTCGCTTTGCATATCGGCGGCTTCATTCGAGGCGGCACCGTCCACGCCTATCGAAATTTTCACTCCGGCCTGTTCGAGAGAAACAAGATCGGCGATGCCGCTACCCAGTCGGGCGTTGCTCTGCGGGCAGTGCGCAATCCCGCTGCCCGCCGCGCCCAGCAGGGCAATCTCCTCCGGCAGCAGCTTCACCAAATGGGCAAACCACACGTCTTCGCCGATCCACTCCTGCTCCGCGCAAAACTGGAGCGGCGTCATGCCAAATTTGGCTCTTGCGGCATCAAGATAGTCAACGGTTTCCGACAGATGGCTATGCAGCCTGATCCCCAGTGCGCGGGCCAGACGTGCGCTGTCACGCAGCTCCTGCGGCGTGGTGGAGTGCAGCGTGGTTGTTGGGGCCATGACGACGCGGCGCATAGCGTCGGCCTGCGGCTGGTGATACTGCCCGGTGAGACGCTCCACATCCTGCATCCAGCTGTCGAATTTTTCGGGGCGCAGCGCCGTCGGCAGATCCTGTTCGAGCCCGCGCGTTTGTGTGGCACCGCCACGACAGAGTACAAAGCGCACGCCGAGCTTCTCTGCCTCATCGAATAAAATCGCCGCGCCGTCGAACGGCATATCAGGCCAGTAAAGATAGTGGTGATCGGCGACGGTGGTGCAGCCCGAACGGACCAATTCCACAAGGCCGATACGGGCGGCAATGCGAAAGGTGTCCTCTTCGAACGCGCCGCGAAAGCGATAGGGCGTGGAAGCCAGCCAGGCGCTGAGGCTCTGGTTCAGCCCCTGTGGTTCTCCTTTCAGCAGCGACTGAAACAGGTGGTGATGCGTATTGACCCAGCCTGGGTAAGCAACACATCCGCGCGCATCCGTGACCGCTTCGCCAGGCCGGGCCACCAGGATGCCCATCTCAGTGATGATGCCATTTTCAATACGAATGTCCGTCGCCGGGCTTCGGGGCTCGTCCCGGCGGCCGGTCATTATCGCCGTGCAGTTTTTTATCAGTCTGTTCATCAATACCTCAGGCCAGTTCGCTGTCGTGCCAGCCGCGCAGGCACCAGCGGGTGAGAAGGGACATCAGCGCCCAAAGGGCGAGCCCCGTGCAGGTAATCAGAAAAAGAGCGGCAAACATCAGCGGTAAGTTGAGCTGAAACCCTGCCTGTAAGATTTGCCAGGCGAGCCCCGCGCCGCTGCCGCCGGTTCCCGCCACAAACTCAGCCACCACCGCACCAATCAGCGCCAGGCCGCAGGAAATACGCAGCCCGCTGAAGAAGTAAGGCAGCGCATTGGGCACGCGCAGGCGCATCAGAATCTGCCAGCGGCTGGCGTGGTTGATGTGAAACAGATTCAGCAGGCCGGGGCTGACGCTGCGCAGGCCGAGCGTGGTGTTGGTGAGCACAGGAAATACCGCGACCAGCATCGCGCAGACGACCAGTGCCAGGGTGGTGTTGTGGATCCAGACGATCACCAGCGGGGCGATGGCCACCACCGGCGTCACCTGAAACAGGATGGCCCACGGCATCAGGCAGGACTCGACGATACGGCTCTGGACGCAGAGAAACGCAATCAGCGTGCCGATGGTTACCGCCAGCACGAACGCCAGCAGAGTCACCTTCAGGGTCGTCAGCAGGCTTGCCAGCAGCGCCGTGTGCTGGGCGTAAAGCGTCAGGGCTATATCGCTGGGTTTTGGCACCAGGTAGACCGGCACGCCAAGCTGGCGTAAGCCAATTTCCCAGAAAAGCAGCAGAGCGATGGCGACCATTAGCGGCCAGAGCAGGCGCTGCACCTGCGGATACTGAATCAGGGGCTTAATCATGTGTGCCTCCGCTGGCCTGTTCGAGCAGAGTGGACAGCTCCGCCACCTGACGGATAAACGTCGGCGTGGTGCGGAAGCTGGCGTCGCGCTCTTTCGGGCCGTCAATCTGAATGTCGGCGATTACGCGTCCAGGGCGTGCGCCCATAACGATCACTCGCGATGAAAGCCAGACCGCTTCGTAGATGCTGTGCGTGACGAACAGCACTGTCAGATTACGTCTGGCCCACAGGGCACGAATGTCGGCATCGAGCTTATGGCGGGTAAATTCATCCAGCGCGCCGAAAGGCTCGTCCATCAGCAGCAGATCAGGCTCGATCACCAGCGCGCGGGCGAGGGCGGCGCGCATCTGCATTCCGCCGGAGAGCTCACGCGGCCTTGCGTGAAGGAAGTTTTCCAGGCCCACCGCCAACAGCGCCTGCATCACCTGCGGCGTACTGACGTTTTTGCTCACGCCCGCCAGGCTCAGCGGTAGCCGGACGTTCTCCTCAATGGTTGCCCACGGCATCAGCGTGGCTTCCTGAAACACCATCGCCATTTTGCAGGATTGGGCCAGCGCAGGCTGCCCGTTCCAGCGCAACATACCGGCGCTCGGTGGCTCCAACCCGGCGAACATTTTCAGCAGCGTGCTTTTGCCGCAGCCGGACGGGCCGAGCAGCGAAACCAGCTCTCCACGGCCCACGTTCAGGTTCAGACGCTCCAGCGCGACGGTGCCGTTGGGCCACACCTTTTCCACACCGCGCGCCATCAGGAAGCGCGAATCAGCGGGGTCCGGCATCGCGCCTGGCGGTTCAAATGACAGCACATGACTCATAGCGGCTCCTTACATCGCGGCCTGCGGGTAAAACTGAGTGGTGTAAGCGGCTTTGTAGTCCGTCGCCTTGTCCAGCAGTCCGGCGTTAACCATAAAGTCACGCGTGGCCTGCCAGCGCTTGTCCGTCATGACGCCAAGCCCTTTGTTGGCCGCGTCGCCACCGTCTATCAGGCGCAGTGTTTTCATCTGTGCCACGCCGAATGCCAGCACGGCATCGGTCATCTGCGGGTTCTCTTTTTTGATGAGCTGATTGCCAAGCGTCGGATCCGCCAGATAGGCTTTCCAGCCCTCCATTGACGCCTCCACAAAGCGCTTCATGACGTCCGGTTTTTCGGCAAGCAGGGTGTTGCGGGTGACCAGAATGCCGCCATAGGCCGGGTAACCGTGTTCGGCGAACAGCCAGAATTTGCTGTCAGGCTGGGCCGCTTTGGCCTGCTGCACTTCGGAGGTGGCGTACGCCTGTTGCGCCGTGTTGCCGTCAGCAAGGAACGGCTGCATGTTGAACGTGTAAGGGCGGACCTGGCTGTCCTCGAGGTGATACTGGTTTTTCAGCCACGGCCACCAGCTGGCCTGGCCGCTCGCCGACACCAGCACGGTTTTACCTTTCAGATCGTTGAGTGAGTTGACGTTAGCGTGGGTGAGGATCCCCTGAGGATCGAACTGGAACGGGGCGGCAATCGCCTTCAGCGGGAAGTGCTGTTCGATGCCTTTCAGCACCTGCAGGTCGTAGCTGACGATGACGTCGGCGCGGTTCGCCAGCAGCAGGGTCATGTTATTGAGCTGCGGCCCACCGGCGCGGACGTCGACATCCAGCCCGTACTTTTTATAGATCCCAGCCGCAACGGCCTGGTAATACCCTCCCTGTTCGGCCTGCGCCACCCAGGTGGTTTGCAGCACGATCTTATCTTCAGCGTGGGCAAGGGCGGTTGCGCCCAGCAGGACACTCAGCGTAATCAAACGAACGGACGACATTGACATAAAAGACCCCCAAATCGAAACGTGAACACGGTCTGTCATCAGGGGTAAGCGAGTCTCACGGCGCAAAGCACCGCCCCCTGACGAGGTACAGCCGTAGCTGCAGAGCAATGTCCCGCGTGGTGAAACCTCGTCACGCTGACCGCTTATACTCTGCGGGTGATAAAGCAAAGGGCGTGCCAGACGCAGGAGATTGAACAAAAAGCGTGTCGTTTCGCCGTCTGTGGAAGCGTAGGCGTCTGAAACAAGCGTTTCAGTTAGAAATTTGTTGCACAAAGGTGAAGCAAAAAGGGTTGATTCGCACTGATTCAGGGCAACGGGTGTGTAGTGCAAACGGCAATCTGTTGATTTATCGAATGATATGAGGATGGCACGCCGCTTGCTTCACTTCTCCCTGAGTAGAAGCTGTCAGCCGGAAAGCCTCCGGTGGGTCATTGCTCCCTTGTCGACAGGACAAGGCCATGGCCTGCCCGGAACCCGGCCCAGGCCCCCGTGACTGCAATGAACGAGGTCCACTTATGAACAGCTTTGCTCTGCATGAACTTTCCAAAGAAGCCCTGATGGGCGCGAGAGGCGAAGAAACCGCCCGCGACGTTCGTATTATCGATCTGAGCGATTTTGAGACGCGAAAAGAAGAGATCGCCGATGCGCTGTGGCAGGCTTCAGTGGAGATTGGTTTCTTTCAGGTGTCCGGGCACGGTATTCCACTCGACGATATCAATGCCGCCTTCTCCCGCGCCGAACAGTTCTTTGCGCTACCGGAAGCCGTAAAAGGGCAGTTCCCCCTCAATCGCAACGCAGGCTGGGAATACCGCGCGCAAATTCGACCCTCAACGGGTAAACCCGATCAGAAAGAGTCCTATCAGGTGACGCGCCCACGGATGACCGATTTGTGGCCCGATGACGCCACGCTCCCCGGTTTTCGCGAAGCGGTGCTGACGTTCGAGCGTCAGTGCTGGGAGGTGGGCATGAAGCTGCTCTCCTGCTTTGCGCTGAAAATGGGCTTTCCTGACGACTTCTTCACCCAGGCGCACGATCCTTCGCAAGAAACCTACCAGAGCACGCTGCGCATGCTGCACTATTTTGCGCTGACGGGTGAGCCTGACGGCCCGTGGCGCGCAGGTGCGCACACCGATTTCGACTGCCTGACGCTGCTGTTCCAGCAGGCGGGCCAGGGCGGGTTACAGGTGTGCCCCGGCAAAGAGATGGAGAGTCAGAGCTGGACCTCTATTGAGCCGCTGGAGGGGCTTATCACCTGCAACATCGGCGATATGCTGATGCGCTGGAGTGATGACAAACTGCCGTCCAACTTCCATCGCGTTCGCAGCCCGCTGCCGGGGGAATCGGTCAGCGATCGCTACAGCCTGGCGTTTTTCTGTCAGGCCAACGAGGATGTGGTGATTGAAGGGCCGGAGAAAAAGTATCCGCCGATCACCGCCAAAGCCTATCTGGCTCAGCGGATTAGCGCCAACTTCTCCGGCAAATACTGATCACTCTGCCGCTTTAATCATTCGGCCGCTGGTGACGAAGGTCCCGGCGCCGAGATGATGCAGGGTGTTGCGGCGGTCGCCGTTAAACTGCCAGCGCCCTTCGATAAAGGCCTGCTCATCGGCTGAGGCTGCCACCACTTCGCCAAACAGGGTGTCATATTTTTCCTGTGCGGCGGTGGCGGGCAGTAGCTTGCACTCCATCCACGCCAGACATTTTTCCTCTACAACCGGCAGACCCAGCGCAGGCCCGCGTACCACCGGAATACCGTAACAGTTGAACTTATCTTCATCGCGCCCGCTGACGCTGCCGACGGCATACGTCCAGTTGGCGGCATCCACGCCCGGAATAACGATCCCAAACTTGCCGCTTCGCTCGATAAGCTCGCGCGACCAGGCGCTTTTATCCACCACGATCGCAATGCGCGGCGGCTCGAATTCCACGGGCATGGACCACGCCGCCGCCATGATATTTCGGCGATCGATGCTTTCGTCGTAGCTGGTGATTAATACTGTCGGGCCGTGATTGAGCAGGCGGCTGGCATGTCTGAGTTCCACGGGGC
Organism: Enterobacter sp. CC120223-11; assembly: GCF_900215375.1. GTDB lineage: Bacteria > Pseudomonadota > Gammaproteobacteria > Enterobacterales > Enterobacteriaceae > Scandinavium. The sequence continues at coordinate 48,886 of NZ_OBEF01000001.1, read as the reverse complement.
GAAAACGGCTCATAGCAATTCTCCTGACGGTTTGCTGCATTTAAGCGGGTTCCGTGTGCGGAAAACAGGGGTCGCGCACAAACGGAAAAAATGACCGCACAAAATCGCCTGTGTGGCGAAAAAAATACGTTATAAACACACTATATCTCAAGCACGGAGGCCGTATGAGCCCATTTTTAACTGCGTATTTTACTCGTCTCAACTGGAATGATGTCGCCGGGGTCAATATTGAGACGCTTCGCGCGCTGCATTTGCGCCATAACTGCACCATCCCGTTTGAAAACCTGGACGTGCTGCTGCCGCGTGAAATCCAGCTCGACGATCAGTCGCTGGAAGACAAACTCATAGCGGCCCGACGTGGTGGTTACTGCTTTGAGCAAAATGGCTTGTTTGAGCGTGCGCTGCGAGAAATAGGCTTTAACGTGCGTAGCGTGCTTGGCCGCGTAATTTTGTCGAATCCACCGCAGTTACCGGCGCGCACGCACAGGTTACTGGTTGTGGAACTGGCGGGAGAGCGCTGGATTGCTGACGTGGGTTTTGGCGGCCAAACGCTGACGGCGCCGATTCGCTTACAGGCCGACAAAGAACAAACCACGCCGCACGGCGTGTACCGCCTGCTGAATGAGGGAAACGACTGGACCTTACAGTTCCGCCATCACGACCGCTGGCAGTCGATGTACGTGTTCGACATGGTGCCGCAGTATTTTTCTGATTTTGTCGCCGGTAACTTCTGGTCAGCGCACTGGCCGCAGTCGCATTTCCGCCATCACCTGCTGATGTGCCGCCATTTACCCGACGGCGGCAAGCTGACGCTGACTAATTTCCATTTCACCCATCAGGAAAACGGCCACACCGTAGAGCAAATTAATTTGCCTGACGTGGAGAGCCTCTATCTGCTGCTGCAGGACAAATTCGGCCAGGGCGTGGATGACCCGAAAAACGGCTTTTCGCTGGCGGATCTCGCGGCAGTGATGGCGGCGTTTGATACGCATCCGGAGGCGGGGAAGTAATTAATGCCCGGTGGCGCAAGCTTATCGGGCCTACAAATGCAATGGTTTTGTAGGCCTGATAAGCGAAGCGCCATCAGACAAAAAACTAACGACGCGATCTCACCACCTGATAGCGACGAGTGAAGTACTCAATTGGCGCGCTCCAGACGTGGACCAGACGGGTGAACGGGAACAGCAGGAAAATGGTCATGCCAAGTGCCAGATGGATGCGGAAGATAAAGGCGACGCCGTCCAGATGTGCAGATGCGCCGCCGTGGAAGGTGACCACCGCCTGCGCCCAGCCCACCAGTTTCATCATTTCGCTACCGTCCGGATGCTGGGCGGAGAACGGAATGGTCGACAGCCCCAGGATGCACTGAATCAGCAGAATCGACAGGATCAGAATGTCTGCCGTTGTCGACGTCGCGCGAACGCGTGGGTTGAACAGTCGACGGATAAGCAACCCTGCGCCGCCAACCAGCGTCATCAGCCCACATACGCCGCCGAGGATCATCGCCATTTGTTGCTTCACGCTGATTGGCAGGAAGGATTCATACATCCAGTGCGGCGTCAGCATGCCGAAGGCGTGGCCGAAAAAGACTCCAAGAATACCGACGTGGAACAAGTTCGACCACAGTACCATTCCGCGTTTGTCGAGCATCTGGCTGGAGCCTGCCCGCCAGGTGTACTGGCCGTAGTCGTAGCGTAGCCAGCTGCCAATGATAAACACCGACCCGCAGATATAGGGATAAATATCGTAAAAGAAGACGTTCAGATACTGGCTCATTTCGGGCCTCCGGCGCGGACGTCGACGTACTGCGGCGCAACGTCCTGACTAAAACGTTTCTGATAGCTTTGCAGCTGGGAGCTGTCGCAGGCGGTGGCATTGTCTTCAATAAACTTCACCTGTTCTTCCTCCCACACCGCATCCAGCGCCTGACGGGTGTCGTCGCGCACTTCGGTTTTCACTTGTGGAGTGACGCTGTCACTTCTTAACGGGCTGTTGGCGATTCTGAGCAGGGCGTCAAACAGCTGATAATACTCCGACTGCCTCTCCTTCAGCCTGCCGCCGAGCAGCGCCAGGATCGGCGCGACGTTATGCAGGCCTTCCCGCGCTTCCTCGGGCGTTTGCATGCTGAGAAATTCGAGATAAAGCGGCAGATAGTCCGGCAGTTCGCGGCAGTCGAGCTGCAAACCTGCCTGTTCGTACTGCGCCATTAAATCCACCATCGCCTGGCCGCGATCGCGGGATTCGCCGTGCACGTGCTCAAACAGCAGCAGCGACATTGCGCTGCCGCGTTCAAACAGGTCGCACCAGGCTTCCTGCCTGTCGAGCAGCGGGGCGCTCAGGTAGTCATTCACCCAGGGCGCGAGCGCTGGCATCTCCTGCGTAGCCAGCGCCTGAGCTTCGTCGCGGCTCTCCCACAGTGTCGCGTCGGGGTACTCCATCAGCAGCGCGATAAGCTTGAGGATCGGCATTATTCTCCCTCCCCATGGCGGCGCACGCCGGAGACGTCGATGGCGTCGATGCGCTTGCTGTTGAAGAGGTTGAATTTGGTGTCGGAGCCGTGGCAGCCGTCGCCGAAGGTAAAGCCGCAGCCGTTTTTCTCCGGGAAGGCATCGGCGGCCATTTCGCGGTGGCTGGTCGGGATCACGAAGCGGTCTTCATAGTTGGCGATGGCGAGATAGCGATACATCTCTTCCACCTGTTCAACGCTGAGGCCCACTTCTTCGATGGCGCGGGTGTCGGTCACGCCTTCGACGGTCTGCGAACGTTTGTAGTGGCGCATCGCCATCATGCGTTTCAGCGCGCGCAGCACCGGGCCGGTGTCGCCCGCCGCCAGCATGTTCGCCAGATACTGTACCGGAATGCGCAGGTTCTCGACGGAGGGCAGCACGCCGTCGGACATTGGCAGGCCGCCTGCATCAGCGTAGGACTGAATTGGCGACAGCGGCGGCACGTACCAGACCATCGGCAGGGTGCGATATTCCGGGTGCAGCGGCAGGGCGAGCTTCCAGTCCATCGCCATTTTGTACACCGGCGACTGCTGCGCGGCCTCAATCACGTTCGCGGGAATACCTTGTTTAAGGGCTTCCTCAATCACGTTCGGGTCATGCGGGTTGAGGAACACGTCACATTGACGCTCGTAGAGATCGGTCACGTGCTCGGTGCTGGCGGCTTCTTCGATGCGGTCTGCGTCGTAAAGCAGTACGCCGAGGTAGCGGATGCGGCCGACGCAGGTTTCCGAACAGACGGTCGGCTGGCCGGACTCAATGCGCGGGTAGCAGAAAATGCATTTTTCCGACTTGCCGCTCTTCCAGTTGAAGTAGATTTTTTTGTACGGACAGCCGCTGATGCACATGCGCCAGCCGCGGCATTTGTCCTGATCGATAAGCACAATGCCGTCTTCTTCACGCTTATAAATCGCCCCGCTCGGGCAGGTTGCCACGCAGCTTGGGTTCAGGCAGTGCTCGCACAGGCGCGGCAGGTACATCATGAAGGTGTTTTCGAACTGGCCGTACATCTCCTTCTGGATTTTTTCGAAGTTCTGGTCTTTGGCGCGTTTTTCAAATTCGCCGCCGAGCAGTTCCTCCCAGTTTGGGCCCCATTCGATTTTGTTCATGCGCTGGCCGCTGATAAGCGAACGCGGGCGGGCGGTGGGCAGGTGCTTGCCTTCCGGCGCGCCTTGCAAATCCTGATAGTCGTAGGTGAAGGGTTCGTAGTAGTCGTCAATGGACGGCAATACCGGGTTAGCGAAGATTTTCGTTATTACGCCTAATCTCCCGCCAAGGCGCGGCGTGAGTTTGCCGCTGATGCCCCTGATCCAGCCGCCTTCCCATTGCCCCTGATCTTCCCAGTTTTTTGGATAGCCGATGCCGGGCTTGGTTTCCACGTTGTTGAACCAGGCGTACTCCATGCCTTCGCGTCCGGTCCAGACGTTTTTACAGGTCACCGAGCAGGTGTGACAGCCAATGCATTTGTCGAGATTGAGTACCATGCCAACCTGAGAACGGATTTTCATTTTTTCGCCTCCTGGACCTGATCGTTGCCTTCGTCATCCAGCCAGTTAATGTTTTTCATTTTGCGGATCATGATGAATTCGTCGCGGTTGGAGCCGACGGTGCCGTAATAGTTGAAGCTCCACGCCAGCTGGGCGTAGCCGCCAATCATGTGCGTGGGTTTCGGGCAGATGCGGGTGACGGAGTTGTGAATACCGCCGCGTCGTCCGGTCACTTCTGAGCCTGGAATATTCATGATGCGCTCCTGAGCGTGGTACATCATGGTCATGCCAGGCGGAATGCGCTGGCTGACCACCGCACGGGCGGTGAGCGCACCGTTGGCGTTGAAGGCTTCGATCCAGTCGTTGTCGGCGATGCCCAACTCCTTAGCATCGGTTTCGCTAAGCCAGACAATCGGCCCGCCTCGCGAGAGCGTCAGCATCAGCAGGTTTTCGCTGTAGGTGGAGTGAATGCCCCATTTCTGATGCGGCGTGAGGAAGTTCAGCGCCTTTTCCGGGAAGCCATTCGGTGGGATCTCTTTCATCTGGCTGACGCTGCGGGTGTCAATCGGTGGGCGATAGGCAACCAGACTTTCGCCAAACGCGCGCATCCACAGGTGATCCTGATAAAGCTGCTGGCGGCCGGAAAGGGTGCGCCAGGGGATCAGCTCGTGAACGTTGGTGTAGCCTGCATTGTAGGAAACATGCTCACTCTCCAGCCCGGACCAGGTGGGGCTGGAGATGATTTTGCGCGGCTGGGCGACGATATCGCGGAAGCGGATTTTTTCGTCTTCCTTGTTCAACGCCAGGTGCGCGTGCTCGCGGCCGGTGATTTTGCCGAGCGCCTCCCAGGCTTTCACCGCCACCTGACCGTTGGTTTCCGGGGCGAGGGCGAGGATCACTTCAGAGGCATCAATCGCCGTTTCAATGCGCGGACGGCCTTTCGCCGGGCCATCGAGCTTGACGTAATTGAGCTTGCCGAGGAAATCGACTTCGCTTTCCGTTTTCCACGAAATGCCTTTCCCGCCGTTGCCGAGTTTGTCCATCAGCGGCCCGAGGGAGGTGAAGCGTTCGTAGGTTGCCGGGTAATCACGCTCGACGACAGCAATCGAAGGCCCGGTTTTTCCAGGCACATACTCGCATTCGCCTTTGCGCCAGTCGGCAACCTCAAACGGCTGCGACAGCTCTGCCGGAGAGTCGTGCATCAGCGGCTGCAATACCACATCGGTTTCGGTGCCGAGATGCCCAACGCAGACCTCCGAGAAGACTTTGGCTATGCCTTTGTAGATATCCCAGTCGCTTTTCGCCTCCCAGGCTGGATCCACGGCGGCGGAGAGCGGGTGAATAAACGGATGCATATCCGAGGTATTCATGTCGTCTTTTTCATACCAGGTGGCGGTCGGCAGAATGATGTCTGAGAACAGGCAGGTGCTGGACATACGGAAATCGAGCGTCACCAGCAGGTCGAGCTTGCCCTCAATCGCCGCCGTCTGCCATTCCACTTCCTCCGGCTTCACGTCGTCGCTTTCGCCCAGCGCATCGCCCTGAATGCCGCTTTCGGTGCCGAGCAGATACTTCAGCAGATATTCGTGGCCTTTGCCCGACGAACCCAGCAGGTTGGAGCGCCAGACAAACAGGTTGCGAGGGTGGTTTTTGCCGTTGTCGGGCTGTTCGCAGGCCATGCGGATATCGCCGGACTTCAGCGCCTGAGCGGTGTATTCCGCAGGGGTTACGCCTGCGGCGTCAGCCATCTCCTTGATCGACAACGGATTGAGATTGAGCTGCGGCGCAGACGGCAGCCAGCCCATGCGTTCGGCGCGGACGTTGAAGTCGATCAGATGGCCGGTGAATTTACTGGCATCTGCCAGCGGGGAGAGCAGCTCCTGGGCGGTGAGTTTTTCATAGCGCCACTGGCTGGAATGATTGTAGAAGTACGAGGTGCTGTTCATCTGGCGCGGCGGGCGGTTCCAGTCCAGCGCGAAGGCCAGCGGCAGCCAGCCGGTTTGCGGCCGCAGTTTTTCCTGCCCGACGTAGTGCGCCCAGCCGCCGCCGCTCTGGCCTACGCAGCCGCAGAAGATCAGCATGTTGATCATCCCACGGTAGTTCATGTCCATGTGATACCAGTGGTTGACGCCCGCGCCGAGAATGATCATTGAGCGGCCATGAGTCTTGTGTGCCGTATCGGCAAACTCACGGGCGATTTGCGCAATGTCATGCTGGCGCACGCCGGTAATTTGTTCAGCCCAGGCAGGCGTGTAGGCTTTAATTTCGCTGTAGTCTTTTGCCGCCAGCGGGTCGTCCAGCCCGCGATCCAGGCCGTAGTTGGCAAGGATCAGATCATAGACGCTGACCACCAGGCCTGCGGTGCCATCAGCCATCGTGAGCTGCTTCACCGGCAGCTGGCGCACAAGAATCGGATCCTGCTTGACGCTGCGGAAGTGCGGATTTTCATTGCCGCCGAAATAGGAGAAGGCCACGCCGACGACGCTGTCGTGATTGCCGAGCATCGACAGCTGCAACTCCGTTTCGCTGCCTGCCGCCAGGGATTCGAGGTTCCATTTGCCTTGCTCGCCCCAGCGGAATCCAATCGCGCCATTCGGCACCACCAGGTCGCCTGCGGTGTTGATGGCGACGGTTTTCCACTGCGGGTTGTTGCTTTCCCCAAGGTTATCGACCAGATCGGAAGCGCGCAGCATGCGGCCCGGCACGTAGCTGCCGTCTTCACGCGCGTCGAGCTGCACCAGCATCGGCATATCGGTGTAGCGGCGGCAATAGTTGATGAAGTAGTCGCTTGGGTTATCGAGATGGAACTCACGCAGCATGACGTGGCCCATCGCCATCGCCAGGGCGCTGTCGGTGCCTTGCTTAGGGGCCAGCCACTGATCGCTGAGCTTCGCCACTTCCGAAAAGTCTGGCGTGATGGCGATGGTTTTGGTGCCTTTGTAGCGCACTTCAGTGAAGAAGTGGGCGTCGGGGGTGCGCGTTTGTGGCACGTTAGAACCCCAGGCGATGATGTACGAAGAGTTGTACCAGTCGGCCGATTCCGGCACGTCGGTCTGCTCGCCCCAGGTCATTGGCGACGCTGGCGGTAAATCGCAATACCAGTCATAGAAGCTGAGGCAGGTGCCGCCCAGCAGCGAGAGATACCGGGTGCCCGCGGCGTATGAAACCATCGACATCGCCGGGATCGGCGAGAAGCCCGCCACGCGATCCGGGCCGTAGTGTTTAATCGTCCAGACGTTCGCCGCGGCGATAAGCTGATTCAGCTCCTTCCAGTTCGAGCGAACAAAGCCGCCGTGCCCGCGCGCCTGCTTGTACTGCTGGCATTTTGCCGGGTCGTGCATGATGGCATTCCAGGCGCTGACCGGGTCGGTGTGCTGCTCCAGCGCCTCGCGCCAGATAGCGATCAGGCTCTTGCGGATCATCGGGTACTTCAGGCGGTTGGCGCTGTAAAGGTACCAGGAGTAGCTGGCCCCGCGCGGGCAGCCGCGAGGTTCATGGTTCGGCAGGTCAGGGCGGGTGCGCGGATAGTCGGTTTGCTGAGTTTCCCATGTCACCAGACCGTTCTTGACGTAGATTTTCCAGCTGCACGACCCGGTGCAGTTCACGCCGTGGGTGGAGCGTACAATTTTGTCGAACTGCCAGCGCTGGCGGTAGCTGTCTTCCCACTCGCGGTTATTGTTATAGACCTGGCCGTGGCCGTTGGCGAAGCTGTCGCCTTTCTGCTTAAAGTAGCGAAAACGATCGAGTAGTTTGCTCATGACAATGCTCCATGTTGCAGACGCCAGGCCACGCGCTGTTTGCCCGGCCTACAGCGTTCTGTAGGCCCGGTAAGCAGGTCGCCACCGGGCAAAGTTCAGGCATCAGGCGATTTTGCGACGACCATAGACCAGCCAGGTCACCATCACGCAAACGATGTAGAACACCAGGAAGATCTTCATTGCGCCGACCGGCGAGCCGGTCATGGCAAGCGAGGTGCCGAAGGCTTTCGGGATGAAGAAGCCGCCGACGGCACCGATGGCTGAGATGAAGCCCAGGGCGGCGGCGGTGTCAGTCACCGCTTCCTGCTGGGCCTGCTCGTCGCTGCCGCCTTTGGCTTTCACCCGATCGATAGTGATGCGGCGGAAGATCACCGCAATCATCTGGAAGGTGGAACCGCTGCCGAGTCCGGCGGTCAGGAACAGGCCCATAAAGACCAGGAAGAAGGTAGTGAAGTTACCCGGGGAGTTACCGCCAGGCAGGGTGAAGAAGATCAGGGCGCTGAAAATGGCCATAAAGACGAAGTTAATCAGCGTGACGCGCACGCCGCCAAACTTGTCGGAAATGAAGCCGCCAACGGAACGCGCCAGCGCCCCGAGGAACGGCCCGAAGAACGCCAGTTTGAGGATGTTCACATCCGGGAACTGGGTTTTCGCGAGCATCGCAAAACCAGCCGAAAAACCGATAAACGAGCCGAAAGTTGCCAGATAGAGCAGGGCCAGGATCCAGGTATGCATACGGGCCAGCACCGGAAGCTGTTCCGCAACGGAGGCCTTAGAGCTGGCAATGTCGTTCATGCCAAACCAGGCGGCAATCGTTGCTATCAGCAGCAGAGGGGCCCAAATCCATGCGGCGTTGGTCAGCCACATAGTTGAGCCATCGGCCTGCGCCACGCCCTGTACGCCGAGGAAGGTGTAAATCGGCATGAAAATGACGAGAGGGGCAACGAGCTGCATCACGCTGACGCCGAGGTTACCGAGCCCGCCGTTAATGCCGAGCGCGCTGCCCTGTTTCGCTTTCGGGAAGAAGAAGCTGATATTGCCCATGCTCGAGGCGAAATTCGCTCCGGCAAATCCGCACAGCAGTGCAATAGTAATAAATACCCAGTACGGGGTAGCGGTATTCTGAATGGCAATTCCGAGCCAGATGCAGGGAATAATCAGAATAACGGTGCTTAATACCGTCCAGTAGCGGCCGCCAAATATAGGCACCATAAAGGAGTAGGGCACGCGTAATATTGCGCCGGAAAGGGAAGGCAGGGCGGTTAATAAAAAAAGCTGATCGGTGGTGAAATTAAATCCGACCTTATTGAGATTGACGGTGACGGCGCTAAACAGCATCCAGACGCAGAAGGCCAGCAGCAGGCAGGCCACGGAGATCCAGAGATTTCGCCGCGCAATGCCCTTGCCTTTATTTTCCCAGAACTGCGGGTTCTCAGGCTTCCAGTTATTTAAAAGATAATGATTATTTTTCTCATCTTGTTGTGACATATTGCCCTCGTTCGCGCCAGTTCGTGATGAAAATAAGCAACAGAAGACCGACGGAACAAAAGGTTCCGCGAAAAGATAAGGAATTTTTAGGGTTATGTGAAAGAGGATAGATAAAAAAGCGCAGCCCCGCGAATGGGTCCCGGATATCGCCGCGCTTAAGTGTTACTAATTGTAAATCTTAATTGAGCTCCAGCGCGATGGCACGGTGCAGATGGCGGCTGAAGGCGGCGTCGTTGATTTCCGCCATGCCGAGTACGTAGATGCCGTCCAGCCCGCAAACCAGCGCGATCAAGCGCCAGGCAATATCTTCGGCGCTGTCGCTGAAGGTAAATTCCCCGGCCTGCTGCCCGGCCACAATCAGCCTGACGGTTTCGCCGTGCCACATCGACATAGTCAACAGATAAGCGCTCTTAATCTCCGGATCGCTGTCCGCGAGCAGCTGTGCCTGTCGCCACAGGCGAATGTAAGGCTCAAGACGCCTGTCTTCGCTGCCTAACATGGAGAAAAGCCGTTCGCGCCAGCTGGCATTTTCTGGCACAAGTGGGAGGGCCATCATCTCGCGGATCACGCGGACAAACGCCTGAGATTTCAGTTCACCCGAAGAGGTGAAATGGTGGTGGACCTGGCCTGCGGCAATGCCCGCGCGGCTGGCGATGTTGCGCACGGTCATGGCGCTGAAGCCTTCCTCCAGCGCAACTTGAATGGCGGCTCGCATAATGGTTTCGCGACGATCTTCCCGGTTCAGATAGCTCATGATTTCTGTCCTTAACAGTCATGAAACGATCATAACAAAAAGCTGGACGTGCGTTCAACTCTCGGGCAGGATCGCATCCTGGACAAGTGTCCAGTTTGTTATGAAGAGGGAAAAGTTATGTTTCGTCAATGGTTAACGTTAGTGGCTATCGTGCTGGTTTATATTCCGGTCGCCATTGATGCCACGGTTTTGCACGTTGCTGCGCCGACGCTGAGCGTGTCGCTTGGCGCGAGCGGCAACGAGCTGCTGTGGATCATTGATATCTACTCGCTGGTGATGGCGGGGATGGTGCTGCCGATGGGCGCCCTCGGCGATCGAATCGGTTTTAAGCGCCTGCTGCTGACCGGCAGCGGCCTGTTTGGCGTGGCATCTTTGTGTGCGGCCTTTGCGCCGACGGCGGAGTGGCTGATTGCCGCCCGCGCCATGCTGGCTATCGGTGCGGCGATGATCGTCCCGGCAACGCTCGCGGGCATTCGTAATACCTTCAGCGAAGCGAAGCACCGCAATATGGCGCTCGGCATGTGGGCGGCTGTGGGATCCGGAGGAGCCGCGTTTGGCCCGCTGATTGGCGGGATCGTACTTGAGCACTTCTGGTGGGGCGCGGTGTTCCTGATCAATGTGCCGATTGTCTTGGTTGTATTAGCGCTCAGCGCTCGCGTGGTGCCGCCGCAGCCGGGCCGCCGCGAGCAGCCGCTGAACTTCAGCCATGCGCTGATGCTGATTGTGGCCATTCTGCTGCTGGTGTGGAGTGCTAAAACGGCGATGAAGGGCGTGATGGCTATGTGGGTAATCGGCCTTGTGCTGCTGTTCGGCGCGGCTTTGCTCACCGCATTCGTGCGTATTCAGCTCAATGCCCGCACGCCAATGATTGATATGCGTCTGTTCACGCACCGCATTATTCTGAGCGGCGTGATGATGGCCGTCACCGCGATGATCACACTCGTTGGCTTCGAATTGCTGATGGCGCAGGAGTTGCAGTTTGTCCACGGCAAAACGCCGTTTGAGGCCGGGCTGTTTATGCTGCCGCTGATGCTGGCGAGCGGTTTCAGCGGCCCTATTGCCGGGATGCTGGTTTCAAATCTGGGATTGCGTCAGGTGGCAACGGGCGGAATGGCGCTCAGCGCCTTCAGCTTCCTCGGGCTGTCGATGACTGATTTCACCACCCAGCAGTGGCAGGCGTGGGGCCTGATGACGCTGCTCGGCTTCAGCGCCGCCAGTGCCTTGTTGGCCTCAACGGCCGCAATTATGGCCGCGGCACCAAAAGAGAAAGCCGCCGCTGCTGGAGCCATCGAAACCATGGCGTATGAACTCGGTGCGGGCCTGGGCATTGCATTATTCGGGCTGATTCTGACCCGAAGCTACACGTCGTCCATCCTGCTGCCGGAAGGGCTGACAGCAGAAGCCGCCAGCCGGGCAGGATCGTCGATTGGTGAGGCGATGCAGCTGGCACAAACGCTGACGCCGACGCTTGCTGATTCGGTCGTTCACGCCGCCAAAAGCGCATTCATTACCTCGCACAGCGTGGCGCTGTTTAGTGCGGGCGGCATGATGTTGATTCTGGCAATCGGTATCTGGTTTGGTCTGGCGAAAGCCCATCGGACGGCTTAACTAGTTTCTCGTCGCATACCAGCAAAGAAGGGAGCCTGCGCACACCATGCAGGCTCCCTGCCAGAAGGCCCACGAAAGCGGGGCGCTCAGCAGGAAAGACGCCAGTGCGGAAGAGAGCACCGGCGTGAAGTACGAGCCCACGGCCAGCAGGCTGACGTTGCCGTGGAGAATCCCGATATTCCACGCCGCGTAAGCGAAACCGAGCGACAGGGCGCACAAAATAAGCTTAATCATCACCGGCCAGCTGAAAATCATCTCTGGCTGAGGACTGGAAAAATAGTGGATCCACAGACTGACGCCAGTCAGCAAAACAAACAGCGTAATGCCGTTTTTGCCCTTGGCGTATTTCGCCGTCACCGTGCAGTACGCCGCCCAGATAAACGCGCCGCAGAAAGCCAGAATATAGCTGAGCGGGCTGGAGGCAATATTCTGCTTTATTTCCGCCAGGTTCAGACCCTGTTCACCGCCCAATACCCAGGTCACACCCAGTAAGGAGATCAGCAGGCCGGGGATCACCCACCATTTGGCTTTCTGCCCGTTGAATAAAATGGCGCACAGGATTGTCAGACTTGGCCACAAATAGTTGACCATGCCCACTTCTATCGCCTGCTGGCGCGTGGCCGCGAGCCCGAGAGAGAGCGCCAGGCAAATCTCATAGCTGACAAACAACAGGCATCCGGCCAGCAGATAGCGCGGCGAGAAGGTTTTAATTTTGGGAAAGCCAACGGTGAACAGCAGCAGAATCCCGCTCAGGGTGTAAATTGCCGCCGCGCCGCCTACCGGGCCGAGCCCTTCGCTCACGCCACGGATCAGGCCGACCATCGTACTCCAGAGAAGAATAGCCAGCAGGCCAATGGATGTTGCTCTGTTTTTCGTCATGAAAGTCTTTATCAAAAGCAAAAAGCGAAGCTTACGGTTATATCACCTCGCAACAATAATCCCTAAGGATTACATAAATCTACCGGCAATGACTATTAGGGGGGCGCTGCGGACATAGATTGATTTGCCGCAAATTGTCCCCGGCCACGGCTGTTAAATTTCGGCCAGTTTAATCCTGATTAACGAGGGAATCATGGACGTCAGTCGCAGAAAATTCTTTAAAATCTGCGCGGGCGGGATGGCAGGAACGACGGCGGCAGTGCTGGGGTTTGCCCCCAAAATAGCGCTGGCCCAGGCGCGCAACTTTAAGCTGCTGCGCGCCAGAGAGGTTCGTAATACCTGCACATACTGTTCCGTGGGTTGTGGGCTGTTGATGTACAGCCAGGGGGACGGCGCGAAAAACGTGCGCGAGTCTATCTATCACATCGAGGGGGATCCGGATCATCCGGTGAGCCGTGGGGCGCTTTGCCCGAAGGGCGCGGGCCTGCTGGATTATATCCACAGCGAAAACCGCCTGCGCTACCCGGAATACCGTGCGCCCGGCTCTGACAAATGGCAGCGTATCTCCTGGAATGAAGCCTTTGAGCGCATTGCGAAGCTGATGAAAGCCGATCGCGATGCCAATTTTATTGAGAAAAACGAGCAGGGCACCACGGTGAACCGCTGGCTCTCCACCGGGATGCTTTGCGCCTCGGCCGCCAGTAACGAAACCGGTATCCTGACGCAAAAATTTGCCCGCTCCCTCGGGATGCTGGCGGTAGACAACCAGGCGCGCGTCTGACACGGACCAACGGTAGCAAGTCTTGCTCCAACATTTGGTCGCGGTGCGATGACCAACCACTGGGTGGATATCAAAAACGCCAACGTGGTGATGGTGATGGGCGGCAACGCCGCTGAAGCGCATCCCGTCGGATTCCGCTGGGCGATGGAAGCCAAAAACAACAACGATGCGACGCTTATCGTCGTCGACCCGCGCTTCACGCGCACCGCGTCGGTGGCCGATATTTATGCGCCTATTCGCTCCGGCACGGACATAACCTTCCTGTCCGGCGTGCTGCTGTACCTGATTGAAAACAATAAAATCAATGCGGAGTACGTGAAGCACTACACCAACGCCAGCCTGCTGGTGCGCGAAGATTTTAGCTTTGAAGAGGGCCTGTTCAGTGGCTACGACGAAGCGAAACGGCAGTACGACAAATCCTCCTGGAACTATCAGTTCGATGAAAACGGCTACGCGAAACGCGACGAGACGCTGAGCGATCCACGCTGCGTCTGGAACCTGCTGAAGCAGCACGTTTCCCGCTATACGCCGGACGTGGTGGAGAACATTTGCGGCACGCCGAAAGCTGATTTCCTGAAAATCTGCGAAGTGCTGGCATCAACCAGCGCCGCCGAACGTACCACCACCTTCCTGTATGCCCTGGGCTGGACCCAGCACACTGTCGGGGCGCAGAACATCCGTACTATGGCCATGATCCAGCTGCTGCTCGGCAACATGGGTATGGCGGGCGGCGGGGTGAATGCGCTGCGTGGTCACTCAAATATTCAGGGCCTTACCGACCTCGGTCTGCTTTCAACCAGCCTGCCAGGCTACCTGACGCTGCCGTCCGAAAAGCAAACCGATCTGCAAACCTACCTGACCGCTAACACGCCAAAAGCTACGCTTGCCGATCAGGTGAACTACTGGGGCAACTACCCGAAATTCTTCGTCAGCCTGATGAAAGCCTTCTATGGCGACAAGGCGCAGAAGGAGAACAGCTGGGGTTTCGACTGGCTGCCGAAATGGGACCAGGCGTATGACGTCATCAAGTATTTCCACCTGATGGATAAGGGCGAAGTGAACGGCTATTTCTGCCAGGGCTTCAACCCGGTGGCGTCGTTCCCTGACAAAAACAAGGTTGTGCAGAGCCTCAGCAAGCTGAAATACATGGTGGTTATCGATCCGCTGGTGACGGAAACCTCCACCTTCTGGCAGAACCACGGTGAGATGAACGACGTCGATCCGTCGGCGATCCAGACCGAAGTGTTCCGCCTGCCGTCCACCTGCTTTGCGGAAGAAGACGGCTCAATTGCCAACTCCGGCCGCTGGCTGCAGTGGCACTGGAAGGGCGCAGAGCCGCCGGGAGAAGCGATCAACGACGGTGAAATCCTTGCCGGCATTTACCATCGCCTGCGCGAGATGTATGTGGCAGAAGGCGGTAACGGCGTTGAGCCGCTGCTCAGCATGAACTGGCACTATAAGCTGCCGGACAGCCCGGCCTCTGACGAAGTGGCAAAAGAGAACAACGGCTATGCGCTCGACGATCTCTTTGACGCGAACGGCGTGCAGGTGGCGAAGAAGGGCGAACTGCTGAACAGCTTCGCACTGCTGCGCGACGATGGCTCGACGGCGTCTTCCTGCTGGATCTACGCCGGAAGCTGGACCGAAAAAGGCAACCAGATGGCGAACCGCGACAACGCGGATCCGTCCGGACTCGGCAATACGCTCGGCTGGTCCTGGGCGTGGCCGCTGAACCGCCGCGTGCTCTATAACCGTGCTTCCGCAGACATCAACGGCAAACCGTGGGATGCGAAACGGATGCTTATCCAGTGGGACGGCAAGAAGTGGGCGGGGAACGATATCCCTGACTACAACACCGCCGCGCCGGGCAGCGCCACCGGGCCGTTTATCATGCAGCCTGAAGGGCTGGGCCGCCTGTTTGCGCTCGATAAGCTCGCCGAAGGGCCGTTCCCGGAACACTACGAGCCAATGGAAACGCCGCTTGGCACCAACCCGCTGCACCCGAAAGTGGTGTCGAACCCGGTGGTGCGCATCTATGAAGACGACGTGGCGCGTTTGGGCAAAAAGGATAAGTTCCCGTATGTCGGCACCACTTATCGCCTGACCGAGCATTTCCACACCTGGACCAAGCACGCGCGCCTGAACGCCATCGCGCAGCCGGAGCAGTTCGTTGAAATCAGCGAAGGGCTGGCGAAAAGCAAAGGCATTGCCAACGGCGATAAGGTGAAAGTGAGCAGTCAGCGCGGCTTTATTCGCGCCGTGGCGGTGGTCACCCGTCGTCTGCATACGCTGAACGTCAACGGACAGCAGGTGGAAACCGTTGGTATTCCGCTGCACTGGGGCTTTGAGGGCGTGGCGAAGAAGGGCTATATCGCCAATACCCTGACGCCAAACGTTGGCGATGCCAACTCCCAGACGCCGGAGTACAAAGCGTTTCTGGTTAACATCGAGAAAGCGTAAGGAGCGAAGCTATGTCAATGGAAACACAGGACATCATCAAACGCTCGGCCACCAACGGTATAACGCCCGCGCCCCGCGCGCGGGATTATAAAGAAGAAGTGGCGAAGCTTATCGATGTCTCCTCCTGCGTGGGCTGTAAGGCCTGCCAGGTGGCGTGCTCGGAGTGGAACGATATTCGCGACGACGTGGGTCACTGCGTGGGTGTTTACGACAACCCGGCCGATCTGAGCGCCAAATCCTGGACGGTGATGCGCTTTAGCGAAACCGAACAGAACGGCAGGCTGGAGTGGCTCATCCGCAAGGATGGCTGCATGCACTGCGAAGATCCTGGCTGCCTGAAGGCCTGTCCATCAGCGGGCGCTATCGTGCAGTACGCCAACGGCATTGTCGATTTTCAGCAGGACAACTGCATCGGCTGCGGCTACTGCATTGCGGGCTGTCCGTTCAACGTGCCGCGTCTCAATAAAGAGGACAACCGGGTATACAAATGCACGCTCTGCGTCGACCGCGTCAGCATCGGCCAGGAGCCTGCCTGCGTGAAAACCTGTCCGACGGGCGCCATTCATTTTGGTACCAAAAAAGAGATGCTGGCGGTAGCGGAAGAGCGCGTCGGTAAGCTGAAAGCACGCGGCTATCCTCACGCGGGGGTATACAACCCGCAAGGCGTGGGCGGCACGCATGTGATGTACGTGCTGCATCATGCCGACCAGCCAGAGCTGTACCACAAGCTGCCGAAGGATCCGAAAATTGATACGTCGGTGAATTTGTGGAAAGGGATCCTCAAGCCGCTCTCTGCCGCAGGTTTTATCGCCACCTTTGCCGGGCTGATGTATCACTACATCGGCATTGGCCCTAACAAAGAGGTGGATGATGACGAGGAGAGCGATCATGAGTAAATCGAAGATGATTGTGCGCACGAAGTTTATCGACCGGGCCTGCCACTGGACGGTGGTGGTGTGCTTCTTTCTGGTGTCACTTTCGGGGATTTCGTTCTTCTTCCCGTCTCTGCAGTGGCTGACGGAAACCTTCGGCACGCCGCAGATGGGGCGCATTCTGCATCCCTTCTTTGGCGTGCTGATTTTCGTGGCGCTAATGTTTATGTTCTTCCGCTTTGTGAAGCACAACATCCCGGACAAGCAGGATCTTCCCTGGCTGAAAGGGATTGTTGAAGTGCTGAAGGGCAACGAACATAAAGTGGCGAAGGTGGGCAAGTATAACGCCGGGCAGAAGATGATGTTCTGGACCATCATGAGCATGATCTTTGTGCTGCTGGTGACTGGCGTTATCATCTGGCGGCCGTATTTCGCCGATTACTTCCCGATTCAGGTGATTCGCTACAGCCTGCTGATTCATGCCACGTCGGCCATTATCCTGATCCACGCCATTCTGATTCATATGTACATGGCGTTCTGGGTAAAAGGTTCGATAAAGGGCATGATTGAAGGGAAGGTCAGCCGCCGTTGGGCGCGGAAACATCATCCTCGCTGGTATGCTGAGGTTGAACAGCGCGAAGCGCAACAGAAAACCACTGACTAATACTGAAAAAGCATGGCGCCTTAACCGGCGCCATTTTTTTATGCTTTGTGCGCTCTGAGCGGCTTTAATCCCGATACATCCACGCGTTTTTTTGCCTCAGCCAGGCTCCAGTTCTGCTGCACGTTGAGCCACGTCTGCGCAGTACTGCCGATTACCGCTTCAAGCCTGATAGCCATTTCAGGCGTTAATGCTGCTTTGCCCGTCAACAGACGGCTGGCCGTGGAAGGAGCAATGTCCATCGCTCGCGCAAATTCTCGCAGGCTGACGTTCAGCTCGACCAACGCACTCTGAATGATTTCTCCAGGGCTTACGGGGTTTGCCATTTTCATCAGTGATAATCCTCATAATCTAACAGGTATGCGTCACCGTTAATAAACTCAAACGTCAGACGCCAGTTACCCGAAACTTTTACTGACCAAACGCCTTCACGGCTGCCTTTCAGCTCATGCAGGCGATAGCCTGGTATGTCCATCGATCTGGGGCTGGTGGCAGCCTGCAGCAGCGTTAGCTGTTCTTTTAAGCGCTTAACGTGCCAGGGATGAACACCTGCGGTTTCATCGTAATAGAACAAATTACGTAATCCTTTATGTCGAAAGCTCACGATCATCGGTCCCTCTCGTGTTCCCTCATGAGGAACGGTATATGAGTGTTGCGTTCCGCGCAACGATTATTTTTTCGTCATGCGATAAGGGTCGGGAGTGATTCTTGTTCGGTGAGGGCGGAGCAACAAGCGGGACGGGAGGATTCTTCGAGCCTCGCCGCAAAAGAAAAAGGCCCGGTGTTGAACCAGGCCTTTGCAGAGGAGATACAAAAACTAGACGAACTTCGCCAGTGGGTCGGCGGCGGCGAAGGCCACGTCACGGTCAGCTTTTGGCGGATAAATCAGTTCATTGGTGATAGCAATTTTCAGCTTTTTCGCTTCTTCGCGCACCATTTTCACTTCCTGCTCCCAGCCTTCGGTATAGACCGCGCCCCAGGCACCCAAATCGAGACAGGTCACGTAAAATTCCTGACGGTACGGCAGGCCTTCTACGCCAAGCAGGCTTGCTGCGGCGTTGTGTCCGGCAAATTTCCCTAACTGAATGGCGTGCTGGCAGGTCATTAACGCGGTATTGCCGAGGGTGTCGGTTTTAGCGTGCGCCATATCGCCCGTGGCATAGATATTGTTGTAACCGGGGATCTGCAACTCTTCGGTGACCACAAAACGGCCCAGATTATCGCGGTCTGCGGTGAGGTTCTCGCCAAACGCGCTGGCCTGCACGCCTGCCGTCCAGACGACGGTGGCGGCGTCAATGCGGCTGCCGTCCTGAAGCGTTACGCCGCCAGCATCAACCACTTCAACCGCGGCATTGAGACGCCACTCAATACCGAGCTCGTCGGAGGCATCGCTGATGATTTTGCGTAACGCTTCGCTGTAACGACCGCCAATCTGTGAACCGCGCTCAACTACGACTACTTTAGTATTTGTATCGCTACCCAAAAGTGACTTCAGACGGGAAGGGAGCTCGGTGGCGAGTTCAATCCCTGTGAAGCCACCGCCGCACACGACAACGGTATTGCGCGCGGCGCTTTCTGGCTGGCTCGCCAGCGCATTCAGGTGATCTTCCAGACGCTGAGCTGTGTCCAGCTGATCGATATCAAAACCGTGTTCGGCAATGCCTTTAATACCGAAGTGGTGCAGGCGGCTGCCGCTCGCGATGATCAGCTTGTCATAAGAAAGAAACGTTGAATCAGATTCCGGCGTTTTGTACCAGACACCGCTCTCAGCGGAGTCCACACGTTCAGCGTGGCCGGCAATGAAACGAATATTCAACTCGGCGAACAGCGGCTGCAAATCAGCGGTTAAGGTCGAGACGTTGGCTTCATAAAAACGCGGTCTGACACGCAGTTCCGGCTGCGGGGCCAGCACGGCGATTTCAAGGTTAGTGTTGCCCTGCAAATGTGCCACACGTGCCGCGCTGACGGCTGCCCACATGCCTGCAAAACCGCTGCCGATGATAAGAATACGTTGTTTCATGGTGATTCCTTTATGCATATTTGGGCCACCCGGCCCCGATAACTGCTACTATACTTGTCGGAGTTAACTCCGGCAAGATCTTTCTGAGTATCTGAGTTATCATCTCCACAGAATTAGCACAGGAGCACAAAATGGCGTTTTACAGTTCTGGCGTGGAATACGGTATTCACAGCCTGATGAGCATGGTTGATGGCAACGGCGACGCGCGTGATATGAGCGTGCGCGAACTGGCAGAGCTGCAGAATGTCCCGTACGACTATCTGGCGAAGATTTTCACGCGCTTGTCCCGAGCGGGGCTGGTGGTGAGCACAGAAGGAAAGGGCGGCGGCTTCCGTCTGGCGCGGGCGAGCGAGCTCATCAGCGTGCTGGATATCGTCCACGCCATTGACGGCCAAAAGTCGATGTTCGAGTGCAAAGAAATCCGCCAGCGGCTGGCGTTATTCGATGAGAAACCGCCCGCGTGGGCTTGCGATGGTCCCTGCGGCGTCCGTTCCGTGATGGACAGCGCTCAGCAAAGAATGGAAGAAGAACTTGCCCGCCATACCGTGCTCGATCTGGCGCGTAAAATGTTCCGTAAAGCACCCGATACGTTCACTATTGAGGTCAAACAGTGGGTGAACGATCGTCGGAGTAAGGCGTAATCCAGTATAAAAAACGGCGCACAATGGCGCCGTTTGTCGTTTTCATCGTGATTAATGGCGCAGGTCGATGACCATACGTCCGCGGATCTGACCTTGTTCCATCTCTTTAAAGATGGCGTTGATGTCACCGAGCGGGCGCATCGTGACCTTCGGTACCACTTTCCCTTCTGCGGCAAACTGGAAGGCTTCGATAAGATCCTGACGGGTGCCCACCAGTGATCCGACAACCTGAATACCGTCCAGCACCAGGCGTGGAATATCGAGGCTCATGGATTCCGGCGGCAGGCCAACGGCTACCACGCGGCCACCGGCCCGAACGGCATCCACGGCTGAGTTAAAGGCCGCCTTGGCAACCGCCGTCACAACCGCGGCATGGGCGCCGCCGGTCTTTTCCTGCACGATTTTCGCGGCGTCTTCGCTGCGGGAGTTGATCGTCAGATCGGCACCCATTTCCGCCGCCAGCTTCAGCTGTTCATCGTTGACGTCGAGCGCAATCACTTTGGCATTAAAGACATTTTTGGCATATTGCAGGGCGAGGTTGCCGAGCCCACCCAGGCCGTAAATGGCAATCCACTGGCCCGGTTTAATACTTGATATTTTCACGGCTTTATAGGTGGTGACGCCCGCGCAGGTGATGCTGCTGGCGGCTGCAGAATCGAGGCCGTCGGGCACTTTTACTGCGTAATCTGCCACCACGATGCACTCTTCGGCCATGCCGCCATCAACGCTGTAACCGGCGTTTTTCACGTCACGACACAGCGTTTCATTGCCGCTGTTGCAGTATTCACAGTGGCCGCAGCCCTGGAAGAACCACGCCACGCTTGCGCGATCGCCCGCCTTCAGGGAACTGACGCCCGGGCCGACTTCTTTGACGATGCCAATCCCTTCATGGCCCAGAATGACTCCGGTTTTATCACCAAAATCGCCGTTTTTGACATGCAGGTCGGTGTGACAGACCCCGCAGCACTCCATCTTCAGCAGCGCTTCCCCGTGCTTCAGCGGGCGCAGCGTTTTTTCAGTGACGTTGACCTGATGGTCCTGGGTAACTACGGCAGCTTTCATGAATGTCTCCTTTTAAAATGAAAATCTGCAATGCAGGCACGGCGCACAAATGGACGTCGTTGCGCACTCAGAGTTAAATTTTTCTGTTGAATTGGCAAGGCGATGGAAACATAAAGTAATAGTTTTACAGGAAATGGTAGTCTTTTCTGTTACATATTGCATTAATGGTGTTTATGATTGCTGGGGGATTTATCTTGCAGATTTCTCAGTCCAGTAAGCCGGGCAAGCCTGCGCCGCCCGGCATTCAGAGGATAACTACAGCAATGCAAGCTGAGCGTTTAGCAGGCGGATTTCACGCTGCCACTGAGCCTGAAGCTGCGGCTTCTGGTGCTTCGGTTTTCTGGCCTGATCGTCAGCCAGCAGAGTTTCGAGCTCGATCAATTTCTCCAGCAGGTCGTCTGAGGCATGGGCCGTCGTTTCAATTTTCACATCAGGCTCTGGCGCGAAACCGTGGAGTACCGGCTCCCGCAGCCTTTCCCATGCCGCATCTGCATCATGCCACTCTTCCAGTTCACCGTTTTCGATGAGCCAGAATCGGTTGCAGCTGGCTTTCAGCAGATGGCGGTCGTGGCTTACCAGAAGCACGCCGCCGGCAAAGGATTGCAGCGTTTCTGCCAGCGCTTCTTTACCCTCCATATCCAAATGGTTGGTTGGCTCATCCAGCATCAGCAGGCTGTAGCGCGCCAGCGTCAGGCCGATAAACAGCAGCCGGGAGCGCTCGCCGCCGCTCAGCGAACTCACCACCTGGCCGTGCCGTGACCAGGCGAATCCGGCGCTAATCAGGGCCATTTTCCGCGTTTCAGGCTCGGGCGCAAAAGGCTCCAGCGCCTCAAACAGCGTGGCCTCATCAGCCAGCTGATGCAGCGTCTGGTCGTAATAGCCCATCGCCACACGCGGGTGGATTTTCAGATCTTCCGTCAGCATACCTGCCTGATAATGCTGCCAGATAAGCCGCAGCAGGGAGGATTTCCCGCAGCCGTTGCGGCCAATGACCGCCACCCGATCGCCGCTTTTCAGGCGAACAACCGGGGTGCGGAACAGCGGTGGCAGCCCGGGCGCGGGCGGAACAGGAAGGTTATCCAGCGCCAGCAGACGGTCGGCCCGCAGGGCATCGCCCTGAAGCTGCAATTTCCACTGGCTGCCTGCGGTGACGTCGGTCTGGCTCTCTTTCAGCCGTTCCACCTGTTTTTCCATCTGTTTAGCCTTACGGGAGAGGTCTTCGTTGTCGTAGACGCTTCCCCATACGGCGAGCCTTTTGGCGCTGGCGGTCACCCGGTCGATCTCTTTCTGCTCCGCTTTAAAGCGCAGGGCGTCACTCGCATCCTTCTCTGCCAGTGCCGCACGGGCAGCGCCACAGGGAAGGGCGAAGCTGTGCAGCTGTCGGTCTCGCAGGATCCAGCTGGTGTTGGTCACGTTGTCCAGCAGCTGCTGGTCGTGTGAGACGACGATAAAGCTGCCGTTCCAGCCGTTAAGAAAGCGCTCCAGCCACAGCAACGTGGGCAGATCGAGGTGGTTTCCCGGTTCATCCAGCAGCAGAAGGTCCGGTGAAGTAATCAGCGCCCGCGCCAGGAGCAGTCGCGTGTGCTGACCGCCGCTCAGGGTGGCTGCGGTTAACGCGCAGTCCGCCGGGCTGAAACCCATTTCCGCAAGCAGGGCTTCTGCCCGCCAGCGCTGGCTTTCACGCTCGGCGTGAGGAATGTTGTCCAGCACGGCATCGAGCATAGTTAAAGGATTCAGCGAGTCCGGCAGATGCTGCTCCACGCGCGCCAGCAGGCAATGTCCGGCGATGGAGACGTAGCCAGAAGTGGGCTCAAGCGTGCCGTCTAACAGTTTAAGCAGGGTACTTTTACCGCAGCCGTTATAGCCAATAAGCCCGACGCGATCGCCTTTTTTCAGGGTGAAAGTGAGATGGGTAAACAGGGGGCCAAAGGCCGTGTCGTGGCACAGGGAGTGCGCATTCAGTAGTGTGCTCATAGTACTTACTCAAGTGTTACTGGCGTAGAAACGCCTCGTCAAATAACGCCGACGATAACCCGGTAAGCCGAGGGAAGGGATTTAGTCTCTGGTGTCTTCGCTCAAGCAGAAGTTATCGCAGCACGGTACGGATAACGCTTGAGCAAGTGCGATCGCCAAAGGTATGTGAAATATTAAACATTTCACAGTACGGCATGGGGATCCTCCTTTTATATTCAGTAGATTAATGGGTGAGCAGAGTGTAGCTAAGATTTCCCTGCGGCGCTACGCCTGCCAGGCCTACAGATATTCGTAGGCCGGATAAGCGCAGCGCCATCAGACATTAAATCGAGGTGCGGCGGTAGCTGCGGTATTCCGGCTGCCAGAAGTTGTCATCGATGGCCTGTTGCAGGGCTTCAGCCGACGTTTTAACGGCCACGCCTTGCTGCTGCGCCATTTTTCCGACGGCAAACGCGATAGCGCGGGACACCGTGTGAATGTCTTTCAGCTCCGGAAGCACCAGGCCTTCACCGTTATTCACCAGAGGCGAGTGCTTCGCCAGGGTTTCACTGGCGGACATCAGCATTTCGTCGGTAATGCGCGAGGCACCTGAGGCGATAACGCCGAGGCCAATTCCCGGGAAGATATAGGAGTTGTTGCACTGCGCAATCGGATAGGTTTTCTCTTTCCACACAACCGGGGCAAACGGGCTGCCGGTGGCAACCAGCGCACAGCCTTCGGTCCAGGTGATGATGTCCTGCGGCGTGGCTTCCACGCGGGAAGTCGGGTTAGAGAGAGGCATCACGATCGGACGCGGGCAGTGTTTGTGCATTTCACGAATAATTTCTTCCGTGAAGAGGCCCGTTTGCCCGGAGACGCCAATCAGAATGTCCGGTTTGACGTTACGCACGACGTCCAGCAGCGACAGCACATCTTCATTGCTGTCCCAGCTGCTCAGGTTATCGCGCTTTTGCACCAGTTTGGTCTGGAACGGCAGCAGGTTCGGCATCTGATCGGTCAGCAGGCCGAAGCGGTCGACCATAAAGACACGGCCGCGGGCCTGCTCTTCGCTCAGGCCTTCACGCTGGGTCTGCGCGATGATCTGTTCGGCAATACCGCACCCGGCAGATCCTGCGCCGAGGAAGACAATTCTCTGCTCGCTGAGCTGGCTGCCTGCAGCGCGGCTGGCGGCAATCAGCGTCCCAACGGTGACCGCCGCAGTGCCCTGAATGTCATCATTGAACGAGCAAATCTCATCGCGATAGCGGTTCAGTAACGGCATCGCGTTTTTCTGTGCGAAGTCCTCGAACTGCAACAGCACGTTCGGCCAACGGTGTTTCACGGCCTGAATGAAATCGTCGACGAACTGGTAATACTCATCGTCGGTGATGCGCGGATGACGCCAGCCCATGTACAGCGGATCGTTCAGCAGCTGCTGGTTGTTGGTACCCACGTCAAGCACGACGGGCAGGGTGTATGCCGGGCTGATCCCACCGCAGGCGGTGTAGAGCGAGAGCTTGCCGATAGGAATGCCCATGCCGCCAATGCCCTGGTCGCCGAGGCCCAGGATGCGCTCGCCGTCGGTCACCACAATCACTTTGATGTTGTGGTTTGGCACGTTTTGCAGAATGTCGTCCATGTTGTGGCGGTTCTCGTAGGAGATAAACACGCCGCGGGAGCGACGGTAAATCTCGGAGAAGCGTTCACAGGCGGCGCCAACGGTCGGGGTGTAAATCACCGGCATCATCTCGTCGAGGTGATTTTCGACCAGACGGTAGAAGAGGGTTTCGTTGGTATCCTGGATGTTGCGCAGGTATATATGCTTGTCGATTTCGGTTTTGAAGCCCTGATACTGGATCCAGGCGCGTTCGGCCTGCTCTTCGATGGTTTCCACCACCGCAGGCAGTAGGCCTAACAGGTTGAAATTGCGACGTTCTTCAAGGCTGAACGCGCTGCCTTTATTGAGGAGCGGAAACTCCAGTAAGACGGGGCCTGCATAGGGGATATAAAGAGAACGGTTATTTTTAGGGTTGGGTAACATCTCACTGATCCTTTGTCATCACGGCCCGACCAGGCAGCGCGAACGGGGCTGGCAGGGTATTCGGCGCGGCAAAGTATAAAGCAAGTGTTAATAAAAAGGGAAAAAGCGGCGGATCTGAAAGTAAAAAAAACACCACCTTTTGTTAACGGTGGTGTCGGTCTTTATCGAAAACTCTTACTCAAACAACGATTATTCGCTGCGGCGTTTACGGCCTGTCGCATGAATATGATTATGCTGAGTTTCTGAATCGCCTTCGATAAGGACTTTTTTCTGGTTGGACAGCTTGTAGTTCAAGCCGAGGATGTGGCGTGCCTGACGGTTCGATTTCATTCTGACTCCTTAATCCTGTGAATGGTTTCAAGGTCATTCCCGGTGGGACCGGGCGAAATTTACCCCTTAGCGCAGACAAGTTGACTGGCCTGCCCGATTGATAGTTGACCATCCTGCGCAAAATAGCAACACGACTCGGCGCTTTCAGGAACTCTCTGAGGTTTAACCCTTTGTGCGGCCGTCATCATTGCGCCATGTCTCTGAACTATGCTTGAGGCTTCGCCCTGAGGTTTTCCGTTCTGCATATCGCGAGGGTCGTCCATGAAAGTTTTAGGTTATGCCGCACAAAATCCCACCACGCCGCTGGCTCCTTTTACGTTCGAACGTCGCACGCCACGGCCTGACGACGTCACGATCGAAGTGCTGTACTGCGGCGTTTGCCACTCCGATCTCCACCAGGCACGCGACGACTGGGGATTCAGCACATATCCGCTGGTGCCGGGCCACGAAATCGTCGGGCGGGTGACGGCCGTTGGTGACAACGTCACTAAATTCAAGCCAGGCGATTTAGCCGCCATCGGCTGTATGGTCGACTCCTGTCGCGTCTGTTCACCGTGCAAGGACGGGCTGGAGCAGTACTGCGAAGAGGGCAACACCCAGACCTATAATGGCCACGACCGACACGACCATCAGCCGACCTACGGGGGCTATTCTCAGGTCATTCTTGCCAGCCAGGATTTCGTGCTGCGCGTGCCGGAAGGTCTGGAGCTGCAGGGCGCGGCACCGCTGCTTTGCGCAGGGATCACGACCTGGTCGCCACTGCGCCACTGGAAGATTGGCCCGCACAGCAAAGTGGCGGTGATTGGCCTCGGCGGCCTGGGGCATATGGGGCTGAAACTGGCTCATGCGCTGGGTGCAGAAGTCACGCTGTTTACGCGTTCGCCGGGGAAAGAGGCCGATGCCCGTCGTCTAGGTGCAAACAACGTTGTGCTGTCTACTGACGATAAGCAGATGGCGACGGTACACAATCAGTTCGATTTAATTATCGACACCGTTCCTTATGAGCACGACATCAACCCGTACCTGCCGACGCTGGCGCTGGACGGCACGCTGGTGTTCGTTGGCCTGCTTGGCGACACCCCAGAATTTAATACCGTCCCGATGCTGATCAATCGCCGCTCCATTGCCGGGTCGGCCATTGGCGGCATTGCGGAAACCCAGGAGATGCTTGATTTCTGCGCTGAGAAAGGGATCGCCGCCGACGTGGAGGTGATCAACATTCAGGATATCAACCACGCCTGGGAGCGGATGCAGAAGAGCGATGTGAAATACCGCTTTGTGATTGATATGGCCTCCCTTCAGGCCTGAGTCAGGCGCATGTTCTATACTTATCAGCCCACAGGAAAAAGGAGTGAAAGATGACTATCCATAAGAAAGGTCAGGCCCACTGGGAAGGCGATCTGAAACGCGGCAAAGGCACCGTCTCGACGGAAAGTGGGGCGCTGAGCCAGCAGCCCTACGGCTTTAACACCCGCTTTGAAGGGGCTAAAGGGACTAACCCGGAAGAGCTGATTGCGGCCGCGCACGCGTCCTGCTTCTCCATGGCGCTGTCGCTGATGCTGAGCGAGGCCGGGTTTACGGCCACCTCCATTGATACCGAAGCGACCGTTTCGCTTGATAAATCCGACGCCGGATTCTCCATTACCAAAGTGGCGCTGCAAAGCAAAATTGCCGTGCCTGATATTGATGCAGGCACCTTCGATGGCATTATTCAGAAAGCCAAAGCGGGCTGCCCGGTGTCTCAGGTGCTGAAGGCTGAGATCACGCTGGATTATACGCTGAACTAAGTTCGCTGATTGCCGGGGGGCGATCGCAGCTTACCCGGCCAACCGCACAAGTCGGCGCACAGTCCGAGGCCAGCATGACCCCCACAGAACAGATAGACCAGCTGATCGCCGGGCTCGATGACTGGCGCGGTGAGATGTTATCGCAGATCCGTCACTGCTTTCTGGAGGCGGACAAAGAAGTGTCCGAAGCCTGGAAATGGATGGGCAGCCCGACCTGGGTGCTGAACGGCAATCTGGCCGTTGCCAACGCCCACAAGGAAAAGGTAAAAGTGACCTTTGCCCAGGGCGCGAAACTTGCCGATCCCGATAATCTGTTTAACGCCGGTCTCAACGGCAACCAGTGGCGGGCGCTGGATCTGAGTGCCGGAGACAAACTGGATAAACCCGCGCTGGTGGCAATGATCCGTCGCGCCATCGCCTACAACAGTCAAAAATGAGTGGTTATGAGTGAAATTAAGACCCTGAGTTCGCAGGAAATATACAGTAATCAGTGGATGCGGCTGAAGGAAGATCGCATCGAGCGGGCCGACGGCTCGCACGGCGTTTATTCAGTCATCGAGAAGCCAGACTTTGCGGTGATCGTGCCCGTTGCCGAAGGCCATATCTGGGTCGTGGAGCAGTACCGTTATCCGCTTGGCAAAAGGACGATTGAGCTGCCGCAGGGGTCGTGGGAGCTGAGCCCGGACGCTGACCCGATTGCCGTTGCGCGCGGGGAACTGGTCGAGGAAACCGGGCTACTCGCCAACAGCATGACGCAAATCGGCTATCAGAAACTGGCGCAGGGCTATTCCAGCCAGGGGTATCACATCTGGCTGGCAACAGATTTTGTTGCCAGCACGCAAAACCTGGATGTGGAAGAGGTCGGGCTGACCTGCCGCCGGATGCAGGTCGCCGAGTTTGAAGCGCTGATTGCCGAAGGTAAAATCAGCGATGCCACCTCGGTTACGGCCTTTTTGTTAGCTAAACTGAAAGGGTTTGTGTGACGTTGTCACTTATTTTATTGCCTGATGGCGCTTCGTTTATCAGGCCTACAGGCGTTTTTGTAGGCCCGGTAAGGTAACGCCACCGGGCTCTTCTCACGCTAATTCTGACGCAAACGACTCAAGCTGAATACCACCGCCACGCCTGAAGCAATAACCGCGACCCACAAACTCATCCTTACCGCCTGGGCTTCCAGCGCTACCTGACCTCCGGTCACCATTATCGCCAGCATCACGCCGACAAGCGCCGCGCCCACGCACTGCCCGAACGTTCTGACAATCGCCAGCACGCCGGAGGCATAACCGCTGAACTCCCTCGCCACGCCTGACAGCATCTCCCGGTTGTTCGGACTCTGGAAGCAGCCAAACCCCATCCCGCAAATCAGGCTGCGCAGGCCGATATCCCAGGCCGTCGCCTGGGCGGGCAACATCGCCAGCAGCGTAAGGCCAATAACGAAAACCGCCAGACCAAGAGTCGAAATCACCGACGGCGGGTACTTATCCGCCAGTCTTCCCGCATGTGGGGCAACCAGCACGATGCCCACCGGCCACGGCGTAAACAGCAGGGCCGAATCCAGCGCGCTGTAGCCATAAACGCTCTGAAACAGAAACGGCAGGGCGACGAAGGTGATGCCCTGGCTGACAAACGATGCCAGCGACGTCAGCGCCGCGAGGGAAAAACGGGACGATGTGAAGATCACCGGTGGCAGCAGGGGCTTGTCGGTTCGTCGGATATGCCAGATGAACGTTATGCCACCGACAAGCGCCAGAGTGCTCCAACCATACACACCAGTGTTCAGCGCATGGAGGGCGGCGCGAGGTTCCGCGAAGCTGTTCGCCGCCATGATCAGTGATCCCAACAACGTGGCAGAAAGCACCGCGCCTGTCGCATCAAATTTCTGTGGTTTCAGGGCGGGCTGATGTGGAATCGCCTTCATCGCTAATGCAATAGCCACGCTCCCCGGCAAAATGTTGATCGCAAAAAGCCATGGCCAGCTCAGCGTATCGAGCAGCGCACCGCCGAGTACGGGTGCCACAGCGGTGCTGGAGGCAATCAAAAGTGCATTCATGCCGAGGATCCTCCCGAGCAACCTGCCAGGAAACACGGATCGCAAAATCGCCGGGGCAATGCTCAGCGTCGCGGCGCCACCAATGCCCTGCAAAATACGCATGGCGATCAACATCTCTGCCGAGAAGGCCATCGCGCAGCCTACAGACGCCAGGGTAAAAAGGCTCAGTCCGAAGAGAAACACCGCGCGAAAACCAAAGCGCGTGGCCAGCGCGGCGAAAATAGCCAGCGTCATGGCGGCAGAGAGTAAATAGCCGTTAGCAAACCAGACGGCAGTGGCGCTCGTTACCGCTAAAGACTGCGCCATCTGAGGCAGGGCAATATTCACCATTGAGCCGTCAAATACCGCCATCAGCGTGGAGGTCATCACCGCCGCCATGGCGAAGGCTCGTTCACGGCCCGGCAGGCCTTCGTCACCCGGTTGGTCAGAAAAAAGGGTCATATCAATCACTCAGCAATGTTGGAATGCGCAAAGAATAGGCCTACCAGAAAGAAGGCGGAAGACGCAGCAATGTCAGGTTATAGTTGCATCAAACGCCTTATCTTACTTTGAGGACCATTTTGATGACCGATCCTGACTTCAACTTGCTGATTGCGCTGGACGCGCTGCTGACGGAGGCCAGCGTCGCTGGCGCCGCCCGGCGGCTGAATCTGAGCACCTCCGCGATGAGCCGTACGCTTGGCCGTTTACGTGAGGTGACCGGTGATTCACTGCTGGTTCGGGCAGGCCGCAATATGGTGCTGACGCCTTACGCCCAGGCTAATCGTGAGAGGGCGAGAAATGCGCTGCTCGAGGTCAGGGCTGTGCTGCAACCCTCAGCTGAGACGCTCGATTTGTCCGAGTTGCAAAGGGTCTTCACCGTTCGCGCCAATGACGGTTTTATCGAAGCCTTCGGTCCGGCGTTGATTGCCGCGGTCGCCCAGGCCGCCCCGCAGGTCTGTTTACGCTTTGCGCCAAAACCGGAAAAGTCCTCGCGCTATCTGCGTGAAGGGCTTGTGGATCTTGAGATCGGCGTGCTGAGCAATATGGGCCCGGAAATTCGTCTCCAGGCGCTGTTTCGCGACAGGTTTGTCGGCGTGGTTCGCAAGGATCATCCGCTGGCGAAGCAGGACCCGGTGAGCATCAGCGACTATATTGCCTGGGGCCACGTGGTGGCCTCGCGTCGCGGTCAGCCGCATGGGCCGGTGGATGAAGCGCTCGCAGACAAGGGTTTAGAACGCAAAATTGTCAGCGTTGTGCCTGGCTTTTCTGCCGCGCTGGCGGTAGCGCAGGCATCGGATTTAATCGCCCTGGTACCGGCCTCTTTTTTGCGCCAGGGCGCACCGGCGCTGCACGCTTTTGAGCTTCCGCTGAAAACACGCACCATTACCGTGTCGCAAATGTGGCATCCGCGTATGGAAAGGGATCCGGCGCACCGCTGGTTGAGGCAGACGGTGCTGAGCGTTTGCCAGCAGCAGTATCCTGATTGAGTGTCACAGCATTGAAGCGGCTGATTCGCAAAGTGATTGCCGTTGTGCCAGGCTTTTTTTTGCAGAGCAGAAGCTCCGTTCACGTGCCCGCAGGTACCCGGAATGGCTGAATTTATTGTTCATATGCTGACTGATACACCCATCTGGGTGTACGTGCTGTTTGTGTTTTTGCTGCTGCGCGGCCTAAAGGCGCGCCAGCCTGCAACCGTCACGCTGGAAAGGCTGGCAATCATCCCCCTGATATTTCTAACCTGGGATCTTTACGACCTGGTGGTTTACCGCCATCTGACGCCAGGTATTGTGGCGCTGTGGATTGCCGGGCTGCTCGCCGGCGCGGCGCTGGGATTCTGGCTGATTCGTCCTGAGCGGGTGAGCCGGGCCACGCAGCCGCGGGCCATTAATCGTCAGGCTGATTATTCAGCGCTGCCGCTGATGATGACTGCTTTTGCCATTAAGTATGTTTTTGGCGTACTGACGGCGGTTTCTCCGCAGACAATGCAGCAGCCGTTGGTCAGCGCGACGGCAGTGATTGCAGGCGGGATTTTTGCCGGCAGTTTCCTTGGGAAGTTCACCCGCTATTTGCAGTGTTACTTTTCTCCGGCTCGCTCGCTGAATTAGGACGATCCTGCCGCGTCCAGGCTGGTAATATTCAGGCGGCAGACTAGAGTAATCACTTGATAAATTGAAGCATTCTTTTGCCGCACAACGGCTAATAGCAGGTTCAGGAATTATAATGATAACGAAACGTCATTCTGTCGCGCTGAGCGTGCTCTGGCTTCTCAGCGCCTCTGTCTGCGCCGAAGTGGATCTCGGCTCTCTGGATATTCTGGCAAGAGATAATCCGCAAAGCCCTGTGCCAAAAGGTTTTGTCGCGGGGGCGGCGGGCATTGGCGGCCAGGCGCGTTATAAAGGGCAGGATAATACGGCCTTAGCGATCCCCGGCGCGCTCTATTTTGGTGACCAGTTGATGTACCTCGGCGACCGGGCCCGCTACTACTTCCATTACGACGACAATCTTGCGTTGTATGGCTACGGGCGTTATCGCTTCGGCAACCTCGATCCGGACGATGCCGACTCGCTTCACGGTATGCATAAGCGAAAAGGGGAATTTGAGGCCGGGCTTGGGGCAACCTACATCACGCCCTATGCTTTGCTGACCGCCCGTTTTGCAACCGATGTCACCGGGCGCAGTAACGGCCAGGAGTTGCTGCTGTGGGCCGACTTCCCGATACTCAAAGATAACTGGTTAGTGATGCCCGGAATGGGGATGATGATCCGCAGCGACAAAATGGCGAACTACTATTTCGGTGGTGTGTCGTCTGCTGAGGCGACACCGCAGCGTAAAGCCTGGGACACCGGTACGACGTTTTCACCCATGGCGGCGGTGATAACCACTTACCGCTTCAGCCAACACTGGATGGGCCTGTTTGCGGCTAACTACGAGTTGTACGATAAAGACATTGCTGACAGCCCCATTGTGCAGCACTCGGGTGAGTTCTTCGTCATTGCCGGGGTCGGATACACCTGGTAGCTATTTATCGCTGAAGGGGGCCACGCATGACAGTTCCATCTCCAGGTCTTGTTCTTTTACTGCTGAGCGCTTGGCTTCCCTCCGCATTCTGCTCCGCTGCCGATGGTGACCGCATTAAGAAACGCGTCGATGCCGTGCTGGCGCTGATGAGCTATTCGGTTTTTCCGGATGTCACCGCCAGCGACCTGAACATCGGCAGCGCGGGGAACGAAAATAATAATCTCTCCATGACCCAGTTCGGCGGCGGTGCGACCCTGAGCGACAGCTTTCCGATTTACCTCGAAGGCACGATGGGCTACAGCCGTTATGATCCGCAATTCGTTTTAACCGATGGCGCACAAGCACGTCGTGTCCCCACCAAATGGAATAGCCTGACCGCTACTGGCGGTATCGGCTGGGATTTCAAGCTCTATACGGACAGTCTCGGTGGGAACCTTGTCCTGCGCCCAATCGCCAACTTTATGCTTGGCACCATGGCAAGCGATGTGCGAATTGGCAGCTTCGTGATTGAGCAACGCCGGGACGCCGACTACAAATTTCTCGACGGCGGACGGCTGAACGCTTATGGCCTTGGCGGTTCACTGATGCTTGATTACGAGTTGATATCCGATCCTCAGGACATTGACGTGGAGCTGCGCTATTCCGCCATGAATCTGCAAACCTTCGGCAGCACATCGGATGCGGTGCAGGGGGAGGCTAACGCGCAGAATCTGGGTTTGTATCTGCGCCGTCGCGCCCCCATTTCTGACTGGACGCTGCTGAAAAGCCCTGTGCGCTATGTGCTTGAAGGGGCGCATACGGAATATCTCGGCCAACAGCGCGGGCAACTGGGCTTCAACAGTTTGAGCTCTGTCGGCATCGGGCTTGAGCTCGACAGCAGTAAATACCCGGTCTTTATCACCCGCACCCGGCTGGTTGCGCGTTATATGTTTGGTGAAAACACCACCGGTTACGGCATTGGCCTGGCGATGAGTTTTTAACTTTTCTTATTTTTTCTCTTTTTTTCAGCAATATTTCTGCGTCTGATTCGTCTACCTCAGTACGAAACGTAATGAGGAAAAAAACATGAGAAATTTTGACAGACACGAACATCGCCACGGCCACGGTTTTGGCGGACACCGGATGGCGAAACCGCTGGTTATCGGTGCGATTATCGTTGCCGTACTTGGCCTGCTGGTGATGTCGCTCTGGAATGCGCTGCTGCCAGCGCTTATCGGCGTGAAAAGCATTGGCTTCTGGCAGGCGTTAGGGTTGCTGGTACTGTGTCGTATTCTGTTCGGCGGGCTCGGTTTCCGCCCCGGGATGTTCGGAGGCATGCGTCGCCGGATGCATGAGCGCTGGATGCAAATGACGCCGGAGCAGCGCGAAGCCTTTATGCAGCATCGCCGTGAAGGGTTTGGCCGTCACGGACATCATCATGAACGTCACGGACGCTGCGGCCGTTGGCACGAACGACGTGATGAGCGCATGGGTCCGGAAGCGTCACCAGAGTCTCGTCCATCGGATGCACCTGACAGCGAACCGCGCGGATGAAATCGGACGCGGCAGGGGATTCACTGCTGATGACGGCGCTCAACGCCTGTCGATCACGGTTAACCGCCTTTATCCGTGGCCGCACGGCGGTAAGGGAAGATGCCGATGACGTTTTGCAGGAAATTACCTGGCAACTGATGAAGGTGGAGCAGCCGGTGGAGAATGTCGCCGCCTGGCTGTTTCGCGCCGCGCGTAATGAACTAACGGATCGGTCACGTAAGAAAAAAGAGTTGCCGCTGTCGTCCTTTTTTACGGCAGACGAAGAGGGGGATTTTCCGGAAGATGAGCTGGCTGAAACGCTGTTTGGCGTCGCACAAACGCCGGAAGAGGATTACCTGAAGTCGCTGCTGTGGGAAGAATTAAACGATGCGTTAGCGGAATTGCCCGCTGCGCAGCGTGAAGTGTTTGAACGCACGGAGCTCGAAGGTTTGAGCTATAAGGAACTGGCGGAGGAGACCGGCGACAGCGTTCAGGCGCTGCTGTCGCGCAAGCACAAAGCGGTACTCTTTCTCCGCACGCGGTTGCGTAGTCTGTATGACGAGTTGATCGAATAACAAACTTCCCGCTGGCGGTGACGCTTTAGCGGGCCTGCAGATCACCGTGATTCTGTAGGCCCGTGTGGATGAAGTGATACCTGAATCAGCTTCCCCAGCGGTTACGAAGATAATTCACCGCCTGCTGCGTCTGTGGCTGATTGAGGTTGTTTTCGCGGAACAGAATCGTGCCGCTGATATTGGGCAGAGATTCATTCAAATCCAGCTGCTTTTTCAGCTCAGGCACGCCGCCCTGAACGGTCCAGTCCGGCTCGCTTCGGGAAGGCTCGCCCACTTTATACAGCGCCACGCCGATATAAAGCCGGGTATGCGTTGGTTTCACAACGTCAGCCCACCATTTTGCCAGCACGTCATAACGGGCGGCATCACGCGCGAAAGGCCAGTAAACCTGTGGCGCGATGTAGTCCAGTAGGCCTTTCTGTACCCACAATCGGGTGTCAGCGAATGATTCATCATACGCCGCTGCGCCGCGGGTATCGGATCCTGCTGGATCGTGTGAGCGGTTGCGCCACACGCCCGCCGGGCTGACGCCAAACTGCACGTTAGGGTTGATCTGCTTGATGGTGCGATAGACCTGCCCAATTAACAGCTCCGTGTTTTTACGTCTCCAGTCTGCCTTAGAGGCAAAGCCCTGACCGTATAAGCCGAACGTTTGATTGTCATTCAGCGCAGAGCCTGGCGATTCAGTATAGAAATAGTCATCAAACTGCACGCCATCGACCGGGTAACGGGACACGACCTCCGCCACGATACTGGTTATCCAGTCACGCGCTTCGGGAATACCCGGGTCGATCACATAACGATCGCCTGAGGTGCGGATCCAGTCCCTGTGCGTGACGAACACGCTCGCCGGATGCAGCGAACTCGTGCGATTCAGCGCGGCGGTCGTGCCCGGTTTGATGTTGGTCGACACGCGATAGGGGTTAAACCACGCGTGCACCTTCATGCCGCGCTTGTGCGCCTCTTCGAGCATGAACATCAGCGGATCGTAACCCGGATCTTCACCAATAGTGCCAGTCAGCATATCTGACCACGGCAGAATCTGTGACGGCCACAGGGCAGTGCCGTCAGGTTTCACCTGGAAGAACACGGTATTGATGCCGAGACGTTGCAGATTATCCAGCTTGTCGGTCATCGCCTGCTTTTGCATGCGGGCGCGGGTGGCTGGATCGCTGACGTTCACCGAAGGGATTGGCGGCCAGTCGAGGCGTGAAACGGTCGTCAGCCAGATGCCGCGAACAGGCTGGTGGTCCGACGAAGAAGAATCCGGCAACGGGTGCTTAGCCACTGGTGGCAACGGCGTTACCAGCGATTTGGGTGGTTTCGAGCCACAGCTGGCGAGCACCAGCGCGGTGGCAATCAACAAGCCAGCACGACTGAGCCGGCCAGCTAAGGGGAGATGATGTGAGCTGATGATGGCGTCCCTGAGTTATCATGCAGTGAAGAAGGACGTCATTTTCTGCTTAATCGAAGATCAGAGCAATACATCATGATACTCGTTCAGCGTGCCTTTTTCGCTACATCTGACTTTTCAGCATCTTGTGGATAGTTTGGATTATTCTTCAGCCAGGTCAGGGCCATCTGCCGCTGCTCCTCCGTCACCACGCCGTCGGGCTGGCCATGGATATCGTAACGCTGGGAATCACTGGCGAGTGCGAGCTGGTAGGGGATTGTACGCGTGTAGCGCTTCAGTGCTTTACCAATTTCCAGCCCCGGAAAATCAATTTTTCGCTTTTCAGCATCGGTAATCAGGTCCTGCATGATGCCCGTTTTCATCGGCTTGAGCGGCTCCTGCGTAAAGAGCAGAGGCCAGCTCTCACGCAGCATCATGGCGCGTTGGTTTTTATCCAAAGTCATGTCCCTTTGTCACAGGTGAATATTTATTAGTATAAAACATAGCGATGCATTACGTTTTTGTGGCGTAGCCTGAAGACGGGCCCCCAAAAAATCGCATAAGCTAAAGTCAGTATCGGTCAGTCAGGCGGAAATCTTAGGGGGAATCAATGGAAAGGGACGTCGATCAGCGCATCATGCAGGCGAACGCGCGGGAGCGGCACCAGTACCGCTACCATCGCTGGGTATTCAAAGGGCTCTGCTGGTCCTTTGGGGCGTATCTGATATGGGATGCATTCTTCCGTTCATGCTAGCCGTTACGCAGAGCGGCTTCTAATAGCGTATCCAGCAGGCCGGGGAAGCGCGCATCTAAATCTTCCCGACGCAGTGAAATCAAATTCTCACGCCCCTGAGGGCGCTGCCAGATAACGCCGCTGTCGCGTAACACCCGCCAGTGGTGGGTCATGGTGGATTTGGCCACATCCTGACGCAGGGCGCTGCAGTTCAGCTCACTGCCGTCGGCCAGCGTTTTCACAATTTCCAGACGCAGTGCATTTCCGAGCGCAAAAAGCACATTTTCGAGGCGAATTTGTTCAGGTTCCGGATGGTTCGCGATCATACTGTTCCTGTGTCTGCTTAGCGGGCGCTGGTGGGCGGTAATATACCGAAAGGCCTTCATGAAAGCCAAATATGCACCCGCCGTTTCATCGATAGCTACGATAGGTAATTATAGTTCGAATATACTCGTACAGTTGTACTATTATTGGCAGCGTTAAATGAAGAGCGCCACTTCTGGCCGCTCACTGACAGTCAACTGACTAAGGACGCATCATGCCCCGACCCATTCCTCTCGAACGTTATCGCAACATCGGTATCTCCGCGCATATCGATGCCGGTAAAACAACCACCACTGAGCGCATTCTGTTTTATACCGGTATGAGCCACAAGCTGGGTGAAGTACACGATGGCGCGGCAACCACCGACTGGATGGCGCAGGAGCAGGAGCGCGGCATTACCATCACATCCGCCGCGGTGAGTGCCTTCTGGCCGGGTATGGATCGTAATTTTGAGCCGCATCGGATCAACATTATCGACACCCCGGGTCACGTGGATTTCACTATCGAAGTGGAACGTTCCATGCGCGTGCTTGATGGCGCAGTGATGGTGTACGACGCCGTGGGTGGCGTGCAGCCGCAGTCGGAAACCGTCTGGCGTCAGGCCAACAAATATCACGTGCCGCGGCTGGCGTTCGTCAACAAAATGGACCGGCAGGGCGCGGACTTCTTCCGCGTGGTGCAGATGATGAAGGACCGCCTGAAAGCTAATCCAGTTCCTGTTGTCATTCCCGTTGGCGCAGAAGAGCACTTTTCTGGCGTTATCGACCTCATCAAAATGCGTGAGATCCACTGGGACGATGCCACTCAGGGCATGACATTCAGCTATGGACCAGTACCTGAAGCGATGCTGGAAACCGCGCAGGAGTGGCGTGAGAAAATGGTTTCTGCGGCAGCGGAAGCCAGTGATGCGCTGATGGATAAGTATCTGGAAACGGGCGCTCTCGATGAGGCTGACATCATCGCTGGGCTGCGTGCCCGCACCGTTGCCGGTGAAATCCAGCCGATGCTGTGCGGCAGCGCCTTTAAAAACAAGGGCGTGCAGCGCATGCTCGATGCGGTGGTGGAGTTTATGCCGTCGCCGCTGGATATTCCTGCCATAGATGGCGTGGACGAAAAAGGGCAACCGGCGGAACGCCACCCGAGCGACGATGAACCGTTCTCGGCGTTGGCATTCAAGCTGATGACCGACCCCTACGTGGGCCAACTGACTTTTATTCGTGTCTATTCCGGCGTGCTGCGCAAAGGCGACGCCGTGTATAACCCGGTAAAAGGCAAGAAAGAGCGTATCGGGCGCATCGTGCAGATGCACGCCAACGACAGGCATGAAGTTGATGAACTGCGCGCCGGAGATATTGCTGCCTGCGTGGGGCTGAAGGACGTCACCACCGGCGACACGCTGAGCGACCCTGACAAGGTGATTACGCTTGAGCGAATGGAGTTTCCGGAACCGGTGATTTCACTCGCCATTGAGCCAAAAACCAAGGCCGATCAGGAGAAAATGGGCATCGCGCTGCAGCGCCTGGCATCGGAAGACCCGTCGTTCCGTCTGCATACCGACGAAGAGTCCGGCCAGACGATCATTTCCGGTATGGGTGAGCTGCACCTGGAAATCATCGTCGATCGTATGAAGCGCGAATTTGGCGTGGAAGCCAATATCGGCCGGCCTCAGGTGACGTATCGCGAGACGATCCGCAAAGCGGTCAGTGAGATTGAAGGCAAGTTTGTGCGCCAGTCCGGCGGGAAAGGGCAGTACGGCCACGTAGTGCTCTCCCTTGAACCGCTGGAGCCGGGTAGCGGCTTCAGGTTTGAAGATGCCACCAAAGGTGGGGTGGTGCCGCGCGAGTACATTCCTTCAGTGGAAAAAGGGCTGCGCGAAGCCATGAACACCGGCGTACTGGCGGGTTACCCTGTCGTGGACGTGAAGGCGACGCTGACGTTTGGCTCTTATCATGACGTCGACTCATCGGAAATGGCGTTCCGCATGGCGGCCATCTTTGGCTTCAAAGAGGGCGCTCGTCGCGCAGATCCGGCTATCCTCGAGCCGATCATGCATGTCGAAGTGGAAACACCGGAGGAATACGCCGGGAACATTATGGGCGATCTCTCATCTCGCCGCGGCATGGTGCAGGGCATGGAAGAGCGGTTCGGGAGCCAGATCATCCGCGCCGATGTGCCGCTAGCCGAAATGTTTGGCTACTCGACGACGCTGCGCTCAATGTCGCAGGGCCGCGCGACCTACAGCATGGAGTTCCATCATTATGCTGAGGCGCCGCGCAACGTGGCAGATGAGATTATCGCCAAGCGAGCCAAAGCCTGACCTTTGAATAATGCCGGTTACCCAGGGTGATCGGCATTATTTTATCAGGGCGTTTATTCGGCCCAATAAGCGCTACAAAGGGTAAGGAAGAGACAGGAGGTATATTGCGTATGGTCTATGATGCCAGTAAGGTGTGCGCAAATTCTTAAGATCCCAGGACAGACCATGACCAGCCAGCCTTCAAAAGACCCTTTACACGGCATCACGCTTGAAGCGTTACTCACCACGCTGGTAGAACGCTATGGCTGGGCAGCCCTGGCAAAGCAGGTCAACATTAACTGCTTCAAAAGCGACCCGAGCATCAAATCGAGCCTGAAATTTTTACGCCGCACGCCGTGGGCGCGTAAAGAAGTTGAAGCGCTGTATATCGATTCGCTGGACGATCTGCAAAATGCGAGCGATAGCGCTCCGGCTGATAATCCGTGGGCAAACTGGCAGAATAAAAACTCTTCAGAAAGCTAAATCCGGAAATTGAATGGCAGGGCTGCATCCTCCGTAGATGGCATAGCGTGAATCAACTGTTAGATTAACTATTCATATACCTATTCATTAAGTTATTCACGGTATTAAAAATCGATCCGAGACAATCCGCCAACTGCTGGGCCAAGGGCCAGCGGCGGAAAGGCAACTTACTGATATCATAGAGATTAGCCAGAAGATGTTGCCCCGTGTCTTTAAACCAAGGGTGATGAAGTAGTTCGAATCGGTTCTGACCCATCTATTCAATATGCTTAACGCGATGATTATCGTGGGTTCAAACCTGTGCCTGTTTACCGTATTTCCGAAGAAGGTCAGGTAAAACTCCTGGGCAAACTTATTCCGGTTTATCCGCAGGGTTATGTCATGGAGCAGGCTGACAAAGTGTGCCTCCATAGCGACGGCCTGCCGTGGTGGCTCTTTGATATGCGGCCACAGGGATACCTTGGCAGAGCCTGGGCATCAACATATTCAGCCGGAATTGGCCTGTCTGCTAATCCAGAAAACTGGAATGATTCGGATGTGATCAAAGCGCTGTTGGTTCACGGGCACGATGCAGTAGGGAATCTGCTCATCGGTGAACAGGCCAGAAATCAGTTCCTGGAGATGCCAGTACCTGAAGCCGTTGATCGCCACACCGTTTTTCCCATGCTGGCCCGGGCAGTCAGCGCTGGCGAAGTGCCGGGATCTTCCGCCGGAGGCGAGCAGCCAAAGTTTTGCACTCATACGGAACATGGCCATGTTCTGGTGAAATTCACTACGATATTTTGCCAATGGGTTTTGCCCCTAAATCGGGCGGTGAACTTGTGAATACACTTCGGCCAGCGACACTGCTTGAGGTGGTAAGTGGCGAAATCTGGCGGGAAGCGCTCGGGTTAGCCGAGAGTTTTATTGCGTTGGCCCGTGATGACAATCGCCTGTCGGTAAATTTTGCCCCATGTCTCGCAGCGTTGAGCAGCCATATTAATGAAGCAAAGTCACGTATATCGCGTCTAGGGTAATGACAAGTCATCACTCACAGAACCAGCAAACAATTTCTATTATGAAATGACTCTGCGGGTGACCGTAAACACGCAGTTGATTGACTCATTTCGTCATCGTGGAAAGGCCAGCATCCATAGCTTTAGCAGCGTCAAAGAGTGAATCGCCACCGGCTGAATATGAAAACCAGTATTACCAACGGCTCGGAAGTGTCTAGATTATCCGTGGCGATTCAGACTGCTCATTTGTATGCAATATTCACGATAATTTTGACATTCGCTTTACCTGGGGTAATGGTACTTGCAGTTTGGTAATAGCGTGCCGCCAGCGGTATTTTAAAGGTGCTTCGGCCATCTGTGGGAGCGACTACACTCCAGTTTGAATTTGCACTCCAGAGAGTTTGTGGTGGGATCGGATCGGTGTCAACACTGGTGGAGTAGCCCATTTGCACACCCACTCCTGTGGCCGCATCAGTAGTGTTATCAACACTGATAATATTATTTGATGAGGGATTCGCCGGTGTCAGAGAAACGTTAAAAGTAGTGGCCTGACGGGAGGCCTCATCGATGGCCCCTGAATCAACAATGTCCTGATTGTTCCCGCTACCGCCATTGTAGTATCCCGTGAAACTCGGACAATCCTGCATGACGATAGAAACATCCCGCCAGGGAGTGGTGGTTCCTACAGCATTAAAATTATTCGTTACATCATAACTGCCCATGTCTACGTTAACGTCAGGGGTAGTGCAGGTCTGAGTGGTAAATTTTAGACTACCTGTAAAGCTGTATGTCATTAGTTGAACAGGTAAACCCGAATACCCGGTCGTCGACGGAATATACCATTCAAAACTGGGAAAAAGACTGGCGTTGACAGAGGCTCCTGATGGAATATCGCCTGTTTTGATGAGTGAGATATCCAGCGTTGGCCCCTTCCTAATGATCCCCTGCGAAGCGTGCTGAAATGCTATATAGGGCATGGGGGATGTTTTCGAAAATAATGATGTTCCGCCTCCGCTTTGATTGGCGGCCCATATATAGACACCAACTCCCGGGACATTTGTAGGATATACGGGACCCGTTCCATTTGGAGTAGTCATGATTGTAGGGGCACCTAAAGGTTCATTAGTCACCCTGAGATAACTGGTCAGATCGAACGCGCCGTCGCAATAAACACCAGGATACGTCCCCAATTGCATTTTTAACCGATAGATGCTGCTTCCTACGGGCAGATCATTTCCAACATAGGAGACTGATGGACTGATTGTGGGAGTTTCAACAGCCACCGAACCGTTTAACTGACAACTAACATCGGCTTGCACGCTTTGGCTGAAGAGTGTTAACCAGAGTAGTGAAGATGAGATACAAATCCGGAACATTATATGGGTAAAAACACCATATTTTCTGCAGGACTTAGATGACTCAGTCACTTTCATTATGTTTAACGCCTTAATTTGTTTGAGTTTTATTTCGTGATGTTGTTGGTAACTTATTTATATTGCTATGATAATCAAATCATATAAAGTCTAACAAATGACTGGTGTGAAAAGTATTGTTATGCGCTTATTTGTATTCAAGATGGTAAGTGATATGGCTGATAACCGTGCCGGGAGTGGCGGGTCCGATATTGTTGTCCGTAACGTAAGATACAGAGAAGTTACCTGATCTACTATCTGCAAATTTATTCTCTCCAGCTTGGGTGTCTGTCCCTGGTTTTATTTGGTTTCCCCCGGGTGTTTTCAGAATAAGTTCGACACCCGTGGCACTACCGTCACTATTTTTTACATAGTAATTAGTTGTGTCGACAGTGTTTCCACCCTCAAAGTAAAAAATGACCCAGTTGTTAGACGCGGAGGCACAATTTGTTAGTGTAAAATAAAAAGTTGTTTCCCCTGTAATTTTAAGCTGGTTTAATTCGTCTGTAGAGACTTTCGGCAACGTCACGGTGCCATCTGCCTGAGCGCCATTCAAAGCGACATCGCAGGTGCCAGAGAAAAACTCCCCCTGAAGGGTAAGGGTGGCATTTTGGGCTGTTACGGTGAAAGGGGAAAACAAAAGCCCTGGTAAAGTAAAAAATACTATGCGTAAATTCATATCCTGACCCTTCAATTTTCCCATCCTTTCAGTCAGGATGGATTAAGTCCGTGAACAGAATATCCCTCCTTACCTGACTTAAGTCACTCATGAAACATACTGGAATGAAACAATGATGTGATTCGGATGCACAGAATGCTTAGCAATATGTTTTTTTGGGGGGGGCATACATTTGGGGGCATTTTAACTGCATGAAATATAATTGCAAGGTTTGGCTGTGATAAAGAGGTGCCAATCAGTCCCCCAAGCATTGAATCTCAGGCACATATTAACGTTGGTTTTTCAGAGCGTT
This sequence comes from Enterobacter sp. CC120223-11, assembly GCF_900215375.1. GTDB lineage: Bacteria > Pseudomonadota > Gammaproteobacteria > Enterobacterales > Enterobacteriaceae > Scandinavium. Next base: position 6,056 of record NZ_OBEF01000001.1, on the reverse strand, counting down.
AGGGCTATTTATAGGCGTGATAAGGAGGGGTGTTTTGATTTTTTTTGTTTTTTTTTAAATTAAATAATGAAAAAAATTAAATTCAATGGTGTTATTATTGAAGAATGCAATCTGACCAAATTGATAGCCTTGCATTTAGTGCGCGCTTTCACTTTCTATTGCATTGTGTGTTTTTCCCACTGTGTTAGTTTAGTCAGGAACTGGAAAGCACTTCGGTTATAAATGAATATTTTAATTAACGTGACCAAATATTTTGATCAGAAAAAGGGTTGCCATTTATTGGTGGCTGTCTATATCCATGAATGACTCTGGATATATTAAGAAGCTGGAATGAAGATGAAATTAATCACATCGATAGTATTTACATTGGCCAGCGCAACGGCAATGCAAAATGTAGCAGTAGCGGCAGGAACCGGAACTATTACGTTTAACGGTGAGTTGACCGCTAATACCTGTAATGCCGATGTTGATGGCCAGGGGCCAGATGCAACAATCGTCTTACCAACCATTGGCCGCTAATCTGGGGGACACCGCCGGACGTACAGGATTTAACATCAGCTTGAGTGGATGTTCCGGTACGCTTCAGACCGCTTCTGCTTTTTTTGAAGCGGGTTCTTCGGTTGATGTTAGCAGCGGACATCTGAAAAACATGAGTGGAGATGCAACCAATGTTAGCCTGCAGTTGCGTGAAGAGTCGGGGGCTGAATCTATTATTAAAGCGGGAAGCAGCAGCCAGAGTACGGACGCAACCTATTTTGATGTTTCAGCAGGCACGGCAGAACTTCCGTATGCCGTCGAATATTATGCCGATGGTGTCACCACTGCTGGGACTGTTGTCAGCGATGTTATTTATTCCATTCAATATAAATAGATACATTACCGGATGACTCAAAGTCTCCGGTTTTTTGGAGGTTATTGTGTTTCGTCATTGTATATCCCTGCTTTCCTTACTTTTGTTATGTACTGGTGCACAGGCCAGTATTGTCATTACCGGTACTCGCGTAATTTATCCATCGAGTGCCAAAGAGGTTAGCGTTAAGGTCAGTAATAAAGGGTCCTCTCCGGTATTAATCCAGAGCTGGATGGATAATGGGGATACTAAAGCCAAACCCGACCAGATAAAGGTGCCTTTTGTTCTGACCCCACCGATTAATCGCGTGGAACCAGGTAGTGGTCAGACGCTGCGTATTCGTGGGTTACCGAACAATTTACCGACGAATAAAGAATCCGTGTTCTGGCTGAATGTGCTGGAGATCCCTGCGAAACCAAAAGACATCAGCTCAGATGCAAGCAATTATCTACAGGTGGCTTTCCGCAGTCGTATCAAATTCTTTTATCGTCCAGCAGAACTTAAGGGCAGTCTGAGTGAAGCGGTAAAAGCGCTGCAATGGAGTCACCGCAAATCCGGGCTTCATGTTCACAATAATTCACCCTATTTTATCACGTTTGTTGATCTCGCTGCGGGCGGCAAAACGATTGATGGAAAAATGTTAGCTCCGTTTGGTGATGGGGATTATGAACTGAGCGCTTCTGGTAAGGTGACGGCAAAATATGTCAGCGATTATGGTGCGATTATTTCAGTGAGTGCTGATGTTCACTAGAACATCATGTAAAAGTGTTTATGAGATTTATACCCGCTTCTCGTGCGGTATTGCACAACAGGAACAACAATACTGTTCTTGTCATTTCTGCGATTTTACTGAGCTTTGCAGCTCAGGCCACATCTTCTGAGTCCGGTCAGGACAGATCTTTCAGCTCTTCTTTTTTGCAACTGGAAGATCAGAGTGCTGTTGATTTAAGTCGCTATGCCAACGGGTCGAGTATTGAACCCGGTACCTACAACGCCGCGGTTTATGTGAACGGCGAGTCGGTGGGGTCGATAGATGTGGAGCTGCGTGAACGTCAGGATAAAACAATTTATCCGTGCATGACGGAGACATTGCTGCAACAGATCCCGTTTCGCTATGAACATCTGCCGGACCACTTTTTCGATAAAGTGGGCGAGTGCGGTGACCTGACGCTGCTGCTGTCGGAGGCGGTGACGCAGTTCGACAGTAATGAGATGCGTCTCAATATTCAGCTGCCGCAGCTGTATGTGTCGGACAGCGCACGGGGTTCAGTAAACCCGGCGCTGTGGGACAGTGGTATTCCGGCCGCCATTCTGGGATATAACCTGAATGGCTACCAGAGTACCTCGAACGGTTACGACAGCAAGTCGCTGTATGCCGGGATTAACGCCGGGCTGAACGTGGGGGCGTGGTATTTCCGTCATAACGGAAGCTACAACTGGAATCAGTACGGGCAGAAAAAATACGAAGCTATCAACACTTATGTGCAGCGTGACATACCAGTGCTGAAAGCGCGTACGCTGGCTGGTCAGGCCAACACTCGCGGGGATGTGTTTGACACTCTGCCGTTTACCGGGCTGGAGCTGGCGACGGATGAGCGCATGCTGCCGGATTCCCAGCGGGGTTATGCACCGGAAATTCGCGGCATTGCGAGCACGAATGCCAAAGTGACAGTGCGTCAGGGCGGGGCGGTGATTTATCAGACCACGGTGGCTCCCGGGGCCTTCCTGATTGATGACCTGTATCCGACCGGCTACGGCGGTGATCTGCTGGTGACGGTGGAGGAAGCCGACGGCACCAAACAGGCGTTTACCGTGCCATATGCGTCGGTGGTGGAGCAGCTGCGTCCGGGGGCAACGCGCTATGAAATCGTTGGTGGCAAGCTGCGTAACGATTATCTCTCTGACGATGTTGCCCTGTATCAGGGAACGGTGCGCCACGGCATCACCAACTGGCTGACGGGTTATGGCGGGATGCAGCTAAGTCAGAACTATTACGCCATTCTGGGCGGTACCGCGGTGGGAACCGCGTTGGGGGCGTTCTCCTTCGATGTGACGCAGGCAAAACTGCATTCTCATCATTCCGTAAAGAGTGAGGGGCAGAGCTACCGTCTGAGCTACAGCGAAACGGTGAGCGATACCAGTCTGTCAGTGGCGGCCTATCGTTTCTCGTCCAGTGGTTTCATGGACTTCATGACAGCCCAGGAGACCGTGGATGCAATCCATCGCGGCGGCTCGATGGACAGCGTCTGGCGTTCGCGTAACCGTTACAGCGTGACGGCAAGCCAGGCGCTGCCGGGGGAATGGGGACAGTTCTACCTGAGTGGTTCGGTGCAGGATTTCTGGAACAAGAGTGGGTCGGACGAGCAGTACCAGGTGGGTTATAACAACAGCTACGGTGCGGTTAGCTACGGTCTCTCGGCAGGACGAACTTACAACCTGAACGGGACGGAAGACACGTACCTGCTGACGGTGAGTCTGCCTCTGGGGCGTTCGGACAGCTCTTACCGTCCGCAGTTGTCGATGCAGATGACGCATAACAGCACCGGGCGCACCGGCGAGCAGGCCACGCTGTCGGGCACAGGGGGTGATGAACATCAGCTGAGCTATAGCGCAACGGCGATGAATGCGAACCAGAGTGTGGGTCAGTCAGGGGCGCTGAATGCGCAGTACCGGACACACTATACTGGCCTGAGTGCCGGGTGGAGCGGAGGCAAAAACTACCACAGCGAATCCCTGGGGGCGAGCGGCACGATAGTGGCCCACAGCGGAGGAGTGACCCTGACGTCCTACACCTCAGACACGTTTGCGCTGATAGAAGCGAAGGGGGCAGCAGGAGCGTCAGTGTCCGGTTACCCGGGAGTGCATATTGACCGTTTCGGTTATGCGCTGGTGCCGTACCTTGATCCGTACCAGATGAATGACATCACACTGGATCCGAAAGGCGCGAGTGATGACGTGGAGATGGCGAGTACTGTGAAAAAAGTGGCACCGTACTACGGTGCGGTGGTGAAGGTGAAATACGAAACGAAGACGGGTACGCCGGTACTGGTGAACGCGACGATAAACGGAGTGCCTGTGCCGTTTGGCGCGGAAGTGCTGGATGCGAAAGGCCGGAGCGTGGGGAGTGCCGGCCAGGGTGGCCAGGTGTATGCCCGTGTGGAGGCCGAGCAGGGCGCACTGACAGTGCGCTGGGGCAAGGAAGCAACAGAGCAGTGCCAGATCCGTTACCACCTGATGCCACAGGCAAGAGCAAGGGATTCAAAAGCACTACAGACATTTAATGCTCCGTGTAGGGATCGCTGAGAAATTACCCGAAGGATAAGGCTTGCAATCTCAATGAATTTTTCATTGAGATTGGCCCAATATTCAGGATGACGGAAGGGGCAAGGGTTTATAAATATACTTTGTGAATTTGCTTGAATTTTTCTTGTATATTGTTATTATTCAATGGGTTAGTTATCACCAAGCAATTCTACATTTGGGCAGGGTGTAATGTGATTCGTTTAGTATTCTATTCATTTGTTGGTTTGGTATGTTTTGCTTTAGAGTATAACCTTTAATTTATGTTGTTGTGAGCGTGATGCTTGGGTTTTTATGATGAGGGCATTGATGCGGACATAGGTAATAAGGACTGTTTTGAAATGATATTGAGCGTATGGTTGACTGATTATTATTCGGATTCAAAGTGTGGTCTACGCTTGCAGGGAAAATAATAAGAATGAAGGTTATGGATATAATGACGGGCAGTAAAAAAAACATTGAAAGTTATAGCGGGGGCAAATATTTGTCATATGTTTTGGCATTATTTATTGGTTTGTTGATATTTAGCCATAATGCACAGGCAACTATTGCATGCGAACCATCAACTCGCTTTCCAGCCATAACGATTGTACCAAACGTGACTGTTTCTTCATCCACCGCAGGAAATGATCTCCCCCTGGGAAGCACAATTTATTCGCTGCAAAATGGTTACTCGGTTAGCACACTCGGTATCTATTGTGATGCCCCGTTCACAGTGGGCCTTGATATGAGAACAACCAGTATGCCGTCAGGTGCTCCAACCATGATGAATACATTGTATGGCAACGTCCCTGTTTTTCCGACCAATGTCGCGGGAGTCGGGGTGGTCATCTGGAAAAATGGCAACTCAAGTAACAAATATTTTTTGACATCAACAATTGTGGACAGTAATACGGCTATTTCTCATGATTCGGCAGGGGATAGCGGTATTGGGCCACATGTGAAATATTTCGGTCTCGCACTGGTGAAAACGGGTCCCATCGCTTCGGGAGCCGTTGTAAATGGAAGCTCTTTCCCACACTGGGTTTGGGATGTACGGGCTCAGTCGGGTTACTCAGGGCTGCCCATTACTGTACTTACCGCGAGTTACACTGGAACCAGTACTTTTGTCACTAAAACATGCACAACTCCGGCAAGTACTGTTGTTGATCTTGGAAAATATGATGTGACCGATGCGACATTTAGCGGGCCAGGGGTAACAACGAAATGGGTTGACTCGTCCATCGTGCTGAATAATTGCCCGGAGTTTTCAGGGTATCATGGGTATTCAGGCTATCAGACCATTGATGGTTCCGGAGCGCCAACTGATGGAAGCCGGACGGCAAACATCTTCACTATTTCAGTATCCCCTGCCAATTCTGTTTCCGGGAATGTGATTGGACTTGATGCTGTTGCCGGGGCGGCTTCAGGTGTGGGGGTTCAATTAGGTTACACCCCTGGAGATATTTCCGCGGCTGCAACATCACCGACCACCATCTGGACTGCTGGGGAAACATGGGATCTCACGCCTCCAGCAGCTGGCGGTACAGTAAAAATACCGTTAGCTGCGCGTTATTATCAGACAGCCAGTAAAATTACCCCCGGCATAGCCAATACTCAGGTTGTTATTAATATTTATTACAAGTAATAGCGTTTCTTACTGACAATATTGAACTTCCCGAATGTCTCATTGGCTATCATTCCATCGGTGTCAGCGACCGATGGAATGATTTTAGACATGCAATATGACTATTGAATGCCATGGGGAAGAGGGGAACGAGGTTGTCTGTGGTGACTATATTTGAAGTTTTACCAGATGACGAAAACACATAGCCACTAATAGCATTACCTCCGATATCATCTTGTATGATAAGGTTATTTTATTCATTTTGATTATTTAAAAGAAGAATCAAATAACCTTGCAATG
>NZ_OBEF01000018.1 GCF_900215375.1 Enterobacter sp. CC120223-11 | reverse complement strand
AGGCAACCGAAGTTGCCTTTTTGCAATCGGGAGCAGTGCGGTCTGATCCCCTCACCCCGACCCTCTCCCAAAGGAGAGGGAGCAAACACTAAAAAAGGCAACCGAAGTTGCCTTTTTGCTTTTACCTTCCAAACAAATCGCGTTTTTTCGGTTTAAACGGCTGGGCAATCAGCACCAGCAGCGCCACAATCAGGAAGGCGGCAAAAATGCCAACCAGCCACTGTGGCATTTCGAGCGACAGGAATTGCCACTGGCGTACGGAGCAGTCGCCGCTGGCGACAAACACCTGCGGCAGCCACTTATCAAGCGGCAGCCACGTCGGGAAACGCGCGGCAAAATCACAGGTCTGGAACGGAGAAGGGTGCAGCTGCATCATGGTGTGCTCCCACGACAGCTGCAAACCACGAATGGCGCTGTAAATCCAGATAGCGAGGGCGGCAAAACGCAGCGGCGTTTTGGGCGCGATAGCCCCGACAATCCCGGCGCCCATCACGCCGAACAGCGCGCTGCGTTCATAGATACACAGCACGCAAGGTTTCAGCATCATCACGTGCTGGAACCACAGCGCAACCATCTCTAAAGCGAACGCGACAAACGCTAACAATAACCACGCTCCGCGACCGCGTGAGCACTGGTTTAAAAATCGCAACATAATCATTTCCCTGGAACATGCTAAGACCCGCAGTGTAAACGAAAACATTTACCGCGCCACTATGTGGAGAGTAATTATTGCGTAAAAGCGGATGAATCGCCCGCAACGGGCTGCGGGCGTCAATCAGAGAAGGTCTAATGTAGCGGCAGCGGTGAACTCGAGAGCCAGCCCGTGGACCCCAGCCATTCCGTGTAGGGGATAAGCGTAAACTCCACGCACAGCAATCCTACGAGCGTCAGTACCAGCGTATACGGCAGGGCCATCCACACCATACGGCCATAGGAGAGGCGGATCAGCGGGGCGAGTGCAGAAGTCAGCAGGAACAGGAAAGCCGCCTGGCCGTTAGGCGTCGCCACCGAGGGCAGGTTAGTGCCGGTATTAATCGCCACCGCCAGCATTTCGAACTGCGGCAGGGAGATGGCACCGTGTTCCAGCGCTGATTTGGCTTCGTTGATATACACCGTGCCGACAAACACATTGTCGGAAATGGATGAGAGCAGGCCGTTGAACAGGTAGAACAGCGACAGCTGCGCATGCGGCGAAGCCTGCAGCACGAAGTTGATAATAGGCGAGAAGAGCTGCTGGTCGATAATCACCGCCACTACGGCAAAGAACACCGTCAGCAGGGCGGTAAACGGCAGCGCCTCAGTGAAGGCTTTGCCGATGGCGTGTTCATCTGTCACGCCCGTCAGCGACGTGGCAAAGATGATGACGGTCAGGCCAATCAGCCCCACTTCGGCCAGGTGCAGCGCGAGGGCAATAATCAGCCACACGCCGATAACGCCCTGAATCACCAGTTTCAGCGATTCCTGACGCGTACGCTGGGCGCGGCTCTTCGCATCGAACGCCTGCAGCTCATCGCGCACGGCAGGCGGCAGCTGTTCGCCATAACCAAACAGCCTGAATTTTTCGACCAGCAGGCAGGTTATCAGGCCACAGATGAACACCGGCAGCGTGACCGGCAGCATCCGCAGGAAGAATTCGCCAAAATGCCAGCCTGCGGCTTTGGCGATGATCAGGTTCTGCGGCTCGCCAACCATGGTCATTACCCCGCCCAACGCGGTGCCGACACCGGCGTGCATCATCAGGCTGCGCAGGAAGGCGCGGAACTGTTCCAGCACCTCTTTGTTGTGTGCTTCGATATGGCTATCGTCGAGCATGTCATTATCACCGGGGCGCGACGAGGCCACGCGGTGGTATATGCCGTAGAAGCCAACTGCGACGCTAATGATCACCGCGACTACCGTCAGCGCATCCAGGAAGGCAGATAAAAACGCTGCGGCAAGACAGAAGGCGACAGACAGCAGCATCTTGCTGCGAATGCTCAGCAGCAGGCGAGTGAAGATAAACAGCAGCAGCTGCTTCATAAAGTAGATGCCTGCGACCATAAACATAAGCAGCAGCAGTACTTCGAGATTCCCGGCAATTTCTTCCCGAACGTGTTCCGCACGGGTCATGCCCACCATCACCGCTTCAATCGCCAGCAGACCGCCCGGCAGCAGCGGGTAGCACTTGAGTGCCATCGCCAGCGTGAAGATGAACTCGCCTACCAGCAGCCAGCCGGCCACAAACGGGTCAAAGAAAAAGACGACAGGGTTTATCGCCAGAAAGAGAATAAGCGTCAGCTTGTACCAGTCCGGTGACTGGCCCAAAAAATTGCGCCACAGCGCGCGCGAGGTTGAAATTTCCACGACAGATTTCCGATCCCGTCAAAAAGTAAGCAGTTTCCTGAAGATGAACCACGAAGTATCGTTCCTCAGGCCGCGACAGGCAAGTGCGGGTACCGCGAGGTAATTTTATAAAATTAAACAGCGATCCCCTTTTAATTACGGCGATGCGCTATCTGCCCCCCCATTGGCTCTGGTATGATGAGTGCCAAATTAGCAACGCTGTGTAATGGAAATCTCACTATGGTCATTAAGGCGCAGAGCCCGGCGGGTTTCGCGGAAGAGTACATCATTGAAAGTATCTGGAATAACCGCTTCGCACCCGGAACCATCCTGCCCGCAGAGCGTGAGCTTTCTGAACTGATTGGCGTTACGCGCACCACCTTACGTGAAGTGCTGCAGCGTCTGGCCCGCGATGGCTGGTTGACCATCCAGCACGGCAAACCCACCAAAGTGAATAACTTCTGGGAAACGTCTGGCCTGAATATTCTGGAAACGCTGGCGCGCCTCGATCACGACAGCGTGCCGCAGCTTATCGATAACCTCCTCTCCGTGCGCACCAACATCGCCACTATTTTTATCCGCACCGCGTTCCGTCAGCATCCGGAAGAGGCCCTGAAGGTTCTGGCCACGGCGAAGGAAGTGGAAGATCACGCCGATGCCTTTGCCGAACTGGACTACAGCATTTTCCGCGGCTTGGCGTTCGCCTCCGGTAACCCGATTTATGGCCTGATCTTAAACGGCATGAAAGGGCTCTACACCCGCATTGGCCGCCACTATTTTGCCAATCCGGAAGCGCGCAGCCTGGCGCTCGGCTTCTACCATCAGCTGGCAAAAGTGTGTGAACAGGGTCAGCACGAACAGGTTTATGAGACGGTGCGCCGCTACGGCCACGAGTCCGGGCTTGTCTGGCACAAAATGCAGAAAACGCTGCCGGGCGATTTGGCGATTCACGGGCGTTAATTCCGCCGAAAACAGACAGCAAAAAGCCGGGTTCTCACCCGGCTTTTTTTACGCCTAGAGCAAATTCTGCCTTGGCGGGCAGCGATCGAGCAGTTCTACGCTGCCATCAGCGTTTTGCTGCTCCAGCTGCACATCAAAGCCCCAGAGGCGATGCACGTGCTTCAGCACTTCGCGTCGTCCCATATCCAGCGGGGCGCGGTTGTGAGGCACATAACGCAACGTCAGGGAACGATCGCCACGCAAATCCACATTCCACACCTGAATATTCGGTTCCAGATTGCTCAGGTTGTACTGCGACGACAGTCGGTTACGAATCTCCCGGTAGCCTTCTTCGTTGTGAATGGCTGAAATTTCCAGGTAGTTGTTATGATCGTCGTCGAGCACCGTGAAAAGACGGAAATCACGCATGACCTTCGGCGACAGGAACTGGCTGATAAAGCTCTCGTCCTTAAAGTCGCGCATCGCAAAATGCAGCGTTTCCAGCCAGTCCGACCCGGCAATGTCCGGGAACCAGTATTTGTCTTCTTCCGTCGGCGACTGGCAGATACGCTTGATATCCTGGAACATCGCAAAGCCCAGCGCATACGGGTTAATGCCGCTATACCACGGGCTGTTGTAAGGCGGCTGGAACACCACGTTAGTGTGGCTGTGCAGGAATTCCAGCATAAAGCGCTCGGTCACTTTCCCTTCATCGTAGAGATGATTAAGAATGGTGTAGTGCCAGAAGGTTGCCCAGCCCTCGTTCATCACCTGCGTCTGCTTCTGCGGATAAAAATACTGGCTGACCTTACGCACGATGCGCAGGATCTCACGCTGCCAGGACTCCAGCAGCGGGGCGTTTTTCTCCATAAAGTAGAGAATATTTTCCTGTGGCTCGGACGGATAACGGCGAGCCACCGCAATTGTCTTCTCTTCTTCTTTCTTCGGCAGGGTGCGCCACAGCGTGTTCACCTGACTTTGCAGATACTCTTCGCGACTTTTCTGCCGCGCCTTCTCCTCCTGCAGGGAGATTTTCTGCGGGCGTTTGTAGCGGTCGACGCCGTAGTTCATTAGTGCGTGACAGGAGTCGAGCAGCTTTTCCACCTCGTCCACGCCGTAGCGCTCTTCGCACTCGGTGATGTATTTGCGCGCGAAGATCAGGTAGTCGACGATGGAACTGGCATCGGTCCAGCTGCGGAACAGGTAGTTATTTTTGAAGAAGGAGTTATGCCCATAGCAGGCGTGCGCCATGACCAGCGCCTGCATGGTCATGGTGTTCTCCTCCATCAGGTAGGCGATACAGGGGTTGGAGTTAATGACGATTTCATACGCCAGTCCCTGCTGGCCGTGCTTATAGAGCCGCTCGGTTTCGATAAACTTTTTGCCAAACGACCAGTGGGTGTAGTTGATAGGCATCCCGACGCTGGAGTAGGCATCCATCATCTGCTCGGAAGTAATGACTTCGATTTGATGGGGATAGGTATCGAGTCGGTAGAGCTTCGCCACCCGATCGATCTCCGCCAGATAGGTATCCAGCAGCTCGAAGGTCCAGTCGGGTCCATCGCTCAGACGTGTGGTGTCCTTATTCATGGAGTCAATCGTAGCCATTAGCGCGCCCTCATTGTTGGCGGCCCTCTCTGTCTGGAGAGCCTCCTGTTAAGAATAGAACAGCCCTGGGCTAACGTGCGAACCGCAAATCTTTTTCTTCGCGATTTCCCTGCGTCAGTGGCGACGTTTTTGCATATTTGCGGAATTATGTGCTGACGAAAATTGCGCCGCAGCACGAGATTTCAAAACCGTGCATACCTTTGTATGGCGGGCGGGTGTGAGGTAAGTCACCATAAAAAAAGCGTATGTTGAATAATATTTTAATCTAGGTTATCAGTATGTAATCAGAAGATTGTTCTTTTACGGTACTGGAGTCGTTATGCGAGTGGTTATCCTCGGAAGTGGGGTCGTCGGCGTGGCCAGCGCCTGGTATTTACGTCAGGCAGGGCACGAGGTGACGGTCATCGACAGGGAGCCGGGCCCGGCGCTGGAAACCAGCGCCGCCAACGCCGGACAAATTTCTCCGGGCTACGCGGCACCCTGGGCGGCACCTGGCGTTCCGCTTAAAGCCATCAAATGGATGTTCCAGCGCCATGCGCCGCTGGCGATAAGCCTCGACGGGACGCCGTTCCAGCTGAAGTGGATGTGGCAGATGCTGCGCAACTGCGACACCCGCCACTATATGCAAAACAAAGGCCGTATGGTTCGCCTGGCGGAGTACAGCCGCGACTGTCTGATGGCGCTGCGCACTGCCACCGGTATCCAGTACGAAGGCCGCCAGGGCGGGACTCTGCAACTTTTCCGCACCGAACAACAGTATGAAAACGCGACCCGCGATATCGCTGTGCTTCAGGATGCAGGCGTGCCATATCAGCTGCTGGAAGCCAGTCGCCTGGCCGAAGTGGAACCTGCGCTTGCGGAAGTGGCCCACAAGCTCACCGGCGGCCTGCGCCTGCCGAATGACGAAACCGGCGACTGCCAGTTGTTCACCCAGCGGCTGGCGAAAATGGCCGAAGAGGCAGGCGTGGTCTTCCGCTTTAATACGCCGGTGGATAAATTGCTCTCTGAGGGTGGGCAAATTTACGGCGTGAAGTGTGGCGAAGAAATTGTCAAAGCCGACGCCTACGTGATGGCTTTTGGCTCCTATTCCACCTCCATGCTGAAGGGCATTGTCGATATCCCTGTTTATCCCCTGAAAGGTTACTCCCTCACCATCCCTGTTAAAGACGACGACGGCGCGCCGGTTTCAACTATTCTTGATGAAACGTACAAAATTGCGATCACTCGCTTCGACGACCGTATTCGCGTGGGCGGCATGGCGGAGATCGTCGGGTTTAACACTGAGTTGCTGAAGGCGCGGCGTGAAACGCTGGAGATGGTGGTGCGGGATCTGTTCCCACGCGGCGGCCACGTCGAACAGGCAAACTTCTGGACCGGGCTGCGCCCCATGACGCCTGACGGTACGCCAATAGTCGGACGCACGCCGTACAAGAATTTGTGGCTTAATACCGGGCACGGCACCCTGGGCTGGACCATGGCCTGCGGCTCCGGTCAGCTGCTGAGCGATTTGATTTCTGGCCGTACCCCGGCTATTCCGTACGATGATTTAGGCGTGGCCCGCTATCAGTCAGGCTTTACGCCGTCGCGCCCGCAGCATTTGCACGGCGCGCACAACTAAGGAGCTGTTATGTCACGTCCCGTTCTCGCAAGCCTGGATCTTCAGGCGCTGCGGCAGAACCTTGCGGTGGTGCGCTCGGCGGCCCCGGATTCCCGCGTCTGGTCGGTGGTAAAAGCCAACGCTTACGGTCACGGTCTGGAGCGCATCTGGAGCGCGCTGAACGACACCGACGGCTTTGCACTGCTCAATCTTGAAGAGGCGGTGCTGCTGCGCGAGCGCGGCTGGAAAGGGCCGATTCTGATGCTGGAAGGGTTCTTTCACGCCGAAGATTTGCCGCTCTATGACCAGTACCGACTCACGACCACCGTGCACAGCAACTGGCAGCTGAAAGCGTTACAGAACGCGAAGCTCAACGCGCCGCTGGATGTTTACGTCAAAGTGAACAGCGGCATGAACCGGCTGGGCTTCACGCCGGACAAAGTTCACACCGTCTGGCAGCAGCTGCACGCGATGCACAACGTCAGCGACATGACGCTGATGTCGCACTTTGCCGATGCGGAAAATCCCGAAGGCATAACGGAAGCGATGGCGAAAATCGAGCTGGCGGCAGAAGGGCTCGACTGCCCGCGATCGCTGTCCAACTCCGCCGCCACGCTCTGGCATCCTGAGGCACATTACGACTGGGTTCGTCCTGGGATTGTGCTGTATGGCGCATCACCATCGGGTAAATGGCAGGACATCGCCAACAGCGGTCTGAAACCTGTGATGACGTTGAGCAGTGAAATCATAGCCGTGCAGAATCTGAAACCAGGCGACACAGTGGGCTACGGACGGTTGTACACCGCGCAGCAGGAGCAACGCATTGGCATCGTGGCCTGTGGCTACGCCGACGGCTATCCGCGCAATGCGCCGGACGGCACGCCAGTGCTGGTGGACGGCATTCGCACCGGCACCGTCGGGCGAGTTTCCATGGATATGCTGGCAGTGGATCTCACGCCGTGTCCGCAGGCTGGCATTGGCACGCCAGTCGAACTGTGGGGCAAAGAGATCAAGATTGATGATGTGGCGGAACGCTGTGGCACGGTCGGCTATGAGCTGATGTGTGCCCTGGCAATGCGCGTGCCTGTTGTGACGGGGTAAACTGCAAAACCTTCTCTTCAGAGAAGGTTTTTAGTGTCTGCTCCCTCTCCCCGTGGGAGAGGGTTGGGGTGAGGGCATCAGGCTACAGAGCAACTGAACTACTCCGCTTCCTCTTCCGCCACGCGAACGCCCACCTTCAGCACCGCGTTATCTTCTTTCTCAGCCACCGTCCAGACCATTCCGGCGAACTCAACCTGATCACCTACAACGGGCGCTGCACCGAGCAAGTGCTGAACAATATCCCCGAGCGACTGCGGGTTGTCGCGGAATTCTTCCCCGACGTCGAGGCCGTAAATCATCGCCACGTCGGTAAACTTCGCGCTGGCTTCCAGAATAAAGTCACCGAAGAAGCGCTGGTCGAGCGCCACCGGCGGCGACTGGCTGAACATCTTCCCAAGCGCGGGTAAATCACGCTCGCGGCCAATGACGCACAGTACGTCGTCTTCCTTCAGGCGAGTACTGCCCGTTGGGTGCAGCATAACGTTGTCGCGGAACAGGGCGGCAATGCGCGTGTCCGGCGGCATATGTAAATCACGCAGCGCCGCGCCAACGCACCATTTGTCTGCGCTGAGCTGATAGACAAACTGCTCCCACGGGTTTTCCGGGTGAATATCCAGCCCCACGCGGGAGACTGGCCAGCCAACGGGGGGGACCACCACTTTGGCTTTTTTCGCCGCCCAGGAGAGCGAGGTGCCCTGCAGCAGCAGCGATATCAGCACCACGAAGAAGGCGACGTTAAAGAACAGGCGTGCGTTCTCAAGGCCCGCCATCATCGGGAAAACGGCGAGGATGATGGGCACCGCGCCCCGGAGGCCAACCCAGCTGATAAACACGCGCTCGCGCAGGTTGAAGCCGCGGAACGGCAGCAGGCCGATGAACACGGATAACGGACGGGCGAAGAAAATCATACCTGCGGAAAGCAGCAGCGCCGGAATAGCAATCGGCAGCAGATCCGACGGCGTCACCAGCAGGCCGAGCACGAGGAACATGCCGATTTGTGCCAGCCACGCCAGGCCGTCAAAGTTCTGCAAAATGGCGTAGCGGTTGCGAATAGGGCGGTTGCCGAGCAGGAAGCCGCAGAGATAGACCGCCAGAATGCCGCTGCCGTCGAGGGTAGTGGTCACGCCGAAAATCATGATCCCGCCGCTCAGCGCCAGCAGCGGATAAAGTCCGGCGGGCAAGGAGATGCGGTTGATCATCTGCAGCAGCAGATAGCCGCCGCCAAGACCAATCACAATGCCGAGGCCGAACTGCTGAAGAATATGAACGGCGAACATCCAGTCCAGCCCGGTCTGCTGGCGCTGGATCATCTCAATCAGGGTGATGGTGAGGAACACCGCCATAGGGTCGTTGCTGCCGGATTCAATTTCAAGGGTGGAGCCGACACGTTCGTTGAGGCCTTTGCCGCCAAGCAGTGAAAACACCGCCGCGGCATCCGTGGAGCCCACAATCGCGCCAATCAGCAAGCCTTCAATCAAATTCAGGTGGAATAACCATGCGGCCATCATCCCGGTCAGGCCAGAAGTAATCAGTACGCCTACCGTCGCCAGCGACAGCGCGGGACCGAGTGCCACACGAAACGAACTTGCCTGGGTGCGCATCCCGCCATCAAGCAGGATCACCGCCAGTGCGAGGTTGCTTATCATGTAAGCAAAGGGGTAGTTATCGAATGGAATGCCGCCGATGCCGTCGATGCCCGCAAGCATGCCAATGGCGAGGAAAATCACCAGGATCGGGATCCCGAGACGGGACGAAAAGGAACTTAATAGAATACTGCAGGTGACCAGCACCGAACCCAGAATAAACAGACTGATTATTGCCCCGGCATCCAACGTTCACGTACTCCCTTGCTCGCGTGAAAAGAGGATAAAACGTTATCACAGAAGTCAGTGAAACGGCGGATTAATCAGGGCGATGAGTGATTTTTTTATTCGGCGATCGTCGGATGGCCTGAAATGGATAAAGTGGTGCGCTTTTCACTGCGAATCAGATGCGCCTGTGCTCCGAGTGGCAGGGTGACGGTGCGCTGCTCATGACCAAAATCCAGCCCGCTGATAACGGGAATGTTCAGGCGGGATTGCAGATACGCCGTCATCGCCGGCAAATCGTACCCGGCGTCGTAGTCATTCGGCTCAGCACCGCTGAAGCTGCCCAACACAATCGCGCGCTGGCGGCCCAGAATGCCCGCATGGAACAGCTGTAGCAGCATCCTTTCCACGCGGAACGGATGTTCGTTAATGTCTTCCAGCACCAGAATGCCGTTGTCGATTTGCGGCAGCCAGGGCGTGCCGACTAAAGAGGCCAGCATCGCCAGATTGCCGCCCCACAGGGTGCCTGCCACGTCGCACAGCGGGCCGTTACCCTGCCATTCAACGGTGAAGGACGGGTTGCGCAGCGCGCGCCAGAAGTGCTCCTCGGTGAAGGTATTCATCGTTTCCGCGCCAAAATTACCGGCAATCATTGGACCGCTGAAGGTGATGACGCCCTCGCACAGGAGCGCCATCTGAATGGCGGTGAAATCGCTGTGGCCGCAGATAATCAGCGGATTGTGCTGCTGGCGTGCGGCGATAGCCCGCCAGTCAATCAGATCGAGCAGGCGGCTTGCGCCGTAGCCACCGCGTACCGGCATGACGATAACGTTTTGCCCTTCGAGGCTTGCCAGCGAGTTAATGTCGCCCGCACGTTCGGCTTCCGTCCCGGCGAAGCGCTGCTGGCGGCGGGAAAGAATCGCCTGATTGCTGACCTGATGCCCGGCGGCCTGGAGGCGTTCGATTCCGCGGCTGGCGGCCTGCTGGTTAATGCAATAGCCCGAAGGCGCAATCAGATGAAACAGAGTCATGGCAATTCCTTGCAGAGAATGAAACGGTTATCATGCCGCCTGAACGCCGCGTTGTCATCAGCGCGCACACTTCAGGAATAAGGACAGAAGCGTGAAATTGAGATGGTTTGTTGTTTTAGCGGTCTTGCTTGCCGGGTGCAGTTCTAAACCGAAATATGATTACACCCAGCCGCCTTATAACCCGAAGGTACCGGTTCAGCGGGCGATGCAGTGGATGCCTATCAGCCAGAAGGCCGGGGCAGCCTGGGGCCTGGACCCGAAATTTATCACCGCCATTATCGCAGTGGAATCGGGTGGTAATCCTGGTGTGGTGAGCAAATCGGGCGCGGTCGGTCTGATGCAGCTGAAACCTTCCACCGCCGGGCGCGAAGTCTATCGCTATATGGGCTGGAGCGGCGACCCGTCCGTCAGCGAGCTGAAAAATCCTGAGCGCAACATCTCTATGGGTACCGCCTATTTCCGCATCCTGGAAAATGGCCCATTGCAGGGCATTAAGGACCCGGAAGTAATGCAGTACGCGCTGGTGACCTCTTATGTTAACGGGGCAGGCGCACTGCTGAGAACCTTCTCCTCCGATCGCAAAAAAGCGATTGCCGAAATCAACGGTATGGATAAAGAAGAGTTCTTCGACCATATCGTGAAGAATCACCCGTCGCCGCAGGCCCCTCGCTATATCTGGAAGGTGCAAAAGGCCATGGACGCGATTGACTGATTAGCGGACCTTATTGGCGCGTTCCCGCGCCTCACGCTCCAGGGAGAAGATGATTCGCTGGAGTGTGCGTTCAACCGCCGGGCTGACGTTGAGAAAGCGAAAGCTCAGGCGGGGCGTACTGATAGTTTCATTCTTGCTGTCCACCACCTTCCGTTCACTGAGCGAAATCAGCTGAGCGTCAAAGTGAAATTTCCCCCATTCCCCCATATCGAGCTCCATCTGCGGGATCATCACGCCTGATTTCAGTGCAGCAGGTGGCGCTTCATCCATCAGCGCGCCCATCCCACCGAGCGACAGGTCGCAGAGTCGGAAGCGGATTTCGCTCTTATCGGCAAGCTTCGCCTTACAGTAATAAACCGGATGGAGCGGGGCGCTGATGCGGAAAAACTCCCGACGCTGGACGAACCAGAGGGACGGCGGAACAGGCATAGTAAAGGCGGGCAGATCGAGGAACTGGCCATGGCTAATCTTCGGCACGGTAAATTCGATTTTGGCACCCTGAGTTTCAGCTGAGAGGGTGATATTTTCAGCCCGCTGCACCGCGCGGTTTTCATACTCCTGGCTGCCATAGTCGATAATCAGTGCCTGCGACGAGACGTCGAGAATGCGGCTGATAAACTGCGACGTTCCCCAGGAAACGCGCAGAGGAATGCGATCGCGATGCAGATCGCGCAGAACGTTTAACACTGCCAGCGGATTTTGTTTAAGGAATTGCTCATTGTAATGACTCACGCCCGATAGCTCCTTATTGACAGAGATTCGATCAACTATCGGCAGCGCCCACAAGAACTTAATACAAACGGGTGAAAATATTTTGGCGGATAAAAATTTCAGTTAACGCCCTTCGTTTTAGGAATGTTTACCTATACTTAAGTTAACCGGAGCGCACAATACGCTCGTTTTATTTGCGGTTATTTTATTTTTAGGAGGATGGTTGAAATGGGCATTCTGACGTGGATTGTATTCGGACTGATCGCAGGTGTTATCGCTAAACTGATTATGCCGGGCCGTGACGGTGGCGGCTTTATTCTGACCTGTGTCCTGGGGATTGTCGGTGCCGTTGTTGGCGGCTGGCTGGCCACCATGTTCGGGATCGGCAGCGTCAACGGTTTTAACATGCACAGTTTCCTGGTGGCGGTTGTGGGTGCCATCGTGGTGCTGGTGGTCTTCCGACTGCTGCGCCGCAACGCATAAGCAATAACGAGTAATAAAAAAGGGCAGCCACTTGGCTGCCCTTTCCATTTTCAGGAATGAATCAGAAATCATACCCCAGGGTTGCTGTCACCGAACGCTCCGCTCCCCAGTAGCAGTTATTGGTGCCATAGCAGCCTGAAATGTACTCGCGGTCGGTCAGGTTGTTGGCGTTGACCTGCAAGTACGCGCCTTTCAGGGCGGAGTTCCAGGCCCCTAAATCGGCACGAACCATCGCATCAATCAGCGTAGTGGACGGCAGACGTTCGGTATTGGTGTCATCCGCCCATTGCTTACCGATGTAACGCACGCCAGCGCCCGCGCTGATACCGAAATCAAACTGATAATGCGCCCACAGGGAGGCCATCTGGTCCGGGGTCAGCTGCGGCGTATTGTCGTCGGTGCCGTCTTTGGTATCGGCAAAGCGCAGGCGGTTCCAGGTGTAGCCTGCGATGGTGCTGAGGCGAGGCGTCAGCTGATTGCGTGCTTCCAGTTCAACCCCCTGCGAGTGCACTTTCCCGGCGGGCAGGAAAGTGGCCGTGCCGATGTTCGGATCGCGGGTTGCCACGTCTTTCTGTGTCAGGTCGTAGATAGCAATGCTGTAGAGATCTGCGCTGCCCGGCGGCTGGAACTTCAGGCCCGCTTCATACTGTTCTGCCGTGGTGGGCTTGAGCAGATTGCCGTCCGGCCCCGACAGCATGGCAGGCGTAATCGCCTGGCTGTAGCTCAGGTACGGCGACAGACCGTTTTCGAAAGCGTAAAGCAGCGAGGCGCGGCTGCTGATATGGTCATCCGAACGTCGGGCCGAGGTGCCAAAGGTGTCGCTGACCTGCTCTGAAACGATGCGGTCATAGCGGGTCGAGAGATTCGCATGCCAGCGATTCCACACCATCTCGTCCTGAAGATAGACGCCAGCCTGATAGTAGCGGCGGTTGTTATCGTCGCTGTACGTGACGGTATGCCCGGTCTGCGGCGTGTAGTAAGTCCACGGGTTCAGCGGGGAAGCGCTGCCTGCTCCGGTCCAGATGTCATTGCGGAAGCGGTGATATTCGCCGCCCAGAATCAGCGTGTGCGCGACCTCGCCGGTGGTGAAGTCCGCCTTCACGCGGTTGTCGGTTGACCAACCGTCGAGGGAGCCCTTTGAGCCGCTGTAGCCGCGGGCCAGCATATCGCTGTCGTCTACCCAGCCGACCTGATACACCTGATCGAGCTTCACGTCGGAGTGGGTGTAGCTGCCGCTTGAATGCACAGACCAGACATCGTTGAACTGATGGTCGAACTCATAGCTGTAGATCTGCTCCCGGCGCTGATAGCCGTCGCCCGGGTCGCCTTCGTTCGTGTGATTGCTGAGCTTGCGTCCGTTGTGCTCATAGCGCGTGCCGTCCAGCGGCAGCGAGCCGTGATAGCCGCCTGACGGATCTTTTTGCAGATAGGCGCGCAGCAGCAGGCTGGTGTCGGAGTCCGGCTGCCACAGCAGCGATGGAGAAATGGCGTACCGCTCTTCGCGTGTGTTGTCGAACTGCGTGTCGGTGTTGCGGGTAATACCGGTCAGGCGATATGCCCACTGGTCATTGATGGCGTCGGTGTAATCGAACGCTGCGCCTTTGGTGTTCTGGGTCCCGCCAAACGCCTGAATATGGCCCTCGGAGGTAAACTGCGGACGTTTCGACGTGAGATTCACCAGCCCGCCCGGCACGCTCTGGCCGTAAAGTGCAGAGGAGGGGCCTTTAATCACATCGATGCGATCGAGGAACCACGGGTCAATCTGAATGATGTTGTGACTGCCGCCGTCGCTCATCAGGCGCATGCCGTCGAGGAAGATGTTATCGACGTCGCCGCCGTGGTAGCCGCGCAGTGAAATGGCATCAAAGCGCGTTGCCGCGCCGCCAAAGGTGCTGTAGACGCCCGGCGTATAGCTCAGCGCCTGGCTCACGTTACTGACGCCCTGATCTTCCATCTGCTGACGCGTGACGACGGAGACTGACTGGGCGGTGGTGATTAACGGCTGATCGGTTTTGGTCGAACCCGTAGAGGTTTTCGCGCTATAGCCTTTGGTCGGTGCGGTGGCAGATTCCACCGGCTGCGCCGTGACGACCACGGTTTCTTCTGCGAATACGGCGCAAGGGAAGGCCAGCGCCAGCGCACAAAGCACCGACGAGCGTTTAAGAGGCAGAAAGTTATTCATCACATAATCCTGAGAAACACGGTCTGGCACGCCTGTGCGCCGCCGTGTCAAAACGTACGAAAATGTCATTTTTCGCTAAAAAGAATGCGAATTATTATTGTTTGCGTTAGCTGAATCAAGCGGAGAAGTCACGAGCTGACTACCATTTTGGGTAGGCGTGCCGGGGAATTGCCAGGTGACGGCTGAAGCCTTACCTGGCCTACAAAAACAGCCGGAGAGGGCAGCTCGCAGGCCGGGCAGGTCAGCGCCGCCCGGCACGGTTGAGGGTTATTGTGCTTTTGTCGCCGGAGCTGACGGGGCCGCAGGAGCAGGCGCCGGTCGGTTTTTCGGCACGTCATCGCACGGCTTCTCTTTCGGACAGATCAGATCGAGCATCTTCAGCGTCACGCCGTTACTCCAGCCGAAGCCGTCCTGGAGTGGGTATTCGCCGCCGCCGCCTCCGGTGCCGGTAGAGGTGATGTCATACTTCTCGACCAGTTTCTGCTGGCTGTCGTAGGTGTGCTGCACGTTGGTCAGAAAACGCCAGCTCACTTCCATGGCCAGCTTCTCTTTGCCGTAATTTTGCAGGCCTTCGGTGGCCACCCATTGCAGTGGTGCCCAGCCGTTCGGCGCGTCCCACTGTTGGCCGCTGTTCACGGTGGTGGTGGTGATACCGCCCGGTTTCAGCAGGCGGGATTCCGTCACGGCGGCGACTTTCGCGGCTCGGTCGTTGGAGGCCGCATGCACGTAAAGCGGGAACAGCGCGGCAGCGGTCAGTTGATTACGCACCTTTTTCGATTTGAGATCGTAATCGGCGTACCAGCCCTCTTTGTCGTTCCACAGGTATTTTTCCATCGCTTTCTGACGATCGCCTGCCAGAGCGTTATAGCGGCTGGCTTTGGCGTCGTCGCCCGCGGCTTTACTGGCGGTGGCGATGATTTTCTCCATCCGGAACATCAGTGAGTTCAGATCGACCGGCACGATGCTGGTGGTGCGGATCGTGCTGAGTTTCTGCGGGTCATCCATCCAGCGTGAGCTGAAATCCCAGCCAGAGGCGGCGGCGGACCGCAGGTCGCGGTAGATTTCCGTGGCAGGACGATTCGGGTTACTTTTGGCGGTGTTGACGTCATCCAGCCAGGATTCAGGACGCGGCGTGTCTTTGTCGTCCCAGTAGCGGTTGAGCAGGGCACCATCGTCGAGTTTTACCACGCGTTTATTTGCCGAGCCGTTTTGCAGCGATTCGGCCCCTTCCATCCAGTAAGCGTGCTCTTTCTCCATCTGCGGCAGATACGTCTTCAGTGCGTCCGGTTCGTGCGTGGCGAGCAGCTCCACCATCAGAGAGAAGAACGGCGGCTGCGAGCGGCTCAAGTAGTAGCTGCGGTTGCCGTTGGGAATATGGCCCCAGGTGTCAATTTCATAAGCGAAGTTGGCGACCATGTCCTCGATTTTGTCCCAGTGGCCGCTCTCCGCCAGGCCCAGCATGGTGAAGTAGCTGTCCCAGTAATAAACCTCACGGAATCGCCCGCCGGGTACGACGTAGGGCTTCGGCAGCGGCAGCAGGGAATCCCATTTTTCGGCCTTGTCGGTGGTGCGCGTCAGCACCGGCCACAGTCCGTCAATATGATCGCGCAGGCTCTGATCCTTCGGCGGCACGTACTTGTCTTTTTCCTGAGGCAGCGTGAAGTTGACGTCCACGAAGTGGCGCAGGTCAAAGCTGCTCTGGGAGCGCTGCATCCGGTAGTCCGCAAGGATCATCAGCGGGTCGCTGTTCGGTACAGCGTCGGCAAAAGTTTTCTGATCGGGAAACAGCTTCGCGCTCTGCACGTCGTTAAACAGCGGACCCAATAAAACATCCGGCGACTGAGGCTGTGCCTCGTCGGCCTGCGCACAAGCGAGGCCCAGCGAAAATAGCGCGCCCCCAAGTGCCAGCCGCAGGGCAAGGGAAAGGGTGTCAGGACGGCGCAAAACGGGCTTATTCATTGTTGATTCTCCTTTTAACAGCGCATATTCCGCTGCCTGTAACCATAGACGAAACTCGTTTCCGCCGCGTGTCGGAGTTAACGTTTTTGCCCATTAAGGACAATTCCCGCTGTGGTGGATATGTGAAGTGCAAAACAAAAAAAGGGCTCAAATATCATTTCTGAACCCTCGGGATCACATAAAGCAAAAAACATAAGGAGCAGGCAAAAAATCGTAATAGACCGCCTTTCCCCGGCTGTGCAAAAAATAGCGCCACATAAGAAACCGGTTTCTCACTTTAATACTGAAGGGGAGTTTGATTGTGGCAGGAGAAAAGTTATCCGTCAGAGAAAAAGTTGGCTATAGCCTCGGTGATGCCGCCAGCCATATTGTTTTTGATTCTTCCGTCGCTATTCTGGCCTGGTACTACACCGATATTTACGGTTTGCCTCCGGCAGTGATGGGCACGATGTTTTTACTGGTTCGCGTGCTCGACGCGATTACCGATCCCATTATGGGCGCCATTGCCGATGCCACGGCCACCCGCTGGGGGCGCTTCCGTCCCTGGCTGATGGCCATCTGTATTCCCTTCGCCGTCAGCTGCGTGCTGGTCTATTCCATCCCAAGTTTTTCAGACAGTGGAAAAGTGGTTTACGCCGTTGCGGCCTATATTTTTATGACCCTGATGTATACCGCGATTAATATTCCATACTGTTCTCTGGGGGCCGCGTTAACCACCGATCCGCAGGAAAGTTTATCCCTTCAGTCATGGCGATTTGCTATTACGCCGATTGGTGGCGCACTGGGTACTGCGTTTATTTTACCGCTGGCCGATTTTCTCTACCCTGGCGACAGAGCCGCCGGTGTTCAGGCCGCAATGGCAATATTTGGCGTGATTGGTTGCCTGATGTTTATTGTCTGCTTCTTTACCACCAAAGAACGCGTGCAGCCCATCAAAGAAGAAAACCTGAATATTTCCAGGGATATTAAAATTCTCTTCCGTAACGATCAGTGGCGCATATTGTCGGTTTACAACTTTATGATGCTGGTGGCGGTGGTGATCCGCGGCGGGGCGGTGGTCTATTACGTCAACAGCGTGCTGAGCAAAGGGTCAGACATTATCAGCTGGTTTATGCTCGGCGGCATGTTCGCCTCGATGTTTGGCTCGGTGCTGGCAAAACCCTTCGGCACCCGCTTCTGCAAAGTGAAGCTCTCTTTCTGGATCAACATGGTGAATGCCGCCCTGGGCATGGCCTGCTTCTGGCTTCCGGTGCAGTACTGGGCGATACCGCTGTTCTTCCACATGCTTATCCAGCTGGTGCAGGGCGGAAACGCCGCCATTCAGTGGTCAATGATCACCGACACCAACAACTACGGTGAATGGAAAACCCAGCGTCGTATCACCGGCATGAACGTCGCGGCGAATATCTTTGTGATCAAGCTTGGCGTGGCAGTCGGCGGGGCCATTCTTGGCTGGGTGCTGGCGTATTATGGCTATGCTTCGGGCAGCACCGTGCAGTCTGCCGAGGCCATCGGCGGTATCGTGCTGCTGTTCTCAGTGATCCCATCCGTGTTCTACGTGCTGACCGCGCTGTCGATTAAGTTCTACAGCCTGAATGAGGCGCGGATGAATGCGGTGGTTGGCGACCTTAACCGTGGGCAGTTTGCGTCAGCGGAGCCAGCGTCCCGGCAGCCGGTTTCGGCTCAGGAGTAAAAGGCACGCCATAGCGCCAGCGTGACCGCCAGTGAGCAAGATACTGCGCGGTTATGGCTGGCGCATGGCGGATAACCAGCACATTTTCACTGTTTTCAGTCTCAGCCGACGGCGCATAGTTAAACGAGCCGGTTTCTATCGTGCTTCCATCCACGATAATCGTTTTATCATGCTGGATATGGTAGTGCGCGTCGGTCCGGACCTCCACGCCGTGGCTGGCGACATCGCTCAATGCGCGCTGACTTTTACCGTTTTGATTACGCCGAAAATCGGCCACCAATTGTACCTTCACACCTCTCGCCGCCGCCGCTTCCAGGGCTGCGGTAATGTCCGGTGCCTGGAACGCATAAGCAATCATATTGATGGATTTCTGCGCGTGATTAATCACCGCCAGAACCATCGTCCGTGCCGATCCCTCCGGGGAAAATCCTACCTGAATGGACGGGGCGGCGAAGGCAGGAGCCGCCAGCAGGGAAAGAGCAAACAGCGCTGAACGCACAGGATTAGTCTCAACGATAAAAGGGCGTTATTAATGGCGCTGAATGCCGCTCACGACAACAAAAGAGTTGTAACGGCGTCTGTCATCTTCATCTGTTTATCGTTTTTCTGTCATTAAAGCGTCACGCGCAGCATCGTTAATAACCCACGGCGAAAACCAGCAACGTGGAACTCTTATGAACAACGCTCGCGCACTTTTTTCCCTGAATGACTATCCGCTCCAGCCGCAGCCTGCCCAGGCCAATCTGCGTAAAGTGCTGAGCGTGAAAAACCTCAGCAAATCCTATAACGCCCAGCAGACGGTGCTGAACGACATCAGCTTCGACCTGCACGCCGGGGAAATGGTGGGCATTGTCGGGCGAAGCGGGGCGGGGAAATCCACGCTGCTGCACGTGCTGAACGGCACCCACGCCGCCACCGAAGGTGAAATATTAAGCTACCCGGAAGTGGGGATGCCGCGCGACGTGTCGCACCTCAGCGGACGCGCCCTGAACCAGTGGCGCAGCGAATGCGGGATGATTTTCCAGGACTTCTGCCTGGTGCCGCGCCTTGATGTGCTGACCAACGTCCTGCTGGGCCGCCTGAGCCAGACTTCCACGCTCAAATCCCTGTTTAAGGTCTTCTCCGACGACGACCGCGCCCGGGCGATTGCGCTGCTTGAATGGATGAACATGCTACCGCACGCGCTGCAGCGGGCGGAGAACCTCTCCGGTGGGCAGATGCAGCGCGTGGCGATTTGCCGGGCGCTGATCCAGAACCCTTCCGTTTTACTGGCCGATGAACCTGTCGCTTCTCTCGACCCGAAAAATACGCAGCGCATCATGAACGTGCTGCGAGAAGTGAGCGAGCAGGGCATCAGCGTGATGGTCAATCTGCATTCGATTGAACTGGTGAAAACTTACTGCACCCGCGTGATTGGCATTGCGCAGGGGCAAATCGTGTTCGATGGACATCCGGACGATCTGAGCCCGGATGTTCTGCACCACCTGTACGGCGATGACATTTCTCAACTCCACTGATTCTCAAAACCAGACGACACAGGCAACGATAATGACCAAGCACATGACGCGCGCATTACGACTTTCTGCAATGATGGCAGGGCTGCTGGTGGCCTGGCAGGCAACTGCTGAGCAACCGAAAGAGTTAAATCTGGGCATTCTGGGCGGGCAGAACGCCACCCAGCAAATCGGCGATAACCAGTGCGTGAAAACGTTCCTCGATAAAGAGCTGAGCGTCGACACCAAACTGCGTAACTCCTCTGACTACTCTGGCGTGATCCAGGGCCTGCTCGGCGGTAAAGTGGACGTGGTGCTGAGCATGTCACCGTCCTCCTACGCCTCGGTGTACATCAACAACCCGAAAGCGGTGGATATCGTCGGCCTCGCGGTGGACGACAAAGATCAGTCCCGCGGCTATCACTCGGTGGTCATCGTTAAAGCCGACAGCCCGTATAAAACCATCGACGATCTGAAAGGGAAATCCTTCGGCATGGCCGACCCGGACTCCACCTCCGGCTTCCTGATCCCGAACCAGGCCTTCAAGCAGAAGTTTGGCGGCACGCCGGATAACAAATACAACAATCACTTCTCCAGCGTTACCTTCTCCGGCGGCCACGAGCAGGACATCCTCGGCGTGCTGAACGGGCAGTTCGACGGCGCAGTGACCTGGACTTCAATGGTCGGTGACTACAACGACGGCTACACGGCGGGCGCGTTTAACCGCCTGATCCGCATGGATCATCCGGACCTGATGAAGAACATCCGCATCATCTGGCAGTCGCCGCTGATCCCGAACGGCCCTATCCTGGTAAGCAACAGCCTGCCTGCGGACTTCAAGGCCAAAGTAGTGGATGCAGTGAAGAAACTGGACAAGGAAGATCACGCCTGCTTTATTAAGGCGATGGGCGGCACCCAGCACATCGGCCCGGCCACCGTGGCAGATTTCCAGCAGATTATCGACATGAAACGCGAACTGGTTAACGCCCGTTAATCAGGCCATTTCACCTCCCTCGCGCGGTTGGCGGGGGAGCGTTATTCCGCGAGTGAACATGCAGAATACTGAATTTGAACGTTATTACCAGCAGATAAAGGCCCGCCAGACGCGCGACACCTTCACCTGGTCGGCGCTGCTGCTGGTGCTCTATTTCGCCGCCGGACAGGCCGCCGAATTTAATCTCCTCACCATCTGGCACTCGCTGCCGAACTTCCTCGATTACATGCTGGAAACAGTGCCGACGCTGCACGGCGGGCTGCTGTTCGCGGATTCGCATACCAAAGGATCGCTGGCTTACTGGGGCTATCGCTTGCCTATCCAGCTGCCGCTGATCTGGGAAACGCTCCAGCTGGCGCTGGCGGCAACGCTGGTGGCGGTGGCCATCGCGACGATTCTGGCGTTTATGGCGGCGCGTAACGCCTGGGCACCGCTCGGCGTAAGAATGGCGATTCGTGCGCTGGTGGCATTTCTGCGTACCATGCCGGAGCTGGCGTGGGCTGTTATCTTCGTGATGGCGTTTGGCATCGGCGCGATACCGGGGTTTCTGGCGCTGACGCTGCACACCATCGGCAGCCTGACCAAGCTGTTTTATGAGGCGATCGAAAGCGCACAAAACAAGCCAGTGCGCGGGCTGACGGCCTGCGGGGCGACGGCTGTTCAGCGCATGCGTTTCGCGCTCTGGCCGCAGGTGAAACCTGTTTTTCTCTCCTACGGCTTTATGCGCCTGGAAATTAACTTCCGCTCATCCACCATTCTTGGGCTGGTCGGGGCGGGCGGCATCGGCCAGGAGCTGATGACCAACATTAAACTCGACCGCTATGACCAGGTGAGCATGACGCTGCTGCTGATCGTGATTGTGGTGTCGCTGCTCGATACGCTCTCTGGCCGTCTGCGCCAGCGGGTGCTGGAGGGGAACAAATGAAACAGTGGCAGGCGGTGACGGATACCGCGCATTATCGGGAAGAGCATGCGGCGTTGTTCCGCGTGCAGGGGCGCTACCTGCGCCATATTGGCCTGCTGGCGCTGGCGGCATTGCTCTATTACGTGTGGTTCTTTATCCAGTTTGGCATCAGCTATGAACAGCTGAGCACGGGCATGACGCAGCTCGGGCGCTATTTTTTCCGCATGTTCGTCTGGCATGATTTTATGAACTGGCCATTTGGCTACTACTTCAGCCAGATAGGCATCAC
This sequence comes from Enterobacter sp. CC120223-11, assembly GCF_900215375.1. Lineage (GTDB taxonomy): Bacteria > Pseudomonadota > Gammaproteobacteria > Enterobacterales > Enterobacteriaceae > Scandinavium. The sequence continues at coordinate 79,004 of NZ_OBEF01000018.1, read as the reverse complement.
GCTTGCCATCGTCTTCTCCGGAACGATCACCGCCACGGTGATTGCGCTGCTGCTGTCGTTCCTTGCGGCGCGTAACATCATGCGCGGCCCGGTGACTCGGTTTGTGGCGATGTTTATGCGCCGCCTGTTCGACCTGCTGCGCGGCATCGACATGGCGATTTGGGGGCTGATATTCGTGCGCGCCGTAGGGCTTGGCCCGCTGGCTGGCGTGTTGGCGATTATCATGCAGGATACCGGCCTGCTCGGGCGCTTGTATGCCGAAGGGCATGAGGCGGTGGAACGTTCGCCGGGGCGTGGCCTGACGGCAGTGGGCGCCAACGGTCTGCAAAAGCACCGCTTTGGGATCTTCACCCAGTCCTTCCCGACGTTTCTGGCGCTGAGCCTGTATCAGCTGGAATCGAACACCCGTTCAGCGGCGGTACTGGGCTTTGTCGGCGCGGGCGGCATCGGGCTGATTTATGCCGAAAACATGCGGCTTTGGAACTGGGACGTGGTGATGTTTATCACCTTGCTGCTGGTGGCGGTGGTGATGACGATGGATGCATTGTCGTCCTGGCTGCGTCGCCGCTATATCACCGGGGCGACGGTGCCGCTGTTCAAGATGTGAAATTGCCCGGTAGCGCTACGCTTACCGGGCCTATGGTACCTGTAACCGGGCAAACAACGTGCCGCCCGGCAATCTAACCGCCGTTTATCGCCACTTTGATCTCAGGCCGCTGGAGGAAATTCATGCTCCAGCGCGCCGCTTCCCCAAGGCCATCGCTGCGGGTGGCGTTGAACAACCGGGTGGCGTGCTTGTGTTCCTGCATCGGTTTTTTTACTAGCTGTCCGTTATTGAGCCGCGTCAGCGTCAGATGGTGCGGAATATAGCCAATCCCCGCGTTCTGCCCTATAAGCTCGATAGCCGTGTCGAAATCCGGTACGAAAAGCGCCTTTTGCCCCTCCAGCAGCCAGGCCTGGAGCGGTTTGCTGTGGATGGCGGTATCGCGGATGCAGACCGCCGGATACTGGCGAAGCTGACGGTTCTCTAATGGCTGAAGCTGAGGGGCCAGCGGATGCTGCGGCCCGACGACAAAATCCCACTCCAGCTGCCCCGCGGCTTCGCTGACAATACCGTCGCTGGAAGGTACCGCGTGCGGCGCCCCAATCACCAGGTCGGCGCGTTTGTTATACAGCGCGTCCCAGCAGCCGTTGTACACCTCGGTGTTGACCGTCAACTCCGTACCGGGGAAGGTGCGCTCAAATTCAACGATATACTGCACCACTGCGCTGCGCGGAATGATGTTGTTCACCGCCACGGTGAGCTCTTTTTCCACGCCAGAGTAAATCAGGGAGGTGTTGCGCTTCAGGGCTTCAATGTCGTGCAGTAGCGTGACGCTGTGCTGGATAAAGTAGTCGCCGCTCGGGGTGAGTTCCAGATAGCGGCCCTTGCGGATGAACAGCTCGATGCCGAGACTCTCTTCCAGCTTTTTCAGGGTATAGCTTATGGCGGAAGGGACTTTATTGAGCTGCTCGGCAGCGGTGGTGATGCTCTGGTATTTCGCCACCAGATGCACAATGCGTAACACTTCTTCGGAAATAAACATGACCGGCTCCGGCGTTGTGTGGCTCACCTGGAGTCATAAAAAACAGGCGAGAAGCGACTGACAATGATGTCATAGCTTACTCGCCCGTGACCAGATACCCAGCGTTTGTCAGATTCTGACGGTTGTCGGTTTGTGACTCAGGCGACTAAAGAGTACGTACCCCACGCAGGCGACCAGAATAGAGTCGATGGAAGGGATGGTCGTCAGGGTGAAAATTCCGTTGGCGGTGGCAAAGCCGACCACGCTCGCCAGCGCCCAGGCCACAAAGGTCAGTACCTTTACCGCAGGTTCGCGTTCCGGCACGGCTGCATCATAGCCGCCACGGCGATAGAGCAGGAAGTCGGCGATATAAATCCCCGCCACCGGCGGCGTTGCGATGCCGAGGAACAGCAGGAACGGAATGAATACGCTCATGATGTTCAGGCTGCCGATAATGGCCGCCAGCACGCCGAGCACCAGCGTAATCTGCCATTTCGGGAACCTGCTGAACAGCGTGGAGACCACCAGCGTGCCCTGGAACATGTTCCCGGCGTTGCCGGTGATGCAGGCGAAAATCAGCAGCAGAGCGGCAGGTAACACTGCACCAAACACCGCCATTGCCGCCAGCAGCGAGCCTTTGCCGCTGAGCGCGCTCGGCGTGGCGCCGATCCAGTACAGCAGCGGATAAGCCACCATAAAGGTTAATACCGCAGCAATCAGCGCGTGCTTTCTGTCGTGAACGAAGCTGCCGAAATCCGGCAGGGTGGCGACCAGCACGATAATGGTTCCGACCACGGTCGAAATCGCCACGCCCGTATTCATGGTGGAAAGCTGTTGGGCGACAACGGGCGCATCGGTATGGGTGATAATCCACAGGATGTAGCACAGCATCAGTGCAATTACCGGTACCGCAACCTGCGCCACCTTGCCCAGTACTTCAAAGCCAAACGCGGTGGAGGCGATAAAAATCACGCAGCCTGCGGCTACCAGCAGCGGTACGGGCAGGTTAACGCCGTGCTCTGCCAGCAGATCGTGAACCGAATGACCGAACATATTGGCAGTCACCGCAATCCAGCCGAACAGGCTGACGGCCATCAGAATATTGATGGCGACCGCGCCTTTTTCCCCAAAGGCATATTTCACAATGCCGTAGGTCGGCAGACGCGCTTTTTCACCGACGCTGATGGTAATGGCCGAAAGCAGCGTCAGGATGAAGCCGCCTGCCAGCACCACGGTGAGCAGGCTGGAAGAGGAGAGCTGATTGCCGAGGCTTGAAGAAGAGAGCAGCACCGGTGTGACGGCGATCCCCAGCAGGATCATCGCAATCCGCAGCCCGGAGGCGGTGTTAATATTTTCACTTGTTTTACGCATAAGTCAGTTCCCTTGCTCAAGGTCAGTTATGACGTGTGATGATGGCCGGTGTAGTTGCGCCAGCTGCCAGTGTCGGTTATCTCTTTCTGTCCTTCGACCAGCCACGGCTCAGCCAGCACGCCGAGCACTTCGCTGCCGTTCGTAAGGCGTACTTTTCCAATGCTCAGGCCCGCAGGCTCGCTTGCCAGCAGGTCGGCAAACGAGGCCATCGGCAGTTCCCAGATTTCCAGCGCCACGCAGGTGCCGCCTTCCGCCACGCGGATCATGCCGGGATGTTTATCGTTGATGGTCCACAGACGATAGTGGGGGTCGGTCTTGTCTTCGCGCACGAACACGCCGCCCGCTTTTTGCATGTTGTGATTCAGCTCCAGGCCGCGCATCAGAGTGCCGTTGACGGCGAGTAAGGTTGTTTTGCTCATGGTGTTGTCTCCAGGACGGCTTCTGCCGCCCGATAAGTGATTATTCTTCACCGATCCAGGTGCCGGTTTTATGCTCAAGCGCCGCTTTGATGGCCTGCGGGCTGGTGATCAAACCCTGGCCCTTTTTGCCTTTGGCATGGCTTTGGGTCACGAAGCCGAGAATCGCTTCCACCTTCGGCTGCATACTGCCCGCGCCAAACTGGCCTTCGGCGATCAGCCGCTGGGCTTCGCTGATGCTGAGCTTGTCGAGCCAGCGCTGTTCGGGCGTGCCGAAGTTGACGGCGACCTGCTCCACGCCGGTCGGGATCAGTAGCATGTCGGCATTCAGCTTTTCCGCCAGCAGGGCGGAGGCGAGGTCTTTGTCGATCACCGCTTCGGTGCCACGCAGGGCACCGCATTCATCGCGAATAACCGGAATACCGCCGCCGCCGCAGGCAATCACGATGCAACCCTGCTTCAGCAAGCTGGTGATGACCTCCAGCTCGATGATTTCCAGAGGCTGCGGGGAGGGCACGGTGCGACGCCAGCCGCGCCCGGCGTCTTCCATCAGCGTCCAGCCAAACTCGCGCTGTCGGTCGAGGGCCGTAGCGCGATCGAAGAATGCGCCAATCGGTTTGGTTGGATGAAGGAACGCCGGATCGTTAGCGTCCACGCGGGTTTGCGTCACCAGGGAGACCACCGATTTATGAATGCCACGCCGGTTGAGCTCGTTGCTCAGCGCCTTCTGGAACATGTAGCCAATGGCACCCTGGGTATCGCCGACGGCGTAGTCCAGCGGTACAGGGGCCACTTCACGGCTGGAGAGCTCGGAGCGGCGCAGGATGAAGCCCACCTGCGGCCCGTTGCCGTGGGTTAGCACCATTTCCCAGCCCGCTTCAATCATGTCACAGATGTGGCGGACGCTGTCGGTCACCGCGTCGTACTGGTCGGGAATGCTGTTGTGTTTGTCGTCCTGAATCAGGGCGTTGCCGCCTACGGCAACGACGGCGAGAGGTTTGTTCATGCGTTCACTTCCTGTGCCAGCGCGTGCAGCGCTTCGTTAAAGCAGACCATCGGCGCGGTGGTTATTCCGGCGCCAATCTGTCCGACGCCCGCTTCTTTATGGGCGATGCCGGTGTTGATGATCGGCAGGATGCTGCGGTCTACCACTTTACGTGCGTCAATCCCCGCCGCCGTTGGCGCGAAGTTCAGCGCGGGCAGCGTAAAGGCAGGGTTGGTGCCGAGGGTGATGAGCTGCATCCGGCGACTGTTGTTGGTGGCATCGGCAGGCGTGCCGCCGACAAACTTCACGATGGCCGGGGAGGACGCCATGGCAAAGCCGCCGACGCCCGCGGTTTCGGTGATTGCACTGTCGCCCAGGTCGGCGGCGGCATCGTCCACGCCATAGCCCGGGAAGAACAGGCCTTCCACCGGGTTCGCCGGGGCCTGGAACCAACGGTCGCCGGTGCCGGACAGGCGAATGCCGAAGTTGACGCCGTTACGCGCCATCACGGTGACCATCGAGCTGAATGGTACGCCGGTCGCGGCATCCATCATCGCCTTACAGGCGGCCATCGACAGGTTGAGGAAGAAGTGGTCGTTGCTGGTGATAAAGGTCACTACGCGCTGCACCTGATCCTGCGGCAGGTTGCACGCCAGCAGGGCAGGGAACAGACGCTTGAGCAGCAGGCCGGTGGCGGCGGCGTTGCGGTTGTGAACCTCATCGCCCATGTGCAGCGCCTGCGCCATCAACGGCTTCAGCTCCAGTTCGCCCATTTCACGCACTGCTGCTTTCATGGCCGGGCCGAGTTCATCCCTCATCCACGCCAGGCGCTTCAACACTTCTTCATTATTTGCGCCAAAGCGCAGCACCTTGCCGAGGCCTTCGTTGAAGTTGCTGCACGAGCGCCTGCCGTTGGTTTTGTTTTCAATCACCCACAGCGGCATCGACGGGCTGATGATCCCGGCCATCGGGCCGACGGCGTCGTAGTGATGGCAAGGTGAAAGGTCGATGGCTCCGCTCAGCACGAGGCGTTCCGCCGCCTGATGATCTGCTGCCCAGCCCTCGAACAGCACCGCGCCAATAATCGCCCCCTTCACCGGGCCGCACATGTTTTCCCAGGCAATCGGCGGGCCGGAGTGGAGAATAAGCTTGCGCTCGCGCATGGCCGGAATGGCCTCAAAGGCGCTCATCACGTCAACCAGGGCAGGCTGCGCGCTGAGATAACGCTCCATCGCCACCTGGTTGGCGGCCTCTACGCGCGGATGGGCCAGCAGCGCGGCTAAATCCAGACCGGACTGACGGTCGCCCACGCCCGGCGGTTGCCAGCTCAGCGCCACGGCCTGACCGCCCGCGTGCTGGATGTTATCGGCAAAGCTTGCCAGCCCGGCGTTAATGACGCTCAGTGGCTGAGAAAATAACGGGTTCATGCTTGTTTTCCTTGGATCTGTGCCTGAATTTCCACCACGGTGGCGGCCCACTGAGTGGCCTGGGCGTTGCAGCTTGCGACCAGCACACCGTGGTCGCGCAGGACCTTAATCTGCTGCGTACGATGCTGCGGGTCGGCGTCGGTGCCGCAGACGTGAGCGACTAATACCGGGCCGCTGTCGCGTGAGGTTTCCGCCAGGGCTGCCAGCAGGTCACTGGCAGGCTCTGCCGCTGCGCCGTAGCCGAGCACGAGGTCGAACAGCACCACCGCCGTGGCGGGGTCTTTGATTTCATGGATGATGCGCTGATTGCGCAGGGTCGGGTCTATCATCGGGTGCGGACGTCCGCGGGTGAAGTCGTCATCGCCCATGTCTATCAGCGTATGGCCGTGGCTGTGCCATAAATCTTCGAGTGGCAGGTTGCCTTTGACCGGCGTATTGCTGCTGGCGTTGATGCCGTGCTGCTGGCAAATCAGCTGACCTTCGTAGCAGAAGGTGCCGCCCGCAAATACGCCGCGCAGCGCCTGACGGCTGCCGGTGAGCTTCCGGCATTCCTGCTCCAGCATCTGTCGTTCATCGGCGCAGAGCGACTGTGCGGCATGGGCAACCGGTATTTTATTCAGCAAATCTACGGCCATTTCTGCCGCCTCCGCCAGAGTGCGGGCGGCCATAACGCCGGTGCGGGCGACGCTTTCCTGTGTCGCGCCAAGGAAGTTCACTACTACCGGCTTAGCGGATTGTTGCGCCTGTTCCAGGATGCGCTCGGCAACGGACTGCGCAGGTGGCTTGGAGATCAGCACAATGACCTGCGTTTCTTCATCGCTTGCCAGCATCTGCAAACCTTGCAGCATGCTGATGCCGCCGATCTCCTCGTGCAGATCGTGGCCGCCGGTACCCAGTGCCTGAGAAATTCCCGCGCCGAGCTGATCGACGCGGCAGGTCACTTCCTGTAATCCAGTGCCGGAAGCGCCCACCACGCCAATCGCCCCTCGGCGTACGACGTTAGCAAAGCCCAGAGGAATGCCGTTGACGATGGCGGTACCGCAGTCCGGGCCCATCACGATCAGGTCTTTTTCGCGGGCGAGGGTTTTCACTGCTTTTTCCTGCTCGAGGCTGACGTTGTCGCTGAACAGCATCACGTTCATGCCCAGTTGCAGAGCTTTGAGCGCTTCCGCCGCCGCGTAGTCACCTGGGACGGAAATCAGCGCAAGGTTGGCTTCCGCCACGTTGTCCTTCGCCATGGCGAGGCTCGTCAGAGGCACCTTTGCCACGCCGGATTCGCTGCTGTCGGCAGGCTTGCTGTTGAGCTTCTCTTTGGCCAGCGCCATTGCCTGCTCACAGGCTTCTGCCTCGCCCTTCACGGCGATAATCAGATCGTTTGGCCCGGCGGTAAAATCGCCGCTCAGCCCTGCGTCAGCAAGCTGCGCGAGGTTGGTCTTACTGCCCATCACCACCGAAGCCTGTTCGATGCCCGGCAGTTTGTTGATGCTGGCGGAAATCTGCATCAGGGAAACCGAGTCCTGATAGAGATTGCTAAAAACGCGATGTACTACGCTCATGTGTCGTACCTGTTGAGGTCGGGCCGTAGCCCGAAGGAATAAAAATCGGTGTTAAGCGGTGATGTTGCGCAGGCCGTGGAGAAAACCGGCCATGCAGTCCGCGCCAGATGAGGCACCGAAAGCCATCACCGCTGTTGCGCGCTCGCCGATCGTCTTCGGGTCAAAAGGGAAGGTGAGTCCGGTACGTAACCGGCAAATCGCCTCGGAAAAGTGCCCCAATACCGCGCGGTTCAGATAATGGCGGCTTATGTCGTTGGTGCTGTTCAGCCCGGGGGCTAAGGCGGCGATGAACCTCCGGCGATGTTCGCTGACGAGCGACTGCGTCGCCAGCCAGAGCGCGGCAAGATAGCCGAGCAAATAGTCGTCGCCGTCCGGCGTCAGCCCTCTGCCAAAACCGAGGGTGCGCGCGACCATTTTCTCCAGCGTTTCTTCATCGTCTGTCAGGCCGATGGTGACCGGGATACCAAACCGATCGTCCGGCAGCAGGCGCAGCACGCTGTCGACATTCTGCTGCTGACACCAGGCTCGCAGCTGGTTTTCCAGAAACGGCAGGCAGGTTTTCAGCGATTCTTGCTCTGTTTCCTGTAACGTTTCCGGCGACCAGATTGGCGTGCCCGCCAGCGGTAGCTGCCAGTCGGGGGAAAGCAGGGTGCCGTGGGCAAAGTGAATCTCTGCGCCACCACGCCAGTCCCAGCTTTCCGCCACCGCCACCCGCACGGCATCCGGATGATTGAGGCTGCCGCGCGCGGAAATTAGCGGCAGCAGCGCGCCATCATCGAGCTGCAGATTCAAGGTGTTGCGAAAGGTGCTGTGAATGCGCAGTCTCCCGTTCTCGCTTGCCGCCAGCCGTTTTACCGCAAGGTAGCCGACGGAGAGTGAGCGGAGCGAAAGGGGAGACATAGCGCTTACTTCAGCCCGGCGATGATGGCGTCGGCGTTGCTGACCCAGCCGAAGATTGCGCCCTGGGCTTTGATCATCTCCAGCGCGTATTTCTGGAATTCCGGGAAGTAGGAGCCGACGCAGTCCTGCGGGATGATGCATTCGTAGCCGCGGTCGTTGGCTTCACGCACGGTGGTATTGACACACACTTCGGTGGTCACGCCGCAGACGATCAGCGTTTTGATGTTGTGGTTTTGCAGGATCAGGTGCAGGTCGGTCTGATAGAACGCACCCTTGCCCGGCTTGTCGATAACCGGCTCACCGGCAATCGGGTAGAGCTCAGGAATGATGTCGTGACCCTGTTCACCGCGCACCAGGATACGCCCCATTGGGCCTTTCTCGCCGATAAACGTCTGGCCACCACGGGTCAATTTCGCTGCCGGGCAGTCGCTCAGATCGGGACGATGGCCTTCGCGGGTGTGGATAATCAGCAGGCCTTTTTCGCGGGCCTTTTCCAGCACCAGCTTGCATGGCGCAATGGCGGTGCGAACGAACGAAACATCGTTGCCGAGCGCCTCGCCAAAGCCGCCTGGCTCGACGAAATCACGCTGCATATCAATCATCACCAGCGCCGTGCTGGCAGGGTCAAACGGCAGAGCGAACGGCTCGGCCTGAAATTGATGCTGTGTCATAGTGGCTGTCCTTAGGTTGAGTGAAGCGGTAACTAAGAGGGAGTATAAAGAGGCAAACGGCGACGAACAGCGAAGAGATTTTGCGTCCTGCGACGAATAAATTGCATCCTGCCCGGCGCGAAAGACCATTCTGTGAGAAGGGGCAAATTGTCAGTCCCATGCTGCAATAATTTTGATGCAAAGAGCATTTTCACATCAAATAAATGCCTGCTGAACTGTGAACCAGGCGGCGGTGACGTGAAAAATCCCGCCATCTCGCCGGGCAATGGTATGATTACGCCCTGAACGTCAGCCGCTGGCTGATACCGATGCATTTACCGGAATACTGACCGTGACCTCTTTTGCTGAACTTAACGCGCTGCCTGATGAACAACTGAACAACCTCACCGAACTGGGCTATCTCACCATGACCCCGGTGCAGGCGGCGGCGTTACCGGCCATTCTTGCGGGGAAAGACGTCCGCGCGCAGGCGAAAACCGGCAGCGGCAAAACCGCCGCGTTCGGCCTCGGCCTGCTGCAACACATTGACGCCAGCCAGTTTATTACCCAGTCGCTGATCCTCTGCCCGACCCGTGAGCTGGCCGATCAGGTCGCAAAAGAGCTGCGCCGTCTGGCACGCTACATGCCGAATATTAAGGTGCTGACTCTCTGCGGCGGCCTGCCGTTTAGCGTGCAGCGCGACTCGCTGATCCACGCCCCGCATATCATCGTTGCCACGCCTGGCCGCCTGCTCGATCACCTGAAAAAAGAGACCGTCAGCCTCGAAGCCTTGCAAACCCTGGTGCTGGATGAAGCCGACCGTATGCTGGACATGGGTTTCTCCGACGCCATCGACGAAGTGCTGAGCCACGCGCCAGCTAAGCGCCAGACTTTGCTGTTCTCTGCTACGTGGCCGAAGGCGATTGCCGCCATCAGCACCCGTTTCCAGCGCGACCCGGTGACCGTAGAAATCGACACCGTCGACGAACTTCCGGCGGTGGAACAGCAGTTTTATGAAGTGTCCCGCAATGGCAAAATTCGTCTGCTGCAGCAGCTGCTGAGCAAGCATCAGCCCGCGTCCTGCGTGGTGTTCTGTAACACCAAAAAGGATTGTCAGGCCGTTTGCGATGCGCTGTCCGAAAGCAAACAGAGCGTACTGGCGCTGCACGGCGACATGGAGCAGCGAGACCGCGACCAGACCCTGGTCCAGTTCGCCAACGGCAGCAGCCGCGTGCTGGTGGCAACGGACGTGGCCGCACGTGGGCTCGATATCAAGGCGCTGGAGATGGTGATCAACTTCGAACTGGCGTGGGACCCGGAGGTGCACGTTCACCGCATCGGGCGTACCGCACGTGCCGGGCAGAGCGGGCTCGCTATCAGCTTCTGCTCGCCGGAAGAGGGCCAGCGTGCCGCCGTGCTCGAAGAGATGCTGAACATGAAGGTGGAGTGGCAGCAGCCGCCAACGGGCATTACCGTTGCTCCGCTGGAAGCCGTCATGGCCACGCTGTGCATCGACGGCGGTAAAAAAGCGAAAATGCGTCCGGGCGATATTCTGGGCGCGTTGACCGGTGACATGGGCCTCGACGGAGCCGACATCGGTAAAATCGACATTCATCCGATTCATGCTTTTGTGGCGGTGAAACAGAGCGTCGCCCGCCATGCGTGGAAGCAGCTTCAGCAGGGCAAAATCAAAGGCAAATCGGTGAAGGTACGGCTGTTTAAATAACACGCCATCCCGGTAAAAGATCCACGCTGCGGCGTGGATTTTTTTTGCCTGTCGTTCAACCCCGGGCCAGTTTCACCCTTTCTTACGAAGTGCCGATGGCCGCTCCTCGCTATGCTTTTCGGAATGCAAACGGCGGGGGTGTACATGGCGAGCAAAGACGATATTCGCTGGTTTAAAGACAACTTCGGGTCGCGAATCCAGGCGGCCACCGTCGGGTCGGTTTTCGATGTGGATATGCTGACCGCCGTCGCCTGCCAGGAGACGGGCGAGCTGTGGAGCGCTATGCGCCACAAGGGGCTTGCGGCCGATAAAATCGTTGCGTTGTGCTGCGGCGATACGCTGGACGCCGACAAAGGGCGTAAGGCGTTTCCGCAGACCAAAACTTCGCTGCTGAAGGTGCAGAAGGGTGATGCCATGTTTGAGATTGCGCGTAACGCCCTGCTTGGCATGGCGAAATACGTGCCGGGCTACGCCTTCGCGTTTGATAAGCCGAATAAGTTTTGCCACGGCTTTGGCATGTTTCAGTATGACCTGCAGTTTTTCGCTGTGGACCCGAACTACTTCCTCAATCGCGAGTATGAAATTTTCGAAAACACGCTGAATCGCGCCCTCGGCGAACTGAAAAAAGCGCTGGTTTCGCAGCGGTTGAATAAGCAAACCTCCCTCAGCGACCTGCAATTTTGCCAGGTGGCTATCTGCTACAACACCGGTGGATTCAGGCCGGAGCTGGGTCTGAAGCAGGGCTATCAGTCCGGCGGGAAATATTACGGCGAGGCCATCCGGGATTACCTGGCGATGGCCCGCAGCGTAGGCGGCGCGGCGCCGCCAGGTCCGGTGACGATGCTGCTTTCGGCGGCGGTAACGGCAACCGGGCCGAAGCTGCGCGTGGACGTCGACAGCCTGCCTTTGCGGCTGCGCAGCGCGCCAGTGCTCAGCACGCCGCCTGAAGCGAACGTGATTGCCACGATGCCCGACGGTCAGGCAGTGCGGGCGGTCAGCGGTCAGGTCACCAACGGCTTTATTGAAATTGAGGTGATGCTCGGCGGCAACCTGTTTCACGGCTATGCGGCGGCGAAGTTCCTGAAGCCTGATGCAGGAGACGCGCCGCAGGCAGCCCGGCAGGCGGGGAAATTACCCGAAGCGCATCTGAAGCTCCTCGACACGCTCACCAGGCGCACCGGAATAGCCACTGCGCGTTCACTGAATGAGGCCAATATGCCTTCACGCAGCGGAGATACGCCCGCGGAGCTGCGGGAATCTCTTGGCAAAATCATCGCCTGGCTGGCCGTTGATAACCCGGCGTATCATCGCTATGCGCCACGGGACGGGCTCACCTTCTGCAATATCTACGCGCATGATTACTGCGCTCGGGCGGGCGTTTACCTGCCGCGCGTGTGGTGGACGGCGAATGCGCTGCTCAGCCTCAGCAAAGGCCAGAACGTTGCCCCGCTGCTCGGCAATACGGTGGACGAAGTGCGTGCCAACGATCTGTTCCGCTGGCTGCGGGATTATGGTGAATCCTTCGGCTGGCAGCGGGCAGCGTCGCTCGACGAGCTTCAGCAGCATGCCAATCTGGGCGGCGTGGGGATTATCGTCGCGCGGCGGCGTGAGGAGGGGCGCTCGGGTCACATTGTGATGGTAGTGCCGGAAACCGATGCGGAAACGGCGCAGCGGAATGCCTCCGGGGCGGTGACGCTGGCGCTGCAAAGCCAGGCGGGAGCGGTGAATTTTCGCTACGGGCGGGGCAATCCCGACTGGTGGAAGGGCGCCCAGTTTGCCGAGGCGGCGTTCTGGATCCATGCGTGATTTGCCGGGTGGTGAGTGCCCGGTGGCGGCTGCGCCTTACCGGGCCTACGGGGTTTGCCGTTTGTAGGCCGGGTAAGCGACAGCGCCACCCGGCAACATTCCCCTTAACGCATCATCGGCAGGTTAAGCTCATGCTTTTTCGCACACTCAATGGCCTGCTCGTACCCTGCATCGGCGTGGCGCATCACGCCCGTCGCCGGGTCGTTCCACAGCACGCGGGCCAGGCGTTTGTCGGCTTCCGGCGTGCCGTCGCAGACGATGACGACCCCGGCATGCTGCGAGAAGCCCATCCCGACGCCTCCGCCGTGGTGCAGGCTGACCCAGGTCGCGCCGCCAGCGGTGTTGAGCAGGGCGTTTAACAGCGGCCAGTCGGAAACCGCATCCGAGCCATCGCGCATCGATTCGGTTTCACGGTTAGGCGAGGCGACGGAACCGCAGTCGAGGTGGTCACGTCCAATTACAATTGGCGCTTTCAGCTCGCCATTGCGCACCATTTCGTTAAAGGCCAGCCCCGCCAGATGACGCTCGCCGAGGCCCAGCCAGCAAATACGCGCCGGTAAGCCCTGGAAGGCGATGCGCTCCTGCGCCATGTCCAGCCAGCGGTGCAGGTGGGCGTTGTCAGGGAACAGCTCTTTCAGTTTGGCATCGGTTTTATGGATATCCTCTTCGTCCCCCGAGAGCGCAACCCAGCGGAACGGGCCTTTGCCCTCGCAGAACAGCGGGCGAATGTAGGCAGGTACAAAGCCTGGGAAATCAAAGGCGTTTTTCACGCCTTCCTCAAGCGCCACCTGACGGATGTTGTTGCCGTAATCGACGGTCGGCACGCCCATGTGATGGAAGTCGAGCATTGCCTGAACGTGTACCGCCATCGACGCGCGGGCGGCTTTTTCGACGGCTTTCGGCTGCGTTTCACGCTCGTCCAGCCAGCGGGTGACGCTCCAGCCAGCGGGCAAGTAGCCGTTGATTGGGTCATGGGCGGAAGTCTGATCGGTGACGATATCCGGACGCATACCGCCCGCCTGAGCACGCTTCACCAGCTCCGGAAAAATTTCTGCGGCGTTGCCGAGCAGGCCTACTGAAATGGCTTTTTTCTTCGCTGTCGCATCAGCAATCAGTGCCAGCGCCTGGTCGAGATTCGTCGCTTTGTAGTCGACGTAGCGGGTGCGGATGCGGAAGTCGATGCGCGACTCCTGACACTCGATTGCCAGCACCGAAGCACCTGCCAGGACGCCCGCCAGCGGCTGCGCCCCACCCATGCCGCCCAGGCCCGCGGTGAGGATCCACTTGCCGCTCAAATCGCCGTTATAGTGCTGACGACCTGCTTCAGCGAAGGTTTCATAGGTGCCCTGCACGATGCCCTGCGCGCCGATGTAAATCCACGAACCCGCGGTCATCTGGCCGTACATCATCAGCCCGGCCTTATCGAGTTCGTGGAAATGGTCCCAGTTGGCCCAGTGCGGAACAATGTTGGAGTTTGCCAGCAGCACGCGTGGGGCGTCGGCGTGGGTCCGGAACACCGCCACCGGCTTTCCGGACTGGACAACCAACGTCTCTTCCGGGTGCAGCGCTTCCAGCGAACGCAGGATCTGTTCGAAGCATTCCCAGTTGCGGGCGGCTTTACCAATCCCGCCGTACACCACCAGATCTTCCGGACGTTCAGCCACGTCCGGGTCGAGGTTGTTCTGGATCATGCGGTAAGCGGCTTCAATCAGCCAGTTGGCGCAGTGCAGCTTGTCGCCGTGCGGGGCGCGTACCGTACGGGAAAGAGCAGTCGTCTGAGGTAGGGTCATGGCAGTGCTTCCTGATTCGGTTGTTTGTTATGAAGATGTAACAATAAAAGCGGCGATGTATAGTCTTGTCTATACAAGCTCATTCAGATTGCCGGGTTGATCACATTCAAAATAATCAACCGCAATATAAACAGCAGGTTAAAACAGGGTGATTTCGGTGAGGAGCAGCAATGCGTCATCGGTTAGCGGCAAAAATTCGCCCGGTGATGCGCTCTGCCACGCCATTCCGCTTCGTGCATCACACTGTTGGCCGCCGAGCGCCCATCTGCCCTGAAGCACAAACGCCACACCTTCTGAAGTGGGGCAGTGCGACTCACGGATGACCTCTACCTGCGCCGATGCCCGGTTGCGCTGGGTCATGATATTGAAATCCAGACCTTCTCCTGCAATGCCCTCAGACCGTAATGGCCATTCCCCGGCAAATGCCCATGGCTGCCAGCGCTCAAGCCGATGGTTGATCTCACCGCCGCGCAGCCACAGTGGGCCGCCTTCCAGTAACGTAATAACCCGATCCACTCTCTCGAACAGCGAAAAGGGGCCGTCTGCGCTCAGGGTTGCCAGGCTCGCACGCCACAAAAACGGCGCATCGGGCGAGGGAACCTTAATGATTTCGCGGGTTTCGCCGCCGCCATTTTTCCAGCGAGTCACCGGCAGTGAGTCAAAAGTGAAGGGGACAATCATGAGGCTAACTCCCTGGTTTCCTGCGCATTAAGCTGTTTTAATGCCACATTTGAGATTCATTTTGATTACAAATTATTTACAACATGGCTCACAAATCCATCATTCGACGAGTGTGATGGAAAGTCAATGGTTGTATATACATGTTCTGTCATTTGTTGCACGCCATGCCGCACAGCATGAAACACGCTAATGAAATCAGGAGAATCATCATGAAGCAGCGCACCACATTTCGCGGGATCTGTCTGACCACTCTGTTTTCAGGGCTCTTGCTGAGCGCCGCGGGCGTGCAGGCGAAGGAGTGGAGTTCGATAACTATCGCCACCGAAGGCGGATACGAGCCGTGGAACCTGACGCTGCCGGGCGGTAAGCTGAGCGGCTTTGAGCCAGAGCTGATGGTCGATCTCTGCAAGCGCATGGGCATTCAGTGCAAGCTGGTGGTGCAGAACTGGGACGGAATGATTGCCGGGCTGAACGCGGGCAAATATGACGTGATCATGGATGCGATTGTCATCACGCCAGAGCGCAAAAAAGTGGTCAGTTTCACCGTGCCTTACGCCGCCACGCCTGCGTCGTTTATCACCGTGAAGGGCAACCTGCTGCCGCCTGCGCCGGCCATCAAGCTGCACGATGACGAAAAAGAAATTCAGGCCGCTATCGCCCCGCTGAAGGCCGCGCTGAAGGGCAAAACCATCGGCATTGCCTCGGGTACGGTCTACACGCCATTTATCGACAAGTACTTCAAGGACGTGGCGGACATCCGCGAATATAACAGCTCCGCCGATGCGATTCTGGATTTGCAGTCCGAACGCATTGACGCGGTGTTTGACGACATCACCTTCGCCAACTCCACTCTCGCCCGCCCGGAAAACAGCAATCTCACCTTCAGCGGTCCGCAACTGGCAGGCCCCATCTGGGGCGAAGGCGAGGCCATGGGCGTACGTCCGGCAGATGCTGATCTGAAGGCCAAACTGGACGCCGCAATCCAGGCCGCGCTCGCCGACGGCACGGTGAAAAAGCTGAGTGAAAAATGGTTTAAAGCCGACGTCACGCCATAAGCGAGGTTTCTGATGCTGAATCTGTTAAGTCTTGGCGACGACGGCTGGGGAATACTCATTCTCAGCGCCACGCTGACCACGCTGTTGCTCTCCGCTGCCGCGCTGCTGGTGGGCGCGGTGGTCGGTGGCTTTATTGCCTCCGCGAAGCTCTCTTCGCACGCTCCGGCCCGCTGGCTGGGCGCGGCTTACTCCGTGGTGTTTCGTGGCATCCCTGAGCTGCTGATCATCTACCTGTTTTACTTCGGAGGCTCCGGGCTGGTGTCGCTGATTGGCCAGATGTTTGGCGCCGACGGCTTTATCGAAGTGCCGCCGTTTCTGATTGGTGCGCTGGCGATTGGCCTGATTTCGGCTTCTTACCAGGCAGAAGTGTACCGTGCGGCCCGCCTCGCGTTATCTCCCGGTGAAGTGGAGGCGGCACTGGCTATCGGCATGCCGCGCTGGCGCATTCTCCAGCGCGTGATGCTGCCGCAGATTTTTCGCTACGCCTTGCCGGGATTGTCGAACGTCTGGCAGATGAGCCTGAAGGACTCTGCGCTGGTGTCGGTGACTGGCATCGTCGAGCTGATGCGCGCGAGCCAGATTGCCGCCGGTTCGACCCGCGACTACTTCCTGTTCTACCTGATTGGCGGTGGCTGCTATCTGCTGCTGACGCTGCTGTCGAACCGGGCGTTTACCAAAGCGGAAACCCGTCTGAACCGCGCCTGGCAGCGCCGTACCCTAGCCCAGGCTTAAGGAGCGCATATGGCTATCGATTTAGCTTTTCTTAGCGACACGTTTCTGAAACTGAGCGCCGCGCTACCGGTCACGCTCGGGCTGTTTATCTGCGCCTTCCTGCTCGGCGGCCTGCTGGCGCTGGGTATTCTGGCGATGCGCATGAGCTCATGGCGAGCGCTGAGCGGTTTTGCACGCGGCTACATTCTGGTATTTCGCGGCTCGCCGCTGATGATTCAGCTGTTCCTGGTCTATTACGGCCTCGGGCAGTTCGGCGTGATCCGCCACAGCTTTATGTGGCCGCTGCTGCGCGAACCTTTTATCTGTGCGGTGCTGGCGCTTTCGCTTTGCACTGCGGCGTACACGGCAGAAATTCTGCGCGGCGGCCTGCTGGCGATCCCCTCCGGGCAAATTGAGGCCGGGCGCGCCTGCGGCATGTCGCGTTGGCTGCTGCTGCGACGCATTATCGCCCCGGTGATGCTGCGCTATGCGCTCCCGGCGTACTCTACCGAAGCGATTCTGCTGGTGAAATCGACGGCGCTGGCGAGCCTCGTCACCGTCTGGGACGTGACCGGCGTGGCGCAGCAGATCATTCAGCGCACCTACCGCACCATGGAGGTGTTCCTCTGCGCTGCGGCCATCTACCTGATCCTCAATTTTATTATCGTTCAGCTCTATGCGTGGCTGGAGCGTCGTCTCACGCCGCACACCCGCCAGAGCCCGCGCACTCTCGCGCTGAAGCCTGCGACCAAAGGAGAATAACATGCAAGAGTTGCGACCCGTCACCCTGTCGGTCAGCGGTATTCAGAAGTCCTTTGGCCAACTGGAGGTGCTGAAAGGCATCTCGATCGAGGCCCGCAAGGGCGATGTGATTTCGATTCTCGGGGCCAGCGGCTCGGGGAAAAGCACGCTGCTGCGCTGCATTAATCTGCTCGAAACGCCCGATGCAGGCGTGGTGAGCGTGGGCGGCGAAACGATTGAAATGAAGCAGCACGCACGCGGGCACCGCCTGGCGGCAAACCCGAAGCAGATTGAACACCTGCGCTCGCGCCTCGGCATGGTCTTCCAGAGCTTCAACCTCTGGTCGCACATGACGGTGCTGCAGAACGTGATTGAAGGCCCGCACTACGTCCTCAAACGCAACAAGCGAGATTGCATCGAGCAGGCGGAACAGCTGCTCGACCGCGTTGGCCTGCTGAACCGCAAAGATTATTACCCGGCGCAGCTTTCCGGCGGCCAGCAGCAGCGCGTGGCGATCGCTCGTGCGCTGGCAATGGATCCGGAAGTGATGCTGTTTGATGAACCGACCTCCGCGCTGGATCCTGAGCTTGTGGGTGAAGTGCTGAAGGTGATGCGCAGCCTGGCAGAAGAGGGCCGCACGATGCTGGTGGTCACGCACGAGCTGGGCTTTGCTCGTCACGTTTCTAACCGCGTGGTGTTTATGCATCAGGGCAATATCGACTGCGAAGGCTCGCCGGACAATCTGTTCGGTGAACAGGGCTCGCCGCGTTTCCGTCAGTTTATCTCCAGCCACTACCAGAAGGAGCAGTCGCTGTGAACGCAACGGTAGAGTGGGGCGACCAGCCGCTACGCTGGCAGGATGTTGTGAGCGTGGCGCGCGGCAAGGCGACGTTAACCCTCAGCGAAAGCGCCCGCGAACGTATTGCGCAGGGCCGCAAAATCGTCGATTTGATTGTTTCTTCAGGCCACGTGGCATACGGCGTCAATACCGGGCTCGGCGCGCTGTGCAACATCAGCCTGGCGGAAGAACAGCTTGGGCAACTCTCCCGCAATACGCTGCTGAGCCATGCCTGCGGTGTCGGCGAACTGCTCGATGAGGCGCAAACCCGCGCCATTATGTGCGCGGCGATAGCGAACTACAGCCACGGAAAATCCGGGATTTCGCTCTCGACAGTCGATCAACTGCTGGCGTTCCTCAATCAGCAGATCACGCCGATGGTGCCTTCGCAGGGTTCGGTCGGCTATCTCTCGCATATGGCGCACATTGGCCTCGCGCTGATGGGCGTGGGCGACGTTGTCTGGCGTGGCGAAAAAGTCCCTGCATTTAAGGCGCTGGCCGATGCCGGGCTGAAGCCGATTAATCCTGGCGCGAAAGAGGGCCTGAGCCTGGTCAACGGCACGCCGTGCATGACCGGCATGGCCTGCCTGGCGCTGGACGATGCGCAGCATCTGCTCGGCTGGGCCGATGTCACTGGCGCGATGAGCTTTGAGGCCCTGCGTGGGCAGCTTGTCGCTTTCGATGAAGAAATTTTAGCGCTCAAGGCAAGCCCGGGCATTCAGTACAGCGGCGCAAGGCTGCGGAACCTGCTTGCCGACAGCCCGCTGCTGGCGGAAAGCGTCGGCGTGCGCACCCAGGATGCGCTGAGCCTGCGATCCATGCCGCAGGTGCACGGTGCCTGTCGCGATCAGTTCGACCATGCGCGGATCCAGGTTGAAACGGAGCTGAACGCCTGCACCGATAACCCGCTGGTGCTTGGCACGCCGGAAAACTGGCGCGTGGTGTCTCAGGCAAACCCACATGGTGAATCGGTGGCGATGGCCTGCGATCTGCTGGCGATTGCAATGGCGGAGATTGGCAGCATGGCCGAGCGCCGTCTGGATCGGCTGGTGAACCCGCTGGTGAGCGGCCTGCCTGCGTTTCTGGTGGCAAAGCCTGGCGTCAATTCGGGAATGATGATCGCCCAATACGTGGCAGCCTCCTTATGTGGCGAAAACAAGCAGCTGGCACAGCCTGCGGTGCTCGACAATTTCGTCACCTCCGGGTTGCAGGAGGACCATTTGAGCCTCGGCACCGGCAGCGCGCTGAAGCTGCAACGGCTGCTGGCAAATCTCTACCACATCATCGGCATTGAATACCTGCTGGCAGCGCAGGCTCTGGATTTTCACGGCAAAGAGAAGCTGGCCCCGGCGACGCGTAACAGCCTGACGCTGCTGCGTGAAGCCGTCGCGTCATGGGAAGACGACCGCTGGCTGGCCCCGGAAATCAGCAAGGCCGTGGCCACCCTCAAACATCATCAACCGACATTCTGGTGAGGCATCCATGTCTTCATTTTCATCGACGGACGAACGGGCAGGCAGCAGTAAAGGGCGTATCAGCGAGACGCGCTCCATTGACTACATTCCGGACAGCGAACGGCACGGCCACGTCTTCAGCCAGTTCACGCTCTGGTTTGGCGGGAATTTACAGATAACGGCTATCGTCACTGGCGCGCTGGCGGTGGTGCTCGGTGGCGACGTGGTGTGGTCGCTTATCGGCCTGCTGGTCGGGCAAATTCTGGGCGCGGCGGTGATGTCGCTGCACGCGTTGCAGGGCCCGCGCCTCGGCCTGCCGCAGATGATCATCAGCCGTGCGCAGTTTGGCGTGTTTGGCGCAGTGATCCCTCTGGCGCTGGTGTGCGTGATGTACGTGGGCTTTTCTGCCAGCGGCACGGTGCTGGCGGGGCAGGCAATGGCGAGACTGCTGTCGGTCAGCAACGAAGCCGGGATGATCGTCTTCAGCGCGATCATTATCGTTATCGCCGTGCTCGGCTACAAAGTCATCCATAAGCTTGGCAAAGTGGCGAGCATCGTCGGCGTGCTGGCGTTTGCCTGGCTGTTTGTCTCGCTGCTGATGGCGGCAGACTTCACCGCACTGGCGCAGAACAGCCACTTCACGCTGGCAAACTTCCTGCTGGCGGTGTCGCTGTCGTCATCGTGGCAAATCGCTTTCTGCCCTTACGTGTCCGATTACTCCCGCTATCTGCCGCGCAACGTCTCCGGCAGGAAAACGTTCTTCGCCGTGTTCAGCGGCACGGTGCTGGGTACTCAGGCTTCTATGACGCTTGGGGTGATCGCCGCAGCGATTGCCGGAAGTGCGTTTCCGGGGCATGAGGTGAGCTATATCGTCGGGCTTGGCAAAAATGAAGTTATGGCGATGGTTATCTATTTCGCCATCTGCTTTGGCAAAATCACCTTCACCACGCTTAATGCCTACGGCAGCTTTATGTCGCTCACGACTATTGTGTCAGGCTTTCGCCAGCAGGTGACGCTGAGCCAGACGTACCGTGTGATTTTCGTGGTTCTGATGGTGGCGATCTCCTGCGTGATTGCGCTTCTGAGCGAACCGGCATTCCTCAAACACTTCACCCACTTCCTGCTGTTCCTGCTGGCCTTTTTCGTGCCGTGGAGCGCCATTAGCCTGTCTGACTATTATCTGATTTCCCGCAAGGCGGTGGATATTCCTGCGCTGTTCGACCCGAAAGGCCGCTACGGCTACTGGAATGGGGTGGGCATTGGCGTGTACGTCATCGGCGTGCTGATTCAGTTGCCGTTTATCGAAAACCCACTCTTTCACGGATCGCTGACCTGGCTGTTTGCAGGGAATGACGTGTCATGGATTATCGGCTGGTTTGGTACGGCAGGGTTGTATTTAGCGCTGCGTCGTTTTGACCGCCGGGCGCTACCAAAGGAAACGATTTTCCCTTGATGTCATGCAGTGCCCGGAGGCGATTACGCCTGACCGGGCCTGCGTGATAGACGTCATCTTAAGGCTGCGGATCGAGCAGCCACGTCCCCGGTTTATCGACGGTTAAGGTGACGCTGCGTGACTGCTCGCCGTTACGAACGGTTATCTCATACTGGCCTGGCGTCAACTGCAGGGTGACGTAGCCGTTGACCGGGTTTGGCATTTTCTGCACTTTTCCGTTGACCATAAACTCGTCACCGTCCTTCACGCGAAGATAGATGCGGGAGGGCGCAGAGGCCGCTGGGGCCGTTTTTGCCGAAGATGTCACCGTTTCGCCGGGCGTGGATGGGCTCTGCGACACGGGTGAAGAGCTGCTTCGACCAAAAATAAGAGCGCCAGCCACCAGGCCAACCACTACGCCCGCAGCGGTTTGCAGCGCGGTGCGATGCGCTTTCCACCAGGGATCAACTGCTGACTCTTCAGGCTCACTCTGTTCGATGGGGATCAGCATCGATCCCGGCTGGTGCACGGGCTGAGACAGCCCTGTGTCGTTCAGAGCGATCCCGGCAAGCGTGATAAACTCTTCGATACTTTGCGGTCTGTCTTCCGGCCGTAGCGCCAGGGAGCGGTCGATGGCCGCCAACAACGTCGGAGAGTAGCCTTCAGGCGGGTTTTGCGTCAGGGGCTCGCAGTTATCCTGAATGCTGCGCGCTACGCTGGTCGGCGGGCGATTACCGGTGATGAGCGTATAGAGGATGGCGCCGAGCGAATAGATATCGGTCCATGGGCCAGGCGGATTATCCACATCGTCCGAATACTGTTCCAGCGGCGTAAAGCCCGGGTGGAGCAGCATCTTATTCACCTCACCGTTTTCACTCGCCTGGCGCAGTGCGCCAAATTCGAGCAGCAGCGGCAGACCGTTGTCCTGGATCTGGATTGCATTCAGCGACAGCCGGCAGTGAATAAAGCCTTTCTCATGCAGTGCCGCCAGCGCGCCACAGAGCATCGGTAGCATCCGGCGGAGCCAGGCTTCGTTGATACGTTCAGGGTGGTGCTGTAAAAGATCTGCCAGGCTCATGCCGCTGTAAACGGGCGTCGCGGCGTAGGCGGTTTCGTTATATGTCCAGAAACGCAGTATTTGCACCACGTTCGGATGGTTCAGGCATGCAAGCTGGCGTGCTTCGTGAATAAAGCCATCCAGCCCAGCGCGGAAGGCGGGCTGATCCTGCTTGCTGCGCGGCATAAGGCGCTGGCTGTCGCTGCGAATAGTCAGCGTACGAGGCAGAAATTCGCGGATGGCAACCTGCCTGCCTAACTGATGATCCTGGGCCCGGTAAACGATGTTGTCATTGCTGGCGTCAAGGACATCCTGAATCTCGAACTCTTCAAAACGGTAACCCGCTGGCAGAGCATCGGCAGGCCGTTGGGTGAAATCGTTGTCTGTCATGCTATGGATCTCAGCTGGTTAAATGACAACATTAATTCTGTGTCCGCCATGCGCCGACCGCCGGATCGCGCAGCTGGGTTTGCAGCGAATCGATCAGCAGCAGGTTAATCGGCGTATTGGGCGTAATCCAGCTGGCCCAGGCTTTACGCACCTGATTGAGCTGAATTTGCAGGCTTGCCTCATCCATTGCCATTTCGCGCGGGACTTTTACAGCAACGGTGCCGCTGGCGGCCCAGGCGTTGAGTTCGGGTTTGTACGGCAGAATCATCCAGCTCTGCGGCGCCTGCTCGTTGCTGACGACCATGCGTTCATTATTCAGCGTGGTGATGAGCAGGCTGTCGGCGTTAATCCCTTCGCGTAGGCCGCTGACTGGAAAACCGTGAACAAAGGTCATGGGCAGACGCTTTTCACCGCTCTGCCCGGTCTGAATCACTTCGCTGCGCCCGCTCAACCAGCCGCCCTTTTCACATTGGCCCTGGGGAATAAACAGTGCAGATGCGCCTGAACTGGCAGACCAGAAGGTGCGCAGGCGGCAGCCGTCCTGGAGAGTAAATTCCTGCCAGGGTGTGCGATCGGCGGGGGTTGACTGATTGCTCTGTGATGGCTCGGGGGCCACGTCTCTGGCATTCACTGGCGTGATTTTGATTTCCCAGTCGCTTGCGCGATCGGCAGTGCCGAAGGCGAGAGTTGTGCCCTGAGGATCTTCCATACGCCAGTGAACGCGTGTCAGAGAGGTGCACTGGCTTTCCAGTAATGCCCCCAGGCGAGGCATAAATCCGGTGAGGATCGTCGGGTTTTTGTCACCGTTAGCCACAATGCGCAGCGGTAGCTCTTTCGCGCACCAGCTCTGCGGCGAGTTGCTTTTGATGTTATCGATCCAGATATCCAGCTTCTGGGAGGGCGACTGGACGAAACGGTAGTTCTCTGCCCATACGCCAGTGGATGCCAGCAGCAAAGCCATACCCGGAAGCCAGAGTTTCATAGAATTCCTTTACGCATCTCAAACACGGATCAGTTAATGATCCAGGTGCCGCTGTCGGCGTTCTGACAGGCTTTACTGTTGCTGTCTACGTTCACGCAGGTCGCTTTTTTACCGCTGGCCCGGCGGGCGCGAGGGCGATCGTTTTTCAGCGTCTGGCTATACAGCTCGCTTTTTACCATGGCGCGTGGCGGCACGTAGCCCATCAGCTCCTGCTCGCCTTCTTCGGCAATCGCCAGCCAGCTGCTTTCTACGGTACCGAGGACGGTATAAGCCTTGCCGGTTTCAAGCTTGCTTAGGACCTTGCTGCCAAAATCAGGCTTGCTCATCACCGAACCGGCGTAGAGCGCGCGATAGCTGGCATTCACCTGCGTAAATTCATGGGGTACGGCCACAATATAGCGGTGGGTCAGGGTGACGCCGTTCACCTGGCTTGTGACCAGCGTGTCGTCCGTCATTTGTGGTGCAGGGGCTTTACAACCGACCAGCACGGTGACAACCAAAAGAGGTAATAAAGTACGAAATTTCATTATATTCCCTGCAAACAGGCTGATGCCCAACGGCCAGAGCGGCGCTACAACGAGAGATGACTTATGGCGTGGACCACGTACAGGGAGCCCGTTACCGGGCGAAAACATCCTGACACGGGGTGCCACAAAATAATTAACAAGTGCTTAGTACGAATGGACTGATTTTACATAGCCTGATTAACAATACAATGCTATTTACGCGGATAATTGGCTGCATCGGTTTGATTTATAAGCGAAGCCGTAAATCAATCGGGCAACGTGCTGAAGGGGAAAGTGGCGGGGTGACGGAAAGGGCTCCCGCCTCAGGCGGAAGCCCTTAGTGGCGGGCATTATTGTTCGTGTTTGGCCATCAGCAGCGTAAGGTCGACGAGTCGGTTTGAGAAGCCCCATTCGTTGTCATACCAGGCAAGGATTTTCACCATGTTGCCGCCAATCACCAGCGTCGACAGGCCATCAATGATCGATGAGCGTGGGTCGCCCTGATAGTCGCTGGAGACCAGAGGTTCATCGCTGTAGCCCAGTATGCCTTTCAGCGGACCGGAGGCTGCCGCCTGGCGGAAAGCGTCGTTGACTTCTTCGGCAGTGACGTTACGTGACAATGTAACTGTGAGATCGACAATTGACACCACCGGCACCGGGACGCGCAGGGAGTAGCCCGTCAGGCGGCCGTCCAGTTCGGGGATCACTTTGCCGAGTGCTTTTGCCGCGCCGCTCGAGTAGGGCACGATGGAGAGCGCTGCGGCTCTTGCGCCACGTAAATCTTTCTCGGGCTGGTCATGCAGGGCCTGGCTGTTGGTGTAGGCGTGGGTGGTGTTCATCAGGCCATGCTCGATGCCAAAGTGCTGATGCAGCACCTGCGCCGCCGGGGCCAGGCCGTTAGTGGTGCAGCTGCCGTTGCTGACGACAAAGTGTTTTTGCGGATCGTACAGGCCGTCGTTCACGCCCATCACCACGGTCAAATCGTCGTTTTTGCCTGGTGCAGAAATGATGACGCGTTTCGCGCCACCGCGTTCGATATGCACCGCCGCTTTTTCACGGTCGGTGAAGAAGCCGGTGGCCTCAATCACGATGTCCACGCCAACGCTGCTCCAGGGAATATTGGCCGGGTCGCGTTCGCTGAAGACGGTGACAGGCTTGCCATCAACCCGAAGCTGGCCCTCGGCGGCTTCCACGCTGACCGGCAAAGTCCCCAGTAGCGAGTCGTATTTCAGCAGGTGCGCCAGGGTTTTGCTGTCCGTGAGATCGTTAATCGCCACAATCTCCAGCTGAGGGTTGCCAAGGGCTGCGCGCAACACGTTGCGCCCGATACGACCAAAACCGTTAATACCGACCTTAACCATGATCAACTCCTTCTTTGTTGTCTATGGCGCTACTGTAGGTCGGTGCTGATTTGGCGTAAATGACAAAAAAGGATCACATTACGCCATTTTGCGGCAGTGAAAGCGCTGGCGATATTCACCGGGCGTCAGGTGCAGCTGTTTCTCAAACAGGCGGCGCAGGTTGATGCTGCTGCCAAACCCGGTTTGCAGGGCGATGGTGTCGAGCGTGTCGCGGGTTTGCTCGAGCCGCTGACGGGCGGCGCTGAGGCGGGCTTCGGCGACGTAACGCGCCGGTGAGGCGCCGGTTTCGCGGGTGAAGACGCGGGTGAAGTTGCGCGGACTCATCGCCACTCTTTCGGCGAGGTTTTCAACGCAGAGATCGGCATTAAGGTTGTCGGGGATCCACGCCAGCAGCTCACCCAGAGGGCCAGAAACTCCGTTTTGTCTGAGATTGTAGCGGCTGAACTGCAGCTGGCCACCGGGGCGATTGAGGTACATCACCATGTCCTGGGCGACGTCCCGGGCGAGGCTGAAGCCGTAGTCGTCCTCAACTAATGCGAGGGTTAAATCGAACCCGGAGCTGACGCCGCCGGAAGTCCACACCTCACCGTCCTGAACGAACAGCGGCCCGGCCTCCACGCTGACCTGCGGATAGTCGGTTTTCAGCTCATCCAGCAGCCGCCAGTGGGTGGTGGCCTGCTTACCGTCGAGCAGCCCGGCCTGGGCAAGCAGCAATGCGCCACCGCAGACGGAGGCAATACGGCGAGCATGAGGGGCTGCAAGGTGCAGCCAGTCGATGACGGCAATCGCCTCCTGTTCGCTCTGGCCTCTGCCAGTGATCATGATGGTATCTATAGGCTCGCGCGGGTCGAGCTCATGCAGGCGATGGTCTGCCAGCAGGTTGAGCCCCGACTGGCCGTGGATCACCTGATGCGGCTGGGTGGTGGCGAGTGCCACCTGATAACAGGGGTTCTGCAAACCTTGCGGATGCAGGCGGTTGGCCTGCATCAGGATGTCGGCAATACCGGCGGACTCAAACAGCATGCCGCCGTCGGGGACGATAATCAGGATTTTCTTCATGTCCTGAAAAGTACAACCTTTATCATTTATGTCAAGTGGAGAGCGAAGGTGCGGCCTCTCGCGGAGCGACGCGTTTCATCGGAATAATGGCGATGATTAGCGCCCCAAGCACCAGGAAGCCCGCCACCATAAAGATCCCGGCGTTGAAATTGCCGGTCAGATCTTTCATCAGCCCCATCAGCAGCGGGCCAAGCGCCGCGCCGGTCATCCCGGTGGCGTTGATGACCGCAATGCCCACGGCTCGCGCACGCAGTGAAATATAGCGATCGGGCGTGGTCCAGAAAATCACCATCGCCGCGAAGGCTCCCGCCGAGGCCATGACAATTCCACTGAACTGCCATAGCGGATTGCTGCTTGAAGCGGTAAGCATCCAGCCCGCGGCGGCAAACAGATAGGGCAGCAGGGTGTGGAATTTGCGCTCGTTCAGCCTGTCGGAACGCTTGCTCCACCAGACCATCGCCACGATGGTGCAGACCTGCGGAATGGCGCTCAGCAGGCCAATCGTCACGTTGCTGCTGGTTTCGTTAAAGCTGCGCAGAATCAGCGGGGTCCAGACGCTGAGCGCGCTCAGGGTGTTGGTCAGGCAGAAGTAGGCCAGGGTGTAGAGGATGATGACCGGCGTGAACAACTCGCGCGCCAGGCTGCGCTGGGGCTGGAAGCTGTTCGCGGCGGCAAGCTGCGTTTTTTGCAGCGCCAGCTTGTCCGCTTCCAGCATCTCATTGAGGCAGGCTTTGTCCTCCTCGGTGAGCCATTTGGCCTTCGCCGGACTGTCGTCCAGCCAGAACCAGACCACCAGGCCGAGCAGCACCGACGGGAACCCTTCCAGCAGGAACAGCCACTGCCAGCCTTTAAGATTCAGCAGGCCGTCCATGTTGAGAATGTAGCCAGAGGCCAGCGAGCCGAGTGCCATCGTCACCGGCATCGCAATCATAAACAGGGCGTTGGCGCGGGCGCGGTAGCGGGCCGGGAACCAGAAGGTTAAATAGAGCAGCAGGCCCGGCAGGAACCCGGCCTCGGCTATTCCGACCAGCATGCGCAGCACGTACAGGCTGTTGGGGCCAGTGGCGAACATGGTGGCGGTGGAGGCGATGCCCCAGATAACCATCAGAATCGCAATCCAGCGGCGGGCCCCGACGATGCTCAGCATGATGTTGCTCGGAATGCCGCAGATCACGTACATCACGTAAAACAGGGTGGTGGCGAGGCCAAACATGGTGCTGGTCAGGCCGAGATCTTTGCCCATCGTCAGCCCGGCAAAGCCAATGTTGATGCGGTCGAGATAGGAGAACACGAACAGAATAAATAAAAACACGATCAGTCGTCGGAACAGCTTTTTGATCACGGCTTGCTGGCGCGGGTCCAGCGGTGGATCCAGAGGCAATTGTGCAGGCGTATCGGTCATGAATAGCTCCACAGAGTGATTATTAGTATGTTGGCAGGACGGCTAACGTATAGAAAATGACCATGCAAAACGTCAATGTAATGTGTGAAAAATGATACGTAATTGTTATGCGTGTGGCATTTGTGAATCATAATGCGATGGCGATCGCACATGCCTTGTCCGAGACCCGGCCTGGCATGCAATGCTGCTATAGCCGCCACGGATTCACAGGTATAATCGCCTGAACTGCCGACTTTTTTGGGTAAGGAAACGCATGAGTTCTCGACAACAATCCTCTGACGATGCCGCCTTTCATCGCGAAGAGTTTCCGTTCTACTGGATAGTCAACGTCTACGCGCGCTACACGCAAATCATGGAAATTGAACTAAAAAAAGCGCAGCTCGACGTCTCCGGCTTCCGCGTGCTGATGGTGACGCACCAGTACGGCAAGGCCAGCATTTCGCAGATTGCCGAATACGCGATGGCGAAAATGCCGACGGTGACCAAGATTGTGGGCCGCCTGCGTGAAGAAGGGCTGGTGACCACCGCCAGCAGCGAAAATGACGCGCGCGTCACCGAGGTGATGCTGACGGACACCGGACGCCAGAAGGTGGAAGAGGCCTGGGCGCAGGCGAGTAAAGTGTTCGACAAGGGCTTTAAGGGCATGACCACAAGCCAGGTGGCGAAGATGAATCTGTCGCTGGCCAAAGTGCTGGATAACCTCAACGAGCTGTAGCCCAACCCCGAATGGCGAATTTGTGAGCTGGATAAACCTTTCGCTCAATCCCCTGTAATTCCTCATCTTTTTTTAGCAAGTGCTGCCCTGACAAATCAGGGCGGCGTTTGCTGCAATCTCTCTCTTTTACGTTATCTATCATCAAGATAAAGCAATAGCCATTCAATTATAATGGTTAATTAAATGTTTTTATGGTGTAAATTTAATGTGAAATATTACTTGAATATTCACATAAATATTCCATGATTGACCTAACGTTAGTCAGGACAAAGGGTCGCATCGACGGCCTGCCTGAATCTGATTCAATTTTTCTGGTTAAGGTGTCAATCATGAAGCCAGTTTCTGTGAGCAAAGGTTTTGTCGCGCAGTTCATCATCGGCGAAGGCGATTTACGCTTCGCGGTGAAAGACACGCTGGACGTCGCGGGTTTTCAGACTCAGGCCGGGTCACCGGCGCTGGCGTCGGTGCCGGTAGCAACGCAGTCTGCCAGCGTCGTGCAGACGCTGCTGGAGAAGGGCTGTGCGCTTGTCGGAAAAACTGCGCTCCATGAACTCGCTTTTGGCGTGACGGGCATTAATCCCTGGGGCGGCACGCCGCTGAATACGCTTTTCCCGGCGCTGATCCCCGGCGGCTCATCAAGCGGATCGGCGGCGGTGGTTGCTTCCGGCGAAGCCGATTTTTCGATCGGCACCGACACCGGTGGCTCGGTACGTATGCCTGCGGCCTGCTGCGGCGTATATGGCTTAAAGCCAGGCTACGGCGTGCTGAGCCGCAAGGGCGTCCTGCCTGCGGAGAGTTCGCTGGACTGTGTCGGCGTCTTCACCCGCGATGCAGATACGCTTTGCAAGGTGATGACTCGCCTCGGCGTTCCGGTTGATGAACCGCTGACGTCGCTGCCTCAAATTTCATTCCTGTCTGCCGCCGCGGCGGAAATTGACTCACATCTTCTGGCCTTCCTCTCCGGGTGCGGTCTTGAGCTTCGTCAGGCTGAGCTGCCTTCGTTTGCCGATGCGCACCGCGCAGGGCTTGCCATCATCAGCCATGAGAACTGGCTGGCGTTCGGGCCACTGCTGGCGGGCGGCAAAGTCTCTGCCGATGTGGCAACCCGCATTCGTGCGGGGGCTGACGTCAGCGAACAAACCCTGAAAGAGGCCGAACAGGTTCGCACGCAATTTACCCGCGAAGTGGATGAGCTGCTGGCACAGACGCCGCTGCTGGCGCTGGCGACGCTGCCGGATTTACCGCCGACGCTGGCCGAGGCGAGCGATCCGCTGAGCGTGGTGAATCTCACGCGGCTGGTGCGGCCGTTTAATCTCAGCGGGCATCCTGCGCTGGCTATACCGGTTGGTGAGTTGCACGGCCGCCCGGTGTCACTTCAGCTTGTTGCCGCCAAAGGCCACGAAGGTTTGCTGGTGCAGGCCGCGAAGTGGCTTGAACAGCGACGACGTCACTAACACCGCTTTTTAGCCGTTCTTTTTTCTGATGATCCAGTGAGTTCACCTCATTGCGGCCGCGCTCGACCTGCGTTTGCCGCCGATAAAAAAATGGAGGAAGCCATGTCAGCCATACCCGTTCGTGAGGAGTTGGTTCCGCTGCTGAGCGACGTTGCCGCTCGCAGCGCCGATTTTGAGCATCAGCGTCATATCTCTGACGACATCATTACTCGCTTTAAGCAGGTGGGCGTTTACCGGGCGCTGGTGCCGAAGTGCTACGGCGGTGACGAATGCTCCCCGGCGCAGTTTTGCGAACTGATCGAGCAGATCGCCACCGCCGACGGCTCTGCCGGGTGGGTGGCCAGTTTTGGCATGAGCCCTTTTTACCTTGGCGCATTGCCGGTGGACACGCTGAAAGAACTTTACCGCAACGGCCCGGACGTGGTCTTCGCCGGTGGCATTTTCCCGACGCAAAAAGCGACGCCTGCCGACGGCGGCTACCGCGTGACGGGGCGCTGGAGCTTTGCCAGCGGCAGCATGGGTGCCTCAGTGTTAGGCGTCGGAATCGTGCCGGACGGCGGTGAAGCACTGCCGCGCATGGCGGTTCTGCCGCGTGAAAGCGTGCAGATAGATCAGGTCTGGGACACCGTCGGCCTGGCGGGCACCGGCAGCCATGACCTCGTGGTGAACGATGCTTTTGTGCCGCACGAATGGACCTTTGTTCGCGGCGGGGCGCTGAATCTGGAAGGGCCGCTGTACCGCTATCCGGTGCTGTCGCTCGCCACTCAGGTGCTTTCTGTGGTGGCGCTGGGCGTGGCCCGCGCGGCGCTCAATGAAATTTACACCATCGCCCATCGCCAGCAGTCGGTAACCGGTGCCCCGCGCCTGGCGGACAGGCCGCAGGCGCAGATGCAGATTGCGCGCTGTGAAGCAGATTTACGCTCGGCTCGCGCATGGTTTTACGAAGCGATTGACGACGTCTGGCAGCGGCTACTGGCGGGCGACGACCCGGAGTGTGAGCAGATCAACGCCCTGCGGCTTTCCTCCACGCACGTTACCCGCGTGGCCGCCGAAGTGGCGCGCCAGGCGCTGGCGCTGAACGGCATGAGCGGCGTGACGATGACCAGCCCGCTCCAGCGCTACGTTCGCGACACGCTGGTGATCACCCAACATGCCTTTATGGGCGACCTCTCGTACCTCAATGCCGGTACGGTCTTTTTCGGCGGCAAACCGCTGCCCGGTTACTTGTGATTTTGCTTAAAGGAGCAACAGATGAGCCAGTCAACAACCTTACGCGTGCTGTTTTGTATCGGCGTGAACCAGAACTTTTTTGATGCCACCGCCACGGAGGCCAAACAGGTGTGGGCCGCTTTCGGCGTGATGATGAAAGGGATCGAGGAGACGCAAGGGATCCGCGTCATCGGCAACATGGACGATGACCAGTTGATGGTCGGGCCATCCACCACCGCGCCGTGGACGACCTATGTGCTGGCAGACGCCGAGCGCCTGGAGAACGTCGCCGCGGTCTGCAACCTGTTCCGCACCACGCCGGTGGGCGACGGCGGCAGCAAGCTGTGGAAGTACTGCAAAATCGAGGCCCGCGTGGGCCGCGAACTGATTATTCAGGGTTAAGGGCAGCGTGATGAATGCTCAGGATGCGCTGCGCTTGCAGCAGCTTGAAGCGTGCCAGGCCGCCCGCGTGTGCATCAGCGACTACATGCGCCTGTGCGACAGCCTCGACAGCGCTGAAACCGTGCAGGCGATAGGGGCGCTGTTCAGCACGGATGCCTGCTGGGAAGGGCTCGGCGAGCCTTATGCCGCACGCCTCGGACAGCATCGCGGGCGTGAAGCCATCGTGCGGATGATGGCGGGCTATGTGCGCCAACCGGCGCATTTTGCCATGAACGCGCACTTTCTCTGCTCCGAAGCGCTGTGGCACGAGGCAAACGGTGAGCTCAAGGGGCGCTGGCTGATGCTACAAACCTCGGCATTTACCGCCGGAGGTGCGCACCTTAACGCGGCGGAGATCAACGTGGCGTTCGCTTGCGAGGCGGGAAGGATGGCGATGCGCCACTTCACCACCCGCAACCTGTTCAGCCGCCCGGTCAGCCACTGGCACGCGGCGGACGTTTTACCTGTCCCTGAGAATAACGACAACGTACAGGAGAGTGGAAATGCAGTGTGACCACATCATTAACGTAAAAAATATCGACGCTGCGCCGCAGCCTGCGCTGTCCGGCGCGGAGATTGCGGCGCTGGTGAAGCCCGATCGGGTACACACCTCGCTGTATACCTCCGACGCACTGTTCCAGATTGAACTGGATCGCGTCTTCAGCAAGACCTGGGTGTGGGTGGCGCACGCCAGCGAGATCCCGGACACCGGCAGCTTTAAAACGACGGAAATCGGCACCCAGCCGGTGATCGTCGTGCGCGACCGCAAAGGCACGGTTCACACCTTGTTGAACCGCTGTCGCCATCGTGCCGCCACAGTCTGTGAGCACCGCAGTGGCAAAACCAACAGCTTCGTCTGCCCGTATCACGGCTGGGGCTACGCGCTGGACGGCAGCCTGCGCGGCGTGCCGCACCCGGAAAGCTACGCCGACCAGCTGGAAAAGGGCGAGCTGGGGCTGGTTTCTCTGCGCACCGAACAGTACGCAGGGATGATTTTTGCCACCTTCAACGAGCAGATTGAACCACTTGAGGATTTCCTCGGCACGGCGAAAAAGTGGATGGATCTGTTTATGAAGCAGGGCGCGGGTTACCCAATCAAAACCGGGCCAGCCCACCGTTTCCGCTTCCCAGGCAACTGGAAAATTCAGCTCGAGAACACCACCGACGGCTACCACTTCCCGGTGGTTCACCGCTCGTTCCTGAGCTCCGTCGATAAGCAGACCGAAGAGATGCTCAACTTTGTCGACGGCAGCGGCTACGTCGAAGACCTCGGCAACGGCCACAGCGTGATGGTGATGATCCCTGAACTGGTCGATCTTGAAGCCAATCTTGATGCGCCTATTCCTGAGCGCTTCGAAGAGCTGGCCGAAGCGCTGCGCGCCGATCACGACGAAGAGCAGGTGCGCCGTATCGTGCGCGCCGTCGGCGGTTCAGGCTTCAACCTCAATATCTTCCCGAACATCGCCTGTTCGATGGCCTTCTTCCGCGTGCTGCAACCTGTTTCGGTGAATGAAACCGAAATTCACCACGCGGTGATCACCATGGACGGCGGGCCGGAGATTGCCAACCAGGCACGCTTGCGCCTGCACGAACACTTCCAGGGCCCGATGGGCTTTGGCACGCCGGACGATTCCGAAGCCTGGGAGCGCGTGCAGCGCGGGGCCACCGCGGGCGATGACCTGTGGATCATGCTCAACCGCGGATTGGCCGGGGAATACCGCTCCGATGACGGCCTGCGCAGCGACGTCAGCGCCGAAACCGGGATGCGTGCGGCCTATCAGCAGTGGAAAAAACTGATGACGGAGGGCGAGCAATGATGACGCCAGAATCAGCCCTGTTTACCGCGATGGCGGTGATCAACCTCGAAGGCGACCTGCTCGATCAGGGGGAATTCAACGCCTGGCTCGAACTGTGGCAGCGCGATGGCCTGTACGTCGTGCCGATCGACCCGCAGGCCACCGATTTTAAAAACACGCTCAACTACGCCTGCGACGATCACCACATGCGCGAGAAGCGCGTGCAGCGGCTCTACAGCGGCGAGTCCATTTCCACCACGCCACGCGCCAGAACGCTGCGCACGCTGTCGCGCTTCCGCATCCTGGAATCGGACGCCGAACGCATCGTGGTGCGCGGCGCACAGTCCTTGTGGGAGCACCGCAAAGGGCACAGCCGTCATTACGCGGCGGATATCACCTGGCAGCTACAGCGCCACGGCGAAAGCTGGCTGATTCAGCAAAAGGTGATCCGCCTGGTCAACAGCGATGATGTGCTGCACAGCATCGGCTACATCCTCTGAGGAGCGAGTTATGTCGCAAGTTGCATTAGTGACCGGCGCGGCGTCCGGTCTGGGCAATGCCATCGCCACGCATCTGCTGGCGCAAGGTTATCGGGTTGTGTTGACCGATGTGGACGAGGCGCGCGCGCAGCAGGCCGCCGCAAGCCTGGACGACGGGCAGGGCAAGGTGCTGGCGCTGAGGCTTGATATTCGCCAGCCGCAGGACTTCGCCCGGGCGCTGGAACTCACTCAGGCCCGCTTTGGTGAGCTTCATGTGCTGGTGAACAACGCCGCGCTGACCCTCGCCACGCCGGTGATGGAGATTAGCGTCGAAGAGTTCGACCGGGTGATCGCAACCAACCTGCGCGGCACCTTCGTTGGCTGCCAGACGATGGGGCGCTACTTCGCAAGCCAGGGCTATGGCCGAATCATCAACCTGGCCTCACTGGCCGGGCAGAACGGCGGCACGGCTTCAGGGGCGCACTACGCTGCATCGAAAGGCGGGATTCTGACGCTGACCAAAATCTTTGCCCGCGAGCTCAGCAAGTCCGGCGTGACGGTCAACGCCATCGCGCCGGGCCCGGTGGATTCGCCGATGGTTCA
This sequence comes from Enterobacter sp. CC120223-11, assembly GCF_900215375.1. Lineage (GTDB taxonomy): Bacteria > Pseudomonadota > Gammaproteobacteria > Enterobacterales > Enterobacteriaceae > Scandinavium. The sequence goes on along the minus strand of NZ_OBEF01000018.1, from coordinate 44,446 downwards.
CGCACTGGTGCCGGAAGAGAAAATGGCCGGTCTGCTGCAGATGATCCCTGTCGGCCAGCTTGGCGAGGCGGATTTTGTGGCGCAGGCCGTGGCGTTGCTGGCATCTCCACAAGCGTCGTTTGTCACCGGGGCGACCTGGGACATCAACGGCGGCCTGTTTATGCGTTAAGGAGGCAACATGCTGACACTTCAGGTGATTCGTCGCGAGTTGCAGGGCGAGGTGGTGGTGCTGACGCTGGCGGACGGTGATGGCAAAGCGCTGCCGCCGTACCGCGCCGGGGCGCACATCGATCTGCACCTGACGCCGGAGCTTATCCGCCCGTACTCGCTGTGTGGCGATCCGCAGGACCGACAATGCTACCAGTTAGGCATTCTCAAAGATAAAGCCTCACAGGGCGGATCGCTGGCGGCCCATGCGCTTCAGGAAGGCGATGTCGTCACCGTGAGCGACCCGCGTAACCTCTTCGCGCTGGAAGAAAACGCGGCGCACAGCCTGCTTATCGGCGGCGGGATTGGCATCACACCGATGCTGGCGATGGCCGCAGAGCTGCACGCCGCGGGACGCTCGTTTTCGCTGCATTACTGCGCCCGTTCACGCTCACAGGCGGCGTTTATTTCACAGCTGGAAAACGCCCCGTTTGCGCACCGTGTACAGCTGCACTTCAGTGATGAGCAGCGTCTGAACCTGGAGGCCGTGCTGAGCGATGTGCCGCCGGAAACGCACCTTTACGTCTGCGGCCCGACGCGGCTGATGGATGCGGTGAGCGAGCAGGCAGCCCGACACGGCTATAGCCCTGAGCAATGTCACCAGGAGTGCTTCAGCGCGGAGGTCCAGACGGGCGGTGAGGCGTTTGAGGTGGTGGCTGCTACCAGCGGCATCACCGTGCAGGTGCAGGAGAACCAGACCATCGTCGAAGCGCTGGCGCAGGCGGGACTGAAAGTGACGGTCTCCTGCAAGCAGGGCATTTGCGGCAGCTGCCTGACCGGGGTGCTGGAAGGGGAACCTGACCATCGCGACAGCTACCTCACCGATGAAGAAAAAGCCGACGGCGATCAGATCCTGCTGTGCTGTTCGCGGGCGAAGTGTGGCCGTTTAGTGATCGACCTGTAAGGAGAGACTTATGACTCTGCAAACTGAATTTCGTAATGCGATGGCCCAGCTCGGCAGCGCGGTGTCGGTGATCACCACCGACGGCCCGGCGGGTAAATTTGGCTTCACGGCTTCTGCCGTCTGTAGCGTGACCGACCAGCCGCCGACGCTGCTGGTGTGCATGAACCGCAACTCCTTCGCCCACGACCACTTCCGGCGCAACGGCACGCTCTGCGTCAACGTGCTGTCTGGCGACCATCAGGAGCTTTCGGGCGTGTTCGCCAACGCCAGCCTGCGCTCGGAGCAGCGCTTCCTGCACGACAGCTGGCAGGTGATGACCAGCGGCGCGCCGGTGCTCAGTTCGTCGGTGGCAAGCTTCGACTGCCTGATTGCTGACTGCCACGAAGTCGGCAGCCACTCGGTCTTTTACTGCCAGGTGCAGGCGATCCGCATCAGCGAGCAGCCGTACGGCCTGGTGTACTTCAACCGCCGCTATCACACGGTCGGCGTGGACGCAGAGGCGTAGGCCCATCCCCAAAAGAGGCAACGCGAAATGAGCAATGTGGCAACTGAAAATAGCGTGAGCGCAGGCGCTGGCACCCACGATGCGCAGCAGATGCGCAAGCTGGTGATGGCGTCGGTGCTGGGCAACGCCCTCGAATGGTACGACTTCTTCCTCTATGGCACCGCGGCGGCGCTGGTGTTTGGCCCGCTCTTTTTCCCGGTGGGCGGCGATCCGCTGCAGGGCACGCTGCTGGCGTTCTCCGGGTTTGCGGTCGGTTTTCTCGCCCGGCCGCTCGGCGGCATTGTCTTCGGGCATCTCGGCGATCGCTACAGCCGCAAGATGACGCTGATCATGACCCTGACGCTGATGGGTGCCACCACCTTCGTGATTGGCCTGCTGCCGGTCTATGCGCAGATTGGCCTTTGGGCACCGCTGACGCTCATCATCCTGCGCTTTTTACAGGGCGTGGCGTCGGGCGGCGAGTGGGGCGGGGGCGTGCTGATGCTGAGCGAAAACGCCCCGGCGGCGCAGCGCGGGTTTTACACAGCCTGGAGCCAGATGGGCGTCTCCGGCGGATTCGTTCTGTCGGCCTTCGCTTTCTGGCTGGTGCAGCAGCTGCCAGAGGCCGATTTTATGAGCTGGGGCTGGCGCGTGCCGTTCCTGCTGAGCATAGTTATCTTCCTGGTCGGCGTATACATCCGCAAAAACATCCGTGAAAGCAAAGCCTTTGCTCAGGCACAGCCGCAGGAGAAGCACGAAAAAATCCCACTGCTGATCCTTATACGCGAACACCCGAAAGCGCTGTTGCAGGCCATCGCGCTGCGTCTGCCGGAAAATGGCGCGTCCTACATCTTTTTCACATTTTCCGTGGTGTATGCAAAACACATCGGCATCAGCACCGGGGAGATCATCAGCGCGGTGACGCTGGCGATGCTGGTGGAGTTTTTCTCGATTCTGTTCTGGGGCGCGCTGTCGGACCGCATCGGCCTGAAGCCTGTTTACTACATCGGCGTTATCGGCCTGCTGGTGATGGCGTTTCCGTTCTTCTGGCTGCTCTCCACCGGCAGCTACGGCTGGGTGATGGTGGCCATGATACTCGGCTTGCCGGTATGTCACGGGGCGATGATTGGCACCCAGCCCTGCATCATGAGCGATCTGTTCCCGGTGCGGGTGCGCTACTCCGGACTGGCACTCGGCCATGAGGTCGGGTCGATTTTCTCCGGCGGCCTCGGGCCAATGCTGGCGGTGGCGCTGCTGATGGAATTTGACGCCTCGTGGCCGGTTTCCCTGCTGCTGATGGTTTACGCATTACTGGCGTGGCTGGCGCTGTGGAGCCTGCCGTCCACCAGACAATTAACAAGGAGAGAAGCATGAGTATCACCATTGAGTCCATCGCCTGCTGGCTGGTGGACATTCCGACGGTGCGGCCGCACAAGCTGTCGATGACGACGATGGGCTGCCAGACGCTGACCATCGTCCGTATGACCTGCGCGGAGGGCGTGGTCGGCTGGGGCGAAGCCACCACCATCGGCGGCCTGAGCTACGGCGCGGAGAGCCCGGAAGCAATTAAGTCGGCGATTGAAACTTATCTTTCGCCACTGCTGTGCGGGCAGACCTTCAGCGGCGTGGCGGCGCTGGCACAAACCATGAACGCCAGCGTGAAGGGCAACACTTTTGCGAAGTCGGCCCTCGAAACTGCCTTTCTGGATGCGCTGGGAAAATCGCTGAACTTACCCGTCAGCTCGCTGCTGGGCGGGGCGCTGACGCAGCGTTTGCCGGTGCTGTGGACGCTGGCGAGCGGCGATACCGAAAAGGATATCGCCGAAGGGCAGCGGCTGCTGGCGGAAGGGCGGCATAACACCTTCAAACTCAAAATTGGCGCGCGCGACCTGGCGACGGATATCCGCCACGCGCTGGCAATCAAAGCGGCGTTAGGTGAAGACGTCAGCGTACGTGTGGACGTCAATCAGGCGTGGGATCTGACCACGGCCATTAAAGGCATGGCGCAGCTTCAGGCGGGCGGCATCGATCTTGTGGAGCAGCCCATTCCGCTGTGGGACCGACGCGGGTTGATCGCTCTCAGCCAGCGTTTTGAGGTGCCGATCCTCGCCGATGAGGCCGTGGCAACCAGCCACGACGGCTACGCGCTGGCGAGCGACGGTTTCACCGGAGCTTATGCGCTGAAAATTGCCAAAGCAGGCGGCCCGGCGCAGGCGCTGAAGCTTGCTCACGTTGCTCAGGCAGCGGGCGTGGCGCTGTACGGCGGCACGATGCTCGAAGGCACCCTCGGCAGCGTTGCTTCGCTGCATGCCTGGTCGACCGTCAGTATGCAATGGGGCACAGAGATGTTTGGCCCGCTGCTGCTGAAGGACGACATCGTGGTGCACCCGCTCGATTTCAGCGACGGGCAGGTAACGCTGCCGCAGGGACCAGGCCTCGGCATAGAGATCGACGCCGACAAACTTCACCACTATTCAAGACGTTAAAGGAGCTCGGGATGCTTTTTAAAGTGGAAATGCAGGTCAATATTCCGGCGTCGCTGCCGCAGGCGCAGGCCGATGAAATCAAGGCCAGAGAGAAGGCCTATTCACAGCAGCTTCAGCGCGACGGCAAATGGCTGCACATCTGGCGCGTGGTCGGTCAGTACGCCAACGTCAGTATTTTTGACGTCGCCGATAACCAGGAGCTGCACGACCTGCTCACCGCCTTACCGCTTTATCCGTACATGACGATGTCCGTGCAGCCGCTGTGCCAGCACCCGTCGTCGATTCACTCTGCGAAGTAAATAAAAAAACCTTACCCTACAAGAGGAACACGCAATGTCAGTCAATCCTGCGAAACAAACCGAACTGGAATCCCTGCTTGCCATCAGCAGCGGTCTGAACGCGTTACAGGGCAACGAGCGCTTCAAGAACATCATGCACCAGCTGCTGAGCGACCTGTGTCATACCATCAAAAAGTTCGACATTACCGATGAAGAGTTCTGGCTGGCGGTGAACTACCTGAACGAACTCGGCCAGCGCCAGGAGGCGGCGCTGCTGGCGGCAGGGCTCGGCCTTGAGCACTATCTGGATATGCGTGCCGATGAAAAAGAGGCCGCAGCGGGGCAGAACACTGGCACGCCGCGTACCATCGAAGGGCCGCTGTACGTGGCGAACGCGCCGCTGAGCAAAGGTTTTGCACGAATGGATGACGGCAGCGAGAAGGCCGAAGCTATGTGGCTGCACGGGCAGGTGACCGATCTCAACGGCAAACCGGTGGCGGGCGCGGTGGTGGATATCTGGCATGCGAACACGCTGGGCGGCTACTCCTTCTTCGATGCATCGCAGAGCGAATATAACCTGCGCCGCCGCGTGGAAACGGACGCGGAAGGGCGTTACGCCGTGCGCAGTATTGTGCCCTGCGGCTACGGCTGCCCACCGGATGGCCCGACGCAAAAACTGCTGACCGGCCTCGGCCGCCACGGCAACCGCCCGGCGCACGTGCACTTCTTCGTCTCCGCGCCAGGTTTTAAGCACCTGACCACGCAGATCAACCTCAACGGCGATGAATATCTGTGGGACGACTTTGCCTTTGCCACCCGCGAAGAGCTGATCGCCGACCCGGTAAAAATCACCGATGAAAAGCTTGCGCAGCAGCGCGATATTCCTGCGCCGCACACCGAAGTCAGCTTCAACTTTGCGTTGGTGAAGGCGAGTGACAGCGAGGAAGAAGCGCGCGGGAAGCGTGCTCGCGTGAAAGAGTAAGCTGACAGATTGCCCGGCGGCGCTTGTGCTTGCCGGGCCTACTCGTAGGCCGGGTCAGGCGCAGCCGCCACCCGGCAATGCTAAAGCGCGCGAATGTCCTTCGAGCGCAGCGTCAACCGTACAGGCACCGATTTGTACGACGGCGTGCCGCTCTCTTTGTCGAGATAATCCAACGGCACCAGCACGTTCGCCTCCGGGTAATAGGCTCCGACGGAGCCTGATGCGATGCTGTATGCCACCACGGTAATGTCCTCCAGCGTCTGCGTGCTTCCGGGCAGGGCGGTGGCGATATCCACCCGATCGCCGTGCTCCAGCCCCAGCGCCGTCATGTCTCCTTCGTTCATAAACAGCACGTCACGGCGGCCAAACACGCCGCGATAGCGGTCGTCCAGCGCATAAAGCGTGGTGTTGTACTGATCGTGGCTGCGCAGCGTGATCATCCGCAGGGTGTTGTCGCCGACGCCTTTGGCGTTTTCATCCAGCCCGTCAAAGACTGAGAACATCGCTTTGCCGGTGGCGGTGGGCCACACGCGTTCCGTCGGCGGCAGCGGCATCCTGAAGCCGCCGGGAGTGCGGATCCTTTCGTTATAGTTGCTGAAGCCTGGAATGGTCTGTTCAATCAAATCGCGGATACGGTCGTAGTCTGCGACAAGATCTGCCCAGGCAATTTTAGTGTCCGGCAGCGTGGCTTTCGCCATCCCTGCGACAATCGCCGGTTCGGACAACAGCTGTGTAGAGGCGGGTTTCAGCTTGCCGGAAGAGGCGTGAACCATCGACATAGAGTCTTCGACGGTGATCGACTGCCTGCCGGTTTGCTGCACGTCCAGTTCGGTACGTCCTAAGCACGGAAAAAGGTATGTTTCACGGGCGGTTAGCAGATGCGAGCGGTTGAGCTTAGTGCCAACGTGGACGCTGAGATCAAGATTACGCATCGCCGTGAACACCTGTTCATGATCGGGCATGGCGACCGCAAAATTACCGCCGAGACAGATCAGCGCTTTGGCCTCGCCGGCAATCATCGCCTGGGTTGCCATCACCGCGTCGTGGCCGTGTTTTGACGGCGGGACGAAGCCAAAGACTTCTTCAATGCGGTTTAAAAATGCCTGCGTGGGCTTCTCGCTGATACCGACCGTGCGGTTTCCCTGCACGTTGGAATGGCCTCGCAGCGGGCAGATCCCGGCACCGGGTTTGCCGATGTTGCCGCGCATCAGCAGCAGGTCAGCAATCAGCCGCACGTTGGCGGTGCCCTTATTGTGCTGAGTGATGCCCATCCCGTAGGTGATGATGGTGGCGTTCGATTTGGCGTAGGCAACCGCTACGCTTTGCAGGTTGGCGCGCGTCAGGCCGGATTCCTGCTCGATGGCTTCCCACTCCGTCGCCGCAATATCTTCGGCGAAGGCAGCAAACCCTTCAGTGTGGGTCGCAATAAACTCGCGATCGAGCACCTTGCCTTCCTGGGCCTCAAGCTCAAGCAGGTGCTTCGCGATGCCCTTCAGGGCCGCCGCATCACCGCCCGCTTTGACCTGGAAATAGGTCGAGGCGATGTCCGTCGAGCCATAAGTTGCCATCTCAATTACGCTTTGCGGATCGGCAAACCGCTCCAGCGCGCGCTCGCGCAGTGGATTAAAGACAACGATCGGCACGCCGCGCCGGGAGAGTTCGTGCAGGGTGCCCATCATTCGTGGGTGGTTGGTGCCAGGGTTGTGGCCAATGGAGATAACCAGCTCGGTTTTATCAAAATCGTCCAGCGAGACGGTGCCTTTGCCGATGCCAATCGAACGTGGCAGGCCGGTGCTGGTGGCTTCGTGGCACATATTGGAGCAGTCGGGGAAGTTGTTGGTCCCAAGCTCTCGTGCGAAAAGTTGAAACAGGTACGCCGCTTCGTTCGAGGTGCGCCCGGAGGTATAAAACTCCACGGCGTCAGGCTCGAGGCCACGCAGAATTTCGCCGATGCGATCGAACGCCTGCTGCCACTCAACCGGGCGGAAGGTGTCGCTTTCGCGGTGATAAACCAGCGGGTGCGTAAGCCTGCCGTAGCCTTCAAGCTCAAAATCGCTCATTGCCAGCAGCGAGATGACGCTGTGCGCTGCGAAAAAATCGGGCGTCACGCGCTTGCTGGTAGCTTCCCAGGTGACGGCCTTCGCGCCGTTCTCGCAGAACTGGAAGGTGGACTTGTGCTCTTTGTCCGGCCACGCGCAGCCCGGGCAGTCGAAGCCATCCGGCTGGTTGGTGCGCAGCAGCGTGGCGGGTGCCTCCAGGGCGTCCATTTGCGTGCGCACGGCAATCGCCGTGGCCTTCAGCGCGCCCCAGCCTCCGGCAGGGCCGTCGTAGTGTCGGATGCCGGGCACGGCACGTCTTTTGTTGTTCATCGGGGCTCCTGCAAAAAAATGACCGTTTAAGTTTACACCTCGGTGATTAACACAATAACAACAATCAGCGATCAATTTGTGTGGGAAGGGGCAGGTCGTCAGCCAGGGGGGAATGGAGTATCATCCGCAGCTTCTTTTGCTACGGGTTGCCTGATGTCCACGATTATCGATACCTTTATTGCTCCGCCCTGTGCGGATGAGATTGAGATCCTGTATCAGGACCAACATCTGCTGCTCATTAACAAGCCTTCCGGGCTGCTGAGCCTTTCAGGGAAGAATCCGCTCAATCTCGATTCGGTCCATTACCGGCTGGTGCAGAACTACCCTGGCTGTACGCTGGTCCATCGCCTGGATTTCGGCACTTCCGGGTTGATGGTGGTGGCGCGCAATAAAGCGATCAACGCCGCGCTATGCCAGCAGTTCAGCGCGCGTGAGGTGACGAAAGGTTATTCTGCGCTGCTTTGTGGGCATGTGGAGAAAGACGAGGGAATTGTCGACGCACCGATTGCCAAAGATCCTGCGCTATTTCCGCGAATGGCTATTTGCCCGGAGAACGGCAAGCCAGCGCGTTCCCGTTACAGAGTGGTGGAGCGCTTTTCTCAGAATGATATGGCACTGACGCGCGTTGAGCTGCTGCCGGAAACCGGGCGCACACATCAGCTGCGCATTCACAGCCAGTATCTTGGTCATCCGATTGCGGGGTGTGATTTGTATGGCGGACTTGACTTTCCGGGCGCAGAACTGACGCCGCGCCTGATGCTGCACGCCAGCGAACTGCATTTTGCCCATCCCGTTAGCGGCGAGGTGATCCACGCCGTCAATGCCAGTCCGTTCTGATTTCTGCACAAAAAAGAAAAGCCCCGCAGGGCTTTTCATTCACGACCGATAGGACGTATTACCACATCAGATCGTCAGGGATTTTGAAGTCCGCATACGGATCGTCTTCATCCTCAGCTTCCTGACTCAGCGCGTTGTTCAGGACGATACTGGCGGCATCGCGCTGGGCGATTTTATCGGCGACGGCGGCAGGGATGATGGCGTATTCGCCTTCGGCATTCGCATCCGTGATCAGTCGGGCAATGGCAAGGCGGCCTTTAATCAGCTGATCCTGAGTGATTTTATTCACCGTGATTTTTTTAATCAGGTTGCCGTCGGTGAAGTTGAACTCGATGTTGCCCCGGTCGACAACGATTCGGTTCATCTCGATAAGCTGCTTCACCTGCGCTTTGTACTCTTTGGAGAGCACGGCCTGCTTCTGCTGCTCGCTCAGCAGTTTGTCGCGCTCGATCTGCGCCTTTTTGTTTTCTTCCACCGCTTCACGCGCCTCGCGAGCCTGGACGCGGGATTTCTTGGCGGTACGCTGAACCTTAGCCACTTTCTTGCTGGAGACTAAGCCTGCTTTCAGCATCTGCTCTTGTAAGGTAAGTTTTGTCATCTTCGTTTCTGAGCTTGTTGATAATGGGGGAGAGTATACCCCGATTTGCGGCGGCTGTGGCAGAACTGCGGCCTCTGTTTCGCCTTCCGTTCCTTGTGGGATATGATGAGCAAAATTATCCTTTTGTCACAGGTACTCCGAAATGGCTCTGATCCCTAAAAACTACGCGCGACTGGAAAGCGGCTACCGCGAAAAAGCCCTGAAAATTTACCCGTGGGTGTGCGGGCGTTGCGCACGTGAGTTTGTCTATTCCAACCTGCGTGAGCTGACGGTGCACCACATCGATCACGATCATACCAACAACCCGGAAGACGGCAGCAACTGGGAGTTGCTCTGCCTTTACTGCCACGACCATGAGCACTCGAAATACACCGAGGCCGACCAGTACGGCACCACCGTTGTGGCAGGCGAAGACGCACAGAAAGACGTCGAGGCCGCGACCTATAACCCGTTCGCAGATTTAAAGGCGATGCTGGGTAAGAAGAAGTAATGCGTGTGAGCCGCCCGGAGGGGCGGTTTTAGTTGAGGTTGATAGCGGCGTTTTCAGCGTTTCTGACTGTATGTCCGCTCATGTTCAATAAGCCACGCTTTGCGCGCAATGCCGCCGCCGTAGCCGGTCATTGTTCCGTCTTTGCCAATGATTCTGTGGCAGGGAATGACGATGGCAATGCGGTTGGCTCCGTTTGCGGCAGCCACGGCCCTCGCGGCACCGGGCTTTCCGGTTTCCGCAGAAAGGGCCTGATAATGTGATGTTTGGCCATAAGGAACGGCGCGCAGCGCTTGCCAGACGGTTCGTTGAAATTCGGTGCCGGGAGCGTCGAGAGGCAGATCAAAGTCCAGACGAGTCCCGCAAAAATATTCATTAATCTGCTTTTCAGCCTGCCGAGTGTGGCTGTTCTCTCCGGCGATTATTCGGGCATTCATCAGACGCTGGAGGTCGCGAAATTCGGTTTCCAGCATCCGCCGGTCGGTAAATTCCAGCAGGCAAACGCCCCGCTCGGTTGCACAAACGAACATCGGCCCCAGCGTCGTGGTAAAACGATGAATGAGAATGACCTCCGTCTGCCCGGTTGGCGATGCGCCCGTCAGCTGCCTGAAGGTATAGCCAAAGCCGCTCAGCGACTCATAACCCGTATCGAAGGCCACGTCCGTTGCCTTACGTCCCCCCTTAAGCTCCTGGACCGCCACATTAACCCTCTGCATGCGCTGGAATGCCTGGAAGGTCATGCCGTGATTTTGCACAAACCAGCGCCTTATGCGTTCTGGGCTGAGGTTGTGGGCGCGAAGTGCGGCATCGCTGAGGCGCGTTTTAGGATCGATACGCACAAGTTCTAATGCCTGCTGTACCCACTCCGGCGCGCTGTGCGCATTCTCAGTGGGGCGGCACACTTTGCAGGGGCGAAAACCGGCATCCAGCGCAGATTTAAAGTCGCTGTAGAACTCAACATTTTCACGTTTCGGCTTCCGGGCCCGGCAGACCGAGAGGCAAAATACGCCAGTGGTTTTCACCCCGACAAAAAACACGCCGGTATATTCAGCATCGCGCTCAACCAGCGCCTGATACCAGCGATCGCACTGATGATTATCAAGAACTTTCATGTGCAAAAACTCCGGCAAAGGATTGCTGCGACAGGACGTTCAGCATAACCGCTTTGAGCGTAAGCTGAAGGGCTGAATGAACAAAATTCCCCATCGAAATGCGGCGAAAGCCTGCGACTTTCAGATTTTCGAAATCAGGGAGATCAGGCATGCACATCACGTTCAGGGGCAGAGGGCAAGCATCGGCAATTATCGCCATCTCTTTTTCTGACGTCAGACAGGGCACAAACAGGCCGTCCACACCTGCTGCCTGATAAAGTTGCCCACGGAGCAACGTTTCCTGCAGCGGCTGCGCATGGTTTAGCAGGTAAGCGTCAGTGCGGATGTTGAGAAAGAGGCTGAGATTCTCGTTGTTCAGTTCAGTGCGAATATCGCTTAGCGTGCGGGCGAATTCTGCGGCATCGACGAGTTGGCGCATGCCATTCACCACCCGGCTATCTTCAAGGTTTACGCCCACAACGCCTGATTGAACCAGGCGCTTAAGACGAGCGGTGATCTCTTTGGCTGTTCCACCAAACCCGGCTTCCATATCAACGCTTAGTGGCAGATTGCTGACGGCCTTAATACGCGTCACGATGTAAAACAGTTCATCGAAAGAGAGAGCTTCTCCGTCTTCGTATCCCAGCATGGCGGCAATGGCGGCACTTGAGGTGCCCAGCGCCTGAAAGCCTGCCTGCTGCGCCGCAACGGCGCTCGTCGCATCCCAGACGTTGGCGATAAGTAAGGGGGTTGTGTGATGGTGAAGTTCAGCAAAGGTCATGGTTATCTCCGCAGGTAAGGTGTCGGATGACTGTAGAGGATTGGAGGAAACCCTCACAACCGAAAACTGGACGACCATTTTTTTATGTTGTGCTGCAGACGACAGAAAACAAAAAACCACGCCGGAGCGTGGTTTTTTTAATGCAAAAGTGAGGCTTAGACGTTGAACAGGAAGTTCATCACGTCGCCATCTTTAACGATGTAGTCTTTGCCTTCAGCGCGCATTTTGCCGGCTTCTTTCGCGCCTTGCTCACCTTTGTAGGTGATGAAGTCTTCAAACGCGATGGTTTGTGCGCGGATAAAGCCTTTCTCGAAGTCGGTGTGGATTTTACCGGCAGCCTGCGGGGCGGTTGCGCCGACAGGGATGGTCCACGCACGAACTTCTTTCACGCCTGCGGTGAAGTAGGTTTGCAGGTTCAGCAGTTCGTAACCGGCGCGGATCACGCGGTTCAGACCTGGCTCTTCCAGACCCAGCTCGGCCATGAATTCATCACGGTCGGCGTCGTCCAGTTCTGCAATATCGGATTCAACAGCGGCACAGACGGCAACCACAACGGAACCTTCGGCAGCGGCGATTTCACGCACTTTGTCGAGGTATGGGTTGTTTTCAAAACCGTCTTCGTTGACGTTGGCGATATACATGGTTGGCTTCAGGGTCAGGAAGCTCAGGTATTTGATCGCGGCTTTGTCTTCGTCAGTCAGGTTTTTCAGCGCACGCAGCATACCGGCGTTTTCCAGCTGTGGCAGGCATTTTTCCAGCGCAGCCTGTTCAGCTTTCGCGTCTTTATCGCCGCCTTTAGCTTTTTTCTGCACGCGGTGCAGGGCGCGTTCGCAGGTGTCGAGGTCAGACAGCGCCAGCTCGGTGTTGATAACGTCAATATCGTCAGCCGGATCGACTTTGTTATTCACGTGGATGATGTTGTCGTTCTCAAAGCAGCGCACCACGTGGCCGATGGCTTCGGTTTCACGGATGTTGGTCAGGAACTGGTTGCCCAGGCCTTCACCTTTGGACGCGCCCTTTACCAGACCGGCGATGTCGACGAATTCCATGGTGGTAGGCAGAATGCGCTGTGGCTTGACGATTTCAGCCAGCGCATCAAGACGCGGATCGGGCATTGGCACGACACCGGTGTTCGGCTCGATGGTACAGAACGGGAAGTTAGCCGCTTCGATACCGGCTTTGGTGAGCGCGTTGAACAGGGTGGATTTGCCGACGTTAGGCAGGCCGACGATACCGCATTTAAATCCCATGATGTAAATCACCTTAATCTTTGGTAATCAACCTGTTGCGTAGAACAGATTGCAGAAAAGTAAACAACTTCGCCTATTATACACGGCGCGGGGCAAAATTGCCGCTCGCCGGGCGTTATTGTGCTTTAAAAGCGTGTAAGCGGTTGGTGGCTTTGGTCAGACCGTCTTTCAGCCACAGCTCAGTGCAGCGTGCCGCTTCGTCTACCGCTTCGTCGATCAGCTTCTGTTCCGACAGCGGAGGCTTGCCCAGCACGAAACCGACAACTTTGTTTTTATCGCCCGGATGACCGATTCCCACGCGTAAACGGTGAAAATTCGGGTTATTGCCGAGCTTGCTGATGATGTCCTTCAGGCCATTGTGGCCGCCGTGGCCGCCGCCGAGCTTGAACTTTGCCACGCCAGGCGGCAGGTCGAGTTCATCGTGTGCGACAAGGATTTCATCCGGCGCGATGCGGAAAAAGGTGGCCATTGCCGCTACGGCTTTGCCGCTGAGGTTCATAAAGGTGGTCGGCACCAGCAGACGCACATCTTCGCCTGCCACGTTGATGCGCGAGGTATAGCCGAAGAATTTGCTCTCTTCGCGCAGCGGGGCGCGAAAACGGTCCGCCAGTAAATCCACGTACCAGGCCCCGGCGTTATGGCGGGTCGCGGCATATTCCGCGCCCGGATTGGCGAGGCCGACAATCAGTTTAATCGTCACGTTTTTGTCCTGAGTGAGTCGATAGCTGGCGCGTAGTGTACTGTAATCGCGGCGGCAGACAAAATTCTGTAAGCCTGACGGGGGCGGGCAGATAATTGCCAATCTGAACCATTAGAAATTCATATAGTTCAGCCTGTTATTTGTAAAGTTATGTTGCTCAGATGTTCGTAATTGTGATCGCCTGCGCACTTACAAGCGGGAGTGTTGTCTATACTTTACACACAAGGACCAGGGATATTCCCTGTTAACCCAAAGTTCCGGAGGTGACATATGAAACGCAGAAACGCTTCGCGACTCGGTAACGTGCTCATGGGTTTAGGATTAGTCGTTATGGTTGTGGGTGTGGGTTACTCAATTTTAAACCAGCTTCCACAGCTTAACCTGCCACAATTTTTCGCGCACGGCGCGGTGCTGAGCATTTTCCTCGGTGCCATTCTCTGGCTGGCAGGTGCCCGCATCAGCGGCCATGAGCAGATCAGCGACAGATACTGGTGGGTACGTCATTATGACAAGCGCTGTCGCCGCGACGGTCACCGCCACAGCTAAGATTAGCAGAACGGCTCCCTCGGGAGCCGTTTTCAATTCTCTATTGCGCGCATGAATCCGGGGAAGGGCGCGTATACCTGCCCACCGGTTTGCCGTGGTAAGTCACGTTATGCTCAAATCGAAAACCAAACTGTTCGGCGAGGTGAATCGAGCGCTGGTTTTCTTCATCAATGATGCAGCACAGGGGGATTTTCAGTTCGTTGTCAGCCCACCGTAGCATCGCGTCCAGCGCTTCTTTGGCATAGCCTTTGCCGTGAACCGACGGCGTCAGCGCCCAGCCCGCTTCCGGAAATTCGAGCGCTGGCGTGAGATCGCGCTTCGCCTCCTGCAGGCCAAACTGCCCGACATAGCGCTCGGTTTGTTTCTCAAACACCGCCCAGTATCCATACCCCAGAGCCTGCCAGTGGCCGATATAGCGCAGCAGTCGGCTCCAGCTCGCTTCCGCACTTTGCGGTTCGCCGCCGATGAATTTCACTACGTCAGGATCGGCCCAGAAGGCCGCCAGGGCAGCGAAATCATCCACGGTAAATTGCCTTAACACCAGTCGTTCAGTTTCCAGTCGAGGGGCTTGGGCGATCATATCCATCCTTCGTTATTCTGCTGATTGCAGTTGATGATTGCTGATATCGGCCAGGGCCGCATCACGATTCGGGTAAAACGCCAGGCGTCCGGCAATGGGCTGCACGCCCGCGCGGGCAAGGGTTCGCAGCGGCTGGAACTCCAGATTCGAGACGCGCAGCTCGCAGCCTTCCGGCAGACGACTGACGAAGCGCTGAAACGCCTCCAGGCCACCGGCATCCAGCACCGGAACCGCATCCCATTTCAGTACCACGATGCGCTTGCCGCCAATCCGCGACTGCAAATCGAGGAACACACTTTCGGCGGCGGCGAAGAACAGAGGACCGATCACCCGAATCACCAGCACGTCGTCGGGTACGTCCACGCTCACTGGTGCAAGATGGGTCATTCTGGCGATGCGGCGCATAAACAGCAGCGATGCCAGCACGATCCCGACGCTGATGGCGATCACCATATCGAACAGCACCGTCAGCGACATACAGATAAGCATCACCACAATGTCGTCGACGGGCGCGCGGCGCAGCAGATTGACGACCTTGTGCGCCTCGCTCATGTTCCACGCCACCATCAGCAGCAGGGCCGCCATTGCTGAAAGCGGCAGCCAGGAGAGCAGCGGGGCCAGCACCAGCAGCGCCATGATCACCAGGACTGCGTGCAGAACGGCAGCGACGGGCGAGGTGGCTCCGGCGCGCACGTTGGCGGCTGAACGCGCAATGGCGGCGGTGGCGGTGATCCCACCAAAGAATGGCGCGATGATGTTGCCCAGACCCTGGCCAATCAGCTCATTGTTCGCTTTATGACGCGTGCCGGTCATGCCGTCGAGTACCACAGCGCAGAGCAACGACTCAATTGCGCCGAGCATCGCCATCGAAAATGCGGCAGGGAGCAGCGCCTGCAATGAGGCCCAGCTGAGGGTAAAGCTGGAATCCGGCATGTTCCACGGCAGCACCAACTGCGGCAGAATCTGCGGGATGCCGTTGCCCAGCGTGCCGTCGCTCAGCACATAGTGGAACTGTGAGCCAATGGTCGCGACGTGGCCACCCAGCAAATTGACGATGCCCATCACCGCACAGCCCGCCAGCAGCGCAGGCAAATGGCCCGGCAGGCGCAGGCCAAGACGCGGCCAGAAGATCAGCATCCCCAGCGTGACCACGCCAATGGCGGCATCGCCAGGGTTCAGCCCCGGCAGGGCCATCGCCAGCGCACCCACCTTTTGCCAGTAATGTTCCGGCATGTGCTCTATCTGCAAACCGAAGAAGTCTTTGATTTGCATAGTGGCGATGGTGATGCCAATCCCTGACGTAAAGCCGAGCGTCACCGAGATTGGAATGTACTCAATCAGGCGGCCGAAGCGGGCGAGGCCGAACAGGATAAGAAAGATGCCGGACATCAGCGTGGCCACCAGTAAACCGGCCAGCCCGAACTGCTGAGAAACCGGATAGAGGATCACCACAAAGGCGGCGGTCGGCCCGGAAACGCTGAAGCGGGAACCGCCCGCCAGCGCGATCACAACCCCGGCGACAGCGGAAGTGTAGAGGCCATACTGCGGCGGTACGCCGCTGCCGATAGCGAGTGCCATCGCCAGTGGGATGGCGATAATGCCGACGGTGACCCCAGCGATAAGATCGCGGGTGAAGCGGCTAAGGGTATATTTCTCTTTCCAGCAGGCATCTATAAGGGCGCGAAATGGCATGATGTCTGCGAGTGTCGATCGGTTCACAGTAGTCTTCATCCCTGTGCGCATCATTTGCTTTTGGATCGCAAATGAAGGAGGCATTGGTCATACAAATAGGTGACGGAAATAAAAAAACCCGCCGCAGCGGGTTTTCACGGCTCGTCCGATTAATGCTCGAACATGGCAGAGATGGATTCTTCGTTGCTGATACGACGAATCGCTTCCGCCAGCATGCCTGACAGAGTCAGGGTGCGGACGTTTGGCAGCGCTTTGATCTCATCCGACAGCGGGATGGTATCGCAGACGATCACTTCGTCGATGACGGAGTTGCGCAGGTTGCTTGCCGCATTGCCGGAGAAGATTGGGTGAGTCGCGTAAGCAAACACGCGTTTCGCACCACGCTCTTTCAGCGCTTCGGCGGCTTTGCACAGAGTGCCGCCGGTGTCGATCATGTCGTCAACCAGCACGCAGTCACGACCGGCAACGTCACCGATGATGTGCATCACCTGAGAAACGTTAGCGCGCGGACGGCGTTTGTCGATGATAGCCATGTCGGTATCGTTAAGCAGCTTGGCAATAGCACGAGCACGCACGACGCCGCCGATGTCCGGAGAAACCACAATTGGGTTTTCCAGCTTCAGCTGCAGCATGTCTTCGAGCAGGATTGGGCTGCCGAACACGTTATCTACCGGTACGTCGAAGAAGCCCTGAATCTGTTCAGCATGCAGGTCAACGGTCAATACGCGGTCAACGCCGACGCTGGACAGGAAGTCCGCGACCACTTTGGCGGTGATTGGCACACGAGCGGAACGTACGCGACGGTCCTGACGGGCATAGCCAAAGTAAGGGATAACGGCGGTGATTCGGCCTGCGGAAGCACGGCGCAGGGCATCGACCATGACAACCAATTCCATCAGATTGTCGTTGGTTGGGGCACAAGTGGACTGGATGATGAAAATATCACCACCGCGTACGTTTTCGTTAATTTGTACGCTGACTTCACCGTCGCTAAAACGACCTACGGCGGCGTCGCCAAGAGAAGTGTACAGGCGGTTGGCAATACGTTGTGCTAGTTCCGGGGTAGCGTTACCAGCAAAAAGCTTCATATCAGGCACGAGAAGAACCTCAGGCATGCGTCCAGTGGTGGATGAATGGGCCAAAAACTGTGCGGGCCAGGCGCATTTCATCCAGGCGGTGTATTAATGAGCACGATGCAACGTCTGGAACGGGGTGACGTTGTCACCGAAACTCAGTCTGCTCCTCGGTAGCGTGCATTAACGGTGAAACGTTCACACCGCGGGCGATAAAGCCCTGCAGCCATTCCGGGGCTTGTTCAAGCACCTGACGGGCAGCGGATTCGGTGTCAAATTCAGCAAACACACAGGCCCCTGTGCCAGTCAGGCGCGACGGGGCGTATTCTAACAGCCAGGAAAGCGCTGCATCAACCTTACGAAATCGTTTTCTTGCGATAACCTCGCAATCGTTGCTGAATTCACATTCTAGTAACGTTTCAATTGACCTGCGCGGCGAATTTCTGGGCAATTCCGGATCTTTGAAAATAACCGGGGTGGGAATGCTCTCGCCAGGGTGTGCCACCAGGTACCATTTCTCCGGCACCGTGACGGGCGTCAGGAGCTCACCGACGCCTTCTGCGAAGGCCGCATGGCCGCGCACAAACACCGGCACGTCCGCGCCTAAAGTCAGACCAAGCGTCGCGAGTTCATCGACGGAAAGCCCGCAGCCCCAGAGATGATTCAACGCGACCAGCACGGTTGCCGCATTCGACGAGCCGCCGCCGAGGCCGCCGCCCATCGGCAGAATTTTGTCGATGCTGATATCCGCGCCTGAACCTGAAGGCAGGCGACCGCTGTCCGCCGCCGCATTCATCAGCATGCGTGCGGCGCGGACGATCAGATTTTCTTCATCGGGCACGCCCTCAACGGGCGTCAGCAGACGAATTTCACCATCATGGCGCACATCAATGGTTATTGTGTCGCCGTAATCCAGAAACTGAAACAGCGTCTGCAGCGTATGATAGCCATCGGCACGCTGGCCGGTGATGTAGAGAAACAGGTTCAGCTTCGCCGGGGAGGGCCAACGGGTACTCATTTGACTATCCAGCTGTCCATTTTCAGCTTGATGCGCTCGCTGCCTTCGGTCAGCTCCATGTTCGACGGCAGGGACGGTTTGCTGTTGCTGTCATAGCCGCTGTACACCACCTTCCAGGTTTTGCCGTTTTGCGTGTAGTTCAGCTCGCTCAGGCGCGCCTGGTCATCGAGTTTATAGTCGGTTGCATCACCCGGCAGGCCGAGGATCCACTGGCGCAGGCTGTTGAGCGGAATCGGCATGCCGGTCAGTTTACCAATCATCTCTTCCGCATCGGTGGAGGTGTAAGACTGGCCCTTGTTGTCAATCAGCGTCACGCTGCCCGGGCTTGCGGTGAGCGAAAGTTCGGTGCTGCCCAGCGGGTTGGTCAGCAAAAGACGATAGTTGTCTTTGCCGGTCTGCTGCCAGAAGAAGCGGGCATAGACTTTCTGTTCGTCGTTCAGGAAGGCGAATGCGCCGCGGGTCTGATACTGGCTGAGCTGACGTACTTCCTGCTGATGTTGCTGCCACTGCGGAGAGTCCGGGCTTTTCCCCGGGCCTTTTGGCGCATTGATGGAGCAGGCGGTGAGGACCAGCGCCGCCAGCGGCATCAGGCGTAAAACAGAGGTCAGCTTCATTGAAAATCCTTGAGTTCCGTTGCAGTTATAAGGGTCAATGCTAGCGCTGCCTGATAAGCACGTCTACGTTCAAGTTGTCCCAAATCATAATATTACCGATTACTCCGAAAGGGGGCCCTCTCTTTTATTGACCTTGCGCATCCTGTATGATGCGCTCAGACTAACCTTATCAACGCTGGTACTACTCCTGCATTCATGACGCTCCTGGCACTAGGCATTAACCACAAAACCGCACCGGTCGCGCTGCGAGAACGTGTTACGTTTTCGCCTGATACGCTCGACCTGGCGCTGGAAAGTCTGCTGTCCCAGCCGATGGTGCAGGGCGGAGTGGTGCTGTCGACGTGTAACCGCACCGAGCTTTATCTCAGCGTTGAAGAGCAGGAAAACCTGCAGGAATCCCTGGTTCGCTGGCTGTGTGATTATCATCAGCTGAATGAAGCGGACCTGCGTCAGAGCCTTTACTGGCATCAGGACAACGACGCGGTCAGCCATCTGATGCGCGTGGCAAGCGGCCTCGATTCGCTGATCCTCGGTGAACCGCAGATCCTCGGGCAGGTTAAAAAAGCCTTCGCCGATTCCAGCCGTGGCCATCTCAACGCCAGCGAGCTGGAACGCATGTTCCAGAAATCCTTCTCCGTAGCCAAGCGCGTGCGCACCGAAACCGATATCGGCGCCAGTGCCGTTTCTGTTGCTTTCGCAGCCTGTACCCTGGCGCGTCAAATCTTTGAATCGCTGTCGTCGGTGACCGTTTTACTGGTGGGCGCAGGGGAAACTATTGAACTGGTGACGCGTCATTTACGCGAACATGGCGTCAAAAAGATGCTGATCGCTAACCGTACCCGCGAACGCGCTCAGGTGCTGGCCGATGAAGTCGGCGCGGAAGTGATTGCGCTGAGCGAAGTGGACGAGCGCCTGAAAGAAGCCGACATCATCATCAGCTCCACCGCCAGCCCGCTGCCGATTATCGGCAAAGGCATGGTCGAACGCGCCCTGAAAGCGCGCCGCAATCAGCCGATGCTGCTGGTGGATATCGCCGTACCGCGCGACGTAGAGCCGGAAGTCGGCAAACTCGCCAACGCCTATCTCTACAGCGTGGACGACCTGCAAAACATCATTCAGCACAACCTGGCGCAGCGCAAAGCCGCCGCCCAGCAGGCTGAAACGATCGTCGAGCAGGAAACCAGTGAATTTATGGCCTGGCTGCGTGCGCAAAGCGTCAGCGAGACCATTCGTGAATACCGCTCGCAGGCCGATCTGGTGCGTGATGAACTCACCAGCCGCGCGCTGGCGGCATTGCAGCAGGGCGGAGACGCCGAAGCCATAATGCAGGATCTGGCGCGCAAGCTGACCAACCGCCTGATCCACACGCCAACCAAATCTCTTCAGCAGGCTGCCCGTGACGGGGACGATGAACGCCTGAATATTCTGCGCGACAGCCTCGGGCTGGAGTAGCGCTGCTCTCTCAAATTCTTATTACAGGGTGAATTCACGCCTATGAAGCCGTCTATTGTTGCCAAACTGGAAGCGCTGCACGAGCGCCACGAAGAAGTCCAGGCCCTGCTGGGTGATGCCAGCACCATCGCCGATCAGGAGCGTTTTCGTGCCTTATCAAAAGAGTACGCGCAGCTGAGCGACGTAGCGAAATGTTTTACCGACTGGCAGCAGGTGCAGGAAGACATTGAAACCGCGCAGATGATGCTCGACGACCCGGAAATGCGCGAAATGGCGCAGGAAGAGTTGCAGGAAGCCAAAGCGAAAGAGGAACAGCTCGAGCAGGAGCTTCAGGTGCTGCTGCTGCCAAAAGATCCGGACGATGAGCGCAATGCGTTTGTCGAAGTGCGCGCAGGCACGGGTGGCGATGAAGCGGCGCTGTTTGCCGGGGATCTGTTCCGCATGTACAGCCGCTATGCCGAATCTCGCCGCTGGCGCGTGGAGATCCTGAGCGCCAACGAAGGCGAGCACGGTGGCTTCAAAGAAGTGATCGCTAAAATCAGCGGCGAAGGCGTTTATGGTCGTCTGAAGTTTGAGTCCGGCGGCCATCGCGTTCAGCGCGTTCCCGCCACCGAATCTCAGGGGCGTATTCATACCTCCGCCTGTACCGTCGCGGTGATGCCGGAGCTGCCGGAAGCGGAAATGCCGGACATCAACCCGGCAGATTTGCGTATTGATACCTTCCGCTCCTCCGGCGCGGGCGGCCAGCACGTAAACACCACCGACTCCGCCATTCGTATTACCCACCTGCCAACCGGCATCGTGGTTGAGTGTCAGGACGAGCGTTCGCAGCACAAAAACAAAGCCAAAGCGCTCTCGGTGCTGGGCTCCCGTATTCGCGCCGCCGAAATCGCCAAGCGCCAGCAGGCAGAAGCCTCCGAGCGCCGTAACCTGCTCGGCAGCGGCGATCGCAGCGACCGTAACCGTACCTATAACTTCCCGCAGGGCCGCGTCACCGATCACCGCATCAACGTGACGCTGTACCGCCTCGACGAAGTCATGGAAGGCAAGCTCGATATGCTTATCGAACCGATCGTCCAGGAATATCAGGCAGATCAGCTGGCGGCGCTGTCCGATCAGGAATGATGACTTTTAAGCAGTGGCTGATTCAGGCGATTGAACGCCTGGCGCAAAGCGAAAGCCCGCGCCGGGATGCTGAAATTTTGCTCGGCTTCGTGACGGACAAAACGCGCACCTTCATCATGGCGTTCGATGAAACGTGTCTGACAGCTGAAGAAAGCGAGAAGCTGGAAACGCTGCTGGTGCGTCGGGCGAACGGTGAACCGGTTGCTCATCTGGTCGGCACGCGTGAATTCTGGTCGCTGCCGCTGGAAGTTTCTGCGGCAACGCTTATCCCGCGCCCGGACACTGAGTGTCTGGTGGAGCAGGCGCTGGCGCGTTTATCTGCGGAGCCATGCAGCATTCTCGATTTAGGCACCGGCACCGGGGCAATTGCACTGGCGCTGGCGAGCGAGCGGCCAGACTGCCGGGTGACGGCGGTGGACTATGTTGCCGACGCCGTGACGCTGGCAAAGCGCAATGCCGCAAGCCTGAACATTGCGAATGTGACGATTGTTCAGAGCAGCTGGTTCGCGGCGCTCGAAGGGCAGACGTTTGGCATGATTGTCAGCAATCCGCCCTATATTGATGCCGAAGATCCGCATCTTGGCGAAGGCGATGTGCGCTTTGAGCCGCTGAGCGCGCTGGTTGCACCTGACGAAGGTCTGGCCGATCTCGCTCACATCATCCGCGAAGGAAAGCGTTTTCTGCTGCCCGGCGGCTGGATGCTGCTGGAGCACGGCTGGAAGCAGGGCGAGGCAGTACGCGCGCTTTATCAGAAGGCCGGTTACGATGAGGTGGAAACCTGTCGTGACTATGGCGGAAACGAGCGCTTAACGGTCGGGAGACGGAATGCTGACTGAAAGCACGTTTAGCGTTATTATTAGCATCATTTTGAAGTCATCAGGTTGCCATTGGGTAACACGCAGTTGGGGTAGGTCATGAGGTCATTAGCGGATTTTGAATTTAACAAAGCACCTTTGTGCGACGGCATGATCCTCATCTCTGAATTGATCCGTGACGATTTCCAGGCTCAGTATGTGATTGACGAGCTGGAACAACTGGTGAGTCTGGCGCAGGAAGAAATCAGCCCCTCCTGGACAGAAACCCGTCAGGTCGAACGTCTGATTGAGCTGTTCTATGGCGAGTGGGGCTTCAGCTCTGCCCACGGCATTTACCGTCTGTCTGACGCGCTGTGGCTCGATAAAGTGCTGAAAAACCGTGAAGGCAGCGCCGTGTCTCTTGGTGCCATTATGCTGTGGGTGGCCCGACGTCTGTCGATTCCGATGATGCCGGTGATTTTCCCGACTCAGCTGCTGCTGCGCGCGGACGTTGAAACCGGCGAAATGTGGCTTATCAACCCCTTCACTGGCGATACCCTCGACGAACACACCCTCGAAGTGTGGCTGAAGGGCAACATCAGCCCGGTGGCCGAACTCTTTAATGAGGATCTGGATGAAGCGGATAACTCAGAAGTGATCCGCAAACTGCTCGACACCCTGAAATCCGCCCTGATGGAAGAGCGGCAGATGGAACTGGCCCTGCGCGTGAGCGAGGCGCTGTTGCAGTTTAATCCTGAAGATCCTTATGAAATCCGCGATCGCGGCCTGATCTACGCCCAGCTGGAGTGCGAACACGTCGCGCTCAGCGACCTGAGCTATTTCGTGGAGCAGTGCCCGGAAGATCCGATCAGCGAAATCATTCGCGCGCAGATCAACAGCATCGCGAGCAAACACATTACCTTGCATTAATCCGGAAAGAATCCGATTAACCCCTGATAAGGCGATCCTATGAAACAAAAAGTGGTTAGCATTGGCGATATCAAAGTCGCAAACGACCTGCCGTTTGTGCTGTTCGGCGGCATGAACGTGCTGGAGTCCCGTGACCTCGCAATGCGCATCTGCGAGCACTACGTCACCGTGACCCAGAAGCTCGGCATCCCTTACGTGTTCAAAGCCTCGTTTGATAAAGCCAACCGCTCATCCATCAAATCCTATCGTGGCCCGGGCCTCGAAGAGGGGATGAAGATTTTCCAGGAGCTGAAGCAGACCTTCGGCGTGAAAATCATCACCGACGTGCATGAAGCGCATCAGGCGCAGCCTGTTGCAGACGTGGTTGACGTAATTCAGCTGCCAGCGTTCCTCGCACGCCAGACCGATCTGGTTGAAGCGATGGCGAAGACCAATGCTGTCATCAACGTCAAAAAACCGCAGTTCGTAAGCCCAGGCCAGATGGGTAACATCGTCGATAAATTTGCCGAAGGCGGCAACGACAAGGTTATCCTGTGCGACCGTGGGACGCAGTTCGGCTACGACAACCTGATTGTCGACATGCTGGGCTTCAGCGTGATGAAAGCCGTTTCCGGCAACTCCCCGGTGATTTTTGACGTGACCCACGCGCTGCAGTGCCGTGACCCGTTTGGCGCTGCCTCAAGTGGACGTCGCGGGCAGGTTACTGAACTTGCCCGTGCGGGTATGGCAACCGGCCTTGCTGGCCTGTTCATCGAAGCACACCCGGACCCTGAGCACGCGAAATGCGACGGCCCGTCCGCGCTGCCGCTGGACAAGCTGGAACCGTTCCTGAAACAGATCAAAGCCATTGACGATCTGGTGAAGAACTTCGAGCCGCTGGATACCAGCAAGTAAGTTTTATCAGGTAACAAAAAACCCGCCGCGGCGGGTTTTTTTATGTCAGTTGGTGAGGGCAGCATTGCCCGGCGGCACTTCGTTTGCGCGGGCCTACGTAATCAGTAGGCCGGGTAAGCGCAGCGCCACCCGGCAATCAGGCAAATATCGTCATCAGATAGGCCACGAACAGCGCCAGGTGTGCAGCACCGTTCAGCACGTTGGTGCGCCCGGTGGAGAACGAAATGTGGCACAGCACCAGCGAGGCGACCATAACTATCATCTCCGGCGAACCGAGCGCAAAGTGCAGGTCATTGCCTGTCGCCCATGCAATCAGCGTGACAACTGGCACGGTCAGGGAAATGGTTGCCAGCACTGAACCAAAGAACAGGTTCATCGCGCGCTGTACCTGATTGTTCAGCACCGCTTTCAGCGCACCTAAACCTTCCGGAGAAAGGATAAGCAGCGCCACCAGGAAACCGGTGAAGGCGACTGGTGCGTTCAGGCTGGTCAGCAGCGCCTCAAGCGGGTTGGCATTCATTTTGGTAACCGCGATAACCGCAATCAGATGGACGACAAGCCAGACCGCATGCCACAGGCTGCTGTGGGCGGACGGTTTACCGTGATGCGGATCGTCGTCGTCGGCTTCGTCTTCGTGCTCATAGACGAACAAACTTTGGTGCGTTTTGGTCTGAATCAACAGGAATACGCCGTACATGGCCGCGGAAATCAGGGCAACCAGAAGTGCCTGCGCGGTGGAGAAGTTCGCACCCGGCAGCGCCATCGGGAAGACCAGCACGATTATGGCCAGCGGGAAGAGGGCGATTAAATACTGTTTAATCCCGAAAAGATTCATGTACTGAGTCGCAAATTTGCGTCCGCCCAGCAGCAGTGAAAAGCCGACGAGGCCGCCGGTGACAATCATAATGATTGAATAGAGGGTGTCGCGCATCAGCGTCGGCGCGGCATCGCCTGTTGCCATTAAGGCGGAAATCAAGCTGACTTCGAGAATCACCACCGAAAGGCTTAAAATTAAAGACCCATAGGGTTCACCAAGGCGGTGAGCCAGTACGTCTGCGTGACGAACAACGCTAAACGCGCTGCTTAAAATACCAATTAACGCCAGAATATTAATCCCGATAACCACTGGCAGCGACTGGTTATTACCAAAGAAAACCAGTACGGCCAGCGCCACAATCGGGAAAATAAGCGATGTCTCCTTGTGGCGGGTTTTTACCGCCTCATGTGCATGTGTCATGAATCCTCTCCATTCCTGCAGTTTTTATAATTATAGATAAAGTAGGGCGATAAAATAGCAGACTTACGTGAATTTCCTGTGATTTTTTACCGAAATTTACCCCTAAGGCTGATTAATCTTAAAGGCCGATTAAAAAGCAGGTTATGTTTAAATTAAGTTTAAATAACAGCTTGTTGATGCGCTGAATAATACAATTACTCATTGCGTGTGCTGGCTAGTACATCCTGCACCGGGCTTAAGGTTTATCCTGAAGTTTGAATAAAACATGCCCTACAAAAATAGCAGTGAATTGCCCGAAAGTGTTCAGCACCGGGCAGACATGATGACCAGAAAGGCGAGGACGATAAATGGCACAAAAAGGAATAAATGAGCCGCTTAATAGCTCCTGTTTGCTGACCTGTAGAATTATTTAACGCTTATTGACGCTTTGTTGCCTTGCTATCGGCCCGTTCATTGCATATTGTCAGTGAAAGCTGGATACTATTTCAGCAATATAAAGGGAAATCAGTGGTCGCAGGGAAGTCTGCAGTGGTGGAGGTTAAAAGTGTTAACGCGTGATTTCTTGCTGAAAGCCGATTGCAAAACGGCCTTTGGTGCAATCGAGGAATCGCTACTCTGGTCGCCGGAACAACGCGCAGCCTCGCTGGCTGCCACGTTAGCCTGTCGCCCGGATGATGGCCCTGTATGGATATTTGGTTACGGTTCGCTGATGTGGAACCCGGCGCTGGATTACAGTGAATCCTGCACCGGCACGCTCGTCGGCTGGCACCGCGCCTTCTGTTTGCGCCTGACGGCAGGCCGGGGCAGCGCCTGCCAGCCTGGCCGGATGCTTGCCCTGAAAGAGGGCGGACGCACCACCGGCGTAGCCTACAGGCTCCGTCATTGTGCGCTGGAAGAAGAGCTTTCCCTGCTCTGGAAGCGTGAAATGATCACCGGCTGCTATCTGCCGACCTGGTGCAGGCTGACGCTGGACGATGGCCGCACGGTCAACGCGCTGGTATTCATCATGGACCCTCGCCACCCGCTGTATGAGTCAGACACCAGCGTGCAGGTGGTTGCCCCGCTCATCGCTTCGGCAAGTGGGCCGCTCGGTACTAACGCGCAGTATCTTTTCTCGCTCGAACAGGAACTGATCAAGCTCGGGATGCAGGATGAATGTCTGTGGGAGCTGGTGGGAAGCGTGCGGCATTTGCTTAACGGCGAAAATCTTCCGCGAACGGCCTGATGAGCCACAAGAAAAAGCCCGGCAGCGCCGGGCTTTGTGGCTTATGCGGGAACGAAACTAATGGAGTGCTCCAGCGACTGACTGTGGCTGTCGATCAGTACATTCCAGGTGCCGCTGTAAGGCACGGTTAAATAAGCCTTATCCCGATTTTGCACGCTAAGAATATCGGCCTGGCTATCATTCGCCTGCTTTTTCGCACTCATCAAATGAATGTGACAACGCTCCGAGCAGCGCACCACCACCGTATCCCCGCCAAATAATGTCAGACTTGCTTTTACCATCGCCATTGTTTTACCCCGTTGCCCTCAGCCAGCGCGCTCCCTGCTACGTTTTCCTCTGTGTGATGTTGTTCACAATTCACTCATGGCATAACACCAAAGAGGGAGACCGCGGATGCTGATTTTGATCAAAAAATGCTGCAACGTTTAAACAATAATGACAATGTTCCTGAAACCTTTCAGCTGGCGCGATATTCAGGGTTCAAACTCGCGCCTGCAAAAGATTAAATACGGAAATGGCCCGCTGTTGTAGCAAGGTCCCCCGCCTGAGACTGAAGGGCGCCTGCCGCTGCGGCGGATTCCACCACCAGTTCGGCATTCTGCTGCACCATCCGGTCAAGATGAATCACCGCGTGGTTAATCTCTTTGATGCCCTGCATCTGCTCGCTGCTGGCGATGCTGATCTCACGGATGATCCCCGAAACGCTGCCAACGCTGGAGACGATCTCCTGCATGCTCTCTCCGGCGAGACGCACATAGTGCGATCCGGTCGCCACGCTTTCGGTGGTGGAGTCGATCAGCGTTTTGATCTCCTTAGCGGCCTGGGCGCTGCGGCTTGCCAGGTTACGGACCTCCCCGGCAACCACGGCAAAACCGCGGCCCTGTTCCCCGGCGCGTGCTGCTTCGACGGAGGCGTTCAGCGCAAGAATATTGGTCTGGAAGGCGATGCCGTCGATAACGCTGGTGATATCGCCGATTTTGGCCGATGCGGTTTCAATGGCTTGCATGGTGTCGATGGCGCTGGACACGACGCTGCCGCCTTTGGAGGCCACTTTTGTGGCTTTCTCTGCCTGCTCACTGGCCGCCGTGGCCGATTCTGTGGATTGTGATACCGATGCGGTAATTTGCTCCACGGCGCTGGCTGTTTCACGCAGGCTCGAGGCTGCCTGTTCGGTGCGTGCCGACAGGTCCCGGTTGCCCGCAGCAATTTCCTGGGCGGCGGTCTGAACCGAAGAGGTGGCATCGCGTAGCTGCAGCATCACCTGCGCCAGTTTGTTGCTGAAGAGGTTGAAGGCATGGGCTATCTGCGCCACTTCATCTTTGCCATCTTCCGGCAGGCGCTGAGAGAGATCGTTGGTGCCGTTGCCGATAGCCAGCATCGCATCACGAATGGTCAGCAAACGTTTCAGCATTGCCGATACCAGAAGATGCACGATGCCGCCGCCAACAAGCACAAGGACGATGAACGTAATAGCCGAAGCCTTCAGCAGGGCATTCATGCCGGATGTGGCGTCGCCATGATCGAGTGCGACAACCAGCAGCCAGTGCGTGCCCTGAACCGGCGTGGCGGAGAAGAATTTATCGCTGTTGCCAAGTGCGCCCGAAACCGTTTCCCCGGAGGCAAGCGCTTTCAGGCTGACACCGCTAATCGCCTCATTCAGTGGCTTCAGCGTCAATGCCGGGTCGCTTGCCGCAATCACGCTGCCGTCGCTGTTGAGCAGCAGGCCGCTGCTGGCGGGCGTCGGGTGAATTTCGCGGACGTTTGCCACCACGCTGTCCATGGTGACGTCGCCTGCGACAACGGCTTTCAGTTCACCGTTCTCTTTGACCGGCACCGCAAATGTCACGACAAGTTTGCCAGTGCCTGCGTCCACGTACGGCGCGGTAACAACTGGAGCATCATCATGCAGCGCCTGCTGATACCACGGGCGAATAGTGGGGTCGTAATCGGTCGGTACGCCCGTCGGGTCAGAGAACTTTGCCGTTTTGCTGGCGTAGCCGACATAGACGTTACTGAAGCCGCCCGCACGGGCCATTTGCAGGAACTGCGGCACCGGGTCGTCGCTCAGGGCTACTTTATCAAGGGAAGCAATCACCGCCATTTTGCTGCTGACCCAGTCGGCAATCGCCATGCTGTGGCTGGTGCGGGTACTGATTAACATCTCCTGCTGGGCCTGGAGATTATCGCGACGGGTGACCTGATAGTTAATGATGGTGTTGAGAAGAAGGGCAACCGCCAGAGACCCGGCGGT
Organism: Enterobacter sp. CC120223-11; assembly: GCF_900215375.1. Classification (GTDB taxonomy): domain Bacteria; phylum Pseudomonadota; class Gammaproteobacteria; order Enterobacterales; family Enterobacteriaceae; genus Scandinavium. The sequence goes on along the minus strand of NZ_OBEF01000018.1, from coordinate 15,561 downwards.
TGCCGCGATGATGCGTGTGCGAATCGAACGAAACATATTATATATTCCTGCTGTGTTGTCTGGCTTGCATATCGGCAAGCCGGGCAGGAACTTGATGGTGGAACCGGGTCCATAAGAAAAAACACTTTATCAGCGCTTTTTGACTCAGAAGGTTAATACTTTGTCCGCCTCCAGCGTCCATTGCGCAAGCTCAACCAGGGTGCCGATCTCCACGCCATCCGCCAATGGCAGCCCGCTAATCCCCCGGCCATCGGTGCAGGTTTTGCACAGTTTTACCGGAACATCCTGCGCGGTGAGAATTTCCAGCATTTGCTGAATGTTGTAGCCCTCGGCGGGTTTTTGCCCACGCAGTCCGGCGGTGACGGCGTCGGACATCAGGAATATTTTGAGGCTGACGGGCTGCTGTTCGCGCAGCGCAATGGCCAGCCGCAGGCTGTTGAATAACGACTCGCTGCCGTAGGCCGCGCCGTTGGCGATAATCACAATGCTTTGCATGTTCACTCCTTGACGGAAAATGGTGGCCCCGATGCTACTGCGCAGGTGCCAGGCAGCACAATGATCTGCTGCATCACTATTGCCCAAAACGCCCGATCAGCCCGGCGGCGGCAAGCTGATGGCCTTTCAGCTGCTCAAACAATGCTTCACGTGTTAATCCTGCCGGTAGCGTTGGCGGTAGAGAGGTGGCAATCAGCGTGAAGGTGTAATGATGTGCGCCCGATCCTGGCGGAGGGCAAGGCCCGTACCAGGCGGCGCTGCCCGGCGTGTTCTTTCCACCGGTGAAGCCCTTGCCATCCCTTAAAGCATCCGGGGCGAATCCTGTTGTCGCAGTGGGAATGTTATAGGCCACCAGATGGGTTACGCCGAGGCCTTTATTGCCTTCCGGGTCGTGGACGATCAGCGCCAGGCTCTGCGTCTGCGGCGGCATGTTGCTCCACACCAGCGGAGGGGAGCTGTTCTTGCCGGTGCAGTTGGCATTTTTTGCATCATTTCCGGCATAGGCCGCGTCAAGCATGGCGTTATCGGCGAAAGCGGGTGATTGCAGGATAAATAATCCACTGGCGCAGGCAGAACCGAGGCAGCCGCAAAGCGCGGCCAAAGCAACAAAGGGCGACAGGAGGTTCATTGGGGATTCTCACGCAGGGCAGGTGGTTTAACTTTAGCCGATGCTTAAGGATCTTCCTGAAAATTGCCCTGAGGCTGAAAGGTAAGGGGAAACCCGTTAAAATAACAGGAGAGTGCTGATTCTGAGGAACCCGACTGCGTTTTGAAGCCTTTGTTTTCACGTCCTGACCTGCTGCTGTGTTTACTCTTGCCCTTCGCTGGAGGTGCCGCAGGTGCCCGCCAGACCTTCACTGAACAAGCCGAGCATCCTTTTGATGACACGCCCGACACGCTGCCAAACCTCGGCATGGCGTCAGACACCCACGAAAGCGAAAAGCACCTGGCCGAGATGATGAAAGCCTTTGGCGAAGCGAGCATGCAGGATAACGGCCTGGATGCGAGCGACCAGGCCCGGCTGTTCGCCATCGAAAAACTGAGTCATCAGTTCAATGATGAAGTGAATCAACAGCTGGATTACTGGCTTTCGCCCTGGGGGAATGCTACCGCAGAGTTGCTGGTGGACGGCCAGGGAAAATTCACCGGCAGCCACGGGAGCTGGTTTGTGCCGCTGGATGACAACGATCGCTATCTGACCTGGAGTCAGGTGGGCGTGACGCAGCAGGAGGACGGGCTGGTCAGCAACATCGGCCTGGGTCAGCGCTGGGTCGCAGGCAACTGGCTGCTGGGTTACAACACCTTTTATGACGCGCTGCCGGGAGAAAACCTGCAACGCGGTGGCCTGGGCGCCGAAGCCTGGGGGCAATATCTGCGTCTTTCCGCTAACTATTATCAGCCTTTCAGCAGCTGGCGAGATGACAGCGCCACCGTGGAAAGCCGCATGGCGCGCGGCTACGACCTCACGGCTCAGGCGCGCCTGCCGTTTTATCGCTATATCAACACCAGCGTCAGCTTCGAGCAGTACTACGGCGACAGCGTCGATTTATTCCATTCCGGCACCGGCTATCACAATCCTCTGGCGGTATCGTTGGGGCTGGCATACACCCCGGTGCCGATGGTGACGATTTCCGCCGGACACAAGCAGGGTGAGAACGGCGTCAGTCAGAACAATCTGGGGATGAAGCTCAACTACCGCTTTGGTGTTCCTTTGAAGAAACAGCTGGATTCTGGCGAAGTGGCGGCCTTCACCTCGCTGCGTGGCAGCCGCTACGACAGTCCGGAGCGCAACAGCCTGCCGGTGGTGGAATATCGTCAGCGTAAAACGCTCACCGTCTTCCTTGCTACGCCGCCGTGGGATTTACAGCCCGGTGAAACCGTGGAGCTGAAGCTGCAGGTGCGCAGCCGCTATACCATCAAATCCCTGACATGGCAGGGCGATAGCCAAAAATTAAGCCTGACGCGACCGGAAAACAGCCACAGCACCGACGGCTGGACGCTGATTATGCCCGCATGGGACTACAGTGAAGGCGCGCAGAATCGCTGGCGCTTGTCAGTGGTAGTGGAAGATGAGAAAGGGCAGCGCGTCTCGTCGAATACGATCACGCTGGCGCTGACGGAGCCGCTGGTCACGTTCCCCGCGGCGACGTCAGATTCGCAGCTGTTACCTTAGAAAATGCGTTCCTGATGTACCCACACCGCCGCTTCCACGCGGGATTTGAGCTTCATCTTCTTCAGCATGTGCTTTACGTGAACCTTAACGGTGCTTTCGGTGATATCGAGACGACGGGCAATCATTTTGTTCGGCAGGCCCTGGGCAATCAGCTTCAGGATGTCGCGTTCGCGCGGCGTCAGCTGATTGATATCACGGTCGGAGGTTGCACGATTGGCGCGCAGGCTGGCGGCAAGGACCGGCGTCAGCGCTTCGCTTAATACCATTTCACCGGCGGCGGCCTGATGCAGCGCCTTCAGCAGATCTTCCGGCTCCATATCTTTCAGCAGATAACCATCCGCGCCACGCTTGAGGGCGGTGACCACATCTTCTTCGTGGTTCGACACGCTGAAGACCACCACGCGGCCCGAAAGGGATTTCTCACGCAGCTTGTCGAGGGTTTCCAGGCCGTTCATACCGGGCATGTTCAGATCGAGCAGCACCAGATCCGGGTCGAGAGATTCCGCCAGTTCAATGCCCTGTTCGCCGTTGCTGGCCTCTCCGATAACCTGAAGGTCGGGAGCCATACTGATAAGCTGCCTCACGCCGGTGCGCAGCATAGGGTGATCGTCAATTAACAGGATGGTGGACCGTTCCTGATTACTCATGGATTTCTCCTTGTGGTTGTGGAAGCGGCTTTTCAGGAATAAACGAGACCACCACTTCGGTGCCTCCCGTTTCGCGGCGTCTGACCTGGCAATCGCCGCGCAGACTCTGCGCCCGGTCGCGCATGATGATTAAGCCGTAGTGGTTTTGCCGTTCTGCGTGGTCCGGTACGCCGCGGCCGTTGTCGGCCACGATCAGGCGTACCTGGTTGTCATTTTGCGTCACTGATACGGTGACGGCGGTGGCTTCCGCGTGCTTGAGCGCATTGCTCAGGGCCTCGCGGGCAATCTGTAAGGCATGAATGGCCTGATGCGAAGGCACAAAGCGTGGCGGCAGCTGATAATCCAGCTGCACCGGGAAGCCAAAGCGGGCGCTGTACTCTTCGCAGCTTGCCTCAAGCGCCGGACGCAGTCCCGGTTCGGTTAACTGCAGGCGGAAGGTGGTCAGCAGCTCGCGCAGCTGCGCCCATGAAGTGTTCAGCTCATTGCGCATCTGGCTCAGCAGATCGCGACTCTCTTTCGGCAATGTTTCACCCTGCATTTGCAGGCAGCTGACCTGCATTTTCAGACAGGACAGAGACTGGGCGATGGAGTCGTGAAGTTCACGGGCGATAGTGGCTCGCTCCTCCATCACAATCAGCTGATGCTGGCGCTCCTGCTGCCTGTCGAGGGCGAGGGTGGCGGTCAGCTGTTCGACAAGCGTATCCACCAATTGCTGCTGATCGTGGCTCAGGTGGCGGCCTGCAGGAAGGGTGGCGAGCAAAATACCGTACTGATTATGGGCATCGGTCAGACGCCATTTCAGCGTCATGCCGCCGCCGGGCAGGTCCGGCAGATTGCGTGGGCAGAGATAGCAGCCTTTGTCATCACAGTTGATTTCCGAATGGCAGCTGAACTCCTGATGGTTCTCTTCATCTTCCATGTCGTAAACGCGCACTTCGATATCGCGCAGTAGCGTTAAGCCCTGCAGGCCGTTCAGCACGGGAGAGATGCGTTCACACAGCGGAGCCGGAGAGTGAAGGCGGCGGTTGGCCTGCCAAAGGAAAGCGAGAATTTCGTTTTTCTGTTCGAGGTTGGCGGTTTTTTCCTGTACCCGCTGTTCGAGCACGGCGTAGCTTTCTGCCAGCTCTTTCGACATGTTGTTCAGGGCCATGCCGAGGGTAGCCATTTCGTTTCGTCCGCTTATTTTCGCGCGCTGGCTGAAGTCTCTTTGGCTGACGGCGCGGGCCATTCTGAGCAGCTGCTCCCACGGATGTAGCAGCCGGGCGCGCAGCCAGACAATGGTGAACAGAAGCAGCAGCGCCATACACAGTGCCATCATTCGGTGCACCCACACCACATGCTGAATGCGCTTTTCAGTGGTATGGTCAAAGGCGGTCACCAGCTCATCAATGCGATTCACGAAGCTTGCCACTTCCCCGGCAACCTGCTGCTGACTGGTGGCCTGCTTCATGTTCGGTGCCAGCTCGGACTGCCAGTACTTCTGCAATGAAGCAAGTTGCTCTTGCTGTCCGTCGCGACGGGCGGACTCAATCAGCTCGGGGCTGGTCACCGTCTTATTCATTTCATCGAACAGTTTCTGGTCATCGCCATGCAGCGGAATCGCCGCCAGCAGGCGATAGCTCTGCATGCGCAGGGAGCCCGCTTTGTTGATGGCATGAGCGCTGCCCTGCACGCCGTGGACCAGACGGGCAGAGATCGCCATGCCCGTCACGCCGATGGCAGTGGACAGCAAAACGATAAGCGCCAGTTGATTGACCAGCGTCAGCGGGGTAAAAAGACGTTTAAACATCGGCAGCAGGGCTCCTGACCGGGGATACCATCCGGGCGTGTGACTTATTCTCGGATATCACCTGGAGTATACCCATACCCCCAAAGGATTACCTCTTAATTGCCGGTGGGGGCAAGAAATGGCTGAGAAGGGGTTAGACCCCGATAAGCGGCGTGATAAACCACACTTTTTTGAGTGATTAGCTCTACTCATTAAGGATGAGGGCCATTTTTCAGGCCCGAATATGTTCCCTTTTCCTTTGATTTATATCAACTTACCCTGGCGCGTAAACCCTAATGTGGCGGCATATCACATCATCATTAGAGGTTTATATGAGTCACACTTCCGCTTCGGAAAAGGATAAAGGCGCCGTCATTACTGACTGGCGCCCAGAAGACCCGGCCTTCTGGCAAACCCGCGGACATCGCGTGGCCAGCCGTAACCTGTGGATTTCTGTCCCCTGCCTGCTGCTCGCGTTCTGCGTCTGGATGTTGTTCAGCGCTGTCGCAGTAAACCTCAATAAAGTCGGTTTTAACTTCACCACCGATCAGCTGTTTATGCTGACCGCGCTGCCGGGGCTGTCCGGTGCGCTGCTGCGTGTACCTTACGCCTTTATGGTGCCAATCTTTGGCGGACGTCGCTGGACTGCCTTCAGTACCGGGATCATGATCGTGCCATGCGTGTGGCTTGGTATTGCGGTGCAGGATCCTTCCACGCCATTTAACGTGTTTATGGTAATCGCGCTGCTGTGCGGCTTTGCGGGTGCAAACTTTGCCTCCAGTATGGCGAACATCAGCTTCTTCTTCCCGAAAGCAAAGCAGGGCGGGGCGCTCGGCGTGAACGGCGGCCTCGGCAACATGGGCGTGAGCGTGATGCAGCTGCTTGCCCCACTGGTTGTAGGGATGTCCATCTTTGCGATTTTCGGCGGTAAAGGCGTTGAGCAGGCAGATGGCTCTGTTCTGTTCCTGGAGAATGCCGCGTGGATTTGGGTGCCGTTCCTGATTATCTTCACGCTGGCGGCCTGGTTCGGTATGAACGACCTGGCAGCGTCTAAGGCGTCTCTGAAAGAGCAGCTGCCGGTGCTGAAGCGTGGTCACCTGTGGATCATGGCGGTGCTGTACCTGGCGACTTTCGGCTCGTTTATCGGTTTCTCTGCCGGGTTCGCCATGCTTTCCAAAACCCAGTTCCCGGATATCAATATTCTGCACTTCGCCTTCTTCGGGCCGTTCATCGGCGCGTTGGCCCGCTCCCTCGGCGGCGGCATCTCTGACCGTCTGGGCGGCACTCGCGTGACGCTGATTAACTTCATCGCGATGGCTATCTTCTCTGCACTGCTGTTCCTGACGCTGCCAACCAACGGCCAGGGCGGAAACTTCGTGGCGTTCTTCACGGTCTTTATGGGCCTGTTCGTGACGGCCGGTCTGGGGAGTGCTTCCACCTTCCAGATGATCTCCCTCATCTTCCGCAAGCTGACCATGGATCGCGTGAAAGCACAGGGCGGTACCGAAGAGCACGCAATGCGTGAAGCCGCAACGGATACCGCGGCGGCGCTCGGCTTTATCTCTGCGATTGGCGCAGTCGGTGGCTTCTTTATTCCGAAATCCTTTGGTATTTCGCTGGAAATGACCGGCTCCCCGGCGGGTGCAATGAAAGTCTTCCTCGTGTTCTATATTGCCTGTGTGGTGATCACCTGGGCGGTATACGGGCGTAAAACAAAAAAATAAGTCTGACTTTTTGATTATCATGGCGCGAGAGATCGCGCCATTTTTTTGCCCTTTTTTCGCCAGCCTCCTGCCTCTTGCTCGCGCCTGTTCAGCCATTTTGTCAGCTGTAATGGCATCTAATACTCCTTAATAACCCCCATCGTATTGCGGCTCAGCGCTTTCTGGTTGCGACTCTTAAAAACCTTTATAAAACAGCATGATAAGAAATTGAAAATACTAATACTTTGTGGGTATGTGCTTGTTTTGCAAGCGGTAACATCCTGACTCGCCTTGATCGCCATCAATTCTCAACCTCTTTCAGAGGGTTACCTTCGCCGCAATTGTTGCAATGTCGATTTATCAGAGAGCCAACAGGCTCCCAATCAGGAGAAACCCGATGAGCAAATTTCTGGACCGGTTTCGCTACTTCAAGCAGAAGGGCGAAACCTTTGCCGATGGGCACGGCCAGCTTCTGGAAACTAACCGGGACTGGGAAGATGGATACCGCCAACGCTGGCAGCATGACAAAGTGGTGCGTTCTACCCACGGCGTAAACTGCACCGGTTCATGTAGCTGGAAGATCTACGTGAAAAACGGTCTGGTGACCTGGGAAACCCAGCAAACTGACTACCCGCGTACCCGTCCCGACATGCCAAATCACGAACCTCGTGGCTGCCCGCGTGGGGCGAGTTACTCCTGGTATCTCTACAGCGCCAACCGCCTGAAATACCCGCTGATGCGCAAACGCCTGATGAAGATGTGGCGCGAAGCGAAGGTTCAGCACCCGGACCCGGTGAATGCCTGGGCTTCCATTATTGAAGACGCCGACAAAGCCAAAAGCTTTAAGCAGGCGCGTGGTCGTGGCGGCTTCGTGCGCTCCTCCTGGCAGGAAGTGAATGAGCTGATTGCCGCCTCTAACGTCTACACCGTCAAAACCTACGGCCCTGACCGTGTGGCGGGCTTCTCGCCGATCCCGGCGATGTCGATGGTGTCCTACGCCGCGGGTGCACGTTACCTCTCGCTGCTCGGCGGTACCTGCCTGAGCTTCTACGACTGGTACTGTGACCTGCCGCCTGCGTCTCCGCAGACCTGGGGCGAGCAGACCGACGTGCCAGAATCCGCCGACTGGTACAACTCCTCGTATATCATCGCCTGGGGCTCGAACGTGCCGCAGACGCGTACGCCGGATGCGCACTTCTTCACTGAAGTTCGCTACAAAGGCACCAAAACCGTGGCCGTGACGCCGGACTACGCCGAAATCGCCAAGCTGTGCGATCTGTGGCTGGCGCCGAAGCAGGGCACCGATGCGGCGATGGCGCTGGCGATGGGCCACGTCATGCTGCGTGAGTTCCACCTCGATAAGCCAAGCCAGTACTTCACCGACTACGTGCGTCGCTACACCGATATGCCGATGCTGGTGGCGCTGGAAGAGCGCGATGGCTACTACGCCGCGGGCCGCATGCTGCGCGCCTCTGACCTCGTCGACGGCCTGGGCCAGGAGCAGAATCCGGAATGGAAAACCGTTGCCTTCAATGACAACGGCGAAATGACCGTGCCAAACGGCTCCATCGGCTTCCGCTGGGGCGACAAAGGCAAGTGGAACCTCGAACAGCGCGACGGCAAGAGCGGCGAAGAAGTTCAGCTGCGCCTCTCCATGCTTGGCAGCCACGACGAAATCGCCGAAGTGGGCTTCCCGTATTTCGGCGGTGACGGCACCGAACACTTCGCCAGCGTTGAATTGGAAAACATCCTGCTGCACAAGCTGCCGGTGAAACGTCTGCAAATGGCCGACGGCACCACCCAGCTGGTCACCACCGTTTATGACCTGACCATGGCTAACTACGGCCTGGAACGCGGTCTGAACGATGAGAATTGCGCCACAAGCTACGACGACGTGAAAGCGTACACGCCAGCCTGGGCGGAACAGATCACCGGCGTTTCCCGTGCGCAGATTATCCGTACCGCTCGCGAGTTTGCCGATAACGCCGATAAAACCCATGGTCGTTCGATGATCATCGTCGGGGCCGGTCTGAACCACTGGTATCACCTCGATATGAACTATCGCGGGATCATCAACATGCTGATCTTCTGCGGCTGCGTCGGGCAGAGCGGCGGCGGCTGGGCGCACTATGTGGGCCAGGAAAAGCTCCGTCCACAAACCGGCTGGACTCCGCTGGCGTTCGCGCTGGACTGGAACCGTCCACCGCGCCATATGAACAGCACCTCGTACTTCTACAACCACTCCAGCCAGTGGCGTTATGAAACGCTGACCGCGCAGGAGCTGCTGTCGCCAATGGCGGATAAATCCCGCTACAGTGGTCATCTGCTTGATTTCAACGTGCGTGCAGAGCGTATGGGCTGGCTGCCGTCTGCGCCGCAGCTCGGTACTAACCCGCTGACCATCAAAGCGGAAGCGGAAAAAGCGGGCATGTCGCCGGTCGATTTCACCGTGAAATCCCTGAAAGACGGCTCGATGCACTTCGCCTCTGAGCGTCCGGACAACGGTAAAAACCATCCGCGTAACATGTTCATCTGGCGTTCAAACCTGCTGGGCTCCTCCGGTAAAGGCCATGAATACATGCTGAAGTACCTGCTGGGTACCGAGCACGGCATTCAGGGCAAAGATCTCGGTGAGCAGGGCGGCATGAAGCCGGAAGAGGTGGAATGGGTTGATAACGGTCTCGATGGCAAACTGGATCTGGTGGTGACGCTGGACTTCCGTCTGTCGAGCACCTGCCTGTTCTCCGACATCGTGCTGCCGACCGCCACCTGGTATGAAAAAGACGACATGAATACTTCGGATATGCATCCGTTTATTCATCCACTCTCCGCCGCTGTAGACCCTGCGTGGGAATCCAAAAGCGACTGGGATATCTACAAGGATATCGCGAAGAAATTCTCAGAAGTGTGCGTGGGCCACCTCGGCAAAGAAACCGATGTGGTGACGCTGCCAATCCAGCACGACTCCCCGGCCGAACTGGCGCAGGCGATGGACGTGAAGGACTGGAAAAAAGGTGAATGCGACCTGATCCCAGGCAAAACCGCGCCGCACATCATGACCGTGGAACGCGATTACCCGGCAACCTACGAGCGCTTCACCTCCGTCGGCCCGCTGATGGAGAAAATTGGCAACGGCGGCAAGGGCATTGCCTGGAACACCGAAAGCGAAGTCGATCTACTGCGTAAGCTGAATTACACCAAGGCAGAAGGCCCGGCGAAAGGCCAGCCGATGATCAACACCGCCATTGACGCGGCAGAGATGATCCTGACCTTCGCGCCAGAAACCAACGGCCAGGTCGCCGTGAAAGCCTGGGCAGCACTCAGCGAAATTACCGGTCGTGACCACACGCATCTGGCGCTGAACAAAGAAGACGAAAAAATTCGCTTCCGCGATATCCAGGCCCAGCCGCGCAAAATTATCTCCAGCCCGACCTGGTCTGGCCTTGAAGATGAGCACGTCTCCTACAACGCAGGCTACACCAACGTTCATGAGCTTATCCCATGGCGTACGCTCTCCGGCCGTCAGCAGCTGTATCAGGATCACCAGTGGATGCGTGATTTCGGCGAAAGCCTGCTGGTGTACCGTCCACCGATCGACACCCGTTCGGTGAAAGCGGTGATGGGGCAGAAGTCCAACGGCAACCCTGAAAAGGCGCTGAACTTCCTGACGCCGCACCAGAAGTGGGGCATTCACTCCACCTACAGCGACAACCTGCTGATGCTGACCCTGTCACGCGGCGGCCCGATCGTATGGATGAGTGAAGCAGACGCCAAAGAGCTGGGCATTGAAGACAACGACTGGATTGAAGTCTTCAACAGCAACGGTTCCCTGACCGCACGTGCGGTCGTGAGCCAGCGCGTACCGGCAGGTATGACCATGATGTACCACGCTCAGGAGCGCATCGTGAACCTGCCTGGCTCGGAAATTACTGGCCAGCGCGGCGGCATTCACAACTCCGTGACCCGCATCAGCCCGAAACCGACCCACATGATTGGCGGCTACGCGCAGCTGGCGTACGGCTTTAACTACTACGGCACCGTTGGCTCTAACCGTGATGAGTTCGTGGTGGTCCGTAAGATGAAGAACATTGACTGGTTAGACGGCGAAGGTAATGACCAGGTACAGGAGAGCGTAAAATGAAAATTCGTTCACAAGTCGGCATGGTGCTGAATCTCGACAAATGCATCGGCTGTCACACCTGTTCAGTCACCTGTAAAAACGTCTGGACCAGCCGCGAAGGCGTGGAGTACGCGTGGTTTAACAACGTGGAAACCAAGCCGGGCGTCGGTTTCCCGACCGACTGGGAAAACCAGGAGAAATGGAAGGGCGGCTGGATCCGTAAAATTAACGGCAAGCTGGTGCCGCGCATGGGTAACAAAGCCATGCTGCTCGGTAAAATCTTCGCCAACCCACATCTGCCGGGTATCGACGACTATTACGAGCCGTTTGATTTCGACTACCAGACGCTGCACAAAGCGGGCGAAAGCAAGCATCAGCCGATTGCCCGTCCTCGATCGCTGATCACCGGTCAGCGGATGGACAAAATTACCGCAGGCCCGAACTGGGAAGACGATCTGGGCGGTGAGTTTGAGAAGCTGTCCCGTGACAAAAACTTCGAGAACATCCAGAAGGAGATGTACGGCCAGTTCGAAAACACCTTCATGATGTATATGCCGCGCCTGTGCGAACACTGCCTGAACCCGGCGTGTGTGGCGACCTGTCCGAGCGGGGCGATTTACAAGCGTGAAGAAGATGGCATTGTGCTGATCGATCAGGACAAGTGCCGCGGCTGGCGCATGTGTATCACCGGCTGCCCGTACAAAAAAATCTACTTCAACTGGAAGAGCGGTAAATCCGAGAAGTGCATCTTCTGCTACCCGCGTATCGAAGCTGGTCAGCCGACTGTCTGCTCCGAAACCTGCGTGGGCCGCATCCGCTATCTCGGCGTACTGCTGTATGACGCAGATGCGATTGAGCAGGCAGCAAGCACCGAGAGCGAGACAGATCTCTATCAGCGTCAGCTGGACGTGTTCCTCAATCCAAACGATCCAAAAGTGATTGAAGAAGCGCTGAAGCAGGGCATTCCGCAGAGCGTAATCGACGCCGCTCAGCAGTCGCCGGTATACAAAATGGCGATGGACTGGAAGCTCGCTCTGCCGCTGCACCCGGAATACCGTACTCTGCCAATGGTCTGGTACGTGCCGCCGCTGTCTCCGATTCAGTCTGCGGCCGACGCGGGTGAGATCGGCAGCAACGGTATTCTGCCGGACGTCGACAGCCTGCGCATTCCTGTGCAGTACCTGGCGAACATGCTGACTGCCGGCGACACCGCTCCTGTTCTGCGTGCCCTGAAACGTATGCTGGCGATGCGTCACTACAAGCGTGCCGAAACAGTGGACGGCGTGAACGATATCTCCGCACTGGAAGAAGTCGGTCTGACCGAAGCCCAGGCGCAGGAAATGTACCGCTACCTGGCTATCGCCAACTACGAAGATCGCTTCGTGGTACCGAGCAGCCACCGTGAGCTGGCCCGTGACGCCTTCCCTGAGAAGAGCGGCTGTGGTTTCAGCTTTGGTGACGGCTGCCACGGCTCCGACAGCGGCTTCAACCTGTTCAACAGCCGTCGCATCGACGCCATCGATGTGACCAGCAAAACGGAGCGTCGGTCATGAAAGAGCTGGTGATTATCTCCCGCCTGCTGGAGTACCCGGATGCTGCCCTGTGGCAGCATCAGCAGGAGCTTCATGAAGCGCTGGCAGAGTCTGACGTGCTGGCGCAAGAAGAGGCTCAGTCGCTGTGCGTGTTCGTTCGCGATTTCACGCAAAAGGATCTGCTCGACGTTCAGGCCGCTTACAGCGAGCTGTTCGATCGTGGTCGCGCCACATCGCTGCTGCTGTTTGAGCACGTTCACGGCGAATCCCGCGATCGTGGCCAGGCGATGGTTGACCTGATGGCGCAGTATTCGCAGCACGGGCTGGAGCTCGACAGCCGCGAACTGCCGGACCATCTGCCACTCTATCTGGAATATCTGGCGCAGCTACCGCGTGACGAAGCGATTGGCGGCCTGCAGGACATCGCCCCGATTTTGGCACTGCTGAAGGCACGACTGGAGCAGCGTGAAAGCCACTATGCCGTGCTGTTTGACGTGCTGCTCAAGCTTGCCAGCACCGAAGTGGACAGCGTGAAGATGGCGGAAAAAATTGCTGACGAAGCCCGCGATGACACGCCGCAGGCGCTGGATGCGGTCTGGGAAGAAGAGCAGGTGAAATTCTTTGCCGACCAGGGCTGTGCTGAATCGGACATCGCGGCCCATCAGCGCCGCTTTGCCGGAGCGGTTGCACCGCAGTATCTGAATATCTCAACTGGAGGAGAGCGCTAATGCAATTCCTGAATATGTTCTTCTTTGATATTTACCCGTATATCGCCGGGACCGTGTTCCTGGTCGGTAGCTGGCTGCGCTACGACTATGGACAGTACAGCTGGCGTGCGGGTTCCAGCCAGATGCTGGACAAAAAAGGGATGAACCTGGCATCAAATCTGTTCCACCTCGGGATCCTCGGCGTGATTGCCGGTCACGCCTTCGGGATGCTGACGCCGCACTGGATGTATGAGGCCTGGCTGCCGCTGGAAGTGAAGCAGAAGATGGCGATGTTTGGCGGTGGTGCGGCGGGCGTGATGTGTCTGGTGGGCGGCATTCTGCTGCTCAAACGCCGACTGTTTAATCCGCGCATTCGGGCAACCACGACCAAGGCTGATATTATGGTGATGTCGGTGCTGGTTATCCAGTGTGCGCTGGGTCTGCTGACTATTCCTTTCTCTGCTCAGCATATGGACGGCAGTGAAATGATGAAACTGGTCGGCTGGGCGCAATCCGTGGTGACCTTCCACGGCGGTGCGTCTGCTCATCTGGATGGCGTGGCGTTTATCTTCCGCCTGCACCTGGTGCTCGGGATGACGCTGTTCGTGCTGTTCCCGTTCTCGCGTCTGGTGCATATCTGGAGCGTGCCGGTGGAGTACCTGACACGCAAATACCAGATTGTTCGCGCTCGTCGCTGATTAACGGACTTTCTGTTCAAGGCCCTGCGCATGCGGGGCCTTTTGCTTTGTGCCCCATCCCAGGTTATTTCCGGCAGCCGCCAGCAGAATCAATATTCCCCCGAACCCCTGCACTGCATTCAGCGTGTGACCGAACACGACCGCATCGACCACGATGGCGACCAGCGGATAGATAAATGACAGGGAGCCAATGAGCGGGGTGGGCAATTTCTGTATGGCGCTATAGAGCAGCTGATACATGACGCCCGTATGCACGATCCCGAGCGTCAACAGAATCCCCCAAGGTGAAGCTGCGGAGAGCTGGCTAAAGTGGGCGAGCGGCAACAGCATCACTACCCCCGTCAGGACCTGAATCAGGGCGATATGTTGAGGTGGCAGCGGGTGAAGTCGGCGAGCAATCAGTGCGGTCAGCGCATAAAAAAATGCGGCACCCAGCGCCAGCATAACGCCCGTGAGCAGATGACCGTTGGGCTGAGAGAGCTCGCTCGACAGCAGCACCACCACGCCCACAAACGCCAGAGCCAGCCAGCCCCATTTCACCAGCGCGACCCGTTCGCCGAAAGCCATGCCCATCAGCACCAGCATAAACGGCTGGGTGTTGTAGACCACCGTCGACATGCCGATGGAGATTTGATCGTAGGCGGCAAATAGCATCAGCCAGTTGATGACCAGCGCGACGCCACCCGCTATGGCCAGTAGCAAAGTGCGGCGGGTCAATTGGCTGAAGGGTTGCTTGCTCAGTCGTATAAAGAGCAGCAGGGCAAGCGCACCGATAGCGCAGCGCCAGAAAACCACGTCAATCACCGGCAAACCTGACAGCAGGACAAAAGCGCCAATGGAGCCAGAGATAAGCATCGCCAGGCTCATTTGCCAGACGCCCGTATTACGTTCATGCATAGACACCTCCACAGTTGATGGACCTATTCTGGACGCCTGACGCGTGTTGTTACAGATGTGTTATAAGGTAATGTACGTTATTTTCATTTATAAATAAGGCAAAAGAGATGGAATACCTTATCGACGACATCGACAGGCGGATCATAGCCTGTCTGACGAAGGATGCCCGCGTCTCGCTAAAAGTACTGAGTGCTGAAGTGGGCCTCACCTCGCCAAGCACTGCCGAGCGGCTTAAGCGCCTGGAAGAGCGGGGTGTGATTGAGGGATACAGCGCCAAAGTGAACCTGGCAGCGTTGGGTTATACCCTGCAGGCGTTGGTGCGAGTCAAGCCGCTGCCCGGCGCTCTGCTCAAAGTGGAGAAATATCTCCAGACGATGCCCGAATGCATTGAGTGCGACAAAGTGACGGGGGAGGACTGCTTTGTGGCAAGGCTGGTGGTCAAGGATATCGGTCAACTGGATACGCTGCTGGACGGGTTATCAGAGCTCGCGCAGTCGAATACATCTATTGTGAAAAGTTCGCCTGTCGGGCGACGGTTGCCTGGCGTGTAGTGGTTGGTTCATGCCCGGTGGCGGCTTCGCCTTACCGTGCCTACGGTGACAGTGCATATTAGTAGTCCGGTAAAACGGAGTGCCACCGGGAAGGTCTGGCGTGAAAAAACCTTCTCGCTACGGAATGCTAAGTGATTCAAGGGATTGATTTAGCTGAGACGCTTTATGAGGAGATGGTGGCGGGGGAAGGATTACTCGCCGCTGAAGCGACTCGCCCTTCGGGTCGTTGCCTGCGGCAACGCTTTCTCACTGCGTTCGAATCGAACCTTA
>NZ_OBEF01000003.1 GCF_900215375.1 Enterobacter sp. CC120223-11 | reverse complement strand
CGATTCCTCTGTAGTTCAGTCGGTAGAACGGCGGACTGTTAATCCGTATGTCACTGGTTCGAGTCCAGTCAGAGGAGCCAAATTCAAAAAAGCCTGCTTTCGAGCGGGCTTTTTGCTTTTCTGCATTTTGCACTCTGCATAAAAAAAGCGGTGAGGCTTTTGCCGTCACCGCTTCATTCGCCAGTCCTGGACTTATTCGGCTTTCGGTTCAGCCGTTTTCAGTTCGCCCATGACCTTCAGCTTTTTAGAAATTTCACGACGCTCTTTGGAGAGTTCCGCGTTTTTAATGATGTAGTCGTCTACGCGGTCTTCGTAGTCGGTTTTCATGCTGGCGATGATTCCCTGGATGGCTTCAACGCTCATGCCCGGTTTGATGTAGTCACTGAGGTTATCAAGCAGCAGTACGCGCTTCTGGTTATCACGGACCTTTTTCTCAACGTCCTGAATTTCGCGCTGCAGTTTGTTTTTGCGACGGAACAGACGAACAAACTCCAGAACGTCCTGGAACGAAGGCTTAGTTGTTTCCATTTTTACACCCCTGATAATTGAGATTCGGATTCGTAAAGCAGCCGCTACTGGTAAACATAACTGCTGGCGGCCGCGAATGACAATGGTTTTTGCTCTGCCGCAATCATAACCCTAAACCACGCTGAATCGAAACAACCACGCGGCAAAGGGTGACCATATGGACGTTATTTGCGCAACGCCCGGCAAATCAGATGCGACAGCAATTCCAGCTGACGAGCCAGCTCCATACTCAGCCAGACATAGCCATGCATGGGCGTTTCTGACAGATTTTCACCT
Organism: Enterobacter sp. CC120223-11; assembly: GCF_900215375.1. Lineage (GTDB taxonomy): Bacteria > Pseudomonadota > Gammaproteobacteria > Enterobacterales > Enterobacteriaceae > Scandinavium. Next base: position 368,272 of record NZ_OBEF01000003.1, on the reverse strand, counting down.
TTGTATTCATTCACCAGCTGACGTAGCTCAGCGACGATATCGTTGAGCTTTTCATTATTGGCAAGGATAGGCTGCGGATTCCCTTCATACAGCGCATGCGCGATAGTCAGCAGCGTTTGCTGCGTCATCTGCTGCATATCCCGCAGGGTATGGGCATTGAGCATAATGTAATGACTGCCGCGCGAGGCCCAGTACGCATTAATTTGCAGTTCCAGCATGCAAACCAGGTTACGGTTAACCGTTTGAATCCCTTCAAAAATGGACTTTTGAATATGCGTTTCTTTGCTGGCGGGTGTAATCAGGCCGCGCATTTTGACGACCTCGTTGAGCATTTTTTGCATTCGACGCTCAAGGCGGGGGCGTTCCAGTAAATTCGGCGAAAACCCGGCCTGGTAGAGACGGTTAAGTTCTGTCACATAGCCCGCCATCTGGATGCGCCAGTGAAGGAAGGCCCGCTGTGGCCAGATGCCGGTGAACAACATGGCCAATAACGAACCGATAATGACATCGCCGCTTCGCCACAGCGCGGTATGCATATCCCCTGCTGGCGCCCCGACAACAACGGAGAGGGTAATACCGATGAGCAAGGCCTGATAAGGTTTTTTGCCAAGCGCCAGCCAGCCGCAAAGAAACATCGCCGCCGCACACCACAGCAGCATGAGCGGGAGCGACATCAGCTCAAACTTAAGCGCAACCAGACCAAGTGCGGAGCCAAAGATGGTGCCACCAATTCGCTCAAACGCACGCGGAACCACGTTTCCCCAGAAAGAGATCGGCCCCATAAGGACAACCAGCGTGATGAGCGGCCAGGTGCCTTCCGGCACATGAAAAATGCGGACCAGCAGAAACGTCAGTATAAATGCGAGAGCAATTCGCACACCGTGCACGATACGGTAATGACGGTAGAGGCGAATTTCAAAAGGACTGAGTGATTTATCGGCGCGCACAACCGCTCTCCGGCCAGGGCAGAAAACACAATTGTATCTGTTTTTCTGCCGCTGGCATCACGGATGTGCATAAAACCATTCATTTAACAGGTATTTTTACCTTATACATGCCGTTTTTTAACAGGGACATACATTTCAATATCCCAGTAGCCATCCTGATTACCGTCATTGAGATAAAGCTCAAAGCAGGGTTTGGCAGCCAGCTCATGCTCCTTGTCCTGCAACACGCTGTTGAAGAACTGATACCACGGCGTGGCAAAATCATGATCCACAACGCGTGCGGCAGCTTTGGCATAAAGACCGCCCTCCACTTCCGTGACAATGACGCCTTCGCTGTTGTCCGGGGGAGCAAAACCTTCTGCCACCGTGACCACGGTGTCACAGCGAAGCTTCTCTGCAGGCACTTCATCCGGATTATCGTAGTAAACGGCTACCCACTCTTTCGCCGGGATTTTCTGGCTAGTGACCCACATCGCCAACTGCTCGAATCCCTGTTTGACGGTTTTCTCCCATGGCCCGACCATATGGAACCCTGCTACAACACGTTTTTGCTGCTGTGTGATGCTGTAATCCATGCTGCCTCCACTGATAATGACACTGGATAAATATACATGTAAAATCTAGCAAACGAGCCTGATGGAGTATGTGCGATATTTCACAGAACGGGAAAGTAAAACGCTCCCGGACGGGAGCGTTAAGAGGCATCAGGCTTTATGGTGCAGCCAGTCGCTAAAGCGGGAGAACATGCCGCCTTTACCGACGCTTTCCAGCGTCACCAGCGGCCAGTGGGCAATGATTTTCTTGCCGTCATAGAGTTCGATTTCGCCTACGCGCTGATGAGCCGCGATCGGCGCTTCCAGCGTTTTTTTATCAAGCACATATTTCGCTTTGATATTCGGCACTTCGGATTTTGGCAGCGCCAGCCAGAAGTCCTGATCTGTGCCGAGGCTAACCTGCTCTTTGTCTCCGTACCAGATGCGCTCCACGCCCACCTGTTTGCCATTTTGCAGCACTTCAACGGTGTCGAAGTTCTGCTGGCCCCAGTGCAGCAGCTTACGGGCCTGATCTTCGCGGCCTTTTGAGCTTTCTGCCCCCATCACCACGGCGATCAACCGACGCTTACCATCCACCGCAGAAGCAATGAGGTTGAAGCCTGCGCTGGCAGTATGACCCGTTTTCAGTCCATCTACGTTGAGGGTTTTATCCCACAACAGCCCGTTGCGGTTGTTCTGGGTGATGCCATTCCACGTCAGGCTCTTTTCGCTGTACATATGGTAGAAATCTGGCTCGCCGTGAATGATGGCGCGGGAGAGCACCGCCAAATCGTAAGCCGAACTGTGCTGACCCGGCGCATCCAGACCATGTACGGTTTCGAAATGGGTGTCCTTCAGCCCAAGCTTTTGCACGTAGCTGTTCATCATATTGACGAACTGCGGCTGGCCGCCTGCGACGTAATCCGCCAGCGCCACGCAGGCATCGTTCCCTGAGTCAACAATCAAGCCACGGCTTAAGTCATGAACGCTCAGCCTGTCGCCCTCTTTCAGAAACATCAGGGAAGATCCGTCAAACACAGGATTCCCTTTCGCCCACGCATCCCGGCCCACGGTGACCATGTCATCCGGGCTGATGCGGTGGCTGTCAATCGCGCGATCGACCACGTAGCCGGTCATCAGCTTGGTGAGACTGGCGGGGTTGCGCTGCTGGTGTTCGTTACCGGCAGTCAGAACCTGGCCGGTGGTGTAATCCATCAGCACCCAGGCCGCAGCCTGAATGGCGGGAGGTTGAACCGGTGCGGGAATGTAATCTGCGGCAAGTGCGCAGGAGATGCCCGAAGCGAGCAAAGAAACAGCAATAAACAAACGGCCTTTCAACAGCATATCCTCAACGTTCTCGTATTCCCGTTCTTTTTACGGGAGTTACGCTTTACTGACAGCGTTAAATTGCAAGGAAATATGACATTTCTGCGGGCGCGGCCGCATGGATCGCGCGTATGCTTCTGATGCGAGGGCAAATCGTTTACCATGGCAGGCTAATGCGCACACGAGCCACGAATTACCATGCAAGAAACCCCATCGCAAGCCAGCTTCCTGTTTCACGATTACGAAACCTTCGGCACCAGTCCTCAGCTGGACAGACCCGCGCAGTTCGCGGCGATTCGTACTGACGCGGATTTCAACATCATCGGTGAGCCGGAAGTGTTTTACTGCAAGCCCGCCGATGATTATCTTCCTCAGCCGCAGGCGGTGATGATTACCGGCATTACGCCGCAGGAAGCGCTGGCGAAAGGTGAAAACGAGGCCGCGTTTGCCCGGCGGATCCACGATCTGTTTACGGTGCCGAAAACTTGCGTGGTGGGCTACAACAACGTCCGGTTCGATGATGAAGTCACCCGTAATATCTTCTATCGTAATTTCTACGATCCCTACGCCTGGAGCTGGCAGAACAACAATTCTCGCTGGGACCTGCTCGACGTGATGCGCGCCTGCTACGCGCTGCGCCCTGAAGGCATTAACTGGCCTGAAAACGACGATGGCCTGCCGAGCTTCCGACTCGAACATCTGACTAAAGCTAACGGCATCGAGCACAGCAACGCGCACGACGCAATGGCGGACGTCTATGCCACTATTGCAATGGCGAAGTTGGTCAAAGCGCAGCAGCCGCGCCTGTTTGATTATCTCTATACCTACAGAGGTAAAAACAAGCTCGCCACGCTGATCGATGTGCCGCAGATGAAGCCGCTGGTGCATATTTCTGGCATGTTCGGTGCCTGGCGCGGTAACACCAGTTGGGTCGCACCGCTGGCGTGGCATCCGGATAACAAAAACGCGGTCATTATGGTCGATCTGGCCGGTGATATTACTCCGCTGCTGGAGCTGAATGCCGATGAGCTTCGCGAGCGTTTATACACACCGAAAGCCGAACTCGGTGAATTAGCCGCAGTGCCAGTCAAACTCGTTCACCTCAATAAATGCCCGATACTGGCGCAGGGCAATACGCTGCGTCCGGAAGATGCCGAACGGCTTGGTATCAATCGTCAGCACTGTCTGGACAACCTGAAAGTGCTTCGCGACAACCCGCAAGTGCGAGACAAAGTCGTGGCGATTTTTGCCGAGGCAGAACCCTTTGTGCCTGCAGAAAACGTGGATACTCAGCTCTATAACGGCTTCTTCAGCGACGCCGACCGCGCCGCCATGAAAATCCTGCTGGAAACCGAGCCGCGCAACCTGCCCGCTTTGGATCTGACCTTTGCCGATAAGCGTATCGAAAAACTGCTCTTCAACTACCGGGCGCGGAACTTCCCCGGCACGCTGGATGAAGCAGAGCAACAGCGCTGGTTGCAGCATCGCCGCAATGTCTTCACACCGGAGTTTTTACAGGCCTATGCCCAGGAGCTGGAAGCGCTTTACGGGCAGTATGAAGGCAACAGCGAGAAGCTCGCCCTGTTGAAGGCGCTGTATCAGTACGCACAAGAGATTGTCTGAGGCAAAACGACAGGCATAAAAAAACCGGAGACAGTGTCTCCGGTTTTTTATTGCTCAAATGAATTAAGCGATGTCTTCGTACTGCGGAACCGGGTTGCGGAAGCTACGGGTTACGCAGGCCAGGTAAATCAGGCCAACCGCGCCCCAAATCAGCCCCAGAACCATCGAGCTCTCTTCGAGGTTGATCCACAGCGCCCCCACTGTCAGCGCACCACACACCGGCATCACCAGGTAGTTGAAGTGGTCTTTCAGCGTCTTGTTACGCTTTTCGCGGATCCAGAACTGGGAGATCACCGACAGGTTAACGAAGGTGAAGGCCACCAGCGCACCAAAGTTGATCAGCGCCGTTGCGGTAACCAGGTCGAACTTGATCGCCAGCAGAGCAATGGCACCTACCAGCAGCACGTTCCATGCCGGAGTACGCCATTTCGGATGCACATAACCGAAGAAGCTTTTCGGGAACACGCCATCACGACCCATCACATACATCAGGCGAGAAACGCCCGCATGTGCCGCCATACCGGAAGCCAGTACGGTGACGCTGGAGAAGATCAGCACGCACCACTGGAAGGTTTTACCTGCCACGTACAGCATGATTTCAGGCTGAGACGCATCCGGTTCCTTGAAGCGGGAGATGTCCGGGAAATAGAGCTGCAGGAAGTAAGAGGCAATAATAAATACCCCACCACCAATCAGCGCAGTCAGGACGATAGCCCGCGGGATCACGCGCTCTGCATCTTTGGTCTCTTCAGACAGAGAAGAGATACCGTCGAAGCCCAGGAACGAGAAGCACAGGATGGTTGCCCCGGTGATCATCGGCGTGATGTGCGCGCCATCGGACCAGAACGGACGACTGCTTGTCAGCGTTGCGGCACCTTCACCATTGTGAACACCCCAGACGATCATGCCGACGATAACGGCCACGATACCCATCTGCAGCACCACAATCAAGGTGTTGAAGTTAGCAACGGTTTTGATGCTGCGCAGGTTAGAAACGGTCATAAAGGCCACTAACCCGACAACGAATATCCACGACGGCACCGAAGGCACCAGCGCTTCAAAATAGATTTTAGCCAGCAGGATGTTGATCATCGGCATAAACAGATAATCGAGCAGCGAAGACCAGCCCACCATAAAGCCAACCGCCGGGCTAATGGATTTCTGAGCATAGGTATAGGCTGAACCTGCGGACGGATAGCGGCGAACCAGCTTACCGTAGCTTAATGCAGTAAACAGGATGGCTATCAGAGCGAATGCATAGGCTGTCGGGACGTGACCATCGGTCAGTCCTGATACGATACCAAATGTATCGAACAGCGTCATAGGCTGCATATAGGCAAGACCCATCATAACAACCGGAATCAGCGTAAGCGATTTACGCAATTCCACGCGAGAGGTGTTTGGAGTAACGTTATGCGACATGGTCATTCCCCTTTACGGTGAAAACCGTCGCGTAAGCAAAAAATTGCCCCATTTTTTGGATTTCCTCGGCGACAACAACTGTCGATTTTTAGTAAGTATCTATCCGGTACGAAGCCCGGCCTCTTGTTTGTATGAGTGTCTGGAAAACAAAAAAATAACCGACGCCATAGTTAAATTGCGTCGGTCACTCTTTTTTTTCTGGCGCGCATTTTGCCCCTTTCCACGCATAAACACAAGAGATTGCGTGCCGTATCAAACAATTCTCTGCGATAAATGTCTGATTATTCATCACTGCTGCGCTGGTACACGGCAGCGATAGCACTATTTGCTAAAACAGCATCCCGCCACCAGCGGCTGGCGAGGCCTGCGGTCTGTTCATTCCAGCCCATCCAGACCGCGTCAAACGGAACGTGGGCCGAAACCTGCTTTTCCACCAGCGCGCCGCTGTCGATAAAGCGCTGAGCCAGGTAGCGCGGCAAATAGCCGCAGCCCAGGCCGCTGATTTGCAGCTCCAGCTTGGTTTTAAAATCAAAAACGGTTATTGCTTCCTGGTCGTCCAGCAGCTGTTGAAATGCCGGGCAGTCCGGCGTGATGCCATCGCCCACGACAATCGCCCGGTGTCGCTTAATGGTTTTGCGGCTTAGCGGCTCGGCCTCATTGGCTAAAGGATGGTGCGCAGCGACGACAAAAATCTGCTCCAGTTCGCCCAGCGGAGCAAAACCAAAATCACTCATCGGCGGGGGATCGCGTAGCGCACCGACGACAATATCCGCCCGCCCCTGGATCAGCGCCTCCCAGGAGCCGCCGAGTACGCCATTGATAAACTTCAACCGGGTGACGTTATGGTTGGCGTAGAACTGCTCAATTAAGGGAGCCAGTAAAGAGAAAGGAAAAGTATCGTCCACCCCGATGACCAGATCGTTCTCCCAGCCTTCGTGCAGCTTGACGGCCTGCTTTTCAAGCTCGCGCACCGTGTGCAGAACCTCTCGACCCTTCTCCAGCAGCAGTTTACCGGTGCGCGTAAAGGTCGCCCGATGGCCGCTGCGGTCGAGCAACTGAATACTGAGATCGCTTTCGAGCTTGTGGACGGTGTAACTCAGCGCCGAGGGCGTTTTGTAGAGCTTTGCCGACGCCGCAGCAAAGCTCCCTTCCTTATCGAGCGCATCAAGAATGATGAGGACTTCCAGCAGTGGTTTCATCGTCGCCCCCTGACGGTACGCGATGTCACCGCAGGACCATTACTCCAGCGGCATCACCAGCGGATCGGGATACTGATATTCAAACCCTAGCTCAGAACAGATGCGGTTGCCGTCAATCAGTCGGCCTTTCTCCGCGCTGTTGCTGAATACCGGAGGCTCAAGCCCCAGCTCGCGCGCCATCTGCGGGTAAAAGGTCGCTCGCGACGGGTGACCCGGCGCACAAAGATTATAGATATGACCGCCTTTCGGTGCCTGAAGCAGCAGCGTGATGGCCGCAATCACATCTTCCAGATGCACAAGATTGACACCCTGCTGCCCGTCCGGTGCAGATTTCCCGGCAAAGAAACGCCCGGGATGACGCAGGGGACCCACAAGCCCCGCAAGCCGCAAAATATCAACCGACGTGCCAGGCAGATTATGCAGCCAGTCTTCGAGTTCCTTGAGCACGCGACCGCTTGAGGTGATTGGCTCACGCGGTGCCGTTTCTTTAATACTGCCCTGCCCTTTTCCGTAAACCGACGTTGAACTGGTAAATACAATGCGCGGAATATGGTACGCCAGAGCGCTGTCGACAATTTCCTGCACAGCCTGCAGATAAAACTCTTCGCCCGGTCCGCTACGGCGTGCGGGGAGCGTAATCACCAGCGCATCGACGTTCATCAGCGCATCCAGATCGTCCGTGTCGCAGACCATTTGAGGATCCAGACGCAGCAGATAGCTGTCTATACCGCACATTCTCGCGGCTTCCACTCCATCTACGGTGGTTTTACTGCCGGATACCTGCCAGCCCCGGGCGGTTAATGACAGCGCCAGCGGCATGCCCAGCCAGCCCAGCCCCACGATGGCGACCTTTTTCATCTGTGTTCTCCTGACTTGTTCACGTTCCTCTGTTAAGGCTACGCCAGCCCTCGCCAACTGACAATTTATCTGGCGAAGATGAAATGAATTAATGATGAAAAAAAGCCCTTGCATTCAGCCGATGAACTGGTTTAGGTTAAAAGGCATCAAATGCATAAGCATTCAACGAGAAATTTATGATCAGCGTTCAGTTTAAACACCACCATCATCACCATCACCCTGACTAGTCTTTCAGGCGATGTGTGCTGGAAGACGGTTAGATCTTCCAGTGGTGCAGAACGCAAGAGAAAGCCCCCGGAAGATCGCACTTCCGGGGGCTTTTTTTTGGACGCAGGTTTTCAGTGATTCAGACAGGATACGAGGATAATAAAATGACAGACAAGAGCCGTTTACGCATAGCTATGCAGAAATCCGGGCGCTTAAGCGATGATTCACGCGAATTGCTGGCACGCTGTGGCATAAAAATCAATCTGCACACTCAGCGCCTGATTGCGCTGGCAGAAAATATGCCGATCGACATTCTGCGCGTGCGTGACGACGACATTCCAGGCCTGGTGATGGATGGCGTAGTTGACCTCGGCATCATCGGCGAAAACGTGCTGGAAGAAGAGCTGCTGACCCGCCGCGCACAGGGCGAAGATCCGCGCTATTTCACTCTGCGTCGCCTGGACTTTGGCGGCTGCCGCCTGTCGCTCGCCACCCCGGTTGACGAAGCCTGGGACGGCCCGGCCGCGCTGGACGGTAAGCGCATCGCCACGTCCTATCCGCACCTGCTAAAGCGCTACCTCGATCAGAAAGGTATCTCGTTCAAATCCTGTCTTCTGAACGGCTCCGTAGAAGTGGCTCCGCGCGCGGGTCTGGCTGATGCCATCTGCGACCTCGTCTCTACGGGAGCAACGCTTGAGGCCAACGGCCTGCGCGAAGTGGAAGTCATTTATCGTTCCAAAGCCTGCCTCATTCAGCGCGACGGCGAGATGCCGGAAGCCAAGCAACAGCTGATCGACAAACTGCTGACCCGTATTCAGGGCGTGATTCAGGCCCGTGAATCGAAATACATCATGATGCACGCGCCAACCGAGCGCCTGGAAGAAGTGATTGCCCTGCTGCCAGGTGCCGAGCGTCCGACCATTCTGCCACTGGCAGGCGATCAGCAGCGCGTGGCGATGCACATGGTCAGCAGCGAAACCCTGTTCTGGGAAACCATGGAAAAACTGAAAGCGCTCGGGGCCAGCTCCATTCTGGTGCTGCCAATTGAGAAGATGATGGAGTAACCGACCATGAGCTTTAATACTGTCATCGACTGGAACAGCATCAGCCCCGAGCAGCAGCGCAACCTGCTGATGCGCCCGGCTATTTCGGCCTCAGAAAGCATCAGCCGCACCGTGGCGGAGATCCTCGACAACGTCAAAGCAAACGGCGATGTCGCCCTGCGTGAGTACAGCGCAAAATTTGATAAAACCGACGTCGCTGCACTGAAAGTTAGTGAGCAGGAAATCGAGGCCGCCAGCAGCCGTTTGAGCGACGAGCTGAAACAGGCAATGGCCGTCGCCGTAAAAAACGTAGAAACCTTCCACGTTGCGCAGAAACTTCAGGCCGTCGATGTAGAAACGTTGCCTGGCGTGCGCTGCCAGCAGGTCACTCGCCCGATTGCCTCCGTCGGGCTGTACATTCCCGGCGGTTCCGCCCCGCTCTTCTCGACAGTATTAATGCTCGCCACCCCGGCCCGCATCGCCGGTTGCAAAAAAGTGGTGCTCTGTTCGCCGCCGCCGATTGCCGATGAGATCCTCTATGCGGCGAAGCTGTGCGGCGTGCAGGACATTTTCAACGTTGGCGGCGCGCAGGCCATTGCCGCGCTGGCGCTGGGCACCGACTCCGTACCGAAAGTCGATAAAATTTTTGGCCCGGGCAATGCTTTCGTCACCGAAGCCAAACGCCAGGTCAGCCAGCGTCTCGACGGCGCCGCCATTGATATGCCGGCCGGGCCTTCAGAAGTGCTGGTGATCGCCGACAGCGGCGCAACACCAGACTTCGTCGCTTCCGATTTGCTGTCGCAGGCGGAACACGGCCCGGACTCGCAGGTCATTTTGCTGACGCCGGATGCCGAAATGGCATCACGCGTCGCCGAAGCCGTTGAGCGCCAGCTGGCCGAACTGCCACGTGCAGAAACTGCGCGCCAGGCACTTTCCGCCAGCCGTCTGATCGTCGCCCGCGATTTAGCCCAGTGCATAGCAATTTCTAACCAGTACGGCCCAGAGCACCTGATCATTCAGACTCGCGACGCGCGTTCATTGGTCGACAATATCACCAGCGCTGGCTCCGTCTTTTTAGGCGACTGGTCACCGGAATCGGCGGGCGATTACGCCTCCGGCACCAATCACGTGCTGCCGACCTATGGCTACACCGCCACCTGTTCAAGTCTGGGTCTTGCCGATTTTCAGAAACGCATGACCGTGCAGGAACTCTCAAAAGAGGGCTTTGCTGCCCTGGCCTCCACCATTGAAACGTTGGCCGCCGCCGAGCGCCTGACCGCCCACAAAAACGCCGTCACCTTACGCGTTGCCGCCCTCAAGGAGATGAAATGAGCATTGAAGAGTTAGCCCGCAAAAACGTCCGCGAACTGACACCCTATCAGTCTGCCCGTCGTCTCGGCGGCAAAGGTGACGTCTGGCTGAACGCCAACGAATTTCCAACGGCGGTGGCATTCGATCTTTCGCAGCAAACGCTCAACCGTTACCCGGAGTGCCAGCCAAAAGCGGTTATCGACAACTACGCGCAGTATGCAGGACTGAAACCGGAGCAGGTTTTAGTGAGCCGCGGGGCTGATGAAGGTATCGAGCTGTTAATTCGCGCGTTCTGTGAGCCAGGCAAAGATGCCATTCTGTTCTGCCCGCCAACGTATGGGATGTACAGCGTCAGCGCCGAAACTTTTGGCATTGAGTACCGCACCGTTCCCGCGCTGGAAAACTGGCAGCTCGATTTGCAGGCGATTAGTGACAAGCTTGACGGCGTAAAAGTCGTCTATGTGTGCAGTCCGAATAACCCGACCGGACAAATCATCAATCCGCAGGACATTCGCGTTCTGCTGGAAATGACGCGCGGCAGAGCCATTGTGGTGGCCGATGAGGCTTACATTGAATTTTGCCCACAGGCGACGCTCGCCGGCTGGATTGCCGAATATCCGCATTTAGTCGTGCTGCGCACCCTCTCCAAAGCCTTTGCCCTTGCAGGCTTGCGCTGTGGGTTTACGCTGGCAAGTGAAGAGGTGATTGCGCTGCTGCTGAAGGTGATTGCGCCCTATCCGCTCTCTACGCCGGTGGCCGATATTGCGGCTCAGGCGCTGAGCCCGCAGGGCATCAACGCCATGCGCGACCGCGTCGCACAAATCCTTGAAGAGCGTCAGTACCTGGTCAGCCAGCTGAGAAATATTGCGTGCGTTGAACAAGTCTTCGACTCGGAAACTAACTACATCCTGGCGCGCATCACAGCCTCAAGCTCGGTCTTCAAATCTTTGTGGGATCAGGGCATTATCTTACGAGATCAGAACAAACAACCTTCTTTAAGCGGCTGCCTGCGCATCACCATCGGCACTCGCGAAGAGAGCCAGCGCGTCATTGACGCCCTTCGTGCGGAGAAAGTATGACTCAGAAGTTCCTCTTTATCGATCGTGACGGCACGCTCATCAGCGAGCCGCCGAGTGATTATCAGGTCGATCGTTTCGACAAACTGGCGTTCGAAGCGGAAGTCATCCCTTCCCTGCTGAAGCTGCAAAAAGCAGGTTATCAGCTGGTGATGATCACCAACCAGGACGGCCTTGGCACCGACAGCTTCCCGCAGGCGGATTTCGACGGCCCGCACAATCTGATGATGCAGGTGTTTGCCTCCCAGGGTGTGAAATTCGCAGACGTGCTGATTTGTCCGCATTTCGAGACGGACAACTGTGAATGCCGTAAACCAAAAACAAAAATGGTGTCCGCGTGGCTCAATGAAGGCGTCATGGACGTGACAAACAGCTTCGTGATTGGCGACCGCGCAACGGACGTAACGCTGGCGCAAAACATGGGCATTACCGGCCTGCGCTACAGCCGCGACGATCTCAACTGGCTAAAAATTACCGAACAGCTGACGAAGCGCGACCGCTATTCCCACGTGGAACGCAACACCCGCGAAACGCAGATTGACGTCAAGGTATGGCTCGACCGCGAAGGCGGCAGCAAAATCAATACCGGCGTCGGCTTCTTCGATCATATGCTCGATCAGATTGCCACCCACGGTGGGTTCCGCATGGAGATCGCCGTTAAAGGCGACCTCTATATTGACGATCACCACACCGTGGAAGACACCGGTCTGGCGCTCGGCGAAGCGCTGAAGCTGGCATTGGGCGACAAACGCGGCATTAACCGCTTTGGTTTCGTCCTGCCAATGGATGAGTGCCTGGCCCGCTGTGCGCTGGATATCTCCGGCCGCCCACACCTCGAATACCGCGCCGAGTTCACCTATCAGCGCGTCGGCGACCTCAGCACCGAAATGATCGAACACTTCTTCCGCTCGCTTTCTTACACCATGGGCGTGACGCTGCACCTTAAAACCAAAGGCAAAAACGATCACCACCGCGTGGAGAGTCTGTTCAAAGCCTTTGGCCGCACGCTGCGCCAGGCTATCCGCGTGGAGGGCGACACCCTTCCCTCCTCGAAAGGAGTGCTGTGATGAACGTTGTTATCCTTGATACCGGCTGTGCGAATCTGCACTCGGTCAAGTCAGCGATTGCCCGGCACGGCTACGAGCCATTGGTCAGCCGCGACCCGGATGTCGTCCTGCGTGCCGACAAACTTTTTCTGCCCGGCGTCGGCACCGCACAGGCCGCAATGGACCAGATTCGCGAGCGTGAGCTTATCGGGCTGATTAAAGCCTGCACGCAGCCTGTACTCGGCATTTGCCTTGGCATGCAGCTGCTCGGGCGACGTAGCGAGGAGTCAAACGGCGTCGACATGATTGGCATTATCGATCAGGACGTGCCGAAAATGACTGATTATGGGCTGCCGCTGCCGCACATGGGCTGGAACCGCGTTTATCCGAAAGCGGGCGACAGGCTGTTTCGCGGCATTGAAGATGGCGCTTACTTCTATTTCGTTCACAGCTACGCGATGCCGGTAAATCCTTACACCATCGCACAGTGCAATTATGGCGAGCCCTTTACCGCCGCCGTGCAGAAAGACAACTTCTTCGGCGTGCAATTTCACCCGGAACGCTCCGGTGCCGCAGGCGCTCAGCTGCTGAAAAACTTCCTGGAGATGTGATGATCATTCCAGCTTTAGATTTAATTGACGGTACCGTTGTCCGTCTTCATCAGGGCGATTACGGGCAGCAGCGTGACTACGGCAACGATCCGCTGCCGCGCCTGCAGGAGTACGCGGCTCAGGGCGCAGAAGTTCTGCACCTGGTCGATCTTACGGGTGCGAAAGACCCGGCGAAGCGACAGATCCCATTACTCAAAAAATTGGTGGCCGGGGTTGATGTTCCCGTTCAGGTTGGTGGCGGGATTCGCACCGAAGAGGACGTGGCGGCACTGCTGGATGCTGGCGTGGCACGCGTTGTTATAGGTTCAACCGCGGTGAAATCGCCTGAAACAGTAAAAGGCTGGTTTGAGCGCTTCGGTGCAGAAAAACTGGTGCTGGCACTCGACGTGCGCATTGACGAGCAAGGCACCAAACAGGTGGCGATCAGCGGCTGGCAGGAAAACTCCGGCGTCACGCTGGAGCAACTGGTGGAGACTTATCTGACCGTTGGCCTGCAGCACGTGCTTTGCACCGACATTTCACGCGACGGTACGCTGGCTGGCTCCAACGTGTCGCTCTATGAAGAAGTCTGCGCGCGCTATCCTCAGGTTGCATTTCAGTCCTCTGGTGGCATTGGTGGCCTGGACGATATCGCCGCTTTACGCGGAACCGGCGTGCGTGGCGTGATTGTCGGACGCGCGTTACTGGAAGGAAAATTTAACGTAACGGAGGCCATCCAATGCTGGCAAAACGGATAATTCCTTGTCTTGACGTGCGCGATGGCCAGGTCGTGAAAGGCGTTCAGTTCCGCAACCACGAAATCATCGGTGATATCGTGCCGCTGGCAAAACGCTATGCCGAGGAAGGCGCAGACGAGCTGGTGTTTTATGACATCACCGCCTCCAGCGATGGCCGCGTGGTCGATAAAAGCTGGGTGTCCCGCGTGGCGGAAGTGATTGATATTCCTTTCTGCGTGGCGGGCGGCATCAAGTCGGTTGATGACGCAGCAAAAATTCTCTCTTTCGGTGCCGACAAAATCTCGGTGAACTCCCCTGCTCTTGCAGATCCGGAGCTTATCACCCGGCTTGCCGACCGCTTTGGCGTGCAGTGTATCGTGGTCGGGATTGACACCTGGTTTGATGCTGAAACCGGCAAATATCACGTCAATCAATATACCGGCGATGAAAGCCGCACCCGGGTCACGCAGTGGGAAACCCTCGACTGGGTTCAGGAAGTACAGAAACGTGGCGCAGGCGAGATTGTCCTGAACATGATGAATCAGGATGGCGTGCGTAACGGTTACGACCTGCAGCAGCTGAAAAAAATGCGAGAAGTTTGCCACGTGCCGCTGATTGCCTCTGGCGGGGCAGGCACGATGGAGCACTTCCTGGAAGCCTTCCGTGATACAGACGTGGATGGCGCGCTGGCGGCCTCCGTCTTCCACAAACAAATCATTAATATTGGTGAATTAAAAGCGTACCTGGCGACTCAGGGCGTGGAGATCAGGGTATGACAGAACAACTGGACTGGGAAAAAACCGACGGACTGATGCCCGCCATTGTGCAACACGCGGTATCCGGTGAAGTGCTGATGCTGGGCTACATGAATCAGGACGCGCTGGCAAAAACGCAGGAAAGCGGAAAGGTCACATTTTATTCCCGCACAAAACAGCGTTTGTGGACCAAGGGGGAAACCTCCGGTAACTTCCTGAACGTTGTCAGTATTACCCCAGACTGTGACAACGACACGCTGCTGGTGCTGGTCAACCCAATCGGCCCGACCTGCCACAAAGGCACCTCAAGCTGCTTTGGCGAAACGTCTCACCAGTGGCTCTTCCTTTATCAGCTGGAGCAACTGCTGGCAGAGCGCAAAACGGCCGACCCGGCAAGCTCCTATACCGCAAAACTGTACGCCAGCGGAACTAAACGTATCGCGCAGAAAGTAGGTGAAGAAGGCGTGGAAACCGCCCTGGCCGCTACCGTGAACGATCGCCATGAGCTGACAAACGAGGCCTCTGACCTGATGTATCACCTGTTGGTGCTGCTGCAGGATCAGGACCTGGATTTAACCACGGTGATTGAGAATCTGCGTAAACGTCATCAATAGCACTCAGCAGGCGTAAAAAAACCGGGCTCATAACAGGGCCCGGTTTTTTATTGTCTAAAACGTTTAGGCTTTAGGCTGGTAATTACGCAGTGCGTTGCGGCCCAACACGATACCGGCTCCGACCAGACCGCCCAGCAGCATGGAAAGGACAAGGATAATCGCACGTTTCGGGCTGTCACGACGGATAGGCAAAGTTGGCTTCATGACGTAACGATAAGCGTGGATGTTCGAAGGCTTCAGTTCCTCTTTATTGTCACCGCTCATCAGATTCTCGATATCGAACAGGGTCTGGCGCGTCTGATAATAGCTGTCCGGGAACGTCAACGGACGCGTGGATTCGTTTTTCACCATCGCGCTGAGTGCATCGCTGCCCAGCATAAACATGGTGTCCTGCGAAACCTGATCGGCCTGCTGAACCTGCGGCATCTTGATCTTCGACTGCTCGGCAATGGTCAACGCCTGAGTGATCTGCGCGATACGTAACGCTTTCTGCTCGGTAGCCACTTTCTCCTGAGTAGTCAGTGACTGCTCAAGGGCTTCTTTGCGGGCGTCGATGTTCGCTTTGAGATCGCCGCCCACCGCTTTTGCAACCCCTTCATCCACCTGCTGAATATAGTGCGCCAGCGTTTTCTGCGCCTCTTCAGCTGACGGGGCTGTGTATGAAACACGAAGCGGCAGGTTCTGCCCCTTCACAGCCGTTTCGATATCCAGTTTTTCCGGCTCTTCCTGGTTATCCAGGGATTCGGACAGTGCTGAGAAAGAAGAGTTAAAGCGGGTGATAAAATCCTGCTGGATGGTACCGATAGTAGGTGCGCTTAAAGCATAGAGGATGTTCATTGCGTTAGAGTATCCGGAAACCTGCCCTGAATCCGGTTGCGTGATAATTGCTGTGGAGGTCCATTTCTCCTTAGCAACCATGAGATAACCTGCTGCAAGCAGAATGGCTACAATCACACACACGATGATGGTGACCTTCCCACGCCAGATCTGCACAATCAAATCGATAAGATCAATCTGCTCCGGCTCGCTACGCTGACCGGAGTTGCTTTTATAATTGTCCTGAGTCATACCAACCTTAACCGCATTAAAGAAAACTTCAGAAAAGCCCACAAGGGCGGATAGTCTACTTACGCCCATCAGAATTACTATAAGAATAATGCCCGAATCCGACGAAATTAACCGAAAAAACGGGCTACGCTAATTGTAGATAACGATTATCTTTTTTCGCCAGCTAACGGTATGATTTTGCTTTCAGTTGTACCCGTCGCGACATGGCGATTTTATGGTCAGTATTTGAGGAATTAAGATGAAATACCTGGTTACCGGCGCGGCCGGTTTTATCGGCTTCCACGTCAGTGAGCGTCTTCTGCAGGCGGGTCATCAGGTTGTCGGGATCGATAATCTCAACGACTACTATGACGTCAGCCTGAAACAGGCGCGTCTCGATCTGCTGCAAAAGCCAGGTTTCAGCTTCCATAAAATCGATCTTGCCGACCGCGAAGCTATGGCAGCCCTGTTTGCCGACGAGAATTTTGACCGGGTTATTCACCTGGCCGCCCAGGCGGGCGTCCGTTACTCCCTGGAAAACCCACATGCCTACGCCGATGCCAATCTGATTGGCCATTTGAACGTGCTGGAAGGCTGTCGCCACAACAAGGTTCAGCACCTTCTGTATGCTTCGTCCAGCTCGGTTTACGGCCTGAACCGCAAAATGCCTTTCTCCACTGATGATTCAGTCGATCATCCGGTGTCGCTGTACGCCGCCACCAAGAAAGCCAACGAGCTGATGTCGCACACCTATTCGCATCTGTATGGTTTGCCGACCACCGGCCTGCGCTTCTTTACCGTGTATGGCCCATGGGGCCGCCCGGACATGGCGCTGTTCAAGTTCACCAAAGCGATGCTCGAAGGCAAACCTATCGACGTCTATAACCACGGTAAAATGAAGCGTGACTTCACCTATATCGACGACATCGCGGAAGCTATTATCCGTCTGCAGGACGTTATTCCGCAGGCAAATCCAGAGTGGACGGTTGAAACAGGCTCCCCGGCCACCAGTTCAGCCCCTTATCACGTCTACAACATCGGTAACAGTTCTCCGGTGGAGCTAATGGATTACATCACCGCGCTGGAAGAAGCGCTGGGCATTGAAGCTGTCAAAAACATGATGCCGATTCAGCCAGGCGATGTTCTGGAGACCAGCGCCGATACGCAGCCTCTGCAAGCCGTCACTGGCTTTAAGCCGGAAACCTCAGTGAAGGACGGCGTGAAAAACTTCGTTGACTGGTACCGCGGCTTTTACAACGTCTGATTCGGTAGCTAATTCCAAAAACGAGAAAGGCCCTCATTGAGGGCCTTTTTTGTGCATCCGAAAATGTATCAGTCGTTGCCGAATAAATCGCGGGTATAAACTTTCTCCGCCACGTCATCCAGCTCTTTCGCCATACGGTTGGAGATAATGACGTCAGCTTCCTGCTTGAATGCATCCAGGTCGCGCACCACGCGTGAGTGGAAGAATTCATCTTCCTGCATCACTGGTTCGTAAATGATGACCTGCACACCTTTGGCTTTGATACGCTTCATAATCCCCTGAATGGAGGATGCACGGAAGTTGTCAGAACCGCTCTTCATGATCAGACGATACACGCCCACCACTTTCGGTTTACGGGCCAGGATAGAGTCCGCAACAAAATCTTTGCGCGTTCGGTTAGCATCAACAATCGCACCAATAATGTTATTAGGCACGGATTCGTAGTTTGCCAGCAGCTGCTTGGTATCTTTCGGCAGACAGTAGCCGCCGTAGCCGAATGATGGGTTGTTATAGTGATTGCCGATACGCGGGTCGAGGCAAACGCCTTCAATGATCTGGCGAGAGTTCAGCCCCAGACTTTCCGCATAGCTGTCCAGTTCGTTGAAGTAGGCCACGCGCAGCGCCAGGTAGGTATTGGCGAACAGCTTGATCGCTTCCGCTTCCGTTGAATCAGTGAACAGCGTCGGGATGTCTTTTTTGATAGCCCCTTCTTGAAGCAGCGCCGCAAAACGTTCGGCACGCTCAGACTGCTCACCAATCACAATGCGTGATGGATGCAGGTTGTCGTAGAGGGCACGCCCTTCACGCAGGAATTCTGGCGAGAAGAAGACGTTGTCGATACCGAGACGTTCTTTAATCTCGTTGGTGAAGCCAACCGGAATAGTCGACTTGATGATCATCACCGCATTCGGATTGATTTCAGTCACATCACGGATCACAGACTCAACGCTGGAGGTATTGAAGTAATTGGTCTTAGGATCGTAATCGGTCGGCGTGGCGATAATGACGTAGTCCGCATCGCGGTACGCGTCTTGTTTATCTGTCGTAGCGCGGAAGTTCAGCTGCTTAGTCGCCAGGTACTCTTCAATCTCTTTATCGACAATCGGCGACTTCTTCTGATTGAGCATATCAACTTTGGCCTGCACGATGTCCAGCGCTACCACTTCGTGGTGCTGGGCAATCAGAATGCCGTTTGAAAGGCCGACGTAACCTGTACCGGAAATTGTAATTTTCATTAGACGCAACTTTTTTCAGTTAACCGGGCAATGATGGCGTCAGGGCCATCGTGAGAAGTAATAGCTGAGGGGGTTTTTACCTCTTGCGTCGAGGCACTGTCAAGGCGAAGCCTGTGAATTGGGGTATTGTTGAAGTGATATTCAGACTACTTCGAGTGTTTGAGCAACCTCTGGATAAAAAAAGCCCGGAGATTAACCCCGGGCCTTGTTGAGTCAACGGAATAAATCCGATTACTCCATCCACTCTGTGTGGAACACGCCTTCTTTATCAGTACGCTTGTACGTGTGAGCACCGAAGTAGTCACGCTGCGCCTGAATCAGGTTGGCAGGCAGGACTTCTGCGCGGTAGCTGTCGTAATAAGCGATAGCAGCAGAGAACGTTGGTACAGGAATACCATTCTGAACAGCGTAAGCCACAACGTCACGCAGCGCCTGCTGGTAGTCGTCTGCGATTTTCTTGAAGTATGGCGCCAGCAGCAGGTTCGCGATGTCGGCATTTTCAGCATAGGCATCGGTGATTTTCTGCAGGAACTGAGCACGGATGATGCAACCTGCACGGAAGATCTTCGCGATTTCACCGTAGTTCAGGTCCCAGTTGTACTCGTTGGAAGCCGCACGCAGCTGAGAAAAGCCCTGAGCGTAGGAAACAATCTTGCCCAGATACAGCGCACGACGCACTTTCTCAACGAATTCGGCTTTATCACCCGCTGGCTTAGCCTGCGGACCGCTCAGCACTTTAGAAGCCGCAACGCGCTGGTCTTTCAAAGAGGAGATGTAACGAGCAAACACGGATTCGGTAATCAGAGACAGCGGCTCGCCGAGATCCAGGGAGCTCTGGCTGGTCCACTTACCGGTGCCTTTGTTAGCTGCTTCATCGAGGATCACATCGACCAGGTATGTACCTTCTTCATCTTTCTTGGTGAAGATATCTTTGGTGATGTCAATCAGATAGCTGTTCAGCTCGCCGTTGTTCCACTCGGTGAACACCTGAGCTAGCTCTTCGTTAGAAAGCTTCAGGCCGCCTTTCAGCAGAGAATAGGCTTCAGCAATCAGCTGCATGTCGCCATATTCAATACCGTTGTGAACCATCTTCACGTAGTGGCCCGCACCGTCCGGACCGATATAGGTCACGCATGGCTCACCGTCTTCTGCAACAGCAGCGATTTTGGTAAGGATTGGAGCAACCAGCTCATAGGCGTGCTTCTGGCCGCCAGGCATAATAGATGGGCCTTTCAGCGCGCCTTCTTCACCGCCGGACACGCCGGTACCAATGAAGTTGAAGCCTTCGGCTGACAGCTCGCGGTTACGGCGAACAGTGTCCGGGAAGTATGAGTTGCCGCCTTCAATGATGATGTCGCCTTTATCCAGGTAAGGCTTAAGTGATTCGATGGCTTTGTCCGTGCCCTCGCCCGCCTTCACCATTAACAGGATGCGGCGTGGTGTTTCCAGAGACTCGACGAACTCCTGCACCGTGTAAAAAGGAGCCAGTTTCTTGCCAGGGTTCTCGGCAATCACTTCTTCAGTTTTTTCACGGGAGCGGTTGAAGATGGAGACGGTATAACCACGGCTTTCGATGTTGAGCGCCAGGTTGCGCCCCATCACTGCCATACCGACGACGCCGATCTGTTGCTTGGACATTACATACTCCTGTCAGGTGTGGTCACCGCGCAGGGTGCGCGCGGCTTGGAATGTGGGGAAGATGTTAACTCAGGTACCATCAACTTGGGTAGCATTTGGTGGCTTATTACCGTTGTTAACTGATCGCCTTATGCCCAATCAGGTGACGCCTTAGCAAACTGAGGGTCGAAAGGCCCCTCTTTGACTTCAATCATGACAGCCCTTTCCGACATGCATTCTACGCTATGTATATCCCCGGGCGAAAATTCAACGATGGCAGTGTCGGTACCAGGACCTGCAAGGAATGTTGATTGAACCTCACCTTCGGCGGTATAGAGTGTAATTTGAACGCAACCTTCCGAAACAACAAACATTTCCCATTGATGAGGTAGTTCATGATAATGAGGCTCAACATAACTACCTTTCACAAGCACAATGACCAGCCGCTGAACTTTCTCATTATGATCAGAATGTAAGAGTAGATGTGATCTTTTACGTACTGAACTCTGAGCATCCTCAAATAATGCATTAAGTTTAATATCATCAATTAAGCGCATTACTTGCTCCTAATTTATTTTGTATAGCTTGGGCTGCTGAGTGGACGGAAAACTGATTAATCAACAACTCATAAGCACCTTCACCTATAGTGGAGCGCAGGCTTTGGTCAAGGAGTAAACGTTCAGCTGAAGCAAAGAGAGCACCATCTTGCCCATTCAAATGAATAAACCCTGCCTGATTCGCATTAACTATATCCATCAAGTCATTACCCTCATTGACACTTCCTAAAATGGGTAACGACTGGACCATGTAGCCTAATAATTTTCCTGGAAAGTTATGCGAAGTGTGATTGGCAGACAGTGAGAAAAGTCCAACATCTACTTCGCTGAGTAAGCGCTTGAACTCTTGCTGGTTGATGGACGGTAGATAGGAAAAATTCGATAATTTCCAATCAGTTGCGAGGCGATTGATCAAATCAACTTCATCGCCTTGCCCAACAAATAAAAAATGAGCCTGGGGATGGATTTGCATCTTTTTAGCGAGACGCATCAGATTTGCCATATCTTGAGCATGACCGATATTCCCGCCATAGAAGAAAATCGTTTTATCATGCAAATTAAGACGCTTACGAAAAGATGTGCTTTCATCTTCATAAGAGACATGGGCAGTGAGACTAGCCCAATTCCTCAGCACTTCGCAGGGTAGAGTTCTGTTCTGAGATTGGAATAATTCAAGATTTCTATCAGACATCAAACCAATACCATCGGCCTGTTCGTAAGAATATTGCTCAAAAAAGCGAAAATACTTATCCAGCAAAGAACCACTTCGAAGCATACCGGCATCTATTACCCACTGAGGAAACATGTCGCGCAAGACAAGATAAGCGGGACATCCACACTTTTTCTTAATGTTATAAACTAATCTCCCCCAAAAAATTGAGGGAGAATAGTAAATAACCCCATCAAAAGTGTTTTCATTAACCTTTGATTTAAGCGAACGCCACGCCCTAAATGATAGCAATGTTTCATTGATCGCACGCTGATATTTAGACACATCTTTAATCGGTCCACTATCGAAGCGCCAAACTTCGACGCCATCAATATTATCAGTACTGAAACACTGACTGGCATTTATCTCAGGTGTAATAACCGTAACTTGATGACCATTCTGAAGAAGCTCAACTGCGAGTTCATGGAACATTTTAGCCCCCACCCGCGTGCTATTGGGCAAATAATCATCGATTATAAGAGCAAGTTTCATTAATACTCTTTCCAGACCACTCTCTTAACATAATCTGTATAAGAATGGATAATTCTCACCACTTTATCAGAGACGTTTGGCATGCTGTAATCAGCAACCTGGCGTAGCAAACGTTCAGTGCCACGTGGTTGAATCTCAAGAATTGATAAAGCCTGCAATACGCGTTCAACTTCCAGCCCAACCATCATAACTGAAGCCTCTTCAAAACCCTCGGGTCTTTCATGGGCTTCACGAATATTAATCGCGGGGAAGTTCATGATTGATGATTCTTCAGTGATGGTACCGCTATCGGATAAAACGGCCTTTGAGTTTTTCTGCAAATTATTATAATCATGGAAACCTAAAGGCTTAAGTAGTTGTATGTTTTTATGAAAAACAATACCAGCAGCCTCAATTCTGTTACGGGTTCTTGGATGAGTAGAAATAATCACAGGGACATCATACTTCTCCGAAATAGTGTTAAGAATCAATGCTAATTTTTCTAACTGTTTAGGTGAATCTACATTTTCTTCACGGTGTGCGCTGACAACAAAAAAATTATTTTTCTCAAGTCCTAAACGTTCAACCACATCAGAACTATCAATTTGATCCATATAATGAGAAAGAACTTCATACATTGGGCTGCCAGTTTTTATGACACGATCAGCCGGTAGCCCCTCGCTCAATAAATAATCACGTGCAATTGTGCTGTAGGTTAGATTAACATCTGCTGTATGATCTACGATTCGACGGTTGGTTTCCTCTGGAACGCGTTGGTCAAAACAGCGATTACCAGCTTCCATATGGAAAATAGGAATTTTACGACGTTTTGCTGGCAAGGCTGAAATGCAAGAGTTGGTGTCACCTAAGACTAGCATCGCATCAGGCTTAACTTCTTCAAGAACTTCATCAACCTTAATGATTACTTGTCCGATGGTAGTCGCTGCGTTCTTACCCGCAGCACTTAAAAAATAATCTGGTTTTCTAACGCCTAGGTCGTTAAAAAAAACTTCATTCAACTCGAAGTCATAGTTCTGTCCTGTATGGACAATAATATGTTCGCAATGCTGATCAAGTTTTGCCAAAACACGCGACAAGCGAATAATTTCAGGACGGGTACCGACAACAGACATTACTTTTAATTTCTTCATGCTAAAGATCTCGCTATAGTATCCGGTGCATTTTTATCAAAAATTTCATTTGCCCAAAGCATTACAATCAGCTCATTTGTTCCGGTATTAGTTATATCGTGAGTCCATCCGGGAACAGTCTCAACAACTTTATGTTCACCAGAACTAACCTTTAGCTCATATCTTTCACCGGTAACTACATGTTCAAACTTGAACGTAGCATCTCCTTGAATCACCAAAAACTTTTCATTTTTCGAGTGATGGTAATGACCTCCCCGAGTGATACCTGGATGGGCAGTGAAAAATGAAAATTGTCCTGAGTCCTTAGTTTTCAGCATCTCACAAAAAGTGCCACGCTGATCGCTGTATGAAGGAATGGAATAGCCAAACTGTTCTGGTTTCAAATAGCTCAGATATGTTGAATAAAGAGCCCTGACAAGGCCTGTACCAACTTGCGGGGTAGTCAAGTTATCGCGACTATCTTTAAAAGAATGGAGAATATTAGCTACTTCACCAACTGTAGTCTGGTATTGAATAGATATTGTCCGATACCCACTTTCTTTTCCATCAATCAAATCAATTAATTCAGAACAAACATCATCAATATAAACAAGCGTAACTGGTGCATTAGTATCATTGATAACAACATTTAAACCTGAAGCGATATTGTTGCAAAAAGTAGCAACAAAAGAATTGTAATTTGGCCTACACCATTTCCCAAATACATTAGGAAAACGATAAATATAATGCTGTGCCTGATTTGAATTAGCATAATTCAAAACAGCATCTTCTGCAGCAGCCTTGCTAAGGCCGTAACTATTATTGAAAGTAGCCTGAATAGAAGAACTTAACATTATTGGGGTCTGGAGATTACATTCCTTTAAAATATCAACAATGCGTTGAGTCAACAGATGATTACCAGCGCCAAACTCTTCGTCACTAATTGGCCTATTCACCCCGG
This sequence comes from Enterobacter sp. CC120223-11, assembly GCF_900215375.1. Classification (GTDB taxonomy): domain Bacteria; phylum Pseudomonadota; class Gammaproteobacteria; order Enterobacterales; family Enterobacteriaceae; genus Scandinavium. The sequence continues at coordinate 343,994 of NZ_OBEF01000003.1, read as the reverse complement.
CAAGATGATAGATAAAATCTGCAGATGTAACTGCAGCTTTCAGTTCGCTTTCGGTACTTGAACGGTCAATTTTAATTATGTCATGACGACCTAATTCTTCTAATCGCAAGCAAAGGTTACGACCTATAAATCCTTCTGCTCCAGTTACCAGAATTTTCATATCATGCATCCAAATCGTAAGGCTGGCCTGCGCGTAAAGCATTAACGAAAGGAAGCTTGAGTAATAACTTCTTCATCCCTTCAACATCAAGACGTTCAGTATTGTGAGAGTTATAATCTTCAACCTCTGAGATTCGCTTATCACCCTGCTCTACATATTTACCGTAGTTAAGATCACGCAAATCTGGTGGCACACGATAGTAATCCCCCATATCTACAGCAGCAACCATCTCCTCACGGCTTAACAGAGCTTCATACAACTTTTCGCCGTGTCTGGTACCAATGACATTGATAGGATGCGCAGGTACATCCAAAAGCTCTTTCAGAGCGATAGCTAATGTTTCGATAGTCGCTGCTGGGGCCTTCTGAACAAAAATGTCACCGTTATCACCATGCGTAAACGCATACAGCACAAGATCGACAGCGTCTTCTAACGTCATCATAAATCGTGTCATATTTGGGTCAGTTATAGTAATAGGTTTCTCACTACGAATCAGATCCACAAACAGTGGAATAACAGATCCTCGCGATGCCATGACGTTACCATAACGCGTTGCACAAATAACTGTCTTACTCGGGTCAACGTTGCGAGACTTGGCAACAATCACCTTCTCCATCATTGCTTTGGAGATACCCATTGCATTGATAGGATAAACAGCCTTATCTGTACTTAGGCAAACAATCCTGCTCACTTCATTTGCAATTGCTGCCTCGAGCACATTTTCAGTACCCAACACATTGGTTTTAACTGCTTCCATTGGATGGAATTCGCAAGATGGGACTTGCTTGAGTGCGGCGGCATGGTAAATAAAATCAACCCCTCTCGACGCATTCAATACACTTGAATAGTCTCGAACATCACCGATATAGAACTTGAGTTTAGGATTATTATATTTCTTGCGCATATCATCCTGCTTTTTCTCATCGCGGGAAAATATACGAATTTCTTTAATATCGGTATCAAGAAAGCGATTTAAAACTGCGTTACCAAACGAACCAGTTCCACCAGTGATTAGTAATATTTTATTTGAAAACATGTTTAGACCTCGAAATGATTGCTGCATCATAATTTATCAAGTTGGGCAATGTATTGGCGAGCCCGTTCATTCGGTGTAGGATATAAGGATAGTTGTTTTCTCATTTTTTCCAGTAAAATCACTCGAACTTTGACATCACTAAAAACCGATTGGATTACTAATGCAATATCATTTTCATTATATGGATTGAAATATGCTGCAGAATCACCACATATTGTCCGAGCAAATGGTAGATCTGATGTCAATATAAATTTATTAAAGTACATACTCTCAAGATAGCTGGCGCTAAAACATTCTAATACAGTTGGTAAAAAAACCGCATCACAATATTCATATAAATATGCACACTGGTTTAGCCTTGCGAATCCGATACAAAATACCCGATGATGCATCTCGGGAGGAATATCTAAAAGAAAATCATGATTAACAGTCAATATAAATTTGTAATTTTCAGGTAGTTTATTCAAAAGAGATTTTATAACTTTTAGATTTTTATGAGGATAATTATGTGATATTGTCAGAAGATATATATCCTCTTCCTTTTTCACTGGAAAAAACTGACTTAACGAGCTATCACAAATATCAGCATCAGTCATTTTCTTATTCAATGTATTGGATATTGTAACAACATTTTCGTCAGGGTAACCAAGCAAATGCCTTACCCGAAGATTCACATCTTCAGTTTCAGTGATTATGACATCAGCATTTTTTTTATAAAAATAAGGTTGAATTACCCGCAAAATTTGAAATTTTATTTTCTCTCTTACAGATAGCTCAGGATATATTTTACTAATGTCATAGATTAGCCAAGGAAGAGCATAGCCAACAATATGTTTAACATTTTTTGGAGACCAGTAACTAGGGCCAAAAATAGTAAGAACTTTGTCAATTTGATTTTCTTTGACTATATCATCAAGTAAACGTCTTATTTTAAAATTAAATATTCCTGAAGGCGATTTTTCTATCAAAATGCATTTCTTCAGCTCAGTTTCATTAAGCTGCTCATGCACCTTTGGTGAAATTGCCGCTTTAAACTCTACACCATTAAATACTAACTCCTGGATTAGAGATACTGCAACTTGAACTCCACCACCTACATAAAGATTTGATGCATTAATTAGTAAATTCATTGTAAGACATCTTTGTTATTCAGATAAAATTCCACTTCAGCCTCTTTATTATTTTTTTGTTCATAACCGAATATCTTTTCAAGATAATTTCGATAAGGAAGATAAAAATTTTCGAAATAATAATTACTCGTAAAATTCTGAAAATTAAAAAAGAAGTAAATCAAAAACAATAGAGTTACTAATAATTTACTTATACCAACCTTGAACTGCTCTAAGATTAAAACTATTGCAATTACCAGGGACGGTATCATATACACATTTAATCGAGTGCTTATTGTTCCATATTGGCCAAGATAGATATCTATAAGGACTAATAAATAAAGAGACACTCTTAAAAGTTTTATTTTTAGGAGTTCTAACTCTGTGAGGTTGGTTAAATGATTTTTAAATCTGATCTCAAAGAATATAGTAACTGCTATTTTAAATAGAAGACTTACTGTAAAAATTGATCCAATATTATTTTCACTTCCATACCATAGTATTTTACTGATGTAACCATTTCCAGAGAAGGATTGAAGAATTGTCAAAATTGATTGTATTGGGTAAATGCCTAGAATACTTAATATCAATCCAATACTTGTAAAAGTCCGCAATACTCCAAAACTTCTTCGGTTTAATAGAAGTAAAGGCAAGATACATATCATTGCTGATATATGAAAAGTAGAAGCTATAAAAACCATCACATAGCTTGAGCGCTTGCTTCCAAAAAGATACTTTGTATAAGCAATTAAAACAATAGCTAGCGCTATAAGCTGTCGAAGCGCCTCAGAATTTAGTCCAAATTGATAAACAAAAAAAATCAAAATACATGCACAATAATTTCGCGTGAAGTTTTTACAGAATGAACTTAGCGAAATGATAGTAAATGCAGTTATAAACGATTGAAACACCCAATAACTTGCGAAAGTAGAGAAAACACTCGCTAGCAACATGAATCCAGGCTCAATAGCTAACGAGAATGTCTGTCCTTCATAAAGATGAGAGTAAAAAACCCAATCTAAACCAATCTCATATCTGAATCCAATAAATAAAACCAATGCTAAAAAGACAAAAACAAAAATTATTTTTTTGGTTTGTACATTTCTACTATTGACATCTATTAATATCAGTAAAATTGTAGCAAACAGATAAACACTATATATACTGAAATTCATATTGCCATCTTAAGTGAATTTAATGTTTTAGTATAGATAAGTAACAGAATCATGGCTATTGAAATAAATGTTTTGTAGATTAAGGCAAGATATAAATTTAATGAATCAAAAAAATCTGTCATTAGATAAATCATCATTAGAAAAACAATGAAATATATTAAGAATCTGATGTCAATAATTGAATTGCCTGACTTTTTCGAAATAACGAATTGAAATATTGCCAGGCACAGATAACTTGTCACTGTAGCCCAAGCTGCCCCTTGAATTCCATATTTTGGAATGAGGCAATAATTGAGTGCAATGTTAATTAACATTGCTAATAAGGTACCTATAGAAATAAAGAAAGTTTTTGCTTTGTAAAAGTTAAAATTCGCATAGCTTAAATATATATGAACTAAAGCGTTCGCTATAACGACAATAGGTACAATTTTTGCGCCGCTATAGTAATTATAGTTAGCCAAAAGCATAACTGCTTCGCGGGAAAAGAGAATTACCAATGCGCTTAAAACAGCAATAATAATAGAACTCGATTTGACGGCATTTCTTATCTGGGCTGATTTCCCCTCATTCATCAACGCATAGAATTTTGGTTGCCATGATGAATTCCATGCCATAACAATTACTATTACGCACATACCTAGATTGTAAGCAAACGAGTAAATTCCTGCTTCGTAATTACCCATCAGCTTTGCAATAATTAATCTATCTGCCTGTGAAAGCAATGAGTTAGATAATACATGCAAAATCAACGGGACACTAAATGTTAGCGCAACTTTGAAATATCTAACATCGAATTTGAATGATATTATTTTTTTAATTTTAAACAAAACAAATAATAAGACCACGCAACTGACTAGCAATTGCGCATAAATTTTTGACAAATACTTGTCATTAGCAATGATTAGTGCAAAAACAAAAATTAAAGCTACTTCAGACAGCTTACTTATTATATTTAGCTTTACGAATTCGCTACTTAATCTGGCACCTTGCAAATAACTTGTGTAGGAATATATGTAGCTTAATAATATACAAATTGCCATGACCCAATAAAAGTCCAATATTGAAATGCTTAGCAATTCAGCAGCATAAGGCGCATAAAACGGACAAAGTGCTATGAAGAATAATTGTATGAAGAACATACCTATCAACACAGAGCTGTAATATACATCAAAATGTTCTGACGTTTTCATGTATCTATTTATTACAGCGTTTTGTAAATTTAAACTTATAAACACATACACGATCATCACGGCTGCATTAATCAATGCCATCTTACCGTAATCATCAGGATTCATAACCCTTGATAACAGAGGTAAAGATAGGAACATAAATCCTTTAACAACCAGGTCTCCGGAAAAGTATTTCAAAAAGTCGGAGAATGTTTTATTCCTTGACATTTAATGCACCACAATAAGATTCAATCTGTAATTCCGCAATTTTTTCAGGTTGATATAATTTCGCACCCTGCTTGTACTTTTCTATATTAAAGGAAATATTTTGAATTGCGTTTTTTAATGCATCATAACTATTTACCTCATAGACGATGCCATTTTTATCAGTAACCAAATCAAAGTGGCAACCAACCATATCGCTTACTATCACAGGAAGTCCAAATGTTAATGCCTCTTCAATGACTAAGCCCCATGGTTCTGAAAGTGAGGGTAGAATAAAACAGTCACTATTTGAATAAATTTCTTTTAATTTTTTATTTTCAACATAGCCAAGGAAATACACGTTTTCTGAGGCGGAAGATTCGATATTTTTTCGCAAATCACCATCACCAACAATTAATAATTTAGCATTTATATCTTTAAAGGTGTTAACCAAGAAAGCTATGTTTTTTTCTTGTGATATTCTACCTACATACAAAAAAACCATTTCATCACGTTTATACTTATCTACTTCAAATTGTGATTGGTAGTTACTAATTCCTACACCATGGGTTATATGAATTTCGCCGTTGAAACCAGCTTCAGTAAGAATCTTTCTTTGGAGAAAGCCAGATGGAAAAGCGACTGAAATTCTAGAAAGTAGTACTTTTTTGATCCAAAATTTGATGCTATCAACATTTGTTTCAAGAATACTACTTTCAATAACTATCGCATTTTTTAATTTTGGAGTTAGAAATGAAAGCAGCGATGCTTCCTTAGTTTCCCAGCCTGAAAAAACCAAATACTTATAGTTGAGAAATATAGTCTCCTGAAAAAGCCTAAAAAAAGTCTTGGCTTTATTTCTGGTTTCATAGGAACTATGATTAATTGTAATATAATCAAAATTAATATCATAAGAATAGAAATCTGAATTTCTTATTTCTGATTTATTTGAAATAAATATTACTTTTAATTTAACTGTTTTAGACAATTCATTAAAAAGATTAACTTTGTAAAATGCAGGTACGTTGGTTATGAAAACAAAATCATAATAAGGTTTGTTTTTTAGTTTCACAGATCATTTCGCTCCACTGCTTTACTATTTTATCTTCACTGAAATTAACAAGTACTTTAGCTGATTTTAAGCTTAGCGACTTTCTCAGCTCATGATCATTAATTAGCTTCGATATTGTTGTACCTAATAAATCTACGTTACCAGTTGGAACTAGTAGTCCACTTCCGTTAGATAAAATTGTTTTAGGTCCAGCAGGACAATCAAAACTTATACATGGTAATGCGTAGGTAAGTGCCTCTAGTAAAACCATACCTAAGCCTTCGAACCTTGAAGAAAGCACAAAAATTTTTGACTTAGCATAAAGCTCATGTATGTTTTTTTGGAACGGAATCAATTCAATATTGGTTGCATTCAATTGAGAAACCTGTTTTTGCAAGTTATCAAACTCTTCACCGTCACCAACTATTTTCAATATCCAACCGTCGTTCTCAATTAGGCTCCATGATTTTATCAGCAAATCAAAACCTTTTTGATGCGTCAAACGACCAACTGCCAAGACCGTATTCTCTTTTTCAGTATCTGAGAAAGTTAGTTCTTTTTTATTTGTTACTACAATATTAGGAATTACCCAGTGTTTCTTAGCATCCAGCCATACAAGATATTTGTGCTTATCTTCCGATGTTAAACTTACAACAGCATCAATACGGGTGTATATGATTTTTCTTAACCGTTTTAAAATCCCATTGCCAATATCATGTTCAAAATGTTCTATTGCTAAAAGTCGCGCACGATTTTTTTTACAGAAAAAATAAAGCAATAATGTCATTTTAATATCACATGACACAATTATATCTTCACTATTAATTCCATTACATCTTTTTTTGAGAACATCTAGTTTACTAAAAATATACTTAAAATCGAAAATAATCCCCTTACCTCCGGGGCTTCGATTATACATACTTTTTTCAAATTGATTACTTAGAATAATAACATTGACATTATTATTTATTTCAAATGCTATCTCACTATTGCTCTTATATAAGCTTACTATGCTGACATTAAATTTTTTTGACAATGCATTTGCAAGCGTAATAGTTACTCTCTCGATTCCACCCTTAGAGCTTATATCGCCCAAGAAAAAGTAAATTGTCATTATTATTTCTCGATTAAATTCATTACCCGCGAACAGCTCGCGGAATCTTGATGGTGGTTAATGAGGTCATTAATTACTTTCCTTTGGCCAGAATATTTATCGTCGGAGCCATCAAAAACATCTGTAAGCGCTTGTATTAAATCCCTCTGAGTCATTGTTTTTTGACCTGGAGTCCAATACTCGAACGGCTCAAGAGTAAATCCTCCACGTGCTGCTCTATATTGCGGAAGGTCTGGCACTAGGAAAACAATTGGTTTATTTAGTAATAAAAAATCAAAATATACAGAAGAGTAATCAGTTATCAAACAGTCCGCCCATGGAATTATTTGATTGACGTCAATATTTTTTTTGTTTAGATTTTCCGTATCGATAATAGTAATATTATTAGTAATTTCACCTTTGACACCTAATGAAGATTCTTCGTACGGGTGAAGTTTTAAAACCAGGTGAATATTATTATTATCAAGATAATAATCTAACGCTTCAATATCAAAATCCTCCACACGGAAAAAATTGTTATTTTTTATTTTTTCGCCATCTGAATATCTTTCATCTTCGTTATTTTGCCTGAATGTTGGGATATACATTACTATTTTCTTACCTTCGGCATGAGAAATTCCAATTTCTCCTAACGATATAGGTTCAAACAGATAATCGTTTCGAGGTTGTCCTGTTATCATGACGTTGTTTGCTTTTTCATGAAAGCTTGCAGAAATAATGGAGCGCATTATTTCAGAAGTCGCAATTCTTGTTGCTGGATAATCAATCATACCCTTGTAATCATACTCACCTAAGTAGCAAATTTTTTTCATTGGCATTCCATGCCAAAGACTTATGTATGATTGATTTTTTGCTACAGCCCCAACCATTTCATTATGCGTAGTCATAATGATTGAGCTAGTGAAATAATAGTAGAGTTCTTTGAGAGTTTTACTGTTAATTAGTTTTATTTTTGAGCTTGTTCCAATTTTAACGACATCTGAAACCGACCATATTAACTCATACTCTGGATTGTTTTTTTCAATATAATCACTCATTGCCTTTGCATTTCCTGAATAATCAGGTTTACTTTTGAAAAAAATTCTTTTCTTATTTTTTGGGATGCAGAAACTAACAAATGAAATGACTTTAAATATTGACTTTTTGAATTTTTTATTCATTTTATACTTTTCACTACTTCAATTATTTCTGTTGTAGATATAGAAGGAGTTCTCGGAAGATATTTTACTTCACAGACATCACTTACCCAATCGAATCGGCCAGCCCAATCATCACCCATTATAAGAATATCGGCATTGTGTTGTGTAATATATTCTTTTTTTAATTCCAGTGATTCTTCAATGAAAACTTCATCAACAAAGCTCAAAGAACTAATAATTTTACAGCGATCGTTTTGCGAATAAACTGGATACCGACCTTTTTTGCTAAAGTTGAGCGCATCAGAGCTCACCCCTACAATCAGATAATCGCCAAATTGTGCAGCTCTCTCGAGAATGTTTACGTGACCAACATGGAACACATCAAAGGTACCAAATGTAATTATACGCTTCATCAAATTATCCAAAAGTTGAACGCTACCGCCCCTGGCTCAACAGCTACCAGTGCACTGCACGTAAAGTCTGACTCCCTGCCACCTCATCAGCCTAAAAGAGGACTGATAGCAGAAAAATGTAATCCAATATTGTCGTCCGAATCAGGACTCAAAACAAGGGTAAATCCCACTTTTCGGACACAAAAATAAAAGGCAGAAGGAGTTCTTATTCGTTGATTTTAAAAACAAAAAACGGCAAAGGAGCCACAAGTGCGCGTTTATCGCACCATGACGCCCCTGCCGTTTTATCAGGCACGTTGTGCCTCACAAACTAGTCGACCAGCAGCTTCTTGATGCTTTCCCGGAACTTAGCGCCTTCTTTCAGGTTGCGTAAGCCATACTGAACGAACGCCTGCATGTAACCCATTTTCTTACCGCAGTCGTAGCTTTCGCCAGTCATTAGCATTGCATCAACAGACTGTTTCTTGGCTAGTTCAGCAATGGCGTCGGTCAGCTGTACGCGTCCCCAGGCACCTGGCTCGGTTTTCTCAAGTTCGGCCCAGATATCACCGGAAAGCACGTAGCGACCTACCGCCATCAGATCTGAATTCAAAGTTTGCGGCTGATCTGGCTTTTCAACGAACTCAACGATACGGCTAACTTTGCCTTCGTTATCTAGTGGCTCTTTGGTCTTGATGATGGAGTATTCGCTCAGGTCGCCATCCATATGCTTCGCCAGCACCTGGCTACGTCCCGTTTCATTGAACCGGGCAACCATCGCAGCAAGATTATAGCGCAGCGGATCGGCCGTGGCGTTATCCAGAATGATATCCGGCAGCACAACCACGAACGGGTTGTCGCCAACAATCGGGCGCGCGCAGAGGATGGAGTGGCCCAGGCCCAGAGGCTGCGCCTGACGTACGTTCATGATGGTCACGCCAGGTGGGCAGATAGCCTGCACTTCTGCCAGCAGCTGGCGTTTTACGCGCTGCTCCAGCAGTGACTCAAGTTCATAAGAGGTGTCGAAGTGGTTCTCCACGGCATTTTTGGAAGCGTGAGTCACCAGGACGATTTCTTTGATCCCTGCAGCAACAATTTCGTCGACGATGTACTGAATCATTGGTTTGTCGACGATCGGCAGCATTTCTTTTGGAATGGCCTTGGTGGCAGGAAGCATATGCATCCCGAGACCGGCTACCGGAATAACTGCTTTCAAATTAATCATTATCATGTCCACCTATGAATGGTTGAGGAATTATAGCCAGTAAGGACGTTTAATCCAGCATGTTTTTTTGATGATACCTGGCAAAATTTGATAAAACGTCAGGGTTAATCCGAGAGTTATCGGGGCTTTCCAGGAATTGTCGGATTTAACGCCCCGACAGCCGAAAATTTAACCCGCTCGCATTCACTACCTGCTGATCCACACGGTCGATATCGACCGAGCGCTGCCCCTTTTCATTCACGGCCCTGATGTTCGCCAGCGACAGCAGCGTATCTTCTTTCGCCATAAATTTGCCGCGCACGTCCTTACGCAGATCAAACTGCATCGACAGCGCCGGGCCGCGGTCGGCAGTTTGCATCACATTGATATTGCGCATAAAGAGATGCTGCGGTTTGTTGTGCATCTCCAGCGAGGCATGTTGCAAATCGAGATTGGTTATCGAGACAAAAGACTGCGCATTCCCAGAAGATATCTGGATACCGCGCAGCTTGTACGGCAGTGCCGTGTTATCCATCTGAACGTCATTGAGACGGAAATTTTGCGGAATTGAGAGATAATTCCCCTTAATCACGCCGTAGCCAATCAGCATCCCGGCGCTATTAACCATACTGACATTATCAATAATGAAATTATCACAGCCATAAATAGCTACCGTCGCGTTATCAATCCCCGCCTTTTTACTGAACTCAGGGGTGATATTGCGGGCTTTTACATTACGAATAGTAAAGTGTTTGCCGTTTTCCACATGCACCAGTTGGCGGCAATTGCTGCCGGTAATGTTGGCGACGACGAAGTTCTTTACCGCCTGGTCTTCGGGGTAGCCGTTGTCATACGTGCTGCCCGCAAGCCCAATACCAATGCCCCAGTTGGTTTTGCCGTTGGTGCAGTTGATGTTGTCGATAACGTGGTCAGAAATCAGAATATTTTTATCGTTGATGGCCACGTTCCATTCGATCGCGTCGCCCTGCAGCTGCGTGAAGCGGCCATTGGTTATCTTCACGCCGTCAAACTGATTGTGGAATCCCTGGCGCAGGATGCCGTAGTTGGCCTCAGTCACCACGATGTTGTCGATAAGCAGATTGCGCATGGTGCGCTTCTCTTTGCCACCGATATAAATCTGCGCGACGGGCCCGTAGCCGCTGAGAGTTACTCCCTGAATCACGCAGTCGGAACCGCGCACGTCCAGACAGATATTGTTCAGGCTGCCGCCGCTGCCGATGATTTTGCAGCCGTCCTGCATAGCGAATCGTCCGCGCCCGTTGCCTTTCAGCGCGCCAGCCACTTTTAATGTCTTGCCTGGGGGAATAATGATGCCGGTGTTGATATTTTCACAGACCACGCCTTTGGGCACTTCAACCACATCATAGTCTTTGAAGGCATCATTAAAAGCGCGGATCCAGTCATTGCCATGATTGTAATGGCGAATATCGGCGGCATCGTTGCGCCCGGCCGCCAGCGCGACGGGGCCATTGATGAGGGGGATGGCGGCCAGCGCGGAGCTGGCCCTGAGAAAGGTGCGGCGAGAAAGGGAGTACGTTTTATCGGTCATGCAACCTCGTTTACAGCGTTTGCAGCAGGCCGGCTAAGCGGGTGTTGATCGCCTGCTGATTGAATTCGGCTTCGACTTTTGCCCGGGCTTTATCAACCACAGGCTGTAGCGTCTGCTGGTCAAATGCGCTAAACGCCTGAAGCCTGTCGGCCAACGCTGCGGCATCGTTCTCCGGCACCAGCCAGCCGGACTCCCCGGCGTCAATCAGTTCCGGAATGCCGCTGTGAACCGTCGAAACAACGGGAATACCCACCGCCATCGCTTCCATCAGCGCGACCGGGATCCCTTCCATATCGCCATCGGTCCCTGTAACGGATGGCAGCAGGAACACGTCGGCGTCGTCGAGCATCGCTTTGACCTCATGGCTTGGCTTGAAGCCCGGCATCTCAATCACATCATCCAGCTGATACTGCTCGATAAGCGTGCGCAGACGTCGCTCCCACGGGCCAATGCCGAGAATGCGATAGCGGAAACGTACGCCACGTGATTTCAGCTGACGGCAGGCTTCAATCGCCACGTGCAGCCCTTTCTTCTCGGTCAGGCGCGCGACGGAGATGATTTGCAGAGTCTGATCCGGCGTTTTCAGCGGCCGCAGCGCAAAACGTTCCATGTTGACCCCCATGCGCGACACCACAATCTTCTCCGCCGGGCAACCCATCGTTCGCAGGCGTCCGGCCCACAGATCGCTTATCGGCAGCATGACATCGCCACGACGGAACAGCTGCTGGTATTCCGGGGTGTAATGGCTGAGCACTTCCCGGCTGGAGATGTCGATGCCGTGAAACACGGTGGCAATTTTGCCGCGAATCACGCCAAGCTCGCGCAGCTTTGCGGCGGTGACACCCGCCGGGCCGAAGTGAGCGATAAACACATCGGCACTCAAAGGCCGTGGATTATGCGCCACAATGGAGGAGAGGATCAGATGACGTGCTTCGTGGCCGTACCGACTGGCATTGAGCGCCTGCCACGTCGACGGGCGATGCAGGCCTTTCAGAGTACTCAGCGCGCGATAACGCAACTTTGCCAGTTTTCCCATTGGCTCATCCTGCAGCCAGCGGGTTTTCTGCGCGAGGTTATAACGCGTGAAGGCCTCATGGGTGTTAGTCATGTCCCCCTTCAGCAGCGAAACGATCTCAACCTCATAGCCCATCTCAATGAACGCCACGATCTGGTTTAAGACAAAGGTTTCAGACGACAGCGGAAATTTTAACAGGAAGAAACCGACCTTCATTTCCCCTCCCCGATGCGGTCCAGCACGGATTTGACCATCTGCATGCCATTCGCGCGCTCGGCTTTCACCGCAATACGCAGACGTTCGTTGATGGCTGGAAGCTGGCCGAGCGTATCCGCCACCATTGCGCCAAGACTGCCGTCCAGCAGATGACGAATGTCCATCGCCATTTCCGGCATGCCCAGCTGCTGCATGATCCCGGCAGATTTGTGCTCATAGTTAATGGCAATGGCGGGCGTGTCGAAGTTCATCGAAATGATCGCCGAATGCAGGCGCGTGCCCACGGTCAGGTCACAGGCACCGAGAATTTTGCCCATTTCCAGATCGTTGAGTTCGTCCATCACCACATGGTACTTCGCCGGGTCGCTGATATGCTTTTGCAGGTTCAGCGCCACCATGCGGTCATCTTTGTTGTAGCTGTCGATACCGGTGCAGGTGGAAAGCGCAATCACCTGATAACCCGCGTCGATGATGCGATTGACCACGCCGCCGAAAGCCTCTTCGTAGGCCTGCTGAGTGGTGCCGAGGCGTTTATCAAACGGTGCAAGCTCACGCAGCGTGACGGCGACCGTTTTCTGCTGGCCAATTTTCTTCAGCCAGTGTTCGACGGCATAGCTGGCGGTGAATGACTCGTCGTGATGGTCCACCAGCCAGGCCGTGTCCACGCCCTGTTCCACTTTGGCGGTGGTGATGTCGCTGCGCTCCATCAAGTTCAGGCTCACAGACTCACGCAGGATCAGCGCATCGCAATGGCCAAAAACGTAGTTAGCCAGCTGGTTGAACTGCGGATCCTGGAACGGCCCGACGCTGTGGCCAATCATGTACAGCGGTTTTTTCGCCATAAAGGTGCAGAGTGCGTGTTCAAACTGCGGCGCACCGTAGAGATCGACAAAGAACGATCCACCGACCTGGATAATCGCGTCATAGTTGCCCAGCAGGCGGACAAAATCGGTAAAACCCTGCGCAATCGCGATATTGCGCAGCTTACCGTTGTCGGTCACGCGCGAGAGCAGCACCTGATGCTGATAACGGCGGCGCAGAATCTTTTTCACCCGCCCCATCACGCCCGCCGCGCTGTTGTGCTGCTTCATCTGGGTGTAGAGCGGGTCACCCATCACCGGGCGGTTCAGCAGCCAGGAGGAGCTGACCGGGTAACGGCTCATCACGTCCACTTCTGCGTCAGGATTGAGCGCGTGAATGGCATCCAGCAGGCCGCGTAAAATGGCGCTGTCGCCACGGTTGCCGCAGGTATGGTTGCCAAGAATCAGTAATTTCATATGTGACCTCATCAAATATTCCCCTCACCCCGCCCTCTCCCCAAAGGGGCGAGGGAGAGAAGACGTTCCGGGCTGCAGGTTAAATGCGGCGCCGGACAGTTCCCTCTCCCCTTTGGGGAGAGGGTTAGGGTGAGGGGCAGAATGCATTAACCTGCACGAAGCAGCATTTTCATTTTTTCAGTACGGCAAAACTGGCGCTTCATCTCCACCACCAGCGGGTGGCGTGAGAGCACAATCATCAACGCGAATGCCAGCCCGCCTGAGCCAATCTGCGTGACCAGCAACAACGGCAGTGGCAGCGCGCCGTTCAGCGCCACGCCCAGGCCGTAGCTCACCGCAAGCGTCGGCAGCGACAGGTAAAACGGCAGCCACAGGCTCAGGATGTATTCGCGGTAGCTGGAGCCGAGCACAGGTTTAATCATCACGAAGTAGCTCAGCACGGTGTTGATGACCTGCACCAGCAGGAAGCCGAGCGTCACGCCCAGCGCGCCAGCCATATGCCCGCCGACGATAATCGCCGGAATAAACAGGCAGGTTTTGAACACGTTGAATTTGAAGCTGATATCCACCCGCGCCTTGGCCATCAGCAAAGAGCCAATCGGGTTGCCGACCGAGCGCAGCAGGCCCACCACGCACAGCAATTGCAGGATCGGAATGATGCTCACCCACTTCTCGCCAAACACCAGCGGTACCACGTTGTTGCTGACCACCATCAGGCCTAGCAGCACCGGGAAGTTAATAATGCCCACAACGGAGAGCAGCTTGTAAAAGTTCACGCGCAGCTTCGCGGTATCGTCCTGAATCTTGGCGAACGCCGGGAACAGCACGCGGGTGATAATCGGGTTGAGTTTCATTGGCGGCACAACGGCGACGTTGTAAGCGAGGTTATAGCCGCCTGCCACGCTTGCGCCGAGAATGCGCGCCAGCACCAGCGTCGAAAGGTTGGTGTTCACGTAATTGATGATGCTGTCCGCCGTGAGCCACGCGCCAAAGCGCAGGTTCGACGACACGGACGCCAGCGAAAAATGCAGCCCCGGACGATAAATCCGACGCCCGAACCAGCCGAACAGCAGCGTGCGCACGGCGCTGTTCACCAGGTAGCCCAGAATGGCAGTCATGGCCAGCGGCCAGAAATGCGCGCTCACCACGGTAAAGGTGAAACCCGCCAGCACGGCCGAGGTTTCAATCATGCCGATCTTGTTGAATTCCAGCTCTTTTTGCATCAGCGCGCGGAATTGCTGCCCGTGTGGGATCACCACAAAAGCAACCGACAGCGTGCGCATCAGCGGGGCCAGATCAGGGTTATGCAGCACGTCGGCAATCACGCCGCTCAGGCTGAAGACCAGCACAAACACCACAATGCCAAGCCCGACGTTCAGCCAGTACAGCGTGGTCAGTTCGAGATGGCTAATTTCCTTGCGCTGGATAATTGAATTGGCGATGCCAAAATCTGACAGCGTGTCGGCCAGGGCGATGATCACCAGTGACACGGTCAGCAGGCCAAACTGGTGGTTGTCGATAATGCGCGCCAGCACCGTCATCTGTACCAGCCCGAGGCCGATGATGACGACGGTGGCCATCGCCGACCACTTCGCCCCGCTGATGGTTTTTTCTCTCAGGCTCATGTCGCTACCTCAATACGCTGCTTTGTTGACAAAGCCTTTGAAAATAGTCAGAAAAACAATGCGGATATCGAACCACAGGCTCCACTCGCGGATGTACTCGAGGTCGAACTCGATGCGTTTTTCCATCTTCTCGAGGGTGTCGGTTTCCCCGCGCCAGCCGTTGATTTGTGCCCAGCCGGTGATGCCCGGTTTCACCTTATGGCGCAGCATGTAGCCTTCAATCAGCTGACGATACTCTTCGTTATGCGCCACCGCGTGCGGGCGTGGGCCAACGATGGACATCCCGCCGGTCAGCACGTTGATAAACTGCGGCAGCTCGTCCAGAGAGGTACGGCGCAGGAAATTCCCCACCGGTGTCACGCGTGGGTCGTTTTGCGTGGCCTGAGTGACAACAGCATCGTTTTCCATCACCCGCATCGAACGGAATTTCCATACCTTGATAGGCTTGCCGTCCATGCCGTAGCGGGTCTGGCGGAAGATAACCGGGCCCGGCGAAGTGAGCTTCACCGCCATCGCTATACAGGCCAGCGCCGGAGAGATCAGCAGCAAAATCATCGATGCCAGCACGATATCTTCCACGCGCTTCAGCACGCGGTTCAGGCCGGAAAGCGGTGTGTCGTAAAGGGGCACCACCGGCACGCCGTTCACTTCATCGACGCGGGAATGCAGAATATTGAAGGTAAAGACGTCCGGGATCAGAATCACCGAGCAGGTGGTGTCCGCCAGCTCGCGCACCAGCGTTTTCATGCGCGCTTCTTCCTGCATAGCCAGCGCGATATAGACGTTGTGAATTTTGCCTGCGCGCGCGTCTTCGAGGAGCTGATCGTAGTTCCCTGCCCAGTCGTTATTCACGCCGCCGGGTCTGGCATCGTGATAGCTGCCAACCACCTCAAAACCGAGCCAGGGCTGATTGCGGAAGCTGTCGAGCAGCAGTTGCCCGGCGGGCATATCACCGGCCACGGCCACCTGACGAATGTTGTAGCCACGGTTACGCAGCCAGCCCACGCCGAAACGAATAAATGAGCGGCAGGCCACCATGCCGCAGGTGCTGAGCAGATACCAGGCAAGCCAGATGCCAAAGCTGTTGTTGAAGTCATCGTTAAAGGCCAGCAGGCCCGCGCAAAGGATAAGCGCCAGCGTCCAGTTTTGCAGGAGCAGCAGCAGTTCCGTTGTCATGCGCACGCCGCGCCAGGAACGGTAAAAATCGGTCATGCCGCCGATCATCTGAAAGACCACCAGGGCGATCAGCGCCATCAGCAGATGCAGATAGGAAAACGGCAGTTCAGTCCCTTTGCAGACCACCCACAGCCCGCCAAACATAATGGCAATGTCGGAGAACCGCTGCACCATTGAGATTAACGATGCATTCGTTTTGGCCCGCTCGCGCTTTCTTAGAGTCGTCATCGTTGTTCCTGTTGTTGATATTATTCCCCTCACCCTAACCCTCTCCCCTAAGGGGAGAGGGGACAGATCGGAACAGGCATCAGGCTTTCTCACTCGTCATGTCAGTTGAAAAAGCGAGCCGGAGCACATCCCGGTCTTGACCTTCCCCCTCGCCCCTCTGGGGAGAGGGTCGGGGTGAGGGGCTGTGAGTTACTGATTTAAAAGAGCCAGAATGTCCTTCGTCCGGGCTTCCATCAGCGACGCATCCCCGCGCGATTCCACGTTCAGGCGCACAACCGGCTCGGTGTTCGACGAACGCAGGTTGAAGCGCCAGTCGGCAAACGCCAGGCTGATGCCGTCAGTGCGGTCGATCTCCAGCGCGTGCTGAGAGAAATGCTGCTCCACGCGGGCAATCGCACTCACCGGCTCTGCCAGCTTGCTGTTGATTTCCCCGCTTGCCGGGAAGGCAGCCATGCGGTCACACACCAGTTCGCCCAGCGTTTTGCCCTTCAGGCACAGCAGCTCGGTCACCAATAACCACGGAATCATTCCGCTGTCGCAGTAGGCAAAATCACGGAAATAGTGATGGGCGCTCATCTCGCCGCCGTAGATGGCGTCTTCCTGGCGCATACGCTCTTTGATAAACGCGTGGCCGGTTTTCGACATCACCGGCGTGCCGCCCGCCGCTTCTACCACGTCGACGGTGTTCCAGGAGAGGCGCGGATCGTGAATGATGCGCTCGCCCGGCTGTTTTTCGAGGAAGGCTTCCGCCAGCAGGCCGACGATGTAATAGCCCTCAATAAACTGGCCGGTTTCATCGAACAGGAAGCAGCGGTCGAAATCACCGTCAAAGGCGATGCCCATATCGGCCTTGTGTTCAATCACCGCATTGCGGGTATCGGCGCGGCATTCAGGCAGCAGCGGGTTAGGAATACCGTTCGGGAAGTTGCCGTCAGGCGTGTTGTGCACTTTGACGAAGGTCACCGGCAGGTTCAGCGCCTTAAAGCGCGCCTCCAGCGCATCAATCACCGGGCCTGCTGCGCCGTTGCCGGAGTTAATCACCAGCTTCAGCGGCTTCAGGTTCGCGGTGTCGATGTAACCCAGCAGGTGGTCGATATAGGGTTTGCGCAGATCAATCTTCTGGTAGCTGCCGCGCTGCGATTCAATAACGGGCGGGAAGTCGTTGGCTTCCGCCAGGCGCTGCACGTCACGCAGGCCGGTATCGCCGCTGATCGGACGCGCGCCCTTGCGTACCAGCTTCATGCCGTTGTAATCCATCGGGTTGTGGCTGGCGGTCACTTCAATGCCGCCGTCCACGCCAAGGTGGAAGGTCGCGAAGTAGATCTCTTCGGTGCCGGACAGGCCGATATCCAGCACGTCCACGCCCGCATCGCGCAGGCCTTTTGCCAGCGCCATTTTCAGGGATTCACTGGTCAAGCGAACGTCGCCGCCCAGCACGATGGTTTTTGGTTTCAGGTATTCGCCGTAGGCACGGCCAATGCGCCAGGCGATATCTTCATTAAGCTCTTCACCGAGCTTGCCGCGAATGTCGTAGGCTTTAAAACAGGTTAATTTTGTCATCATTTACCCTTTTTCAGGCAGCAGTCAGCCCTGACCCAAATGGGCCTTATTCATTGATGTGGAATTTATTGCCCGGTGGCGCTTTGCTTAGCGGGCCTACATCCGACCGTAACGATCCTGGAAACGCACGATATCGTCCTCTTCGAGGTACGACCCGGAGCGGACCTCAATCAGGTCGAGCGGGATCTTGCCGGGGTTTTCCAGGCAGTGCGTCGCACCCAGCGGAATGTAGATGGACTCATTTTCGCCAAGTAACTTCACTTCCTCGTTGATGGTCACCTTTGCGGTGCCCGCGACGATGATCCAATGCTCCGCGCGATGGTGATGCATCTGCACTGACAGTCCTTCCCCTGGCTTCACGGTGATGCGCTTCACCTGATAGCGTTCGCCGGAGTCGATGGAGTCGTATTTGCCCCACGGGCGGTAAACTTCGCGGTGAATGTGGTGCTCGTGGCGGCCATCGGCTTTGATCTTCTCCACCACTTTTTTCACATCCTGCACCGCGTTGCGGTCGGCTATCAGCACGGCGTCTTTGGTCTGAACGACAACCAAATCTTTCACGCCGACGGTGGTCACCAGCCCGGATTCAGCGTAAACGTAGCTGTTCTCCGTTTTATGGCTGATGACATCGCCGTGGTGCACGTTGCCCTCGGAGGTGTGATTGCTGATTTCCCACAGCGAAGACCACGAACCCACGTCGCTCCAGCCCGCATCCATTGGCACGACAACCGCATCCGCCGTACGCTCCATTACCGCGTAGTCGATGGACTCTTCCGGACAGGCGAGGAAGGCCGCTTCGTCGACGCGAATGAAATCGAGATCCGGATCGACCACGCTCATTGCCTGTTCACAGGCCTGCAGGATGTCCGGGCGGAATTTGCCAAGCTCTTCCAGATAGCGCCCGGCGCGGAACAGGAACATGCCGCTGTTCCAGTAATATTCACCGCCGGAGACATAAGCCTGCGCCGTCTCAAGATCGGGTTTTTCAACAAACTGCGCCACGCTGAACGCCACAGAGTCCTTTTCACCCGGGCTAACATCACCGCGGCGAATGTAGCCGTAGCCGGTTTCCGGCAGGTTCGGCACGATCCCGAAGGTCACCAGTTTGCCGCTTTCGGCATAAGGCACCGCGTCACGCACTGCGCTACGGAATGCCTCTTCATCCTGAATCACGTGATCGGCGGCCAGTACCAGCATCAGTGGGTCACGGTCCGGGCTGCTGCGCAGCGCTGCCAGCGCCGCCAGTGCAATCGCGGGCGCAGTGTTGCGGCCCGCAGGCTCAAGAATGATGTTTTCGGTGAGCTTATTCAGCTTGCGCAGCTGCTCGGCAACGATAAAGCGGTGCTGCTCATTGCAGATGACCACCGGGCTTTCGCACTCCACGCCGTTCAGGCGGTTGATGGTCGCCTGCAGCATGGTCAGGTCGCCCTTCAGGCACAAGAACTGTTTTGGATACAGCACGCGGGAGAGCGGCCACAAGCGGCTGCCGGAGCCCCCGGCCATCACTACCGGAAAGAGTTGAGTCTGACTCATAACGTAACCCCGACGTCTTTGGACGAAATTGCATGAATAAAGTGTGTCAGCACGTTCGACTTTTCGAGCGTGCGTTCGGCGTAGTCGCCGGCAATCGCATTGTGCTGCGGCATGGCAAGCGAGCGTTCAATACCTTCCACCAGTGCCGGTACCGACTCAGGCTCCACGCAAACCGCAATACCTGGGTGCGTAAGGCACAGCTGGCCGAGTTCGGTTTCCGCTTCAGCGGTGATCACCGCATTGCCGCCCACCGCCAGAATGTTGGTCAGCTTGGACGGCAGCACCGCGTCCGCCGCGCCGCGCTTCTGGATGACCAGGTGGCAGTCCGCCATTTTCAGCAGCGCAGGCAGCGCTTCGTACGACTGCAGCGGGAAGAAACGCACGTTGCTCAGGGCCTTTTCGGCGACCAGTTTTTCCAGTCGCGCTTTGCCGCCGCCCTGGCCAACAATCACGAACAGCCAGGGCTTATCCTGCAACTGCTCTGCGGCCGCCACGACGCTTTCCAGCCCCTGCTTTTCACCGATGTTGCCGGAATAGAGCACAATTTTGTGGTCTGCGGGCAGACCGAGCTGCTCGCGCAGCACCACGACCTGCGTCGGGTTCACGTCACGAAAACGCGCCACTTCCGACCAGTTCGGGAAGAAAATCAGTTTGTCCGTCGCCACCCCTTTCTCCTGCGCTTTGTTCATCATCGAGCGCGAGATGGTGGAGACGTTATCGACGCCGTGCAGGCCGCTGCGTTCAAAGCGACTGGCGAGTTTCGCCACGCTGCCGCCCTTGCCTTTTCCTGCCATGCCGAGGCCGAGCATCGCGTCGACTTCATAGTCCTGAATGTGCAGCAGCGTGCGGGCGCCGGAGAGTTTCGCCAGCAGGCGCATGCCCGGGGTGCAGAACAGCGTCGGCACCACGCCGATAATGCGGTCCGGCTTCCAGCGGCGCTGCGCCATCAGCGGGAAAAAGCTGCTGAGCGCAAAGCTGCCGAGGTGGATCAGACGCTTCAGCGTCGAAGGCTGTTTTGGCACATACAGCGGGCAGCGCCACACGGTGGCTGCGCCCTCTTCACGGCGGTAGCGCCAGGAGGAATAACGCTCACCCACTTTCCATTCCGGGTAGTAAGGCGGCGCGGTAATCACCCGGACTTCATGCCCCTGCTCCGCCATCCACTCCACCATTTCACCGGTGTATTTGCCGATGCCCGTAAGCTCCGGGGAATAATTGATGCCGTACACTAAAATTTTCACAGAAGCGGTGCCTCCGTGCTTTTTTCATCGTGAAAGTAGGCGCGGCTGTTAGCATGCACGTTGTCCGCCGCCAGCAGCGCTTCTTTGCTCAGCCAGCGGTAGTCGTTGTGCTGATCGTCAGGCAGCGCCAGCGTGCTGGCCTCCACCTTCAGGCGAAAACCCAGCACCACGTAATGGGTGCTGAAGTCCGTGCCGGCAAAGCTGTCGTCGTAGAAGTGCTGCCAGACGCCGTAAAACTCGCCCGCCGACTTTGGCAGACCGATACCCAGTTCTGCTTTGGTCAGACGAGCAAAGGCGTCGTCGAGACGCTCATCTTTCTGCACTCGCCCGCCCGGCACGAACCAGTAGCCCTGTGCCGGACGGTTTTTGCGTTTCCCGAGCAGAAATTCGCCCTGGGCGTTCTCGACAATCAAATCGATGGAGATGAGCGGCGTGGAACGCACCACGGTGGCAAAATCTTCTGGCTTCAGAAACATCATTACCCCCGGAAACGGTGCTGGTTTTCAAGGAACCACTGGTACGTGCTGGCAAGCCCCGCTTCCAGCGTCACCTCGTGATACCAGCCCAGCTGATGCAGACGTGAAACGTCCAGCAGCTTGCGCGGCGTGCCGTCAGGTTTGCTGGCGTCAAACACCACGCGCCCCTTATAGCCCACCACTTTGGCGATGGTTTGCGCCAGTTCGCGAATAGTGCAGTCGACGCCGGTACCGACGTTGATGTGCGACAGCATCGGCTCGGTGTTTTCCTGCCACACCTCACTGTCGAGCTCCATTACGTGAATGCTGGCCGCCGCCATGTCGTCAACGTGAAGAAATTCACGCATCGGCGTGCCGCTGCCCCACACCACTACGTCCGCAGCATTTTCCTGGGTCGCTTCGTGGAAGCGGCGCAGCAGCGCCGGGATCACGTGCGAGTTGCTCGGGTGGAAGTTGTCATGCGGCCCATACAGATTGGTTGGCATCACCGAACGGTAGTCGCGGCCATGCTGGCGGTTGTAGGACTCGCACAGCTTGATCCCGGCGATTTTGGCAATCGCATAGGGTTCGTTGGTGGCTTCCAGAGTCCCCTGCAACAGTTCGCTTTCCGGAATGGGCTGCTTTGCCAACTTCGGGTAAATGCAGGATGAGCCGAGGAACAGCAGCTTGTTCACGTTGTGCATGTGCGCCGCGTGAATAATGTTGCTCTCGATCATCATGTTCTCGTAGATGAAATCGGCCGGGAAGGTGTTGTTCGCCACGATCCCACCGACCTTCGCCGCCGCCAGATACACCTGATCGATGCGCTGTTCGGCGAAGAAGTCATTGACCGCTTTGCTGTCCAGCAGGTTCAGCTCATCACGGGTGCGCAGCACCAGCTCCACGTCACCGCGCTGTTCCAGCTGACGGACAATGGCCGAGCCCACCATGCCGCGGTGACCCGCGACAAAAATACGTTGCTTAGTCATTAATCAGGACTCCAGCGCGATGGCTACCTCGTAGCCGTGAGCCTTAAGCAGGGAGTGTTTCTTCGCCGCTTCGAGGTCTTTGGCGACCATTTCGGAGACCATTTCCTGCAGGGTGGTTTCCGGTTTCCAGCCCAGCTTCTCGTGCGCTTTGGTCGGGTCGCCGAGCAGGGTTTCCACTTCCGCAGGACGGAAGTAGCGCGGGTCAACTTCAACAATCACATCACCCGGCTTCACGCCTGGGGCATCGTGACCGGTTACGGACACAACAATGCCCTTCTCGTCCACGCCGGTGCCTTCAAAGCGCAACTTGATGCCCAGCTGAGCCGCCGCCATTTCAACGAACTGACGCACGGAGTACTGCACGCCGGTGGCAATAACGAAGTCTTCTGGTTTTTCCTGCTGCAGCATCATCCACTGCATTTTCACGTAGTCTTTGGCATGGCCCCAGTCGCGCAGGGAGTCCATGTTGCCGAGGTGCAGCTTCTTCTCCAGGCCCTGTGCAATGTTGGCAATCGCACGGGTGATTTTGCGGGTCACGAAGGTTTCACCGCGACGTGGAGATTCGTGGTTGAACAGAATGCCGTTACAGGCGTACATGCCGTAGGATTCGCGGTAGTTCACGGTGATCCAGTAAGCGTACATTTTCGCCACGGCATAAGGAGAGCGCGGGTAGAACGGCGTGGTTTCTTTCTGAGGGATTTCCTGCACCAGACCGTACAGCTCAGAGGTGGATGCCTGATAGAAGCGGGTTTTCTTCTCAAGACCGAGGAAGCGAATGGCTTCCAGCAGGCGCAGTGTGCCGATAGCATCCACGTCGGCGGTGTATTCCGGCGATTCGAAGGAGACGGCCACGTGGCTCATCGCACCGAGGTTGTACACCTCGTCAGGCTGCACTTCCTGCAGGATACGGGTCAGGTTGGAGGTATCCGTCAGGTCACCGTAGTGCAGGTGGAATTTTGGGTTGGCCGCGTGCGGATCCTGATAGATGTGATCGACGCGCTCGGTGTTGAAAGATGATGCACGACGCTTGATGCCGTGAACTTCATAGCCTTTTTCCAGCAGCAGTTCGGCCAGATAAGAACCGTCCTGCCCGGTAACGCCGGTGATGAGTGCGACTTTTGACATGTTTTTTTCCTCTACTTACAGGGAGTGAATAGTTTCAACGCGTTCGCGCGTCACCACTGCGGGGTTGCCACGGCAAATCACGTTTGCCGGTAGCGATTTAAAAACGCTGCTGCGCGCGCCGACGACGGTGCCATCACCAATCGTCACGCCGGGAGCCACAAAGACATCCGTTGCCAGCCAGCATTTTTCGCCAATCACAATCGGCGTCGCGTTAATATCAAAATGCGCGCTCTGATAATCGTGACTGCCGGTACACAAATAACACTTCTGTGACACTACCGAATTTGCACCGATAGTGATTTCGCCAAGCGTATATAACACTGCGTCATCGCCTACCCAGGCGTTATCACCGAGGGTTAATTTCCACGGATAGGTAATTTTCACCGAGGGACGAATGACTACGTTTTTTCCTATTTTTGCACCGAAGCATCGTAATAAGAATGCTCGCCAGCGGTACAATATTTGTGGAGACCAGGCAAATAAGGTTGCCTGCACCGCCCACCACAATTGCACTTTGATACCGCCCGCGCCGCGAAAACCTTTCGGCACAGAGAAACCGCTTAAATCCTGCATCACGCTTCCTTATACTTTGTTATATAAGGCCTTGGCTTTTCCTGTGGTGCGCAGACGTAATAAATGGGACAGTTCTGCCAAAAAGCCTGGCACTTTTAATATCTGGCGCTGCACATTTTTCGCATCACGGCATAATTCCAGATTATTAGAAGTTGACACCCCACCCATTGAAAATTCCGACACCAGGCCTTTAATCCGTTTGAAGTCATAACCTGCTTTATACATTCGTGCCGCCAGCGCATAATCAGATGAAACCCGATAGGCTAAATCATACGGATAACGCTGCAGGCCACTTACCGGGAAGAAAATAGCCTGATGACTGGCCGGCAGGCTGTGATAGATATACCAGCCGGGCTTCGCACTGCGGCGTATTTTGTGACCATCACCAAAATCGAGAAGTGCGTCACCGATATACATAGCGCTATCGTTTTTATCACGAAGCTGACGCACGCTCTGTGCGATATCCTCATGGAACACATCGCCGGAGTTAAGGAAGATGGCGAACTTGCCCTTTGCCATCGCAATGCCTTTGTTCATGGCGTCGTAGATGCCGCTATCCTTTTCACTGACATAGCGTAACCCGCAGTCACCATTGAGTTTTTCAAGAAACTCGGCGGTGCCATCGGCGGAGCCGCCATCAACCACGATCCACTCGAACTCCATGCCCGGTTCGCGCGTCAAATGAGCCAGTGACGCCCAGGTTTTCACCACGCCTTCATAATTTCGAAATGCAACGGTAATCACACTCAGCAACATCTTCCGACTCCTTATTAGCTGTCCGTGAGCTTCAGCGCTTTACGCAGAATAAAAGGACACACAATTAAAAATGCATATTCCGGGCTAAATATTGACCCGGTAAAGAACAGCGACACCGGGAAAAACAGATAAAGCTGAACGCGAAAGTTTTGGTTATTGCCAAATGCACTGATCATCATTCGGCCTACTTTCGACATATACCAGGCCGTCAGTAACACGGCGAACCAGGAGAAATAAATAATCAGCAGATACAGGCCATTGTCTATGGTTTTACCGACGTCCGCACCGTTAAAGATTCCGAATGATGCAACATATTCGTAAAGTGAACCAAAACGTACCACGCCATCAATATGGGTCAGTGAATAACCGACCATCACCAGCGGACCGATAATACGATAATACGATGACGAACCTTCCGTTCCGAGATCGCCAAGGCGCTCCGATATATACGGAAAGGCAAACACAATACCCACTAAAAATACGGCCAGAGAAATAATCGCCAGCGGCAGCTTTTTGCTGATCGCTTCCTTATTCAGATACTGGAAGGCCCACTCCAGCAAATAAAACAGGATAAAGGTCATTACCCCGGAAAACGATCCTGAGAGAACGATGCCTGCCAGAATCATAGCATCGGTCTTAGGGGTTTTGATACCGAACTGTTTGATGCTGAGCCAAATTGAGATTAGTGCCAGAGCGAAGAAGGCCGGTTCGAAATAAAGCGCCGTGGTTCGCTTGCCGCCGAACTTGATAAAGTTCAGTACATAGCTGTTGGAGTAAATCAGATATTTCGAAATAATCTCCATCAGGCTGCTGCCGCCGCTGAGGATAATCTGCGCCATCTCCAGCGCCGCCAGCGTCACCACCAGCCCGACCACCACATAGAAGAAACGCAAAATTTTGCGGTGGTTGTGCGGCGAAACCGTTTTGAAGCGGATACTCCACACCATGCCGATGATGATAACGATATAGACGAACAGCATGGTCGAAGTGACGTACTTGCTGGCATCCAGCGACTGGCCGAAAACGTAGTTAAAGAGGGTCAGTCCGAAGCCCGCCCCCAGCGCAATCATCAGCTTTTTCAGGTTGATGCGCTCAACGTAGAGCAGCAACAGCACCGGCAGAAAGGTCACAATGGTTATCGGGAAACTTTCGCCAAGCTGGGCAATTTTGACGTTAACCAGCAGGTAAATCAGCGGCAGCAGCAGATAGCTACAGATTCTGATAGAACGAGACATACTCCTCCAGCATCTGTTGTCCACTGTAGGCCTGGCGGCTTTGTGCGCGAAACGCCTCAAGCGTGGTGCCAAAAATGGCCTCAGCAATCTGCGCTTTCGGCTGCGTCACCAACGCCAGCACTTCCTGCTCCGTGACGGTACGCCCGCCGGATTTCTCCAGCACCTCCTGAGCGGCCTCACTTGGTGTGGCGATCACCGGCACGCCGATGGAGAGCGCTTCGCACAGAATCAGCGGGTAGTTATCCACCCGGGAGGTGAACAGCAGCGCATCCAGCTGATTAAGTTCGCTCATCAGCTGACGCTTGTTGGTCAGAAAGCCGTGATTTATGACGTTGCTGCCCTCAAACGGCGAAAACTTGCCGAAGGTGTGGATCTCAACCGCATCGCCAAGCGCCATCATGTCGCGCACCAGCTGCTGATTGGTTTTACCGTCATAGCGCAAATCATGGGCGACAACCGCAATTTTCGGTTTGCTGCCGGTTTCGCTCAATGGAGTCAGCTCGGAGAGAATCGCCTCGGTCGCTACGTCAATGCCGTTGTTGATGATCTGACAGTGCCCTTCCCCGTACAGGCGGTTAAACGCGTCGGCAACGTGCTGGCTCGGGGAGATAAACTGACAGCCCATGTCGAGCATTTCGCGGAACAACTGGCGCTTACTGCCGACCAGCTGGCTCGCACGATCAATTTTTACCGGCGGGTAGTTGCTCAGGGTCGGGCATTTGCCGCAGCCGCTTTTCCACGCTTCGCAGCCGTCGAGAAACGCGCAGCGTCCGGTGACGCTCCAGTGATCGTGCAGAGTCCAGACCAGTCTTACGTCCTGCTTGTTCGTCATCAGCCGATGGCAAAAATCCACCACGTCTTCCAGATTCAGCCAGTAGCTGTGCATCACATGGAAATGCAGCACTACGGGCCCGGCGGTGCGGCTGACTGTGCGGTACAGATTGTTCAGGTTGCCGAACACGTCGCGGTTAAACAGGCGAAACAGCGCGAGATTGGCCATCGACGTGGCGCGCGACGTCTGCTTGATGACGTTCGGGTAATCGTTGTGGCTGACGCTTTTCTTGCCGCCTTTGCCATAACCGTAGACAAAGCGGGAAGGTAAACCCTGTTGCAGCGCGCGCTGATGCAAATCGAGCGCCACGCCTGCCGCCCCGCCTTCCGCGAGACGGACGTTAAATTGCAGAATATTCATTTAATGACCTTTACCCGCGCTTTTTCACCAACCACCAGTGCGTTGTCCGGCACGCTGTCCAACACGACACTCCCTGCACCAACGGTGACGTTGTTGCCAATGGTGATATCACCAATGATCACCACGTTGGCACCGAGCTCCACGCCGTTACCAATCTTCGGGCAGGCCAGGCTGTCCGGGCCGCGGTTGCCAATCGTTACGCCGTGGCGAACGGTGAAGTCATCCCCCGCCACCACAAACTTGTTGATGACCACGGCGTAACCGTGGTGAATGGTGAAGCGGCGACCAATGGTGGCGGCGGCCTGAATTTCGTAGCCAAACAGGCATTCGGTGATAAAGCGGTACATCAGCAGGACAGGTGCCGCCCAGAGATTGTTGATGACGCTTTTCTTGCGCCATACCGAACAGAAGTGAGCGATGCGGTATGCCGTCACCATGCAGCATGGGCGCAGGCTCCAGCTGTTTGCGCGTAAATCTTCAAGCAGCATCATTTCCCCCGCAGCCCGTCGGCCAGGCGTTTACCGTTGCGCACGGAGAGCAACGTCAGCAGCGTGCGCCAGTTCATGCGCTTGTTGCGAATCTGATAGAGCGTAAAGAGCTGATATTTCTTGCTCGCCCGGTCGAATTTGTCTTTGTGCTTGCGGTAGAAGTGGAAGTAACCAGAGAACTTTTTCGGCGACGATGTGATCTGCATTTCACCGTGATTGATGTGCAGGATCTGCGTCGCCTCTTCCACCTTCCAGGGTTCACCGTACTCGGTGACCATGCGCAGGAAGATGTCGTAGTCCTGCGCCGCCTTCAGTTCGGTATCGAACAGGCTCTCTTTGAAACGCCACGCCCAGCTGAATACCTGATTGCCGATAATGTTGCGCTTGAAGAACAGCTTGCGGGAGAACGGTGACTTCGGGTACAGCGGCAGACTTGCAGGCTGGGAGTACACTTCCCCTTCGCAGACGTAGTCGTTGGCGTACAGAAAAGCATGTGTCGTCAGCTGGTGTTTATGTTCGAGGAAAACCGACAGGCGGTTCGGCGTCCACTCATCATCATCGTCAATGCCGGTGATGAACTGCCCCCTGGCCTGCAAAATCGCCTGATTGCGGACCGCGCAAGCGCCGGAGTTAAAGTCGTTGCGCACATAGCTGACGCGTGTGTCGTTGAGTCCAGCCACAAATTGCTCCAGTTGTTCAAAAGATGAGGAGCAGTCGTCGACAATGATCATTTCCCAGTGCGGGTAATCCTGGCGCAGCACAGATTTAATGGCGCGAATGGCCAGCTGCTGCCGGTTCCAGGTTGGCATATAAATGGAAATCAAAGGGTGTTGTTTTGTCATTGTGTTCCCCAGAAAGGCTGAGACATCCCCTCTCCCCGGCCCTCTCCCGAAAGGAGAGGGAGAAAATCAGCCTGGTCGGTTCCCTCTCCCTTCGGGAGAGGGTTAGGGAGAGGGGGTATAAACGGATCGTTATTTGCTGTCAGACTTGTATTCGTACTCGTAGTAGCCGTAGTCCTGATAGCTGGTGGCTCTGCGGAAGATGGAGTTGAGGACCACCCCCTTCACCTGAATGCCGTTTTGCTCAAAGCGGCTGAGGCTGGTTTCCACTTCCTTCAGGGTGTTGACCGCGTATCGGGCCACCATCAGCGTGGTACCCGCATGGCGACCGATAATGCCGGCATCGGTGACCGCCAGGATTGGCGGCGTATCGATCAGCACCAGGTCATAGTTTTTGCTCGCCCAGTTCAGCAGCTCACTAAAGCGGTCACTCATCAACAGCTCAGACGGATTCGGCGGCACCTGCCCGCGCGTAACCAGATCGAAGTTGGTAATTGAGGTGCGTTTCGCACAGCCTGCGATATCCGTCTTGCCGACCAGCACGTCGGACAGACCGTTATCGTTGGTCGTACCCAGCAGTTCATGGGTGTAGCCTTTACGCATATCGCAGTCTATTAACAGCACGCGCTTGCCGGTCTGGCTTATCACCGCCGCGAGGTTGGCACAGACGAAGGTTTTACCGATAGACGGGCTGACCCCGGTCATCATCAGCACGTTGTTGCTGGCCTGCATCATGGCGAAGTGCAGGCTGGTACGCAGGCTTCGCACCGCTTCGATAGCAAGATCCGTCGGATTGCCTACCGCCAGCAGCTGGCTCTGCTTGAAGCGCTTAACGCCCTTGACTGTTTTGACCTGATCGCGCTGCTTCTGCCATTCAGAAAGTGGGATGCTGGCATAAACGTTAATGCCGTTATCTTCCAGCACCTGCGGGCTTTCAATGCCGCGGTTAAACAGCGAACGCAGCAGCACGCCAAGGATGGAGAGCATCAGGCCAAGAATAATGCCGCCGAGAATAATCAGTGCCTTCTTCGGCTTCAGCACGCCTGGCTGGGTGATAGCTGAATCAACGATGCGCACGTCACCCACGGTACTCGCTTCCTGAATCTTCAGTTCCTGCTGTTTATTCAGCAGCTGCATGTAAACCTGCTGACCGGACTCAACATCACGCGTCAGACGCACGATTTCCTGCTGAGTTTCGGGCATTGCGGTAATGCGTTTGTTCAGGTTGGCCTTCTCTTCTTCCAGCGTGCGGCGTTTTTCCAGCAGCGTGCGGTAGGCCGGGTGCTTTTTGGTGTAAAGCTTGGAAATCTCCGCTTCACTGAAGGTCAGCTGGTTCAACTGGGCATCAATGTTCACCACCGAATCGAGGACGGATTTCGCCTCGAGCGACATATCCACTGAATCTTTTTGCTGACGATAGGCATTGAGCTTGTTTTCCGCCTCATCGAGGTGGCTGCGCACTTCCGGCAGCTGCTTAGCCAGGAACTGCAGACTACGGGAGGCTTCTTCCGATTTACGCTCCACGTTCTGCGCCAGGTAGTTCTGCGCAATGCTGTTCAGGATTTCGCGGATCTGATCTTTGTCTTCGCCCGTATAGGTCAGGCTCAGGACGCCGGTATCTTTGCCGTTTTCCGTCACCGTCAGGCTGTTTTGCAGGGTGTTGATCATCCCAAGCGTGGAGTATTTCGTGACGGTGAACTTTCCACCCTCTTCTGCGTGAATAGCGCTGACCAGCAGCGTAACGCCCGACTTAGTGAGCGGCTGCCCCACTTCACCGCTCGCGCTGAATCCGCCGTCGCTGGTCAGCTGATAGCGGTTCTGCCCAAGCACTTCGAGCGTGAACACCTGATCATGCATGCCAGCCGGGACGGTAAACGTCTCGACGCTGACGCTTTCGTTCCCACGCCCCATCAAACGCTCCCAGCCTGCGCCAAGTATCGGCAGGGTGTTTTTGGTGACCGCAATATCGAGATTCAGATCGTCCACCGTTTTGCCCAGTACCATGCGCGACTGAATCAGCTGGATCTCAGCATCAGAGGCGGGTGGCTTGTTGCTCAACGCGGAATTTAAGTTCTGCATCAGTGAGCTGCTGGTGTCCTGCTCAATCTGGACCAGCGCGTCAGCACTGTAGATAGGCGTGGCAAACAGCGTGTAAATCACCGCGGCGGCGGCAAACAGAGCGGTAATACCCAATACCCACCATTTGGCCTCCACAACCGTGCCGACCAGGCGGCCAATATCAATTTCATCACTCCCCGATGCCTGCGGGTGCGCCTGTTTTACGTTATCTGTCATTGTTATCCCTGCTGTACTTTCAGCGCCTGCGCCCATTGGCTGGCGGACTGATCGAGTAAGTGGTAAACCGCTTCGAATGCATCACGACTCTTGCGATAAGGGTCAGGGATCTCACGCTCGTTGTCCCAGTGACCAAAAAGCATCACTTTGCCGCGCATTTCCGGGGCGAGTTCGCACAGCCGGGCAATGTGGCTTTTTTCCATGGTCAGAATGAGATCGTACTCGCGGCACATCTTGCTGGAGAGTTGACGGGCACAGTGCCCGTCCAGGGAAATCTGGTGCGCAGCCGCCACGCTTGCGGCGCTCTCATCAGCCCCCTTCCCCACCAGCGCGCCTAAGCCCGCGGATTCAACGTCCAGCGAAGGCAGATGATGTTTCAGCAGCCGCTCCGCCGTTGGGGAGCGGCAGATATTGCCGACGCAGACCACCAAAATTTTGTTGAACATAAGGGTTACCAGGTGTGGATATCTTTAGCCGTATCCGTCATGTAGCGAACGCCACTGATGGTCGGCAACAGTTGGTTGATCAGGCGGTTCCAGCGGGTCACCGGCGCGGTAGTGACGTACACCACGTCGTACGGTTGCAGCGTGAAGTTGGTCGCCATCACCAGAGAGGTGGCATCGGACATATCCAGCTGATAGACATTCGCAATCTTGCCGCTCTTGTCGCTTTTCAGCGGACGGATCACGAAGATGCCGCTGGCATTGGAAGCCGTCATGTCGATACCTTCCGCCTGACCCAGCGCCTCGGTCAGCGTCATACCGCTGAAGTCCATTTTGAGGGTGCTCTGTTTTTTCACTTCACCCATCACGAAGACTTTCAGGTCGTCGTTGCGCGGAACGAAGAGAATGTCACCCGGGTAGAGCAAACGGTTCTGACTGAGGTCGCCGTTTTGCATCAGCGCCTGCAGGGAAATACGCTCTTCCTTGCCGTTGTGCGTCAGGACCACGTTGCGCCAGTCTGCAAGGTCAGTCATGCCGCCTGCATTGTTGATGGCATCCAGCACGGTCAGCGGCACGTTAGTGATCGCCTGCTGACCTGACTTATTGACCTGGCCCGAGACGTAGGCTTTCTGCGAGCGGAATGCCGCCACGTTCACGTCCACCTGCGGGTCGGTGATATAAGTGGCAAGTCGTCCGGTAATCATGTCGCGGATTTCGGCAAGCGATTTGCCGGCAACCTGCACACGTCCGATATAGGGATAGAAAATTGAGCCGTCGGGCTGAACCCAGTTGCCCGTGTCGCTTGAGCTGCGATACTGCCCCGCCGGGGTGGTTAACTCAGGATGGTCCCAGACGGTGACGCTCAGTACGTCACCCGGGCCGACACGATACTGGTAATTGCTTAACTCCTGATCCAGCGACATGTTGGGCTGCGCGACGTTTGGACGAGGGCGCAACTGTTCAATCAGTCGCGGGGTCAGCGGATAAACATTCACCATTCGGTCGATGTTAAAATCAGCATCCTGCTGCTTAATCACGTCTTTCCCGAAGGTCGACATATTGCTTCCAGGCAGGACTGTGCAACCGCTCATCAGGATTGCAGACACCAATAATGGCATCAATTTCAGTTGGGATTTCATCATTGATTATTTTTCACTTTCGGCGGAGAAATTATCCTGTGCGAATAAAAGATCAGAACCCGTTCCGATCATTTACATTGAGAATGCCGTTAACAAAAAAGAAATATAACTGGCATCATTCCTAAAAAGCATTATTCAAAGGCAGGCCGTTGACAGAATAAATCCAGGCTAATCACTGGCCGTCAGGCACGCTACCGCCCCAGGCTCTCAGCTACCAGTCTACTGCGTAATCATAGGGTTATGTTTGCTACTGCTGCATATCCAGCCGCACAGGCGAGATAAGGCGTCATGCAGGTAAAGGTGCCCTCACATTTTTAATAACGAGACAGGACACGACTTTAATATTGATTTATGCGGTTTGATTGTTGCAGCAAGCTTTATATTCGACAAGAACACAATGCCCGATGGAGGTGCTTTTAGGATAAATATTAAGAAAGGGTGTTCCATTTTAGGATTATCTTTATATTGACATTACCTCTACGCCAGCATTGCTCAAAATATATTCGCGCCAGTGGAATAGCATTATTAATTACATAAAAAGAAGGGATATTTCACTCCCGTAATAAATTCAATTTAAGATTATCCTCAGCATATATTGCAATTTTGCTGTTCGTTAACCATGATCCTGATGTGACAATTTTCATCACGCAGAAGGTGTTAAACAGCATATGGAATGGATTGCCGATCCCTCAATCTGGGCAGGCCTCATTACTTTAGTCGTCATCGAGTTGGTACTCGGGATCGATAATCTGGTTTTTATCGCGATCCTTGCGGAAAAACTCCCCCCGGCAGAACGCAACCGGGCACGCATTACCGGGCTCATTCTGGCGATGGTCATGCGCTTGCTGCTGCTGGCCTCCATCTCCTGGCTGGTCACCCTGACCCGTCCCCTGTTTTCCATCCGCGATCTGAGCTTCAGCGCGCGAGACCTGATCATGCTGGGAGGCGGTCTGTTCCTGCTGTTTAAGGCTACAGTTGAGCTCAATGAGCGGCTGGAAGGCAAGGACTCCGACGGCCCGACGCAGCGGCGCGGCGCGAAGTTCTGGGCCGTTGTGGCACAGATTGTGGTCCTTGATGCGGTATTCTCCCTTGATTCAGTGATTACCGCGGTCGGCATGGTCGACCATCTGCTGGTCATGATGGCTGCGGTCGTCATCGCTATCACCATGATGCTGTTCGCCAGTAAAGCGCTCACGCGCTTTGTGAACAGCCACCCGACCATCGTCATCCTGTGTCTGAGCTTCCTGTTGATGATTGGCTTCAGCCTGGTGGCGGAAGGCTTTGGCTTCTACATTCCGAAAGGGTATCTGTATGCCGCCATCGGCTTCTCGGTGATAATTGAAGCCCTGAATCAGCTGGCTCACTTCAACCGACGTCGATTTTTGTCTGCTAACCAGAGCCTGCGCAGTCGCACCACGGAAGCGGTCATGCGCCTGTTGAGCGGACAGAAGGAAGACGCGGAACTGGATGCACAAACTGCCTCGCTGATTGCCGACCATAAAGACGAACCCGTTTTCGAGCTGCAGGAGCGGCGGATGATCGAGCGTGTGCTGAATCTCAACCAGCGCAGCGTCAGCAGCATCATGACTTCTCGTCATGACATTGAGCACATCGATCTCAGCGCACCGGAAGAGGAAGTGCGAGCCCTGCTGGGAAAAAATCAGCACACTCGCCTGGTCGTTACCGGTGGTGATAACGATGAAGAGCTGCTCGGTGTTGTCCACGTCATCGATCTGCTTGCTCAGTCACTGCGGGGTGAAGCGCTGAATTTGCGGGTGCTGATTCGCCAGCCGTTGGTCTTCCCTGAAACGCTGCCGCTGCTGGCCGCACTGGAGCAGTTCCGTAATGCGAGGACGCATTTTGCCTTTGTGGTGGATGAGTTCGGTTCTGTGGAAGGGATTGTTACCCTGAGTGACGTGATGGAAACCATTGCCGGAAACCTGCCAAATGAAGTGCAGGAGATTGATGCCCGCCATGATATCCAGAAAAATAGCGACGGCAGCTGGACCGCCAATGGCCATATGCCGCTGGAAGATCTGGTTCAGTATGTGCCAATACCGCTCGATGAAAAGCGGGAATATCACACCATTGCCGGACTGCTGATGGAACATCTTCAGCGCGTGCCAGAGGCCGGTGAAGCCATTGAGGTGGAAGGTTTTACCCTGAAGACGTTGCAGGTTGAAAATCACCGCGTTCAGCGCGTGCAGATTGTTCCGCCCGTTCAGGATGACGATGAGCTCACTTACGAAGTGTGATGCGGGCTCACAGCCGGGCGGATTCGCACGGCTGTGAGCAAAGAAGAGATCAGAGTTTATCGAGCAGTTTTTTTAGATCTTTGCCCGACTGGCTGTCCTGGTTTTTATCGGCCCAGGCTTTCAGGCGATTGCGGGCTTCACTTTGCAGCTGTTTACGCAGGACCTGATCAACCTGAAGACTGTAGTTGAGGGCATCCCATTTACCGTAGACCCGCAGCGGAATGGCCGTATTCTTCAGGGTATCAATCAGTTTGCTTTCACCCTGCCAGCCATCGAGTACGCGCACGTTAAAACGCATATCACCCTCTTCCTTCACCAGATCCAGCGAACCCTGACCGCCAAGGGCCATCATCGCTGATTTTCCGTTCATGTCACTCAGCGACATGATGCCGTTATTCAGCGTCAGGCTGCTGGTAAATTCGTCAAGTCGGGTAGCGCTATCCAGATTTTCCTTCGCTTTCACATTGGTGCTGCGCTCAACGGCCTGCTGCACCAGCTGCTGGAAGTTAAGTCCTTCGGCACGGGAATCCAGTAGCGACAGCTTCGCCTGCCCTTGCCAGCTGCGGCGGAAGCTATCAGCATCAATTTTGCCCCCTTCAAACTCACCGGTGAGTGACAGTTTCCCGGTCAGGTTGATGCCATAATCAAACGCTTTCAGCAGCGTTCCGATTTGGATGTTATCGAGCTTCGGTTCAAATGCAGAAAGTGGTTTGTCCTGCCGTGCATCCAGGCTCCCGGGAAGTGACAGCGTGCCGCCATCCAGCTTGCCATGAAGCTCTGAGAGGGTCAGTAAACCGTAGCTGTTCGTGGCCTGTACGTTGACGTCAGTGAAGTTCATACCGCGCCAAAGGATCTGACCTACTTGCAGCTTCAGCGCCGCAGTGAAGGCTCGCAGACTGCTGTAGTCTGGCTGTTTCACGCTGTCGGCAATCACCGGGCGTTGCTGACGTGTTTGACTCTGCTGACTGACGGTACTGTTCGCAACGGGGTTGGCCTGAGAAAGCAGATTGTCCAGATTGAGCTTGTCGGAGTGCAGGTCCAGCTGCCACTGAGGCTTGTCGTCCAGCGTGACGCTACCACTGCCCGCCAGCGTGCTGTCGTTGGCGGTAAGCTGGAGCTGACTGAAGCTCAGACGCTTTTGATCTTCCTGCCACTCCGCCTGGAGCGAGGCCTGCCCTGCAATGCCCTGGGCCGGAAGATCGGCCCCCTGCAGCTGCCAGTTGAGCTGGCTGAAGTTGGCGGTCAATACGTGAGGGAAATCCCCGGCGTTCACCTTCGCATTAAACGAAAGATTAAGATCGCGCTGATCGCGGTTAATTCGTCCGGAAAAATCGACGTCGGCCTGGTAATGCTCGTCCTGGACCATCTGCAGGTTAATGTCACGCACGGTAACCTGCTCGTCACTCTCATGCTGGAATACCAGTACGCTGTCGGAGACCTTGAGTTTGGCGATATCGAACGACCAACCACGATCATCAGGCGCCTGAGGCAGGGTATTCTCGCGAGGTGCGACCGGCGCTGCGCTGTTTTTCACGGCTTCCGTTGCCGGGGTCAGCTCAATCACCGCCCCTTTCAGCATCACCTGGTTCACTTTCAACTGATGCGATAAAAGCGGGATCAGCGCCACATCAAGGCGCATATTGTCCGCTTTCACCAGCGGCGCGCCAGCACCGGGCTCCGTCAGAGTCATTCTGCCGGACAAAATGCTGAGCTGCGGCCAGACGTGCCAGCGCAGCGGACCGTCTAACTGCAGCTGATAGCCGCTACGATCCGCGACCTGGCGCACCAGATAGTCACGAAAATCGTTGGGATTCACCAGCAGCACCAGCGCTGACAGGCCGGTCACAATAACGACCAGCAAAATCATCAGCGTTGTCAGAATTCGTCTCATGAGGTCTCCGGCGCGTCCGTCACGCTCAGTCTTTATCGATACGACTGGCTACCGCGCCCTGCTGGTCACGGTACTTGGCGTCTTCACGGCGATTATAAGGGCGGGCAGCCGGGCCAGAGAGCGGTTCAAAACTCAGCGCGCCAATCAGCATCCCTGGACGCAGCGCCAGCGGCAGCTTGCCCGAGTTGTAGAACTCAAGCACGATGCAACCAGACCAGCCAGGATCGATGCGATGCGCGGTGACGTGGACCATCAGCCCCAGTCGCGCCAGAGAAGAACGCCCGTCAAGCCAGCCCACTAAATCAGCAGGAATGGTCACGGATTCCAGGGTAACCGCCAGGGCCAGCTCACCCGGATGGAGATAGAACGCTTCATCTTCCTTGAGGACGATCTCTTCGCTCATCACTTTGTCGAGCGCAGCGCTCACTTCCGCTTTTGGGCCACTGAGATCGATAAAGGCCGCCGTGTGTCCGCTGAAGGTACGGAATTTATTGCCAAGACGTACGTCCACCGTTGCGCCGTTTATGCGCTCCACCGGAGGGCGTGGGGAAATGGCCAGTCGGCCTTGATCCAGCCAGGCTTCAATATCTCGATCACACAGACGCATGCGCTATCTCCTTTAATGCAGCAAGCCCGGCGTCTGCCGGGTCAAGATGCACAGTACCTAATTCAGGGGAATTATTCAAAAAACTGACTGATTTTGGCCTTCAGGATATCAATAGCGATGCGGTTTTTCCCGCCACGCGGCACGATAATGTCGGCATATTGTTTGGATGGCTCGATGAACTGCAGGAACATCGGCCGCACCGTTTTCTGGTACTGCGCCATCACGGAATCCATTGAGCGCCCGCGTTCATTCACATCACGCTTGATGCGGCGCATCAGGCAGATATCCAGCGGCGTATCGACAAAAATCGAAAAGTTCAGCTCTTCGCGCAGGCGGGCGTCCGTCAGCAGTAAAATCCCTTCAAGGATAATCACTTTCTTCGGCTTGACGTGAACCGTCTGCGGCATGCGGGTGTGTTCCACATAGCTGTAGACCGGCAGTTCAATGGCTTCGCCACGTTTTAACATTTGCAGATGCTGATACAGCAGGCTGTGGTCCATCGCGCTTGGGTGGTCGTAATTCGTTTTAACGCGATCTTCCATCGACAGATGACTCTGGTCTTTGTAATAGCTGTCTTCGGGGATAACACCAATATGTTCGTCACCCACCTGCTCACGCAATTCGCGATAAAGGGTGCTGGAGATGAGACTTTTACCCGAAGCCGATGCGCCGGCGATGCCTATAATGACGCACTGATGAGACTTATCAGTCATAAGTTTTTGCGACCTGATTAACCTGGATGAGAAGAAGGGTGACGCCGGAGCGCCAAACGCGGCAATTATAGGTATTTCAGTCTTCCGATACCAGTCGAAAACGACATCCACCCGCATCGGGATAAAAAGTGACTATTCGCAAATTAATATGCTCACTTTTCCAACGCTTCAGACACTTTTTGCGCAAACTGCGAATTTATCTCTCAATGCTGCTAAATAATGAGCAGATGCCATAGGAAATGTAAATTGTTTGTACTAGCATGATCCCATTTATAATCCTAATGAATTCAGGCCGATTCCTCGTGAAAAGTCGCGGCCGGAAAGCCCTGGCGGAAAGCGGTAAATGAAGATATCCGAAAAAAGAGCGTCGGTGACCCCGTCTCATACTCTGTTACGTATGGTGAGCCTTGGGCTGCTGACGTTTATCTTTACGCTTTTCTCGCTCGAATTGACACGTTTCGGAACCATCCTTGCGCCGTTATGGTTCCCTACGGCGATCATGATGGTCGCATTCTACCGCCATGCCGGAAAAATGTGGCCCACCATCGCTGCCGTCTGTTCCGTATCAAGCGTGCTTGCCTCTGTCTTGCTGTTCCCGTTCAGCGCCATTAACCTTGTTTTTACCTTTATTAATGTGGTTGAAGCCGCGCTTGGCGCGCTGCTGTTGCGCAAATTCTTACCGTCCTATAACCCGCTGCAAAACCTGCTTGACTGGGTGCGACTGGCCGTATCCAGCGCGGTCATTCCCCCCTTGGTGGGTGGGGTGCTGGTACTCTTGTTTGCGCCTGCTGCCAACGGGATCCACACGTTCCTCGTCTGGGTGCTGTCAGAATCTATCGGCGCGTTAGCCCTGGTGCCTTTGGGACTGCTCTATAAAAATCATTACCTTCTGCGCCATCGTAATCCGCGTCTGCTGCTGGAAACGCTGCTGACGCTGGCGGTGACCCTTGCCCTGAGCGCCGTGTCGATGATATGGCTGCCCTGGCCGTTTACCTGCGTGATTGTGCTGCTGATGTGGAGCGCCGTGCGCCTGCCGCGCATGGAGGCTTTCAGCATCTTCCTTATTACCATCATGATGGTGTCGCTGATGATGGCGACTCATCCCGTCGCGCTGCCGACGCCGCAGGCTTATGCGATGTCCAACGCGCCCTGGCTTCCGTTCCTGATGATGCTGCTGCCCGCCAACGTCATGACGATGGTCATGTACGCCTTCCGCGCCGAACGCAAGCACATCACCGAAAGCGAAGAGCGCTTCAGAAACGCGATGGAATATTCCGCCATCGGCATGGCACTGGTGGGCACGGAAGGCCAGTGGTTACAGGCCAACAAGGCGCTCTGTAAGTTCCTTGGCTACTCCCAGAATGAGCTGCGCACCATGACCTTCCAGCAGCTGACTTTGCCGGAAGATCTCGGCAACGACCTGGCACAGCTTGAGCAGCTGGTGAGCGGTGAGATCAACACCTACACCATGGAAAAGCGCTACTACACGCGTAAAGGTGACGTCGTATGGGCGCTGCTGGCGGTTTCGCTGGTGAGACACGCCGATGGCACGCCGCTCTATTTCATCGCCCAGATTGAAGATATCAACGACCTGAAGCACACCGAATGGGTGAATAAGCGCCTGATGGAGCGAATTACTCTCGCTAACGAAGCGGGTGGAATTGGTATCTGGGAGTGGGAGCTGGAGCCCGACCTCATCTCATGGGATAAGCGCATGTTCGAGCTCTATGAGATCCCCTCTCACCTCAAGCCAACCTGGCAACTTTGGCATCACTGTGTGATAGAAGAGGATCGGGAAGAGGCTGAACGCGTGATCCGTCATGCCCTCCTCGCCCGCTCGCCGTTCAAGCTGGAATTCCGCATTCAGGTGAAGGAAGGCATTCGCCATATCCGCTCGCTGGCTAACCGGGTGCTGAACAAACAGGGTGAAGTGGAACGGTTACTCGGTATCAATATCGACATGACCGAGGTGAAACAGCTCAACGAAGCCCTGTTCCAGGAAAAAGAGCGTCTGCACATCACCCTCGACTCTATCGGTGAAGCCGTGCTGTGTACCGACGTCGACATGAATGTCATCTTTATGAACCCGGTTGCCGAAAAGATGAGCGGCTGGAGCCAGGAAGAAGCGATAAAGCAGCCGCTGCTTCACGTCCTGCGCATCACTTTTGGCGACAACGGCCCGCTGATGGAAAATATTCACAGTGGCGATACGTCGCGCACCGACATCGATCAGGATGTCGTCCTGCACTGCCGCAACGGTGGCAGCTACGATATCCACTACAGCATTACCCCACTCAGTACGCTGGACGGGCAAAATATCGGATCCGTGCTGGTTATTCAGGATGTCACGGAGTCACGTAAAATGCTGCGCCAGCTGAGCTACAGCGCATCTCACGATGCCCTCACCCATCTGGCAAACCGTGTAAGCTTTGAACATCACTTGAAACGCCTGTTGCAGACCGTGCAGGAAACCCATCAGCGTCATGCGCTGGTGTATATCGATCTTGACCGCTTCAAAGCAGTGAATGACACGGCCGGTCACGCTGCCGGGGATGCCCTGCTGCGTGAGCTGTCTTCGATGATGCTCGGCATGTTGCGCACCAGCGATGTTCTGGCCCGCCTGGGCGGTGATGAATTTGGTCTGCTGCTGCCGGACTGCAATATCGAGAGTGCACGCTACATTTCCGGGCGCCTCATTCAGGCGATCAACGATTACCACTTTATGTGGGAGGGGCGTTTACATCGCATCGGCGCCAGCGCCGGGATCACCCTGATTGATGAGAGTAACCACCTGGCCACAGAAGTCATGTCCCAGGCGGATATTGCCTGCTATACCTCAAAAAATAACGGCCGCGGTATTGTCAGCGTGTATGAGCCACAGCAGGAGAGGCTTCACCAGCAGCGCAGCATGATGTCGCTCGACGAACAGTGGCATATGGTGCGTGACAACCATCTGGTGCTGATGGCCCGCAGCGTGGCTTCACCGCGCGTGCCGGAAAGCAGCAGCTTCTGGCTGCTCTCCCTGCGTCTTTGGACCAGTGAAGGCGAAATGGTTGAAGAGCAGGCCTTCCGCAAAGGGCTGGCGGATCAGGAGTTGATCCACGCCCTCGATCGCCGCATCTACCAGGAGTTCTTCCGTAACTGGGCGCATATTGTTGCCGCGCGCGGGATAAGCATCACCCTTCCCCTGTCAGCGGCAGGCCTTACCGGCCCGGTGCTACTTAATGAAATCCTCGATGGCCTGAGCAACAGCGGCATGCCCGCCCGCCTGCTGCATCTGGTGTTTAGCGCCGATTGCCTGTTACAAACGGGCGTGCAGGACGGGTTGAATCAGCTCCGCAAAGCGGGATGCAAAATCATCATCAGCCAGGTTGGCCAGGATTCTGGACTTTTTGAACATCTCAGCGCCGGCAGTGCCGACTACGTGATGCTGGATCCGGAAATTATCGGCAACGTTCACGCCAGCCTGATGGATGAAATGATGGTGACTATCGTGCAGGGTCATGCCCAGCGGCTGGGCATGAAAACGATTGCCGGGCCGACCAACCAGGCGCTGATGATGGACACCCTCTCAGGTATTGGCGTGGATCTTATTTACGGGGACACCATC
The DNA here is from genome assembly GCF_900215375.1 of Enterobacter sp. CC120223-11. Classification (GTDB taxonomy): domain Bacteria; phylum Pseudomonadota; class Gammaproteobacteria; order Enterobacterales; family Enterobacteriaceae; genus Scandinavium. Next base: position 302,195 of record NZ_OBEF01000003.1, on the reverse strand, counting down.
GCCGCCAGCCAACCGCTGGAGCTGATGCTCAACAGCAGTTACTTTGCCATCAACTAAGACCCCACCTTTCCGCCCGCGTCATCCATCGCGGGCGCTTCGTTTCATTACGACGCTAACGCTTACAAAATATAACCATTAACCTGCTAACTATTTTTTCTTTACATGTAATATACAAAAGAACAACAAAATACCCTTCCGGTGACAGACCCGTCGCAGTGAACCGCGCCTCGCCTGCCTGCCCCACGCTGTCTTCGCACAGCTTTATCAGGACACCGACTATGACTACGCTTTTCAACTGGAGCCCGACTCAGAAGCACGTCGCCGTTGCCAGTTTTTCCAGCTGGATGCTCGACGCCTTCGACTTTTTCATCCTCGTTTTTGTTTTAAGCGATCTCGCCAGCTGGTTCCACGCTTCAGTTTCCGAAGTCTCTCTGGCTATCATGCTGACCCTGGCCGTGCGGCCGATAGGCGCCCTGGTGTTCGGGCGAATGGCAGAGAAATTTGGCCGCCGCCCAATCCTGATGCTCAACATTCTGTTTTTCAGCATCTTTGAACTGCTGTCGGCATGGTCGCCGACCTTTACCGCCTTTCTGCTGTTCCGCGTGCTGTATGGTATTGCGATGGGTGGGATCTGGGGCGTAGCCTCATCGCTGGCGATGGAAACCATCCCTGACCGCTCACGCGGGCTGATGTCCGGCATCTTTCAGGCGGGCTATCCCTGCGGCTATCTTCTGGCTTCCATCATTTTTGGCCTCTTTTACAGCAGCGTGGGCTGGCGAGGGATGTTCCTGATTGGCGCACTGCCGATTTTCCTGCTGCCGTACATCTGGTTCAAAGTGCCGGAGTCGCCGGTGTGGCTGGCGGCGCGCGAGCGTAAAGAGAGCACCGCTCTGCTGCCGATTCTGCGCAGCCACTGGAAGCTGTGTATTTATCTGGTGCTGCTGATGGCCTGCTTTAACTTCTTTAGCCACGGCACACAGGATCTGTATCCGACCTTCCTGAAAGTGCAGCACGGTTTTGACCCGCACACCGTTAGCCTGATCGCCATCAGCTACAACATTGCGGCGATGCTCGGCGGCATTTTCTTTGGCACGGTATCTGAAAAGATTGGCCGTAAAAAGGCGATGATCGTTGCCGCCTTTCTGGCACTGCCTGTCCTGCCTCTCTGGGCATTCTCCACCGGGTCATTCAACATTGGGCTTGGCGCCTTCCTGATGCAGTTTATGGTGCAGGGAGCCTGGGGCGTGGTGCCGACTTACCTCAATGAGCTGGTGCCTGCCAATGCCCGCGCCGTTCTGCCAGGTTTTGTGTATCAGCTGGGTAATTTACTGGCCTCGGTCAACGCCACGCTTCAGGCCCGTATTGCCGAAGCCAACGGCGGCAACTACGGCATGGCGATGGCCATAGTAGCAGGCACGGTCGCGATCCTGATTTGCGTGTTTGTCGCCTTCGGGCGTGAAACACGCGGGGTAGTGATTTCTGGCCACCAGCCGCAGGGCAACCCGCGCGAACAGCATACGCATTAGGCGGGCCGGAACCCATCGCTGTACCAGATGTGCAGGAGCGCGTAGGAGCGCCAGGGCTGCCAGCGCTCCGCATAGCGACGAATTTGTGCGGGCGTCATGCCGGGGAAGCGCTGCTTGATCAGATAGTCGTCTGGTAAAAAGACGTCTTTCGCCTGCCAGCCTCGCAGGGCGAAATAGTTGGCGGTCCAGCGGCCAATGCCGGGGAAAGTTTGTAGCGCCTTCATTGCCGCCTCAACGTTTTCCGGAGGTGACAACGGCAGTTCGCCACTGAGCGCCGCCTGAGCCAGATGAATCAGTGCTTCGGCGCGCTTGACCGGCATTCCCAGCGCTTTCAGCGCCAGCGGATCGGCAAGCACTAACTGCTGCGGCGTAGGGAAGCAGGTAAGCCCCGATTCGTCATCAAGCGGCGTACCGTAAGCCATTGCTACCCGGCTGGTGAGCTTCGCGGCCATCGCTACGCTCACCAGTTGCCCGAGAATCGCCCGCACGCCCTGCTCAAAGGGATCAACGCACCCCGGCAGCCGAAGACCCGGACGTGCCGCCGCCAGCTCACCCAGCGCCGCTGAAACCTTGTGCGGCTCGCAGCGTAAATCAAACAGCTGCTCCAGCCGCTGCAGACATTGTGCCTTTACGGGCAAAAGCCCTTCCGAGAGGGTAATCTGCAGCGTCTGTGTCATTGGATCGGGAGTGGCGTGTATCAGCCCCTGATGTCCGTCGATCGCGAAGCTGCGGATATAGGTATTTCCCTCAAAACGCTCAACGCCTTCCACGGTACGCGCCGCCAGAAAGCCAAACATCCATTCCCAGTCGTAGGGGGCCTGCCACGCTAAACTCAGCATCTTCTCTCCTCGGTAAGTTACTACAGCATAACGGCTTTGTGCGCTTCTCGCCTTGCTTTCATATTTTGGCTTGTCGCCTGCCCCGCATTCCGCTAAAGTCGTCGCCTTTTCTTCACTGGCATGGGGAATCCGCAAGGTGTTTATTGGTTTTGACTACGGAACGGCAAACTGCTCGGTTGCCGTCATGCGCGGTGATACACCGCAGCTTTTGACCCTCGAAAACGGCAGCACGCTGCTGCCCTCAATGCTTTGCGCCCCGACGCGCGAGGCGGTGAGCGAGTGGCTCTATCGTCAGCACGATGTCCCGGCAACCGGCGATGAGACGGAAGCCCTGCTGCGTCGGGCGATTCGCTTCAATCGCGAAGAGGATATTGACGTTCTGCCCGGCAGCATCCAGTTCGGTCTTGCCTCGCTGAAGCAGTATATCGACGACCCGGAAGAGGTGTACTTTGTTAAGTCGCCCAAATCGTTCCTCGGCGCCAGCGGGCTGAAGCCTCAGCAGGTCGCACTGTTTGAAGATCTGGTGTGCGCCATGATGCTGCACATCAAGCAGCAGGCAGAAACTCAGCTCAGCGAAAGCATTACTCAGGCGGTCATCGGTCGCCCGATCAACTTCCAGGGGCTGGGCGGCGATGACGCCAACGACCAGGCCCAGGGCATTCTTGAGCGCGCCGCACAGCGTGCAGGATTCGCCGACGTGGTATTCCAGTATGAGCCAGTGGCTGCAGGGCTGGATTTCGAAGCGACGCTAACGTCTGAAAAGCGTGTACTGGTCGTGGATATCGGTGGGGGGACAACCGACTGTTCTTTGCTGTTGATGGGCCCTGAATGGCGCGCCAAACGCGAGCGTCAGAGCAGCCTTCTGGGCCACAGCGGCTGTCGCGTGGGCGGGAACGACCTGGACATTGCGCTGGCGTTCAAGTGCCTGATGCCGCTGCTCGGGATGGGGGGAGAAACGGAGAAAGGTATCGCCCTGCCGGTGCTACCGTGGTGGAATGCTGTCGCCATTAACGACGTTCCGGCGCAGACTGATTTTTACAGCACGGCGAATGGTCGTATGCTGCGGGATCTGGTTCGTGATGCTCGTGAGGCGGATAAAGTGAGTCTGCTGCTGAAAACCTGGCAGCAGCGTCTGAGCTATCGCCTGGTGCGCAGCGCCGAAGAGAGCAAAATTGCGCTTTCCGACAAAACGGATATCACCACCACGCTGCCGTTCCTGAGTCCTGAACTCGCTGCTGATATCAATCAGCTGGGGCTGGAAAACGCACTGAACCAACCTTTGACGCGCATTCTTGAGCAGGTTCAGCTGGCGCTGGATAACGGTCGTGAAAAGCCAGACGTGATTTATTTGACCGGCGGCAGCGCCCGTTCGCCGTTGATTAAAAAAGCGCTGGCGCAGCAGCTGCCGGGGATTGAGATTGCTGGTGGCGATGATTTTGGCTCGGTAACCGCTGGGTTAGCCCGCTGGGCACAGGTGGTATTCTCCTGAGTTTGCGATCGGCCTCGTATTGGGCGGATTGACTTTGCTGCTTTTTCAACCTACCGTAAGGACAAAGGGCGAGGAGGGATTTCTCCCCCCTCTGGTCTCTTAGTAAGCCGGTAAGCTAATGACTAAGAGAATGACCAGTATGATGACTAACCTCATCATAACCCTTTTCCTTTTCAAGGCCCTTCACGGAAGGGCCTTTCCCGTTTCAGCCCTCTAACCTGCATCCTTCAAGCTGCAGATGCGTTGGCTGCACTCCCTCACCCCAGTCACTTACTGAAGTAAGCTCCTGGGGATGAGCTCCCTTGCCGCCTTCCTGCAACTCGAATGATTTGGTTATAGATAATTTTTTGATGTTCTCTTCTGCGACGATAAGCAGAACAGCAGCCATTCAGACGTTTCCAGACAGTCTTTCATATTTCCTCCATTATTCCGGGGTGTTCCGTTACTAAACTAGTATCATTCCGTGAAAGGTTTCAGGACGAGATACGTATAACGATGAAAGGCAGCAAAAAATCGCGTTGGTTGAGCGCACTGGGCGTAGCGGTAATCGCTGGCGTCGCCGTGTATTACTGGCACAGCAGCAGTACGTCTGACACAGGCACCTCTGGCGCAACTCAAGGGCAGCATGCCAGTGGCGGTCGTCACGGCGGGCGCTTCAGCGGGGCGTTAGCGCCCGTTCAGGCGGCTACAGCAACCAACGAAGCCGTACCACGTTATTTAACCGGTCTGGGGACTATCACAGCGGCGAACACCGTCACGGTACACAGCCGCGTCAACGGCCAGCTGCTGGCGCTACACTTCCAGGAAGGTCAGCAGGTGAAAGCCGGCGATTTGCTGGCGGAAATCGATCCGAGTCAGTTCAAAGTGGCGCTGGCCCAGGCCCAGGGCCAGCTGGCAAAAGATAACGCCACGCTCTCCAACGCCCGACGGGATCTCGCGCGTTATCAGCAACTGGTGAAAACCAACCTCGTTTCCCGTCAGGAACTCGACACCCAACAGTCGTTAGTCACCGAAAGCCTCGGCACGGTGAAAGCCGATGAAGCCGCCGTTGCCAGTGCACAGCTGCAGCTCGACTGGACGCGCATCACCGCCCCTATCGACGGGCGTGTGGGCCTGAAACAGGTAGATATCGGCAACCAGATCTCCACCAGCGACACCACCGGCATTGTGGTGCTTACCCAAACCCATCCCATTGATCTGGTTTTCACCCTGCCCGAAAACGACATCGCAACAGTGGTTAAAGCCCAGAAAGCAGGCCAGAGCCTGACGGTGGAAGCCTGGGACCGTACCAACAAACAGAAGCTCAGCAACGGGGCATTGTTAAGCCTCGATAACCAGATCGACGCCACTACCGGCACCATCAAGCTGAAGGCACGCTTCAACAACATGGACGATGCGCTATTCCCGAACCAGTTCGTCAATGCCCGCCTGCTGGTGGATACCGAACAAAATGCGGTGGTGATCCCAACCGCCGCGCTGCAAATGGGTAACGAAGGCAACTTCGTCTGGGTACTGAACGCTGAAAATAAAGTCAGCAAACACATCGTGGTGCCGGGCATTCAGGACAGTCAGAAAGTGGTCATCAGCGATGGTTTGTCGGCAGGCGATAAGGTCGTGACCGACGGTATCGACCGTCTGACCGAAGGGGCCAAAGTGGAAGTTGTTGAAGCCCATTCCGCCACCGCCGGAGAAACGCCGACGGCTGAACAAAGCGGCAAAAAAGGAGCCCGCTCCTGATGCAAGTTTTACCTCCCGGCAATACGGGCGGCCCTTCCCGCCTGTTTATTCTGCGCCCGGTCGCCACCACGCTGATGATGGTGGCCATTATGCTCGCGGGGATCATCGGCTATCGCTTATTGCCGGTTTCCGCGCTGCCTGAGGTCGATTACCCAACAATTCAGGTGATTACGCTCTACCCGGGAGCAAGCCCGGATGTCGTGACCTCCTCCATTACCGCCCCGCTCGAGCGTCAGTTCGGGCAGATGTCCGGCCTGAAGCAGATGTCGTCCCAGAGCGCAGGCGGCGCATCCGTCGTCACGCTGCAGTTCCAGCTTGAGCTGTCGCTGGACGTTGCCGAACAGGAAGTGCAGGCCGCCATCAACGCCGCAACCAACCTGCTGCCGAACGATCTGCCAAACCCGCCGGTGTACAGCAAGGTCAACCCTGCCGATCCGCCAATCATGACGCTCGCCGTCACCTCTTCCGCCCTGCCAATGACACAGGTGGAAGACATGGTGGAAACGCGCGTGGCGCAGAAAATTTCTCAGGTTTCCGGCGTCGGCCTGGTGACGCTTGCAGGCGGTCAGCGTCCTGCGGTGCGTGTAAAATTGAATGCTCAGGCAATCGCCGCCCTGGGGCTGACCAGCGAAACCGTGCGCACTGCTATCACCAATGCTAACGTTAACTCGGCAAAAGGCAGCCTCGACGGCCCAACCCGCGCGGTCACGCTCTCCGCCAACGATCAGATGCAGTCCGCCGCCGAATACCGCAAGCTGATTATCGCTTATCAGAACGGTTCGCCCGTGCGCCTCGGTGATGTGGCCACCATTGAACAAGGTGCTGAGAACAGCTGGCTTGGCGCATGGGCCAATAAACAGCAGGCGATAGTCATGAACGTCCAGCGCCAGCCGGGCGCCAACATCATCGCCACTGCCGACAGCATTCGCCAGATGCTGCCGCAGCTGACCAGCAGCCTGCCAAAATCCGTACAGGTGAAAGTCCTCTCCGATCGCACCAACAATATCCGCGCCTCGGTCAGCGATACCCAGTTCGAACTGATGCTGGCAATTGCGCTTGTCGTCATGATTATCTACGTCTTCCTGCGCAACGTTCCGGCCACCATTATCCCCGGCGTTGCCGTGCCGCTGTCGCTCGTCGGCACCTTTGCGGTCATGGTGTTTCTTGATTTCTCTATCAACAACCTGACGTTAATGGCGCTGACCATCGCCACCGGTTTCGTGGTCGATGACGCCATCGTGGTCATCGAGAACATTTCGCGCTACATCGAAAAAGGTGAAAAGCCGATGGCGGCGGCGCTTAAGGGCGCAGGCGAAATCGGCTTTACCATTATCTCTCTGACCTTCTCGCTTATCGCGGTGCTTATCCCACTGCTGTTTATGGGCGATATCGTCGGACGCTTATTCCGCGAATTTGCCATCACCCTCGCGGTGGCCATTTTGATCTCCGCCGTGGTGTCGCTAACGCTGACGCCAATGATGTGCGCGCGCATGCTGAGCCACGAATCGCTACGCAAACAGAACCGTTTTTCCCGCGCCAGCGAGCGCTTTTTCGAACGCGTGATTGCGGCCTACGGACGTATGCTCACCAAAGTGCTGAATCACCCGTGGCTGACGCTCGGCGTGGCCCTGAGCACTCTGGCGCTGTCGATCATGCTATGGATCTTTATTCCGAAAGGCTTCTTCCCGATTCAGGATAACGGCATCATTCAGGGCACCTTACAGGCACCGCAGTCGGCATCGTTTGCCAGCATGGCCCAGCGCCAGGAACAGGTATCGGACATCATCCTGAAAGATCCGGCAGTGGAAAGCCTGACGTCCTACGTCGGCGTCGACGGTACCAACCCGGCGCTCAACAGCGCCCGCCTGCAAATCAACCTTAAGCCACTCGCCGATCGTGACGACCGAGTGCAAAAAGTGATCCGTCGTCTGCAGCACGCCGTGGACCGGGTTCCGGGCGTTGCCCTTTACCTGCAGCCGACCCAGGATCTGACCATCGACACCACCGTCAGCCGCACCCAGTACCAGTTCAGCCTGCAGGCCAACTCGCTGGATGCGCTTAGCGCTTGGGTGCCGCAGCTGATGACGGAATTGCAAAAGCTACCGCAGCTTGAGGACGTCAGCAGCGACTGGCAGGACAAGGGGCTTTCAGCCTACGTGAATGTCGATCGCGACAGCGCCAGCCGCCTTGGCATCAGCATGGCGGACGTCGATAATGCGCTCTATAACGCCTTCGGCCAGCGCCTGATTTCCACCATTTACACGCAATCAAACCAGTATCGTGTGGTGCTGGAGCATGACACCCGCGAAACGCCGGGGCTTGCGGCACTGGACAACATCCGCATCACCAGCAGCGGCGGCGGCGTTGTGCCGCTAAACGCTATCGCCAAAGTGGAAGAGCGCTTTGCGCCGCTGTCGATCAACCATCTCGATCAGTTCCCGGTGACGACCATCTCCTTTAACGTCGCGCAGGATTCATCGCTGGGCGATGCGGTTCAGGCCATCACCGATGCGGAAAAAGCGCTGAATTTCCCGACGGATATCCGCACCGAGTTTCAGGGCAGCTCACTGGCCTTCCAGGCCGCACTGGGCAGCACCGTCTGGCTGGTACTGGCTGCCGTGGTGGCGATGTATATCGTGCTTGGCATTCTGTATGAGAGCTTTATCCACCCGATCACGATTCTCTCCACCCTGCCGACCGCAGGCCTGGGCGCGTTGCTGGCGCTGTGGGTTTCGGGCAGTGAACTCGACGTGATCGCCATCATCGGCATCATTCTGCTGATCGGCATCGTGAAGAAAAACGCCATCATGATGATCGACTTTGCGCTGGCCGCTGAACGTGAACAGGGCATGCCACCGCGAGAGGCGATTTATCAGGCCTGCCTGCTGCGCTTCCGTCCGATTCTGATGACCACGCTTGCCGCCCTGCTCGGCGCACTGCCCCTGATGCTGAGTACCGGCGTCGGCGCGGAGCTGCGTCGTCCGCTGGGGATTGGCATGGTCGGCGGTCTGTTGGTGAGCCAGGTGCTGACGCTGTTCACCACCCCGGTTATCTACCTGCTGTTCGACCGCCTTTCGCTCTACCTGAAAAGCCGCCTGCCGCAGCGTGAAGAGGAGGCGTAAGTGAGGTTTTACGCCCTCTTCATTTACCGCCCTGTGGCGACGATTTTGATTTCGATCGCCATCACGCTGTGCGGCGTGCTCGGCTTCCGGCTGCTGCCGGTGGCCCCGCTACCGCAGGTGGATTACCCGGTGATTATGATCAGCGCCTCGCTGCCGGGTGCTTCGCCGGAAACCATGGCTTCGTCGGTTGCCACGCCGCTTGAGCGCTCGCTCGGCCGCATCGCCGGGGTCAATGAAATGACCTCGATGAGTTCGCTCGGCAGCACGCGCATCATTTTGCAGTTTGATTTTGACCGCGACATCAACGGCGCCGCCCGCGACGTACAGGCGGCCATCAACGCAGCGCAAAGTTTACTGCCGACAGGCATGCCCAGCCGTCCGACCTACCGCAAGGCGAACCCGTCGGATGCGCCAATCATGATCCTGACGCTGACCTCGGACACCTACTCCCAGGGCCAGCTGTACGATTACGCCTCAACGCAGCTGGCGCAGACAATTTCGCAGATTGACGGCGTAGGCGATGTGGACGTAGGCGGCAGTTCCCTGCCCGCAGTGCGCGTAGACCTGAATCCCCAGGCGCTGTTTAACCAGGGGGTATCGCTGGACGCGGTGCGCACCGCTATCAGCAACGCCAACGTCCGCAACCCGCAGGGCTCGATTGAGGACAGCAGCCAGCGCTGGCAGCTCGCTACCAACGATGAGCTGAAAACCGCCGCCGAATACAAGCCGTTGATTATCCATTACAACAACGGTGCTTCGGTGCGCCTGAGCGACGTCGCCAACGTCACCGATTCCGTACAGGACGTGCGCAACGCCGGGATGACCAACGCCAAACCGGCCATTTTGCTGATGATCCGCAAGCTACCGGAAGCCAACATCATTCAGACGGTGGACGCCATTCGCGCCCGACTGCCGGAGCTGAAAGAGACCATTCCGGCGGCCATCGACCTGCAAATTGCTCAGGACCGTTCGCCAACCATCCGCGCCTCGCTTGAAGAAGTGGAACAGACGCTGGTGATTTCAGTCGCGCTGGTGATTCTGGTGGTGTTCCTGTTCCTGCGATCGGGTCGCGCAACGTTGATCCCCGCCGTGGCCGTGCCGGTATCGCTGGTTGGCACCTTTGCTGCGATGTATCTCTGCGGATTCAGCCTGAATAACCTGTCGCTCATGGCGTTAACCATTGCCACGGGTTTTGTGGTGGATGATGCCATCGTGGTGCTGGAAAACATCTCCCGCCACGTGGAAGCCGGAATGAAACCGATGCAGGCCGCGCTGCAGGGGAGCCGCGAAGTGGGCTTTACCGTGCTGTCGATGAGCGTTTCGCTGGTCGCCGTGTTCCTGCCACTGCTGCTGATGGGCGGCCTGCCGGGAAGGCTGCTGCGTGAATTTGCGGTGACGCTTTCCGTCGCCATCGGCATTTCGCTCGCCGTGTCGCTCACGCTCACGCCGATGATGTGCGGCTGGATGCTCAAATCCTCCCGCAAGCATCAGCCAACGCGGGACCGTGGCTTCGGGCGCGTCCTGGTTGCAATGCAGCGCGGCTACGGCAAATCCCTCAAATGGGTGCTGAACCATTCACGCCTGGTAGGCGTGGTATTGCTCGGCACCATCGCCCTGAACGTCTGGCTCTATATTTCCATTCCGAAAACCTTCTTCCCGGAGCAGGACACCGGGGTGGTGATGGGCAATATTCAGGCGGATCAGAGCATCTCTTTCCAGGCAATGCGCGGCAAGCTTCAGGACTTCATGAAAATCATTCGTGAAGACAAGGCGGTGGATAACGTCACAGGCTTTACCGGCGGTTCACGCGTCAACAGCGGGATGATGTTTATCACCCTGAAGCCGCGCGACGAGCGCAATGAAACGGCGCAGCAGGTCATCGACAGGCTACGTAAAAAACTCGCCAAAGAGCCCGGAGCGAACCTGTTTTTAATGGCTGTGCAGGATATCCGCGTTGGCGGACGGCAGGCCAATGCGGGCTATCAGTACACGCTGCTGTCGGACAACCTGGCCGATTTGCGTGAATGGGCACCCAAAATCACGACCGCGCTCTCGAAGCTGCCAGAGCTTGCCGATGTGAACTCCGATCAGCAGAACAACGGTGCGGAAATGGATCTGGTATATGACCGGGAGACCATGTCCCGTCTCGGTATCAGCGTCGAAGATGCCAACAGCCTGCTGAACAACGCCTTCGGTCAGCGACAAATCTCCACCATTTACCAGCCGCTGAATCAGTACAAGGTGGTGATGGAAGTCGACCCGGTTTATACCCAGGACATCAGCGCCCTTAATCAGATGTTTGTGATTAACAGCGAAGGAAAAACCATTCCGCTCTCTTACTTTGCGAAATGGCAGCCGGCTAACGCGCCGCTCTCCGTTAACCATCAGGGCTTGTCGGCGGCCTCGACCATCTCCTTCAACCTACCGACGGGCAAATCCCTGTCGGAGGCGAGCGATGCCATCGAAAGAACGATGACGCAGCTTGGCGTGCCGCAGACCGTTCGCGGCAGCTTCGCCGGTACAGCGCAGGTGTTCCAGCAGACCATGAACTCTCAGGTTATCCTGATTATTGCGGCGATCCTGACGGTCTATATCGTGCTGGGGATGCTGTATGAGAGCTACGTTCATCCGCTGACGATCCTCTCTACCCTGCCCTCTGCGGGCGTCGGCGCGCTGCTGGCACTGGAGCTGTTCGGCGCGCCGTTCAGCCTGATCGCACTGATTGGTATCATGCTGCTGATTGGCATCGTGAAGAAGAACGCCATCATGATGGTCGACTTTGCACTCGATGCGCAGCGCAACGGTAACCTGGCGCCGGAAGAGGCGATTTTCCAGGCCTGCCTGCTGCGCTTCAGGCCGATCATGATGACCACTCTGGCCGCACTGTTTGGTGCTTTGCCGCTGGTGCTTTCCGGCGGAGACGGCTCCGAGTTGCGCCAGCCGCTGGGAATTACCATCGTCGGCGGTCTGGTGATGAGCCAGCTGCTGACGCTGTACACCACGCCGGTGGTTTATCTGTTCTTCGACCGTCTGCGGCTGCGCTTTACGCGTAAATCTCATCAACCGGTAGCTGAGTAACTATGGAAGATCTGCCCGCCAGCGTGCGCTGGCAACTGTGGATTGTGGCGTTTGGCTTCTTTATGCAGGCGCTCGACACCACCATCGTCAACACTGCCCTGCCCTCAATGGCGAAAAGCCTCGGGGAGAGCCCGCTGCACATGCATATGGTGGTGGTCGCCTACGTGCTGACGGTGGCCGTAATGCTGCCCGCCAGCGGCTGGCTGGCGGACAGGGTCGGCGTGCGCAACATCTTTTTCACCGCCATCGTGCTGTTCACCGTCGGTTCGGTGTTCTGCGCCGGGGCAAACACGCTTAACGAACTGATTATGGCCCGCGTGGTTCAGGGCGTGGGCGGCGCAATGATGGTGCCCGTGGGCAGATTAACAGTGATGAAAATCGTGCCGCGCGAGCAATATATGGCAGCGATGACGTTCGTCACGATCCCGGGCCAGGTGGGGCCGCTGGTTGGCCCTGCACTCGGCGGTATTTTGGTGGAGTACGCTTCCTGGCACTGGATCTTCCTGATTAACATTCCGGTCGGTATCGTCGGGGCCATCGCCACCCTGTGGCTGATGCCGAACTACACCCTGCAAACCCGACGCTTTGATATCTCCGGTTTCGTGCTACTGGCGCTGGGTATGGCGACGCTAACCCTGGCGCTTGATGGCCAGAAAGGGCTTGGGATCTCGCCGCTGATGCTTGCCGGGCTGGTCACAACGGGCGTGCTGGCGCTGCTGTGGTATCTGTGGCACGCCCGCAGCAATGAGAATGCGCTGTTCAGCCTGAATCTGTTCAAAACCCACACCTTCTCGCTGGGCCTGGCGGGCAGCTTCGCCGGGCGCATCGGCAGCGGCATGTTGCCGTTTATGACGCCGGTTTTCCTGCAAATTGGCCTCGGCTTTTCGCCCTTCCACGCCGGGCTGATGATGGTCCCGATGGTGCTCGGCAGCATGGGGATGAAGCGTATCGTAGTGCAGGTGGTGAATCACTTTGGCTATCGCCGGGTGCTGATTTGCGCCACGCTCGGGCTTGCAGCCGTCAGCCTATTGTTTATGGCAGTGGCGCTGATGGGCTGGTACTGGCTGCTGCCGCTGGTGCTGTTCCTGCAAGGAATGATCAACTCCAGCCGCTTCTCCTCAATGAATACCCTGACGCTGAAGGATCTTCCGGACGACCTCGCCAGCAGCGGCAACAGCATGCTGTCGATGGTGATGCAGCTGTCGATGAGTATCGGCGTGACGGTGGCAGGCCTGCTACTTGGCATGTACGGCCAGCACCATATCAGCGTCGACAGCGCGGTTTCCCATCAGGTCTTTTTATACACCTACCTCAGCATGGCGGCGATTATCGCGCTTCCGGCGTTAATTTTCGCCCGCGTGCCTGACGACATCAGCAAAAACGTCATTATTGCCCGACGCAAAAGGAGCGAGCCGTGAAAATCTGGCGCCCCGGCATTACCGCGAAGTTATTTCTCGCCATTCTCACCACCTGTATCGTGCTGCTGATCAGCATGCACTGGGCGGTGCGCCTGAGCTTTGAGCACGGTTTTATCGACTACATCAAGCGCGGCAACGAGCAGCGTTTGCAGCTGTTAAGCGATGCGCTGGCGGAACAGTACGCCACACACAATAACAACTGGCGCTTCCTGCGCGGCAACGACCGCTTTGTGTTTCAGATCCTGCGCTCGTTTGAGCATGACGGCCCCGATGATAGACGCGGCCCGGGACCTGGCCCGGACGATCGTCGCGGTCCGCCTGAAATGCCCCCCCACGGCTGGCGCACGCAGTTCTGGGTTGTCGATCAGAATGCCAAAGTGCTGGTAGGCCCACGCTCGCCGGTGCCGAAGGACGGCACGCGTCGGGGCATCCTTGTAAACGGCATTGAAGTGGGTGCGGTTATCGCCTCCCCTGTGGAAAGGCTGACCCGCAACACCGACATCAATTTCGACCGCCAGCAGCGGCGCACCAGCTGGCTGATTGTTGCCCTGGCAACGTTACTGACCGCACTCGCCACCTTCCCGCTCGCCCGCGGCCTTCTGGCGCCAGTCAAACGCTTGGTGGAAGGCACTCACCGACTTGCCGCCGGGGATTTTTCCACTCGGGTGACGGCTACGGGGGCCGATGAGTTGGGCCGTCTGGCGCAGGACTTTAACCAGTTGGCGAGCACGCTCGAGCGTAACCAGCAGATGCGCCGTGACTTTATGGCCGACATTTCTCATGAGCTGCGCACCCCGCTGGCGGTGCTGCGCGGCGAGCTGGAAGCCATTCAGGACGGCGTGCGGAAATTCACGCCGGAATCCGTTGCATCGTTGCAGGCTGAGGTGGGCACACTGACCAAACTGGTGGACGATCTGCATCAGCTTTCCATGTCTGACGAAGGCGCGCTGGCCTACCAGAAGGCTTCACTCGACATTATTTCCCTGCTGGAAATGGCGGCAGGTGCGTTCCGCGAGCGTTTCGCCAGCCGCGGCCTGAATATCAGCCTAAAGCTGCCAGAGCGCGCGATGGTCTTTGGCGACCGGGACCGGCTGATGCAGCTGTTTAACAACCTGCTGGAAAACAGCCTGCGTTACACCGACTCCGGTGGACAGCTGCAAATTTCTGCCGAGAAAACCGGTCATAACCTTACGCTCACCTTCGCCGACAGCGCGCCGGGCGTGACCGATGAACAGCTGCAAATGCTCTGCGAGCGCTTCTATCGCACCGAAGGCTCGCGTAACCGCGCCAGCGGCGGATCGGGACTGGGCCTCGCCATCTGCGTAAACATCGTTGCCGCCCACGGCGGACAGCTGCGCGCCCTGCATTCGCCTTTTGGCGGGGTTAGCATTAAAGTAGATTTACCTCTGGACCGCGACTTACCAGGAGCCGTATGACCGAATTACCCATTAATGATAAAACCCCGCGCATCCTGATTGTTGAGGACGAGCCAAAACTGGGTCAGCTGTTGATAGATTACCTGCTGGCCGCCAACTACGCGCCGACGCTGATTAACCACGGCGACAAGGTACTGAGCTATGTTCATCAGACGCCTCCGGACCTGATCCTGCTCGATTTGATGCTGCCAGGCACCGACGGTCTGACGCTGTGCCGTGAAATCCGCCGCTTCTCGGAAGTGCCGATCGTCATGGTCACCGCCAAAATCGAAGAGATTGACCGCCTGCTCGGGCTGGAGATTGGCGCAGACGATTACATCTGCAAGCCCTACAGCCCGCGTGAAGTGGTGGCGCGCGTGAAAACAATTCTGCGTCGCTGCCGCCCGCATCGGGATCTTCAGGCACTGGATGCCGAAAGTCCGCTGATTGTCGATGAAAGCCGCTTCCAGGCCTCCTGGCGCAACAAACTGCTGGACTTAACCCCCGCAGAATTTCGCCTGCTGAAAACGCTCTCCCAGGAGCCGGGCAAAGTGTTTTCGCGTGAACAGCTGCTCAATCATCTGTATGACGATTACCGTGTCGTGACAGACCGCACCATCGACAGCCACATCAAAAACCTGCGCCGCAAGCTCGAGGCGCAAGATGCCGAGCAGTCGTTTATTCGCGCGGTTTACGGCGTGGGATATCGCTGGGAGGCGGATTCCTGCCGTCTGGCTTAATTTCCTCTCGCCCCGACTCTCTCCCCAAAGGGGCGAGGGTGAAAATCGACTCACTTTATGCTCGATCGGTTCCCTCTCTCTTCCAGGGAGAGGGTTAGGGAGAGGGTAAAAACCACCAGGGTTTACTCCACTTCCCCATAGCGCTACAATTCCCGCCCTTAATGTAGGGGAACCTCCCCGCCCGCTCCACCCAGTGAGCGAGTCTGACCTGTCATCAGAACGAGAAAATCATGTTTAAACCGGAACTCCTTTCCCCGGCGGGAACGCTGCAAAATATGCGTTACGCTTTCGCCTATGGTGCCGATGCTGTTTACGCGGGCCAGCCGCGTTACTCTCTGCGCGTGCGCAATAACGAATTCAACCACGAGAATTTGCAGCAGGGCATTAACGAAGCCCATGAGCTCGGTAAAAAATTCTACGTCGTGGTAAACATTGCGCCGCATAACGCCAAGCTGAAAACGTTTATTCGCGACCTGCAGCCGGTAGTGGAAATGGGGCCGGATGCGCTGATTATGTCCGATCCGGGCCTGATTATGCTGGTGCGTGAGCACTTCCCGCAGATGGATGTTCACCTCTCCGTACAGGCGAACGCCGTCAACTGGGCAACGGTGAAGTTCTGGAAACAGATGGGCCTGACCCGCGTGATCCTCTCCCGCGAGCTGTCGCTGGAAGAAATCGAAGAAATCCGCACCCAGGTGCCGGACATGGAAATTGAAATTTTCGTTCACGGCGCACTGTGCATGGCCTACTCCGGCCGCTGCCTGCTTTCCGGCTACATCAACAAGCGCGACCCGAACCAGGGCACCTGCACCAACGCCTGCCGCTGGGAATATAACGTCCAGGAAGGCAAAGAGGACGATATCGGCAACATCGTGCACAAGCATGAGCCGATTCCGGTGCAGAACGTTGAGCCAACGCTTGGCGAAGGCCAGCCGACCGACAGCGTCTTTATGATTGAAGAAGCCAAACGTCCGGGCGAATACATGACCGCCTTCGAAGACGAACACGGCACCTACATCATGAACTCCAAAGACTTGCGCGCCATCGCGCACGTGGAGCGCCTGACGCAAATGGGCGTGCATTCGCTGAAAATTGAAGGCCGCACGAAATCCTACTACTACTGCGCCCGTACCGCACAGGTGTACCGCAAGGCCATTGACGATGCCGCCGCCGGTAAACCGTTCGATACCACGCTGCTGGAAACCCTCGAAGGGCTGGCGCACCGCGGCTACACGGAAGGCTTCCTGCGTCGTCACACCCACGACAGCTACCAGAACTACGAACATGGCTATTCCGTTTCCGAGCGCCAGCAGTTTGTCGGTGACTTCACCGGCGAGCGCAAAGGCAATCTCGCGGCCGTAGCGGTGAAAAACAAGTTCCTCAAAGGCGACAGCCTGGAGTTAATGACCCCCCAGGGCAACGTGAACTTCGTGCTGGAACACATGGAAAACAGCAAAGGCCAGCCGACGGATGTCGCGCCAGGCGATGGTCACACGGTATGGATCCCGGTGCCGGAGGAGATTGGCCTCGATTACGCGCTGCTGATGCGTAACTTCGTCGGTCAACAAACCACCGTCAATCCTCACGCTAAGTGATTAAGCAGGGTTATTTTTTCGCGCTGGGAAAATTCTTAGAATTTGATCACATACCGCTCCGCTTGATGAGGGTATTATCCAAGGCGCTGAAAAACATAACCCATAAATGCTAGCTGTACCAGGAACCACCTCCTTAGCCTGCGTAATCTCCCTTACGCGGGCTTATTTTTTACCTATAGCATATTGAAATAAAAGGATTTATTTCAGGTTACGTCCACACAGTGACCACATCGCTACGAGAAGCCCAGCATTTGCGGGGCTTTTTTATTTTTCATTATGTTATGGATCAATTGGCCTTGCTGCTCACATTTGTCATGATTTGAGCGTCTGCTGAGAGCGAAGAGCAGAAGTCCGTAGTTGAGTCACCATGAATCTTGCTAGCAATGCCGTGTGTCAATCAACTGGGAACAAGCCAATAAAGGTAAAAAATCAGGAGAATAAAACAATCCCTATTATAATGTACTCATAGTACCCTCATCCAAGTGATAAAACATGAGAACTACACTGCTTTTGCTAATGGTAATGATTATATCTCCCTCCTCCGGACATGCATCCTCCCCCCCTCTTAGCGATGATGCAATCACAACTAATATGAGTGTACTTAAATACAACGGAGAAAGTGGAAAACCATTTATAGAAATAAAATCACGTGATCCTGGTAAGTTAGTTGAAGGTGGTTCATCATTGACCGGCCATGTAATGATATATACTGGCATAGAAGCTATTGATGGAACTAGACTTTATACAGGAGTAGCAGGGTTTTACCCTGATGATGTAAAGGGTTATAAGGATGTTATTAATGACATTTATTCATCTAGAGGTGAAGTGAAGTTCACCTATAATGACTTGCAAACAAATAAAACTTTTTTTGCATACGTTACAGATAAACAACTGTCGTTGGTAAGATATATCATTAGCAATCAGACTAAGTATACCCTTTGGAAAGACAATTGTGTAGGAATGCAAATGACAATTGCTCATGCAATTGGTTTGAATTTGAAAGAACGCGGTACTTATATTGATTTCACCACTCCCGGTGCATTAGTTGATATGCTGAATAAAAACAATAGCGAGACATCAGCCTTAGATTATGCAAAAGGAGAGTTACAACGTATGAAGTCAGAACGAGAAAAAGCTGTAGCTGAGACAAAAGTCTATTTTCCTAATGGTGAAGAGCATACGACTCATCCCCCTCCAGGAGTTGCAGGGGCTGCTGGTGGAGGAGGTGATTTGAATAATCCTGCTAACAGGGCTGGGGAAGGAAGTCACTTCCCTGGAAACCATGCTGGTGTTGATTCTGGCGGGGCAGGAAGTGGCAGTAGCGCATCGGGCATAAAAAAATCATCAGATGGGGGTAATAACAATGGCGGCAACTTCATCATGTGTCTCGACAATTACTCTGTGTGCTCTTAGTTTTTGTTGTTTATTTTCGGTTGGATCGTATGCTGAGAAGGTTTATCCGCCAGGTTGCAACCAGTATAATTGGAGCTCATGTTCTTCTACTTCATCTGGCATTAGCGCGTGTCCTGCATTTGATAGCACTGTTTCTTGGACTAATTATCTTGCTGGTGTGATAAATGGGCGTGAGTATACGGGATACCCCAGAGCAAGCGTAGTATTTAAGTATGGCAGGGAAGCTGAGAGGTACTATGTTGATAAGTATTTTAAGTTTTCTAATACGCGCTCAACAATAGGGATTCTCCCTGGCATTAATATTGGTAACGTTCGCACAGGAAAATGTTATACCATACAATATAGAAATAAATCTTCCAATCCTCCGCACGGATATAGTTCTCAGGTAAACATGATGCTTGATAGTAATCATCCAAATGTAGCGTTGCTTCAGGTGAAAGAAGGGTTACCGGGCAACCCATTAGATGGAGAAATAAACGTAGATGGTGTTATTCTGAAGTTCAATGATGCTGGAGAAGTTCTAAATTTTGACGGAATAAGAGTCGGACAGTTACAATGTTTTTTGCAAGTGGATTGCTCTGGGTATGCAACCGAATCGGATAATTTTCGAAATTTATTTGGGAATTAGAAATATTATTATTTTGCACGAGCGATTGCCAGGTCATCATATTGGGGTAAGTTTGGGAAACGGAAATTAATGTACGTTTAGAGAAGAAATTAACCATCTCTGAAAGGTAACTGATTGATTTGTCGTCATCGGCTATCACTTTTCATTTTTTGCATTCATAGTGTCGCATCTAGGTTATCTCATTACTCCGACATACCAGCCAAGCGGGTTATAGCGTGGGAGTACGCCCTATCGCGACAGGTAAGTCTGTTCGAAAAACAGCCTTTCCGTACAATAATTCTCCATATCCAAACTGACCCCTGCTCTATTAACTCTGTTGGGCTAAATATAAACTGATACCTAAAAACCATCTAAGTTATGAATGATTGCGTACAGGAGATTATACCTGATGTCTCTCAAACGCCAGCTTCCGGCACTTTGCTGACACTTCCTCCAGGTCAAATTATCACCATAACAATATGAGAACAAAAAGAAAGACCTCTCAATTTCGAGGTCTTTCTTTCACATCCAGGCTATTTGCTGCTGCCCTGTCGATGTCGGGTGAGGTAGCGCCGGTGTTACTTCGCCAGGCTTAACAATGTAGCGCTCGACCGTCTCGGTCGTGACGAACGTGCAGCTGCAATTGATATTGGTGCACTGGTGGTAACGCTCTTTTGTCGTGTCAGTAAAGTAGCGACTTGTACGGGCATGGACGGCTGTATGGCATAACGGACAATGGAACATTTCTGACACCTCACCTTATTGATTCAATGTCTGCATTTTACTCATTAAACTAATATAAAACAAATAGATACACTTAATTCATCACTCATCCGTTTCCGCTTCATACTCCACATCCGAAAGCCTCACCTCAAGCTCTACGCCCGTCGTGAAGCCATTATTATTGACACTGTGCGTCACCTTACTGATTAACCACGGCTGCTCGTCTATGACGCGCTTAAAGCCTGACACCTTCACCGGCATTTCAGGGTAAATATCCTCGCGCCCGGTAGCCAGGCTGATTGAAAACTCAGCGACGCCACGTTGCAATTTATCCCACTTCGCCTGAGCCGCACGAATGGCCTGCGCCTTTGATGCGTAAATCGTGGTCAGGGCGAAAACGTTGTCAGCCTCCCCTGCCATATATTCACCCTCGCGGGCTTCCTGCTCTTTCTGCTTTTTGGCCTTTGTCGCCTGGCCAACGGGTTTAGAGTTTGGATGCTGGAGCGCACGGAGGTGTTTCTCTTTTGGCTTGCGCTTGAGCCTCACCTTCTGCGCCTGCTTCTCGGGCTTCGGGTCTTTGGTATGCAGCCATTTCGCCGTCACGCCGGTATACGCGCCACGGTCAGCAATCGCGAACTGATGCCGGTCGCCGCTGCTGCGCTCAATGGTGATTTGTGGGATGTCGGCTTTAATCAGTACGACCGGTCCCGTGGCGGTGATGGACTTTTTTGCGGTGACGTCTGCGGTGGTAATACCGGAAACGCGCAGCGCCCCACCTTCAGGCTCGTACTCAATGACCGCGCCATCAGGAAAGGCGATGTGAAACGCGTCGGCAGACGCCGAAGGAGCCGGGTAGTCATCAGAGAAAATGGCAGGCAGCACAAAGGCGGTATCGAGCTCACCGCCAATGGCGATAATGAGCACCTGCTCCCCAACGGAGGGAGCCCACCATGCGCGCGAGCGCCCGGCGCGGGCAGTCAGCCACTGAAGCCAGTCGGTAACGATGCCACCGGTCTGCACGCGACAGCGCCCTGCATCGAGGTCAGTTTCGGTAATGACGCCTGTGCGGATCATGTTTCGTAGCAGGGGCAGAATGTCCTGAAGAGTGTGTTGTGTTTTCATGCAGCAAAGGATGCCGTCAGTAGATAAACGTAGCAATTTACAGCCGTTTTATTTTGTGCTACACAACATACATACAGAGAGTTAATGCATTATAAAAGGAACATGAATGTTTAGTTATTTAGGTGATGGGATTGAACATCTTTATAAGATTTTATGGTTATTAATTGCTCTTCAATTGATTATGTCAGGAGGAATTGGATTTTTATTCAGACTCATCGCAAAACCATTACAAATTGGATTTAACAATAGAAAAATAAGAGAAATGGATCTTCAGCTTTCAGATCTCCAGCTACTAAGGCTATATCATGGTATCAATGTCAGCACTATTGAGGACGCTGAACTTGTAGCACTTGCTATTTCGCGCAATAAATTAAGACCTCAAAAAGTATGGCTGATGCTTTTTTGCCCAATCATAGGTAAAACAAAACATGGCAAATTTGAGTTATTTCTCATGGGGTTTATCTTTACTTACTGTATGTTTAGCGCTTGTTATATTGCGAAAGATGTATCAAAGCTGCGGCATAACTCTGCACTAATAAGTGATGGTAGTGGCAGTGCGTTCATATCAGAGATTTATGTCCGAGACATCAAAAAAAACAAATCTTTTAACAGGTCAGATTGCAAAATCATTTCCGAAAGGAGTTCTTCAATAATTAAAACCGCATGCAAATATCTAATTACTGACGATCCCTATCTAAAAAAAGAGTTATCACTCGCCATTGAAAAAAACAACAACAACCTTGCAATAACAATCTTCACATCGTTATTTTTTCTTTTCATGGCATGTTTGATTGCCTACTCCTACTTAGCGTATAGAGAAATAAACAATACCTTCTATGAATTCAAAAAAGCAGAATGTAAGCATAACAAAATAAAAAAATACAAAGATGCGTTTAAAAATAAAATTAGAAATTAACAAAAAACATCCGCGACCATCTCTTACTCCAGTCAGTCGGAAAATGATGGTCGCTCCACATATTGCACCGACTGACCGTTACGCCTCGTCTAGCCCGTTGAACATTCTCGGACACCCCTAGTTAATGCCCGATTGTCGCATTATTCCTGGTGGTAGCCTGAGCGCTGATATTTTCAATCCGCCATTTCTTGGGTTGATGGCGGAGGTTCTGTATTAGGATTCATTTCTTCACGCGTAGGGGCATCACTCGGTGGCGCTGGATTTTCTCCGTTAGATGATGGCGGTGGCCTTCATAAAGCGGTTAGTGCGCAGCTTCGCGAACATTTCCCGTTTTACCCAGCCCTTTTTGGCGCTTACAGGCGGCATACGGAGTGCCGTCCAGCGCGGTCTGCGTTTTGATAAGGCGCTGCTGTGACGTTCGCCGCGTCCTCGCCACCTCCGCGGCCATCTGTCGTCGCCCGGCTGGAGCAAGCGCGGCATCACCCGGTCAGCTGGTCATCTAAGGGCTTAAACTCATATATTCCATTCACTCACAAGCTCACTGTGTACATAGAGCTGCATCGTGCGCGCCACTGGCTCCGGTGGCTGTGGCTCGGGTGCGTGCTCGATATGCTGCTCGGTACCGACTTCTTTGACGAGGGTACATTCGCTCAGCATCAGGCTGAGGTCAATGCTGTCGTCCTGTCGTCGTTGTTAATATCGGCCTCATAGGTAAAGCCACGCTTGCGCCCCTCGTCGGTGGTCATGATGTCGGCCTGATTGACCCGCAGCCATGCCTGAATCAGTACGAGGGGTCTAAGGCGATGCGAGACTCAAAGGGGCTAAGGAACTTTATGAACCTGTTTTTCTACGCGCCGAACGGAAAAACAGACGGTATTAAAATCGTGCCGCTGAGCGAGGTCGCGACGAAAGATGATTTCTTTAACATTAAGAAAGTCAGCGCCAGTGACCTGCTCGATGCGCACCGCATTCCGTTCCAGCTGATGGGCGGCAAGCCTGAGAATGTCGGCTCAGTGGGCGACGTTGAGAAAGTGGCAAAGGTCTTTGTGCGTAACGAGCTGCGGCCCTTACAGTCGCGATGCATTGAACTGAACGAGTGGGCGGGCGAGGAGATTGTCCGCTTCGAAAAATACACGCTGGATCCTGAAAACGATTAGCACCCCACGCCGCCGAAAGGCGGCTTTTTACTGCCCCGCACCAGAAGCTCCTCAGCAGCACCTCACGTCGACATCACCGCACGACCCCCAACGAATCAACCGCACACGCCACAGCCTCACAGCGAGGCGCTCAGACGCCAATAAATAATAATTAGCACCACGCCCGGCGCGTAATGCTTTCCCCGCCACGCCTGCCCGCTTTATGGGTCGGTTTTAATGCACTTGCAACTTGACATCAAAGCCAGGAGATACATAGCATATGAATGTTAGTTAAAAATGATGAAGCGCATGCAAAAAAATGCAAATTCAAACATGAGTCCCACATTAGAGTGTCTAGATAGATTCTATTTTTAAAAAGGGTCATTTCATGCTTAGTGAAGCACTTATTACCACCACCGTAAAAATTATCGCAACAAAGTTACTAGATGCTGGCACCGGCACATTAAAGCGCAATGGAAATAAAATATTGCGAGCATTAAAAAATGATAAAATATTAGACAAATACACAAAAAATGCAGTCAATCGAGTATTCGTATTCAGGACACTAACACATGGTGACAAAAACGTTTATCTCGATGAAGTCTACTACCCATTAAAACTAAATCACTCAGCTTACAAATCAACTATTGAAGTAAAAGATGGCACTAGATTACCGAATCACAGCCCTATATGCATTATTGGAATCGCGGGTCAGGGTAAAACGACGGTAATGAGGAAGTTGTTTCTTGAAGAGCTAGTTGAACAAGAAACACTTCCTTTTTTCATAAGTCTTCGACAAATAAAAGACTATGAAAATCTAACATGCGAAGAGTTGTTATTGAACCACCTTCAAGCAAATGGAATAAAATGCGACTTAGAGGACGTGATATATTTATGCAACAGCCAGAAAATATCATTTTATTTTGATGGATTTGATGAAATACCGTTCACCCAACGTACCTTAGCTCTTGAAACTATAAATTCCGCCTATGAAAAGTACGGATGTCCTATAATAGTTACCACTCGACCAGAAACTGAAATTACTCGAACTGCCGGATTTGATACTTATAACGTGGATTTTCTAAGAAAAAAAGATATTGATTCAATCTTGAGGAAAACCGTAACAGACAAGGATGCATATGATTTTATAATAAAGCTATTAATAACCAAGGCATTCCTAATGCAAAGCATTAGAACACCTATATTATTAGATATTTTCATTATTACATCCACAGCATTAAGAGAAGATCCAAACTCTATTAGCGATTACTACGATGGTTTGTTTTCAGCACTATTACACAGACACGATCTTATAAAAAATCTTACTCGAACAAAAAAATCAAATTTATCAGACAGAATTCTTGAAAGATGTTTTTCATTATTTAGCTTCTTTTCCCTGATGAATTCAAAAGGGGATTTCTCCAGATCTGAAATTAACGATCTGTTTGCAAAATCAGCATCTGCAATGAAAATTGACAAATCACCAGAAGGCATTGCCGATGATATAATTGATGGCACCAATATACTTGTTAAAGATGGTTACGACAACTATGTGTACATTCATAAATCAATACAAGAATACTTCGCTGCTAAATGTATCTCAACAATGGATGACTCCGCCAAAGCAAATATATATAACAACTTCAAAAACATGCACCAACATCAATTAAGCACAAGCCTGATGATGATGCTTAGTTATTTAGATGGCTTTGATTTTGTTAAGCTTTATATACTTAAAAAATTTCAAGCTGCTGATTGCTTAGAAAACGAATTGATAACCAAGCTAGAAAAAAAAGATTATATTAACCATATCGGAGAATGGGTTCTTGAAATCAATGCAGCGGATAAAAGATGCTCATCATTAACAACGGAGCATACAGGCCCGTGGATGCAAATCGAGCATGTGGAATGTATTTACAGTTATTTGATATCGGACGGAGTGAGGCAATCTCTAGAGTTTGCTGGGAATGAGTTCATGTTAGAACGAGGTGACATCATAGCAGAACACGTTTGCAATGGTGATATAAAACCGCTCCCACCTGAGCACCCTAAAGTTAAAGATACAACCCCAGAGGTTAGCGAAAATTTATTTATAGAACTGTCTTCCGCAAGAAGCATAATCAATAACTATGATGAATTATTCGACGAACCATATGAATCGTACTCTAATAGTGAAATTTTCATAAACAAATATATAAAAGAAAACTACCATGACAAAATAGAGAGTACAACAATCCTAAACAGTATGATTGATAACATCAAATTTAAATAACAGCTTCCCATTGCTGGAACTTACCCCTCCAGCAATGATGGCCATTTAGCTCCCATTTTTTAAATAAACCCTATCCTAAAATTTACATTTCCAACTAAACGAACTCTTCGCTGATATAGCCAAGAAAACACCAAAATATCACTCCACCATCTTCCGTTTACCCGTAATAGAATAATTAAATTGCTGCCCGTCAAAACTGACGGTCGCGCCCCGCGCCAGCGCCTGAAGCTCCCAGCGCTGCAGCGTTATACCCTGCTGCGCCAGCTCGAAGCGGATGCGCGGAATCTGCGCCCGTTAGGCTTTCGTCATTCGCCCTGATGGCGCTATCTGATGCGGCATTAATGGCTCGCCGCTTCTTTGCTGGCGATTTGGTCGCGGTACGTAGTGTTTTAATGCGCCTCTGAGCGCCGTCACGACTTCGGGGTCATCCCATGCGATAACCCGCCATCAACGAGATTTAGCACCGCTGCGGCATGCTCAGACGGTGTAGGGGTCATGACCTGAACGTTACCGCCGGTGAGCTTTCCACACTTATTGACAGGACTCCGAGGCACGGCGAGGCCGCTTTTTAAAGTCAAAGGCTCAACGGCTAAAACCTTTGGAACAATGCGCCAGTCGGCAGACCGGGTGATGTGGATGTGGCTTGCCCCCATGTGAGGGGCATAAAAACCAACGACGCGAATGATATCTTCCTCATGGCCATTTCGTTGGTTTCCTCTGTCATCAGTCCCACCCATTTCAGCCTATTCCCCAGGCACATCCCTGTTTCATGGGTTACACTTTTTATCATGTTGAATAGATGGATAAAAAGATGACCGACTTCCCACCAGGCCTGCTGATCCTCAACGGCAAAAGCGCCGGCAATCCGGAACTGCGCGAAGCCATTAACCAGTTACGCGACCAGGGCGTAGAGATCCACGTGCGAGTCACCTGGGAAAAAGGCGATGCAGCGCGCTATCTGGATGAAGCCTGTGAGTTAGGCGTTGCAACGGTTATTGCTGGCGGCGGCGACGGCACCATCAATGAAGTTGCGACAGCGCTTATTCACTGCAAGCATCCGCACACTCCGGCACTCGGTCTTTTACCGCTCGGCACCGCTAATGATTTTGCCACAAGCGTTGGCGTGCCCGACGAACTTGATAAAGCGCTGAAGCTCGCGATGGCGGGTAACGATACCGCTATCGATATCGCTCAGGTGAACGAGAAAACCTGCTTTATCAATATGGCGACGGGCGGTTTTGGAACCCGCATTACCAGCGAAACGCCGGAGAAGCTTAAGGCAGCCTTGGGTGGCGTCTCCTATCTGATTCATGGCCTGATGCGTCCCGATACCCTGAAAGCCGACCGCTGTGAAATTCGTGGCGAAGGCTTCCACTGGCAGGGCGATGCGCTGGTGATTGGCATTGGCAACGGGCGTCAGGCGGGTGGCGGGCAACAGCTTTGCCCGGAGGCGCTGATCAACGATGGTCTGCTACATCTGCGCATCTTTACAGGCGAAGAGTTGCTTCCGGCCCTGCTCAGCACCCTTTCCAGCCCGCAGGAGAGTCCAAACCTGATTGACGGTGTGTCTTCGTGGTTTGAAATTTCCGCCCCTCACGACATTACCTTTAACCTCGACGGCGAACCGCAAACCGGGCGTGAATTCCGCATTGAAATTCTGCCCAATGCCTTGCGCTGCCGCCTGCCGCCGGGCTGTCCACTGCTGCGCTAGCGGCGGCAAAACACCGACGGTGAACGGCTGGTGTAGAACTGCCAGGTGCTGCTGTTGAGCCTTATGATACTGAAATAGAACGGCAGATTCGGCTTAAGGTAAAAGTCAGGCAGCGTCCTGGTCAGTAGCGGATCAATGGTCGTCTCTCCCCCACTGGAGGCGACATTATCCGACAGCAGAAAATAGTCATTGGCTTTACGGGTGAAGGTAAACCAGGCATTTTGATTAACAACAAGGGTTGCTCCCTTATTGTCCGTAATTTGCCCACGTAAAATAGCCACCCCACGGGAGCCGTTAAAGACATAGCGTACGGAAATATCACCACGGATATCCGGATACTCCATCAGTAATTCCCCGGTGCAGTCAAAATGTGAGCGCTGCCAGTATTGCACCGTAACTGTCACGGCAATCGTCAGCCCGATGGCAATGCCGATCGCCACAATCCATTTTATATTACGCGCCCACATGTCTTGGCTCCGGGAAATAATAATGCGTGACACACTCATTATCACGCCAGCGGCTATATTGCTGTCGGCAGGTCAATGCAGAGATACGCGGAAAATTGGGATACACAGTCAGATAGATCCAGGGATAGCTTTTACAATCAAGGGCCCAGGCCTTAATAAATTGATGATGTAGGTTAAAATCCAGCACGTCCTGGTTGGCGTACCAGTGGCAACCCTTACTTACTGCCAGTGGCTCAAACTGACTCATACGGGTGTCAAACTGTGCCTCCCAGGTTAGCGCGAAGGCAAGCAAACAGCAGGCAATACCCGCCAACAGCCAGACAAGCGTCCTTCTGTATGACCTGGTGAAGATTTGTTTTTCCGGCGTAGTCGCGGGATGTGACGGTGGCTCAGGAAGAGATTCTTCCACTTCCTGAGCTTCCTGTTCGACAACCTCCAGCTGCGACTCCAGGCGGATACCGACCTTCGGCACAGTGACGATCAGCTCCTCGTTGAGGCCAAACTCTTTAAACGCCCGGCGCAGCAAGGAAATATTCTGATAAAAAGTATTGTTCGTGACCTGCGCGCCATTATTTATCCAGACGTGCTGAAAGAAATAATCCCGCTCAATGACCTGGCCCTGCCGCTGAATTAATAACAATAAACAACGACTTGCCGGGTTGCTGAGCGATAAGCGCTTTGCCTCATTTGATTTGGCGTGTAACACGTTACGCTCAGGGGAGAAGACAATGAGGCCCCCGAGCAAAAAGACTTTTGCCATCTTGATCCCTGAATGTGGATTTTTGTCAATTTAGCTGAAGTTAACGCTTTAGTGTTAATTGATTTCAGCCGAAAAACCCCAACGATTTCCTTCATCGTTAATCACGCTAAAGTTTATCTTATTCTGTCGAACAGCAGGAGGGGCCGAATTCAAAATCACACTCTGCGAGTGCGGTGAAAGTACTATTCCACTTGTGGAATACTCTCCCAAAGAAACATCACCCAGAGTTATATTCCATGAACTATCATTTATGGCATAAATAGCTCCATCACCATAGCGAAAGCGCAGAAGATTGATGGATTTTTCAGTCAAGACACCTGTGTTTTTCGGTCGCCATAGGACTTTCAGCTGATTTCTGAGCGCAAGACGCATTTTTTCACCAGCAGGAGCCTCTTTCATCTCTGGCGGGATTTGATAGACGTTCAGCCAGTACAACGACTCACGATCGGTTGCCAGCCCCTTGCCGCTGGTCATGATCCTCAGCTCACGCTGTTCGCCGGGCAAAATCTTCAGTACCGGGGGCAGTACAACAAAAGGCGCACTCGCCTGAGAGGGCCCCTTCAGCGGATCGCCATCGTCCACCCAGCTCTGAAGCACCACCGGATAACTCCCGTCGTTCACCAGTGTCACCGTCCGCTGTGATTCTCCATGGTTGAAAATCACCCGCGTGGTGCTGATGTTCACCGCCGCCTGCGCGCTGAGCGCCAACAGCCACAGGCTACTGAATACGGAGTAAAACTTGCACATGCGACTGGTAACTCCCTGCCGTTATGGTGTCCGCCCCGAAGCTCGCCAGCCGGGCTTCAAAGGCTTCCGTGTAATAATTAATCCCGTTCTGGCTGCCGTTTTGCTGCGTACTGCTGCCTGTGACCGGCATCCAGCCGCCGTCCGTCCCGGTTCCGGCGTTGGATGCGGCCATAAAGCTTATCAGGCTTCCGCCGCGATAAACCTGCACGCCCACGCCTCTGGCATGTCCGACCGCGCCGTATTGCGTGTCCAGCAGCCATGTCACCGTTTTCGGCCCAATCAAACCAAAGCCCCAGGCACTGTTGATGCTGCTATCGGGTGCCAGCAGCCCCATCGCCACATTACCTTTCCCGGCTGCTACGCCCGAAACCACCGTCGACTCACAGGCAAAGCCAATCCGGAACGGCGCGGAGGAGTACTCGCCACGTTTCAACTGGGCCACGGAAATCGGCGGTAAATGCACAACCGGCGTAAAATCCGTTACCTGACACATCGCCCCGCGCTTCACCGTGATCCCATTGTTGTAGAGGCTTATCACGGACGGCCAGTCGTTGGCCCACCCCGCCCAGTTGCCGCCGCGGTGCGGCTGGCCCACTTTGATGTTCCAGGATGAGGTGCCTGGCCCGCGGAATACCACGTAAGCGTTCGGGTTCACGTAGCTGTTAAACGTGGCCGACTGCGCCTGATTGACGAAATAGCTGATATCCAGGGTTTTAATCAGCTCCACGCTGATGGTTGAAAAGTTCTTGGCCTTGATCAGGAAGTTACCGTTGGTATCAACGTCAAGATTCTCCAGCGGGCGCTGCTGCCAGCTGTCGGTAAAAACGCTGCCGGAAGCGTCGTGCGTCAGACGCAGCGCCACATTTTTTATCACTGTCGCATAAGCGCCCGGCACATCGGAAACCTGATACAAGCCCGCGTAGTAGTCATCGCCGTTCATCGACCAGGCCTCATAGAGTTGCCCGGCGGTATCCGGCGTACAGCGGAAGAACACCTGCTCAGGATCGTACCCGCCGCCCTTGTGTGCGTACGTCGTGAATGGGATCCCGCCGCTGGACGTCAGCATCGTGCCCGCAGGCTGGAAGCTGACATTGCTCGTCACGTCGATGGATTTACTCAGACCTGGCAGCACGCCGTTCCATGCGTCGTTGCCGCCGCCAGATCGCCAGTCATTGGCAATGCCGTCACTCTCCGCGCTCAGGCGGTGCGAGCCCTGGGCGCTGTTGCTTCCGCTTTTATACGGATAAACAATGTATTCACATGCCGCCTGTGCCATAGAGGGGCCCAGAGCCAGCAGGATCAGTAATTTTTTCATAAACTTCCCTTCGCCATGCAGGCCTGAGTTAATGCAATGAGCGGCTCCGTCCGCTGTTGCGGGGTGAGCCGCCACGGCAGCACGCAATCGCTGCCTTCCAGTGCCAGCTGGCCCTGCCCGCCTTCCACGCGGACATAAACCTGATTGCCCTGAGCCACCATGCCAACCACACGCCCGCGATCGTCAGTCACGTTTGCGCCCACCGGCAGCGCAGCGTCGCTCTGCACGGTGATTAACAGCGGGTATCCCGCCAGCGTGGCGAAACGCAGTTTGACTGCTGCCCCGGCCATTGGCGCGATGCGCCGCTGGCTTTCCTGAAGCTCTGCGTGGCTATCCATTTCACTGCCGTCGAGCGTCACGCTGTTGTAGCGGTATGGCGTGAGCGAAGGCACCAGCGCATAGCCGCTGCCGTTTACCCTTGCACCCTGCCCGCCGCCGACTCGGGCTCCCTTCGCACCTGGCGCTTCCACCAGGGCAAAGGTGTCACCCACCCACGGGCCAGCCACAACGCCATGACGGTGGACGACCACGGCCCCGCGCACACCTGCTGTCCACTGCTGGTAGCTCTGCGACTGTGAAATGCTGCCGTTCAGCGTGCCGAACGAGGTACTTTTTTGCAGCGAGCCGCTCCAGTCCGTCACGTCGCTGTTGCCCTCCTGCCCCTGTTGCCAGCCGGTGGAAAGCGCATAGTTGAGCGTCTCATCCTGATCAAGCGCGCCTGAAAGCGCCACCTGCGTGTTGCTTCCGGCTTGCTGCGCATGGCTTGCGGATAGCGCCAGCGTATGTTCCCGATCGCCAAAGCTCAGCGGAACGGAGAGCGTCAGCGTCGCCACATTCTCTTTTTGCCCCTGCGCGCCGCTGCCGCTGCGCATCCAGATTTCCTGACGGCTGAAGGAGAAACCCAGAGAGACGCGTCCGACGCTCGTGCTGTACCCGGCCTGCAGCTGTGAGCTGTTTCCGCGGTTGCCGTAGTAATCCATCATCGACCCGGAGAGCCACAGGTTGCCGTAGCCGCCAAGGGTCTGATTGACGGTGGCGGTGAACTGGTTACGCTGGCGCAAAGTGTCCGAACGCCACTGCTCGTCACGCCCTTCCATACTTCGCTCGCCGAGCACGTCGGCATAGTCGCGGTAGCCCTCAGTCGAATAGCGATAGCCCGCCAGCGCCACGTGGGTGCCGAGAGGGGCAAAGGTCTTGCTCCAGTTGGTCTGAAGTCGCCAGCCGCTCAGGGTTTGCGAGCGAATTTTTGCCCGCGACCCTGTCACGTCGACACCAAAAGCGCCAAGCGTTGTCGCCAGCACGCCGCCCATCAGCAGCGCCTGATAATCTTCGCCCACGCGCATCGCGCCATTGGCGGTGAGTAAATTCGTCATCCCTCGTTCAAGGGTGAAATCCGTAAACAGGCTGTCAGCGGCGCTGTAATCGCGGGTTTTCCCGGCGACCAGGCCATAGCGCCAGACGCCCGGACGCAGCGATAAAGGCACGCTGGCGTACGGCACGGTGTAGCCGCTTTTCTTGCCGTCCGCACCGGTGATTTCCACCTGCAAATCGCCATCCCACGCGGTGTTTGGCAAATCGTCGAGCAGAAAAGGGCCTTGCGGGACGCTGGTTTCGTACAGGGTGCGGCCATTCTGTTTGACCACCACACGCGACGGCGTTGAAGCCGTGCCTCGCACTTCCGGCGCATAACCCCGCCGTGACTGCGGCCACATCCGCTGGTCCGTTTCCAGCTTGATGCCGGTAAACGCCATGCTGCCAAGCAGGCTGCCGGGCGTGTAGCTTTCGCCTGCCGTCAGCACACTTTCGAGCTTTGCGATCGGGTGCTGAACCCAGGTTTGCAGCGCGTCCCAGCGCTGAGTTTCGCGATAGTCATCGCGCCGCCAGCTGGCAGAGGACTGCTGGCGGAACTGCCAGCTGCCGATATTGAAGCCACTGTTCAGCCCGAGCCAGCCGTAGTCGCTCTGACGACCGCCGTTTTTATTGTGATACACGTGCAGGTTGTAGTTGCTGAACAGCACGCTCTCGCCGCTCTGCCACTGCGAAGGCGGCACGTAATCCTGCGGCGTTCTTTTCAGCGCCGCCTGGGGCACGCTCAGATTCAGGCGCAGCAGGCCCTGATCGAAATCCCACTGACCGCCGCTGATGCGGGCGTCCGGTGCCAGGCAGGCCTCTGGCTCACTTTCCTGTGCCGATGCCACGCCCTGCTCATCCCAGAATTTGACCGGCAGACAAGGCACGATGCGGCCCTCATCGTTCTGTCGAAACAGCACGTCATCACGGCCCACGTACTGCCTGTTCAGCCAGACATCAACGCTGTATGTTCCTGGCGCAACGGCATCCTGTTGATTAAACTGCGCCAGGCCTTTTTCATACCCGCTGCCAAGCAGCAGGCTCTCATCAAAGGTGTATTCACTGGCTGATGCCGGGGCAACGCTGGGCAGAATCAGCCACCACCAGCGAAAATTACGGGCCGACATTATCCTGATTCCCTACCGCCACACGCCCGTTCAGGGTGGCGCCCTGGTCGTTGATCCAGCGCATTTTCGCTTCGCCAATCTGCGACACGGAAGCCTTCCAGGACACCGTTGTCCAGGGCGCTATCGTTTCGCTCTGAATGCGTTGGTTCTTCCCGGCCCCTTTCACTTCAAGTGAGGAGAGTGCCAGGTAGTAACCGCTGTTGTTGCGCAGGAACAGTTCTCCGCCCTGCAGCCAGACGCGGCTGGTATCCGCCATTTCTAACGGCGACCCCACCAGCCCTTTCGGGCGCACGAATACCTTCACCCGGCTGCGTACCAGCACCAGCAGCTGATTGTCTGCCTGCGTGGCTTTATCCGTCGGTGGGATCTGAATGAAGTTGAACCACCATAGTGACTCCCGATCCTGCGCGACTGGCTTGCCGACATAGCGCAGGCGGACGGTCTGCCCTGCATGGGCCGCCAGCCGGAAGACTGGCGGCGTGGTGACGAAAGGCGCGTTGGCCGTTTGCGGAACAGACTGCGCATTGCCGTCGTCCAGCCACACCTGCACCACGCCCGGAAAATCATCGCGGTTGGTTAACTGGACGCTCACTTCACGGCTGTCGGCCGGGTAAACGATCCGGCTGCCGGTCATCACAACGCTCGCCTGCGCGCTGGCGCACAGCAGCATTCCCGCAAGCACTTTAACGAATCCTTTCATCACGCTTTACTCACTTACAGGTAGGACACGGCGTACTGAACGGTACCCATTACGGTCCCTGCAGTGGCGCCTCCGTTCGGGCTGAAATACTGCACCGCAAAGTCGTGTTCGCCGCTGGTGCTACCGGCCGCAACGGTAATGCCCGCTACGCCACCCGCGTTGCGCAGATCGACAGGCGTGGTGCCCGCATTATCGGTGGTCAGTTGCAGTTCCACATTTTGCGCCGTACCGGTGTTGGCAATGTTGCCGCGCTCGGTCATGTTGCTGGCCACGAAGACCGTTTTAATATCCAGTGCGTCCTCATCGACCGTGCAGCCAGTAACACCCAGGGTGAACGGCGTCAGACCAGCGGAGGACGAGGCCGTCGCCAGTTCACTTTTGGCAACGGAGGGCAGCAATATCACCGGACGGGCATTCACGCCGTTGACGGTGACTTCACAGGTCTGTTCGGTCACTTCACCTTTGAAAGTAATGGTATTTGCGGAATCCGCATTTGCAGCCTGCGCAAATAACAGTGCAATACTGCCGGCAACAAAAAGAGAGCTGGCGTGAGAAGTATTGAATTTCATTTTTTCTTCCTTAATCAATAAATACACTGGCATCCTGACAATGCAGCGCAGTTATTCCTCCGCCTGAGGCGGAATAGTTATTTGCGTGAAGTAAGTAGCCAGATGAGTCTGGTTGCACCATAGGAAAAACCCTACGATGGTTGCTAGTTTAAGAATATTCCTGGTAATTAAAACCTTTGTTTTCTCAAATGAGCAAAAATGCGATCTTAAATAAGATAAAACCTCTTAACAGCAACCCTATCCCTATGTTTTTAAACGAAACAGCATCTCAAGATATGCGTAGTTTATTTTTTTCTTAAAATTGATCAAGATACGAAAAATGAGATGACCCCAGGAATCGGCGACTTATTAATCGCATTTTAATGTGGCGAGGATGTGCTAAATGGATAAACCTCCCTCTGATGAGGGAGGTTTTTTGTCAGGCAATGGTCACTTTGGTATCGAGATAAACATCCTGTACGGAGTTAATTAACTGCACGCCTTCCGCCATGGATTTTTTAAACGCTTTACGGCCAAGAATAAGCCCCATGCCGCCCGCGCGTTTATTAATAACCGCCGTGCGCACCGCATCAGCCTGATCATTATCCCCGGCAGCGCCGCCCGAGTTAATTAGCCCGGCACGACCCATATAGCAATTAGCCAGCTGGTAACGCACCAGATCGATAGGGTTATCGGTGGTCAGCTTGCTGTAAACGCGTTCATCGGTGTAACCGAAGTTGACGGCCTTGTAGCCGC
Organism: Enterobacter sp. CC120223-11; assembly: GCF_900215375.1. Taxonomy (GTDB): domain Bacteria; phylum Pseudomonadota; class Gammaproteobacteria; order Enterobacterales; family Enterobacteriaceae; genus Scandinavium. The sequence goes on along the minus strand of NZ_OBEF01000003.1, from coordinate 267,566 downwards.
CGTTATTTTCGGCCATTTTTTGCTTCACGATGTCGGCCCCGATGGTCGCCGCCAGGTGGTTGGCCTGCCCGGTCAAATCCGCCGAAACATGATAGTCGACGCCGTCTTTCTTGAAGGCAGAATTTCGCAGATAGGCCCACAGCACGGTCACCATGCCCAGTTCGTGCGCGCGTTCAAAGGCGGCTGAAATCTCCTCAATCTGACGACGTGACTCTTCAGAACCGAAATAGATGGTTGCCCCAACGGCCACGGCACCCATGTTAAAGGCCTGCTCTACGCTGGCGTACAGGGTCTGATCGAAGGTGTTCGGGTAGCTCAGGGTTTCGTTGTGATTGAGCTTCACAAGGAAAGGTATGCGGTGCGCATAGCGGCGCGACACGCTCGCCAGCACGCCATAGGTGGAGGCCACACAGTTACAGCCTGCCTCAATTGCCAGTTCAACGATGTTTTTGGGGTCGAAATAGAGCGGATTTGCAGCAAACGATGCGCCCGCAGAGTGCTCAACGCCCTGGTCTACCGGTAAAATAGAGAGATAGCCGGTGCCTGCCAGACGCCCGGTGTTGTACAACGTCTGCATGTTACGCAGCACAGCAGGGGGACGGTTATTGTCGATCATTACGCGATCGACATAGTCGGGGCCGGGAAGGTAAAGCTGCCCGGACGGAATGGTCATACAACGATGCTGTAAAAGGCTGTCGGCGTCTTTGCCAAGCAACTGCGCAATATCAGTCATGTGATAACTCCCGTAAGTGCCCGTAAAAACGAGCATGAATGTCCTGAGCCTGATTTAAGGCAACCCTAAGCCTGGACCTCTGGCCATGATTTTTCCAGCCGATTCGTGCGCTTTTCGGCACAATCCGCTGGCACGATTCAGGCGTGAAAAAGTGTTAAGTCGCTCAAGGATTCACCACAAAGGTATCTTAAAGGTATTATTCAATGGTAGTGTGCAGGCGTACCTTACCTGTCATGAAGGATTTAAAGATGAAAACTACAGTAAAGCTGTCGTTCATGATGTTCGTGGAGTGGTTTATCTGGGGCGCATGGTTTGTGCCACTGTGGCTGTGGCTCAGTAAAAATGGCTTCAGCGCGGGTGAAATTGGCTGGTCTTATGCCTGTACCGCCATCGCCGCGATCCTCTCACCGATCCTCGTCGGTTCGCTGACGGACCGCTTCTTCCCGGCGCAAAAAGTGCTGGCAGTGCTGATGGTTGCCGGTGCTATCCTGATGTACTTCGCGGCGCAGCAGACCACCTTCAGCGGTTTCTTCCCACTGCTGCTCGGCTACTCGCTGACCTACATGCCGACCATCGCCCTGACCAACAGCATAGCGTTTTCCCATGTGCCGGACGTCGAGCGCGACTTCCCGCGCATCCGCGTGATGGGCACCATCGGCTGGATTGGCTCGGGGCTGGTGTGCGGCTTCTTACCGCAGATGATGGGCTATAACGACATTTCACCCACCAGCATCCCGCTGCTGATCACCGCAGGCAGCTCCGCCCTGCTCGGCGTGTTCGCCCTGTTCCTGCCGGATACACCACCGAAGAGCACCGGCAAACTGAGCCTGAAGGTGATGCTTGGTCTGGACGCGCTGGTTCTGCTGCGCGATAAAAACTTCCTCGTCTTTTTCTTCTGCTCTTTCCTGTTCGCAATGCCGCTGGCGTTCTACTACATCTTCGCCAACGGCTATTTAACCGAAGTGGGAATGCACAACGCCACCGGCTGGATGACCCTCGGCCAGTTCTCTGAAATCTTCTTCATGCTGGCGCTGCCGTTCTTCACTAAGCGTTTTGGTATTAAAAAGGTATTATTGCTGGGCTTAATTACCGCAGCGATTCGCTATGGCTTCTTCGTCTACGGTGGTGCAGAACATTACTTCACCTACGGCCTGCTTTTCCTCGGCATTCTGCTGCACGGCGTGAGCTACGATTTTTACTACGTCACCGCCTATATCTACGTGGATAAAAAGGCGCCGGTACAGATGCGTAACGCCGCACAGGGCCTGATTACGCTCTGCTGCCAGGGCTTCGGCAGCCTGCTCGGCTACCGTCTGGGCGGCGTGATGATGGAAAAAATGTTCGCCTACAAAGAGCCCGTCAACGGACTGACCTTTAACTGGGCCGGGATGTGGACCTTCGGCGCGGTGATGATCGCGGTGATTGCCGTGCTGTTTATGCTGTTCTTCCGTGAATCGGACAGAGAGATTACCGCCATCCACGTTGATAACGACGAGCGCGACATGGCGATGACACATGAGGAAGTGAAATGAAACACCAACGAATTCTCGGCGCCCTTTATGGGCAGGCATTAGGCGATGCGATGGGGATGCCGTCAGAGCTGTGGCCGCGCTCCCGCGTGAAGGCGCACTTCGGCTGGATCGATCGTTTTCTCGATGGCCCGGCGGAAAATAACGCCGCCTGCTATTTCAGTCGGGCGGAGTTTACCGACGACACTTCGATGGCGCTGTGTCTGGCCGACGCGATGATAGAATGCGACGGCGAAATCGTGCCGGACATCATTGGCCGCCATATTCTGAAATGGGCCGAAGGCTTCGATGCCTTCAATAAAAACGTGCTCGGCCCAACGTCTAAAATTGCGCTGAATGCTATCCGTGACGGCAAACCGGTGAGCCAGCTTGAAAACAACGGCGTGACCAACGGCGCCGCGATGCGTGTTTCCCCGCTCGGCTGCGTGCTGCCCACGGCGGATCTGGATGCCTTTATTGATGATGTTGCCCTGGCCTCCAGCCCGACGCACAAATCTGACCTTGCCCTCGCCGGAGCCGTGGCTGTCGGCTGGGCGGTTTCTCGCGCGATTGACGGTGAAAGCTGGCAGAACATTGTGGATGCATTGCCCTCCGTCGCCCGCCACGCCCAGGAAAAACGCGTCACCACTTTCAATGCCTCGCTTGCGATGCGCATTGAGCTGGCGCTGAAAACGGTGCGTGAAGCCAACGGCGTGGAATCCGCCTGCGAGCAGCTCTACCAGCTGGTTGGCGCGGGCACCAGTACCATCGAATCAGTAGCATGTGCCATTGCAATGGTGGAACTGGCCGGAACCGACCCGAACCGCTGCGCGATTCTCTGCGCCAACCTCGGCGGCGACACTGACACCATCGGTGCGATGGCAACCGCCATCTGCGGCGCGCTGCACGGCATTAACGGCATCGACCCGGCGCTCAAGCAGGAGCTGGACGAGGTGAACCAGCTCGACTTTGGCCGCTACGCCGATGCCCTGCTGCGTTTCCGTCAACAGCGGGAGGAACGATGCTGAGCCCGCTTAGAAAACAAAAGCGTCCGGTGACGGTGATTGGCTCGGCGGTGATTGACGTCATCGCCGACGCCTACGCCCTGCCCTGGCGCGGCTGCGATATCGAACTCCAGCAGCAAAGCGTTAATATCGGCGGCTGCGCGCTGAACGTCGCCGTGGCGCTGAAGCGGCTCGGGATTGAGGCCTGCAACGCGCTGCCGCTGGGCCAGGGTGTGTGGGCCGATATCGTGCGCAACAACCTGCAAAAGCAGGACATCAACAGCGTGATTGAAACCGACAAAGGCGACAACGGCTGGTGCCTGGCGCTGGTCGAACCCGATGGCGAACGCACCTTTATGTCCTTTACCGGCGTGGAAAATGCCTGGACGGATGAATGGCTGGCCCGCCTGCCGCGGCACGCCGACGGTCTGGTTTATCTCTCAGGCTATCAGCTCACCGCCGCCTGTGCGGATTTGCTGATTGGCTGGCTGGAATCGACGCCGGGCGTCACGGCGCTTATCGACTTCGGGCCGCGCATTGCCGATATTTCACCCGAACGCTTCGCCCGCATTATGGCCTGCAAGCCGCTTATTACCCTGAATCGCCAGGAAGCGGAGATTGTGGCTGAGGTTTACCAGCTTCCCGCAGAGACTGAAGCCTTAGGCAAAGCCTGGCTCGAGCGCTGGCATGCGCCGCTGATTGTGCGTCAGGATAAAGACGGGGCGTGGTATTTCAGTGAAGAAGCCAGCGGGCACGCGATGGCCTTCCCGGCAACGGTGGTCGACACCATTGGCGCGGGAGACAGCCATGCCGGTGGCGTGCTGGCAGGGCTGGCCTTTGGCAGTTCACTTGCCGAAGCGGTGACCCTGGGTAACGCGGTCGCCAGTTGGGTGGTCAGCCACCGCGGTGGCGACTGCGCGCCGACGGCGGAAGAGTTACTCCTCGCACACAAACACGTATAAATCGCTGCGGCAGTAGCTGATGCTGTACTCAATCGGCCGCTGCTGCTGGTCCAGCGCCACCTGTTTAATCACCAGCACCGGGATTTTGTCATCCATTTTGATGTGCGACTGAAACTCGGCGTCCGGCATCCGGGCGCTGACCCGCGAGCGGGTTCTCTGCGGGAAAATATGCTGACTGCGGAAATAGTCATACAGTGAAATGCCGATGTCTTCGGCGTCGGCAATCAGATGCGACGGCACCCACGACTCCTCAATGGACACCGCCTCTTCATCCACGTAGCGAATGCGCTTGAGTAAAAAAACGTCACTTTTTGGCTCAACCGCCAGCTGCTCTGCCACTTCCGACGGGCATTCCACCACGCGTTTGTTGACCCACAGCGTGTCCGGTTTTTTCCCTCGCAGCACAACCTGCTGAGAAAAACCGCGCGCTTCTTTCAGGGAATACTCGAAGATGTTATTGATCTGCGTGCCGTAGCCACGGGCGCGCGTGACCACGCCCTCGTCTTCCAGAGTCTGCATTGCCTTACGCACGGTAATGCGCGACACCCCGGTGAGCTGGCTGAGATCGCGCTCGCCGGGCAGAATATTGCCGTGCTCCAGCCAGCCGCTGCGCACCGCATTCTTCACCGTTTCGGCAAATTTCAGGTACAGCGGCATGTTGTCGGCGGCGGCGATGCGCTCATTCAGTTGAGCGAGAAGCCGGGTATGCGCTTGTTCCATCTCTGATAATCCTTGCAGACAGTTTCAGCCAGTATACTACCACCAGGCATGGAAATGATGCACCGGACCGATCCCATTCCCCACTTCCAGCGAGTCGGCCTGCGCCAGCGCCGCAGAGAGCCAGCGCTTGGCCTCCGGCACCGTTTCCAGCCAGCCGGAATGACGCGGACGAAGCGCGGCCAGCGCCGCTGAAAGAGTGCATCCTGTGCCATGCGTGTTCTTTGTTGGCACACGCGGCGCGGTGAAACGGTATTCCCCTTCGGCGGTAAACAGCCAGTCGGGACTTTCCGCATCGTCCAGATGCCCGCCCTTCATCAGCACCGCTTCACAGCCCAGCGCCCGCAGCGCCCGGCCCTGCTCCAGCATCTCCTGCTCGTTTCGAGCGTGTGGCGTGTCCAGCAGCGCAGCGGCTTCCGGCAGATTCGGCGTGATTAACGAAACCTGCGGCAGCAGCCTCTTACGCAGCGTGGCAACCGCCGATGCAGAGAGCAGCGGATCGCCGCTTTTCGCCAGCATCACCGTGTCCAGCACCACGTTATGAATCTCATAGCGCGCCAGCCTTTCCGCAACGGCTTCAACAATGTCGGTTTCCGCCAGCATGCCGATTTTTGTGGTGTCGATTCGCACATCGCTGAACACCGAATCGAGCTGTGCGGCAACAAAATCAGGCTCGATGCGATAAACCGACTGCACGCCGCGCGTATTCTGCGCCACCAGCGCGGTGATGACTGAACAGCCGTAAGCGCCCAGCGCCGAGAACGTTTTGAGATCGGCCTGAATACCCGCGCCACCGCTCGGATCGGTCCCGGCAATCGTTAAGGCGTTAATCCGCTTCATGGGCGTCCCTCCGCGTAGAGCGCATCAAGAAATGCGGCGACAAAGCTGCCCGGTCCGGCGCTGTTTTCCGTCGCCGCGCCTCCGGCCTTTTTCATTATTCCACAGGCCGCTGCGACGTTGTCCAGCCGGTCGCCCGGCAGCGCACAGCTTGCCGCCACTACCGCAGATAAAGCGCAGCCGGTACCGACGACCCGCGTCATCAAAGATGAGCCACCGGTCACCATAAGCGTGCGCCTTCCGTCAGTCACATAATCCACCTCGCCCGTTACCACTACGACGGTGGAAATTTGCCGCGCCAGCGCTTGTGCCGCAGGTAGCGCAGCGGCGGCAGTATCAGTGGTATCAACGCCACGTCCGCCCTGGCTCATCCCTGCCAGTGCCATAATTTCGGAAGCGTTGCCGCGAATCGCCGCAGGTTTAAGTGCCAGAAGTTGCTGACAAAACTCAGTGCGCAGCGTCAGCGCACCAACGGCTACAGGGTCCAGCGTCCAGGGTTTGTTGTTGGCGTTTGCGCTTTCCACGGCCACACGCATCGCTGACGCGCGTTCTTTCGTCAGCGTACCGACGTTTATCAGCAACGCATCCGCCAGCGCGGCAAACTGCGGCGCTTCATCGGCATCAATCACCATCGCCGGAGAGGCACCAATAGCCAGCAAAACGTTGGCGGTAAAGGTTTGCACGACGTCATTAGTCATGCAGTGAACGAGCGGCGAACGGGTACGAAAAAGGTGGGAAGTATGCGCGAGCAGCGCAGAATTCAGCAGGTCAGGTGGCATGGTTCGCTCCTGCCAGGCGGCGAAGAAGCGATACCCACGAAGGGTTCTGACTTCCCTACGCTGGCATTATCCAGATCAGGTATTACGGGTATTTCTCAGCCTTCACAAAGAAGGGCACCCCGAGTCATTTGAATCAAATTCTGTGGTTAACGTGACGTTAAACCATGGGGAGGATAATGCTGCGGGCCGAGGATGTAAACACGTCTCTCCGACTTAGCCCTGGCCCTGACGCCCGCGCCACATCTCGCGCGTAATTTCCCACAGTTCTGAATCAAGCTCACCGGATACGTACTGCGCCTTTTCGGTACGAACTAAACGCATCCCGTTTCGCATGGACAGATTTTTGGAACGTTGATTATCAGCAGCTTTTGGCGCCCTGAGAACCTCTTTGTTCAGCGTTTCGAACCAAAACGCATTCACCGCCTCGCAGGCTTCGGCCATCAGCCCCTTCCCCTGCCATTCCGGCACCAGCCAGAAACCACGGTTATTGTCAGGGGTATCCATCAGTGAAATGACGCCAATCAACTCGTTTTCATCTTCTTTGGGGCAAAGGCTCCAAAACCAGCCGGTCCCTTTTTTACTGGCAGCCAGCGCGACGTTATCAACGTAATGCTGCGCAGCCCCCTCCGGAAAAGGCCAGGGCACGGTTGAGATCAGATAGCGCACTATCTCCCAGCGAGGAAATTTGCGCTGGATCTGCTGCGCATCTTCTGAGCGCAGCGGCTTAAGGATAAGCCTGTCAGTGACAATCTCTGGCGTAGCAATCATGATTGTATCCTCCCTGTTTTTAGCCAGCCTGAATGCCTGCCAGCTTCATAAACACCCTTTCATCCCGGACGGCAGTTGATGCCGATGAGAAGCTTGTTCAGATGCCTGAGCCGAAAGAGTAGACGATAGCTTTGAGACCTGCGCGAGATAATTTCCACCTTTTTTTTCGCAGCACATCTGATACTGATTCACAAAGTCAGCGGCGATACACGCGCGATGAAAAGCGCAGCCAGGCCGCAAAGCACAGCAGGAACAGCAGCAGACTCACCCATTCGGGAACGGCGGTTTTGTCGAACACAATCCCCGTCACCGCACATCCTGAAGCCACGACAAGCAGAATACCCAGCGTCTGGCGCGAGCTGAAGCCGCATTTCATGACGATGTGATGGATGTGTCCGCGATCGGGCCTGAACGGACTGGTGCCGCTGCGCAACCGGCGCAGCGAAACCGCACACATATCTGCCAGCGGCACTGCGATCAGCCACAGCGCCGTCGCGGGAGTGATAACAGCCTCATCAGACTGCGTCGCAACGATCAGCAGCCAGACAGCGGCAAAACCGATGACCGTGCTGCCCGCATCACCCATGAAGACTTTGCGTTTTATCCCCCCAACAAGCCCCAGATTGGCGGCCAGATAGGGAAGCAGCGCCAGCACCAGTGCCAGGCACCACTGCCACACATCGTCATTACCGTGATGGAAAAACAGATAACCCAGCGCGCCAAACGTTACGCAGGAAAGCCCACCTAACAGGCCATCGATACCATCAACCATGTTAAAGGCGTTGATAGAGGCCCAGATTGCCAGCAGAGTGAAGAGATAGCAGAGGCTGCCCAGCGTCACTGTGTAGCCCGGCACAATTTCACCGAGCGTCCACAATCCCAATCCCTGATTCATCATCAACCCTGCAGCCGACGCCTGCACAATCACCCTTGGCAGCACCGGCAGATCAAACTTATCATCCAGCACGCCGACCAGCAGCAGTAAAGAGATGCAAACCCAGAAAACTGGCTGATGCGGCAACCACGCCGGGTTTGTCACCTGCAATACGCTCATCGCCACCCAGAGCGAAATCCCGCCGACCAGCGGAATTTGGCCCTGATGCAGTTTGCGGGCGTTCGGTTTGTCCACCAGGCCGATAACCGGCGCGGTTTTTCCTGCAATAGCCAACCCCGCTAAAGCGCTAAGAAGAACCAGTAAAAATGCCATGTTCCTGCTCTCTGTAATACACGTTACCGTCTGGATGAAAATCAGTTCTTGTCGCCATAGCTGTAGCCGTAGTGATCGTAGCCGTAGCCGTATGCCGTACTGGCCCGTTTCACTACGCCGTTGAGGATTGCGCCTTTGATGTTAACGCCCGCCTGCTCCAGGCGATTAACACAGACCGTCATCTCTTTGACGCTGTTCATGCCAAATCGGGCCACCACTAAGCTGGTGCCAGCCTGGCGGCCAATCAACGCGGCATCGGTCACGGCCAGGATCGGCGGCGTGTCGATAATCACCATGTCGTAACGCTCATTTGCCCAGGTGAGGATTTGCGTAAAGCGTTCATGCATCAGCAACTCGGCCGGGTTGGGTGGCACCTGGCCACGGGTGATAACGTCAAACCCGCCCTTGTCGAAGGTTTGCACCACATTTTCCACCGCCATTTTGCCCGCCAGGGCATCGGACAGCCCCTGCGCATTCTCAATGCCAAACAGATCGTGGGCGTAGCCGCGACGCATATCGGCATCGATAAACAACACTTTCTGCTCCGACTGCGCCACGATCGCCGCCAGCGTGCTGCTGACGAAGGTTTTGCCGCTGTCCGGCGTCGCCCCGGAGATCATCAGGATATTATTGCTCGACTCCATCATGGCGAAATGCAGGCTGGTGCGCAGGCCCCGCACGGCCTCGACGGAGAGATCTATCGGGTTATCCACGGCGAGGAACGGCACGTTTTTCGTCTTGTGGCGGAAAGTCGTTGAAAAGACATTTTTGCTACGCAGTCGGGTGCGCTTCGCCAGCCATTCAGAGATGGGCACCGTGGCATAAACGTTGATTCCCTGCTCTTCCAGCTGCTCCGGCGATTCAATTCCACGGCGCAGCAGCGAGCGGGCCAACACCAGTCCGGTCGATACAAACAGTCCCAGCATCAGACCCATAATCACAATAAGGGCCTTTTTAGGCTTAATCGGCTTTGGCATCACCATCGCCGAATCAATAATGCGCACATTACCAATCGCGCTCGATTGGGCGATGCTCAGCTCCTGCTGGCGGTTCAGCAGTTGCAGATAAACGGCACGTCCGGACTCCACGTCACGGCTCAGGCGCAGCACCTGTTGCTGCGTGGAAGGCATCGAAGAAACTCGCTTGTTCAAACGGGCTTTTTCCTGCTCCAGCGTCTGTCGCTTATCCATCAGCGCCTTGTAGGTCGGGTGATCTTTTTTGTAGAGCTGGGAAATTTCAGCTTCACGGAAGGTCAGCTCATTGAGCTGATTATCCGCGTTGACAATCTGTTCGAGCACCGACTTTGCTTCGAGGTTAAGATCCACGGAATCGCGCTCTTTTCGATAGCCGTTGAGCTTGTCTTCCGCCTCATCGAGTTCGCCACGCACCTGCGGCAATTGCTGCTGAAGAAACGCCAGACTCTTTGAATCCTGCGCCGCCTGGCGGGCAATATTCTGCTGCAAATAGTTATCGGCAATGTTGTTGACGATAGAAGCAATACGCTTCTGATCTTCCCCGATCATCGTCAGGCCCAGCATGCCGCTGTCTTTGCTGCGCTCGTTGACGCTGAACCGCTGTTGCAGTTCATCGAGGGCTTCAAGCTCTGTCTGCTGACGCAGCAGGAACTGGGTTCCCGGCAGAGCCTTAATGTCGCCAACCTTCAAGGAAACTCCGTCTTTATCGAGCAGCTGACCGGTTTTACCTTCGGCGCTAAAGCCCTCGCCTTCGAGCAGGTAGTGGCCTTTTTCTCCGACGGTCAGCGTTAACGTACGATCCTGGCCCGGCGAGGAAGGTATCGACATCCACGAAATTGCGATCGCCCCTGGCGTTTGCCCGCTGAGACGCGCCCAGCCACGACCAAATACCGGGAAATATTTCTGCTGTACCTGATTACGCAGGCTGAGATCGTCAATAGTTTTGCTGAGGATCATTCGCGATTGCAGCAGTTGCATCTCGGGAGCCGACTCCGGTGACCCCGTCGGGATCATCGAGCTGAGGCTGCTCAACAGGGAGTTACCCTGCTTCTGTTCAACCTGAATAAGCGCGTCCGCCTGATAAATCGGGGCAGCGAACAGCGCATATATCAGCGCGACGACCGTAAACAGGCCAGTGAGGCTGATAATAGTCAGGCGGTTATCAATCAACTCGCCAAGCAGGCGAACAAGATCGATTTCCTGTCCGGAAGCAGAAGCGGCGTTCTGCGAGTTAAGGGTGTTCGTCGACATAGTAGTCATTCCGTGGTTTTGCTGAGCTTATCGGCCCATTGCTGACAGGCCAGCTCCAGCAGGCCATAGACGTGTTCAAACGCTTCCTGGTTCTTACGGTAGGGATCCGGTATCTCCTTCCCTCCCATCCACTGGCCCAGCAGCAGGGTTTTCCCGCGAGCTTCTGGCGCAATCGTGGTGACTTGGGCGATATGTTCCGGCTCCATAACCAGAATCAAATCGTATTCCCGCGCCACAGCGGGCGTCAGCTTACGTGCAATATGGCCTTCAAGAGACAGACCCTTTGCCGCGGCAACCTTCAAAGCCGTGCTCTCGGCCGGTTCCCCGCTCAGGCCGAAGGTTCCGGCTGAATCCACTTTTAGCTCCGGGAGCATTCGCCGCAGCATGCGCTCCCCCGTTGGCGAGCGACAAATATTGCCGGTGCAGACAACCAGGATCGACGTAAAGGTTAATTTGGCCATGTTTTGATGAACCTCGCCGTTTCAGTCAGATCGTGAACGCCGCTGATGGTCGGCACCAGCTGCGAAATAACGCGGTTCCAGCGCACCAGCGGCGCGGTGGTAACGTACACAATGTCGTAAGGCTCAAGACGGAATTCCGTGCCAAGTACCATCGCAGAAGCATCCTGAGCATTAAGCTGATAAATGCTGGCGATTTTGCCGCCCTGTTTGCCTTTCAGGGAACGAATCACAAAGACCCCGGTAGCGTCCGACATCTCCTGCTTCAGGCCCTCGGCATTGCCCAGTGCCTCCGCAAGCGTCATTCCGCTACGGTCCATTTTCAGAGTGGCCTGTTTGCCAACTTCACCCATCACAAACACTTTCAGGTCATCGTTGCGGGGAATGAACAGGATGTCGCCCGGATGGAGCAGCTTATTCTGGGTAAGGTCGCCGCGCTGCATCAGGGCATAGAGGGAGATACGACTCTCCTCGCCTTTGTGGGTCAGCACCACGTTGCGCCAGTCAGCATCAGCGGTCAGGCCGCCGGCGGCGTTAATGGCATCCATAATGGTCAGGGGAATGTTGGTGATCGGCTGCTGGCCGGACTTCGCCACTTCACCGGTCACATAGGCTTTCTGCGAGCGAAATGCCGCAATGCTCACGTCCACCTGCGGGCTTTCAATCACCTTATCCAGACTGGCGGTGATCGCCTGACGCACTTCGGTCAGGGTTTTGCCTGCCACTTTGAGTCGACCGATATAGGGGTAAAAAATAGCGCCATCTGCGTTAACCCAGTTACCTGTATCGCTTGCGCTACGGTATTGCCCTGCGGGCGTAGTAAGTTCAGGGTGGTCCCAGACGGTGACCATCAGCACATCACCCACGCCAATGCGGTACTCATAATTTTGCAGATGAGCATCCAGGTCAGGGTTAGCCCGGGAGGTCACCGGCTGAGGGCGCATGCTATCAACCAGCCCCGGCGTCATTGGGTAGATGTTCACCATTTTATTGATGTCATAGTTGCTGTCAGGCTGTTCAATGACATCTTTGCCACGGAGGTTTAATCCCTGCCCGGGTACGACCGTACAGCCGCTAAGTGCAACCAGCGTGAGCGCCAGCAGAGAATATTTCAGAGTTCGCTTTTTCATTTGTTCAAATCGTCATTTAATCAATAAGTTATTGTCCGACCGGTCGTTCCCGATCGTCTGTGATACCGTAAAGTTGATACTTGCGCCCCAGCATCTGACCGCCGTCGCGTGTGAGCGGCGTCCAGGAGACCACTGCGCGATTGCGATTCGGTGAGATGGTCATCAAATCGAGGGGAATGGAAACGTAGAAACCTTTGCTGAAGCCCCCTTCGCCGTAGTCTTCCTTTGATACGTTCGACAAAGCCGCCCAAACACCGACGGTGATGCCGCTGTCAAAGCGTTTGGCCACATCAACCGTGACGCCTTTGTCCTTCGCTAGGTACTGCCCGACGCTGACCTTCATCAGCAGGGAGTTCACCACAGGCGGGTTCCAGTAAGCGGTCACAAAACCCGTTGGCGCACTGTAATCAGCGAAGCGCATCATGTTGTTCCAGTCGCGCTGGCGCACATAGTTCAGGTCTGCGCCCAGCGCCCAGCTTCTGTCCAGCGGCCGCCAGAGCACTTCTGCCCCCACACCGGCATACATTGTCTCGAGATAGCCCCCGTAGACCTGGCTGTAAAACCCGTGTCCCAGCGGCTGGAAAAGGTTGGCCTGCAGATTATTGAGATAAACATCGTTGCTGACGTAGTCACGAATGTGCGTACGCACCCTCGGCAAGGTGGAATCGGACGGCAGCAGCGACGAATTAAATTTGTCGTAGTTGTTGTAGAGGTTGGTAAAAATGCCACCATCCAGCAAAGCGTGCTCCGTCAGCCAGAAACGGGCGCTGCTCATCAGTCCGGCCTGGAAGAGATAAAAGTCCTCCGGCCCACCAAGGGACTGCGCCAGGGTCGGTGCAAACGAATAACTAAAGCGTTCAGGTTTGATGCGGTATCCGCGGCTAAACAGGCGGGTATCGACGGGTTCGACTCGCGTCTGTGCTGGTTGCGTTTCCTGCCCCAAAGGATAGCCTTCGAGCTGACGGCGCAAACCTGCCACATCCGTTTGCGTGGTAACCATTGGCATCCGGTCACGGGTCTGGGTAACGCTTAACGTTTTCACGCCTGCTGGCAGATTGTTGGCCAGAATTCGGTTGGCACGATCGACGGCCTCGCGAGAATCCCTGTAACGGTACTGTTCCCCCGACATATAGAGCGTGCCACCGTACTGTGCGATCTCCGGTGCATCAAACCCGGCGTCGTACTTCAGCGCCGTGAGCTGGCTTGCGGCGCTGGTGAAAGACAAAGCGGCTGTTTCCGGCTGTGGGGCATATTCAGCTGGCGGCTTATCCCGCAGGGCCGGACGCAAATCGTTAAAATTGGTGCGCAGCGTGAAGCCAGCCATTAGCGTGTTGCCTCTTTCGTAGCTGAGATTCAGTTCGGCCCAGTCGGTGGCCCGCCAGACGGCACCCACATTGAAATGGCTGGACTGCTGCAGTCGCCCTGCGAAGTCATCGCGGTAGTCATTGCCGTCATACTCAAGCTTCAGGCGCAGCGGCTGCCACGGCGTCTGATACTCCACCCCGCCGAACAGCGCCGCCGGGCCACGGAACATGTCGCTGAAGCTGATATCCCCGGCGTCATTAAGCTCGGCACGGGTGCAGTATTTATCGCTCACCTGACATAGTGGGTTACGCACATTGCCGCTGTTGCCGGGGTAACCCCAGGCCATGCCAAAGCTGACATCCAGCGGTCCGAAATATTTGCTGGCAACCAGATACTCGCCGTCAAACAGCCCTGTTCCGGCAATGTCGCGCTTTCCAAAAGCCACCTGCGGAACGATGAAATCCTCTTCCAGAAGGCGGATTTTGAAATCGAACGATTTATCTTTGTAGCTCTGATCGCCGCTGAAGGCTTCATTATCACTGTATTTGCGGGTGCGGACATCCGTGTAACGGATAGTCCCCTCGAGCCACGGAAAGAGCCCGATGGACGTTGAATAAAAACGGTACTGATCGTTATCGCGGTAGTTAACACTGAACTCGCCTTCACGAGCGATACGTGCGTTGGGGGTCTGCATCAGGCCCGTACCACCGAAATCAGATTGGGAAGCGCGGACGGGATCGCCATAGGGTTCTGCCTGTCCGGCCCCCGGAAAGACCAGCGCCAGGCAGCTCATCAGATACGTTTTTTTCATCACTGGGCGACCCGTTTGGTCAGCAGCGACGAGATCTGCTGATTAAGCTGGACGAACGCCTCCGGCAGCATCGCCGGAGAAAAACCGACCCAGAGAACGCTGCCGGGTTCAACTTCACGGTCTTGCGCATTCCAGTACGCCACCGGCGCGATCTCGCTTTCGCCATCAGGATGGACGATTGTCACGTAATTTTTATCAGCGCCAGCCAGCTGATGAAGCCCCTTCAGATAGTGACTGACCGGCGTGCCTGGGCGCCATGGCTGCTCGCCCCCATTACTGACTGCACCGACCACGGTCACTGTCTGCGCGCGAGGAACGATGTAAAGGGTGTAGGTGCCCTCCAGACGGGGATTTGCTCCCTCTTTGGTGCGCACCACATCCGGGTCGAGGCTGACAAAGTGGCGGCCAGTCACCTTCATACTCTGGAGCTGTTCTCTGACTGCGCGAACGGTGGCACTTTGTCGGTCATTTGCCTTCTGCTCCCAGCGGGTGAGCTGCTCAAGCACCTGCTGTTGCTCAAGCTGAGCACTTAACGTCGCGGCCGGAGTGGCAATAATGGCCCCGGGCCACCAGGTGTTATTCATCAGCAAAGGCGTGGTCACCAGCTGAGCCAAATCGCTTGCCACGACGACGTTATGCTGCGGTCGGTGACCGACGACGGTGACAAGGCCACTGCCCCAGGCTTTCAGGCTCAGCGCGCTTAACACGCAAATCATCAGTCTTTTGTTAATCGTTTTCATGGGGCGGGTTTCAGAAAGGTCATGTCCACAGGGTAAAAGCCTGCGCCTAAGGTCTGTTCGCTGCGGCGCACTACGCCGGATTTCACGTCTATCCAGAAGCGGTTCTGCCAGCGAAGGTCAGGGGTCTGTGACTGAACATTTTCCAGCCATTCGCGAACGACTATTTTCTCGCCTGCGAGGTTCAGCACGGTTTCTTCTCCTGGTGAGAACTGCGACGAAAGCACCGAGGATCGTTCTCGTCCCTCTTCCTGCCAGCGAATCACACGCTGCCAGCTTGCCCCCTGTTGCAGTTGCGAAGGTTCGCTCAGCGGATCGTGCTCCGGGCTTCTCACTTCCAGCAGGTTCTCTTTCAAACCCGTGGTTTTCAGCAAACGCCCCTGACGGGTGACGATCATCGCGTTGTCCGCCGTCAGCCATTTACTTTGCCCCTGCTCTATAAAGCCCAGCACAACGAAAATCTGCTGGCCCTGGTTAAGGCGCAGATACATCGAGGCGTACGGCTGTGTGCGGATGAACTCATCGGAAAGCGTGATGTCTTTGTCCCCTTTCAGGGCTGTATCAAAGGTTTCCATCATGCTTTGCTGGGCGGGAGTACATCCCTGCAGCAGTCCGAGTAGCAGGAAAAAAAGTGGGCGCACCGAAGTTCCTTTTGTATCTGTCATCAGGGTGACAAGGTCATAGTCAAAATACCCGGAGCAAGCGCTCCGGGCAGGATCACAACGCAGTCCAGCGTCAGGCGTTGAACCGCGTTACCCGCACTTAGCGGGTTGCTGTGGTGGTGGTGGTGTTTTTGGAGCCGTCGCTGTTGTCAGTCGCTGCAACAACAGCCAGAGTCGCCAGACCCACCGCAGCAGTCACGCCAACTACCGTCGCCGTTCCCACCGCACCGGCAGCAACGCCACCGGTCGTGCCCGCGGTCGCCAGACCGGAGCCGGCTGCGGTTTCAGTTGCGGCGAAGGCCGGAGCCACGAATGCCACGCTCAGCGCTGCCAGAACGGCACACATCGTCTTTTTCATTTCTGTTCCTCATAAAATGAAGGAGTATCGGGACCTGACAATTCAGGCCATAAACCGGGCAAATACCCGGGCTGACTTCCGTCCCTGAAAGGCACGGAATATCATCCATGCCAGAGCCCACTCCATGAGTGAAAGCCTGTACATCAATCTATAAAAGTCCCAAAACATTACCGGACTGGAATAGGTTTTCCAGAGCCATTAAGAAAGCAACGAATTATTTTCGAAGGAGGTCTAGGATAATTATTACGCAGAAAAAAGACAACTTCCGAGGGGAAGCCGAACATTATCCAAACAGATTTATTAACGATTGCACCACATATAATTACCCGGTGCAAAGGGCGCTATTTCAGAAGAAATGAAGTGAGTAAGAGAGGGTAAGGAAGAGAAAGATGATAATTCAAGGTGATGATTTTAAAAGAATAAAAACAAAAACAACATCTACATCGATAAATCATTTCGGATATAGCAGCCCCATCACTGAGAATAAATCAAGATGGCCAGAAGCATACGTCGCCTCCTTAAAGAGCAATAAACGTTTAATAGTGTTTCATGTTATCTCGTTAATTTCCCAGCTGCACAATTAATTTACACCGCCACTATCGGGATAATTAGCTGCAAAACTTTGCGCTTATTAAAGCATTGCTAAATACTGCCTCAAATAAAAGATACGAGCCTTACGGCCCGTACCCATTATCAATGCATTACGGTGCGCTATAAACCCGCGTCCCTTCAAACATCGTCCAGAGCACTTTGGCATCACGCATCTCTTCGATGCTGACTTTCTCTAAGTTGCGGTCAAACAGAACCAGGTCAGCGCTTTTCCCGACGCTGATTGAGCCAATCTCTCTATCGCGCCCAATCACTTTGGCGGCGTTCAGGGTGTAGGCTTTCAGCATCGCTTCGCGGCTGATTTTTTCGCTCTCCGGTGGTAATTCGCCCAGTTCCCCCATGCGTGTGACGGCGGTGTAGATTGCCAGCAGCGGGTTCGGGCTGGAGACCGGCCAGTCGCTCGCCCCGGAAATCAGCGCGCCGTGGCGCAGTAAATCACCTGCCGGGTACAGGTGCTTCAGCAGCGGCGCAGGTACTTTGCCGTCAATCAACGTCGTAGAGGCGGCATCCTTTCCGGCCCACAGCAGCTGCATGGCCGCCGCCACATTCAGCTGCTGAAAACGCGGCAGGCTCTGCGGGCTGACCACCTCAAGATGGGTGATGCTGTGCAGCGTCTCACTGTTGCCGTTCTGCTGGCGGGCGCAGGCGATGGCATCCAGCGACTCCTTCACCGCCCTGTCGCCAATCGCGTGGAAATGGGCAATCAGATGTTCGGCATCCGCTCTGGCGATAAGCTGGCAAAACTGTTTTTTATCCAGCGTGTTATCGCCGCTGTAGCCGGGCCGGTTCAGGTAATCTTCACTGAGCTTTGCGCTTTGTGCCGGGTATTCAATCACCCCGTCCTGGAAGATTTTGATGCCGCCCAGGCGAACATCCGGTGTCTGAGAGAACTGGTTTCGCAGCGCCACTACGTCGTCAATGGCTTCAGGCTTCGCGTGAATATTTACCAGTGCCAGACCCGTGACGTGCGCGTTCAGCCTACCGGCCTGCGCGAGTGAGGTGTAAGCCGGAAGCAGGCCGGTATCATTGCGACCTGGACTTGCGTTAAACACGGGCGCCAGCGGGCGCACGTTACTGATGGGGTCCATCCACGCCGTGATGCCGAAGCCGTTCATCACCTTCGCGCCGGCGAGAATGCCCTGCGCAATTTTGCCATCATCAACGGGTGGGATGGCGCTAAGAACAAAATCCCATGCGCCTTCCGCCACAAAACCGTTTACTTTGCCCTGCGGCGTTAATCCGGTTCCGGCTTTAATTCCCGCATCGAGTTTGTCCAGTGTTTCATCAGTTAATCCGGATTTATTGAGCATCGCCTTATTTGCCCAACCTGTGTGAGCATCGTACCCGGCTAATACCACTGGTGTATTTTTATATTCATCGGCATTAAATACACTGGCAAGCAGATCGATATGATCCCAGTAATCCAGCGAGAGATTGCTGTAAAACTCAATGCCGTGGAGGTCGCGTTTTGGATTATTTTTATTCGCTGCCAAAAATGCACGAATTTGGCCGGCGTTTTTCAGCCCATCAGGGAATGCCAGGGTTACCGTCTGAAATCCTGCATAGGCCACATGGGCGTGGCTATCGATAAGGCCTGGCATCAGGTACTTACCGTGAAGATCCTGTCGCTGCGCACCTGCACCAACTTGCTTTAACACATCCTGATAGCGGCCTACCGCGACGATGTTTTTGCCGACGATACCGACCGCTTCGGGGTGAGGATTATTCGAGTCAGCGGTATATATCTCCCCGCCATATATAATCGTATGAGGCTCATCCTGCTGAGCGAAGACGGACAAAGAGCAGCCCACTAGTGCGCAGGCTAAAAATAACCTTGAGGGTTTCATTATTTAACTCCATTGCGTTGCGAATAAACACGTTATTGTTTTTAAAAATTATTCCTGCGGTGTGTTTTTCAAAGCAATACCAATATCAAATACGTAATAATCGAGGGCAACATCGGTTTCGTTATAATAATATTCGTAGCATGGCTTATCGCTTTTCACTAACCCGTTGGCCTGCATCCAGGCAAAGGCGATATCCCAGGTTTGCTCCAGCTGCTCGCCAAAGACAGCAAAGCGGCAAACGGCATAATGTCCGGCAGCAATCGTCTGTACGGCAACACCGCGGCTGAGCACTTCCCTGTCGCCAATCTCAATGCAAACATCGGTCCGGCAGCGCGATGCCGAAGTCACTTCCGGCGAATCCCAGTAAAGACAAAGCGTTCCCGCAGGCTGCGTGGGTGTCCGCTGCGGGAGTGATGCCAGCAGATCCTGATGCGTCTGCTGGCAGGTTTCTTTCCCATATGCGCCAAACCGACGCATATAAGCGACCCGTCGGGCGGGTAAATTCACTACGGACGCCTGCTGCAATCCGTTTTCACGCCAGGCGGGTTCCGGTTTTGTTGTCTGAGAATAGGCGCTTTTTTTGGCGACAACGTTTCCTGGCTTGCTATTCCTTTGCGTCGAGTAAAGGCGCCGATACTCGCCGGGAGAAACGGAGAAATGGTTGCGAAAAGCCTTCGCAAAATTTTGTGAACTGGAAAACCCGGCGCTCAGGGCCAGGTCAGTAATATCGCGCTGAGGCGTTTGCGTGAGCCACAGGGCCGCCCTTTCCATCCGCAGGCGACGGGTAAATTCCGCGACGGTTTCCCCCACCTGCGCCCGAAAAATGCGATGAAAGTGGTAGCTCGACACGGCCACGGCGCGAGCAATCTCCTCCAGCGTCGGATTCAGATACAGATTCTGGCTGATATAGTCCATCGCCTTGAAAACGGGCTTACGGTGGTCCTGCGGCATACGGAAGGGCTCCGAAACAAAGATCCTTCATTTGTAGCAGAGTTGTGAAAAAGTGGGTAACGGCGGGAGGCGCTTAAGCGCACAAAACGGAAGATAAACGGGGCACATTGCCCCGCTCCGTCATTCCATCAGGCATCAGCCTCTTCGGTCGTTTCCTGTGGCTGATAATAGAACTCTCCGTCCTTGCAGTGGAAGGTGGAGAACTCTGCCGGACGGCGGAAATAGTAGCCCTGCCCTTTATTGCAGCCGAGTTCACGAAGCTTGAGCTTCATGCCCTCATCCTCAATGCCTTCAGCAATCAGCGGTACGTTGAAGCCGCTCGCCAGCACGATCAGCGAGTTAATAACCGATTGCGCTTTCTCATCGCCTACCACGCCCTTAACAAAATTTCGGTCGATTTTGATGCTGTCAAACGGCAGCGCATGCAGGTAAGAGAGGCTGGAGAAGCCAGAGCCGAAATCATCCAGCGAGACAGAGACACCGTGGCGGCGCAGGTAACCCAGCATTTTACTGATACGCTGCATATCCTGCATCAGTACACTTTCGGTGATTTCGATGCAGATATTGCCGTTTACAAGGCCGTTCATCCGCACGGAGTCCATCAGGTGCCAGGCAAAGTCCTGCTGCAGAAGTTGAATCGCCGACACGTTGATATGCAACAGGAAGTCCTGCGGCGCTCCGCGGGCGATCATCGCCGCCAGCTCGCGGCAGGCTTCTTCTATCACCCATTTTCCAAGCGGCACAATCAAACCGCTCTCTTCCGCCAGCGGAATAAACTGCACAGGCGAGATATCCCCCAGCGTTTCAGAATGCCAGCGCAACAGGCACTCGCCCTCACTGCAGCGTGCTTCGTTTTCCTGATCGATGATGGGCTGGAGCACCAGGTGGAACTCATGTTTACAGATGGCATCGTTTAGCTGCTCATGCAGTTTGATGTTGTAGAGCTCATGCTCATACATCTCCTGAGAAAACAGCATCACAGCGCCATTACCCAGCGCTTCAGCCTGGAGCAATGCCATCCCGACACCACGGCGAATATCGGAGAAATTCTCTTCGGTCAGCGTTTCCAGCAGCATCCCGACGTTGCCGGTATACACGTATTTCTTCTCCGCCATGTGCTGCTCATGGGTATCGCCCATAAACAGCGACGCCAGCGCGCTGCGGTAACGCAGGTAATCCTTATGCTGGTTCATGCCGGGGAAGATAACCAACAGCTTATCGGTAGTATCACGGGCGATGAGCGTATCCGTCGGCAACAGATCCCGCAGGCGGGCGATAAATTCGCTAATGAAGGCGTCGCCAAACTCGGTGCCCAGCGCATTCACAATGCTGTACATGTTGCTGATTTGAATCAAACCCACCATATTGCGCCGCTTGTAAAGTGAAGGCTGCTGCTGCAGGCCAGCGCGAGTCCACAGGCCTGTAATATCGTCTTCCTCCAGCTTTTTACGCTGCAGCTCGAAGCTTTCGGCAAGCTTTTGCGATAACGCCATAAAGGTGGTTTCCAGAGACGCAATTTCCGGGAAATGGCGCTTGTGCCTGGACGGCGTCCAGCGATGTGTCACCAGTTCATCAGCCTTGCGGGCAATCTCCTGCAGCGGACGAGTGGCGCGTAACAACACGATCCCCACCGTCAGGACACCCAGCCCGCAGACGACAAACAGAACCAGAATCATCGCTTGCCCGTAACCGAGAATAGTGGAAGTAATTGCCGTGGTCGGGCTGATAATTACCCCTTTCCAGTGCAGCTTCGCTTCCTGATCCTGAACGGCAAAGGTATCGACGTAATAGGGTTTTCCCTTCACGCTGATGGATAACATGCCCGGCGCTTTCTGCTGTTCAAGCGCCTGGCTTGCCGCCACAACTTCCGACACGCCCGTCTGCTCCAGCGTTTGCAAACTCAGATTATCATTGCCCCCCTTGAACATCGTTTTAGCAAGTTCGGGAAGGGAGGTCGCCACCAGCTCGTTCTTGTCATTCACGATAAGCAGAATGCTTTCGGGAAACGGCTTGAATTGCCGGAGATTATTATTCAGCTCGGCAAAGTGCAGTTCGCTTGCCACCACGCCCGCGAAATCGCCATTGCGGTCAAAGGCGGGTGAGCTCCAGGCGATACCTGCGGTTTGCGCGTCGTCGTAATCCCTGAACGGCCGCGTCCAGTGTGAACGTCGGTCCTCTTTAACCACGTTGTACCATTCACGCTTTTGCGGTTCGTAGTCGGGAATCACTTTATCTACCGCCGAATCAAGGCTGAAGTCACTGTAGAAGGTCAGCTTATTTGCCGTTCCGGCATCCCTTAATGCCAGGTAGTGATCCTGTAGCCTGTCGTGAGAAACGCCGATGAAATCTCCGTTCGGGCGACCAAACTCCACCATATCGAGATAATCGCGTTCCGAGAACACGTTGTTAATATTGTTCACCAGCAGGCCCGTCAGTTCACGTACGGAAAGCGTGCTGCTCTCTTCCTTACTGATGGCATGGACCACAATGGCATTCGACTGTTGCGGCACGCTGATATAGTTGTTGATCGTGCGTTCGATGTTCTCTTTTTTGGCGTTAAGAATCTGCTCGCTGATGGTGTCGAGAAACGCATACCCCTGATAGTGCAAAAAGGTATACATAGTGACGAGGACGACACAAAACGTCACCAGCAGCGTCAGGAGGATCGTTTTTGTCAGCGACAGGGGGTACGCTTCGACGGAAAATTGTTGTTTAAGGATTCGCATAATGCTCTCGCGTCGTGTCAGCCGTTATTCCGGCTGCACAACAAACTGACCGTTCATCGCGACAAAATCAGCAAACGGTTTTGGTTTTGAGTAATAGTATCCCTGTGCCAGATCGCATCCCATTTCATGCAGCTTGGCGGCCATTTCTGCCGTTTCCACGCCCTCAGCCACCAGAGGGACTTCAAAGCTCCGCGACAGCATCAGCACCGAGGCGATCACCGCTTCGCTCTTCTTGTCCTTCAGCACGTTGCTGACAAACCCGCGGTCAATCTTCAGGCAGTCAAACGGCAGGGAGCTGAGATAGGAAAGACTTGAATAGCCGGAACCAAAATCGTCAATCGCCACCGAAATCCCCAGGCGACGCAGGTAAGCCAAAATCTCAACGATACGGTGGGTATCATGCAGCAGCACGCTTTCGGTTATCTCAATACAGATATTGCTGTTACAGAGCTCGTAACGATGAATGCACTCCAGCAGATGACGCGAGAAGTCAGGCTGCTGCAGCTGCAGCGCAGAAATATTCACATGCAGCTTGAAATCCGCCGGAGCGCCGCGGGCGATAAACGTCGCCAGCTCGCGGCAGGCCGTGTCGATAATCCATTTGCCTAACGGAACAATCATCCCGGTATGTTCGGCCAGGGCGATAAACTTATCCGGCGGCACGAAACCGAGCACGTTAGATTGCCAGCGAATCAGGCATTCCCCTTCGTTGCAGTTCGCCGGTTCACTGAACGGGACGATGGGCTGCAGAACCAGATGGAACCCTTCTGACTGTAAATCATCACGCAGTGCCTGATGCAGGCGCAGGTTGTTGACTTCCTCCTCGCGCATTTCCGGCGTAAAGAGTTCACATGCACCATTGCGCTGGCTTTGAGCATGCTGCACCGCAAGGCTCACGTTGCGTAAGCAGTCACTGAAGCTCTCTTTCGTCAGCGGCTCAATGATCATGCCTACGTGGCCCGTATAGATATGAGACTCCCCGGCAATTTCAGCGGACTGTTCACGGAAAACAGACGAAATCGCTGAGCGATACCAGGCCACATCCTTAATTTCGTAGAAGCCGGAAAAAGCAACAATGAAGGTATCCTCCCGATCCCGGCAGCAGAGCGCCCCTTCCGGAAGAATGCTGCGCAGGCGTTCAGCGAAGGACTGAATAAATTCCTGCGCAAGCTTTGTACCAAGGGCATTTTTCACTGAGTTGAAATTGCTAACCTTGATCATCGCCAGCAGGTTGCGGTTGTCATACAGCGCAGGGGTATGCTTCAGGCCCCCCAGGGTGAGGAATCCCGTCTCTGGATCTTCTTCCAGGCTTGTGCGCTGAAAATCGATGGAAGGGGTGAGCGCCGAGACACGGGAAAGCTCATCATTGAGCGTTAAGAGCTCAGGAAACAGCCGCGTCTTCGGGCTGAGATTCCATGGATGAAAGCCGATGGCTTTTACCTTTTCGACGGTTTCTTTCAGCGCTCCCGTGAAGCGCAGGACCACCAGACTCAGCGCCGCCATCGACAGCAATAGCACCAGTACGCTGCACAGCGCCACCATCAGATGCTGTTGGCGGGTAGCCGCCATGGCCGTATGACGCGGAGCAACCAGGATTGCCTGCCATTTGAGAAGATATTCGCTGTCGCGGATGGCAAAAGCGGTGGCCAGATATCGCTTATCCTCCACGCTGAATGCCTGAATTTGATGCTCTGTGCCCTCTGCAAGTTTGAGCAGCGAAGCGGGCAACATATCTGAGGAAGGGGCGTTATCGGTACGGGCCACCACCTGATGATGTTCATCAAGGATAACCATTGAGTAGTCGTCCGCAGGCAAAATCTGCGCCAGATAGCCGTCCATGCGGGAGGTCAGCAGACTGCTGGAAATCACGCCAGCAAACAGCCCCTCTTTGGTATAAACCGGCTGATGGTAAGTCACGAGTGGCCCTTGCGGCACCACACTCGCCGACCACCAGGGGTTACGTTGATGGCGAGCGGTAATAAACCACGGCTGACGGCTGACGGTAAAGTTATCGACAGATTTCACAATGTTGGTCTGCTCGCTGAGGCCACTGTAGCTTATCAGCTGAGTCGGGTTCTGCTCGCAGGTGCGTTCGAGGTAAATGCGACCGGTGCTGCCGTCTCGCATCACAGAGAGCTGGTTACCCCCGGCATCTGACCAGGAAAAACGGTACATTGCCGCCACCCTGGCAAACGCCCGGGTGCTCAGAAAGACCAGCTCCGGGCGAAGAGTCTCTTCGCTGACCCGCAGCTGCCCGCCCTGCAAATATTGCTGGAGCATGCGGCTCAGCTGCGGTGGGCTGTTCAGAAAGTCTTCCAGCCGCTGCTGCGCCATCTCACTTTGCGAATTTAACAACTGCTGATTCATCTGATTACCCGCCAGGCGGAACTGGTAGCGCAGCAGTCCCCCGGCGCACAGGATCATGGCAATCAGTGCAAGCAACAGAATAAGCATGACACTTTTCAGCAAAGTGAAGGGGTAGGCTTTTTGAGAAGACTTTTCCATAAACAGGGATTGAGCGGACTCTGGCAAAAAAAAGAGAGGATACCTGGCCTCAGAGAGAGGAAGGCACCAGTGATTTATTCATAACGGACGGCGCAGCGCAGGTGCGATTTCGCCCTGCTTTTTTGGACTGATAGAGATAGCGATCGGCCTCTGACAGCAGTTTATCGAAGACGTCCACCAGCTGTCGGCGTGCCGCCTGGCCGTGGCTCAGCCCGATGCTCACCGTGAGCGAAAGTGTGTCTGAGCCCCACTGCACTTCCATTTGCTCAATTTCGGCACGGATCTCTTCGGCCAGGCGGTAACCGTTGTCACCGCAGGCATCCGGCATGACCACGGCAAATTCTTCCCCGCCCATGCGTGCCACAATCCCATGCTCGCCGACGACCTCTTTCACCCGATGGGCAAATTCCGCCAGCACGCTGTCACCACAGTCGTGACCATGGGTATCGTTGATGCTCTTAAAATGGTCGATATCCAACAGCAAAACATTCAGCGCGGTGTTAACCGTTTTTTCATCCTGGATCCGCAGCTTTTCATACAAACCAAAACGGGAATGAACGCGGGTCAGATAGTCGTAATTGGCTCGCGCCGAAAGCTGCGTGACGAGGGTGTTAATCGCTCTGACGCTCACCGCCACCATCACCGGGCAGATAGCCACAGAGGCAATCCCCATCCGAGCCGATACAATCTGGGCAATATGCCCCTCGAAGCTGTGGTAGACCCAGTGGGTATATACCATGATAACTTCGGTTATCCCCGTGAGCAGCGTGAGCAGACAGGTCACCTGCAGTGAATAGCTGATAGCGCACCAGATAAGCGCTGGCAGCGTCATCGCCAGACTGCCGATTCCACCGCTGTGCGACGACCCAAAGATAGATACCAGCAGCATTAACAGCGGCAAGATGCGGAAAAAATCCAGCCTCTTAGGTAACAGACTGCCCTTCCAGGTCAGCAGGAAGGGAAGAATCAGGACGCTGGTAGAAAATTGTTCGCTGAACCAGACCGGATAGACTTCTGTAAACGCACGATGTTCGACGAGACAAAAACCATAACTGCCTAAAAGCGAACAGAGCCCGGCCGTCAGCAGGCAATAGCTGTACAGGCGCAGAACATTGATTTTTAGCGGCTCGCAGGTATTTTTACGCTCACGCAGAATTAAATTAGTCAGCGTAATGACAAAAATTATATTCGACAGCGAAATCAGGAGCGTGGCCGGGTTATTACCACCAGAAATAAAGCTGCTTAATAATGCCACCAACATACAGGCGCAATAATTATGGGGGCGATTTAAAAAGGGAAAGCGTAAAAATATCCCGACGACGATCGCATTTGTAGGCCAGAAAAGTGCGAGATGTCTTGCCTGAAATAAAATCGAGCTAGCAAAATGCAGAGTCGCCACTGTCACCATCAGAGTGGCAATGTTCCATAGCGTATTTTCTTCCTTCAATAAACCTGAAGGATGAATCGTTAATTTATGCATGAATCTGTAGGTTACTCTGGGTATCTGCCCGGTGTAGACAGGTTTAGCGTAAAAAGGGTACGCCAGAACACCCTTAACAACAAATTGAAAGTCATCCTAAAATAAATTTTTACATTAAGAGAGTATCAGCCATCCTTCTGCTAACGATAATTACCGGCGCTCCCTTCTAATTAATCAGAGCAATTAAAAAGTCATACCCGAATCTCGCCATAAACTACAGTGGGAGTTGTTCTATTTTTGTTGCACACTTTGCTTTTACCGCTTCATATAATAAACGCACCGCCGCCGAAACCTGTTTCCGATGCGGACAAATCATATTCAGCGGCACCGCGTCGCCCTGAAACAGCGGCAGAATAATCTTTAACCGCCCTACGGCAATGTCATCGCAGACGTCCAGCCAGGATTTATTGGCGATCCCCTCTCCGGCAATCGCCAGACGGCGAATCACTTCGGCGTCATCGCTCATCATTGTGCTGGTCATCTGCACTTCGTACACGTGCCCTTCACGAAACAGTGTCCAGCGATCGTATAGCCTGCCGCGCAGGCTGTAGGTCAGTGCGTTATGTGAACGGAGCTCTTCGAGCGTTTTTGGCTCACCGTGGCGTGCAATCCATGCCGGCGATGCCACCAGCACGCGGCGGTTTTCAGACGCTACGGGTAAAGAAATAAATGAGGCGTCGTCATTATTGCCGTAGCGAAACGCCACGTCGACGGGATCTTTGAAAACGTCGGTCAGGTGATCGGAGAATAAAATGCGCAGCCGTAGCGCCGGATGACGCTGACGAAAATCCTGAAAAACGGAAAGCAGCAAATTACGCCCGAGATCGGAAGGCACGGCTATCTGCAAGGTTCCGCGGAGTTCATCTTCTGAAGCCTGCAACTGCTGCATTCCTGCCTGAAGCGTGTCGAGCATCTGCGTGGCGTACGGCAGCCAGGTTTCTCCCTCAGGCGTCAGGCGCAGGCTGCGAGTAGAACGTGCAAAAAGCCGGATGTTCAGCTGAGTTTCCAGCCGCTTAATGGCTGAGCTCACCTGAGCGGGTGGGGTGCCGACTTCGCGAGCAGCCTCACTAAAACTGCCCAACGCCGCAGCGCGAACAAACAGAGTCAAATCTTCCAGTCTGAGCATTTCTTATTCCCGGCTATCACTTCCTGCATTGTAAGCCAAATCCGGAATCGTCTCAAAAAGCGCCTTTTGATGGCCCTCCCCCGAGGTTTGCTTACACTTTTTGCCTGCAAGAGACTTGCCAGCAGGCGGGTCCATCAGGAATGATACGGGGCGGCATTTTTAAGTCCAGGTTATGTATTGAATGTGGAGAAGGTATGCGTAAAACAAAAATGATGCTCCTGGCGGCACTGCTGGCGACAGCGGGTGCAGTTTCAGCGGCACCGACAGCAGTATCGACCTCAGGGATCCAGCAGTATGAGCTGAACGACTTCATTGCCGATTTCACCCATTTCAAGATTGGCGACAGCGTGCCGGAAATGTACCGCACGGATGAGTACAACATTACAAAGTGGAATCTGCGTAATCTGCCAGCGCCGGATGCGGGCACCCACTGGACGTATATGGGCGGCAACTATGTGCTGATTAGCGATGCCGACGGTAAAATTCTCAAAGTCTACGACGGCGACATTTTCTATCACCGCTAAGTACGCGGCATGCTGTGAGCGTTACTGACGCTCACGGTCCCTTCTGATTCTGCCTGGAGCGTGACATGCTGATTCGCCCTGGACACCCTTCCGATCTCCCCTTTCTTCGCAGACTTTTTCTCGACGCGCGCACGGCCAGCTGGCCCTGGGCCGATAAACGCGGGTGGGCACCCGAAGATTTTGATGCCGCTACGAAGGATGAACAAATTTGGGTCGCAGACATCGACGGCCATCGCGCAGGGTTTGCCTCCGTCTGGGAAATCGATAACTTTTTGCATAACCTGTTTGTCGCTCCTCAATGGCAGGGTCACGGCGTTGGCAGCGCGCTCTTGCGCCATGTGCATACCACCTTTACCAGCACCGGGGCGCTGAAATGCCTGGTGCAGAATGAATCCGCTCTGCATTTTTATCAACGGCATGGCTGGCACACTGAGGCCCGGGGGAGTTCACCGGAGGGTGATTACTGGTTGATGCATTATCGACCCTCCTGAAAAAGCGCGACGCGTCCATACATGATTTTCATTCGATTCTGGGATCCTCGTTCCGGGAATTCTTCTTGTCAGCATCGCTTCAGCGCTTACAATACACTGTATATAAACACAGTTATCGTGCACTCTGGAGAGACACCTCATGGAAGCACCCATTGTCTGGACTCATCCCCTGCTTTTTACCGAACCCGAACCCGAACTCGATCTCGATTTTGTTGACGTAGCAACCCAGTGCGAAGAACTTGCGGCAAGCGCCCTGGAATCCGAGCACCTGGAGACACAGCATGAGCTCTACGAGCGCTTGCATGCCTGCCTTGCACAACTGCAACCTACCCTTCTCGACCCTATTCCGGACGATCGCATTGCCGAATTCACCGTGAACGTCTTGCCGGATCATCCCCCGGCCATGGAAACCGAAAGTGAATTACTGTGTGAGTACTGCCTGGCGCTGAGCCAGCTGCTGTCAGGTAAGCCGCTCAGCATCAGCATTGAAGAAACCCTCCAGGGACTGCTGTATGAGCTGACCTGCTTTTTGTCAGACACCATTCTCGCCCCACGCTGGATTAACACCCCGCAGGGGCTGAAAAACCTGGTCTGATGCGCGAAAAAAAAGCCACCGAGGTGGCTTTCATTGGCACAGGAGCACATTACACGGCGCGAAATGCAATCTCGCCCGGAATGACTTCACCCTGCCAGTAAAGCTGTGCGGCAACGCGACCGGCCAGCTGACGGTAGAGCGTGGTGAACTCGCTGTCCGGACGCGCCACCACGGTCGGCGTGCCGCGATCCAGGTCTTCGCGCAGGTTGATGTGCAGAGGCATCTGACCCAGAAGCTGGGTGTGATACTGCTGCGCCAGGCGCTCTGCGCCGCCGGTACCGAAAATCGGCTCGTGATGGCCGCACTGACTGCAAATGTGCATGCTCATGTTTTCGACAATGCCGAGAACAGGCACTTCGACCTTCTCGAACATCACAATGCCTTTTTTGGCGTCAATCAGGGCGATATCTTGCGGTGTGGTCACCACCAGCGCGCCGGTGACGGGAATATTCTGCGCCAGCGTCAGCTGGATGTCGCCAGTGCCCGGCGGCATATCCAGCACCAGATAGTCGAGATCCGGCCACAGCGTCTCCTGCAACATCTGCATCAGCGCTTTGCTGGCCATCGGGCCGCGCCAGACCATCGCATTATCATCGGTCACCAGATAGCCAATGGAGTTGGTGGCAAGGCCGAATTTAACAATCGGCGCCATATGCGTGCCATCCGGGGAAGTCGGACGTTCCCCTTCTGCGCCGAGCATCATCGGTACCGAAGGACCGTAGATATCCGCATCAAGAATACCGACCTTTGCCCCTTCAGCCGCCAGTGCCAGCGCCAGGTTTACGGCAGTAGAAGACTTGCCCACTCCGCCTTTGCCTGAGCTGACGGCAATGATGTTTTTCACGCCGTTAATGCCGGGTTGGTTTTTCACCCGCTTCAGGGTGGCAATAGCGTGCGACAGCTTCCAGTCGATCGCTTTCGCACCAGTAATGCGCAGCAGATCGGCGCTGCACTGCTCTTTGAGCTCCTCGAATGCGCTGTGCCAGACGAAGGGCATCTGGATTTCAACGTGCAGGGTATCATCGAGCCACGCCACGTGATGCAGCGCTTTCAGGGCGGTGAGATTGTGTTTCAGGGTTGGGTGCTGAAAATTGGCCAGCGTGCCCGCGACCATCGCGCGCAGACGTTCCGGGGATTTGGCCTGGGATTGCGAACTCATCCCGACTCCTTTTTCATTGTTCTGGAACTGCTAATTGTAACTGCGAGTGCCGCGGGACGGTAATAATTCTTCGGATAGCCTTCGCACATAGCGTATCAATGGGCGTTTTGATACTATCGATACCCCTTTTAAAAGCAGGAAGTAATGTTCACTATGACTCAAGTCGCGAAAAAAATTCTGGTAACGTGCGCACTGCCGTACGCCAACGGCTCCATCCACCTCGGTCATATGCTGGAGCATATCCAGGCTGATGTCTGGGTCCGTTACCAGCGAATGCGCGGCCACCAGGTCAATTTCATCTGCGCCGACGATGCCCATGGCACGCCGATCATGCTGAAAGCTCAGCAGCTCGGGATTTCTCCGGAGCAGATGATTGCCGAAATGAGTCAGGAACATCAGACCGACTTTGCTGGCTTCGACATCAGCTACGACAACTACCACTCGACGCACAGCGACGAGAACCGCGAGCTGTCCGAGCTTATCTACGGTCGCCTGAAAGAGAACGGTTTTATCAAGAATCGCACTATCTCTCAGCTGTTCGATCCAGAAAAAGGCATGTTCCTGCCGGACCGTTTCGTGAAAGGCACCTGCCCGAAATGCAAATCCCCGGATCAGTACGGCGATAACTGCGAAGTCTGCGGCGCAACCTACAGCCCAACGGAGCTTATCGAGCCGAAGTCCGTGATATCGGGCGCGACGCCGGTCATGCGTGATTCCGAGCATTTCTTCTTTGATCTGCCGTCCTTCAGCGAAATGCTGCAGGCGTGGACCCGCAGCGGTGCATTGCAGGAGCAGGTCGCCAATAAAATGCAGGAGTGGTTCGAACATGGCCTGCAGCAGTGGGATATCTCCCGCGACGCACCTTACTTCGGTTTCGAAATCCCGGGTGCGCCGGGCAAATACTTCTACGTCTGGCTGGATGCGCCGATTGGCTACATGGGTTCCTTCAAGAACCTGTGCGATAAGCGCGGCGACACCACCAGCTTCGACGAATACTGGAAGAAAGACTCCGATGCCGAGCTGTATCACTTTATCGGTAAAGATATCGTCTACTTCCACAGCCTGTTCTGGCCGGCCATGCTGGAAGGCAGCAACTTCCGTAAGCCAACCAACCTGTTCGTGCACGGTTATGTGACGGTGAACGGCGCGAAGATGTCCAAGTCCCGCGGCACCTTCATTAAAGCCAGCACCTGGCTGAACCACTTCGATGCGGACAGCCTGCGTTACTACTACACCGCGAAGCTCTCTTCTCGTATCGACGACATCGATTTGAACCTCGAAGACTTCGTGCAGCGCGTTAACGCCGATATCGTCAACAAAGTGGTGAACCTGGCTTCCCGCAACGCGGGCTTTATCGCCAAGCGCTTTGACGGCGTGCTGGCCGCTGAACTTGCGGATCCGGCGCTGTACAAAACCTTCACCGATGCTGCACAAACCATTGGCGAAGCGTGGGAAAGCCGCGAATTTGGCAAAGCCATCCGTGAAATCATGGCGCTGGCGGACCTTGCTAACCGCTATGTCGATGAGCAGGCTCCGTGGGTTGTGGCGAAACAGGAAGGCCGTGATGCCGATCTGCAGTCCATCTGCTCCATGGGGATCAACCTGTTCCGCGTGCTGATGACCTACCTGAAGCCAGTTCTGCCGTCGCTCTCTGAGCGCACCGAAGCCTTCCTGAACACTGAACTGAGCTGGGATAGCATTCAGCAGCCGCTGCTCGGCCACAAGGTCAACACCTTCAAAGCGCTCTACAACCGCATCGACATGAAGCAGGTTGAAGCCCTGGTGGAAGCCTCTAAGGAAGAAGTGAAGGCACTGAACACTGCTCCGGTCACTGGCCCGCTGGCGGATGATCCCATTCAGGAAACCATCACCTTCGATGATTTCGCTAAGGTCGATATGCGTATTGCGCTGATTGAAAATGCGCAGTTCGTTGAGGGCTCCGACAAGCTGCTGCAGCTGACGCTGGATATCGGCGGTGAGAAACGTAACGTCTTCTCCGGCATCCGCTCTGCCTATCCAGACCCGCAGGCGCTGATTGGCCGCCTGACGGTGATGGTCGCCAACCTCGCGCCGCGTAAAATGCGTTTTGGCGTTTCTGAAGGCATGGTAATGGCCGCGGGCCCCGGCGGGAAAGATATCTTCCTGCTCAGCCCGGACAGCGGTGCACAGCCAGGTCAGCAGGTGAAATAAATGCAAAAGCCGGAGAAATCTCCGGCTTTTTTATGCTCTTATGTCCGGCGGCGCTACGCTTGCGCGTGCCTACGGATTTTGTAAGTCGGGTCAGGCGCAGCCGTCACCCGACAAAAAATCAGGACTTCGCCGCGTGCACCCGGCTGGTCAGCCCGCGCAGGAAATAACGCAGGAACTGGTCACCGCACTCGCGATAGTTTTTATGGTCCGGGGCGCGCATCATGGCGGTGATTTCCGGCATCGACACGCGGAATTTTTGCTCCGTCATGATCGCCAGAATGTCGTCTGTCTTCAGGGAAAACGCGATGCGCAGCTTCTTCAGCACCGTGTTGTTATTCACGCGACGCTCAAGCGCCAGCTCCGGCGCCGACTCATCTTTGCCGCGCTTGTCATAGATTAGACCGTTCAGAAAACCGGACAGGATGATATCCGGGCAGCGTACGAAGCCCTCTTCATCCTCTTTGGTCATCCAGGTGTCGAAACCTGCCGAGGTGGACTCCATATCAGCCAGCGCCAGGATGCGTACCAGGTCGTTGTTATTGCATTTCAGTGTGTAGCGCAGGCTGCGCAGAATATCATTACTTACCATAGAGCCTTCAACTGTCGATGATGCGATTAGCGCGAAGTGTACCAGTTTTACAGGCCTAACGCCTCTTTCAGGCTTTTCAGATAGCGACGACTCACCGGCACGGTCTGCCCGGCACGCAGCAGCAGCTTCGCCTGGCCGTTGTCTTCCAGACGAATTTCCTTCAGATGCGACATATTCACCAGATGCTGGCGGTGGCAACGCAGCAGCGGCGTACGGTTTTCAAGCGTGCGTAGCGTCAGCTCGGTGAAGCCTTCTTTACCTTCACTATCAGTGACGTACACCCCGCTCATCCTGCTGCTGACGAAGGCCACGTCCTCCATCTGCAGCAGCCATATGCGGCTGTGCCCGGTGCAGGGAATAAACTTCAGCGCCTGCTGGCTTTCGCCAAACACCGATAAATCCTGCTGCTGGCGATGCATCTCCTGTCGCAGACGGCTCAGGGTTTTCTCCAGCCGATATTCCTCTATGGGCTTGAGTAGATAGTCGAACGCGTGTTCCTCAAAGGCCTTCACCGCATACTCATCAAAGGCCGTGAGAAAGACCACCCACGGGCGATGTTCCGGATCCAGCATGCCGACCATCTCAAGGCCGCTGATACGCGGCATCTGAATATCAAGGAACACCACGTCAGGACGCAGGCGATGTACCGCGCCAATGCCCTCTACGGCGTTGTCACATTCGCCCACGATGTCGATATCCGTTTGCTTCTCCAGCAGAATGCGCAAATTTTCCCGCGCCAGCGGCTCATCATCAACAATCAGCACTTTCAGCACGCTTTTTCCTCCATGGGCAATCGCAGAGTGATACGGGTAAAGCACTCCGGCTCGCAGGTGATCGTCATACCGCATTCATCGCCAAAGCGCGCCCGCAGCCGTTTATCCACCAGGTTCATACCCAGCCCGCTGGCCTGCGGGTCAGGCTGATACAATCCGGCATTGTCTTCAATCTCAAGCTGCAACCAGCGCTGATTCAGACTTGCCCGAAGGGTTATTACACCGACGCCAAGATGCTGCGAGGTACCATGCTTGATGGCGTTTTCAACAATCGGCTGGAGCGTGAACGCCGGAAGCTGATGCTGGGTTAATGCAGACGGCACGTTGAGATGCACCTGCAATTTTTCCTGAAAGCGCGCCTTCTCAATTTGCAGATAGGCGTTCACGTGCTCAATTTCATCGGCCAGAGTCACGACTTCTGAAGGCCGCTTCAGGTTCTTGCGAAAGAAGGTCGAAAGGTACTGCACCAGTTGCCCCGCCTGCTCGCTGTCGCGGCGAATCACGGCTTTCAGCGTATTCAGCGCGTTAAACAGGAAATGGGGATTGACCTGCGCATGCAGCAGCTTGATTTCCGACTGCGTCAGCAGCGCTTTTTGCCGTTCATACTGTCCGGCGAGGATTTGCGCCGACAGCAGCTGAGCGATGCCTTCGCCCAGGGTGCGGTTAATGGAACTGAACAGGCGGTTTTTGGCTTCATAGAGTTTAATGGTGCCAATCACGCGCTGATTTTCGCCACGTAAAGGAATAACCAGCGTCGAGCCCAGTTTGCAATTCGGGTGAATAGAACAACGATACGGCACCTCGTTGCCGTCGGCGTAGACCACTTCCCCGCTGTCAATGGCTTTTTGCGTATAGCGCGAAGAAATTGGCTTGCCGGGGAGATGGTGATCGTCACCGATCCCGGTGAAGGCCAACAGCCTGTCGCGATCGGTGATGGCAACCGCGCCGATATCCAGCTCCTGAATCAGCACCTGCGCTACCCGCATGCTGTTTTCTTCGTTAAAGCCCTGGCGCAGGATCCCCTCCGTTGAGGCCGCGACCTTCAGCGCCGTGGCCGAAAACGCCGAGGTGTATTTCTCAAACATCGCCCGCTTGTCGAGGAGGATACGCATAAACAGCGCCGCGCCAACGGTGTTGGTCACCATCATTGGCGCGGCAATGCTTTGCACCAGATGCAGCGCGTCGTTAAACGGGCGAGCAATCAGCAATATAATGACCATCTGCACCATTTCGGCAACAAAGGTGATAGCCCCGGCGGTGAACGGGTTGAAGACTTTGTCACTGCGCCCGCGGCGAATTAATACACTGTGGACCAGGCCGCCGAGCAGCCCTTCCACAATGGTTGACACCATGCAACTTAGCGCGGTCATGCCGCCCATTGAATAACGATGTAAACCGCCGGTTAGCCCGACAAGCCCGCCGACAACAGGACCGCCGAGCAGGCCGCCCATCACCGCGCCAATTGCGCGGGTGTTGGCGATAGAGTCTTCGATATGCAGGCCGAAATAGGTTCCCATAATGCAGAAGATGGAGAAGGTGACGTAGCACAGCAGCTTATGCGGCAGACGGACTGTGACCTGCATTAAGGGAATGAAGAGACGCGTTTTGCTCATCAACCAGGCAATAACCAGAAACACGCACATCTGCTGAAGCAGCAGCAACACCAGATTAAACTCGTACATAACCGCAGACCACATAGCCGATAACAGCGCGTAACATACAGGTTACCGCCCGGCGTTTCCTTGACGACCCGGGCAAAACGCAAAATCTCTGCCTGCGATCACACTTTTTCCCGATCTGCAGCCGCTTTTCTGAACAAAAAACGATCACATTTTCCTGGTTCGGCGAACAGCGTCTACAGTTATGATGGGGATGCGCGAGCTGAGGTGATACATGGCGCTTTACACAATAGGTGAAGTGGCTCTGCTGTGTGATATTAATCCGGTAACGCTGCGTGCCTGGCAGCGGCGTTACGACCTGTTAAAGCCCCAGCGCACCGACGGCGGACACCGTCTGTTCAATGACGATGACATCGACAGGATCCGCGAAATTAAACGCTGGATAGACACCGGCGTTCAGGTCAGCAAAGTCAAAACCCTGCTCAGTGAGGCCACTGCCGAACAGCAAAGCGGTTGGCGGGAGCATCAGGAAACGCTGCTGCATTTTCTCCAGGGCGGCAACCTGAACCGATTACGATTGTGGATCAAAGAACGCGGCCGCGATTATCCTGCTCAAACGCTGGTAACCCATCTGTTTATCCCACTTCGCTTACGCTTACAAAGTTCTCAACCCACCCTGCAGGCGCTGCTCAGCGTTCTCGACGGCGTGCTCATCAACTACATTTCCGTGTGCATGGCTTCGGCGCGAAAGCGTCAGGGCCGCGATGCGCTGGTTGTCGGCTGGAACATTACGGATACCACGAGGCTGTGGCTTGAAGGCTGGGTGGCCTGCGAACAGGGATGGCGCGTCGACGTGCTGGCCCACTCGCTACAGCAGCTTCGTCCTGAGCTGTTTGACGGCCAAACCCTTCTGGTGTGGTGCGGAGACACCTCGACCGTCGGACAACAGGAGCAGCTCAGGCAGTGGCGCGATCAGGGGCTAAACGTGCTGCATCTGGGAAATTAGGGGTTCATTAACAAGCGTGCTTCACCGTATAATCACCCGATTAACACAAGGAGCACATAATGAAACCTGCCAAACTGGCTGTGATCACCCTTTTCGTCCTGATGGCCATCGGCGGCATTAGCGGCGTGATGCTCGCGGGCTACTCCTTTATCGTCCGCGGTGGTGTCGGCTGAGAAAGCCCGCCAGGCGCTCGAATGCGCGATCGACCAGAATCGCCGCCAGCGCCACCAGCACGGCCCCCTGAATCACATACGCCGTATTAAATCCGCTCAGGCCGATGATGATCGGCGTGCCGAGCGTGTTGGCACCCACGGTGGAAGCGATAGTCGCCGTACCAATGTTCACAATAGCCGATGTACGGATCCCGGCGATCATCACCGGTGCCGCCAGCGGTAATTCAACCTTCAGCAGCCGCTGCCAGCCGTTCATCCCCATCCCCTGCGCCACGCTCACAACGCCGGACGGCACTGAGGCCAGCCCGGCCAGCGTGCCCTGTAATACCGGCAGGACGCCATAGAGAATCAGCGCGATAATCGCCGGTTCACGACCAAAGCCCATCACCGGCACGGCAATCGCCAACACCGCCACGGGCGGAAACGTCTGCCCCATTGCGGCAATGGTTTCCACCAGCCCACGAAATTCGCGCCCCGCCGGACGCGTGACCGCAATGCCCGCCCCGACGCCAATCACCGTGGCAATCAGGCTTGATACGCCCACCAGCCAGAAATGCGCCAGCGTCAGCGACCAGAAGCTCTGCTGCTGATAGAGCGGACGAGGCAACTCCGGGAACAGCGTGCTGAACAGCGGCCCGCTGTAGGGCATCAGCGTCAGCAGGGCGATAAACAGCAGCCCAAGCCAGATCAGGGGATCACGCACGATCTTCACCGGCAGCCTCCCCCCGCAACAGATCGGCAAAATGCAGCGTTCCACAGGGCGTGCCATCATCATTGATAACGGGCAATGCCTCGCTGCGGCGAGCCACAAACTGCGACAACGCTTCGCGCAGAGACATCGATGCGTGCAATGGTTCGCCAGCAATCTGCTCCTGAATACGCACATAATCCCCCACGCCGCGCAGCGTTAGCAGGCGCACGCCCAGCTCACTGCGGCCAAAAAACTCGCGGACAAAATCGTTTACCGGCGAGGTCAGCATCGACAGGGACGTGCCCTGCTGTACGACTTCGCCGTTATCCATCAGCACCAGATGGTCGGCCAGTCGCAGCGCTTCGTCGATATCGTGCGTCACCAGTACAATGGTTCTCCCGAGCAGCTGATGGATACGCCCCATCTCCTGCTGGAGCGCACCGCGCGTAACAGGGTCGAGCGCGCCGAAAGGTTCGTCCATCAACAGAACTTCCGGATCGGCCGCCAGCGCCCTTGCCACGCCCACACGCTGTTGCTGACCGCCAGAAAGCTGATGCGGCAGACGATCGCGCATCGAGGTATCCAGCCCCAGCAGGGCCATCAGCTCATCGATACGATCGTTGATGCGCGCCTTCGTCCACTTCTGCAGCTGCGGCACGGTGGCAATGTTCTGCGCCACCGTCCAGTGCGGGAACAGGCCGATGGACTGAATGGCGTACCCCATCCGGCGTCGCAGCGCCAGCACCGGCTGCTGGCGAATATCTTCCCCGGCAAACAGTATGGTCCCGCTGTCGTGCTCCTCCAGACGATTAATCATCTTCAGGGTGGTGGATTTTCCGGAACCGGAAGTGCCAATCAGCACGGAAAATGCGCCTTCCTGCAAATGCAGATCGAGGTTTTTCACCGCCGCTTTGCCGTCAAAAATTTTACTGACCTGCTGAAATTCAATCATGGGCCTCTCCTCCCAGTAAGGCTATCCACAGACTGAACAGCGCATCCACCACCACCGCCAGCGCAATCACCGGGATCACCCCGAGCAGTACTAAATCCAGCGCGCTGCTGAGCAGCCCCTGGAATACCAGCGCACCAAAACCACCTGCGCCAATCAGCGCCGCCACCACTGCCATCCCGACAGTCTGCACCGTCACTACCCGCAGGCTGCGCAGCAGCACCGGCAGTGCGAGCGGCAGCTGAACTTTCCAGAAGCGCTGAGTTGGGCTCATGCCCATCGCAGCGGCGCTTTCCATAACATCGGCGGCAACCTGCTGCATGCCCGCAACGACGCCGCGCACCAGCGGCAACAGCGCATACAGCACCAGGGCTATCAGCGCAGGCGTGAGCCCGGTGCCGCCAATCCCCAGAGATGAGAGCCCCGGAAAATGTTTTACCAGCCCCGCGAGCGGCGCAATCAGCAGGCCGAATAGCGCCACAGAGGGAATGGTCTGAATGATGTTGAGCACGGTAAACACGCGGGTTTGTCGCGGCGGGTATCGCCAGCACCAGAGTCCCAGCGGCACACCGATGAGCAGGCCGGGCAGCAGCGTGCCGAACAGCAGAAAAAGGTGCTGCGTGAGCGCGCTGTCAAACACGTCCTGGCGGTTGAAGTACTCCTTCATCAGCGACAGCGAATCCAGCTCGCCGGACCACAGCAGCACGACCGGCAGGATCCAGATCTGCGCATTCAGCAGCCAGCGCCACGAAGTGCGTGCCGTCAGACGACGGATAGCATCGCTGCAAATCAGCAGGGCTATCGCCAGCCATAGCCACAGGCCGCTTCCCGGCGACGTGCGCGCCAGAGGACTGCCAGTCTGCGCGAGAAAGGTTGCCGCTTTACCGCTGCTCCAAAGCAGCGCAATAAACAGGCTCTGCGCCATTATCAGCGTGATGACCAGCGCGCCGCGGCCGGGCAACAGGCTAAGGCCTGCAAAGCACAGCGGTATGAGCAGTAACAATGCAGGGGGAAAGGTCCAGATTTGCCACAGCTGGCGGCTTTCGCCAGAGACCAGCCGGTTAGGCGCGTAATTCACAAACGGCAGAACGGCTGCCGCCAGTGCAATCAGCACCAACAGCAGCAGCACACGATTTTGACAGGAGATTCGCACGAAATTACTTCACCAGCCCCTGTTGTTTCAGCCAGTCGGCGGCCACTTTCTTCGCATCCAGCCCTTCTACCGCAATGCTGGCATTCAGTTTTTGCAGCGTTTTTTCATCGAGTTTTTCAAAGACCGGCTTCAGCCATTCCGGCAGCTGCGGATACGCTTTCAGCACCGCCTCGCGTACAACGGGCGTTGGGGCATAAATCGGCTGTACACCTTTCGGGTCAGTCAGTGTTTGCAGGCCGAGTGCCGCCACCGGGCCGTCAGTGCCGTAGGCCATCGCCGCATTCACCCCGGACGTTTGCTGCGCCGCCGCCTTAATCGTTACGGCAGTATCACCGCCCGCCAGCGACAGCAGCTGTGCCTGGTCGAGTTTGAAGTCATAGGCTTTTTCAAAGGCAGGCAGCGCATCAGCGCGCTCAATAAATTCAGCCGAAGCCGCGAGTTTAAAGGTGCCGCCTTTTTTCAGATAGGCGCCAAGATCGGCCAGCGACGTCAGCTTGTTCTTTTCCGCCAGGTCCTGACGCACCGCGATGGTCCAGGTGTTGTTCGCCGGGGCTGGCGTCAGCCATACCAGTTTGTTCTTTTCGGCGTCGAGTTTTTTCACTTTCTCGTAGCCCTGCGCGGCGTTTTTCCACGCCGGGTCGTTTTCGTCTTTAAAGAAAAACGCGCCGTTGCCGGTGTATTCCGGGTAAATATCCAGCTCGCCGGAGGTGATTGCCCCACGCACCACAGGCGTGGTACCAAGCTGCACTTTGTTCACGGTTTTTACGCCATGGCTGTCCAGCACCTGCAAAATGATGTTGCCGAGCAGTGCCCCTTCGGTATCAATTTTCGAGCCTACTTTTACCGGCTCGGCGGCCTGAGCGGTAGCCGCCAGCAGCAGCGCCCCCGCAATACTCCACGCTTTCATCGTCATTCTTATTCCTCTCGAGTCTGTATTTTCAGGGCGTTAGAGTAAAAAGATAGTCCAGGAATGGAGATTCCGAAATCTCAAAAGCGGAATTAGAAAGTGACTTTTAAGCGAAGCAGCAAACGGCAGGCACAAAAAAGGCCGCATAAGCGGCCTTAAGATGAAAAGCAAAACTTACTTTAACTCGAACTCGCCCTGCTTCACGCGGGCGGAATCGACGCCGATAAAGACGTTAAATTTGCCCGGCTCGGCAGCGTACTTCATCTGCTGATTCCAGAACTTCAGCGCGTCAACGTCAATCGGGAAGCTAACGGTGCGGGTTTCGCCTGGCTTCAGGGTTACTTTCTCAAAGCCGCGAAGCTGTTTTACCGGGCGGCTCATTGAGGCGGTTACGTCCTGGATGTACATCTGCATCACGGTCGCGCCTTCGCGTTTACCGGTGTTGGTCACCTCCACGCTGGCGGTGACCTTGCCACCCTGCTTCAGAGCTGGCGACGACATTTTGACGTCAGACACGCTGAAGGTGGTGTAGCTCAGACCGTAACCGAACGGATAAAGCGGGCCGTTAGCTTCATCGAAGTAACGGGAGGTGTACTTGTTCGGCTTATCGGCGTTGTACGGACGACCCGTGTTCAGGTGGCTGTAGTAGGTTGGAATCTGGCCCACGGAGCGCGGGAAGGACATCGGCAGCTTGCCTGACGGGTTGTAGTCGCCAAACAGCACATCGGCAATGGCGTTGCCGCCTTCGGTACCCGCAAACCAGGTTTCCAGAATGGCGTCAGCCTGCTGATCTTCCTGCACCAGGGTCAGCGGGCGCCCGTTCATCAGCACCAGCACCAGCGGTTTGCCGGTCGCTTTCAGCGCAGCAATCAAATCTTTCTGGCTCTGCGGGAGGCTGATTTCAGTGCGGCTCGAGGCCTCATGCGCCATGCCCTGCGCTTCGCCCACTACAGCAACGACAACGTCAGACTGCTTCGCCGCCGTCACCGCTTCATCGATCATCGCCTGCGGCGAACGTGGGTCCACCTTCACCGCTTCTTCATACTGATTGAGGAAGGTGACGATGTCTTTGTCGTTGGTGACGTTGGCACCTTTGGCGTAAATCACTTTCGCGTTGTCGCCAACCGCAGATTTGATACCGTCCAGCACAGGTACAGACTGAGCGGCAACGCCTGCCGCAGACCAGCTGCCCATCACGTCACGCTGGCTGTCGGCCAGCGGGCCAACCACGGCGATAGTGCCTGATTTTTTCAGCGGCAGCGTCTCAAGGCGGTTTTTCAGCAGCACCAGGCTTTCACGTGCAACTTCACGCGCATCCTGACGATGCAAACGACTTTCGGCGTTGGTGTCCTGCGGATCGGACTCTTTTGGCCCCAGATGGCTGTACGGATCGTTGAACAGTCCCATGTCGTATTTGACGTTCAGCACGTGGCGCGTGGCGTCGTCGAGCTCAGCCATCGTCACTTTGCCGCTCTTGATCAGGTCCGGCAGGTATTTGCTGTAGTACTCATCGCTCATGCTCATGTCGATGCCAGCTTTGACTGCCACGCGAACCGCGTCCGCCGGATCGGATGCCGTGCCGTGCTTAATCAGCTCTTTGATTGCGCCGTGATCGGAAATAGTGATGCCCTTAAAGCCCCACTCTTTGCGCAGCACGTCTTTCAGCAGCCACGAATCGGATGTCGCTGGCGTGCCGTTCAGGGAGTTCAGCGCCACCATCACGCCGCCGCTGCCTGCATCGAGGCCCGCTTTGTACGGTGGCATATAGTCGTTGAACAGCCGCTGCGGGCTCATGTCGACGGTGTTGTACTCTTTGCCGCCTTCCACTGCGCCATAAGCCGCGTAGTGCTTGACGCTGGTCATGACGGAATAGCGCTCCGCCGGGCTTTTGCCCTGCATCGCTTCGACCATGGTTTTGCCCATCATCGAGGTGAGATAAGTGTCTTCGCCAAAGCCTTCGGAAGCACGGCCCCATCGCGGATCGCGCGAGACGTCGACCATCGGGGCCCAGGTCATGTTCAGGCCATCGTCGGCGGCTTCATACGCGGAAATACGACCGACGGTGCGCACCGCATCGAGGT
Source organism: Enterobacter sp. CC120223-11 (assembly GCF_900215375.1). Taxonomy (GTDB): domain Bacteria; phylum Pseudomonadota; class Gammaproteobacteria; order Enterobacterales; family Enterobacteriaceae; genus Scandinavium. Next base: position 225,221 of record NZ_OBEF01000003.1, on the reverse strand, counting down.
TGAATGAGGACGCCAGACCAAGGCTAATCGGGAACACCGTGCGCTGGCCGTGGACCACGTCATAGGCGAAGAAGAGAGGAATTTTCAGGCGGCTGAGTTGCATCACCTGATCCTGCATGGCGCGAATATCCTGGCGGGTCACGGTGTTGAAAATGGCCCCCACCTGCCCGTCTTTGATCATTTCGCGAATGGCTTCTTTCGGGTTATCCGGGCCGACGCTTATCAGGCGCAGCTGGCCGATTTTTTCATCGACGGTCATTTTCTTCAGCAGACCGGTGACAAACGCATCGCGCGCCTGCGGCGTGAGCGGATGGTTGCCGAACATCTCATCGGCCATCGCCGGTTGCAGCGCAAGGCTGACGGCAACACCTACAGAACAAAGCCATTTCATCTTATATTCACTCTCTCAACGGGCCGGGTATCTCGGCAAAAGCGTGCCAAAAACAGCAGTTTGCCATAAGCCTGCACAGCCTGCATGTATAAAGCTGAGGTGTTACTCCGAATTTTCACCCAATTCCTGCACACTCATCGCCGACAAAGCGCTATCCTTGTGTCACAAAAAAAGCGCCTCACCACACTTTCCGTATCACAAGGAGTGAGAAGATGTCTTCCACAACAACAAACGATAACCCCGCTTTTCTGGCTGAGCTGACCCGCCTCGTCGGCCATTCACACCTGCTGACCGACCCGGCGAAAACCGCCCGCTATCGCAAAGGCTTCCGCTCCGGTCATGGCGATGCCCTCGCCGTCGTCTTTCCTGGCACGCTGCTGGAACTGTGGCGCGTCCTGAGCGCCTGCGTGCAGGCCGACAAAATCATTCTGATGCAGGCGGCCAACACCGGGCTGACCGAAGGCTCCACGCCAAGCGGCAACGATTACGACCGCCAGATTGTGATTATCAGCACCCTGCGCCTCGACAAGCTGCATCTGCTCGACAACGGCCAGCAGGTGCTGGCATTCCCGGGCACCACGCTCTATTCGCTGGAAAAGGCACTTAAACCCTTCGGACGCGAGCCGCACTCGGTGATCGGTTCGTCGTGCATTGGCGCGTCGGTGATCGGCGGGATCTGCAACAACTCCGGCGGTTCGCTGGTGCAGCGCGGTCCGGCCTATACGGAAATGTCGCTGTTTGCCCGCATAACAGAGGACGGCAAACTTCAGTTGGTGAACCATCTGGGCATCGCGCTTGGCGAAACGCCGGAGCAGATCCTCAGCAAGCTTGATGACGATCGTGTCAAAGACAGTGATGTAAAACATGATGGCCGCCACGCCCACGATCACGATTACGTCACCCGCGTGCGTGACGTGGATGCAGACACCCCGGCGCGCTATAACGCCGACCCGGAACGTTTGTTTGAATCTTCCGGCTGCGCCGGGAAGCTCGCCGTATTTGCCGTCCGTCTCGACACCTTTGAAGCCGAAAAGCGCCAGCAGGTGTTTTACATCGGCACCAATCAGCCGGGCGTGCTGACGGAAATTCGTCGCCATATGCTGGCAAACTTCACCAACCTGCCGGTGGCTGGCGAGTACATGCACCGTGACATCTACGACATCGCCGAGCAGTACGGTAAAGATACCTTCCTGATGATCGACAAGCTCGGCACCGACAAAATGCCGTTCTTCTTCACCATGAAAGGCCGCACCGACGCGATGCTTGAGAAAGTGCCTCTGTTCAAACCGCACTTCACCGACCGCTTTATGCAGAAGCTCGGCCACGCCTTCCCGGCGCACCTGCCGGAGCGCATGAAAAGTTACCGTAACCAGTACGAGCATCATTTAATGCTGAAGATGGCCGGAGACGGCATCGACGAGGCGCAAACATGGCTCGCTGAGTACTTTAAGGATGCAGAAGGTGCATTTTTCGCCTGTACGCCGGAAGAAGGCAGCAAAGCGTTTCTCCATCGTTTCGCGGCGGCTGGCGCGGCCATTCGCTATCAGGCGGTGCATTCCGACGAAGTGGAAGACATTCTGGCGCTGGATATCGCCCTGCGACGCAACGACAGCGAATGGTTTGAAGAACTGCCGCCGGAGATTGCCAGCCAGCTGACGCACAAGCTCTATTACGGCCACTTTATGTGTCACGTCTTCCATCAGGATTACATCGTGAAGAAAGGTGTGGATGTCCATGCGCTGAAGGAGCAGATGCTGGCCCTGCTGCGCGAGCGTGGCGCCCAGTATCCTGCCGAACACAACGTGGGCCATCTTTATGAGGCTGCTGAGAGTTTAAAACAGTTTTATCGTGAAAATGACCCGACCAACAGCATGAACCCCGGCATTGGCAAAACCAGTAAGCAGAAATATTGGGGAGAAGCGACGAAGCCCGAAGATGCTGATGGCGTAACCGAAGCAAAAGCCCACCTGAATTAAGGGGGAGGAGTGTAATGCTGTTTAACTCCGATTACAGTAGGCACAAACGGTCAGAGAAACGTTTCTCTGGCCTGGCCGAGTGAGGAGTTAACATCATGTCAGCGGTTGATGTGTTTTATGGCGCAGAAGTCGAAATCCGTGAAGCAAATCCGGACGATGCGGAAGCAATATCCGCCCTCTATGCCTGGCATGTGTTAAACGGCCGCGCCTCCTTTGAGGAGGTGCCGCCCACCGTGGACGAAATGCGCGAACGCATGCAGCTCGTCGAAAAGCAGGGCCTGCCCTGGCTCGTTGCGCTGTACCGCGGCATTATCGTCGGCTACACCTACGCCAACCTCTATCGTCCCCGTCCGGCCTATCGCTACACCATTGAAGAGTCGATTTACGTCGATGCCAGCATGACCGGACGCGGCGTCGGCAGCTCGCTGATGACACGGTTGATTGAGCTGTGCGAAAAAGGCCCGTGGCGGCAGATGGTGGCGGTGATTGGCGACGGAAATAACAATTCAGGCTCTCTGCGTTTGCACAAAAAGCACGGTTTTGAAGTCGCCGGACAGCTGCGCAGCGTCGGTTACAAGCTGGGTGACTGGCGGGATACGTTGATTGTGCAGCGCCCGCTGAACGATGGCGACTGGACGCTGCCGGAGTAGTTTTACATTGCCCGGCAACACTAAGTTTGCCGGGCAACCAACCTTAATCTTCCTGGGTTGCAACCTTCTCATTCAGGATGGCGTTCGCCACCTGCGCTTCTTTCTGCTTCTTGTAGCTCAGCGCCGCGGGCGGCACCGGCATCACTTTGCCGGTTTCAACCCAGGTACGCAGGCGGCTGGCATCCGCAAAGTGGGTGTATTTGCCGAAAGCATCCATCACCACCATCGCCACCGGGCGGTTGTTCATCACCGTACGCATTACCAGACAGTGGCCTGCGGCGTTAGTAAACCCGGTTTTGGTCAGCTGAATATTCCAGTTGTCGCGGTACACCAGATGGTTGGTGTTGCGGAACGGCAGCGTGTAGTTCGGGCTGCTGAAGGTTGCCATGTCTTCTTTGGTGGTGCTCAGCTGGCCGATCAGAGGGTACTGTTTAGTGGCAATAAGCAGCTTTGTCAGGTCACGCGCGGTTGATACGTTATGAATCGACAGGCCCGTTGGTTCCACGTAGCGGGTGTGCGTCATACCCAGTGATTTGGCCTTCGCATTCATCGCGCGAATAAACGCGTCATACCCGCCCGGATAGTGGTGCGCGAGGCTCGCTGCCGCGCGATTCTCCGAGGACATCAGCGCCAGCAGCAGCATATTTTTACGGCTGATGTGGCTGTTCAGGCGCACGCGGGAGTAGATGCCTTTCATCTCCGGCGTCTGGCTGATGTCCACGCTCAGCATTTCATCGAGCGGCAGATGGGCGTCCAGCACGACCATGGCGGTCATCAGCTTGGTGATCGACGCAATCGGGCGCACCAGATCCGGTTCGCTGGCGTAGATCACTTTGTTGGTGTTCAGATCGACAATCATGGCGCTGCCAGAAGCAATTTCAGGCTGAGAAGCAGCGACGGCGGGGGCGGTTTTGGCGCTCACCTGCGGGGCAAAAGGCACTGCAAGCATCAGCGCAAGGCTGAGCAGAGAAACTCGGAATTTAGGCATCGTGGAGAGTCTGGTAATTATTTATGCAAGTTATGATGTCATGGGAATAGATTTGCCCATCGACAAACGCGAATCCCGGCATCATACCGCGTCAGAGCTTTCCCGTGCCACTCCATAATCGTGAATAAATGCTGCATAACTGGCGCCGAATCATCAGCGCCAGCTATGGTTCAAAGTCAGAACAGGCGATAGCCATATCCCCACAGCACCACCGTTAACGCCAGCAACACTTCAAGCACCAGCACCCCGATGGCGAGCGTCGAACTGGCGAAGCTCATCCCCTCTTCCCGGTTAATGCCAAGGAAGGTCGGAATGCCGATATAGAGCAGGTAGCCGGTGTAGCAAAGCGCCACCGCGCCCACCAGCACGCACAGCCAGACCAGAGGATACAGCGCCACGATCCCGCTCAAGAATATAGGCGTTGCGACATAGCCCGCGAATACCATGCAGCGCTTAAGCGATGGTCTCTGCGGATAGTTTCGCGCCATCCACCAGATAACGCGCCCCATCACGGCGACCCCGGCCAGCATCAGCGCATAGAACAGCACCGCCAACGCAAACCCGGTAAACAGCGAGAGTTTGACGGTCGTGCCGTCGCCAAAATTCCAGCCAAGCTGAGTGGTGCCGATAAAGGCGCAGACCACCGGCACGGCGGCCATCGCCAGAACATGATGGGTATAGTGATGCGAAACGGATTCGTTTTCGCTCTGGATAACATGCATTTCACGATCGGGATGGGAGAACAATCCCCAGACATGATTCATAAAGCCCCCTCTTCACGGCTTCGTACAGCACCGTTTAAGTATAATGCAGTCTGGCGATTATATTTTGACCACCCTGAAAATAGCGTTGCCTCTGAGTCCGTGGCCTGGTGATTGCGGTTCAGAGGTGTATGCTTAAGGGATTGCACTTTCAGGGAGACGGTAAAACCTGTATGGATATCAATAGTCTGATTAGTCACTATGGCTACGCCGCACTGATTGTGGGCGCGATGGCGGAAGGCGAAACGGTGACGCTGCTTGGCGGCGTGGCGGCCCACCAGGGGCTCCTGCGCTTCTGGCTGGTGGTGGCGTCCGTGGCGCTCGGCGGCATGATTGGCGATCAGATGCTCTATCTGCTTGGCCGCCATTTTGGTGGTCGTCTGCTGAAGCGCTTTTCACGCCATCAGAAAAAAATCGATAAGGCACAGCGGCTGATTCAGAACCACCCTTATCTGTTCGTTATCGGCACGCGTTTTATGTACGGCTTCCGGGTCATTGGCCCGGTGCTGATTGGCGCGAGCCGACTGCCGCCGAAAATCTTTCTGCCGTTGAACATTCTCGGCGCGCTGGTCTGGGCCATCATCTTTACGACGCTTGGCTATCTCGGCGGCGAAGTGATTGGCCCGTGGCTGCATCAGCTCGATCAGCACCTCAAGCACTGGGCATGGCTGATTATCGTGGTGGCTGCAGTGATTGGCGTACGGGTGTGGTTCTGGCGTAAGGACAGAAAGGCGCAGTAGCTGCGCCCTGCTTTATGCCTGTTTCTCATTCAAAAATTGCGGATTGACCAGCATAAAGCCGCCATCGATTATCATCGACTGCCCGGTGACGTAAGAGGCGTCATCGGAACAGAGCCACGCCACCATCCCGGCAATCTCTTCGGTTTTCCCCGGCCTTGCTATGGGAATATTGGGCATAGAGCCGGGCTGCACGTCATCATCCTGCAAATTATTCATTGCCGTCGCAATCGCACCCGGCGCGACCGAATTCACCAGAATGTTGTGCGGCACAAGTTCGAGCGCCAGCGATTTGGTCAGCCCACCCAGCGCATGTTTGGCGGCGGTGTAAGCGCTGGCCTGCGGCAGCGGCGTGTGCTCATGCACCGAGGTGATGTTGATGATGCGCCCGCCCTCGCCCTGCGCAATCATATGCCGTGCCGCAATTTGCGAGCAAAGCAGCGCGCCTTCCACATCGACGCAAAACGTCTTCCGCCAGTCGTCGAGCGTCACATCCAACACCGATGCTTTGGTCATGCGTCCGGCGTTGTTAACCAGCACATCAATGCGTCCCAGGTGCTGAATCAGCACCTCCAGCGCCTCAGTGCCTTCGGGTAGATGGCTTAAATCGAGCTGAATGGCCTGCGCCTGGCAGCCCAGAGAGGTGAGTTCCCGTACGGTCTGGCGCGCGCCCTCTTCGTCCGAGTGCCAGGTTACACCCAGCGAAAACCCTTTCCGCGCAAGCTGGATGGCACACTGCTTGCCAATGCCGGAATCCGAAGCGGTCACGACCGCCACTTTTGTGGTCATAAAAAAAACCTCCTGGCGTTAACTCAGGAGGTAAGTATAGGAAAGGCTGCGTGGAGAGGATTATTTTCCGCTGGAGTGGTAGCCGCCACCGAGTGCGGAGGTCAGCTGAATGCTGGCATCCACATACTGGCCCTGAAGGCGCAGCGAGCCAATCTGCTCCTGCAACGCAGGCAGTTTTGCCAGGCTTACCTGCGAACCGGACAGGATCCCCGCCGCCAGACGTGCCTGAGCCTGCTGAACGACACGCTCGGAGTCTTTGATAACCTGCTGCTGTTGCTGATTTTTCTCCATCAGTGTTTCCACCTGGCTTGCGGTTTTCGCCACCTGATTGACCGCATCCACCACCGCTTTGTTGTAATTCGCCACGGAAAGATCGCGCTGCGCATCAGCAATGTCGAGATTCGCGTTCAGACGACCGCTGTCGAAAATCGGCAGCGTCAGGCCCGCCGTGATCCCCATCTGGTTGGCAGAATGACGGAACAAGTCGCTCAGGTGCAGGGCATCCTGTTGCAGGAAGGCCATCAGGTTGATGTCCGGGTAGAATGCGGCTTTAGCGGCTTCAACTTCACTCATCGAGGACTGTATGTACCAGTTTGCTTCCTGCAAATCAGGACGGCGCGCCAGCAAGTCGTAGCCGAGTGAAGCAGGCATCTGCGTTTTCACCGCCGGTAACGCCACCGGGTGCAGCGACAGTTTGCTGCTCTGGCGGTTGGTCAGCGCCATCAGACGGGCCTCGATCTCCTTCATGTTGCCCGCCACTTCGGTCAACTGCTGATCGGTTTTGGAAACGTTAATGTCGTTTTCTGCCCCTTCCACGGAAGAGGTGATCCCGCGCGTATACAGCGCTTTGTCGACGGAGATGATGCTGTTCTGTTCGGCTTTCACCTGTTCAAGCACCTGCTTGATGCTCGCTTCGGTCTGCCACTGCCAGTAGAGACGCGCCACGCTGCTCGCCAGCACCTGCTGCGTCTGTGCCAGCTCCGCCGCACGTGCTTTTACGGTACCGATACGGGCCTGTACCAGCGCACGGTTTTTGCCCCAAAGATCGAGGTCCCAGCCCGCCGTCAGCCCGAAGGTACCGTTGGTGTACCACGGACCCGTGTTGTCGCCCTCGTCGGTGGCAAATGGCCCCATCAGGCCTTCAGCGGACATTTTCTGCCGTTCAACGTTCGCACCAAAATCAACTTCCGGGCCAAGCTCGGACTGCGCCATGCGCGCCTGGGCTTCGGCCAGTTTGATGCGCTGCTGCGCAACCTGCATATCGGGCGCATTGCTCAGCGCGCTGGCCATCAACTGATTCAGCTGCGGGTCGTGATAATCCAGCCACCACTGGCTCTGCGGCCAGCCGTTTTGCAGCGCAGTCGGGAGGGAATTATCCACCTGTGAAGCAGGTAATTGCTGTTTTAAAGGCGCGCCCGTGTCATGTGACGGCGCACAGCCAGCCAGTACAGCAGCCAGCGGCAAACTGAGCATTGCAGCAACAATAGCAGTACGTTTCATATCGCAAGTCTGTTTTCGGAAAGGACGCGCATTTTATGACGAAAATGCAGGATACGTTTAGGAAAGCGTGGCACAGGCCAGAAGGCAAGTGTCAGACCTGTCCCGTTATGCTTCTTCATAATATTTACACAAATAATTAAATGCGCGTTTCCATTCATAATAAAAATATTTTCCGTCTTATCACTCGTATAATCAGCAGGCCAGTGAAGGCACAAATCAGGAGGAGTTATGACGCAGAATATTTATGACGACCCGCAATTTTTTGCCGGTTACGCCACCCTCGACAGGTCAGTGAAAGGGCTGGACGGCGCGCCAGAATGGCCCGCGCTTCAACAAATGCTGCCTGAAATTCAGGGTAAACAGATTATTGATTTAGGCTGCGGCTACGGCTGGTTTTGCCGCTGGGCACAGCAGCAGGGCGCGGCTCACGTGCTGGGGCTCGACGTTTCAGAAAAGATGCTGGCGCGTGCACGGGAGATGACCCCGGGGACAGAAATCAACTATCAACTAGCCGACCTTGAAACACTTGCGCTTGAACCTGCAAGCCTCGATCTCGCCTACAGCTCGCTGGCGCTGCACTACCTGCAAAACATCGACGGCCTGTTCACCACTCTGTTCCAGGCCTTAAAGCCTGGCGGCAAACTGGTATTCTCGGCGGAGCACCCTATTTTCACCGCCGTTGCTAAGCAAGGCTGGTTTATCGAGCAGGACGGGCAGAAAAGCTGGCCGGTGTCCGGTTATCAGCAGGAGGGCGAGCGCCTCAGCAACTGGTTTGCCGAAGGCGTGAAAAAACAGCATCGCAAGCTCGCGACCTGGATAAACGCGCTGATTGCCGCGGGCTTTGTGATTGAGCATCTCGACGAATGGGGGCCGGATGCGGCGCAAATCGCTGCCAACCCGGTGCTCAGCGAAGAGAAAGAGCGTCCAATGCTCTTTCTTTTAAGCGCGCGTAAACCAGGCTAACGCTTCTCGCTGGGGTGACGCTGAGCATAGTGCTCAATAGCTTGCGCGATGGAAGCGGAATCCTGCAAGGTGCGGATAGTCGTGAACAAGGTTGTGGCTTCGTCGTACTCTTTGCGCAGGTAGCCCAACCACTGTTTGATGCGCGCCACGTGGTACAGGCCTGTGTCGCCCTGCTTTTCCAGGCGACTGTATTTGCGCAGCAGTTCGGTAACCTCATCCCACGGCATACGTGGCTCGTTGTATTTCACCACGCGGCTGAGGTTAGGAATGTTTAGCGCTCCCCGGCCAATCATCACTGAATCGCAGCCCGTGGCGGCCATGCAGGCCTGGGCGCTTTGCCAGTCCCAGATTTCGCCATTGGCGATGACCGGGATCGACAGCCGCTGGCGAATGTCGCCGATGGCCTGCCAGTCAATTCTGTCGGCCTTGTAGCCGTCATCTTTCGTGCGCCCGTGCACCACCAGCTCGGTGGCTCCGGCCTGCTGCACGGCGTCGGCGATTTCAAACTGACGGTCGCTGCTGTCCCAGCCGAGTCGCACTTTCACCGTTACCGGCAAATGCGCAGGCACCGCCTCGCGCATGGCTTTCGCGCCGCGATAGATCAAATCCGGATCCTTTAACAGCGTCGCCCCGCCACCGCTGCCGTTCACCACTTTCGACGGGCAGCCGCAGTTGAGGTCAACCCCCCAGGAGCCAAGCTCTACCGCGCGGGCAGCATTTTCCGCCAGCCACTGCGGATGCTGGCCCAGCAGCTGGACGCGCACCAGCGTACCCGATGCAGTCCGGCTCTCATTTAGCAGCTCCGGACACAGGCGATGGAAGGATTTCACCGGCAGCAGCTGATCCACCACCCGCAGAAATTCGGTGATGCAGAGATCGTAATCATTCACCTCGGTGAGCAGGCCGCGAACCAGTGAATCGAGCACGCCTTCCATCGGCGCCAGCAGAACACGCATATCAGTATCCGGAGAAAAAAGAGGCGCTATGGTAGCGTTGTTGTCGCCCGGTTTGAAGCCCCCTGTGTACTACACTGAAAGCCATAGATTTCTGGCGCTTTTTGGCCGATTGTCCAACGTGCCTTAAGGGAATATTTTGTATGCTCAGAATTCATGATGTGACCGGTAGCACATTACAGGCTTTAATTGTATGATGAATGCGTTTCATCAAGGGCGAGAACCATGAGCAAAACACTCAACATCATCTGGCAATATCTGCGGGCTTTCGGCCTGATTTACGCCTGCCTCTACGCCGGTATATTTATCGCGTCGCTGCTCCCCATCACCATTCCTGGCAGCATCATTGGCATGCTTATTCTGTTTGTGCTGCTGGCGCTGCAAATCCTGCCTGCAAAATGGGTAAACCCCGGTTGCTATGTGTTGATTCGCTATATGGCACTACTTTTCGTGCCAATTGGCGTCGGGGTGATGCAGTACTTTGATCTCCTGCGGGCACAGTTTGGCCCGGTGGTGGTGTCCTGTGCAGTCAGCACCCTTGTGGTGCTGTTAGTGGTCAGCTGGAGTTCGCACATCGTCCACGGTGAACGCAAAGTGGTCGGTCAGAAAAAAGGTGAGCAAAAATGATGCATTATATCTGGTGGTCTCTGCCGTTGACTCTCGCCGTCTTTTTTGCCGCCCGTAAGCTCGCTGCCCGCTTTAAAATACCTCTGCTGAACCCGCTGCTGGTGGCCATGGTGGTCATCATTCCGTTTCTTCTGCTGACCGGTATTCCTTACGATCACTACTTCAAGGGCAGTAAAATTCTCAACGACCTGCTGCAGCCTGCGGTGGTGGCGCTGGCGTATCCGTTGTATGAACAGCTGCACCAGATCCGCGCCCGCTGGAAATCAATCATCACCATCTGCTTTGTCGGCAGCGTGGTAGCCATGATTACGGGGACCACGGTTGCGCTGCTGATGGGTGCCACGCCTGAAATCGCCGCGTCCGTTTTACCGAAATCAGTCACGACGCCCATTGCGATGGCCGTGGGCGGCAGCATCGGCGGCATTCCTGCTATCAGTGCTGTCTGCGTGATTTTCGTGGGTATTCTTGGCGCGGTGTTTGGCCATACGCTGCTGAATCTTATGCGTATCGACACCAAAGCTGCGCGGGGTCTGGCAATGGGAACGGCCTCACATGCTCTGGGAACTTCGCGCTGCGCAGAACTGGACTATCAGGAGGGGGCATTCAGCTCACTGGCGCTGGTTATCTGCGGGATCATCACCTCCCTTCTGGCTCCGTTCCTGTTCCCGGTGATTCTGGCAGTGGTTGGATAACGAGACGCATCACACAAAAAAGATATGATTTTCATGAGTTGCATAAAAAAGTCAGATCTAAGTCACACATTAGCCGTTGTCAGGTCCGTACACTGTCATCCCTTAACCTAATGAGGCTTTGCCATGCACCCACGTTTTCACTCTGCTTTCCCGCAACTCAGTGCGGAACTGCAAACAGCTCTGACCCCGTGGCTGGCTGACGAGCACTTCCCCGCAATGCTGAACGCCGGGCAGGTTAGCGAACTGAAAGCCGCGACAGGGCTGGACGAAGACGAGCTGGCTTTTGCGTTGCTCCCGCTGGCCGCGGCCTGCGCCCGTGCCGATCTCTCGCACTTCAACGTTGGCGCTATTGCGCGCGGCGTGAGTGGCAGCTGGTATTTCGGTAGCAATATGGAATTTATTGGCGCGACCATGCAGCAAACCGTGCACGCCGAGCAAAGCGCCATCAGCCATGCCTGGCTGCGCGGCGAAAAAGCCCTCAAGGCGATTACCGTCAACTACACGCCGTGCGGTCACTGTCGTCAGTTTATGAATGAGCTGAACAGCGGGCTGGAGTTGCAAATCAATCTGCCAGGCCGTGAGCCTCACACGCTGAAAGATTACCTGCCGGATGCTTTTGGGCCGAAAGACCTGAAGATTAAAACCCTGTTGATGGATGCCCAGGATCACGGTTTTCCGCTGGAAGGTGACGCGCTGACTCAGGCTGCCATTCAGGCTGCTAACCGGTGCCATGCGCCTTACAGTCAGTCGCCTTCCGGCGTGGCCCTGGAGCTGCGTGACGGAACCATTGTCGCCGGCAGCTATGCCGAAAATGCCGCTTTCAACCCAACACTGCCGCCGCTGCAGGGCGCCCTGAATCTGCTGAGCCTCAACGGCTACGCCTATCCTGATATTCAGCGTGCAATGCTTGCCGAGCGCGCTGACGCCCCGCTAATCCAGTGGGACGCCACCGCTGCGACGTTGAAAGCGCTGGGCTGTCAGAACATCGACCGTGTTCTGCTTGGCTAACTTTCTGATGCGGGCCCAGCGCCCGCACTGACGAAAATCCCCCCAATTAAACGGCGGTTTCTTGCTCTTGCCCCGCGGGTACAGTAGCCTGAGGGAATCGTCTTCCATCACTGAGTCAAGTCCATGTTAAAGCGCGTGTTATACAGCCTGTTAGTCCTGATCGGCCTGCTGCTGTTGACCGTACTCGGCCTTGACCGCTGGATAAGCTGGAAAACGGCGCCTTATATCTATGACGAACTGCAGGATCTTCCCTATCGGCAGGTCGGCGTGGTGCTCGGTACAGCAAAATATTATCGCACCGGCGTCATCAATCAGTATTATCGTTACCGCATTCAGGGCGCGCTGAACGCCTATAACAGCGGCAAGGTTAACTACCTGTTGCTGAGCGGCGACAATGCCCTCCAGAGCTATAACGAGCCGAGGACGATGCGCAAAGATTTGATTGCAGCGGGCGTCGATCCTGCCGACATCGTTCTTGATTACGCTGGCTTCCGTACGCTGGATTCGATCGTGCGCACCCGCAAAGTGTTCGACACCAATGATTTCATCATCATCACTCAGCGCTTCCACTGCGAGCGTGCGCTGTTTATTGCCCTGCACATGGGCATTCAGGCACAGTGTTATGCCGTGCCGTCACCGAAGAATATGTGGAGCGTTCGCGCCCGCGAGTTCGGTGCCCGCTTTGGCGCACTGGCGGATCTCTACCTCTTCAAACGCGAGCCACGCTTCCTCGGCCCGCTGGTGCCAATCCCTTCCCAGCATGAAGTCCCGGAAGATGCCCAGGGTTATCCGGCGGTGACGCCAGAGCAGCTGCTGGAGACGCAGAAGTAACCATCCCTGATTCAATGACACTTATAAGTGACATTACCCACCATCAGCCTTATTAATGAGTGTTTTAAGTGTCATTAATGGCAAGAATCCTGATTAACGTGTAATATTTCACGCATTATATCGGGAGGATTTATGGAACAGCTCACTGTACAGGCTTATCTGGAAGAACGGTGGCAGGATATAGCCACCCTTACTTTTCCGGCAGCGGGAAGCGGCGATTGGCAACGCACAGAAATACACTACCTCACCGACTATGCCATTGAATTTCTTGATAGCGATGAGTGCCATGCTGTCTCGCTGAATCATCCCGTCTCGTTATTTTACGACGATGACGGGCAACGCGGATGGATGAAATGGCTCGATGATATTATTCCCAGCGGCGCCAGCCGACGATACTGGATTAAAGCCCTCGATCTGGAAGGCCTCAACGCTGCCCAGCAAAACTTCATTTTATTGAAGTTTGGCACGATAGCGCCGGTAGGAAACCTTCGAATTAAAGAATCACTGCCCGATCGCCATCCTTTAGCTGAAACGCTGCGCTTCACCCTTGATGATGTTAAAAATCGCGCGGCAGACTTTTTAGATTATGCGCAGCAGAGAGGAGCTTTGTCTTTGACGTCCCTGAGTTTGTCATTGAATGGGTCCGTCGTGATCTGCTGAATATTATCTTTGGCAATAGCGATAATCATGGCCGAAATACGGCCTTTATCCGCAGCAGCAACAGCATTAGTCTTGCACCCGTATATGATTTTGCTCCAATGAAAGCCGATCCTGAGGGCATTCCCCGCAGTATGAAATGGGCTCAGCCCCTTGAGATAGGGGGTGAATATGATTTCCATGCTATCGCTGAAAGGCTTGATGACCTTGTGCCTGCCAGGGAGTTACTCTCGGCGTTGAAGCTGACAGCCAAAGAACTCATTACTCTTGAAGAGAGACTTCAAGCTCGCGGCGTACCGCAGCAAATCATAACGATGCCCGCAATCGGTTTTCGATATATCTCTGAGAAACTCACCAGATGGGGCTTGCTATGAGCCAGTCAGAAAAACAACAAAAGATGCAAAAGACAATTGAGCTTTGAAGGCGGGAAACCGCTCAGCGACGCAAATCAATGCCTCTTTAGCTGAAGAGGCAAAGCCCGTAATGAAAGCCAGCCGATCCCGCGCAACGTCTGACAGCCAGCGTATTGATGCCGTTGGCAGAACAGCGTTTATCCGTTCAGTCATTTATCAGCTAATGCAGGAAAAGTTGTCTCAGAGTGAAGCGCTCAGGCTGCTCAGAATTGAAGTTCTCGGCCTTAAACAGGACACCTATGCCCGGCTCGTAGACGTTTCACGTAAAACCATTTCCGATATAGAGAACAACAGGGGGAATTACTCTGTTGAAGTTATGAATAAGGTCTTCCGGCCTTTCGGTCTAAAAGTGGGACTGGTGCCAGTATCCGCGTCTCTTTTGAATTCGTTGCTCACTCCTCCTGACAGTCAGACATAAAAAAACCCGCCGTTCTCAGGCGGGTTTTTATCGCTGCTACACGTCAGATTACTTCTTACGGGCATACTTCAGGGAATCGAGGGCAACGGCGAAGATGATGATCGCGCCCTTGATAATATACTGCCAGTACGGGTTCACGCCGATGTAGGTCAGGCCGTAGTTGATGACGGTGAAGATGATAACACCGGTCACCACGCCGATAACGGTACCGACCCCGCCGCTGAACGATACGCCACCCACCACGCAGGCTGCGATGGCGTCGAGCTCATACATGAAGCCGAGGTTGTTGGTCGCCGAGCCGATACGCCCTGCTTCCAGCATCCCGCCGAAGGCATAGAACACGCCGGACAGCGCATAAATCATCAGCAGGTTTAGGGCAACGTTGACGCCAGAAACGCGTGCGGCTTCCGGGTTACCGCCGATGGCAAAGATGTTTTTACCGAAGCGGGTTTTGTTCCACAGGACCCAGACGAACACCGTAGCAATCAGCGCGTAGAACGTGATGTACGACAGGCGGAAGCTGCCGAGTGCGATAAACCCTTGCGTAAACGTCGAGAAGTGAGAGTCAAAGCCGGATACCGGTGATGCGCCCACGAAGTCGTAATACAGGGAGTTAATGCCGTACACGATGATCATCGTACCCAGGGTGGTGATAAACGGCGTCACGTTCAGGTAAGCAATGATGACCCCGTTAATCAGGCCAATCACTGCCCCGACAGCGCAGACGATCAGCAGGACAACTGGAATCGGCAGAGTGGCCAGATCCGGGAACACCTTGTTGGCGTTATCCACGGACTGCAACAGCGTTGCGGCGATAACCGCCGCCAGGCCAACCTGACGACCGGCTGACAGGTCGGTACCCTGCGTAACAATCAGCCCGGCCACGCCGAGGGCGATAATAATACGCACGGAAGACTGGGTCAGGATGTTACTCAAGTTCAGCAGACTTAAGAACGTGGGGTCCTGGAAAATAATAATGGCCAGTAATACTAAAAGAACGACGTAAATACCGCCCTCTTTCAGATAAGTGAGAAAGCTTTTCTTATTTAACGCACTCATGAGGAGCCCCTGATCTTAAAGGTGCAAAGACGCAAGACGTAAAATTTCGTTCTGCGTGGTAGTTTTAGTGTCAACAATGCCGGCAACCTGACCATTACTCATGACCAGAATACGGTCAGTAATACCCAGCAACTCTGGCATTTCAGAAGAGATAATAATAATCCCCTTCTCTTTTTTCGCGAGTTCCGCAATCAGCTGATAAATTTCAAACTTGGCGCCAACGTCAATCCCTCGCGTCGGTTCATCAAGCATCAAAATTTCAGGTTGAGTTAATAACCAGCGACCGATAATAACTTTCTGCTGGTTACCACCGGACAGGGAACCAATTTGTGTGCGGTGCCCTGGCGTTTTTACACGCATCGAGTCAATAACCCATTGGGTATCACTCTTCATGCGGGAATTATCCAGCAGTCCGGACCTACCTTTGTATTTCTTAATATTGGAAATCAGTGAGTTAAAGCCGATATCCAGATAAGCGTAGATCCCGGTAGAACGACGTTCTTCCGTCACCAGCGCAAAGCCGTGGTTAATGGCTTCGTTGGCGCTGTGGTTATTAATCTTTTTGCCGTGAAGCGTAATGGTGCCGCCTGATTTCTCACGAATACCGAACAGCGTTTCCACGATGTCGGTACGCTTCGCGCCCACCAGGCCTGCAATGCCAAGGATTTCCCCTTTACGCAGGTCAAAAGATACATCGCGAATTGACGGCTGGCGCAGTGAAGTCAGGTTACGCACTTCGAGAATGGTTTCGCCCGGCGTGTTCTGTTTTTCCGGGAAGCGCTGAGTCAGGGAACGGCCAACCATCATGGCGATGATTTTGTCCATGTCCAGCCCTTCCAGCGGCTGAGTGGCAATCCACTGCCCATCGCGCAGGATGGTGATCTCATCGCACAGCTGGAAGATTTCCTCCATTTTGTGCGAGATATACACAATGCCGCAGCCACGGTCTTTCAGCTTGCGGATAATTTTGAACAGGTGATTGACCTCTTTCTCCGTCAGGGAGGAAGTCGGCTCATCCATGATGACGATTTTGGCGTCATAGGAGAATGCTTTAGCAATTTCAATCATCTGCATTTGCGAGACGGATAATGTCCCGACACGCGCACGCGGATCGATATCAATATCCAGCTCATCGAAGATAGCTTTAGTATCAAGATACATTTTGTCCTGATCGACAAACATACCTTTATTCGGATAACGACCCAGCCACATGTTATCCATTACCGAGCGCTGAAGCACCAGGTTTAATTCCTGGTGAACCATCGAAATACCGTTTTCCAGTGCTTCTTTGGCAGAATGGAAATCTATTTCTTTACCCTGAAAAATAATACTACCGGAATCTTTTTGGTAGATCCCAAACAAACATTTTAATAACGTTGATTTGCCCGCGCCGTTCTCGCCCATCAAGGCATGAATGGAGTGAGGACGGACTTTCAAATTAACATTATCGAGCGCTTTAACGCCGGGAAATGACTTGTTGATACCGCTCATTTCCAACAAGTATTCACCTGACGATTCTGTTTTATTGCTGACCATAGTTAACCCTGGCTGCGCGAATGTTTTCCCGTGCTGACACGCCAGCACGGGAGATATTTCAAAGACTACTGAATTAAATATTACTTACCGATGAACTGGTCGAGGTTGTCTTTATCCACACCAACGTAAGGAACGCGAACCACTTTGTTCTCGATTTTCCAGTTGGTGCCAGCGGCAGCTTCTTTACCTTCCGCCAGGTTTTTCGCCAGATCGAAGGTTGCTTTCGCCTGGTTGTTAGCATCGTTCAGCACGGTACCGGCCATTGCGCCAGATTTCACCAGCGCCAGTGCTTCTGGCAGTGCATCCACGCCGAACACAGGAATGCTGGACTTGTTGTGTGCTTTCAGCGCTTCTACTGCACCCATTGCCATCGCATCGTTGTTGGCGATAACGACTTCAATTTTGTTGGCGTTCGGGCCAGAGAGCCACGCGTCCATCTTATCTTTCGCCTGAGCGGTATCCCACATCGCGGTATCCAGCTGCAGCTGCTGAGTTTTCAGGCCCTTCGCGTTCAGCTCTTTGATAACGTAGGTGGTACGCGCTTCAGCATCCGGGTGGCCCGGCTCGCCTTTCAGCAGTACGAACTGAACCTGACCGTCTTTGTTCAGGTCCCATGACGGGTTAGCCGCCCAGTGTTTAGCAATCAGGTCACCCTGAATCACGCCAGACTCTTTTGAATCGGTACCGACGTAGAAGGCTTTGTCATAGCTGTCCAGCGCTTTGCGGGATGGCTCTTTGTTGAAGAACACCACTGGCACGTTCTGACCACGTGCTTTTTCGATAACGGTGCCTGCCGCAGCCGGGTCAACGAGGTTGATGGCCAGCGCTTTCACGCCTTTTGCCAGCAGCACGTCGATCTGGTCGTTCTGTTTTGACTGGTCGTTCTGCGAGTCGTTCATCAGCAGCTGTACGTCCGGGGCCGCTTTGCCGTCTTTCTCAATCGCTTTGCGCACCACAGACATGAAGTTATCGTCGTATTTGTAAATGGTTACGCCGATACGGGTATCCGCCGCGTGAGCAGCAGCGCCGAACAACATGCAAGACATCACAGCGGACAGGGTTAACACCTTCTTATTCATGGTATCTCCGGTTATTTTTATGCAGGGTAGCTTATTATCGGCAGGCAAAACGTTATGGAATTGTTACTGACCGCCGAAGTTAAAATTTTCCAAAAACCATCTTCCGTGTTCGGTAACGCTCCAGACGTGCGTTTAATTGATTGCTTAGCGCTTTATTGCTATGTAAAAACCGATTAGTCACCGTTACATAGCGTTTCAGCCTTACAAACGCTGACATCATAGTCAGGCGAATGTTAAGATACTGTGAATTTACTCACAAATTGAAAGCGGTTACATCGCAGCACGTTATAAGTTAGTGATCGACCCCACAGATTGCTTCAGCGCGACTGAATGACGACGCACCAGGGTTGGCATAAAACAGTGGGTTGCCGCCGTATCCAGTTTCCCTGCCGCCCCCATCAGCGCCAGCTCCGTCGCCAGTTTCGCCATGGAAACGATGGGATAGCGCACGGTGGTCAATTGCGGGTCGGTGTAACGGGCAATCGGAATATCGTCAAAACCAATCAGCGACAGATGCAGCGGCACCGCAATGCCGTTGTCTTTAAGCGTGGTCAGCGCCCCGGCGGCCATGTTGTCGTTGTAGGCGAACACCGCCGTCAGACCCTGATTGCGGCCAAGCAATTCCACCATTGCCGCTTCACCACCCTGGAGATCCGGTGTGCCGGTGCCAATCCAGGATTCCGGGGCCACAATGCCCTGCTCGCTCATCGCCCGCAGCCAGCCTTCCTGCCGCATCTGGTTGTCTTCAATATGGTGGCTCGAGGCCAGGTAGCCGACACGCGTATGCCCCTGATTGAGCAGCATGCGCGTGGCCATCATCGCCCCGCTGACATTATCCAGCCCCACGCAGCGATGTGCATAGCCCGGCACAATTCGATTGATCAGCACCATGCCGGGGATCTGATCCATGAATTCAGCGAGCTCGGCGTCGCTCAGCGCTTTGGAGTGCACAATCAGCGCGTTACAGCGCTGGCGAATCAGCACCTCAATGGCGTTCCGCTCTTTCTCCGCTTCGTGATAGCTGTTGCCGATCAGCACATTTTTTTGAAACTGCTGTGCGACGGTATCGACGGCTTTGACCAGCGCGCCAAAAAAGGCATCTGACACGTCCATCACCACCACGCCGATGGTGTCACTGACCTGGGTCGCCAGCGCCTGAGCATTGGCGTTAGGCCGGTAACCCAGTTCGCTGACGGCTTTCATCACTATTTCACGCGTTTCAGGACTGACGAGCGGGCTGTTATTGAGCACGCGGGAAATGGTCGCGACGGAAACGCCCGCATGGCGGGCCACATCACGAATGGTGATCATAACCACCGTCCTGTTGAAAATGGCAGCAACTCACAGTCACCCCCTGTGTTGAGCAAGGTGGCTATTCTCGCAGCGACGCGGCAAGGACTACGTGAAGGAAGTCACACGGATGGAAACGGTTACATCCGTTTTGTTAATGATTGTGATCCAGATCGTTATCTGGATGTTTTGGAAATGGATACCCCTGCGGCTCTTGCGGTCAACTGCCGCCACAGCCACTCGACGGGGCCCTGGCGGTGGTAGCGCAGCCAGGCCACGGAGAAGAGAATATTCACCAGCCAGACCGCAGGCACGAAGGCGAGTAAAGTCAGTCGGTCAAATTTCATAAACAGATCAAGGCGGTAGAACAGCGTGGTGCAGATAAGCGTTTGCAGCAGATAGTTGGAGAGCGCCATTCGCCCGACGCAGGAGACAGCCCCTACCAGACGGGAGGAGCAAATCTGTGGCCAGAAGCCATACGCCAGCGCGGCATAGCCAATGGTCTGAAACGGGGCGCTCAGCTCGCGCGGGGCCTGTAACAGGAAAGCACACCAGCGGTACGACCATGCGAAATGCCACTGCGCAGCAATCGCAGGTAAATTGATAAGCATACCCAGCGCAATCAGCAATGCCCCGACGCGGCGATAGTGAGACAGGCTGAACTGGCCTTTCAGCCAGCCGCTACGCATCAGCGCCGCACCCATCAGCATCATCCCTGCCAGCTGCCAGCCGTACTGCGCCCCGAGGGCCAGCAGGCTGTCGGAAAGCATATCGGCACGGTTGCTGATGGCCTCAAAACCGCCGTTCAGTTTCCAGTATTGCTCATATTGCAGGTTCGCCGCATCAGGCACCCACGAACGGTTTGGCGCATCGCCGGAGATCAGGCCTAAAAATACCAGTACCGCAATGCCGATGAGGTACAGCACCACGCCGGTATTAAAGAGAGATTTGACGTTCTGCGCTTCGCGCACCATGCGCCAGCACACCAGGCCCACCAGTGCGTAAGCCAGCAGAATATCACCGTCCCAAAACAGCAGGCCGTGGGCGAAGCCGAGCAGCGCCAGGAGCGAAAGTCGCGACTGGATCCAGCGCTTGCCGCGCGGCAGCAGAAGCTGTAACCCTGCCCCGAACAGCAGCGCGAAGAGCGTCAGGAATTTGACCTGCGCGAAGAGATCGAGCACGGCCCACGTCCAGGCATCGCTGCGGGTGATTTCGCCGTACCAGGCAGGATTAAGATAAGCCGCCTTCGGTAACCCAAAGGCGGAGATATTGAGAAGCAGGATCCCCAGAATGGCAACGCCGCGAACAAAATCCAGCGTGACGTTACGCTCCATCAGATACCTGCTTAATCAATCAGTTGTGGTGACGAACGGCGCGCAGGAACTCCTGGCGAGTGTTCTGGCTGGACTTAAACAGGCCGCCGAGTGAGGTGGTGGTGGTGGCGCTGGTGGCATCACGCACGCCGCGCGCTTTCACGCAGTAATGCACCGCATCAATGGACACCGCCACGTTGCTGGTGCCAAGCAGAGTCTGCAGCGCCGTCAGGATCTGCTGGGTCAGACGTTCCTGAACCTGCGGACGCTGGGCGAAGAAGCGCACAATGCGGTTGATCTTCGACAGACCAATCACGCAGTCCTTCGGGATGTAAGCCACGGTGGCTTTGCCATCGATAGTGACAAAGTGATGTTCACAGGTGCTTGTCATCGAAATATCGCGCACGGTCACCATTTCATCGACCTTCATTTTGTTTTCAATGACGGTGATTTTCGGGAAGTTGGTGTAGTCGAGTCCGGAGAAGATTTCATCGACGTACATTTTTGCAATGCGGTGTGGCGTTTCCGTCAGGCTGTCATCGCTGAGATCAAGATTGAGCAGCTGCATAATTTCGGTCATATGACCGGCAATCAGGCGCTTGCGTGACTCATTATCCATATCAACAGGTGGACGCAACGGGGTTTCCAGTCCACGCGCCAAAAGCGCCTCATGAACCAGAGCGGCTTCTTTACTCAGTGATGGCATTCTTTATCTCCTGCAGGTGTGGCGACCTTTGCGTCTGAGGGCAAAGTGAGCATTCATTGTGCGTGAGGCTGCGCACATAATCCAGTATTCACGACGATAATTATTGAAATTGGCTCAACCTTTCGGATCGGGCCGCCAGACCAGCGCCCCACCAACAATCAACGCGATAGCGGCCACGCCGAGCGCCGGTTCAAGACGCTGCGTCAGCCAGGTGGACAGTGCGGAAGTCATCGGCCCGACAAGCTGTCCGACAGCATATCCTGTGGTCAGTAAACCGGCCATATATCGGGTGTGCTGTGGCGCAAGTTCGCGTCCGTAAAGCAAAGATAGCTGAACGGCACAAAGAAAACCGCCGCCAACCAACAGCGCCCCAATAACCAGGCCACTCATACCCGGCAGAAGCCAGGCAGCAAGCACGCCTACGCCCTGGAGCCACAGCACAATTGCCAACCGCTGATAGCTATGGCCCACGCCACGCAGCACAATGCTCAGCCCAATGCCAACCACCGCCGCCGCGCCAAAGACGGGCCATAAAAACTGCGCAAACAGGCTGCCTGGAAAACGGGCAGCCGCCATTTGCGACAGAAACGTTGCCGGAAGGATATAGCCGAAACCCGCCAGGCTGTAGCTCCAGACCAGGCGCTTCAGGTTCGGCGTTAATCGCAAGGGCTCAGGCTGCCCGCCCGGGCGATGAAAATCGCCAGGCCGCGGCAGCCAGCGGGAAACAAACGCAATCAGGACCAGAGCCAGCAGGCCATAAAGCAGCCAGCCTTCCGCTGCAGAGAAATGCTGGGAATGGATCCAGACCGCCAGCAGTCCGCTCAGAGCTATGCCCGCGCCCGGCCCGGCAAACACCGCGGCGCTCAGGCCCGGTCTTCCGGCGTGGGCCAGACGCTCATTGGTCCAGGCGGCGGTCAGTACCATTGCCCAGCCACTCATGGCACCAATCACCAGCCGCAGCAGGCCATGAAGCCAGGCGTTATCCGCCCATGCAGAGAGAAACGTCAGCGCTACGGCGCCGAGGATACCGGCATACAGCCGCCCTTCCACGCCGCGATGGGCTCGCATCGCATCCCAGGCACCGAGAAGATAGCCAAGATAGTTCATCGCCGCCACCAGCCCGGCGCTGGTCAGCGTCAGCTGCCCATCGGCGATCATGAGCGGCACCTGCGGCGTAAAAGCAAAACGCCCTATGCCCATCGCCACCACCAGCATGACAAAGCCGCTCAACGCGGTACGTAGCGCCATGTTCAATCCACATGTTAATGTAAAGTTATGTTTATGATGCAGCATGTCGTCGTTATGCGGAAGTGAAAGTTACGCATTCACGCGCACGATCTGTATGATGAAGAAGACCTTTTTCACTCACACAACCGGGAGCCTTGCATGGAACTGCTCGAAGAGCACCGCTGTTTTGAAGGCTGGCAGCAACGCTGGCGGCACGACTCCACCACGCTGAACTGCACCATGACGTTCAGCATTTTTCTGCCACCGCTGCGCGAATCAGCGCCGCCGCCAGTGCTGTACTGGCTGTCTGGCCTGACCTGCACCGACGAAAATTTCGCCACCAAAGCCGGGGCACAACGCATTGCAGCAGAACTCGGCATCGTATTAGTGATGCCCGATACCAGCCCGCGTGGCGATGACGTCGCCGATGACGACGGCTACGATCTCGGCAAAGGCGCCGGGTTCTACCTTAACGCGACTCAGGCACCCTGGTCTGCGCATTACCGCATGTATGACTATCTGCGTGACGAACTGCCCGAGCTTGTTAAAAACCAGTTTAACGTGGCGGATCGCTGCGCAATTTCCGGCCATTCAATGGGCGGCCACGGCGCGCTGATCCTGGCGCTGAAAAATCCCGGCAAATACGCCAGCGTGTCAGCTTTCGCCCCTATCGTTAACCCAACCCGCGTGCCCTGGGGCCAAAAAGCCTTCAGCCATTACCTCGGTGAAGACAAAACGAATTGGGCCGAATGGGACAGCTGTGCGCTGATGCTGAAAAGCGACGCGAACAGCGCCATTCCAACGCTTATCGACCAGGGAGATACGGACCAGTTTCTTGCCGATCAGTTACAGCCTGCAGTGTTGGCCGAAGCCGCCCGTCAGCGCGACTGGCCGCTGACGCTGCGAATTCAGTCCGGGTTCGACCACAGCTACTGGTTTATCGCCTCCTTTATCGAAGATCATCTGCGGTTTCACGGGCGGGAGTTGTTCAAGTAGTTTTGGATGTAATCCCCCTCACCCCGGCCCTCTCCCCAAAGGGGCGAGGGAGAAAACCAGACCTGAGCAGCGAGCGGAGAAACTACAGCTTCGGTCGGTCCCCTTTATCCCCAGGAGGATACCACCGCTCCGATCGGTCCCCTCTCCCCTTTGGGGCGAGGGAGTAAACCAGACCTGAGCAGCGAGCGGAGAAAACCACAGCTTCGGTCGGTACCCTTTATCCCCAGGAGGATCCCACCGCTCCGATAGGTCCCCTCTCCCCAAAGGGGCGAGGGAGAAAACCAGACCTGAGCAGCGAGCGGAAAAAACCACAGCTTCGGTCGGTCCCCTTTATCCCCAGGAGGATACTACCGCTCCGATCTGTCCCCTCTCCCCTTTGGGGAGAGGGTTAGGGTGAGGGGAAAATGAATCAGAACTTATAATCCACCGCCATAAAGTAACGACGCCCGTCTTCGTTGTAGCTGTAGTCGTCTCGGCTCAGGTCTTTGTCCGTCAGGTTCATCACGCCCGAGCGCAGTTTGACGTTTTTCGTCGCCTGCCATGCGCCGCCGGTGTTCCAGATAACGTACCCGCCCGGCGTTGCGCCGCCGTTGGTAATCGTGCGCTTCTCACCGGAGTAGTTTGCCTGCACGTAGAAGGACCAGTCCTGCGTTGCCTGCCAGTCCACGACGCCGTTAGCGGTGTGGAACGGCAGTTCGGACAGCGGTTTGTCGCCGCCGTTGCTGATATCGCGCCCGTCGTTGTAGGTGTAGTTCAGCGTCACTTTCCAGTCTTCCGCCAGCGGGAACTTCAGCTCCGTTTCCAGGCCACGAATACGCGCCTTGTTGACGTTGTAGTAACGGAAAATCGGCTCGCCGTCGGCGTTCAGACCTACATAGTTCGGGTAGTCCTTTGCCTGATTCACATTGGCGGTGCGGCTGATGCTGATGCGGTCATCCACATCATTCTGGAAGGCGGTGATACTGCCCTGCACGCCTTCCAGCCAGCCCTCTTCCCCGGCGTAATAAATGCCGAGTTCGTAGCTTTCGCTGGTTTCCGGCTTCAGGTCCGGGCTGCCGACGATTTCGCAGGCGCCACGGCAGGAACCGGTCGTCCAGTCCGGGCTCAGTTGAAGCAGCGATGGCGCTTTAAAGGCGTTGGCCCAGCCGCCTTTGACGGTGATGGTGTCCGTTGCGGTGTAAACCAGGTACGCACGCGGACTCCAGTGGTCGCCGTAGGTTTCGTGGTCATCCATACGCACGCCGGTGGTGAGTGCCAGCGGCTCGAAAATCCGCCACTCATCTTCAATAAACAGCGCATACTGGCTGGCAGAGGTAGCGCCGCTGCCCTGCAAATTCACCGGGTCTTTCAGCTTGTCGTGACGCCATTCACCGCCGACGGTCAGCAGCTGGTTGATTGGGCTCAGCGGCAGCACATATTTGCCGTCGATGGAGTTGCTTTCGGAAGTAATCACGCCCGCCTGCGACGGGTTTTTGTTATCCACTTTTTCGCCATAGAACTTCAGTTCGCTGTTGCCCACGTCCCAGCGGCCATTATGGCTGAGAGAGTAGTTCTGTCGTTCCAGGCGGTTTTTATCGAGCGAGTCGGAGTCGCGATCCTGGCGATCAAAACCGTAGCCTGCGGTGAAGTCGTGATTTTCGTTTGGCGTCCAGGCAAACTCGACGTTGCCGTCACGGCTGGTGTAGCCCTCAATGCGCGGTGATTCGCCCGTGCTGGAGGTCGCAGACTTTTGCTGCTCGTCTTTCTCACGTTTGGAAAGATTGCCGTAGGCCTTCATGCCGAGCACGCCGTCAATCAGCGGGCCGCTGGTGAAGAACTGGCCGTTGTATGTGTCGCCGCGATCGCGATGTTCCTGAATGGTGGTATCGGCGGTGAGCGTACCGTGCCATTTCTGACCGATTTTTTTGGTGATGATGTTCACCACGCCGCCCAGCGCATCCGATCCGTACAGCGATGACATCGGTCCGCGCACCACTTCGATACGCTCGATGGCATCCACCGGGATCCAGTTGAGGTCAAAATCGTTGTGGCGGAATACGGCATTGCGGGAGTTCACGCGCTTGCCGTCGACCAGGATCAGCGTGTAGCTGCTGTCCAGCCCACGCAGGCTGACGCCTTTGCGGTTGTCGCCTTCGTTGGTGAGCTGCACGCCCGGCACGTCCTGTAAGACGTCTTTCAGATTCTGCACCGGACGGCGCTGAAGATCCTGCTGGGTAATCACGCTGATGCTCGCCGGGGCATCTTTAACGCTCTGCTCCGTTGCGGCGGCGGTCACCACCATTGTTTCGTCATCGCCTGCGCCCATAGCCGGCAGCGCCAGCGTGAAGGCGGATGCGCACAGCCCGCCCCGAACAAGAGGATTTAACCTGAACATTTCCATTCTCCATGAGGTGAAACAACCACAAAACCCCCGCCAATCGCGGCGAGCGTAAAAAAATCAATCAATGAGATGTGGCTGGTCACCCTGGTCCGTTGGCGTCCTCGGACAAGATGCGGGAGAGTGGCTTCATCCTGAAATTGCGAAGATGATAAAGAGAATGATAACAATTATCAATTTAATTGTGAGCAATTATGTCCGGAAGCTATCGCGCAGACATAAAAAAACCCTCCGCGACGGGAGGGTTTTCAGCAAGCTTCAGCGGATTACTTTTTAAAGCGTTCCGGGAAGTGCATTTCGCTGTAGCTTACGAAATGGGTGCCCTTCGCAAGCTTATAGCCGAACCAGATAATCAGGAACAGCGGGATGCCGATGTAGGTCGCTGCCACGCCGCCCCAGTCGATGGTGTCCTTGAGGAAGGCTTCGTAGTTCTGGCCGAGGGTGATTATCAGGCACAGAACGAAGGCGAAGATCGGCCCCAGCGGGAAGAAGCCCGAACGGTACGGCAGGTTGTTGATGTCATTGCCCTGATACACGTAGCCACGACGGAAACGGTAGTGGCTGATGGCAATCCCGAGCCAGGCGATAAAGCCAGTCATACCTGAGGTATTCAGCAGCCACAGATACACGGTCTGATTACCAAACATAGAGGTCAGGAAGCAGAGAGCCGCAATCACCGTGGTGGCATACAGCGCGTTACGCGGCACGCCGCCTTTGGAGAGCTTCGCGAAAATACGCGGGGCTTTGCCGTCGCAGGCCAGGGTGTAAAGCATACGCGTGGACGCATACATCCCGGAGTTCCCCGCCGACAGCACCGCCGTCAGGATAACGGCATTCATCACCGCCGCCGCCGACAGCAGACCCGCGTGCTGGAATACCAGCGTGAACGGGCTGACGGAGATATCCTTCACGTCGTTACGCAGCAGGCTCGGATCGGTATAAGGAATGATCAGGCTGATAATCAGGATAGCGAACACATAGAACAGCAGGATACGCCAGAACACCTGACGCACCGCGCGCGGAATGTTCTTCTCCGGATCTTCAGACTCACCTGCGGCGATACCGATAAGCTCAGTGCCCTGGAAGGAGAAGCCGACAATCATCGCCACGCCAATCATCGCGGCAAAGCCGCCGGCAAACGGCGCGTCGCCGGTTGTCCAGTTGCTCCAACCCACCGGCTGCGCACCTTTGAAGATGCCGACGATCATCATGATGCCAACGATGATAAAGATAATGACGGTGGTCACTTTGATCAGCGAGAACCAGTACTCTGCTTCACCGAAGCCCTTCACGGAGATCCAGTTCAGCAGGAACATGATGCCGAGGAACAGTGCACTCCAGATCCAGCCCGGCGTGTCCGGGAACCAGTAGTTCATCACCAGCTGTGCAGCAACGAGGTCGACGGCGATGGTCACCGCCCAGTTGTACCAGTAGTTCCAGCCCAGCGCGAAGCCGAAACCTTCTTCTACATAGTTCTGACCGTAAGTGGCAAACGAGCCCGACACCGGCATATATGCTGCCAGTTCGCCGAGGCTTGTCATCAGGAAGTACACCATCAGGCCAATCAAAATATAAGAAAGCAGTGCGCCGCCCGGGCCCGCCTGCGAAATGGTTGCCCCGGAGGCAACAAATAGTCCTGTGCCGATGGAGCCGCCAATGGCGATCATCGTCAGGTGACGCGCCTTGAGTTCGCGGCGTAGCGCGGGCGCTTCTGTGGTTTTAGTTTCTGAAACCATGGGAAAATGCTGTCCTTCCAAAAAATGAGGCGCGATTGTAGCAGACGAAAGGGGATCCTTCCGGTCGAAATGCGCACTTATAAGAGAGGTTCATGATGCGGCGCAGATTATAAGTAAAGCCCTTATTACGCCGCTTCGCCAGGGCCTCAGATATCGCAGTAGCGCAGGAAACGCTGCAGCGCGTTAGAGAGATGTTTTTGTCGGTGATGGATGCGCCACAGCTTACGCGTCAGGTGCGGCAGTGGAATAGGTACCTCCACCAGCGTGCCGCTGTCGAGCTGTTCGGCAATCACCCGTCGCGACAGGCAGCTGATACCCAGCCCGTGTCGTACTGCATGCTTGATGGCTTCCGAGTTGCCAAGCTCCATCCCAAGATGAAACTCTGGCAGATGTGAAAGCAGCAAATAATCCACGATTTCACGGGTGCCCGAGCCGTGCTCGCGCAGGATCCACGGCGCTTCGGCGAGCCTCGCCAGCGTCACCTCTTCTTTCAGCAGCGGCGATCCGGGTGCGGCAAAGACCACCAACTCATCCTCCAGCCAGGGTTCAGCAACAATTTCTGCCGCGTGGCACGGCCCTTCAATCAGCCCGATATCCACACGAAAATCGCTGACGGCGTTGATCACGTCCTGGCTGTTGCCGACGCTAAGTTCCAGCGGCAAAGTCGGGAAGTCACGACGGTAACGTGCGATGACTTCCGGCAGGATATAGTTACCGATGGTGCTGCTGGCAAACACGCGGATAGCGCCGTTGTCTTCGCGAAACAGCTGCTCGATTTCCGTGGCCTGTTCGAGCGTTGCCAGCGCGCGCGGGTAAAGCAGGCGTCCATGTTCGTTGACCACCAGCCGCTTACCCACTCGATCAAAAAGCTGAACGCCAAGCTGGCCTTCGAGATCGGTCAGCGCGGCGCTGACCGCTGACTGTGAAAGCGCCAGCATCTGGGAAGCCTGGGTTGTTGAACCGCTTTTCAGCACTTCGGCGAACACTTCCAGCTGGCGTAGGGTGATATGCATATTGATCGCTCACTTACCACTTATTCAGATTGATTATAAAGATATAATCAATTTTATTTTTAAGCCAGCACCACGTAACCTTTTGCCCAGATAAAGGAGAAGGTTATGACAGCACTCACTCTCAAACCACATCGTCATTCGCTCGGGCACTTTGCGCCCGGCCTGGCACTCACGGCGCTGATCACCGGCGCGGCACTGTGGAGCGGCAGCATACCAGCCATTGCGGGCGCGGGTTTCAGCGCCCTGACGATGGCCATCCTGCTCGGCATGGTGGTCGGCAACACGGTTTACCCGAAAATCTGGCAGCGCTGCGACGGCGGCGTGCTGTTCGCCAAACAGCATCTGCTGCGACTCGGTATCATTCTTTATGGCTTCCGCCTGACGTTTTCGCAAATTGCTGACGTCGGCTTCAGCGGCATTGCCATTGACGTGCTGACGCTCAGCAGCACCTTTTTGCTGGCGTCGTTCCTCGGCCAAAAGGTCTTCGGCCTTGATAAGCACACCAGCTGGCTGATTGGCGCCGGCAGCAGCATCTGCGGCGCGGCGGCGGTGTTGGCGACAGAACCCGTCCTGAAAGCGGAATCCAGCAAAGTGACCGTCGCGGTCGCAACCGTAGTAATTTTCGGCACCATCGCCATTTTCCTCTACCCGGCGATGTACCCGGTACTGGCGCACTGGTTCAGCCCTGAAACCTACGGCATCTATATGGGTTCGACCATGCATGAAGTGGCCCAGGTTGTCGCCGCAGGGCACGCCGTCAGCCCGGATGCCGAAAATGCTGCGGTGATCGCTAAAATGCTGCGCGTGATGATGCTCGCCCCGTTCCTGCTGATTCTGGCGGCGCGCGTGAAGCAGCTCTCCCCTGCTAACAGCGGCGAGAAGAGCAAAATCACCATTCCGTGGTTTGCGATCCTGTTCATCGTGGTGGCGATTTTCAACAGCTTCCACGTGCTGCCGAAAGCCGTGGTCGACGTGCTGGTCACGCTTGATACCGTTCTGCTGGCCATGGCGATGGCAGCGCTGGGCCTGACCACCCACGTCAGCGCGTTGAAAAAAGCAGGCGCAAAACCGCTGCTGATGGCGCTGGTGCTGTTCGCCTGGCTGATAGTCGGCGGAGGCCTGATCAACGTGTCGGTTCATGCCCTGATGGCATAAAGCGCTGTATCACTCTCCTGTTAACCCGCTATCATTAGCCATTGCTATGCACTTCCCCCTCCGGCGGGTTTAACAGGAGTTTTCTATGAAATACATCGGAGCACACGTCAGCGCCTCAGGCGGCGTCGCCAATGCCGCCATTCGCGCCGCAGAGCTTGAAGCCACCGCCTTTGCCCTGTTCACTAAAAACCAGCGCCAGTGGCGCGCGGCCCCGCTGACCAGCGACGTCATCGACGACTTCAAAGCCGCCTGCGAAAAATACCACTTCACCTCCGCGCAAATCCTGCCGCACGACAGCTACCTGATTAACCTCGGCCACCCGGTGGCGGACGCACTGGAGAAATCCCGCGAGGCCTTCCTCGACGAGATGCAGCGCTGCGAACAGCTCGGCCTTTCTCTGCTGAACTTCCACCCCGGCAGCCACCTGATGCAGATCCCGGTGGAGGATTGCCTGGCGCGCATTGCGGAATCCATCAACATTACGCTGTCGCAAACGGAAGGGGTGGTGGCGGTGATTGAAAACACCGCCGGTCAGGGCAGCAACCTCGGCTTTGAATTTGAACATCTCGCGGCAATCATCGACGGCGTGGAAGACAAGTCTCGCGTTGGCGTCTGCATTGATACCTGTCATGCCTTTGCGGCAGGCTACGATCTGCGAACGGCTGAAGCCTGCGAAAAAACCTTTGCCGATTTTGAACGCATCGTCGGCTTCCAGTATCTGCGCGGGATGCACCTGAACGACGCCAAAAGCACCTTTGGCAGCCGCGTCGACCGTCACCACAGCCTCGGCGAAGGCAATATCGGCCACGACTGCTTCCGCTGGATCATGCAGGACAGCCGCTTCGACGGCATTCCGCTGATTCTCGAAACCGTAAACCCGGATATCTGGGCGGAAGAGATCGCCTGGCTGAAGGCGCAGCAGACTTCAGAAGTTGCAGCATAAAAAAACGGAGGGTTATCCTTCGTTTTTCATCGAATTGCCGGGTGTCGGCTATGCCTTACCCGGCCTACAAAACCAGCCGTTCCTGTAGGCCTTATAAGCAAAGCGCCATCAGGCATAAATGCAAAAAGGGCCGACAATGTCGGCCCTTTTCACATCAGGATGAATTACGCGGCTTTCGCCACCGCCTCTGCTTCCGGGCGCTTCAGCACCGCGTAAGAGAGACCTGCCACCAGCGTCCCGGCAATAATCGCCATCAGGTAGCCAAGCACCGGCGTGATTGCGCCAGGGATCAGCAGCACGAACAGACCGCCGTGTGGTGCCATCAGCTTGGCGCCAATCGCCATTGAGATAGCCCCGGTCACCGCGCCGCCAACGATACAGCAAGGCAGAACACGCATTGGGTCACGGGCCGCGAACGGAATCGCCCCTTCGGTGATAAAGCACAGGCCGAGGACCAGCGCCGCTTTGCCACCTTCCTGCTGTGCCTTGTCGAACTTACGACGAGCGACAATCGTGGCCAGGCCGAGCGCCAACGGTGGCACCATACCTGCCGCCATAATTGCCGCCATCGGGGCATAGGTTTGCGTACTGAGCAGGCCGACACCAAACGCATACGCCGCTTTGTTCACCGGCCCACCCATATCGGTACACATCATGCCACCGAGGATTGCGCCCAGCAGCACCGCGTTCGCCGTGCCCATGGTTTGCAGCCAGTGGGTCAGGCCCGCCAGAATGCCCGCCACCGGTTTACCAATCAGGTATATCATCGCCAGGCCAACAATCAGGCTGGAGAGCAGCGGAATGATCAGGATAGGTTTCAGCGCCTCCATGCTCGGTGGCAGCTTCACTTTGGTGCTGATCAACTTCGCGACGTAACCCGCCAGGAAACCGGCGATGATGCCGCCGATAAAGCCAGAGCCTGTACTTACCGCCAGCATACCGCCGATAAGGCCTGGCGTCAGGCCCGGACGGTCAGCAATGGAGTAGGCAATGAAACCTGCCAACACTGGCACCATCAGGGCGAAGGCTGAACCGCCGCCGATCTGCATCAGCGCCGCCGCAAGCGTGCCTTCTTCTTTAAATGCGGTGATACCAAACGCAAAGGAGAGTGCGATACACAGACCACCCGCCACCACCATCGGCAGCATGTAGGACACGCCCGTCAGCAGGTGGCTGTAAGCGCCGCCCTTCTTCTTGCTCTCACTTGCCGCAGCCTGAGTGTTACCCGCAGGCTGGTAAGGCTGTGCTTCCGCGACGGCTTTATCCAGTTCCTGCGCCGTTTTCTTCAGCGCCAGACCGGTAGAAGTGCGATACATCGGCTTGCCGGCAAACTTCGCCAGATCCACTTCGATATCCGCCGCCACAATCACCAGATCCGCTTCCGCCACTTCTTCTGGCGTGATTGCATTGCCTGCGCCCACGGAACCACGTGTTTCGACCTTCACCCACCAGCCGCGTTTTTTGGCTTCGGTTTCAATCGCTTCGGCAGCCATAAAGGTGTGCGCGACGCCGGTTGGGCATGCGGTAACCGCCACAACGCGCTTCGCACCGCTCTTCGCAACCGGCGCAATTGACGCAGGTGCTGCATAAGGCGTGGCGTGCGCTTTCGCTTCGCTCAGGAACAGCTCAGGATGCGCCACCGCGCGATTCACATCGCCGAGGTACACCTGCTTGCCGTTCAGCGCGCTGTCAGCAGGCAGCGTGGAACCCAGCACGATCGCCAGTTCAGCGTCGTTCGGGTTGTCGATAATCTCTAAATGGGCCTTGTGAGCCGCCGCGCCCAGCAGGGTTTTCGCCATATAGGCGCGCGCCTGTCCGAGCCCGGAATCGATAATCAGCAGCGTTTTCATTATGCCTCTCCTGCTGTTAATTGAAGGGTTGTAAGTCAACGCGCGCCATCATCGCGGCCAACTGGGTACGATCGGTAATGCCAACGTTACTCTGGCTGACGGCCAGTGCTGCGACCGCGGTCGCCAGGCGTAACGTGTGTTCGCTGGATTCACGCATCAGCAGGCCGTAAATCAGGCCGCCAACCATGGAATCCCCCGCACCGACGGTGCTCACCACCTCAACGGACGGCGGTTTTGCAATCCATTCGCCGGATGCGTTGACCCACAGCGCGCCTTCCGCGCCCAGTGAAATCACCACATGGGCAATGCCCTGCTCACGCAGTGCGTGCGCGGCTTCAATCACGTCTTTCATCTCTGGCAGTTTGCGGCCCGCCCAGATTTCCAGCTCGCGACGGTTTGGCTTCACCAGCCACGGCGCGGCTTTCAGGCCCGCCACCAGCGCTTCACGGCTGCTGTCGAAAATGATGCACGGACACTGGCTGCGCAGGCGCGTCATCCAGTCGGTGAACGCTTCAGGGCTCACGCCCGCAGGCAGGCTGCCGCTCACGCAGACCATGTCGAACTGGCCGAGCCAGGTCAGGGAATCGTTGACAAAACGCTCCCAGTCGCCCGGGGTAACGTCGAAACCGGAGAAGTTAAAGTCTGTCACTTCACCGTCTTTTTCCGTCAGCTTGACGTTGATACGGGTCCGGCCCTGCACCACCTGGAAACGGTTGGCAATGCCGAGTTCGCTGAATAACTGCTGGAAGCCGTCCTGGTTGTCTTTGCCGAGGAAGCCGCCGACGGTCACGTCAATGCCGAGATCTTTCAGTACTTTGGCAACGTTAATGCCCTTACCCGCCGCATGCAGACCGGTGGTGCGCACCAGGTTCACTTCGCCGCGTTCAACTTCCGGGGTAAACCCTACTAAATCGTAGGCCGGATTGAGGGTGATTGTGGCAACACGTCTGCTCATTACGCGCCCTCCCCAAGACCGGAGGCGATGGCCTCGCCAATCGCGTTCAGCGCCACCTGAGCATCATCACCCTGGGCGGTAAAGCGCAGGCGATGGCCCTTCTTCACGCCAAGCGCCACGACCTTCATCAGGCTACGTCCATTTGCGGGCTTGCCGCTGCCGTCGAGGTTGGTCACGGTAATCTCACTGTTAAATTGTTTAATGGTGTTCACAAGCTGGGTGCCCGGACGCGCGTGCAGTCCGTGCTCGTTACGCACGACAAATTCTGCGGTCAGAAGATCGTCCGCCGGTGCATCATCGCTGGTCAGGAACGCCAGCAGGGTTGCCGCGTCGGCGTTCAGCAGGCGTTCAGCTTTGTTATCCAGAAGCAGCGCACTGAGGCGGTTCAGGACCGCAGTCGGCTGTTCATCGGCCATAGCCACGGTGACCAGCAGCGCTGCGGATTGTCCGTCAACGCTGAACGGGGTTGCAGCCCGGCTGACGGCGACGGCGCTTTTCAGGTTGCCTTCAGCACTGTCGTTCAGCCAGATGCCCTGCCCCAGGTTCAGCGGCTGGTCATTAATTACGTGCGCCACAAATGCGGCGTCGACAGCACCCGCTTCTTTCAGACGCGCTGCGTTCAGCGCCTGCAACGTCACCAGGCTTGCTGCATTGACGTCCAGCGTCAGGGTGTCGTTATCGAGTTTCAGCGCCTCGCTTTGTTTTTCGCCCATCAGCAGCGCGCGCAGCTCTTCCGCGGTGGTCGCGGTTTTCAGCTGTTCCGCCACGCTGTCATCGCTCAGCACGTGCGTCAATTGACGCAGCAGGCCAAGGTGTTCATCAGAACTGGCGGCAATGCCGATAGCGACATAAGCCGTCTGCCCTTCGCCCCAGGCCACGCCCTGCGGGAACTGATAGACCTGAACGCCGGTCTTCAGCACCTGGTCTCGGGTGTCGGTGGTACCGTGAGGAATGGCGATGCCATTGCCGAGAAACGTTGAGGTTTGCTGCTCGCGGGCAAGCATTCCATCAACATACCCGTCGGCCACGTTACCGGCGCTGACCAGCGCTGACGCAACCTGGCGAATCGCCTCTTCTTTATTCCCGGCCTGTTGGCCAGGGTGAATATCCTGAGCTGATAACTGGAACATGGTTCTCCTCTCTCGCTGAATTGAATCGTTTCAGCCAACATGAGAAAAAATACGCCACCCTGTTTCCCTTAAGGTAAAAAGATGACGCTGAAACGTTTCAATGAGTCTGTGCCAGCGCTGTGTAATCCGCAAGCAAAGTCGATTTTTTGATCGCAGAAGTTAGAGCTACTCCACATTTCGTTAGCATACTCGCCACATTTGCTGAAGCCAGATGCGTACTTCAGCGCTTCGTTCAGTTGGCTTCAGCAGGCTTGCTTCCCATTATGAAATGCCATTTTGATTTTTCGTGCATAAGTTGACGCATCCGCTGTTTATTTTCTGACGGTCGGCGTAAACTCTCGCGTCTCCCTGCTTTTTGATAATCCAACATGTCTAACACCACCGTAGAAGCCCCGCGCC
The DNA here is from genome assembly GCF_900215375.1 of Enterobacter sp. CC120223-11. Taxonomy (GTDB): domain Bacteria; phylum Pseudomonadota; class Gammaproteobacteria; order Enterobacterales; family Enterobacteriaceae; genus Scandinavium. The sequence goes on along the minus strand of NZ_OBEF01000003.1, from coordinate 190,103 downwards.
GGGGATTTGATCTGACCTCATCGGCCTTCCTGCTGGTTGCCTTTCTGACGGGTATTGCCGGGGCGTTACAAACGCCGACGCTGAGCCTGTTTCTGACCAACGAAGTCCACGTCCGCCCGGCGATGGTCGGCTTCTTCTTTACCGGCAGTGCGGTGATTGGCATCCTGGTGAGCCAGTTTCTGGCCGGACGCTCAGACCGCCAGGGCGACCGAAAAAGCCTGATTGTCTTCTGCTGCCTGCTCGGGGTGATGGCCTGCGTGCTGTTCGCCTGGAATCGCAACTACTTCATTTTGCTGTTCGTCGGCGTCTTCCTGAGCAGCTTCGGCTCCACCTCCAACCCGCAAATGTTTGCCCTCGCACGTGAACACGCCGATAAAACAGGCCGTGAAGCGGTGATGTTCAGCTCCATTCTGCGTGCGCAGGTGTCCCTGGCCTGGGTGATTGGTCCTCCGGTGGCCTATGCGCTGGCGATGGGTTTTGGCTTCACGACGATGTATCTGTCCGCCGCAGTGGCTTATGTCATCTGTGCGCTCATCGTGTGGATGTTCCTGCCGAGCATGCGCAAAGTGCGCCCGGCGGCAGGCGCGCATATTGAAGCGCCGCGCACCAACCGCCGTGATGCCCTGCTGCTGTTTGGGATTTGCACGCTGATGTGGGGCACCAACAGCCTGTACATCATTAATATGCCACTGTTCATTATTGAGGAACTGCATCTGCCGGAGAAACTTGCGGGCGTGATGATGGGCACCGCGGCGGGCCTTGAGATCCCGACAATGCTGATTGCCGGATACTACGCCAAACGCTTCGGGAAACGCTTCCTGATGCGCATCGCGGTCATTGCCGGGCTCTGTTTTTACATCGGGATGCTGACCGTTCACACCCCCGCTTTGCTGCTTGCTTTACAGCTGCTGAACGCCATCTATATTGGCATTCTCGCCGGGATTGGCATGCTCTATTTCCAGGATTTAATGCCGGGCCAGGCCGGTTCAGCCACGACGCTTTACAGCAATACCACCCGCGTGGGCTGGATTATCGCCGGTTCAATGGCGGGTGTGGTGGCAGAAATCTGGAGCTATCACGCTGTATTCTGGATTGCGCTGGTGATGTGCGTCATTAGCACCGTCGGGCTGTGGAAGATTAAGGACGTTTAGGGAGCCGTCAGGGCTTCCAGATGAATAAGGAACGTCATCGCCTCTTCGCGGTTGGTGGCGCACATCTCCCGCGAAGGTTTCAGCCCGGCGCAGACTTTCGGCCGCAGCGGCGAGCCAAAAATTTTGCATCGCTGTCGCTCATCAAGCTGAATGCAGGGGGTGTTGGCGGGCTTGCCGTGTGGCATTCCCGGAATCGGGCTGGAGATCGACGGCGCGGTACAACACGCGCCACAGTCCGGTCGGCAGTCCATCTTTTACTCTCTTATTGATGCGGCATCGCACCTTATCACCTTTTCACAAATCCCGCGAATTCCACTTGCCTGAAAGCCCCGGCACGAGTACTTTTACGCGATATTTTTGACTTTACCCAACAGGATTACTGCAATGCCAAGAGCGAATGAAATTAAAAAAGGTATGGTGCTGAATTACAACGGCAAATTGCTGATTGTGAAAGACATCGATATCCAGTCCCCGAGTGCCCGCGGTGCAGCAACCCTGTACAAAATGCGCTTTGCTGACGTGCGCACCGGCCTGAAAGTTGAAGAACGCTTCAAAGGCGACGATATCGTCGATACCGTGAGCCTGAACCGTCGCTTTGTGGACTTCTCCTACATCGACGGTAACGAGTACGTCTTTATGGATAAAGAAGACTACACGCCGTACACCTTCACCAAAGATCAGATTGAAGAAGAGCTGCTGTTCATTCCTGAAGGCGGCATGCCGGACATGCAGGTTCTGCTGTGGGATGGCCAGCTGCTGGCGCTTGAGCTGCCGCAGACCGTCGATCTGGAAATCGTAGATACCGCTCCGGGCATCAAAGGCGCTTCCGCCAGCGCACGCAACAAACCTGCGACGCTGACCACCGGTCTGGTTGTTCAGGTGCCAGAATATCTGAGCGCCGGTGAGAAAATCCGCATCCATATTGAAGAAAAACGCTATATGGGTCGCGCTGACTGATTTCAGTCGGAACGTAAAAAGGGCAACTCGTTTGAGCTGCCCTTTTTTATTGCTGCTGGTCTGCGATTTACAGCAGTTCTGGGTATTTGGTCATTTTCAGTGCCAGCTCCACGCCGCGCACTTCTGCCATCCCCTTCAGACGACCAATCGCCGAGTAGCCCGGATTGGTTTTCTTCTTCAGATCGTCGAGCATCTGATGACCGTGGTCCGGACGGAACGGAATCGGACGCAGATCGCCGGTTTTCTTACGGCGCGCTTCCTCAGACAGAATCGCATCCACTACCGCCACCATGTTCACGTCGCCGCTTAGGTGTGAACCTTCATGGAAGGTTTTCGGATTGGCTTCGCGGCAGGTCGCGCGCAGGTGGGTGAAGTGAATACGGTCGCCGAAGGTTTCAATCATTTTCACCAGGTCGTTATCGGCGCGCACGCCGTAAGAACCGGTACACATGGTGAAACCGTTATAGATGCTGTCGACCGTCTCTTTCAGCCACTGCATATCTTCAATGGTGGAAACGATACGCGGCAGACCAAGGATTGGGCGCGGTGGATCGTCCGGGTGAACGGCGAGGCGCACGCCTGCTTCTTCAGCCACTGGCACAATGGCACGCAGGAAGACCGCCATGTTTTCACGCAGGGCATCTTTGCTGATGTGATCGTACTCCGCCAGGCGCTGGCGGAACTGGTCGAGGGTGTAGCCCTCTTCGGCACCCGGCAGGCCAGCAATGATGTTGCGGGTCAGCTTTTCGACTTCCGCGGCGCTCATCGCGTGGAAGTAGTCTTTCGCCTGCTGTTGCTCTTCAGCGCTGTAGTCTGCTTCCGCACCCGGGCGCTTAAGAATATGCATTTCAAACGCGGCGAAGGCAATCTGGTCGAAGCGCAGTGCTTTTGAACCGTCCGGCAGCTGGTATTCCAGATCGGTACGGGTCCAGTCCAGAATTGGCATGAAGTTGTAGCAGACGGTGTCGATGCCGCAGGCCGCCAGGTTACGGATGCTCTGCTGGTAGTTAGCAATCCAGGTTTTGTACTCGCCGGACTGTGTTTTAATGTCTTCGTGAACCGGGATGCTTTCCACCACTGACCAGGTCAGCCCTTTTTCAGCGAGCAGCGCCTGACGCGCTTTAATGTCTTCAACAGGCCAGACCTGACCGTTGGGAATATGGTGCAGCGCAGTCACCACGCCGGTTGCGCCAGCCTGGCGCACATCATCAAGAGAAACCGGATCGTTCGGTCCATACCAACGCCAGGTTTGTTCCATTGTCACACCCTCTTAAGTTGTTATACCAATATTTGTCGCTCAGATGACGACTACCATACAGGCTTCTGTCAGAGCGTCAATTTCCGCGCCTGCATTGATTGATCCAGCTCACATTCCCCGGATAAATACGGCACACCAATTCAATTTGCTGTCATATAACTTTACACTGCCTCTTGTTAATTAATGGTTAAGCAGGTGTTTATATAATGAAGACGATCGCCACCGCCACGCTCCCCGACAACGTGCAGCTACCTCAGTATGACCGACAACAGCTGCGCTCGCGCATTGTCCACTTTGGCTTCGGTGCGTTTCACCGCGCCCATCAGGCCCTGTTAACCGACCGGGTGCTGAATGCCAAAGGCGGTGACTGGGGGCTGTGTGAGATTAGCCTCTTCAGCGGTGACGTATTAATGAGCCAGCTGCGCGCGCAGGATCATCTTTATACCGTGCTGGAAAAAGGCGCCGAAAGTAATCAGCCGATTGTTATCGGCGCGGTGCATGAATGCCTGAACGCGAAACTGGATTCCCTGGCGGCAATCATCGAGAAATTCTGTGAGCCGCAGGTGGCGATTGTGTCCCTGACCATCACCGAAAAAGGCTACTGCATCGACCCGGCAACCGGGCGTCTCGACGTGACCCAGCCGCGGATCGTTCACGATCTGGAAAATCCAGAGGAACCGCATTCTGCGCCTGGCATTCTGGTTGAAGCGCTGCACCGTCGTCGTGAGCGCGGTCTCCCGCCGTTTACCGTGCTTTCCTGCGATAACATTCCTGACAATGGTCACGTGGTGAAAAATGCGGTGCTGGGAATGGCCAACAAGCGCTCGCCGGAGTTGGCGCAGTGGATAGCCGACAACGTCAGCTTCCCCGGCACCATGGTTGACCGCATTGTTCCGGCGGCAACGGAAGAATCACTGGCAGAAATCACCGCCGCCATCGGCGTGAACGATCCCTGCGCCATCAGCAGCGAACCGTTTATCCAGTGGGTCATAGAAGACAACTTCGTTGCAGGTCGCCCGGAGTGGGAACTTGCAGGCGCTCAGCTGGTAGAAGACGTTCTGCCGTGGGAGCAAATGAAGCTGCGCATGCTGAACGGCAGCCACTCTTTCCTTGCCTATCTGGGTTACCTGGCGGGCTACGAACACATCAGCGACTGTATGCAGGATGAAGATTATCGCAAGGCCGCACGCCAGTTGATGATGCAGGAGCAGGCTCCAACGCTGCGTATTACCGGCGTGGATTTACAGGCCTACGCAGACAGTCTGATTACTCGCTTCACCAACCCGGCGCTGAAACACCGCACCTGGCAAATCGCGATGGATGGCAGCCAGAAGCTTCCTCAGCGCATGCTGGAAGGTATTCGTCTTCACCTTGAACGCGGAAGCGACTGGTCGCTGCTGGCGCTCGGCGTCGCGGGCTGGATGTGCTATGTCAGCGGCACAGACGAGCAAGGCAACGCCATCGACGTTCGTGACCCGCTGGCCGATAAAATACGGGCTATCGTGGTGAAAAGCAGCGAAGCGGATCGGGTGACCGCCCTGCTTTCGCTCAGCGAAATCTTCGGCAGCGATTTGCCACATAACGCCGCTTTTGTGAAAACCGTGCAGCAGGCCTGGCTGTTGTTAGGCGAGAAAGGTGCGCGCCAGGCCGTGATTTCAACCTTAGCTTTTTAACAGTTTCTGCTTTTTAGCGAACAGGCGGGCCGTCTGTTCGCTATGAGACTTCTCTTTTCGGCCATTTTTCGTCAGGATAGTGCGTGCTGTTACAGTATTACACTCATTCATCCTGGAGCCTGCGTGACGCTAACGAATCTGATTACCGGCTTTCTCGGCAGCGGTAAAACGACCTCTATTCTCCATTTGCTCGCCAATAAACCCGCTGATGAAAAGTGGGCGGTGCTGGTGAACGAATTTGGCGAAGTGGGGATCGATGGCGCGTTGCTCGCCGACAGCGGGGCGCTGCTGAAAGAGATCCCCGGCGGCTGCATGTGCTGCGTCAACGGACTGCCGATGCAAGTCGGCCTCAACACTCTGCTACGCCAGGGCAAGCCCGACCGCCTGCTAATAGAACCCACCGGCCTCGGTCACCCCCGACAGATCCTGAGTATTCTCACCGACCCGGTTTATGAGCCGTGGATCGATCTGCGGGCGACGTTCTGTGTGCTGGATCCTCGTCAGCTGCTCGATGAAAAAGCCGCTGCCAATGAAAACTTCCGCGATCAGCTCGCGGCGGCAGATATCATCGTTGCCAATAAACAGGATCGGGCCACGCTGGAAAGCCAGCAGGCTTTTGAGCACTGGTGGAACAGCTACGGCGGTAGCCGCCTGAGAGTGGAAACCACCCAGGGCGCAATTGACGGCACCATGCTGGATTTGCCCCGCAGCAATTTCACCGTTCTGCCGGAGAGTGCTGCCCACGCGCACAACCATCCGTCAAACAAAGGTCTGGCGGCCCTGAGCCTGCCTGAGCATCAGCGCTGGCGCCGCAGCGTGAACAGTGGCCAGGGATACCATGCCTGCGGCTGGGTGTTCGACGCCGACACGCAGTTTGACACCATCGGTCTGCTGGAGTGGGCCCGCCTTGCGCCAGTGAGCCGCGTGAAAGGTGTAATGCGCATCCCGGATGGGTTAGTTCGTATCAACAGACAGGGGGCCGATTTCCATATTGAAACGCAGGCCGTTGCGCCGCCTGATAGCCGCATTGAGCTGATCCATAACGGCGAAGCAGACTGGAATGCGCTACAGTCTTCCCTGTTGAAGCTTCGTTTAAACTAACGTCGGTATGTTGCCCCGTTAAATTGCCTTAAAGAATATGTAATGAAAACTCGACTTCCTCTTGTTCTGCTACTGAACATCGCCGGCCTGGCGCTTTTTATGAGCTGGTATTTACCGGCCAATCACGGTGCCTGGTTTGGCCTCGACTCTGGTATTTTCCACTTCTTCAACCAGGGTCTGGCCGACAGCCGCGCGTACGTCTGGTTCCTCGCCATCACCAATAACCGCGCCTTTGACGGCTGCTCGCTGCTGGCGATGGGCTGCCTGATGCTGAGCTTCTGGCTTAAAGAAGATGCCCAGGGTCGCCGCCGCATCATTATTATCGGCCTGGTTATGCTGCTTGCCGCGGTCATCATTAATCAGCTCGCCCAGCATTTAATGCCGGTAAAACGTGCAAGCCCCTCTTTGTTTTTCCCGGACGTGTATCGGGTGAGCGATTTGCTGCATATTTCGACTAAAGACGCATCAAAGGACAGTTTCCCGGGCGATCACGGGATGATGCTGCTGATATTTTCCACCTTTATGTGGCGATATTTTGGCCTCAGAGCATTTATCATAGCCCTGATTATTTCTGTGGTTTTCGCTTTCCCACGGGTAATGATTGGCGCGCACTGGTTCACCGATATTGCCGTCGGATCGCTGACTGCCGTTTTGATTGGCATCCCGTGGATCCTGTTAACGCCGTTGAGTGATAAAACAATCGCGCTCTTTGATCGCTACCTTCCCACAACGAAATCACACAAAAAATAAACAACTCCCTAACCTAAATTAATCATCATCATCAGGGATCGTTTTCGATCCCTGAATGATTTCTGAGAAATTCGCGCCGTTTTCTGCATTTAGTGGTCTTAAGAATTACCTTAATAATGAAATAATTGACTAATTAGTGCGCATTTACAGGCCTATTTCTCGCCATAGAAAATCCCCTGCTTTCAACATCACATTTTCTTATAAAAAATCCCCTGAAAGCGCTAGCCAGCCCTGTATCGATAGGGTAATCTCAATCTCGTTTTGCCATCCCAGAGATGAATTATTCAGATAATGAATAAAATTGTGCAGTACTGCACAATTTCAACCTTCGGGAATTGTCTCATTGATGGCAGGTATTTAGTCTCCAGCAGGTTGGCAATTTTATAACGGTTTTTATCGTTAAGGACTTCAAGGGAAAACAATCAACATGGTCAAATCTCAACCAATTTTGAGATACATCCTGCGGGCAATACCCGCTGTAGCAGTCGCGGTCCTGCTTTCTGCATGTAGCACGACAAACACCGCAAAGAATATGCATTCTGAGACGCATGCTGTGGGTAACGAAGATCCTTCGTCACTGCAAGCCTCTCAGGATGAATTTGAATCCATGGTGCGTAATCTCGACGTGAAATCACGCCTGATGGATCAATACGCCAGCTGGAAAGGCGTGCGGTATCGCCTCGGTGGTGAAACCAAACGCGGTATCGACTGTTCCGCTTTCGTGCAGCGCACGTTCCGTGAACAGTTTGGTATGGATTTACCCCGCTCCACATACGAGCAGCAGGAAATGGGTAAGTCAATTAAGCGAACTCAGCTGCGCACCGGCGATTTAGTGCTGTTCCGTGCGGGCTCTACGGGTCGCCACGTTGGCATCTATATCGGCAACAATCAGTTCGTTCATGCTTCCACCAGCAGTGGTGTGACCATCTCCAGCATGAATGAGCCATACTGGAACAAGCGCTACAATGAAGCGCGCCGCGTCCTGAGCCGTTCATGATGTTGGTCTTGCTGTTAGTTTTCCCTTGGCCGACAGCAAGATATTAAAATAAGCACTGCTCAGCAGTGCTTTTTTTTGTGCTCCCCTCGTACCAGCCAGGATGGCTAAATACACTATGCTGGAAAGACGCTGGTGGCGTTACCTGACGTTGAATTGTCTTTTCAAATATCACGGATAAAGAAAGCTATGTTCACGCGCTACTTCTCGCTCGGCCGCAAAATCCTCTTTTCCAGCCTGCTGCTGGGAACAGTGGTTGCGCTACTGGCGGGCTGCTTTCAGCTGATGATTTTCCATCACAAGCGCGCTGAGCAGTTCGACAGCATCGCTCACGACCTGCAGAAATACCTGAACAACTACTTCGGTGAACTGCTGACCACCATCGATAAACTCCAGCCACTCACCCTGAGCCACTGCGAAAACGTGGCTGCTGAGCTCACTTCCCGGGCCGCATTTAGCCTCAACGTGCGAGCCTTCCTGCTGGTCGATAATGGCAATGCCTTCTGTTCCTCAGCCACCGGGGAGATGAGCGTGCCCATGAAGCAGCTCGTTCCTCAGGTCGATGTCACCAAAGCGCTGGACCTGTCAATCCTGCCCGGTACGCCGATGATGCCGCAGCGAGCCGCTTTTGCGCTCTGGGTGCGCAGCCCGCTGCTGGAAAACCGTGGCGTCTTCACCTCGATCAACGCCAGCCTGATGCCGTGGATCCTTTACTCCTCACGGCAGAACCAGTTCAGCGGCATCTCTGTGGTCGCCAACGGCATTGCCGTTTCGACCTTCAGCCCGAATCCACAGCCGGTCAGTATGCTGAGAGAAAAGCCGATCCGTTCGGCAAAAATCGACGGCCTGCCGCTGACGGTAAACGTCTATGGCGATGCGTGGGCTAGCGAAAACATGCAGTTCTCGCTGCTGATGGGCGTGATGTGCGGGCTCCTCTCCGGGCTGCTCTGTTACTACGTGCTGAGCGTGCGCCTGCGCCCCGGGAAAGAGATCACGTCCGCTATCAAGCGCAACCAGTTCTACGTGGTGTATCAACCCGTCGTTGAAGCGGAGAACATGCAGATTCGCGGCGTGGAGGTGCTGATGCGCTGGAAGCACCCGACCGCGGGTGAGATCCCGCCGGATGCCTTTATCAACTTCGCCGAAGCGCAGCAGCTGATTGTCCCGCTGACGCGTCACCTGTTCGATCTCATCGCTAAAGATGCGCCCGTTTTGCAACGTATGCTGCCGCCTGGAGCGAAACTCGGGATCAACATCGCCCCGGCACATTTGCTGGCCGACAGCTTCAAGCAGGATCTGCGGGATCTCAGCAGTATGCTGCCGCCAAACTACTTCCAACTGGTGCTGGAGATTACCGAGCGCGACATGCTGAACCAACGCCAGGCGGTGAGTCTGTTCGAATGGCTGCATCATGAAGGCTATGAGATTGCGATTGATGACTTTGGCACCGGTCACAGCGCGCTCATCTATCTTGAACGCTACTCCTTCGACTATCTGAAAATCGATAGAGGTTTTGTCAACGCCATCGGGACGGAAACCGTCACCTCACCGGTGCTGGATGCAGTGCTGAGCCTGGCGCGGAAAATGAATATCGTGACCGTCGCAGAAGGCGTGGAGACGCAGGAGCAGGCCAGCTGGCTGCGCCAGCATGGGGTGAATTTCATGCAGGGTTACTGGATAAGCCGTCCGCTGACGCTGGAAAAACTGCTGGAAGCCCACGCAAAACCCGAGAATTATTTCACAACAGGCTAAACGTCACTTACTATTCAACAAGATGTGTGAACGATAGCTGCAGAAGGAATAACCCCGGTGATTGTTGTGCGAACCGCTCTGCTGATGCTCGCGCTGTTGACCCTGACCGCGCAGGCGCAAACCATCAAAGAAAACGACGCGTTTTCGGTCATCGGCGAACCGAAGTACGCCATTAATTTCAGCCACTACGATTACGTCAATCCTGCGGCGCCGAAAGGGGGAAGCGTCACGCTCTCGGCGCTGGGCACCTTCGACAACTTCAACCGCTATGCACTTCGCGGCAATCCAGCCGTACGCACCGAGTCGCTCTATGACGCCCTGTTTACCACTTCTGACGATGAACCTGGCAGCTATTATCCGTTGATCGCTGAGATGGTCCGCTACGCCGACGATTTCTCCTGGGCCGAAGTGACCATCAATCCTCGCGCGCGTTTTCACGATGGCAGCAAGGTCACGGCGGAAGACGTTGCCTTCACCTTCCAAAAGTTCATGACCGAAGGCGTGCCACAGTTCCGCCTGGTTTTCAAAGGCACAAAGGTGAAAGCCATCGCGCCGTTAACGGTACGCTTCGAAATGGCCAAACCCGGGAAAGAAGACATGCTGAGCCTGTTTTCGCTCCCCGTCATGCCGGAAAAATTCTGGCGCAGCCATAAGCTCAGCGATCCGCTCTCTGCGCCACCGCTGGCCAGCGGGCCTTATAAAATTACCTCATGGCGGATGGGTCAGTATGTGGTGTATTCCCGCGTGAAGGATTACTGGGCAGCCAACCTACCGGTCAATCGCGGGCGCTGGAATTTCGACACCCTTCGCTTTGACTACTATCTTGACGACAACGTTGCCTTTGAAGCCTTCAAGGCCGGTGCCTTTGATTTCCGTACGGAAGGCAGCCCTAAAAACTGGGCCACCCGCTACATCGGCAAGAACTTCAGCAGCCATTACATCGTGAAGGAAGAAGAGAAAAACGAATCGGCGCAGGACACCCGCTGGCTGACCTTCAACATTCAGCGACCGGTTTTTGCCGACCGCAAAGTCCGCGAAGCCATTGGGCTCGCCTTCGACTTTGAGTGGATGAACAAGGCCCTGTTTTACAGCGCCTACAGTCGGACCAGCAGCTACTTCCAGAATACCGAATATGCCGCCCGCAGCTATCCTGATGCCGATGAGTTGGTGCTGCTCGCTCCGCTGAAAAAGGATCTGCCACCGGAGGTGTTTACCTCCATTTATGAGCCGCCAAAATCCAGCGGTAACGGCTTCGATCGTGAGAATCTGCTGAAGGCAGACAAGCTGTTAACGGATGCGGGCTGGGTGCTGAAAGGCCAGCAGCGCGTGAATGCCAAAACCGGTAAACCGCTGCAGTTTGAGCTGCTGCTGCCCTCGGCGGGCAACAACCAGTGGGTGATGCCATTCCAGCATAATCTGAAACGTCTGGGTGTCACCATGGACGTTCGTCAGGTGGATATGTCGCAGGTAACCAACAGGATGCGTACGCGTGATTACGACATGATGCCGCGCCTGTGGCGTGCAATGCCGTGGCCAAGCGGCAGCGATCTCCAAATCTCCTGGGCTTCGGCCTATATCAATTCTTCCTATAACGGCCCCGGCGTCAGCAGCCCGGTGATTGATAACCTGATTGAGCAGATGATCAAAGCAGAGGGCAATAAACAGAAGCTGCTGCCGCTTGGGCGGGCACTGGACCGCGTATTGACCTGGAATTACTATCAACTACCGATGTGGTTTATGGCCTCGGATCGCATGGCCTATTGGGATAAATTCTCCCATCCGACCGTTCGCCCAATCTATTCGCTGGGTTTTGATAACTGGTGGTACGACGTCAACAAAGCGGCAAAACTGCCGGAAGCCCGGCGTTAAGGAGTTAACATGGGCGCTTACCTGATTCGCCGGTTGCTGCTGGTCATCCCCACGCTGTGGGCAATTATTACCATTAACTTTTTTATCGTGCAGATTGCCCCCGGCGGCCCGGTCGATCAGGCCATTGCCGCCATTGAGTTTGGCGATAAAAGCAGTATGCCGGGCAGCGGTGCAGAAGGCATGGGTGCCTCGCATGCGCGCACGGGCGTCGGCAATATCAGCGAGAGCCAGTATCGCGGCGGGCGCGGGCTCGATCCGGAGGTTATCGCGGAGATAACCCATCGCTACGGCTTCGACAAGCCGATCCACGAACGTTATTTCACTATGCTCTGGAACTACGTACGTTTCGATTTCGGCGACAGCCTGTTCCGCAGCGCGTCCGTTTTGCAGCTAATCAAAGAGAGCCTGCCGGTGTCGATAACTCTTGGCCTGTGGAGCACACTCATCATCTACCTGGTGTCGATTCCGTTGGGCATCCGTAAGGCCGTCAGCAATGGCAGCCGCTTCGATATCTGGAGCAGCGCATTCATCATTATTGGCTACGCCATCCCGGCATTTCTGTTCGCCATCGTGCTGATTGTGCTGTTTGCAGGCGGCAGCTATTACGATCTGTTCCCGCTGCGTGGCCTGGTGTCCGCCAATTTCGACACGCTGCCCTGGTATCAGAAAATCACCGACTACCTCTGGCATATCACGCTGCCCGTGCTGGCAACGGTAATCGGCGGCTTTGCTGCCCTGACAATGCTGACAAAGAACTCGTTTCTCGATGAAATTCGCAAACAGTACGTCGTCACCGCGCGCGCCAAAGGCGTTAGTGAGAAGCACATTCTCTCACGACACATCTTCCGCAATGCCATGCTGCTGGTGATCGCCGGGTTCCCGGCCACCTTTATCAGCATGTTTTTCACCGGTTCGCTGCTGATTGAGGTGATGTTCTCCCTCAACGGCCTGGGCTTGCTCGGCTATGAGGCCACGGTGTCGCGCGATTACCCGGTGATGTTCGGCACGCTGTATATCTTCACCCTGATTGGCCTGCTGCTGAATATCATCAGCGATATCAGCTATACCCTGGTCGATCCGCGCATTGATTTTGAGGGCCGCTGATGCCACGTATAAGCTCCGTCAATCAGGCCCGCTGGGCACGCTTTCGCCACAACCGCCGCGGCTTCTGGTCGCTGGGGCTGTTCCTTGCCATCTTCATCTGCAGCCTGGGCGCAGAACTGATCGCCAACGATCGTCCACTGGTGGTGGAGTATCACGGCGAGTTCTATTTCCCGGTGCTGAAAACCTACAGTGAAAAAGACTTTGGCGGCCAGTTTGCCACCGCCGCCGATTATCAGGATCCGTGGCTGCAAAACCAGCTGAAGGAGCATGGCCGCGTGCTGTGGGCCCCAATTCGCTTTGGCGCAACGTCGATTAACTTTGGCACTGACAAGCCCTTCCCTTCCCCACCTTCGGCGCAAAACTGGCTCGGCACCGACGCCAACGGCGGCGACGTGCTGGCCCGCGTGCTTTACGGCACCCGTATCTCCCTGCTGTTTGGCCTGATGCTGACGCTTTGCTCCAGCGTCATGGGCGTGCTGGCGGGCGCGTTGCAGGGCTATTACGGCGGCAAAATTGATCTCTGGGGTCAGCGCTTTATTGAGGTCTGGTCCGGCATGCCGACGCTGTTCCTTATCATTTTGCTTTCAAGCGTGGTGCAGCCCGACTTCTGGTGGCTGCTGGCGATTACCGTGCTGTTTGGCTGGATGACGCTGGTTGGCGTGGTGCGGGCAGAATTTCTGCGCACCCGTAATTTCGACTACATTCGTGCCGCACAGGCGCTGGGCGTGAGCGACCGATCCATCATCTTCCGCCACATGTTGCCGAATGCGATGGTGGCGACGCTGACGTTTCTGCCGTTTATTCTGTGCAGTTCGATCACCACCCTCACCTCGCTCGATTTTCTTGGCTTTGGCTTACCGCTCGGTTCGCCGTCGCTGGGCGAACTGCTGCTGCAGGGGAAAAACAATCTGCAGGCTCCGTGGCTTGGGATCACGGCCTTTTTATCGGTGGCAGTGCTGCTGTCGCTGCTGATCTTTATTGGTGAAGCCGTGCGCGACGCCTTCGATCCTGGCAAGGCGGTGTAACATGGCGAATCCATTATTAGAGATCGACAACCTTTCCATCGCCTTCACGGCGCGAGGCGAGGCACGCACCGTCGTCAGCGAGCTTTCGCTGAACGTTGAGGCGGGCGAAACGCTGGCTCTGGTCGGCGAATCGGGCTCCGGAAAAAGCGTGTCGGCGCTCTCGGTTTTACGTCTGCTGCCAACCCCGCCGGTCAGCTACCCCATAGGCGACATTCGCTTTCACGGTCAGTCGTTGCTGCATGCCGATGAACGTATCCTGCGCGGCATTCGCGGCAACAGCATCGCCATGATTTTTCAGGAGCCGATGGTATCGCTTAACCCATTGCACACCCTGGAAAAACAGCTCTATGAGGTGCTGTCGATTCACCGGGGAATGCGCATAGAAGCGGCGCGGGCAGAGATTCTGAGCTGCCTGGATCGTGTGGGAATCCGCAACGCTCTCAAGCGGCTGGATAATTACCCTCATCAGCTTTCCGGCGGGGAGCGCCAGCGCGTGATGATTGCAATGGCGCTGCTGACACGGCCTGAACTGCTGATTGCCGACGAGCCGACCACTGCGCTGGACGTCTCCGTGCAGGCGCAGATCCTACAACTGCTGCGGGAACTTCGCCAGGAGCTGAATATGGGCCTGCTGTTTATCACCCATAACCTGAGCATCGTGCGCAAGCTGGCGGACAACGTGGCAGTGATGCAAAACGGGCGCTGCGTGGAGCAAGGCGCTGCGGTCGGGCTGTTTTCCGCGCCGCGTCATCCTTACACCATAAAATTGCTCGACAGCGAACCCGCAGGCGTTCCCGTTCCGCTGCCGCCTGAAAGCAAGCCTTTACTCCAGGTGCAAAACTTAGAGGTCGCCTTCCCGGTGCACAGAGGCATTCTTCGCCGCGTGGTCGATGAAAACAGAGTGGTGAACAACCTCAGCTTTACGCTGAAGACAGGGGAAACGCTCGGGCTGGTGGGTGAATCAGGCTCAGGCAAAAGCACCACCGGACTGGCGCTGCTGCGCCTCATTGCCTCCAGGGGCGAGATCATCTTTGACGGGCAGTCCGTTCAGGGCCGTACGCGCAAGCAAATGCTGCCCCTGCGTCACCGTATTCAGGTGGTTTTTCAGGATCCCAATTCGTCACTCAACCCACGGCTGAACGTCATGCAAATCATTGAGGAAGGGTTACTCGTTCATCAGAGAGGACTGAGCGCTCAGGCAAGGGAAGCCGAAGTCGTAAAAGTGATGAACGAAGTGGGCCTCGATCCTGAGACACGCTGGCGTTACCCGGCTGAATTTTCCGGCGGCCAGCGACAGCGTATCGCGATTGCCCGGGCACTGATTTTAAAACCGCAGCTGATCGTGCTCGACGAGCCGACATCGTCGCTCGACAGAACCGTGCAGGCGCAAATACTGGCCTTGCTGAAATCACTTCAGCAAAAACACCGGCTGGCCTATATCTTTATCAGCCACGATTTGCACGTGGTGCGCTCGCTGTGCCATCAGGTGATTGTGCTGCGTCAGGGAGAAGTCGTTGAACAGGGGGAGTGTCAGCAGGTCTTTGCGGCGCCCGCGCAGGAGTATACTCGCCAGTTGATTACGCTAAGCTGACGAGTTTCAGAAAGGATTATTACCGGAAAACGGTTCCGCGATCGCCACGCCGAAGTTTTTCAGGCGGCAGGTGGCGGCAAATTCGTCCTGCATGTTTACAAACAGGCACGGCTCGCCTTCACACTCCAGTACGGAGCTTACTACTTCGATATCCGTCAGCGCCTGACTCAGCTTTTGCATCACGGGCCAGGCGATATCGCCGTCCGGGCTCAGCAGTTTTAGTGCCACCAGGCAATCATCACCGGCGTTACCGTTTTGCGGAATCGGTTCAACTCTGGAACCTGCAAAACCGGCAGACCAGCGATAGCTCTGCGGCAGGCGGTGTACGATTGAGAGTTGCAGTGTATTCACGTCTTTTTCCCCGGAAGCAATATGCTTCACAAATATTTCACATCCATATTAACACATTGTTGACAAATCGTCCTGCATCCAGCACTGGGTACGTACGTTTTTATCGTCACTCGTCTGCCAGAATGGCATAACGGCGCTATATGTACCCGTTTCTGTGATCTAAAACAATCTTTTTATCTACAATGATGTGACTTTTTACACTAATTGATTTTACATAAAAGAAACATAGCCAGGTCATACAAACTACGTAGTGATTGACGAACATCAAAAAAGGGGCTGCTAAGAGCCCCTTTTTGCTTCAGAAAAGCTTCATCAGGAAGCTTTGCGAGGACGGCTGGCGTAGAAGTAGAAGAGAATAGAGCAGGCGGCACAAAACGCGATGGAAAACAGCATCGGCCACGCGGTAGTGAAGGTGGCCATCGACAGCAGCGCACCAACGATAGCGCCGATGCCGAAGCGGAACGTACCCGCCAGCGACGAGGCAGTGCCTGCCATATGCGGGAATTCGTCGAGGATGACCGCCATCGCGTTCGACGACACCATCGACACGCAGCCCACGAACGCCGCCACGCCAAGCACCAGCGACCAGAAGCCCACGCCGAACCAGGCGCAAACCACCATCCAGACTGCCATCGCGAACTGGATCCACAGCCCGGCGCGGAACATATTCAGCGCCCCGACCCGGCGCACAAACCGGCTGTTGATGATGGTCATGATGAACAGGAACACGATGTTCAGCGCAAAATAGTAGCCAAAGTGCTGCGGCGAGACGTGGTTCAGCTCAATGTAAACAAAGGGCCCGGCGCTCAGGAAGGAGAACATGCCGGCAAAGCTGAAACCGCTCGCCAGCATGTAGCTCAGCACCCGCTTGTGGCGAAACAGCGAGGCGAAGTTGCCCATCGTGGTGCGGATATGAAATTTCTGACGCTTCTCCGGCGGCAGCGTCTCATCAATAAAGAAGAAGATCATCGTCGAGGCCAGCAGTGCGGCAATGGCGAGGATCCAGAAAATCGCGTGCCAGCTGAACCACACCAGCACCGCCCCGCCCACCATCGGCGCCACCAGCGGCGCAATGGTTGTCACCAGCATGACGAAGGACATCATGCGGGAGAACTCTTCCTTCGGGTAAATGTCGCGCATCAGGGCGTTGATTACCACGCTTGCCGCCGCCGCCGCGAGGCCGTGGAAGAAGCGCATGACAATCAGATGATCGATGCTCTGCGACAGCGCACAGGCCACCGCCGCGGCGGCAAAGATCAGCGTACCACCGAGGATAACCGGCTTGCGCCCGATGCTGTCCGCCATTGGGCCATACAGCAGCTGACCTAAGGCAAAGCCCAGAATGTAGGTACTGAGCGTCATCTGCGCGCTGCCTGCTGGCACGCCGAATTGTTCAGAGATCACCGGCAGTGCCGGGAGATACATATCAATCGAAAGCGGCATCAGCATGGCTAACAAGCCAAGGATGAACACAATACCCAGCGATGAGTGCTGCCTGGTCGTCACTGATTCACTCCTGAGATTAGCGCGGCGACAGGCCAACGCTTGCGATTTCTTCTTCCGTCAGCGCGCGGTATTCGCCCGGCGCTAAATCGTCATCAAGCTTAATCTCACCGATGCGTTCGCGGTGCAGACCAACGACGTGGTTGCCCACCGCCGCAAACATGCGTTTCACCTGATGATAGCGCCCTTCGCTGATGGTCAGGCGCACTTCCGTCGGGGTGATGACTTCAAGCAGCGCCGGTTTGGTCAGGTCTTTCTCGTTGTGCAGCTGAACGCCTTTGGTGAACTGTTCGGCGGTATCATCCGCCACCGGGGACTCCAGCGTGACGAGGTAGGTTTTCTCGCAGTGATGGCGCGGCGAGGTAATGCGGTGCGACCACTGGCCGTCGTCGGTCATCAGCACGAGGCCGGTGGTGTCGATATCCAGACGCCCTGCGGCATGCAGCTTGTGCGCCACAGGCTCATCGAGGAAATAGAGAACCGTCGGATGATCCGGGTCATCGGTTGAACAGACGTACCCCTGCGGCTTGTTAAGCATGAAGTAGCGCGGACCGGCCTGCTGGGTCAACGAGTTGCCGTCGTATTCCACATCGTGTTCCGGCAGGATTTTAAAAGCGGAGAGTTTGACAATCTCACCGTCCACGGTAACACGGCTGGCGCGGATTTCACGCCCGGCAATGGCGCGGCTGACGCCGAGCTGCTGAGCGATAAACTTATCAAGTCGCATGAAGTATTTTTAGCCTGTAAGAGTGCGATATCGGGCGTGGCCCGAAAATGGAGCGATAACAACGTTCAAGTATAACGGCCCTGCTAAGCCACTCAAGCGAAAAGATTCGTGGCATACTATTTGCCTGTTAATGAAGATGCCAAAACCATGACCTTTACCCTTCGCCCCTATCAGCAGGAAGCGGTGGATGCCACCCTCGCCCACTTTCGCCAGCATCAACAGCCCGCGGTCATCGTTCTGCCCACCGGTGCAGGAAAAAGCCTGGTGATTGCCGAGCTGGCACGCCTGGCGCGCGGGCGTGTGTTGGTGCTTGCTCACGTGAAAGAACTGGTAGCGCAGAACCACGCCAAGTATCTCGCCCTCGGCCTTGAGGCGGATATCTATGCCGCGGGCCTGAAGCGTAAAGAGAGCCACGGCAAAGTGGTGTTTGGCAGCGTGCAGTCCGTAGCGCGCAACCTCGACCATTTCCAGGGCGAGTTCTCCCTGCTGATTGTCGATGAATGCCACCGCATCAGCGACGACGACGAAAGTCAGTATCAGCAAATCCTCACCCATCTGAAAAAGGTGAACCCTCACTTACGCCTGCTGGGGCTCACCGCCACGCCGTTCCGTCTCGGTAAGGGCTGGATTTACCGTTTTCATTATCACGGCATGGTGCGCGGTGATGAAAAGGCACTCTTCCGCGACTGCATCTATGAACTGCCGCTGCGCTACATGATTAAGCACGGCTACCTCACGCCGCCCGAGCGGCTGGATATGCCCGTCGTGCAGTACGATTTCAGCCGGTTGCAGGTGCAGAGCAACGGCCTGTTCAGCGAGGCCGATCTCAATAAAGAGCTGAAAAAGCAGCAGCGCGTCACGCCGCACATCGTCAGCCAGATTGTGGAGTTCGCTCAAAGCCGTAAAGGGGCGATGATTTTCGCCTCCACCGTGGAGCACGCAAAGGAGATCACCGGCCTGCTGCCTGCGCAGGACGCCGCGCTTATCACTGGCGAGACGCCTGCGCCCGAGCGCGATCGGCTGATTGAAGAGTTTAAGGCGCAAAAATTCCGCTATCTGGTGAACGTCGCGGTGCTGACCACCGGGTTTGACGCCCCGCACGTCGACCTGATTGCCATTCTGCGCCCAACGGAGTCCATCAGTCTCTATCAGCAAATTGTCGGTCGTGGTCTGCGCCTCGCCCCCGGTAAGACCGACTGCCTGATTCTGGATTACGCCGGGAACCCGCACGACCTGTTCGCCCCGGAAGTGGGCGCGCCGAAAGGCAAAAGTGACAACGTCCCCGTGCAGGTTTTTTGTCCATCATGCGGGTTTGCCAATACCTTCTGGGGCAAAACCACCTCCGACGGCACGCTCATCGAACACTTTGGTCGCCGCTGCCAGGGCTGGCTGGAGGATGATGAAGGCCATCGCGAGCAGTGTGATTTTCGCTTCCGCTTTAAAAACTGCCCGCAGTGCAATGCGGAAAACGACATTGCCGCCCGCCGCTGCCGGGAGTGCGACCAGGTGCTGGTCGATCCGGACGATATGCTGAAAGCCGCGCTGAAGCTGAAAGACGCGCTGGTGCTGCGCTGTAGCGGCATGTCACTCCAGCACGGTCTGGACGATAAAGGCCCGTGGCTGAAAATCACCTATTTCGATGAAGACGGGGCCGACGTGAGTGAGCGCTTCCGTTTGCAGACGCCTGCGCAGAAAACCGCGTTCGAGCAGTTGTTCATGCGCCCGCACACCCGTACGCCAGGCGTGCCGCTACGCTGGATAACCCCCGCCGATATCCTCGCTCAGCAGGTTTTACTGCGCCATCCGGATTTTGTTGTCGCCCGTAAGAAAGGCCAGTTCTGGCAGGTCAGGGAAAAAGTCTTTGATTATGAAGGCCGTTTTCGTCGGGCGAACGAATTACGATAATTTTTTCATTTTTTCTGCATCCGTTTTCTTCACTCATTCGTATTAACCAGTGAGGGCACAAATCAGCCCGATCCGAAAATGTGAATGAGGGAAGTGAAAATGAAACAATTTCTGCCATCTCTGCTTTTTTCTGCCCTGCTTTTCGGCGGCGTAACTCAGGCCGCAATGATGGACAACAACACCGTGATGGTCGGCGGTGCGGCGATGTACCCGTCAAAAAATATCGTTGAGAACGCCGTTAACTCCAAAGATCACACCACCCTTGTTGCCGCCGTCAAAGCCGCCGGGTTGGTCTCTACGCTGGAGGGCACCGGGCCGTTTACCGTCTTTGCTCCCACAAATACGGCCTTCGAAAAACTGCCTCCCGGGACCGTTGACTCCCTGCTTAAACCCGAAAATAAACAAAAACTCACCGCCGTACTGACCTACCACGTGGTCGCCGGGAAGCTCGACATGAAAGCGCTGGAGAAAAAAATCAAGGCCGGTGGCGGCAAAGCGGAGCTAAAAACCGTCAACGGCGGGTCGCTGTGGGTGATGGCGAACGGGCCGCATAACATCCAGCTGAAGGATGCGCGTGGCAACGTGGCGAACATCACCACTTACGACGTCAATCAGAGCAACGGCGTGATTGATGTGATCGACACCGTGCTGATGCCGTAAAGCGTTGCCTATACTGAGTGCAGCCACTTTCGCGTGGCTGCACCTTTACAGGGACACTGATGACAACGAATACGCCTCCGATTCATGCGGGCCTGATGGCCAAAATAGCGCTGGGTGATAAAGACGCGCTGGGCCAGCTCTATCACACGCTTTCTCCTCGCCTGTTCGGGATAATTCTGCGTATGGTCCGCCGTCGGGACTGGGCAGAAGAGATCCTGCACGACACCTTTATTCATATCTGGCAGACGGCCATGGAGTATGACGCGAAGCTCGGTGAGCCGCAGACCTGGCTGAGCCACATCGCCCGCAACCGGGCCATTGATTTTCTGCGTAAACACGAAAACCGCTGCTGTTCAGTGGAGGATGTCACCGAGGCCGAGGAGGGTTTTCAGGCGCCGCTGCCCGCAGAAGATATTCATCAGGAAGCGCAACGACTTCAGCACTGCCTTGAACATCTTCCCGCCGAACAGCGCCAAAGCATTGCTCTGGCTTACTGGCGCGGGCTGTCGCAAACCGAAATCGCGCTGTCGATGGCGCAGCCGGAAGGTACCGTCAAAAGCTGGATCCGCCGTGCGCTGGCACATCTCAGGGAGTGCGTGGGCCTATGAACATTCAGGAAAATGACTCACTGACTGCTGCAGAATACGTGCTTGGCGTGGTCGACGAGGCAACCCGGGCACAGCTGACACAGCGCCTGAAAAGCGATACCGATTTCGCGCGGCAGGTTGCTGGCTGGCAAAAAGCCTTTAGCGGCGTCGACGTGACAACGCAGGATGTCACGCCTCCACTCGCGGTATGGCGCGCGATTGAGCGTGATCTGAACCTGAACGTGCTTCCACTGCGCCGCAAGACAGGCCCGGTGAGCTGGCTTGGCTGGGCGGTTGCCGCAGCGCTCGCAGGCGTGCTGGTGTTCACTTACGTCAGCAACCCAGAGCAGCCATTGCCCATGCAGCCTGTCGCAGTATTGAGTGGCGCGCAGCCCGGCCAGCAGTTCGTGGTGAGCATGAATAAATCCGCTTCGGTGATTGAGGTATCGGCGCTCAACGTCACGCTGCCGGAAGCCAAAAGCCTGCAGCTGTGGCTTATCAAAGGGACAGATGCGCCGCGCTCGCTGGGCCTGATCACTCACCAGGCCAGAAACGCATTCCGGCTGGGTGCTGATACGCTGGATAGCCAGTCAGTGCTGGCGGTAAGCCTTGAACCTGTTGGTGGTTCTAAACAAGCGGGCCCTTCCGGGCCGGTTATCTTCCAGGGGAAAATCAGCCAGCTTTAGCGGGTAACGGGCAGCAGAGGTGTAGTTTCCATTGCCCCTGTGTGGATTGAAGGCTATAATGCCGCCCGCTTTTGCATGTGCAAAGCAGATCACTTACCTGCTGCTGGGTCGCCTGTAGCAGGAATTAATAAAGAGATATTCAAATGTTCACTATTGAAGCAGAAGTACGTAAAGAGCAGGGTAAGGGTGCGAGCCGCCGCCTGCGTACCGCCAACAAGTTCCCGGCTATCGTTTACGGTGGCGAAGCTGCTCCAGTTGCTATCGAACTGGATCACGACAAACTGTGGAACCTGCAGAACAAAGAAGAGTTCTATGCTGAAGTTCTGACTATCGTTGTTGACGGTAAAGAAGAGAAAGTGAAGGTTCAGGCTGTACAGCGTCACCCGTACAAGCCAAAACTGGCTCACATCGACTTCGTTCGCGCTTAATCGCTGACAAGTTGTGAAAAACCCCGCTTCGGCGGGGTTTTTTTATGGCTTATTTTCCGCTGGTGCGTCGAGTCAGCTGGTCACGCAGGTTCGGGGGCGTGCCTTTGATGGTCAGGGTGTCCGTGGCCGGATCCCAGAAAATACGCTCGCCGAGCAGCATTGCATCAAAGTTGATGGTCAGCCCGCCGCCGCTTCCGGCGTATTTGGTCAGCTGACGCAGCGTGCTTCTGTCCGCCGGGAAACTCTCTTCCAGCTCATAGCCTTTATCGGCGGTGAATTCGTGGAAACTCACTTCAGACACGCCGGAAAGCTCTTTTGACAGCGACTCCAGCTCAATCTCTTCGCCCGCCTGCAGCTGCTCGTTGCAGTAGGTATACACCTGCTGGCGCACGTTCTGGCGTTCAGATTTGTCCAGCTGTGCTTCGGCGGTGAAATCGTCCACCGCCTGCAGTAAACCGCGGTTCTGCTGCTTCGCGTTCAGCCCTTCGCTGGCGCCGAGGAAATCCATAAAGAAGTCGGCGACTTTTCGCCCCACGCGCCCTTTCAGGAACGTCAGGTAGCGGCTGGACTCCGGATTGGTTTCCCATTCGGTCAGATCGATACGGGCCACGATATCCGCATGATTGATATCAAGATAGTGCGTGGAGCTGATATCCAGCTGCTCGTTAACGCGCATGCTGCTCAGGTTGTTCAGCACCGCCACCAGCAGATAATCCACCGCCAGATATTTATAGTGGCAGAACAGCACAATGCCGCCGTCGGCGAACGGATATTTCGCCAGCTCATCGCGCAGACGCCCGGTTGCCGCCCGGCTGAAGGCCAGGAAATCTTCCTCACCCTTGCGATGCAGGCGCAGAGACTCAGCCAGTTCGCTCTCTTCGGTGAACATGCCGTAGGCTTTGTTCTTCGCGCTGTATACGCGGTGCAGCTCGGCCATCATCTCTTCGACCGTTGCCGTCGGCTCCAGTAACGTATCGCGCAGCACCAGTTCAAGGTTTTGTTCATCACGCTTGATCATCTGATGCAGGGCAATCTGGTTGATATCCAGACTCATGTTAAACTCTCCTTTTAGACCGGGCGGTATTCAACCACCGCAGACGCAACCGTGTAAAGTCGAAAAAAAGCGGAAAAAATGCTGCTGCTACGGTAATATGTTGCCCTTTCATGAACAAACAGATTCTGAGTTTATGCCACAAATCTCCCGCTACAGTGATGAACACGTTGAACAACTGTTGACTGAGCTTGCCAACGTACTGGAAAAACACAAGGCACCCACCGACCTTTCACTGATGGTGTTGGGCAATATGGTGACTAACCTGATTAACACAAGCGTCGCGCCAGCCCAGCGTACGGCGATTGCCCGCTCCTTCGCTCAGGCGCTGCAATCCTCCATCAGCGACGATCCGGCGCAATAAGTTCACAGGAAGACGACAAACAGTTTATGGTGACTCATCGTCAGCCCTACCGAGAAAAAGTGTCCCAGATGGTCAGTTGGGGGCACTGGTTTGCCCTGTTCAACATTCTGCTGGCCTCGGTACTCGGTAGCCGTTACCTGTTTGTCGCCGACTGGCCGACGACGCTGTCGGGTCGCGTGTACTCGTATATCAGCCTCGTCGGACACTTCAGTTTTCTGGTATTCGCCACTTATCTGCTGATCCTCTTCCCACTGACCTTTATTGTCATATCGCAACGGCTGATGCGGTTCTTGTCCGCTATCCTCGCCACCGTCGGTATGACGCTGTTGCTTATCGACAGCGAAGTCTTCACCCGCTTCCACCTGCACCTGAACCCGGTGGTGTGGGAGCTGGTTATTAACCCCGATCAGAATGAGATGGCCCGCGACTGGCAGCTGATGTTTATCAGCGTGCCGGTGATTTTGCTGATTGAAATGCTGTTTGCGACCTGGAGCTGGCAGAAGCTGCGCAGCCTCACGCGGCGGCGCCACTATGCGCGTCCCGTCGCCTGGTTTCTGTTCACCGCTTTTGTCTCCACGCATGTTATTTACATCTGGGCCGATGCCAATTTCTATCGCCCGGTGACCATGCAGCGCGCGAATTTACCGCTCTCCTATCCAATGACCGCACGAAAGTTTCTGGAAAAACATGGTCTGTTGGATGCGCAGGATTATCAGCGTCGTCTGGTCGAACAGGGCGACCCGGAAGCCGTATCCGTTCAATACCCGCTGAGCGATCTGCGTTATCGCGATATGGGGCCGGGGCAGAACGTGCTGTTGATCACCGTCGATAGCCTGAACTATTCCCGCTTTGAAAAGCAGATGCCTGCCCTCGCCGATTTTGCCCGGGAGAACATCAGCTTTACCCAACACATGAGCAGCGGCAACGCCACGGACAGTGGTATTTTCGGTCTGTTCTACGGAATTTCGCCAGGCTACATGGACGGCGTACTTTCAGCACGCATTCCGGCAGCGCTGATAACCGCGCTGAACCAGCAGGGTTATCAACTTGGCCTGTTCTCCTCTGACGGTTTCAACAGCCCAATGTACCGCCAGGCTCTGCTGTCTGACTTCTCTCTGCCGCCGTCGAAATCACAAAGTGATGCTGACACCGCCAGCCAGTGGATAAACTGGCTCGGCAACTATGCGCAGGAAGAGAACCGCTGGTTCTCATGGATTTCACTCAACGGCACAAGCCTGGATGAGAGCCAGAAGCAGAACTTCAATCGCCGTTACGCCCGCGCCGTAGCGGATGTTGACAGCCAGATTGCACGCGTGCTCACCGCACTGAAAGAGTCCGGCAAGCTCGATAAAACGGTCGTCATCATCACCGGGGCGCATGGCGTACCATTGGACAAATCCGGCAACGGCTTTGACTGGTCCCGTGAAGCGCTCCAGGTGCCGCTGGTCATTCACTGGCCAGGCACTCCAGCGCAGAGAATTGCCACGCTGACCGATCATAAAGACGTGATGACAACGCTGATGCAACGCCTGCTGCACGTCAGCACGCCTGCGAATGAATACTCTCAGGGTCAGGATCTTTTCAGCGCCACACGCCGTCATAACTGGGTAACGGCATCGAGTAATTCAGATTTGGCCATCACCACGCCTCAGGTCACCGTAGTGCTGAATCATAACGGCAGCTACAAAACCTGGGATCGCCAGGATCAAAAGATTGATAACGAGAAGCCGCAGCTCAGTCTGCTGCTGCAGGTGCTGACAGAAGAGAAACGATTTATCGCTAACTGATTGATTATTTTTGAATCACTTGGCCTGAGCCGTCTTGCATTCACAATGGAACGCGGTACTATTATTCACCTGAGTCGGCACGTAGCGCAGCCTGGTAGCGCATCGTCATGGGGTGGCGAGGGTCGAGAGTTCGAATCTCTCCGTGCCGACCAACTCTTCTGTGAAAAAGCCAGCCCGAAAAGGCTGGCTTTTTTGTTTCTGATTCAGCGAGGTTTTATGCGCATTGGTATCGCCTTTCCCATTCTGGTCTTTATCGTCGCCGTCGCGTTTCTGGCGTGGTTTGTTATCGGCGGATACGCCACGCCGGGCTCTTAATACTCTTCCGGCAGGCTTTTATTGATCGACACCAGTTTGCCTTTTTCTACGGTGATGTAACCGCCCTCTTTCAAATCGGCCAGCACCCGAAACACGTGCGTGCGCGACAGATTTGTTCTGCGCATGATGAAAGCCGCAATCCCTTCGCGTTCGTTTTTATGGGTCTGGCTGCGGTAAAGATAGCGCGACAGCATGGGCTTGATCGTCTGATAGCTGGTCAGCTGCTTTCTTTCATAGTGCAGGTCGAGACTGAAGATCGTCATATAAACTAATATGGTGGTGAGCTCAGTCAGTCGCTGTGGATCCGAGTTAAAAAAGATGGCGTCGAAATTCTCCCAGCTGATTTTAATGACGCTTATCGGCGTCATGGCGATATAGTCAAACGCCACCAGCGGGCAATATCTTTCCATTAATCCAATCGGCATATATTCAATAGTATTGCCTGCAATCAGCTCATTATCTTTCCCGGCGATGGCGACAGAACCGTCGACAATAAAATAAATAAAGCCTTTTTCCACCACCAGTCGATGATCTTTTGGATAGCCAATAAGCTCACCTTTTTCTTTTAGATCAGCAACATGACTGTCTATCCCGAGTGACATGTAGTAACTGTGCAGCTCTGCAAAATTCACCTGTTGCCTCTTATTCTTCTTTAATCTCGTTGGCCTCACTATAGCATTTGTCCACGCTGAAAATAAGGTTTTGCATTCCAATCCCATATGGCACTAGTCATCACCCCGCACATCACTAGAATAACGGATGACTTTTCAACGGCTTCATATTTCTGAATATCCACTCTGGCACGTAAAAACCAAGAGGCTCTGTAATGAAACTCAATAAAATAGCGATGCATCTGGCGATTGCCGGCATGCTGACGTCTTTGTCTGCTTCGGCTCTGGCAACAGTCCAGCCAAAAGAAGCAACCGAAGCCACGATTCAAGCTAACAATGCGCTGTACCAGAAGCTGCCATTTGCCGATCGGACCGATTTTGCCAATGCCCATAAAGGCTTTATCGCTGCGCTGCCACAGGACGTTCTGAAAGGCGAGACGGGCAACATCATTTGGGATCCGGCTAAATACGCATTTATCAAAGAAGGCGAAAAATCTCCAGCCACCGTTAACCCAAGCCTGTGGCGCCAGTCCCAGCTGATCAACATTGGCGGTCTGTTTAAAGTGACCGACGGTGTTTACCAGGTTCGTAACCAGGACCTGTCCAACATGACGATTATCGAAGGTGAGAAAGGTATCACCATCGTCGATCCGCTGTTGTCCGCAGAACCGGCAAAAGCCGCTCTCGACCTGTATTACAAAAACTGTGGCAAACGCCCTGTTGTTGCGGTCATCTATACCCACAGCCACATCGATCACTACGGTGGCGTTCGTGGTGTAGTTGACGAAGCAGACGTGAAAGCCGGCAAAGTGAAAATCTACGCACCAGCAGGCGTTATGGCTGCAGCCGTTGATGAAAACGTGATGGCCGGTAATGCCATGAGCCGTCGTGCAGCTTACCAGTACGGCAACCTGCTGAAACCTTCAGCGACAGGTCAGGTTGGCGCAGGTCTGGGTACGACCACGTCTGCGGGTACCGTTACCCTCCTGGCACCGACTAACATCATCGATCACACCGGTCAGGAAGAAGTCATCGATGGCCTGACCTACGACTTCATGATGGCCCCAGGTTCTGAAGCACCTTCAGAAATGCTGTGGTACGTGAAAGAGAAGAAGATGATTGAAGCGGCAGAGGATGTGACCCACACCCTGCACAACACCTATTCCCTGCGTGGCGCGAAAATCCGCGATCCGCTGGCATGGTCTAAATACATCAACGCCGCTATCGATCGCTGGGGCAACGATGCTGACGTTATCATCGCACAGCACCACTGGCCGACCTGGGGTAACGAAAATATTCTGAAGCTGATGAAAGGTCAGCGTGATATGTACCGTTACATCAATGACCAGACCCTGCGTATGGCCAACGAAGGCATGACCCGTGATGAAATCGCGGCAAACTTCAAACTGCCAGAAACGCTGGAAAAAACCTGGGCTAGCCGCGGTTACTACGGAACTGTCAGCCATGACGTGAAAGCCACCTACGTGTTCTATCTCGGTTGGTTCGATGGCAACCCGGCTACGCTTGATGAGCTGCCACCGGTTGATGCTGCGAAGAAGTATGTTGATTACATGGGCGGCGCCGATAAGATTCTTGCTAAGGCCAAAACGGATTACGCTCAGGGTAACTACCGCTGGGTTGCTCAGGTCGTAAGCAAGGTTGTGTTTGCCGATCCGGACAACGCAGCGGCACGCAATCTGGAAGCCGATGCGCTCGAGCAGCTTGGCTACCAGGCTGAAGCAGGCACATGGCGTAACTTCTACCTGACCGGTGCGCAGGAACTGCGTAACGGCGTGCTGAAAGGACCGACCCCGAACACCGCCAGCCCGGACACCGTGCGTGCTATGACCCCAGAAATGTTCTTTGACTACATGGGTGTTCACGTGGACGGCATCAAAGCGGCGAACGCGAAGATCCTGCTGAACTTCGACTTCGGCGATCAGGGTAAATATAAAGTCGAGATGGAAAACGGCGTGCTTAACCACACGGCTAATTCTCAGGCAGCTGATGCAGACGCGACCATTACCATGTCTCGCGATACGCTGAACCGCATTATCCTGAAACAGGAAACCGTCCAGCAGGCGAAAGACAACGGTGATATGAAAATTACCGGTGATGCCGCTAAGCTGAGCGAACTGATGAGCTACATGGACAAGTTCGAGTTCTGGTTTAACATCGTTACACCGTAATACCTCTTCCCTGCGACACTCTGTCGCAGGGATTTCTCCCCCTTCTCGCACCTCACCAGCATTTATCACCACTTCTTATTAAAATAAGGGTAAATCCGACTTTTTCTTCAGCGTAAGAATGCTACGATCCGCCGGTTGCTAACTGATCACAAGGATTAACAGTGAAAAACACCGCTAAATTTGCCGTCGCCCTTCTCTCTCTGGCCTGCGTTTCAGCCAGCGCAGTGGCTTCCACCACGCCGCTGGAAAAAGTTGCACCTTATCCAACGGCTGAAAAAGGCATGAAGCGTCAAGTGATTACGCTGCCGGAGCAAAAAGACGAGTCGGGTTACAAAGTGGAATTGCTGGTTGGCCAGACGCTGGAGGTGGACTGTAACCAACACCGTCTCGGCGCGAAACTGGAAAGCAAAACGCTGGAAGGCTGGGGCTATGACTACTACGTAGTGGACAAAGTGAGTTCGCCGGTTTCTACCATGATGGCCTGCCCGGACGGTAAGAAAACGGAGAAATTTGTCACCGCGTTTCTGGGCGATGAGGGAATGGTTCGCTACAACAGCAAGCTGCCGATTGTGGTCTACACCCCGGAAAACGTGGACGTGAAATACCGCATCTGGAAAGCAGAAGAGACCGTTCAGAACGCAGAACAGCGTTAATCAGCGATAAAAAACCCCGAATTCCGGGGTTTTTTGTTTTCAGTCTTTCACAGTGCAATATCCGCGACGGGTTTTAACTCCACCAGCGGAGGCGTAAAGTGTGCCTGCGGGACCGGGTCCGCAACGGTGTCCCTCTCATAACGCAGACCCAGTACTTCGCTGGTGTACGCCAGAGTCCGCTCAATTGCCTGTGGATCACCGCTCAGACGACTGCCGTAGGTCGGCACCACTGCACGCAGTTTTTCCTGCCATGCCGCTGACTTCACTTTCTCTTTAAAGACCTGTTCCAGCAAATGCAGCATGATCGGTGCCGCCGTCGATGCGCCCGGTGAAGCCCCAAGCAGAGCCGCAACCGTACCTTCATCATCGCTAACGACTTCGGTTCCAAGACGCAACACACCGCCTTTATCAGCGTCACGCTTGATGATCTGCACCCGCTGGCCCGCCTGCCACAGACGCCAGTCGGCTTTTTTCGCCATCGGGTAGTACTCTTTCAGCGCCGCCAGTCGGTCTTTGTCCTTCTGGATAACCTGCCCGACGAGGTACTTCACCAGGTCGAAGTTGTCCAGGCCGACGTTAATCATCGGCAGAATGTTCGATTTGTTGGTGGAGGCCAGCAGATCCCACAGCGAACCGTTTTTCAGGAAGCGGGTGGAAAACGTCGCGAACGGCCCAAACAGCACGGCGCGTTTACCGTCGATGATGCGGGTATCAATGTGCGGGACCGACATCGGCGGTGCGCCAACGGAGGCCTGTCCGTACACTTTCGCGAGGTGGTGGTTAACCACTTCAGGGTTCTCGCAGACAAGGAACTGGCCCCCCACCGGGAAGCCGGCATACTCTTTCGCCTGCGGAATACCCGTTTGTTGCAGCAGCTTGAGCGCCGCCCCACCCGCGCCGATGAAGATAAACTTCGCGCGAATTTTACGGCGAACCTTGCGGTCGTTCGCGTCGGAGACGGTCACCGTCCAGCTGTTGTCGGCGTTGCGTTTAAAACGACGCACGGCAGTGTTGAGCTGCAACGAGAAGTTGTCGTGGCTGCGTAGCCCGGCAATCAGCTGACGGGTAATTTCGCCGTAGTTTACATCGGTGCCAACCTCGGTACGGGTGGCCGCGACCTTCTGCTGCGGGTCGCGCCCTTCCATCACCAGCGGAGCCCATTTTTTAATTTGCTCAGTGTCTTCGGAGTAGCGCATTCCCTGGAACAGCAAATTCTGCTGAAGCGCGGCATAGCGGGCGCGCAGGAAATTCACGTTATCTTCCCCCCAGACGAAGCTCATATGGGGCACGGTATTGATAAAGGTCTTCGGCTGTTGCAGCACGCCGCGTGTGACCTGATGCGCCCAGAACTGGCGCGAGATCTGGAAGGCTTCATTGATCTCGATGGCTTTGTCGATGCTGACGGAACCGTCCGCCTTCTGCGGCGTGTAGTTCAGTTCCATCAGTGCGGCATGGCCGGTACCGGCGTTGTTCCAGCCGTTGGAGCTCTCCTCGGCGACGCTTTCCATTTGCTCGACCAGAGTAATAGACCAGTCCGGCTCCAGTTCCTGAAGCCAGGTTCCCAGCGTGGCGCTCATGATGCCACCGCCAATCAACAATACATCCGTCTGGTGCTCGTGAGGGGCTTGGGACTTCTCTGCCAGCGATTCGGCAGGCAAATCCACCGCCTTTGAGCGACGTACGGCCATCTTTTTCGTCATTTAATGAGCCTTACTGTACTCGCGTTTTTTGTTTTAGCGCAGGTGAAACGATTCGGGGAAAACCACGTTAGCACTGACGATGAAAGATTTAAATATTGTTTAAAATTTAAGTTCTGTTTTGAGATCTGTTATAAAAATGTTTAATAAATGTATCTCAGAAATGCGTATTGCTACTGGCGAAATGTGACGCAAAGCGGTAATATCGCCCGTTTTGTGACTTATCGCACAGCCATTGGCTTATGGTAAATCCCGTATTCATAACCTTACTTTCTCTATGCCTGATACTCACCATACCCACACTGCTGCTGAATCCGCTGCGCTGACTCACATCGTGCGCTCACCTTCGCTTATGCTGCGCGAATCGCTGGCGGGCGTAATCACCGCGCTGGCGCTGATCCCGGAGGTTATCTCCTTCTCGGTCATTGCAGGCGTTGACCCAAAAGTCAGCCTGATTGCGTCGGTCGTGCTATGTCTGGCGATGTCTGTCCTGGGCGGTCGCCCGGCGATGGTGACGGCGGCGGCAGGTTCTGTAGCGCTGGTTATCGGCCCGATGGTCCATCAGCACGGCGTGGCGTACATTTTGCCTGCCGTGGTGATGGCGGGCGTGATTCAGATAGCCTTTGGCCTGCTCGGCATGGCAAAACTGATGCGCCATATTCCTCAGGCGGTGATGACCGGGTTTGTGAACGCGTTGGGGATTCTGAT
The DNA here is from genome assembly GCF_900215375.1 of Enterobacter sp. CC120223-11. GTDB lineage: Bacteria > Pseudomonadota > Gammaproteobacteria > Enterobacterales > Enterobacteriaceae > Scandinavium. Next base: position 158,656 of record NZ_OBEF01000003.1, on the reverse strand, counting down.
TTTCTTTGCTCAGGTGCCTCACTTCTGGAGCAAAAATCCGCTGATACTGGCGCTGTTTGCCGCCACGCTGCTGATTGTTCTCTGGGCACCCAAAGTCATCAAAAGCGTGCCTTCACCGCTGATTGCGATCGTCGTCCTGACACTTTATACCCTGTTCAGCGGCCAGATTTTGCCGACGGTCGGCGATGAAGGTTCGATGAGCGGCGGCCTGCCGGTGCTGACAGAGCTGCTGGTGCCGCTCAATCTGCAAACGCTGCAAATTATCTGGCCTTGTGCGCTCAGTATCGCCTTCGTGGGATTGATGGAGTCGCTGCTGACGGCAAAACTGGTGGATGATTTAACCGCCACGCCATCGAACAAGGCGCGCGAGAGTGCCGGGCTCGGCATCGCTAACATTCTGGCTGGTTTTTACGGTGGCATTGCGGGCTGTGCGATGATTGGCCAGACCATTGTTAACGTAGAGATGGGTAAAGGCCGCAGCCGTCTTTCCACGCTGGTCGCAGGCCTGGTGCTTTTGCTGCTGGTGACGGGCCTGAGCCAGGTGATGGCGAAGATCCCGATGGCCGTGCTCGCCGGGATCATGGCGATTGTGGCCGTCAAAACCTTCAGCTGGCACAGCGTTCAGCCCGCCACGCTGAAGCAAACGCCGTGGTCTGCCACGGTGGTGATGCTGGCAACGGTGGTTGCCACGGTCAGCACCGGCAACCTGGCGATTGGGGTGCTGGCAGGCTTAGTGCTGCTGGCACTGGTGCCGCGCCACATCCGCAAGCGCCATGCGCTTAAAGCAGAAACACCGTCGCCAACCCAAGAAAAATAAAGAATCCGCCGGTGTCGGTGATGGCCGTGATCATCACGCTTGAGCCGACCGCCGGATCCCGCCCAAGCTTCGTCATGATCATCGGGATCAGCACGCCCATCAGCGAGGCCACCAGCAGGTTCAGCACCATTGCCAGCATCATCACGCCACCAAGCTGCGGGTCGTCATACAACCACCATGTAACGCAGCCCATAATACCGCCCCAGACGAGGCCATTGATCAGCGCGACGCCCATTTCACGTAATATCAGGAACGAGAAGTTCCCTGGCTGAATATGCTGCAACGCAAGCGCGCGCACGATCATCGTGATGGTCTGGTTGCCGGTATTCCCGCCAATGCCGGCAACAATCGGCATCAGCGAGGCCAGCGCAACCAGCTGTGAAATGGTGTGCTCAAAGCCGTCAATCACGCGCGAGGCGATAAACGCGGTGCAGAGATTGATGGCAAGCCACGCCCAGCGGGTTTTCACCGCTTTGCTGACCGGCGCGAAGACGTCCTCATCGTTGCTGAGGCCGCTCATCTGGCGCATGTCGTTGTCCGTCTCTTCGTACACCACGTCCACGATTTCATCGATGGTCAGACGCCCCATCAGCTTGCCTTCGGCATCGATCACCGCGGCACTCACCAGGTCATCACGTTCGAACGTGCGCGCCACCTTCTCGGCGTCTTCCTGCGGGTGGAAAGTAACGGGTTCAGCCTCCATCACCTCAGAGACATGGCGCTGCGCCGGATTCAGCAGAATGGTTTGCAGCTCCAGTTCACCCAGCAGCGTTTTATCACGATCGGTGACGAACAGCTTGTCGGTGTTGCGCGGCATTTTGCCGAGACGACGCAAATAGCGCTGCACCGCACCAAGCGTCACGTCCGGGCGAATAGTGATGACTTCGAACTCCATGATAGCGCCGACGCTGTCGTGGGCGTAATTCATCACCTGCCGCACCCGCGCACGCTCTTCCGGCGGCAACGTTGCCAGCAGACGGCCGGTCAAATCGCGAGGAAGGTGCTGAACAAGATAGATTTTTTCATCAATATCGAGCGTTTCCAGCGCGTCGAGCAGCGCCTTGTCACTCATGCCGTCGATCAGATCGTCATAGACGTTTTCAGACGCTTCCAGCAGCACATTACCGCGCTTGCTGTCCTCCACCAGCCCCCACAGGGCATGGCGCTCATCGGAAGGCAACGCTTCGAGAGTGTCCGCGAGATCGGGCGCGGGCAAATGCGCAACCAGCGCACCGACTTCTGCGATGTCATCGGCCAACTGCCCTTCATCGTACTGCTCGGCCAGCGTGAGTTTGTTAGTCAGCGCCGAAGTGATGGCTTTATCGGTGGTTAACAGCCAGATAAGACGGGCACGCTCCTGGTCGCGTAGCCTGGCGCTGTTTTTATGAAACACGGACATGGGTTGGCAATCCTTGAAGGGAAAGACGGTATTCTGGCCCTAAGCATAGCGCGAGTGAATGTAAAAAATAATAAACAGCGGGTCGGAACGGTGAAAAAGAGAGCAAACGCCCCTGAAAAGGGGCGTTGAGGGTCAGGCCGTGCGGGCGACGGCATCGCGGGAAGCCGCAATGCGTTCCTCACCGGTCAGCTCGCTGAGCTTACCGTTACGCATCTCCAGCAGCCTGTCGGCGTGAATAAAGTAGTGGTCGTCATGGCTAATGGCGAAGAGGGTCTTACCCATTTCCTGCATCAAAGGCAGCAGCACCTGGTAAAACTCCCGGCGGAAATGCGGGTCCTGATCGGCGGCCCACTCATCCAGCAGAATAATATCCCGCTCTTCCGCCAGCGCCAGCAGCAGCGCCACGCGCTTCTTCTGCCCTTTCGATAGCTTCAGGTCGAGAATCTTACCGTTTTCCAGCTTCAGCTTGTGCCCCATTTTCAGGTGGTCGAGCCATTTCGCCACCAACTCCGGCTTCGCCTGCTGCCCTTCCGGGCCCAGCAGCTGGTCGAACAGCCAGACGTCGGTGAACACCGCGGAAAACAGCTTGCGATAGTCTTCCGGTTTATCTGCCGCCAGCGGCTCGCCGTCGAGCAGAATCTGCCCGGAGACCGGCTGATACAGCCCGGTGAGCAGCATCGCCAGCGTTGATTTTCCGCTGCCGTTACCGCCAATCAGGAACACCAGCTCGCCGCGTTTCAGCGTCAGGTTGACAGGCCCGACGGCAAAGGTGTTGTCCTGATAATGGAATTCAACATCGCGCAGCTCGAGCGTTTGCCAGTTGCTGTGCGGCTGAGGTTTAGGGAACTCTGCACGGTACGGCGCCAGAGAAAACTTGTTCAGCTTATTGAACGCGACCTGAGCGCTGAGCAGCGTGGGTAACGCGCCAACGGCAGAGAGCAGCGGCGTGCGCAGGAATAAAAGCGTTAGCGAATAGGTCGCCGCGACGTTGGTATCGGCCCAGCCGAGGCTGTTCGCCATCCAGAATACCAGGCCAATCGCGCCGAGCATCATGATATTCGACCAGTTCACCGCACTGAGGTGGAACGTATCGGCGCGAATAATGTGGTGGCGGTACTCTTTGGCGTCCGGAATATAGAGGTTATTGAAGATGTGTTCGGCACGTTCGCGGTTCAGGGTCAGCTCTTTGCGCCCTTCCAGCACGGTCTGATAGTCGTGATAGAGCTTATCTTCCGTCTCGCGCAAGGTTGCCATGTGTTTGTACACCCGCGCCACCAGCACGAAGCCGCCCCAGATGGTCAGTGCCATCCACAGTGCGGTGATCGCCAGCATTTTGCCCGACAGGAAAAACAGATAGGCCGCAGAGCCGAAGGTGAGAATGATCCCCTGCACCAGTTCAGGTAAGCGCACAAACGCAATGGTGATGTTCCGCACGTCGCTGGTCAGGCCGGCCAGTAACGCGGCGCTGCCGAGTTTTTCCACCCGTTCAATCTGCGTGTCGAGGATACGTTTGATAAATTCGCTGCGCAGGCGATAGACAAAATGATGCCCGAGTATGGTCAGCGCCAGCTGGGAGCCAAGCGTGACCGCCATCAGCAGCAGCAGCAGGCCGAGAAATTCTGGTAGCACGGCCAGGGAGACATCGACGCTTTCAATCAGGCGCAGGTTAATAAAGGCGATAAGGCCGATACCCAGCGCCGCACTCAACAGGCTCAGGGCCATAACGGCAATAAAGGGCCAGCGATACTGCCGCCAGACCAGAAGAAGAAGTTGCATACAAACCATTCCGGGCAGTCAAAACAGCCAGCAGTTTAAACGGCCTGCGCGTCACATCAAGAATAATTCTTATTTTTATTGCTATTTCAGGTATGGCGGAAGGTGAGATTATAGCGACAGGCGCCAGTAGCCGGATGATGCCCCTCTTTAAGCGGCTGAATACCGTGATAAAACAGTCTGGATTCGCCACCCCAAACCACCACGTCACCGTGCTCAAGTAATACACGCTGAAGAGGATCGTTGCGCTTCAGGCCGCCAAACTGAAAAACAGCGGGCAGCCCCAGCGAAACGGATACAATCGGGGCCTGCAGCGCTTGCTCATCTTTATCCTGATGCAGCGAGAGTTTAGCCCCCGGTGCATAACGGTTGATAAGACAGGCATCGGGCCGGAAGTTTTCATACCCTGTCTCCTGCGCGCACGCCTGCGCCAGAGACAAAAATACTGCCGGCATGGCGGGCCACAGATTGCCTGTTTGCGGGTCGATGCTGGCATACAGATAGCCCCGCTGGTTGGTCGTCCAGCCGACGTTACCGCAATTGGTCATCGCTACGGACATGGTGTATCCGCCGGGCGTGACCATCTGGCGAAACGGCGACTGGGCAGATACATCGGTAATCGCTGCGATCAGCCCTTGTGCCTCAGCCAGCGCCCGGCGACGGAGAATGTACGCCCCGGGGGCCAGCGGCTCCTGCCAGGGTGGCGTATCAGCGAAAAGATCCAGCACGATCAGCCCTCCTGTTTTGTTTCACGCCGCAGCAGTTGGGCTTTGCGCGCCTCGCCCCAGCGATAACCGGACAGCGCCCCGCTTTGCCGCACAACCCGATGGCAGGGAATAAGCAACGCCAGTTTGTTCGCCGCGCAGGCACTGGCCACCGCACGCACCGCTTTCGGCTTATTGATGCTTTGCGCCACCTGTTGATAGCTGCGGGTTTCACCCGTCGGAATATCGCGCAGCGCCTGCCAGACCTGCTGCTGGAACGCCGTGCCGCGAATATCCAGCGGCAGCTGTACGGTAGAATGCTTGCCGTCCAGCACGGCGATCACCTCCGCAACCAGCTGGCTGAAAGCCTGATCCGCTTTTTCACGTTGCGCATGAGGGAAAATTTGTTCCAGCTCCCGGAGTAGCGTTTCGTCGTTGTCGCCGGGCAGGACAGCACAAATGCCGCGCGAGCTGGCCGCCACCAGGCAGCGGCCCAGTGAGCAGGACGCCAGCGTGAAGCGCACCGGAAGGTCGTCGCCGCCGCGTCGATACTGTTTCGCCGTCATCCCGAGGCTGCTGTCGGCCTTGCGATAGTAGCTACTGCTTGCCGGGAAACCTGCCGCCAGAACAGCATCCGTCACGCTGTCGCTGGAGGCCAGCGTTTCACGCAGTCGCCGGGCACGCCAGGCCTGCTGCCATGCCTTCGGCGTCATTCCGGTGACGGACTTGAACATACGATGAAAATGATATGCGCTGACGCCCACTTCCCGCGCCAGCTCATCAAGGGTCAGCGTGCGCTCCTGTTCAAGCAGACGGCATGCTGCGGCCACTTTATGGGTACGCTGCTGCTGAGGATCGGCCTTGTCAGGCTGGCAGCGTTTGCAGGCACGAAACCCGGCATTTTCTGCGGCATCAGCATCGACATAGAAGCGCACATTCTGGCGCAGCGCGTGACGCGCCCGGCAAGAGGGGCGACAGTAGATACCGGTGGTCTGTACCGCAAACACGAACTGACCATCGGCGGTCTGATCTCTGTCGAGCACCGCCTGCCAGCGGGACTCGTCATTAAAAGGTGATTTTGTTTTCATACCTGCTCCGGCTCTCTTACAAGGTTAGCCTGAGTCTGGCGCAGACGGCGGTGAAAAAAACCGCCATTCTTGCTTTTTAATTTCTGCCGCTGACGAGGAAGGTTTCAAACTGTGGCGACATCCAGGTTTTGAAACCGTCGCCGTCTTTAACAATCATGTACACCGCCAGCCCTTGCTTACGCACCACTTCTTTGGCTTTCTCCGGCCCTAACACCATCAGCCCGGTATCCCAGCCGTCCGCTTCCAGCGCGGTGGTGGCGATCACCGTTACCGATACCAGCTTGTGCTGAATCGGCGCGCCTGTCACCGGGTCGATAACGTGCGAAATGCGTTTGCCATCAAGCTCATAATAGTTGCGGTAGCTGCCGGAGGTGCTGATGCCGTGACCGTTAATGTCTACGATCGCCTGCACGGCATTTTCCCGATCGGTAGGCTTCTGGATAGCCACGCGCCATGGCTGCCCTTCAGCGTTCATGCCGCGACTGACCAGAGCCCCCCCTACAGAAACCAGGTAGCGGGAGACCCCTTCCTGTTCCATTAAACGCGCCAGGTGATCGGCGGCATAGCCTTCGCCCACGGTGGAGAGATCGACATAGAGATCGGGCAGATCTTTCTGTAAGTACTGGCTGCCGGACTGGTTTATCACGCGCAGATGCTTAAGGCCCGTCCGTGCTTTCGCCGCGTCAATCTGATCCTGCGTCGGGGTTTTGACAGGCTGCTTGTCCGGGCCGAACCCCCATAAATTCACCAGAGGCCCGACGGTAATGTCCATCGCGCCATCGGTTTTGGCGCCTATGCGCAGGGACTCCGTCACAATATCCGCCATCGCTTCACTGACGGGCCATGGTGAGGTGCTCGTTGAACGGTTAAAACGCATTAAGGCCGAATCATTTTTCCACGTCGACAAGAGCATGTCGTCAGCATCAAGCTGTGCCTGCACCTTCTCGCGCAGCGCTGAGGCTTTATCTTTATCAATATTAATGACGCTGACCCGCCAGAAGGTGCCCATTGTCTTACCTTCAAGCACGGTTGCGGACGAAGCAGGAGTGGTGTTGGCCGGTGTGCCATTATCACAGCCGGAAAGAACAAGAGCGACGGCGATCAGTGCCGCGCGAAAAGAAGTGAAATCCATACGTAATGCCCCTCATGTTTGCGCGCAAGGGTACACCAGCAAGGTTAAACAAAAAATAAAAAAGGGCCCCGAAGGACCCTTTTTATCAGCTTAACAGTCGATTAGAACTGGTAAACCAGACCCAGTGCTACGATGTCATCGGTACCGATGCCAGCTGCGCGGGTGAAGTCGTTCTCGTCCAGCAGGTTGATTTTGTAGTCAACATAGGTGGACATGTTTTTGTTGAAATAGTAAGTCGCACCAACATCAACATATTTCACCAGATCCTGGTCGCCGTAGCCATTGCCAAGGTCTTTACCTTTGGACTGCAGGTAAGCAATGGATGGACGCAGACCGAAGTCGAACTGGTACTGTGCAACCACTTCGAAGTTCTGTGCTTTGTTAGCAAAACCACCAGCAGTTGCATTACCGTTATCGTCTACACCGACTTTTGAACCGAAACGAGTTGCATTATAAGTCTGGGTGTATTGAGTAGCCAGGTAGATGTTATTCGCATCATATTTCAGGCCACCGGTATAAGTGGTCGCGCGATCGCCTTCACCAATGTATGCAGCTGTATTCTGCTCAGATGTACGCTTAGAGCTCGCAACTGCAGCACCCAGACCGAAGCCTTCACCCAGGTCATAAGTGATAGAACCGCCGAAGCCGTCACCGTTCTGTTTCAGAGCGCCACGACCGTTCTGAGTTGCGCCTTCGCCATCAACGCTGCCGTTTTTGCCCTGGTACTGCAGAGCAAAGTTCAGGCCATCAACCAGACCGAAGAAGTCGGTGTTACGGTAGGTTGCAACGCCGTTAGCACGGGACTGCAGGAAGTTGTCAGAACCGTAGGTGTCGCCGCCGAATTCTGGCAGGACGTCGGTCCAGGAAGTTACGTCGTAAACTACGCCGTAGTTACGACCGTAGTCGAAGGAACCTGCATCTTTAACACGGATACCAGCGAAGCCAACACGGGTCCACGCCTGGTCAGCAGAACCTTCTACGTTGTTCGCCTGAACGTTGTATTCCCACTGGCCGTAACCGGTAATCTGGTCGTTAACCTGAGTTTCGCCCTTGAAGCCGAAACGAATGTAGGACTGGTCGCCGTCTGCGCCTTTGTCATCAGAGAAATAGTGCAGGCCGTCTACTTTACCGTACAGATCTAATTTGTTGCCGTCTTTGTTATAAATTTCAGCCGCATTTGCTGCGCCCGCTACCAGCAGTGCTGGTACCAGGAGGGACAGTACTTTAACTTTCATGTTATTAACCCTCTGTTATATGCCTTTTTTTATGCCACTGCTTACTGATTAACCTTCTAATCAGTCGGCAAACCCATTGTGCTGCAAAATACAGAAATATCCAACAAGAAAATGATACGAGAACTTTTAAGGTGTTTCAATTTACCCACTAGATGTTTCATTTTGTAAATATAAGGGAACTTTTCAATGCCACAAAATGTGAAAAAATATAGCACCAATAATCAAAAACAATAAAAAACACATGAATATCAGCAAATTAAAACACCTCTTTCGTATAGCACCGAATGACAAAACAAAACCCTCGACGATCTCTAAAATAATTAGCGCTATCATCATTAACTTTATTTATTACCGTCATTCAGTTCTGAATGTCTGTTTACTCGTATTTCTACCGGATGCCTCGCATCCGGTTTTTTTTTACCTTTCTTTACGCAATATTAATCGCCATGTGCTACCACCGCGAAATCATAACGACTATTAAGTAATCATCCCCGCTGGAAAAAAAACCTTTCTTGGCTAGGCATTAAATAATCTCTTGTTATTTCGTGCTATTATCAGGACTTCAGGCGTAAATATTTGTACAGCAAATGTAACAATGTACATCTTTGTATGCAGAGTATGCAGACTGCTCAGATATCAGCCAACCGACGGTAGAATGTGGAAATTGACGCATTACCCTTTATACTGCCTGCTGGCGTTGCCTTGACAATCGACCGCTGAAACCCGCTATCCGGGGTTTTACTTAAGCAGTAAGCGGGGCTTTAACGCGTTTTTTGGTGCAGTCATCATGGATTACACACACTAATGAGTCATTCCGACACGACGTTTCCCAACAAGTTTTCTCTCATGCCTGGGAGCATTACCCGTTTCTTCCTTTTATTGATCGTCGTGCTACTGGTGACCATGGGCGTGATGATCCAGAGCGCGGTAAACGCCTGGCTCAAGGATAAAAGCTACCAGATTGTCGACATGACCCATTCGATTCACAAGCGAATCGATACCTGGCGCTACGCCACCTGGCAAATCTATGACAATATCGCCGCGTCAGCCACGGCACCTTCCGCGAATGAAGGCCTGCAGGAAACGCGGCTGAAGCAGGATGTCTACTACCTGGAAAAACCGCGTCGCAAGACAGAAGCGCTGATTTTCGGCTCCCATGATGGTACGACGCTCGACATGACACAGAAGATGTCGGGCTACCTGGATACGTTGTGGGGCGCGGAAACCGTCCCGTGGTCGATGTACTATCTCAACGGCCAGGACAATAGCCTGATACTGATCTCCACGCTGCCGCTGAAAGATTTGTCAGCCGGGTTCAAAGAGTCCACCGTTGGCAGTATCGTTGATTCCCGTCGTGCGGAGATGCTCCAGCAGGCCAATACCCTGGATGAACGTGAAACTTTCTCTTCCCTGCGACGCCTCGCCTGGCAAAATGGTCATTACTTCACGCTGCGCACCACCTTCAATCAGCCGGGCCATCTGGCGACCGTGGTGGCTTTCGATTTACCGATTAACGACCTGATTCCACCGGGCATGGCGCTGGACAGTTTCCGCCTCGAACCGGATCCGACGCAAAAAAATCTCCGCAGCCAGGATAAAGAAGCCGCCGACAGCGTGAGGATCAATTTCAACAGCTCGCGCATTGAGATTGCCTCTTCGGTAAACTCCACCGGCATGCGACTCATCTGGCAGGTGCCCCTCGGCACGCTGCTACTCGATACGCTACAGAATATTTTACTGCCGCTGCTGCTGAATATCGGCCTGCTGGCGCTGGCGCTGTTTGGCCTTAATACGTTTCGCCATTATTCCGGCCGTCGCCAGACGGACACCGGCACGTCGGGTGCCGCCAATACCGAACTCCGCGTACTGAAAGCCATCAACGAAGAGATTGTCTCTGTGCTGCCGCTGGGGCTGCTGGTGCACGACCAGGAATCTAACCGGACGGTGATCAGCAACAAAATTGCCGATCACCTGCTGCCGCATCTGAATCTGCAAAACATTACCAGCATGGCGGAGCAGCATCAGGGCGTTATTCAGGCCACCATCAATAACGAACTCTATGAAATCCGTCAGTTCCGCAGCCAGGTGGCACCGCGAACCCAGATCTTCATTATTCGCGATCAGGATAAAGAAGTGCTGGTGAACAAAAAGCTCAAACAGGCCCAGCGCCTGTACGAGAAAAATCAGCTGGGCCGCGTCGCTTTTATGCAGAATATTGGTGAGGCGCTTAAACAACCGGTTCGCACTTTGGCGGAGGAAGCCGCCGCGCTGCCAACTGATGATCATCATAAGCTTGCCCAGCAGGCTGATACGCTTGTGCGCCTGGTCGATGAGATCCAGTTGGCTAACATGCTTGAAGGCGACGGCTGGAAAGGCACGTCGGCACTCTTCTCGATTCAGGACCTGATAGATGAAGTCGTGCCTGAAGTCCTGCCAGTTATCAAACGCAAAGGGCTGCAGCTGCTGATTAATAATCACCTGGCCGCCAGCGAGCAGCGCCATGGCGATCGGGAAGCCCTGAAGCGTATTCTGCTGATGTTGATTCAGTATGCCGTCATCACTACACAAATCGGCAAGGTAACTCTGGACGTTACAGAAGATGAATCCGCAGAAGATCGCCTCACCTTCCGCATTCTCGACACCGGCAACGGGGTCACCAACAGCGAAATCGACAATCTTCATTTCCCTTTCCTGAATGAAACCCACGAAGACCGGTTTGGCAAAGCCAACGCCCTCACCTTCTGGCTGTGCGATCAGCTGGCGCGGAAGCTCGGTGGTCACCTCAACATCAAAGCACGAGAATCCTTAGGCACACGCTACTCCCTGCACGTCAAAATGACGCCACGTGAGCAGGAGACGGAGTCAGAAGAAAAGCTGCTCGACGAAGTGATTGCGATGATCGACATCACTTCCAATGAGGTGCGCAGCGTAGTGGTGAGACAGCTGGAAAACTGGGGGGCAAGCTGCATCTCCCCGGACGAGCGGCTAACAAGTCAAGAATATGATCTGTTTTTAACGGATAATCCGTCTAATCTTACTGCGCCTGGCCTGCTTTTAAGCGATGATGAGGCCGGTATTCGCAAAATGGGCCCAGGCCTTTTGCGGGTCAATTTCAATATCAGTAATGCCATGCAGGAAGCAGTGCTGCAGTTAATAGAAGAACAACTGGCACAGGGAGAGTTACTGGAAACACCCGCGGGTGTAAATGAAAACGCCGAGCTTCATGCCAGCGGTTATTATGCGCTGTTTGTTGACACGGTTCCGGATGATGTTAAGAGGCTGTATACTGAGTCAGCGACAAATGATTTTGCTGCACTGGCACAGACGGCTCACCGCCTTAAAGGGGTGTTTGCCATGCTGAATCTGGTACCCGGCAAGCAGTTATGTGAAACGCTGGAGCATCTTATTCGTGAAAAAGATGCGCCCGGCACAGAGAAATATATCAGCGACATTGACGCCTACGTCAAAAGCTTGATGTAGCAAGGTAGCCTAATACATGAACAATATGAACGTTATTATTGCCGATGATCATCCGATTGTACTGTTCGGTATTCGCAAATCACTTGAGCAAATCGAGTGGGTGAATGTCGTCGGCGAATTTGAAGACTCCACTGCACTTATCAATAATCTGCCGAAACTGGACGCCCATGTGCTGATCACCGATCTCTCCATGCCCGGAGACAAGTACGGTGACGGTATTACGCTTATTAAATACATCAAACGCCATTTCCCGGCCCTGTCGATTATCGTTCTGACAATGAACAATAACCCGGCGATTCTGAGTGCCGTTCTGGATCTCGATATTGAAGGGATTGTCCTGAAACAGGGCGCACCAACCGACCTGCCTAAAGCGCTGGCCGCTTTGCAGAAAGGGAAGAAGTTCACCCCGGAAAGCGTTTCCCGCCTGCTGGAAAAAATCAGCGCGGGCGGCTACGGCGACAAACGTCTGTCACCAAAAGAGAGTGAAGTATTGCGCCTGTTCGCAGAGGGTTTCCTGGTCACCGAAATCGCCAAGAAGCTGAACCGCAGCATCAAAACCATCAGTAGCCAGAAGAAGTCGGCAATGATGAAGCTTGGCGTGGAAAACGATATCGCCCTGCTGAACTACCTCTCTTCCGTTACCCTGAGCCCGGCAGACAAAGACTAATACGACCTTTTACGCTGAAGCGAAACACAAAAAACCCCGGACTTCCGGGGTTTTCTTTTACAGGCCTTAAGCCTCTCTGCTTTTCCTGACCCGCGCGGCATAAACCGCCAGCGTCTGGCTTATCACATCCAGCGTCACCGGTTTTGACAGGCAGCTGTCCATACCAGACTCCAGGCAGCGCTGCTTCTCTTCCGCCAACGCATTTGCTGTCACCCCTACCACCGGCAAGGTCAGCCCCAGCTGGCGAATACGCTGCGTCAGACGGTAACCATCCATATTTGGCATGTTCACATCACTTAACACGATATCAATGTGATTCTTACTCAGGACATTCAGCGCATCGACACCGTCATTGGCCGTTTTGCACTGATAGCCGAGGGAGCCAAGCTGATCGGCCAGTAAACGGCGGTTAATCGGATGATCGTCCACCACCAGAATCATCATGTCATCATTTGCAGTGGTGATATTATCTGCCGACGGCAGATCTCCGCCGCGTTCAGCATCCTCGACGCTGATGCTGTATATACGGCCCAACAGCGCCAACAGCTCATGCGGTGACGCGACGCTGTGGATCCACTCGCCAGCCGCACGCTCCAGCGGGATGCCGATATGGCGGCGGCAGAACACGATCGCCCCGCGCCCTTTCCACGGCTGCGTCAGCTCATCATCGGTAATGAGCATATCGTCTGATTGTGGCGTCTGCCCCTCCCAGGCCAGCACTTCAGCACCGTGGCGCATCAGCAGAGATTCGACAAACTGGGCCAGGGAAGCATTGCGTACCGCCAGCCAACAGCGTTTGCCTGCAAGGCTTTCCACCGTCACTGACTTCAGATTCTGTGCACCGTACAGCGGAATTCGAATAGTAAACTGGCTGCCCATACCCGGCTCGGTATCCACCGAGATGTCGCCGTCCATCATGTTGATCAGCTTCTCGCAGATAGCCAGCCCAAGCCCTGTTCCCTGGAAATTACGCTGCACACCGGTGCCGACCTGGAAGAACGGATCAAACAGGCGCACCACTTCTTTGGCCGGAATACCCACGCCGGTGTCGCGCACGCTGATGCTGAGATAATCTTCATCGCGCTGCAGATGCAAAATAATGCAGCCTGTATCGGTGAATTTGATAGCGTTACTGAGCAGGTTGGAAATCACCTGCTGCAGACGCATCGGATCGCCCGCCAGCTGCTGCGGTACGTCCGGATCTACGAAGCAGTAAAGCCCCAGCTGTTTGCGCACCACCAGCGGCAGATAGTTGGCGGTGATGTGGCTCATCACTTCGCGTGGAGAAAATTCGCGCGGCTCAATTTTCAGCTGTTCTGATTCAATCTTTGAGAAATCGAGAATGTCGCTAATGATTTTCAACAGCAGGCTCGACGAGTTATTCATCGCCGTCACCAGCCTGTCGACCCCCTTCGGCAGCTCTTTGGTCTGCAGCAGATCGAGGTTACCAATGATGCCGTACAGCGGCGTGCGCAGCTCATGGCTCACCGTCGCAAGGAACATGGATTTGGACTGGCTAGCCTGCTCGGCGGCCTGGGCCATTTCCTGCAGAGACTCTTCCATCTTCACGCGCGATGAGACGTCGACCAGCACGCATATCGCCACGTTTTCATTACGATAGCGCGAATGGACGAAGCTGATTTGCAGATTGGTATTGTTGCTGGTGAGCACGTCGACAAAGTTCACCTGCTGGCCGCAGATTATCTGCGTCAAGCGCTGGCGGTCTTCATGAGTGAGCATATTGAGGTAGTTATGCGCCAGCTCGTTACTCAGTATATTGGTGCCATCCAGGGTGCGAAGAATACAGATGCCGACCGGTGCGGAAGCCACAATTTTACGGTTGAACTGCTCATGCTCCTCCAGTCGCTGCGCGTCAGCTTCTGCCGGCAGGAAGATTCTGCGCTCATACATCCGCGCCATAGTGAACAGCGCCACACCCGTCAGAATGTTTAACAGCACAGCATTGAGGATAAGCATCCTGATACGTTCAAGCACCGAATCGACCGGAACCGAATAGACAATACTCAGGGAAGATGGCGGCAAATTTTTCTTCAGCACCAGATCGCGGAAACCGGACGTGTAGCCAAACCATGCTCGCTCCAGCATCCATTTCGGATCGATGTTCAGTTTGTTTTCCCCGCCGGTGAGCGCAATCAAAGGCTGGCCGCTGTCATCGAGGATGGTCACCCCCATTGGCATGTTGCCCGGCGTGAAGAAGTTTTCCATACGAACGGTTTGTTCGATACCCAGCAGCGCCTGTAAACGGTTTGCAAGGTAAACCGGCGTCAGCGCATAGAAATAACCCACGCCCGGACGCGGTCCCTGACTTATCCAGAAGAGATTGCTGCCGCGCTCTTCCTGGGGCGCATTGCGGTATTTCACGATGCGCTCATGCAGGGTTTTGAGGGCCTGGTCACGCTCAACTGGCATGTCGCGCAGGCCAAAGTTTGCCATGCACAAATTGTCGCTGCCGATCAGGAACACGCGGTTCAAATCGTAGGCCGCAGAGAAATTGTCGCGCCAGTAGCGCATAAACCACGCCAGCGACTCCAGCGAGCCACGCCAGTTATTGCTCAATGCGCCGCAGTCAGAATCCTGGAACAGCGGCTCAAACTCTGGCACCTCGGTTTCATCTTTCTCAGTACGTGAAGAGAGCACGCCGTTTTCCGCACTGAGGCGATTTTCAGCGATGTATTTCAGCTCTTTCATTACGTCTGACGTGCGCTGAATGTAGCGCTGAGCCTGATCGTAGCTGAGATTAAACTCCTGGCGAATCTCCGCCTCTTTGCTGTGCAGCGCATTGACGATGTAGAACACCGACACAAAGGCAATCAGCAGCCAGAAGAGCAGCGCCAGCGCCCGGAACAGATAGCGGGAGACTTTCAGAGTCGTGCGAAAAGAGACGAGGTATTTCAACGTTGAGCCGTGTGCATGCGTAAAGATGCGATTAAGGTAGCGGTAAATCGCCCCCCTCGCAATGTTCTAAGAAAAAGGGCCAGCAAGTGCTGGCCCCATCATCACGTTTTCAGACGATTACTCTTCGTCGGCGTCATCCGCCACGTCGTCGTCAGCGTCCGTTTCCGGAGCGATCTCGTCATCACCTTCGGCAACGCTGCCGTCGATAGCGTCGAGTTCCTCTTCGTCAACCGGTTCTGCAACGCGCTGCAGGCCCACCACGTTTTCATCTTCCGCGGTGCGAATGAGGATAACGCCCTGGGTGTTACGACCCACCACGCTGACTTCCGACACGCGGGTACGCACCAGCGTACCTGCATCGGTGATCATCATGATCTGATCGCTGTCCACAACCTGAACCGCGCCGACAACAGAACCGTTACGCTCGGTCACTTTGATCGAGATAACGCCTTGCGTGCCGCGTGACTTGGTCGGGTATTCCGTTTCCGCCGTACGCTTACCGTAGCCGTTCTGGGTGACGGTCAGGATCGCGCCTTCACCGCGAGGGATGATAAGCGAAACAACTTTGTCTTCGCCCGCAAGTTTGATGCCGCGAACGCCGGTGGCGGTACGGCCCATGGCACGCACTGCGCTCTCTTTAAAGCGCACCACTTTACCGGCGGCAGAGAACAGCATCGCTTCGTCGTTGCCGTTGGTCAGGTCAACGCCGATCAGCTCATCACCTTCATTGAGGTTCACCGCGATGATCCCGGCAGAACGAGGACGGCTGAACTCGGTCAGCGCCGTTTTCTTCACGGTACCGCTGGCGGTCGCCATAAAGACGTTCACGCCTTCTTCGTACTCGCGAACCGGCAGAATAGCGGTGATACGTTCGTCGGCTTCCAGCGGCAGCAGGTTGACGATTGGACGTCCACGCGCACCACGGCTCGCTTCCGGCAGCTGATAAACCTTCATCCAGTACAGACGACCACGGCTGGAGAACAGCAGAATGGTGTCATGGGTGTTGGCCACCAGCAGGCGATCGATAAAGTCTTCTTCTTTAATGCGGGCCGCAGATTTACCTTTACCACCGCGACGCTGAGCTTCGTAATCGGTCAGCGGCTGATACTTCACATAGCCCTGATGCGACAGCGTTACCACAACGTCTTCCTGGTTGATCAGGTCTTCGATGTTGATGTCAGCGGTGTTGGCGGTGATTTCGGTGCGACGCGCATCACCGAACTGCTCGCGAACGAGTTCCAGTTCTTCACGAATCACTTCCATCAGACGGTCTGCGCTGCCCAGGATGTGCAGCAGTTCAGCGATCTGCTCCAGCAGCTCTTTGTACTCGTCGAGCAGTTTTTCATGCTCGAGGCCGGTCAGCTTCTGCAGACGCAGATCCAGAATCGCCTGAGCCTGCTGTTCGGTCAGGTAATACTGGCCGTCACGCACGCCGAATTGCTCTTCCAGCCACTCCGGACGCGCGGCATTGTCGCCCGCACGCTCCAGCATTTCCGCGACGTTACCGAGATCCCATGGACGCGCGATCAGACCCGCCTTCGCTTCTGCCGGGGTCGGCGCCTGACGAATCAGCTCGATAATCGGATCGATGTTGGCGAGAGCCACAGCCAGCGCTTCAAGGATGTGCGCACGATCGCGCGCTTTACGCAGTTCGAAAATGGTACGACGGGTCACCACTTCACGGCGGTGACGCACGAATGCGCTCAGAATATCTTTCAGGTTCATGATCTTCGGCTGACCATGGTGCAGCGCAACCATGTTAATACCGAAGGAGACCTGAAGCTGTGTCTGGGAGTAGAGGTTGTTGAGAACCACTTCACCCACCGCGTCGCGTTTGATTTCAATCACGATGCGCATACCGTCTTTATCAGACTCGTCACGCAGCGCGCTGATGCCTTCCACGCGTTTGTCTTTGACCAGCTCGGCGATTTTCTCGATCAGGCGAGCTTTGTTCACCTGGTACGGAATTTCATGCACGATGATGGTTTCGCGGCCGGTTTTCGCGTCAGCTTCTACTTCCGCGCGAGCGCGGATGTAAATTTTACCACGACCGGTGCGATAGGCTTCTTCAATGCCGCGGCGACCATTGATGATGGCGGCGGTCGGGAAGTCTGGCCCTGGAATGTGTTCCATCAGCCCTTCAATGCTGATGTCTTCATCATCAATGTAGGCGAGGCAGCCGTTGATCACTTCCGTCAGGTTGTGCGGCGGAATGTTGGTGGCCATCCCCACCGCGATCCCGGACGAACCGTTCACCAGCAGGTTTGGAATTTTGGTTGGCATGACGTCAGGGATTTTTTCCGTGCCGTCATAGTTATCCACGAAATCGACGGTTTCCTTGTCCAGGTCAGCCATCAGCTCATGGGCGATTTTCGCCATACGGATTTCCGTATAACGCATCGCCGCAGCGGAGTCACCGTCAACGGAACCAAAGTTACCCTGGCCATCTACCAGCATGTAGCGCAGCGAGAACGGCTGGGCCATACGGACGATGGTGTCATACACCGCGGAGTCGCCGTGAGGGTGGTATTTACCGATGACATCGCCCACGACACGGGCAGATTTTTTATAGGCTTTGTTCCAGTCATTGCCCAGTACGTTCATGGCGTAAAGTACGCGACGGTGTACCGGCTTTAAGCCATCTCGGACATCTGGCAGCGCACGGCCAACAATCACCGACATCGCATAATCCAGGTAGGAGCTCTTTAGCTCTTCCTCGATGTTGACCGGTGTAATTTCTCTCGCAAGGTCGCTCATCTAACCGCTATCCCTCTACATGTTTCCCGGATTCAAAGGTCGCAAATTATAACACAACCGACCGGTTTGAGGTAAACCAATAGCACCCGCACAACGCTTTATTCGCGCCGGGGTGCTGATATACTCACTGGCCTGATTAAAAAAGGAGTCAATGCGCCCATGAATGCTGAAAAACAGCCGGTGGCTAACGTCGATCACGACGAAATTGCGAAATTTGAAGCCGTCGCTTCACGCTGGTGGGATCTCGAAGGGGAATTTAAACCGCTGCACCGTATCAATCCGCTGCGTCTGGGCTATATCGCCACCCGTTCCGACGGTTTGTTTGGCAAGAAAGTGCTCGATGTGGGCTGCGGCGGTGGCATCCTCGCCGAAAGTATGGCGCGTGAAGGGGCCGATGTTACCGGGCTGGATATGGGCTTCGAACCTCTTCAGGTGGCGCGTCTGCATGCGCTAGAAACGGGCATTCAGGTGAACTATGTGCAGGAAACCGTGGAAGATCATGCCGCGAAGCACGCACAACAGTACGACGTTGTCACCTGCATGGAGATGCTGGAGCACGTGCCGGACCCGCAGTCCGTCGTCAATGCCTGTGCAAAACTGGTCAAACCGGGCGGCCAGGTCTTTTTCTCCACCATTAACCGCAACGGTAAAGCCTGGCTCATGGCGGTTGTCGGCGCAGAGTATGTGTTAAAGATGGTGCCCAAAGGCACCCACGACGTGAAGAAATTCATCAAACCTGCCGAGCTGTTGGGTTGGGTCGACAAAACCTGTTTGCAGGAGCGCCATATCACCGGCCTGCACTACAACCCGGTCACCAACCACTTTAAGCTCGCACCCGGCGTTGATGTTAACTATATGTTGCACACCACCGCAAAAAACGACTGACGTCATAGATTATTCTTATCAAGTTTGCGCAGCATTCTGTTGCGCAAAACTCCCCCTCGTTGAAGAAATCAGCACTCGATCAAATTTTCATTTTTTTTTCTAAATTATTGACATCACGTCCAGGCCTTACAGTTCTAGGACTTAGCCTTTTTCACGCTTTAGCAACCTCAAGTTAACGCCAAAATCAACCCTTGTACTCAAATGAATCCTTACTAGAATACTCACCATATAGCGTTTAACTTATCGCACACCCCCTATATATAGTATTTATCCACAGAGTTAGTCACAGCGACTTTCTGTGGATAAACGGGGGATATTTTTCTTTTCACGGACAGGGTAAAGCACATGAATCAGAGTCTGATGGTGACTAAGCGTGATGGTGGGACCGAGCGTATCGATCTCGATAAAATTCATCGCGTGCTGGACTGGGCGGCCGAGGGGCTGAACAACGTTTCCATTTCTCAGGTTGAACTGCGCTCACACATCCAGTTCTACGACGGCATCAAAACTGCCGATATTCATGAGACCATCATCAAGGCTGCCGCTGACCTGATCTCCCGTGAGGCACCGGACTACCAGTACCTGGCCGCGCGCCTGGCGATTTTCCATCTGCGTAAAAAGGCCTACGGCCAGTTCGAGCCACCGGCACTCTACACCCACGTCGTCAACATGGTTGAACTGGGTAAATACGACAGTCATCTGCTGGAAGACTACACGGAAGAAGAGTTCAAGCAGATGGACGGTTTTATCGACCACTGGCGCGACATGAACTTCTCCTACGCGGCCGTGAAGCAGCTGGAAGGCAAATACCTGGTCCAGAACCGTGTGACCGGTGAAATTTATGAGAGCGCCCAGTTCCTCTACATTCTGGTTGCCGCGTGCCTGTTCTCGAACTACCCGCGTGAAACCCGTCTGGACTACGTGAAGCGTTTCTATGACGCCGTCTCCACGTTCAAAATTTCTCTGCCAACGCCGATTATGTCCGGCGTGCGCACCCCGACTCGTCAGTTCAGCTCCTGCGTGCTGATCGAGTGCGGCGACAGCCTGGACTCCATCAACGCCACCTCCAGCGCCATCGTGAAATACGTTTCCCAGCGCGCCGGGATCGGCATCAACGCCGGTCGCATTCGTGCGCTGGGCAGCCCGATTCGCGGCGGTGAAGCGTTCCACACCGGCTGTATTCCGTTCTACAAGCACTTCCAGACTGCGGTGAAGTCCTGCTCTCAGGGCGGCGTGCGCGGCGGTGCGGCAACCCTCTTCTACCCGATGTGGCATCTGGAAGTGGAAAGCCTGCTGGTGCTGAAAAACAACCGTGGCACGGAAGCAAACCGCGTGCGTCACATGGACTACGGCGTGCAGATCAACAAGCTGATGTACACCCGTCTGCTGAAAGGCGAAGACATCACGCTGTTCAGCCCGTCTGACGTGCCAGGCCTCTACGACGCCTTCTTCGCCAATCAGGATGAGTTCGAACGCCTGTACGTGAAATACGAAAAAGACGACAGCATCCGCAAGCAGCGTATCAAAGCGGTCGAGCTGTTCTCTCTGGTCATGCAGGAACGTGCCTCCACCGGCCGTATCTACATCCAGAACGTTGACCACTGCAACACCCACAGCCCGTTCGATCCAGTTGTTGCGCCAGTGCGCCAGTCTAACCTGTGCCTGGAAATCGCCCTGCCGACCAAACCGCTGGACGACGTGAACGACGAAAACGGTGAAATTGCACTCTGTACGTTGTCGGCGTTTAACCTCGGCGCAATTGACAGCCTGGACGATCTGGAAGAGCTCGCGATCCTCGCCGTCCGTGCGCTGGACGCCCTGCTCGACTATCAGGACTACCCGATTCTGGCTGCAAAACGCGGTGCAATGGGTCGTCGTACCCTCGGCATTGGCGTGATCAACTTCGCTTACTACCTGGCGAAGCACGGCAAGCGCTACTCCGACGGCAGCGGCAACAATCTGACCCACAAGACGTTCGAAGCGATTCAGTACTACCTGCTGAAAGCCTCTAACGAACTGGCGAAAGAGCAAGGCGCATGCCCGTGGTTCAACGAAACCACTTACGCCAAAGGCATTCTGCCGATCGATACTTACAAGAAAGATCTGGACGGCATCGTCAACGAGCCGCTGCACTACAACTGGGAAGCCCTGCGCGAGTCCATCAAAGAGCACGGCCTGCGTAACTCCACGCTTTCTGCCCTGATGCCGTCAGAGACATCTTCACAGATCTCTAACGCCACCAACGGCATTGAGCCGCCGCGCGGCCACGTGAGCATCAAAGCGTCGAAAGACGGTATCCTGCGCCAGGTGGTGCCGGACTACGAAAAACTGCAGAACGGCTACGAGCTGCTGTGGGAAATGCCGAACAACGACGGCTATCTCCAGTTGGTCGGCATCATGCAGAAGTTTATCGACCAGTCGATTTCGGCGAACACCAACTATGACCCGACGCGTTTCCCGTCTGGCAAAGTGCCGATGCAGCAGCTGCTCAAAGACCTGCTCAATGCCTATAAATTTGGCGTGAAAACCCTGTACTATCACAACACCCGTGATGGCGCAGAAGATGCTCAGGACGATCTGGCCCCGTCCATCCAGGACGACGGCTGCGAAAGCGGCGCATGTAAGATCTAAGATACCTGCCGGGTGGCGCGACGCTTACCCGGCTACGTTTTTGTAGGCCCGGCCAAGCCAGTGCCGCCGGGCAATACAAGCTCAACAGGACTCCCAATGGCATACACCACTTTTTCACAGACGAAAAATAATCAGCTGCTTGAGCCGATGTTTTTCGGCCAGCCGGTCAACGTGGCTCGCTACGATCAGCAAAAATATGACATCTTCGAAAAGCTGATTGAGAAACAGCTCTCCTTCTTCTGGCGCCCGGAAGAAGTGGACGTCTCCCGCGATCGCATCGACTATCAGGCGCTGCCTGACCACGAAAAGCACATTTTTATCAGCAACCTGAAGTACCAGACGCTGCTGGACTCCATTCAGGGCCGCAGCCCGAACGTGGCGCTGCTGCCGCTGATTTCGATTCCTGAACTGGAAACCTGGGTTGAGACGTGGGCATTTTCGGAAACTATCCACTCACGCTCCTACACCCACATCATCCGCAACATCGTCAACGATCCGGCGACCGTGTTCGATGATATCGTCACCAACGAGCAGATCCAGAAGCGTGCGGAAGGCATTTCCCACTATTATGATTCGCTGATCGAACTCACCAGCTACTGGCACCTGCTGGGCGAAGGCACCCACACCGTGAACGGCAAAACCGTCACCGTGAACCTGCGTGAGCTGAAGAAGAAGCTGTATCTGTGCCTGATGAGCGTCAACGCGCTGGAAGCGATTCGCTTCTACGTGAGCTTCGCCTGCTCCTTTGCCTTTGCTGAGCGCAAGCTGATGGAAGGCAACGCCAAAATCATTCGTCTGATCGCCCGTGATGAAGCCCTGCACCTGACTGGCACCCAGCACATGCTGAACCTGCTGCGTTCAGGCCAGGATGACCCGGAGATGGCGGAGATCGCCGAAGAGTGCAAACAGGAATGCTATGACCTGTTCGTGCTGGCAGCTCAGCAAGAGAAAGAGTGGGCAGAGTACCTGTTCCGCGACGGCTCAATGATTGGCCTGAACAAAGACATTCTCTGCCAGTACGTCGAGTACATCACCAACATCCGCATGCAGGCTGTTGGCCTCGACCTGCCGTTCCAGACGCGCTCCAACCCTATCCCGTGGATCAACACCTGGCTGGTGTCCGATAACGTGCAGGTGGCGCCGCAGGAAGTGGAAGTCAGCTCCTATCTGGTCGGCCAGATTGATGCTGAAGTCGATGCCGACGACCTGAGCAACTTCCAGCTCTGATGAGCCGCGTAACCCTTCGCGTCACTGGCACACAGCTGCTGTGCCAGGAAGAACACCCTTCATTACTGGTGGCGCTGGAGTCGCACAACGTGGCGGTTGAATTCCAGTGCCGCGAAGGCTACTGCGGCTCCTGCCGCTGTCGGCTGGTGTCCGGCCAGGTTGACTGGCTGATGGAGCCGCTGGCATTCGTTCAGCAGGGAGAAATTCTGCCCTGCTGCTGCAGAGCCAAAGGCGATATTGAAATCGAGATGTGAAAAAGGGTCGCTGAGCGACCCTTTTTTATTATCCAAAACAATTACGCCCGCTTCATCTGCATTTCCTGATGGTGCTTACGTTCACCCACCATGACCACCAGCAGCAAAATCACCGCCAGAATGCTGCCACCGATCATCACCATAAAGCCGCCATCCCAGCCGAAGAAATCTACCGTGTAACCCACGATGGCGCTGGCGGCGACAGACCCGCCGAGGTAGCCAAACAATCCGGTAAAGCCTGCCGCCGTGCCCGCCGCTTTTTTCGGTGCCAGCTCAAGGGCATGCAGGCCAATCAGCATCACCGGGCCATAAATCAGGAAGCCGATAACGATCATACAGGCCATGTCGACGCCAGGGTTGCCCGGCGGGTTAAGCCAGTAAACCACGGTGGCGATGGTCACCAGAATCATAAAGAACACGCCGGTAGCGCCGCGGTTGCCGCGGAACACTTTGTCCGACATCCAGCCGCAAAGCAACGTGCCAGGGATCCCTGCATATTCGTAGAGGAAATAGGCCCAGGAAGACTTATCCAGTGCGAAATGCTTCACCTCTTTCAGATAGGTTGGCGACCAGTCGAGGATGCCGTAACGCAGCAGATACACGAACACGTTCGCCACTGCGATGTACCACAGTAATTTATTGGGCAGCACGTACTGCATGAAGATCTGTTTGGCGGTCAGCTCTTCTTCGTGCTTCTCGCTGTAGTCATCCGGGTAATCGTTTTTGTACTCTTCAATCGGCGGCAGGCCACAGGATTGCGGCGTATCGCGCATCAAAGCAAAGGCAAATAGCGCCACCAGAATAGCGCCGAAAGCAGGCATATAGAGCGCCGCTTTCCAGTCGTTGAACCACGCCATGCCGAGCAGGAACAGCAGCGGCGGCAAGCCTCCGCCCACGTTATGAGCACAGTTCCACACCGACACAATGCCACCGCGCTCCTTCTGCGACCACCAGTGGACCATGGTGCGCCCACAAGGCGGCCAGCCCATACCCTGGAACCAGCCACAGATAAACAGCAGCACAAACATGATAGCGATGCTGGAGGTTGCCCACGGAACAAAGCCCATAAACAGCATCACCGCCGCCGCGAGAATCAACCCCGCTGGCAGGAAAACGCGCGGGTTAGAGCGGTCGGAAACCGAGCCCATGATGAATTTCGAAAAGCCATAGGCAATAGAAATTCCCGACAGCGCAAAGCCTAAATCGCCGCGCGAAAAGCCCTGTTCAATCAGGTAAGGCATGGCCAGGGCGAAGTTTTTGCGCACCAGATAGTAGGCCGCATAACCGAAGAAGATCCCGAGGAAAATCTGCCAGCGCAGGCGGCGGTAGTGGGCATCGGTCTGCGCCTCGGGCAGTCTTGAAGCGTGCGCGGCAGGTTTGAAAATACTGAGCATGGTAGCCTCCGTGGCCATCGTTATCAGACAAACGCGTCTGAGAATCATCAGTAATGTGAATGAGTTGTAGTACGGCCCGGATGGTAGGCAAAGCCCGATCAACGTACTGTGAAACGTCGCACAAAATGTTACAGATTTATGACAAAAATTCCATTATGAGCACGAAATCACGTTTCATTTTCGTTTTATGTTCGATTATGCGCGATATCAAACAAACCACAGTATTACTGTGGCTAAATGGATGAAAATGAACAGTGAGGGTTCAGAATGACTTTCTCCACGACCGGTGAGGCCGATGTCATCATTATCGGCGGGGGTGCAACGGGGGCCGGGATCGCCAGAGATTGCGCCCTGCGTGGCCTGAAGGCGATCCTCGTCGAGCGAGACGATATCGCCACCGGTGCCACCGGCCGCAACCACGGCCTGCTGCACAGCGGCGCGCGGTATGCGGTAACGGATCCGGAATCCGCCCGGGAATGTATAGCCGAAAACGCCATTCTCAAACGCATTGCCCGCCACTGCATCGAAGCCACGCAGGGGCTGTTTATTACCCTGCCGGAGGATTCTCTCGACTTTCAGCAGCAGTTTATTGCCGCCTGCCAGAGCGCAAATATTGATGCCCAACCGCTGACGCCCGCTCAGGCGCTGGCGCTGGAGCCCGCGGTAAACCCGGCGATTATCGGTGCGGTTACAGTGCCCGATGGCACCGTGGACCCTTTCCGGCTGACCGCCGCCAATATGCTGGATGCCCGCGAGCACGGTGCCGTTATTCGCACAGGCTGCGAGGTCACGGGGCTGATACGCCAGGGCGAGCGCATTCGCGGAGTCAGGGTGTGGGATCGCACAAAGCAAACAACAGAACAGCTTTATGCGCAGATCGTCGTCAACGCTGGCGGCATCTGGGGCCAGCGCATTGCCGAATATGCCGACCTCTCCGTGCGCATGTTCCCGGCCAAAGGCTCACTGCTCATTTTCGAAAACCGCATCAACCAGCACGTGATTAACCGCTGCCGCAAGCCCGCCGATGCCGACATTCTGGTGCCGGGCGATACCATTTCACTGATTGGCACGACTTCCACGCATATTGATTACCGTGATATCGACTACAACCGTGTCACCACAGAAGAGGTGGATATCCTGCTGCGCGAAGGCGAAAAACTGGCACCTATTATGGCAACCACGCGTATTCTGCGGGCTTACTGCGGCGTGCGTCCTCTGATCGCCAGCGATGACGACCCGAGCGGTCGAAGCGTCAGTCGCGGCATTGTGCTGCTCGACCACGCAAACCGCGACGGCATGGAAGGCTTTATCACCATCACCGGCGGCAAGCTGATGACCTATCGACTGATGGCGGAAATGGCGACCGATGCCGTCTGTCGCAAGCTGAACCACCGCGCGCCCTGTACAACAGCTGAAACACCGCTGCCGGGCTCACGAGAAAGCACGGAAAATACGCTGCACAAAGTCATTTCACTCCCGGCCCCGCTGCGTGGTTCGGCCATTTATCGTCACGGCGATCGGACGCCGAAGTCGCTGGGGGACTCACGCCTGAGCCGCAGTCTGGTGTGCGAGTGTGAAGCTGTTACCGCCGGGGAAGTTCACTATGCCGTCGACAAGCTGGCAGTAAAAAATCTTCTCGATTTACGTCGCCGTACGCGCGTCGGCATGGGTTCCTGTCAGGGGGAACTTTGCGCCTGCCGTGCCGCGGGTCTGTTACAGCGTTACCAGGTCACCACGCCCGCGCAGTCGCTCAATCAGCTCTCTGAATTTTTGAACGAACGCTGGCGCGGCGTGCAGCCCGTCGCCTGGGGTGATGCGCTGCGGGAAAGTGAGTTCACACGCTGGGTGTGGCAGGGACTGTGCGGACTGGAAAAGGAGCATCAGGATGAGGTTTGATACCGTAATTATCGGCGGCGGGCTCGCAGGGCTGATGTGCGGGCTGGAACTGACCCGGCAGGGCCTGCGCTGCGCCATTATCAGCCGCGGTCAAAGCGGCCTGCACTTCTCTTCCGGCTCGCTGGATTTGCTGGCTCATTCGCCTGACTGCACGACGGAAAGCGCGCTGGAAGCACTCGCGACAACCGAACCGACGCATCCCTACAGCCTGCTCGGCAAAACGCAGGTGCTGGCATACGCGCGCCGGACGGAAGCGCTGCTGAGCGAATGTGGTATTACCATGCAGGGCGACGTCGGACAGCCCCATCAGCGAATCACGCCAATTGGCATCCTGCGCCAGGCCTGGCTGACGCCAGAGGACATCGCCCTCGCGCCGAAAAGGGGCGAACGTATCGCGGTGGTCGGCATCAGCGGCTTTCTCGATTTCCAGCCGCATCTGGTGGCGGCTTCCCTGCGGAAAACGGGCGCACACGCGGACGCGCTGGAGATAGAACTGCCGCAGCTCGACGCCCTGCGTGAGAACGCATCGGAGTTCCGCTCGGTGAATCTGGCCCGGGTGCTGGATGGCGAGAATCAGTCGCAAAGCCTGCTGAGCGCGCTGTTGCCGATAGCGGAACAGTACGACAGGATCCTGATGCCTGCCTGCTTTGGTTTACAGGACAACACCCTGTGGCGTGGACTCAACGAATCCCTTCCCTGCCCGCTTTCGTTATTGCCCACGCTCCCCCCGTCAGTGCCCGGTATCAGGCTGCACACCGCCTTGCAGCGCCAGTTTGTTAAAAACGGCGGCGTGTGGCTGGCAGGCGACGCGGTGACGGACGTTATCCACGACGGACAAAACGTCAGCGCCATTTCGACCCGCAATCACGGCGAGATCCCACTGCGAACGCGTTTCGCCATCCTCGCCAGCGGCAGCTTCTTCAGCAGCGGCCTGGTCGCCAGCCGACAGGGCATAAGCGAACCCGTGCTTGGTCTGGACGTCATGCAAACGGCACCGCGCGAAGGCTGGACCCGCAGTGATTTCTTTCAGCCACAGCCGTGGCAGCGCTTTGGCGTCAAAACGGACAGCTCCCTGCGCGCCTCACTCAACGGCCAGACATTCAACAACCTTTTCGCCATCGGCGGCGTACACGCGGGTTTTGACGGTCTTTCACAGGGCTGCGCTGGCGGCGTCAGCGCGGTTACGGCGCTGCACGTTGCCCGCCAGATAACGGAACTTAGCGGAGAGCAGCCATGAGCGACACCCGTTTTGACCACTGCATCAAATGCACGGTTTGCACCACGGCCTGTCCGGTAAGCCGCGTGAATCCAGGCTACCCTGGCCCGAAACAGGCAGGTCCCGATGGTGAACGCCTGCGGCTCAAAGATGGCGCACTGTATGACGAAGCGCTGAAATACTGCATCAACTGTAAGCGCTGTGAGGTGGCCTGCCCCTCGGACGTTCGCATTGGTGATATCATCCAGCGGGCCCGCGCGCAGTTCAGCCAGCAAAAGCCCACGCTCCGCGATGCCATCCTCAGCCATACCGACTTGATGGGCACGCTTTCCACGCCGTTTGCGCCTGTTATCAACGCCACCACGGGCCTGAAGCCTGTCCGTCGGCTGCTCGACGCGGCCCTGAAAATTGACCATCGCCGCCAGCTGCCGAAATACGGCACCGGAACCTTCCGCCGCTGGTATCGTCGGGTTGAAAAACAGCAGGCGCAGTATGCAGAGCAGGTGGCTTTTTTCCACGGCTGCTACGTCAATTACAACAACCCACAGCTCGGCAAAGATTTGATAAGCGTGATGAACGCCCTCGGCGTCGGGGTGCAGCTGCTCGATAAAGAGAAGTGCTGCGGCGTGCCGCTGATTGCTAACGGTTTCGTCGATAAGGCGCGCAAACAGGCGCAAATCAATACCGCTTCACTGCGCAAGGCGGTGGTGGAAAAACAGCTGCCCGCGATTGCCACGTCGTCAACCTGCACCTTCACCCTGCGCGACGAATATCCACATCTGCTGGATATTGATAACCACGACGTTCGCGACGGCATTGAGCTTGCCACCCGCTGGCTGTGGAAACAGCTGGATGCGGGGAAAACCCTGCCGCTGCGCCGTATGCCGCTGAGGGTGGTCTATCACACGCCCTGCCATATGGAGAAAATGGGCTGGTCGATTTACACCCTTGAGATGCTGCGCCAAATCCCGGAGCTGGAAGTGATCGTGCTGGATTCGCAGTGCTGCGGCATTGCCGGAACTTACGGTTTTAAATCTGAAAACTATGCCACTTCGCAAAGCATTGGCGCGCCGCTGTTTGCGCAGATTGAAGAGAGCGGCGCTGACCTGGCGATCACCGATTGTGAAACCTGCAAATGGCAGATTGAGATGTCCACCAGCCTGCGCTGTGAACATCCCATCACCCTGCTGGCTCAGGCGCTTAGCCTGCCTGACCTTCAGTAACTGCTTTTGCTCCCTCCGGCTGGAGCGGCTTTGAACAGCGCCAGCCGTTTATCGAGCGCGTCGGTATAAAGCATCGTATCGACGCCTACCGCGACAAAATTTGCGCCCCATTCCAGGCACCGCTGCGCCATTGCTGGATCGACCGCCAGGAAGCCCGCTGCTTTACCGGACGCCCGAATACGCCGAATGCTCTGCTCAATGATGCGCTGCACCTCCGGGTGCCCGGCGTTATCCGGGTAGCCAAGCGAAGCGGAAAGGTCCGCAGGCCCGATAAACACACCATCAATACCTTCAACCTCGAGGATTTCATCGAGATTCTCAAGTGCCGTTCGGGTTTCCACCTGAATCAGCAGGCACAGCTCGTCATTGGCCTTGGCCATGTAATTCTCGATGCGCCCCCAGCGCGCTGCGCGGGCGACGCCTGCCCCTACGCCCCGCGTGCCAACGGGCGGATAGCGAGTGGCGGAAACAATCTGCCTGGCCTGTTCGGCGCTTTCCACCATCGGGATCAGCAGCGTTCTTGCGCCGATATCCAGCACCTGCTTTATCAGACTTCGCTGGTCATCAACCGGGCGGATCACCGGCTGGCTGGCGTAAGGCGCTATCGCCTGAAGCTGATGATACAGATCCTGCACGGTGTTCGGCGCGTGCTCGCCGTCAATCAGCAGCCAGTCGTAGCCTGACGTCGCCGCAATTTCGGCCATATAGGCCGAGGTGGAGCTGAGCCACAGGCCAATCTGCGTCTCTCCCCGCGCAAGGGCCGCTTTAAACGGATTCGCTAACAGAGTGTTCATTATCATCCCTTTTCATCAATTAATGGGTCAGCCCGTCAGGCTGCGTCACCGGGCGTGAAACGCGCAGTGAGAAAATTAACAGCGAGCCGAGAATCGCCACCGCCGCAAGCGTCAGAAGCCCTGCCGCCGGGCTGGCAAACAGCGTTTCCGCCTTAACGCGCAGAATCGGCGCGATAAATCCACCGACTGCGCCGAACAGGTTCACAAAGCCAATTCCCGCCGCCAGCGCGGTGCCGGAAAGCAGCTGCGTTGGCATCGTCCAGAACACAGGCTGCACTGCGATAAAACCGACGGCGGCCACGCACAGCGCCGCAATCGCCAGCACCGGCGATACCAACCCGGAAACCCCAATACCAATACCTGCCGCCAGCAGCGTGAGCGCTGCCACGTTACGCCGCTCACCGGTCCTGTCGGAGTAGCGCGGAATCAGCCAGGTGCCGAGCAGCGCGAACACCCACGGAATGGCAGCGATCACCGAGGCATAAAAGCCCACTTTCGTTCCCAACAGCGCCGCAACCTGGGTTGGCAGGAAGAAGATCAGGCCGTAAACCGCCACCTGAATGCAGAGGTAAATGATGGCCAGCTGCCAGACGCGGCCGATGCGGATCGCATCGCTCAGCCGCGTTGTGACCTTTTTCTCCTCCTCGCTGGCGAGCTGCTGAATCAGCGCCTGCTTCTCTTCCGCCGTCAGGAATCGCGCCTGCTGCGGCGTGTCGTCCAGCCAGAAGAAGGTAAAGACGCCCGCGCCTACGGCGAGTAGCCCTTCGATGACAAACATCCAGAACCAGCCGGGATGGCCCATAAAGCCGTGCATTTCAAGCAGCGCACCGGAGAGCGGCGATCCCAGAGTTAACGCCAGCGGTGCGCCCATATAAAACAGCCCCATGATGCTGGCGCGGCTGCGCTGCGGGAACCATTGGGAGGTCAGATAAATCATGCCGGGGAAGAAGCCCGCCTCCGCCGCGCCGAGCAACGTACGCACCAGCAGGAATTTAGCTTCCGTATCGGCCCACGCCATCGCCGCCGAAAGAAAGCCCCACAGCAGCGTCGTGCCGCCAATCCAGTAACGGGCACCGAACTTGCGCATCAGCAAATTCGCGGGAACGCCGAGGAAGGCGTAAACCACGAAGAAAATCCCTGCGCCGAGGGCGTAGGCCTCATTGCTGAGGCCGGTGTCAATCTGATACGTCTCTTTGGCAAAGCCGATATTGGAGCGATCCAGAAACGCCAGCACGTACAGCGCCAGCATAAAAGGGATCAAACGCGCGCGGTTTTTCTTCACCACGCGCTCAATCAGGGTGGCATTCATCGCTTTATCCTCAGGAAACCTGCGCCATGCGTGACCATGGCGCAGCAGTTTTAGTGGCTGTAAGGACGCTTCAGGTTGCAGTCGCGGTTCAGCTCCACGCCAAAGCCGGGCTTGTCCAGCACGCTCTTGTGCATACGTCCATTCACCGGCACCGGTTCATCGAGCAGGATCGGGTCGAACTGTGGGCGCATCGTTGAGCAATCCGGACTGGTCATCAGAAACTCGCTAAACGGCGTGTTGGTGAAGGTGATAACCGCATGGTGCGAGTAAACCGACGACCCGTGCGGCACCACCAGCTGCCCGCGTGATTTGGCGATGGCGGCAATTTCCACCAGCGTCGTCAGGCCACCGCACCAGCCAACGTCTGGCTGCATAATGTCGATACCCGTTTCCGAAAGCGTGCGGAATGACTGCAGCGTGCCGTGATGCTCACCGCTGGTCACCAACATCCCCGCTGGTGCATTGCGCTTCAGCTCGCGATAGCCTTCGTACTGCTGCGGCGGCAGGCATTCCTCAATCCACTTCAGGTTAGACGGCGCGCAGGCGTGGGCGAGCTTCGTCGCGTAGTTCACGTCCTGACTCATCCAGCAGTCGAGCATCAGCCAGAAGTCCGGGCCGCACTTCTCGCGGTATTCCGCCACCATCGCGGCATCTTTTCGGATGCCCGCATCACCGTCGTGCGGCCCGAAGTGAGTCGGCATTTTGCCGCCGATAAAGCCCATTTCTTTCGCCAGATCCGGACGCGCGCCGGTGGCGTAAAACTGAATCTCATCGCGCACCGCGCCGCCGAGCAGCTTGTAAACCGGCAGCCCGGTCACTTTGCCGAACAGATCCCACAGCGCCAGATCGACACAGGAAATGGTGTTCATCACCAGGCCACCGGAGCCGGAATAGAACAGCGTGGCGTTCAGCATCTGATCGTGGATCAGCTTGATGTCGCTGACGCACTTGCCTTCGATAAAGCGGTTCAGGTGTTTCTCAACGATAAAGCAGCCCATCTCGCCTGCCGTTGATACGGCAAACCCCGTCTGCCCGTTGTCCGCCTCCACTTCTACAATCAGCGTACCCAGCACGTTAATGCCAAACGACTGACGGGACTGCTCGTACTGCGCGTATTTACTCATCGGCGTGGCGATGTGATCGTCAATCCAGTGATTCGCGCCCTGATCGTGGTAGTCGCCGCCGCCCGCGCCCTTCTCCGCCGTTGCGCCACCGAGATACCAGGCCCGGACATGTTTGATTTTCGGTAAAGTCATGCTGTTCTCCTGTTATGAAGCTTGCTGTTCAAAGGGGCTCGTCCACCCCAGCAGTCGGGAAATGTCTTTCGCGCAGGCAATGGCTTTGCCTGCGAGGTAATCGCGGTTGTCATCGTTGATTTGCAGCCGGGTACCCACCACGGAAATGGCCGCCGTCAGCTGGTTGCTGGCGTTGAAAATGGGCGCGGCGACGCAGCGCACGTCGGGATAGTCTTCCCCGTTGTCGAAGCTCCAGCCCCGCGCACGAATGCGTGCCAGCTCCTCGCGTAATCCTTCCGGCGTGGTAATCGTTGTCGGGGTGGCTTTCCGCCAGTCGAGGGTGGCGATGATGGCTTCACGCTCGGGCTGCGGCTGCCAGGCCAGCAGGCATTTGCCAATCCCTGAACGGGAGAGCGACAGGCTTTTGCCCTCGTGAGAGCGCACGCTGATGGTCGACGACGACTCAATTTTGAGGATGTACCAGGCATTTTCACGATCGGTAATACCCAGATGGCAAAGCAGGCCGCATTCATCCATCAGCTGCGTCAGCCGGGGCCGCGCCAGCTCGCGCAGATCCAGTTTGCTGAGCGCCTGCCCTGCAAGCTCCACGAGTCGCGTCCAGAGGCAGTAGTTGTCTGCGCTGTCCATGCGTAAAAAACGCTGCTTTTTCAGCTCGCCCAGCAGCAGGTAAGCGGTGCTTTTGGGGATAGCGAGCTCATCAATGATCGTCGCCGCGCTGCAGGGCCCAATCCGCCCAATCAGATCGAGAATGTCGATGGCCCGGGTAAGCGCCGGGACTTTGCTTGATTCCATCATGCTGGACTCCAGTCCTGAATAATGGAATCAGTGTTGCGGCTGAGGCAAAGTCAAAGTGTGAAGGGAATCAAATTCCAGCAGGCGTTCGGCTGAATGAAGGTTTTCTGAGGGAAAAGTGAGAGGGAAAGCACAGATTTTTTTATCGGCAGTACAACAGGCTGGACAGCGCGCGCCGAAAACGACGCGCGTTAACCTCAGGCAGGGAGGAACAAATCATCGACCACGTTGATCCAGCCATGTTCGCTGGCAACCGGTTTGCCGTTAAGCCAGCGGCGCAGAATGTTCAGCGCCATCATCGCACACACTTCCTGCCGCACCGCAAGGCTATGGCGGGAGGTGCTGAACTTCACCCGCAGCGCGTAAGTGCCTTCCGGAGTGGAAAGCGCGAAATTGATGTGATCCTGCTCGATGCCGCTTACGGCCAGCGACAACCCGGCAAAATGATTCACCCGTCGTTCCGCCGTCCAGTGCGCGGTCTGCGCCAGGGTTTCTTCCTGGCACGGCACCACTTCGCTTGCCAGCAGCGGCGCGCTTTCGCGTCCAAGCTGAAGGGCAATAAGCCCCGAGGTAAACTGCTCGCTGAGCGTAATGCTCAGGTTCCTTTCGTGCAGCGTGCGTGCCAGCTGCGCCGCCAGCCCTTCAGTGCCTTCAAAGATCAGGCTTTCGCCCGCGACTTTCTGCACTTCCGGCCACAGCGCCAGCATCGCGTCTCGTTCGACAGCAGGCCCGGTCAGCTTGAGTTCGATGATCGGCATCGATGAGCGGTAACCCATCGTCACGCCCGGCGGCAGCGCCAGGTGATCGAGGCTCTGGGCTAAATCGCTTTCAGAGCGACCAAAGGTGGTCAGCCGCAGGCAAAGCGGGGGTTCCGTGAGCGCAAAACGCTCGCGCAGGCGCGGCAGAATTTGATCGGCCACCATCACTTTAAATTCCGAAGGCACGCCCGGCGTGAAGAACATCAGGCAGCGGTTCAGCTGAACGGCAAAGCCGCAGGCGGTACCAACCGGGTTATCAATCAGCTCCGCACTGGCGGGAATTTCCGCTTGCTTACGGTTGCTCGGGGCCATGACGCGCCCGCGTTCGCTGAAGAAACGTTCCATCTGAGTGAGCCAGGCCTCGTGGAGCACCAGCCCTTCGCCTTTGGCAGTGGCGGCGGCCAGCGCGCTAAGGTCGTCACTGGTAGGCCCGAGACCGCCGTTGACGATCAGAATATCTGCATGCTGGCTGCGTTCGCGCAGGATGGACACCAGCGCATCAAGATCGTCACCAACGGTATTGCGCCGCGTTAACGGCATTCCTTGCGTAAACAGGTAATCGGCAAGCCAGGCTGCATTGGTGTCAATGATTTGACCGTGCAGCACTTCGTCACCGGTGGACAACATCTCCACGTTTATCATCGTTATCTCCTGAATGAGAGGACGATTTACTATAGCGGAGGCGGGGAAGAAAGGGAAAACAGGCGCGGCAGAATACCGCGCCAGAGGATCAGAACGCTGCGCTGACGCCGACGTACGGGCCGTCTGCGATGACGTTGTCGCGGTTGTTATCTTTACCCGCCAGGTTCAGATAACGGTAGCCCGCTTCAATGCTGATTGGACGCATGATGGTCCAGCGACCGCCTGCGTTCGCTTCCTGATAGCTCTCGATACCGCTGGAGAGTGAGTCCGGAGAGTAGTAGTACTCACCAAACAGACGGAAGCTGTCGCCGATTGGCCACTGCAGACCACCGCCAACCGCTGCGGCGTAGCCTTCATCACCCTGTTTCGGGTTGGTGTACACGCCTTTACCGCCCACGGTCGCAATGAACGGACCCAGTGGAATATTCAGACCGACGCCGATATTCGCCGCGTCGCCGTCGTTATCGCTGTGGGTCCAGTTGCCGCTCAGCGCCAGACCGGTGGACTCCGTGCCAAAACCTACGCCCAGGTTGGTGTAATGCTCACCTGCCTGACCGCTCACGCTGATAGCGTTCGCAGCCGCAGAGACAAACAGCAGACCGGACAGACCTAACAAAATACCTTTTTTCATTTTTTAACGTTCCAGCAAACACAAATTAATAAATCGCCCAAAAACGGCAGAATTGTACTGCCGAATCCACAGGAATCAAGGGACTAAAAAGGCGATGGGTAACAGGATTGTAACCAGTTAATACGCAACAGAAGGCATATTGAGGGGATTTTTGCCCCTGACAGGGCAAAAACGAAGCAGCATCACCAGGATACTGCCCCGTAAAGAAAGCGTTTGTAACACCGGATGAAAAGCAGGGCTTTTAGCCTTTCAGCGTGGCGTTGACCCACTCCTGTAACGCCCGGCGGGAAATCTTAATGCCGCCAGTTTTCAGGCTGGCCGGAAGCTGAAGCCAGTAAGCGGGTTGCTGGAAGCGCGCCAGCTTATCTTTGGCCCATTCAGGCAGACTGGCAGCATCGAATCCCTCGTGGCATTCGACCACCGCCACCGGGCGTTGCCCGTATTCCGCATCATCCAGCGGCACAATAAACACCTGGTCAATCTGCGGATGGCGCACGATGGCGCGTTCGACCTCTTCTGGCTGGATACCTTCCCCGCCGCAGAAAAAGAGATTATCCATTCGGCCGAGGACAGACAGGCGATCGCCGTGCCATTCACCGCGATCGCGCGTGGCAAACCAGCCTTCGGCATTGGTTAACGGCATCAGTTTGCCGTCCCGCCAGTAGCCCGCCGCCATGCTTTTTCCGCGCAGCCAGATTTCACCGTCGACGATTTTCACCTCTCTGCCCGGAAGCGCCTGGCCCACATCGGCTTCACCGTCGGTTTCTTTGGCACAGACCGTGGAGGCAAACTCCGTCAGGCCGTATCCACAGAATGTGCGGATGCCTGCGGCGCGGGATTGCTCCGCAAGCTCTACAGGGATAGCCGCGCCGCCCAGCAGAACCGTGTTCAGCGTGAGGGCTTCACCGTCGTGCAGCAGCCGCCACAGCTGAGTTGGCACCAGCGAGGCATGCGTGCAGCCCGCCAGCATCTGCGCCAGCGGCATACGTTCGCGCACCGTTAAGCACGCCCCCTTCAGCAGCCAGCGCCACAGAATGCCCTGCCCGGACACGTGAAACAGCGGCAGCGACAGCAGCCAGTCGTCAGACTCGCTAAAGGGCATCAGCGCCAGCACGCCTTCGGCGCTGGCAAGATGGGCCTGCAAGGTATGCACCGCGGCTTTGGGCAAACCGCTGGAGCCGGAAGTAAGCGTCATCGTCGCCAGGCGTTCCGGCTGCCAGGTGTAACCCTGACTCGCTTCAGACGGCTGAAGCAAGAGCGGGGCTAAATCCGCAAAGGGAGCGTCTTCGGTGAGCAATAAAGCATGATGCAGGGAAAACTGAGGCAACAAAGCAGACACAAGTTCACGAGGCAATTGCGGATTCACCGGCAAGACGCGGGCGCCACACTGAAGCAGCGCCAGCCACGCCAGCAAAGTTTGCGGAGAGTTCCAGGCCCGAAGCAACACGCCCTCGCCCGGCTGGAGACGCTGCGTGATAAAACCGGCGGCCAGACTATCGACGCGTTCGCAAAGCTGTTGCCAGCTCAGCACCTCGTCGCCCAGCCGCAGCGCCCGCGCATCAGGACGCGCAGCGCGCCAGTGTCGCCACGGAAAATCGTGGAAAATCATAGCAGCGGTTCCAGACTCTCGTGCGTCATGCAGGGTAGCTCGCTGCCCGGCCAGCGGCGAATCATCTGCGCCTGCATCAGGTTCAGCGTGTCGAGGCCGGGCATCGTCTCCGGCGTCAGCCAGGCGGCAATACGTGCCAGCTGCGTCAGGCCAAGGCTCGACTCGATTGACGAACTGATCACCGCCGTTAACCCCTGCGCGTGCGCCGCGGCGACCTGCTCACGAACGCGTTGCAGGCTGCCGGTGAGCGTTGGTTTGATCACCACTGCTTTCACGCCGGGTTCTGCGATAAAGGCAAAATCTGGCTCGCGCAGGCTTTCATCCCAGGCAATCGCAATGCCCGTTTCCTGCGCGAACGCGCGGGAATCGTCGCGGCTGCGGCACGGCTCTTCAATGAATGCGATGCGTGGGCGATAGTCAGGATTAACGTACTTCGCAAACTGCTGAGCTTTCAGCGGCGTCCAGGCACGGTTGGCGTCCAGACGCAGCTGTAAATCAGGAATCGCCTCCAGCAGCAGATTCACCACCATCCCGTCGCGAACCGCTTCCCAGAGCCCGACTTTTACCTTCGCGACCTTCTCACCGGGCATGGCTTCAAGGACCGCAAACAGCTCATCGGGATCGCCCGTGCAAAGCGGTGCCGCGCGGTAATCTGCGGCCTGCGGGAGCTCGTCATTAAGCTCTGCCAGCGCACAGCTCAGGCCGAAAGCGGCGGAAGGCAGTGCCGGAAGCGGCGGTACGCCGCCCTGCAGCCAGGCCTGAACCCAGCTAACCACAGCGGCCTGCGCTTCTTCCAGCGTTTCGAGGCTGAATCCTGGCAAGGGCGAGACTTCGCCCCAGCCTTCGGCTTCGCCCAGGCTCAGGCGCACGAAGAGGCCATCGCGGGTCTTCAGTCGCCGCTCGCGCAGAACCACTCCCGCGTCCATTGGGATCTGCCAGCGGTATACCTGGGCATTGCGCATTATGGATTCCGTTTGAACTTGCTGAAGTCAGGCTGGCGCTTCTGGTTGAAGGCGTTGCGGCCTTCCTGCCCTTCTTCGGTCATATAGAACAGCATGGTGGCGTTGCCCGCCAGCTCCTGCAGACCGGCCTGGCCGTCGCAGTCGGCGTTGAGCGCGGCTTTCAGACAACGCAGGGCCATTGGGCTGTTTTGCAGCATTTCACGGCACCAGCGGACGGTCTCTTTTTCAAGGTCTGCCAGCGGCACAACGGTGTTGACCAGGCCCATATCCAGCGCCGCTTTTGCGTCGTACTGACGGCACAGGAACCAGATTTCACGCGCTTTCTTCTGACCGACGATGCGGGCCATGTAGGATGCGCCCCAGCCGCCGTCAAACGAGCCGACTTTCGGGCCTGTCTGGCCGAAGATGGCGTTTTCAGCCGCAATGGTCAGGTCACACATCATGTGCAGCACATGGCCACCGCCGATGGAGTAACCCGCCACCATCGCCACAACCGGTTTCGGGCAGGTGCGGATCTGGCGCTGGAAATCCAGCACGTTCAGGTGATGGGTGCCGGAATCATCCTGATATCCGCCGTAATCGCCGCGCACTTTCTGATCGCCGCCCGCGCAGAAGGCTTTGTCGCCTTCGCCGGTGAGCACGATCACCCCGACGTTGTCGTCGTAGCGCGCATCGGCCAGCGCCTGAATCATCTCTTTGACGGTCAGCGGACGGAACGCGTTACGTACCTGTGGGCGGTTAATGGTGATTTTGGCGATGCCGTCAGCGGATTTCTGATAGCGGATGTCGGTGAATCCTTCGGAGCAGTCCTGCCATTCAACCGGGGCGTAGAGCATTTGTTCATCAGGGTAAATCATCAGTTTGTCCTGTCGTCAGTCGTTCAGAATCTGTGCCAGACAGTGTGCGACCGCAGCGGGATTTTCCCGATGGGCGTTGTGTCCGGCGTGAGGAATAAGATGGCACGACGCGGCCAGTTCCTGCGCGATGGCGCGGAATTTGGCATCGCGTTCGCCGCACAGGTACCAGAAAGCATAGTCACGCAGGCTGAGCGCCGCGCGTAATTCTGGCTGCACCGCAAGAGACGTTGCCATCAGCATATCGGCAAGCCGTGGACCGTTGTTTTCGGCCCGCAACGTCACCAGCGCCTGGCGTTGTGCTTCATCGAGGGAGGCAAACACCGGCTGGCGATACCAGGCATCGAAAACCGTCGAAAGCGGTTCACTACGAAAACGTTCCGCCCATTGCCCGTCAGATAACCAGCGCGCCTGGCGAGCGTCATCATTCTGAAGGCCGGGGTGACCGCCCTCCACAATAATGCCCTTCAGACCGGGCACCAGGCCCTGCGAAGCCGCATACATCGCCACGCGCCCACCCAGCGAATAGCCAATCAGCCAGCACGCAAGGATGTTGTAACTATCAAGCGTTTCCCGCAGCTCCCGGCATACGTCGTCAAACCCTGCCACCGAAACATCCGCGCTGCCGTGGTGGCCTGGCAAATTAAGATACAGCCGGGGATAATCGCTGAGCGATTCACCGACCGTTTGCCACTCGCGGTTGTCGCCAGAAAAGCCGTGCAGAAAGACCAGCCAGGGCCGATCTTTCTCACCTTTTCGGACAACGACGTTCAGCGTCATAGCTGGCTGACCTGCGCCAGCAGATGTTGCAGCGTCTGTGCGCCGTCGGTGTCGTTGACGACCAGTTCGATAACCGTCGTCACTGGCTGTCGCCATGCGTCGCTCAGCGCGTCTTCCAGCGCAGCCCAGCTGCCCGGGCGGTGATAGCGCAGGTCAAACAGCTTCGCCGCGTGCTCAAAATTGACGTTCTGCGGCATCAGGTAGAAGCGTTCGCGCTCTTCGACGGGTGTCGGCAGCAGGGAGAAAATCTGCCCGCCATTGTTGTTTACCACAATCAGCACCAGCGGCGCGGAAACCTGCCGCAGCAGCGCCAAACCGTTGAGATCGTAGAGCGCAGATAGGTCGCCGACTATCGCCAGCGTGGATTTCGCACTGCCTCGCTGCACGCCTGCGGCGGTTGAAATCAGCCCGTCGATGCCGCTGGCACCCCGGTTGCTGTATACCGGATAGCCTGCCGGGAGCTGCCCCAGGGCATCGATCAGGCGCACTACGAGGCTGTTGCCGACAAACAGCTGACCCTGTTCAGGCAGGTAGTCGCCGATGCGATGGGCCAGCTGCGCCTCGCCGAAGGTATCTCGCTGCGCCACGGTTATCTGCCATGCCTGTTCCGAAAGGTGCGAAATGGCCACACTCCAGCTCTGGCGGTGCTCTGCCGGATGCTGATCCAGCCATTTATCTATTTCACAGACCAGCCTGCGCCCGCGATGATGGGCCGGGTCGAGCCTGCCCGGAAGCTTATCCACCAGCCAGTATTCGTCCGGCTCGCAGGTGGCCTGCCATTGCAGAAGACGCTTCCCCGTCAGGCTGCTGCCGAACTGGATAACAATTTGCGCCTGCGCCAGTTCGCTGACGGCTTTGGCGTTGCCGAGCCATAAGTCAGCGCACGGCAGCGGCTGGCCGGTTTGCGACAGCACGTCGCCGATCAACGG
The DNA here is from genome assembly GCF_900215375.1 of Enterobacter sp. CC120223-11. Lineage (GTDB taxonomy): Bacteria > Pseudomonadota > Gammaproteobacteria > Enterobacterales > Enterobacteriaceae > Scandinavium. The sequence continues at coordinate 118,646 of NZ_OBEF01000003.1, read as the reverse complement.
CCAGCCGAGGATTTTCGCCCATTCGGCCACTTTTTTGCCTTCCGCAGCACTCATCCGCCCGGCCACGACTACGCCGCGTTTTTGCCGCCAGAAGAACCAGTCGCGCTGCTTTTCACTCTCCAGCAGCAGGCCTTCCCGCAGCCAGGGTTTGTCGCTTTGCCACCAGTTGCCGAGCGCCTGCTGCCAGTCGAGCCCGGTGTCGTCCATTTCGCCATACAGCGGTTCAGCAAACGGACAGTTGATATGCACGCCGCCGCTGTGCAGCTGAGCGAGCGCATTATCAATCGACGAGACCAGCCAGCGGGCCGGAATATCCTGGCTCGGGCGCGGCAGGGAAAGTGTTTGTGAAGGATGCGAGCTGAACATGCCCGGCTGGCGAATAGCCTGATTGGCACCGCAGTCTATAAGCTCCGGTGGCCTGTCTGCCGTCAGCAGGATCAGTTTTTCACCGGTCAGCCCCGCTTCAATCAGCGCAGGATAGAGATTGGCGACCGCCGTGCCTGAGGTGACAATCACCGCCACGGGCTGCTGGCTCGTTTTCGCCAGCCCCAGCGCCAGATGGCCGAGGCCTCGCTCGTCGAAATGCGTGTGGGCAATCAGGGCGCGATTTTCTGCGGCCGCCAGCGTCAGGGGCGTGGAACGCGAGCCTGGCGCAATACAGACGTGCTGCACGCCGTGGCGGGTTAATGCTTCGAGAATCACCGCCGCCCAGCGTCGGTTGAATGCGCTTACTGACATGAGATTGTCCGGTATCAATTTTGCAAATAATTATAGATGAGCGATGACGACAGGTTATTGATATGCGTCGGTTAACTGCTATTCCGGCAGCAGCAATGAACGTAATCCCGCCGCTTTTTGGGTGATCTCCTGCCACTCCTGCTCCGGGTCCGATCCGCGAACAATTCCCGCCCCGGCGTAGAGCCGGGCGACGTCACCGCTTACTTTGGCTGAACGTAACGCGACGCAAAACTCGCTCTGGCGCAGGCTGAGATACCCGGCAGAGCCCGCATACCACTCGCGGGTAAAAGGTTCATGCTGCTCGATAAACTGGCGCGCCTGCTCACGCGGCAAACCCGCCACCGCAGCGGTGGGCTGAAGCTGAAACAGGCAACGCGTGTCGTCAGGCCGTTGAAGTTCGGCCTGAATACGACGGCGCAGGTGCTGAACTTTACGCAGGCGAATCACCTGCGGCGGCAGCACTTCCAGCGCGCTGACCTCCTGCTGCAGCCGCTGACAGATATCCTCCACCACCAGCAAATTTTCACGCTGATTTTTATCATCCTGCATCAGCCAGTCGGCAAGATGGCTGGCCTGCTTATCGTCAGGATGGCTGGCGACGGTCCCCGCCAGCGCCTCGGTGAGTAGCTGGGTGCCCTGGCGCTGCCAAAGCCGCTCTGGCGTGGATCCGAGGAACGCGTTTTGCGCATCGAAGGCCATCAGAAAATGGTAGCAATTTAGATTCACGCGGCGGCTGGCCGCCATCATCGCGCCCGCATGCAGCGGCGCGGCAAAGCGTAAATCCGTGGCGCGAGCGAGGACGACTTTGTCGAGCATCCCGTTGGCGATGGTGTCGGTGGCCGTTTGAATCAGGCTCACCCAGCCTGCGCGCTCGGGATAATGACGTTCACTTTTCAGCTCGCCGCTGAGCAGTGGAATCGGGCGTGAAGGCTGAAGTGAGGTCAGAAATTGCCGGGCAACGGCGGCATCGTCACGTAAGGAAATGTCGCTGCTGAGTGTCAACCGCAGAGACGCTTTTCCTGCGCTGCGACGCCATTCCACTCGGGGAAGAAACAGCTCTCCGGTGTGGGGTTCAAAGGCGTTCAGCCCCCAGATTCGCAGATCGGTTTGCGCTTCCTGCAAATAATCTGCGGCATGGGAAAGAGCAGTAAAATGACGGACGGCGCCCAGCGCGGCGGCCTCTTCCTGGCCATTGCGGTGCAGCCAGTAAAACTGGGGGAAAACGGCCTGGCTGCTTAACCAGCTGAGCGGGTCAAAGGCGTCATTCAGGGGAAAGGGGGTATCGAAAATTCGCGAGCCGGGCGCAGCGGGTAGGTCTTCAGTCAGAAAAGCCAGCAGGCTTTCAAGCGCAGCGGTAATCGAATGCACGCGAATCTCCCTTTGATAAAAACCATGCATTATAAAGGGTACTGCCTGAAAAAAGCAGTACCCATGACGAGGGAGCGGTTTTAGAAGTGAATCCTCAGCTTAACGCCGTGCCAGCAGTAGCCCTAAGACCAGCCCCACAGCGGCGCCCACGCCAATACCTTGCCAGGGTTTTTCGTGCACGTAATCATCGGCACGGGTCACGGCTTGTTTCGCCCGGTAGTAATAGGTGTCAGAAGCCTGACTTACACGGGCCTGAACATCCTGCAATGCGCGTTCGGCGCGCAGTTTCAGCTCAATATACTTCTGGTCGGCAGGATCGCCGGAAAAGCCTAAGACCTCTTCCAGAGTGTCGCTCAGCAGGGCCAGGTCGTCATCAATGTGTGATTCATAGGAACGATATGCCATCAGTTTTCTCCTTGGTTAAACCTGTCCGCTAACTATAGACAATGCTTCAGGATCTCGCTTCCCGTGCCATGCCGATGTGCTGGATGCCGTCTTCGTCATAAACGTCGGTCACAGGCGCAAAACCGAAGTGGGCATAGAAGGATTGCAGGTGAGCCTGCGCCCCCAGGTATAACGCCTTCTGCGGCCAGTGCTGGTCGCAGCTGGCGAGGGTTTGTTCCATCAGTTTCACGCCCAGTTTTTCACCCCGAACGGCCTGACTGACAATCACCCGGCCTATCACCACTGGCTCAAACTCCTCCTCACTTTTCAGAATCCTCGCATACGCCACCAGCTCGCCGTCTCGCCAGCCCAGTATGTGGCGGTTCTCTCCCACCAGATCGTCGCCGTCCACGTCCTGATACGGGCAGGTCTGCTCGACGACAAAAACTTCGCACCGCAGCTGTAACAGGGCGTACAGTTGTTGGACGGTTAACTGGCTGTGGTGAAGATCGTTCCACTGGATCATAGTGCGCTCCGTTATACTGGGTGTTCTGGCAATGAAGGAAAATGCGTTATGGAATTGATTTTTCTCGGGACATCCGCAGGCGTTCCGACCCGTCACCGTAATATGACGTCGATAGTGCTGAATTTGCAACAGCCAACGCTGTCGCAAATGTGGTTGTTCGACTGCGGCGAAGGCACGCAGCATCAGTTTCTGCGAACCAGTCACCACCCTGGTAAACTCGATAAAATCTTTATCACCCATCTGCACGGCGATCACCTCTTTGGTCTGCCCGGTCTGTTGTGCAGCCGTTCGATGCAGGGAAATCCTTCGCCGCTGACGATTTACGGTCCTAAAGGCATTAAGGAGTTTGTGGAAACGGCCCTGCGCCTCAGCGGCTCCTGGACCGATTACCCGCTCACGATTGAAGAGATCAGCGAAGGGGAAGTTTTTGATGATGGCTTGTTCCGCGTCACCGCGTACCCACTCAGCCATCCTGTTGAATGCTTCGGCTATCGTATTGAGCAGCATGATAAACCCGGCCCGCTTGACGCCGCACGGCTGCTGGCTGACGGTATCAAAGCAGGCCCGCTTTTCCAGGATTTGAAAAAAGGCATGACGGTCACGATGCCGGACGGGCGCATCGTCAACGGGAAGGATTATCTTGGCCCGAGCACGCCGGGCGTTAAGCTTGCCATTTTCGGCGATACGGCACCCTGCCCGGCCGCGCTGGCGCTCGCGAAAGACGTTGATGTCATGGTGCATGAAACCACCCTTGAGCACGCGATGGCGGAAAAGGCCAACAGCCGTGGGCATTCGTCGTCTGTGCAGGCAGCAGAACTGGCGCGCGAGGCGAACGTCGGTAAGCTCATTATTACTCACGTGAGCTCCCGCTACGACTGGCAAGGTTGCCAGCACCTGCTGGCGGAGTGCCGGGGCGTGTTTGAGCCCTGTGAACTGGCGGAAGACTTTAGCGTGTTCCCGCTGGCTTAACTTTTGCCCGCAAATGCCGATAACAGAGTAAAGGCTCGGCATTCTCTTTACTCTGAGGGCAAGATGGACAATTTTCAGAAAGATATCGACGACAGGGCTAATCTCACTCTGTCCAACCGCTTTGAACTGCTTCTGTTCCGCCTCGGCGCATCGGCGCAGGGTGATAAATCAGAACTCTTCGGCATTAACGTTTTCAAGCTGCGCGAAATCGTTCCGATGCCTGCCTTCACCAAACCTGCGGGCATTAAGGCCCCGGTGATGGGCATGGTCAATATCCGCGACCAGATCATCCCGGTTATCGATCTGCCTTCGGTGCTCGGCTGCAAGGCGGAAAGCGGGCTGAACATTCTGCTGATCACCGAGTACGCCCGCAGCGTGCAGGCCTTTGCCGTTGAATCGGTGGAAAATATTATCCGCCTCGACTGGACCCAGGTGCATACGGCGGAAAAAGCGGTCAACGGCCAGTACATCACCAGCATTGCCTGTCTCGATAACGACAAAGACAGCAACAACCTGGCGATGGTAATCGACGTCGAGCAGATCCTGTATGACATCGTTCCTGCCGATCATGACCTGCATTCAACTCGCCTGACTGCGCCTAAGCAAAGCATCAAACCGGGCGCGACGGCAATTGTGGCTGAGGATTCGAAAGTGGCGCGCGCGATGCTGGAGAAAGGCCTGCACGCCATGGAGATCCCGGCGAAGATGCACGTCACCGGCCAGCAGGCCTGGGAAACCATCGAAAAGTTGGCGAAAGAAGCCCAGGCCGAAGGCGTGCCTGTCACTGATAAAATCGCGCTGGTACTGACCGATCTCGAAATGCCGGAGATGGACGGCTTCACCCTCACCCGTAAAATCAAATCTGACCCACGCCTGAAGGCGATTCCGGTAGTGATCCACTCTTCACTCTCTGGCAACGCCAACGAAGATCATATCCGCAAAGTGAAAGCCGACGGTTACGTGGCGAAGTTTGAAATTAACGAACTGTCGTCGGTCATTAAAGAAGTGCTGGAGCGCGCGGAGCGTCGCGAAGACGGGCCGCTGATCAGCCGCTTACATTCCGTATGATTCAAGTCGACTGAAGCTGCGCTAAGAGACAACAGGGCCATGACGAGAAATCACTCTCGCTGGCCCTTTCTTTTTAATGGCTGGCTCGTTCCCAACATAAGCTGCGTCTCGCTTGCTTATTTCGCAACCGGCGAAATCCATTTTTATCATTAAATAACAATTGGTTGTATATTTTACCACCCCCTAAGAGTTACCGCCTCGCTACCCCTAACTCTCCCTCCAAAGCGCTTTCAACACATTGGAACAGGCGTACCATAGTGACAGGTATCCCCTTCGAATATCACCCTGACAATCCGAGGATAAATTGTGGAAAGAATCATTATCCCTACTCATTATGTTCATGTCAGAGCCACCCCACTCTGGACGAAAGAAACGGCACCGGCCGCTATCTGGCAGCGGCATCTGGACAAAGGCACCCGCCAGGGCGTCTATCCTCGCCTGAGCGTCATGCAGGGCTGCATCCGCTACTTAGGCTACGCGGACGAAACCAGCCCGGATCCCGTTGAAACATTGACCATCGAAGCCGGTCAGTTTGGTGTTTTTCCGCCAGAAAAATGGCACCGCATCGAAGCGCTGACCGAAGACACCGTTTTTAACGTCGACTTTTATGTTGACCCAAAAATCCTTACCGAAGATTAGGGAGTCCGTAATGGATAGCGAAAACAAAGGCTACACGCTTGAAGTCGTTAACTACGCCAGCAAAGAGAAACAGGCCAAAGTTTATTTGAAACCGATGTCGCTCTATGTGCCTGACATTGCAGTGCAGGCGCTTAACGAGCTGGTTGAGAGTCTGGCCAGCAAAGAAGATGCCCCAAAAGGTTTTATCGTGACGGTCACCAACAACAATAATGGCGTCTCCGTCGATAAGCACCTGGCTACGTTGGCCGAACTGAATGATGCGACCACCGCGGCAGACACCGTGAAGGATTTGATCAACATCGTTCGGGGTTACGACACTGACGAAGAAGTTAACGTCTGCGGCTGGTGATCTCTTCTCTGTGACAGGCAGCACTGGTTTGTTCATGCCAGTGCGCTGCCGCTTTCCCCTCTTCTAAATACACCCTCTCCTGCCATCGCCCTCCACCCGTTCTTACCTTCCATAATTAGCTTTTGTCCTGGCGAAAAAAAACCGCCGAACAAGTCGGCGGTTTTATCAGGCTTTCGCGTGATTACATCATCGGCATCGCAAGTTGAACGATATTGATCAGCGGCTGCGGGTAGATACCGAGGATCAGCACCAGCAGGGCGGAAATCAGTACGACGATACCGCCAGCGCTGTACTGCCAGTTTGATGGAGCATCGCGGTTCAGCTGCTGAGGCGCTTCCAGATACAGGCTCACCGCTACGCGCAGGTAGTAGTAAAGACCAATCGCGGAACCGACAACCACCGCGGCGGTCAGCCACCACAGGTGCGCCTGGACGCCCACTGCCAGCACGTAGAATTTACCGATAAAGCCAAGCGTCATCGGGATACCGGCCAGGGAGAGCATCATCACGGTCATCACCGCCGACAGAATCGGACGGTGCCAGAACAGACCACGGTAGGAGTACAGAGAATCTGCATCCGGGCCACGGTAAGGGCTGGACATCAGGCTGACGACACCGAACGCGCCGAGGCTGCTGAACAGGTAACCGGCCAGATACACGCCAACGGTTTCCATGGACATCTGACCGCTGTGCAGCGCAATCAGCGCCACCAGCAGATAACCCAGGTGCGAGATGGAGGAGTAACCGAGCAGACGCTTGATGTTGGTCTGGCTCAGAGCCATCAGGTTACCGAAGATGATAGACACAAAGGCAATCACGCCCAGCACCACGCGAACGGCTTCGCTGTCGCCCACTGGCGCGTACAGGAACAGGCGCATCACCACACCAAAGATGGCGATTTTGCTTGCGGTCGCCAGGAAGGTGGAGACCGGCGCAGGCGCGCCCTGATACACGTCTGGCGTCCACAGGTGGAACGGAACCAGAGAGAGCTTGAAGCCAAGGCCAACAATCATCAGGCCCAGACCGGCAAGCAGCAGCGGCTCGTGCAGCATGTTGTCCGCCAGCGCTTTACCCAGCGCCAGGAACGACAGGCTACCGGAGTTCGCATACACCAGCGCCATACCGAACAGCAGGAAGGAAGAGGCTGCGGCAGACAGAATAGTGTATTTGATGCTGGCTTCCAGCGAGCGCTTCTGGCGATACGCGTAACCCACCAGGCCGAACAGCGGCAGCGAGATAAGCTCGATGCCGAGGAACAGTGAAGCCATGTGGTTGGCGTTCGCCAGCAGAATGCCACCCAGGGCGGCAATCAGCACCAGCAGGTAGAACTCTTCTTTGTTGTCGTAATAGCCTTCAAGCCACGGGTAGGCGAAGGTACAGGTGGCGAGACTCGCCAGCAGCACCAGCCCGGTGTAGAGCATGGCATAGCCATCAACGCGCATCAGCGGCGTGACGTCCATTGCTCCTGCGTGACCAACAAACCAGAGTGACAGCAGCGCGACGTTTAAGCCGACAACCGCGAGCGTAGCATTCAGGAAATGATTGCGTCGCCACGCAATGGAGAGCATCACAACCACCACCGTCAAGCCGACGATCAGCAGCGGTAGCAGTGCGATCAGTTGTTGTGGAGTTATTGTCATGGCGATTTACGGCCTTGTAGTAGTAACAGAATTAACAAACCACTGCTGAATATTGCTCATCGCAGCATGCGAGGTGTCGAGGATCGGCTGCGGGTAGAACCCGAGCAGAACCAGCAGCACCACCAACAGCAGGATGATAAACAGCTCGCGCAGCGACATCCCTGGCAGTTCTTTGGCCGCGATTTCGCTTTTCGCTTTACCGAAGTAAGCGCGATGCAGCATCGCCAGCGAGTACACGGAAGCAAACACCAGACCGAAGGTGGAAATCACGGTAATGACCGGCACGACGTGGAAGCTGCCGAACAGGATCATGAATTCGCCAACGAAGTTACCGGTACCCGGCATCCCAAGCGTTGCCACAGCGAAGAACATCGACAGCGCTGGCAGCCACTTAATTTTGCTCCACAGGCCGCCCATCATGCGCATATCACGAGTGTGCAGACGTTCGTACAGCTGACCACAGATGATGAACATCCCTGCCGCAGACAGACCGTGTGCAATCATCATAATGATCGCGCCCTGGTACGCCAGCTGGCTGCCGGTGTAAATCGCAATCAGCACGAAGCCCATGTGCGATACCGAGGTGTAGGCGATCAGACGTTTGATGTCGTACTGAGTGAAGGCCATCCACGCGCCGTAGAAGATACCGATCACGCCGAGCCACATGGCAATTGGCGCGAACTCTGCGGAAGCGTTCGGGAACAGCGGCAGCGCGAAACGCAGCAGACCGTAGGCCGCGGTTTTCAACAAGATGCCCGCGAGGTCAACGGAACCCGCCGTTGGTGCCTGGGAGTGCGCGTCTGGCAGCCAGCCATGCAGCGGCACAACCGGCATTTTCACCGCGAAGGCGATGAAGAAGCCGAGCATCAGCAGGTATTCCACGTTGTGGGCCATCGGCGTTTTCAGCAGCTCTTCATAGCTGAAGGTCCACACGCCTGTCGCGCTGTAGTGCACAAACACCAGCGCCAGGATGGCAATCAACATCACCAGACCGCTCGCCTGGGTGTAGATGAAGAACTTGGTGGCCGCCGTGATACGCGTTTTACCGTCTGAAGCCTTGTGGCCCCACAGCGCGATCAGGAAGTACATCGGCACCAGCATCATCTCCCAGAAGAAGAAGAACAGGAACATGTCGATGGCGAGGAACACGCCGATGACGCCGCCCAGGATCCACATCAGGTTCAGGTAGAAGAAGCCCTGGTATTTTTGAATTTCTTGCCAGGAGCACAGTACCGCCAGAACGCCGAGCAGGCCGGTCAGCACCACCATCAGCAGCGACAGACCGTCGAGTGCGAGGTGGAAGGTAATGCCAAAGCGCGGGATCCACGGCAGAATAAATTCAGACTGCCATTGTGGAATGCCTGCGGATTGCGTCAGTGAGTAGCCGCCCTGCAGCCAAAGCTGCAGGGAGAGGGCCAGCGTCAGTCCCATTGTGATAAGCGCTATCCAGCGCGGCATCTTCTCGCCGAAGCGTTCGGTCTGCCAGCATAAGAAGCCGCCGATAAACGGGATTAGTATTAGCCAGGGTAATAACATGGCGATCTATATTCCTTTTCTGTCAACTCAACGCAAAACCATCAGCAGCGCGAGAACAACCACCGCGCCAATGCTCATGGATGCCACATACCAGCGCAGGTAACCGTTCTCGCTCACCAGCAGACCTTTGCCTGCGAAGCGGGAAAGAATGGCCGGGAGATTCATCAGACTGTTCAGCGGATCGCGTTTCAGTAGCCACGCAACGCCCAGGAACGGTTTGACGAAAATGTTATCGTACAGCCAGTCGAAGCCCCAGGCGTTGTACCACAGGGTGCCGAGCAGACGGCCCGGCGCACTGTTGGCAATCGCGGTGACAAGCGTACGTTTACCCAGCCACAGCCAGGCGGCAATCAGGATGCCGGCAATCGCCACAACGCCGGAAGTGATTTCCAGGGTCAGGACGTGGCTGTGTTCCAGTTCAGTTGTCTGCGGCAGCACACCCTGCAGTGGCGGAACAATCATTGCGCCAACGAAGGTGGACAGAACGAGCAGCACGATAAGCGGCAGGTGGTGGGTAATCCCCTTCCCTGCGTGCGCGTGGATCTGCTCTTTGCCGTGGAACACGATAAAGATCATGCGGAAGGTATAGAGCGACGTCATGAACGCCCCCACCAGACCGGCGATCATCAGGTTGATATGACCGTTGGCCATCGCCCCTGCCAGGATCTCATCCTTACTGAAGAAGCCTGCGGTAATCAGCGGCAGCGCGGACAGCGCAGCACCACCAACCAGGAAGCAGACATACACCAGCGGAATCGACTTACGCAGGCCGCCCATTTTGAAGATGTTCTGCTCGTGGTGGCAGGCAAGGATCACCGAACCGGACGAGAGGAACAGCAGCGCTTTGAAGAACGCGTGGGTCATCAGGTGGAAAATCGCCGCATCCCACGCCTGTACGCCGAGCGCCAGGAACATGTAGCCAATCTGGCTCATGGTGGAGTATGCGAGAACGCGTTTGATGTCCGTCTGCACCAGCGCGGCAAAGCCTGCCAGCACCAGAGTTACCGCGCCAACGATACCGACGAGGTGCAGAATTTCCGGGGTCATCAGGAACAGACCGTGGGTACGGGCAATCAGGTAGACGCCCGCGGTCACCATGGTTGCGGCGTGGATCAGCGCAGAAACTGGCGTTGGGCCAGCCATTGCGTCTGCAAGCCACGTCTGCAACGGCAGCTGCGCGGATTTACCGACCGCACCACCCAGCAGCATCAGCGTCGCCCAGGTCAACATGTTGTTGCCCGCTTCGAAGTGCTGAGGTGCCAGTTCCACCATTTCGCGGAAGTTCAGGGTGCCCAGTTCGTTGTAGAGGATGAACAGTGCGAAGGCGAGGAACACATCACCCACGCGGGTTACCACGAAGGCTTTCATTGCCGCAGCGCCATTCTTCGGATCGGTGTAATAGAAACCGATCAGCAGATAGGAGCAGAGGCCCACGCCTTCCCAGCCCAGGTACATCAGCAGCAGGTTGTCTGCCAGTACCAGCACCACCATGCTCGCGATGAACAGGTTGGTGTAGGCGAAGAAGCGCGAGTAGCCCTCTTCCCCACGCATGTACCAGGAGGCGAACATGTGGATCAGGAAGCCAACGCCGGTGACCACGGAGAGCATGGTCAGCGACAGGCCGTCCAGCACCAGGTTGAAGCCGATGTTGAAATCACCAACGGACATCCAGTTCCACAGCGGCACGCTGACGGCCTGTTTGCCGTTGGCGAAGAAATCCACGCCAACGAAAACGGTGGTCAGCGCGGCCAGGCCCACGGAGCCCATACCGATGGTGGCAGAGAGATTCTCAGACCAGCGCCCGCGGGAGAAGGCGAGCAGCAGGAAGCCAATCAATGGCAAAATGACGGTTAAGGCAAGCATGTTCATCCACGCAACTCACTTACTGAATCGATGTTCAGGTTCTGGCGGCGACGGTGGAGCTGCAGCAGCAGCGCCAGGCCAATACTCGCCTCCGCAGCCGCGAGGCTGATAGCGAGGATATACATCACCTGACCGTCGGTCTGGCCCCAGTAGCTGCCGGCGACCACAAAGGCCAGCGCGGCGGCGTTAATCATGATTTCCAGCCCGATCAGCATAAACAGCAGATTGCGGCGGATAACCAGACCGGTCAGCCCGAGAACGAAGAGGATCGCCGCGAGGATCAGTCCATGTGTTAAGGGGATCATGCGTGCTCCTCCGGTTTTCTTTTGCTGTCGTTCGGACGGTTGCTTATGACTTCACCCACGCGGTCTTCACGACCGATGTGGAAGGCCACAACCAGGCCCGCCAGCAGCAGCATGGAAGCCAGTTCCACCGCCAGTACGTACGGACCGAACAGCGCAATACCCACTTCCTTCGCGCTGATGGCGTTGCCGTCAATGCCCTGGTCGCTCACGCCCAGGATACCGTAAACAATCACCGCCAGCAGGATAACCGACAGCACGCCAGGCCCAATCCAGACCTGCGGCTTCAGCCACTGACGTTCCTGTTCGATTTCGGCTCCGCCCAGGTTCAGCATCATCACCACGAACACGAACAGCACCATGATCGCCCCGGCGTACACGATGATCTCCAGCGCCCCGGCGAAGTACGCGCCGAGCGAGAAGAACACCCCGGCGATCGCCAGCAGGGAGATGATCAGGTACAGCAGCGCATGCACCGGGTTGGTGTGCGTGATGACCCTTAACGTTGCCAGGATGGCGACGAGGCCACATATGTAAAATGCGAATTCCATTGCCCCTCTCCTTACGGTAACAGGCTCTTGACGTCGATAGGCTTGGCTTCGTTCTCTGCTTCGCCCTTATCTTTGCCGTCGATTGCCATACCCGCCATCCGGTAGAAGTTATATTCCGGGTATTTGCCCGGACCGGAAATCAGCAGATCCTCTTTCTCGTACACCAGGTCCTGACGCTTGTATTCGCCCAGTTCGAAGTCCGGGGTCAACTGAATCGCCGTGGTCGGGCACGCTTCTTCACACAGGCCGCAGAAAATGCAGCGTGAGAAGTTAATGCGGAAAAACTCTGGATACCAGCGGCCATCTTTGGTTTCTGCTTTTTGCAGAGAGATACAGCCAACCGGACAGGCAACGGCGCACAGGTTACAGGCTACGCAGCGCTCTTCGCCGTCCGGATCGCGCGTCAGCACGATGCGGCCACGGTAGCGCGGCGGCAGGTAAACCGGCTCTTCCGGATACATCTGCGTTTCGCGCTTGGCGAAAGCGTGCATCCCGATCATCCAGATACTGCGAACCTGGGTGCCGAAGCCCACTAATAATTCTTTTAAAGTCATGGTCTATTCGCCCCTTATGGCTGCTGCCAGAGAATGACAGCCGCCGTTACCAGCAAGTTGATCAGCGTCAGCGGCAGGCACACTTTCCAGCCGAAGGACATCACCTGGTCATAACGCGGACGAGGCAATGCAGCACGGATCAAAATGAACATCATCATAAAGAACGCGGTTTTGATCGCGAACCAGATGAATGGCGGTAAGAACGGACCCTGCCAGCCACCGAAGAACAGCGTCACAATCAGCGCTGAAACGGTGACGATACCGATATATTCGCCCACGAAGAACAGACCGAACTTCATGCCGGAGTATTCAATGTGGTAACCATCCGCCAGTTCCTGCTCCGCTTCCGGCTGGTCAAACGGGTGACGGTGACACACCGCTACGCCCGCGATGGCGAAAGTAATGAAGCCGAAGAACTGTGGAATCACGTTCCACAGGTGCGCCTGGTTATTGACGATATCGGTCATGTTGAAGGAGCCTGCCTGCGCGACAACGCCCATCAGCGACAGGCCGAGGAACACTTCGTAGCTCAGGGTCTGCGCAGAAGCACGCATCGCACCGAGCAGCGAGTATTTGTTGTTACTCGACCAACCCGCGAACAGCACGGCGTAAACCGCCAGGCCTGCCATCATCAGGAAGAACAGAATGCCGATGTTGAGGTCGGCGACCACCCAGGTCGGGCTGACCGGGACGATGGCAAACGACAGCAGCAAAGAGGTGAACGCGATAACCGGTGCCAGGGTGAAGATCACCTTGTCGGTAAATTTCGGCACCCAGTCCTCTTTGAAGAACATCTTGATCATGTCCGCGACCAGCTGGAGCGAGCCGCCCCAGCCTACGCGGTTCGGTCCGTAACGGTTCTGGAACAGACCGAGCAGACGACGTTCACCAAAGCTCATGAACGCCCCGCAGGTGACCACCACCAGCAGGATGACAACCGCTTTCAGGATGCTTAACAGAATGTCGATAACATCCGGTGTTAACCAACTCATGCTTTCGCCTCCTGCAGATTATCAATACGCGCACCCGCCAGCACTGGCGCAATACCTGGCATACCCATTGGCAGACCGACCTGCCCCGCTGACAGCCCTTCGGAAAGCTGCAGTGGCAGCGTAACGGTCTGACCGTCGTAGCTGAAGGCAATCTTCGCGCCCGCGTTGACGCCAAGCTTCGCGGCATCTGCCGGGTTGAGCTTGATGTAAGGCTCAGGCATACGCTGCTGGAACACCGGCGAACGCTGCGACATTTCATCACTGCCGAACAGGTGATAGCACGGTGCCACACGCCACTGACCTTCCTGCGCTTCGAAGCCTGCCGGAACGGTGCCGAAGTAATCCAGACCGTTTTCAGACGCTTCAATCAGGCGCACGCCCGGATCGCCATGACGCAGTTTGCCACCCACTTCGGCCTGGAACTTGTTCCATGCCTGCGGGGAGTTCCAGCCCGGAGCCCAGGCAAATGGAATCTGCGAACGCTCGGCCAGCGGGCTGTTGTTCCCTTCCATAGAGAAGGCGAACATGGTGTCTTTATCCTGCGGCTGACGCGGTTCGTGCACGCTGATGTTCGCCCGCATTGCGGTACGACCACTGTAGCGGTGCGGTTCACGCGCCAGTTTCTGACCACGAATACGGAATGATGCATCAGGCGCAGCATCTTTGATGCCAGCCAGCTGCGGCAGTTTTGCCACAGCTGCGTCGATCACGTGATCGAGCAGCGTCCAGTCCACTTCACGGCTCTGCACGGTGCTGTGCAGCGAGTGCAGCCAGCGCCAGCTTTCCAGCATCACGGTGTTGCTGTCGTAGTAAGCCGGGTCATAAACCTGGAAGAAGCGCTGGGCGCGGCCTTCGTTGTTGATGACCGTCCCGTCGCTTTCAGCAAAGCTCGCCGCGGACAGCACCAGATGGGCCTTGTCCATAATCGCGGTGCGCTGATGGTCGATAACCATCACCAGCGGTGCTTTAGAGAGCGCAGCATCTACGCGAGAAGCTGATGCATGACGATGGAGATCGTTTTCCAGCACCACAACGGCATCCGCAGAGCCGGATTCCAGCTCGCTCAGCGCGTCTTCCAGTGAACCGCCACCAATCAGGCCAAGGCCTACGCTGTTCACTGCACGGGCAATCATGGTCACGCCGACGTCTGCGCCACGGCCTTTCAGCGCTTTGGCGACGTTTGCCGCAGCCTGAATGACTTCCGCGCTGCCGGAGTTAGTCCCGGAGATAATCAGCGGCTTTTTCGCACCGGCCAGCGCCTGCACGATAACGTCAATTTTGCCTTTCAAGTCGTTGCTCAGGCCTTCTACCGCTGGCGCACTGTTATCCAGCGCGTGGGCGATAGCGAAGCCTAAACGCGCCTGGTCTTCTACCGGCGCGCAGTAGGTCCACGCGGCGATGTCATCCAGACGAGTATTATCGACGTTAGTCACGAACAACGGATGCTTAGCGCGCTGACCGATGTTGAGGATTGCCGCAATCTGCCAGTCAGCCACTTTCTGGGCCGCCGCCATTTCACGCGCTTTACCTTTCACCGCCTGGCGAACCGCCAGGGCAACGCGGGCACCGGTCTGGGTGATGTCTTCACCCAGCACCAGCACCGCATCATAAGATTCGATGTCGCGCAGCGCAGGGGTGTGGATGCCGCCTTCGCGCAGCACTTTCAGTGCCAGCTGCAGACGTTCCTGTTCACCCTGGGCGATACCGGTGTAGAAGTTATCTTCCCCAACCAGTTCACGCAGCGCGAAGTTGCTCTCTACGCTTGCACGCGGGGAGCCGATGCCAATCACTTTTTTCGACTGACGCAGAATATCTGCGGCACCCTGCATCGCCTGCTCGGCGTTCAGGGTAATGAAGTCGTCACCGCGACGCTGAACCGGCTGACGCGGACGGTCTTTCAGGTTCACGTAGCCGTAACCGAAACGACCACGGTCGCAGAGGAAGTAGTGGTTCACGGTGCCGTTGTAACGGTTTTCGATACGACGCAGTTCACCGTAGCGCTCGCCCGGGCTGGTGTTACAGCCGAGGGAACACTGCTGGCAGATGCTTGGTGCAAACTGCATGTCCCATTTACGGTTGTAGCGCTCGGAGTGGGTTTTGTCGGTGAAAACGCCGGTCGGGCAGATTTCAACGAGGTTGCCGGAAAATTCGCTTTCCAGCGTACCGTCTTCCGGACGACCGAAGTAGACGTTGTCGTGCGCGCCGTACACGCCCAGATCGCCACCGTCAGCATAATCTTTGTAATAGCGAACACAGCGGTAGCAGGCGATGCAGCGGTTCATTTCGTGAGAGATGAACGGCCCCAGGTCCTGGTTGCGGTGCGTACGCTTGGTGAAACGGTAGCGACGGAAGCTGTGACCGGTCATCACGGTCATATCCTGAAGGTGGCAGTTACCGCCCTCTTCACAAACCGGACAGTCGTGCGGGTGGTTGGTCATCAGCCACTCCACCACGCTTTCGCGGAACTGTTTTGCTTCTTCGTCGTCGATAGAGATAAAGGTGCCGTCGGATGCCGGAGTCATACAGGACATCACCAGGCGGCCACGCGTGTCTTCCGCGTTTTGATATTGCTTCACCGCACACTGGCGGCAGGCGCCAACGCTTCCCAGCGCCGGATGCCAGCAAAAATAAGGAATATCAAGGCCGTGAGAGAGACAAGCCTGTAACAGGTTGTCCGCTCCGTTGACCTCGTATTCTTTGCCGTCTACATGAATCGTAGCCATTAGCGTGCTTCCAGTTGGCCCGATCGAAACCGGGCGTTAATCAAAATTCTTAGGCTGTTACCAGCGCGTCTTCAGCAGGTTCGGCTGGATCCCATTAATCAGATGGGTGTTGCTGAACTGCTGCTTGATGCCGGCTTCGAATTCGTCGCGGAAATATTTAATCGCGCTCTGCAGCGGCTCGACCGCACCTGGCGCATGCGCACAGAAGGTCTTGCCCGGCCCGAGGAATCGACACAGTTGCTCAAGTGTCTCGATATCACCCGGCTGGCCTTCGCCACGCTCAAGGGCACGCAGAATCTTCACGCTCCACGGCAGGCCGTCACGGCAAGGAGTACACCAGCCGCAGGACTCGCGGGCGAAGAACTCTTCGAGGTTACGCACAAGGCCAACCATGCCAATTTCGTGGTCAACGGCCATCGCTAACGCAGTACCGAGACGGCTGCCTGCTTTACCAATGCTTTCGAACTCCATCGGTAAATCGAGGTGCGCTTCGGTCAGGAAGTCAGTCCCTGCCCCGCCCGGCTGCCAGGCTTTGAATTTCAGGCCATCGCGCATGCCGCCCGCGTAATCTTCGAGGATTTCACGTGCGGTGGTGCCGAATGGCAGCTCCCACAGACCCGGGTTTTTCACGCGCCCGGAGAAGCCCATCAGCTTGGTGCCCGCATCTTTGCTTTTCGAGATGTTCTGGTACCACTCCACGCCGTTAGCGAGGATGGCCGGGACGTTGCACAGGGTTTCTACGTTGTTCACGCAGGTCGGCTTGCCCCACACGCCGGAACTTGCCGGGAATGGCGGCTTGGAACGCGGGTTTGCGCGGCGACCTTCGAGGGAGTTAATCAGTGCGGTTTCTTCCCCACAGATGTAACGGCCTGCGCCGGTGTGCACAAACAGTTCGAAATCAAAGCCAGTGCCGAGGATGTTTTTGCCCAGCAGACCGGCTTCTGTCGCTTCGGCAATCGCCCGGCGCAGATGCACGGCGGCTTCGATGTATTCGCCACGCAGGAAGATGTAGCCACGGTAGGCTTTCAGCGCAAACGCGGAGATCAGCATGCCTTCCACCAGCAGGTGCGGCAGCTGCTCCATCAGCAGGCGGTCTTTATAGGTGCCCGGCTCCATTTCATCGGCGTTACACAGCAGGTAACGGATGTTCATGGACTCGTCTTTCGGCATCAGGCTCCACTTCAGACCAGTGGAGAAGCCTGCACCGCCGCGCCCTTTCAGGCCTGCGTCTTTTACCGCGTTGACGATGTCGTCCGGAGCCATACCGGACAGCGCTTTACGCGCGCCCGCATAGCCGTTTTTGCTCTGATACTCTTCGAGCCAGACCGGCTGCTTGTCTTCACGCAGGCGCCACGTCAGCGGATGCGTTTCAGGCGTCATGGTCACAGTTTTCATTTGTAACGCTCCAGCAGCTCAGGGATTGCCTCCGGCGTCAGATGGCTGTGAGTGTCCTCATCAATCATCATGTTCGGCCCCTTGTCGCAGTTGCCCAGACAGCAGGTTGGCAGCAGGGTGAAACGCCCGTCAAAGGTCGTCTGGCCTGGCTTGATGTCGAGCTTCTGCTCAAGCGCTGCCTGGATGCCCTGATAGCCAGTGATGTGACACACCACGCTGTCGCAGTAGCGAATGACGTGACGGCCCACTGGCTGGCGGAATATCTGGCTGTAGAACGTGGCCACGCCTTCAACGTCGCTTGCCGGAATACCCAGCACGTCGGCGATCGCGTAGATCGCGCCGTCCGGCACCCAGCCGCGCTGCTTCTGAACGATTTTCAGCGCTTCAATGGACGCCGCACGCGGGTCTTCATAGTGATGCTTTTCGTGCTCAATCGCGTCACGCTCGGCCGCACTCAGCTCAAAAGCCTCGGTTTGTGGTTGTTGATTCTCGTGCATAATTAGCGGTCCACATCTGACATAACAAAATCAATACTACCCAGATAGACGATAAGGTCTGATACCAGGCTGCCGCGAATCGCCGCCGGGATCTGCTGCAGGTGCGCATAGCTCGGCGTACGGATACGGGTGCGGTAGCTCATGGTGCTGCCGTCGCTGGTCAGGTAGTAGCTGTTGATGCCCTTGGTCGCCTCAATCATCTGGAAGGATTCGTTGGCCGGCATAACCGGGCCCCAGGAAACCTGCAGGAAGTGAGTGATCAGGGTTTCGATATGCTGCAGCGTGCGCTCTTTCGGTGGCGGCGTCGTCAGCGGGTGATCCGCCTTGAACGGGCCTTCCGGCATGTTGTCCAGACACTGGCGAAGAATACGCAGGCTCTGACGCAGCTCTTCGACTTTCAGCATCACGCGGGTGTAGCAGTCGGACACGCCGCCGCCAACCGGGATTTCGAAGTCGAAGTTTTCATATCCAGAGTACGGACGCGCCTTACGCACGTCGAAGTCGATCCCGGTGGCGCGCAGACCAGCACCGGTGGTGCCCCACTCCAGCGCTTCTTTCGCGGTGTAAGCGGCAACGCCCTGAGAACGGCCTTTCAGAATGGTGTTGCGCAGCGCGGCTTTCTCGTAAGAATCGAGGCGCTTCGGCATCCACTCGAGGAATTCACGCAGCAGTCGATCCCAGCCACGCGGCAGGTCGTGCGCGACACCGCCGATGCGGAACCACGCCGGGTGCATACGGAAACCAGTGATCGCTTCCACCAGATCGTAGATTTTCTGGCGATCGGTAAACGCAAAGAACACCGGCGTCATCGCACCGACGTCCTGAATGAACGTGGAAATGTACAGCAGGTGACTGTTAATACGGAACAGCTCGGAGAGCATGACGCGGATGACGTCCACGCGCTCAGGCACCTTGATGCCCGCCAGCTTTTCAACGGCCAGCACGTAAGGCATTTCGTTCACGCAGCCGCCGAGGTATTCGATACGGTCGGTGTACGGAATGTAGCTGTGCCAGGACTGACGTTCGCCCATTTTCTCGGCGCCACGGTGGTGGTAGCCGATATCCGGGACGCAGTCGACAATCTCTTCGCCATCCAGCTGAAGGATGATACGGAATGCACCGTGCGCAGACGGGTGGTTCGGACCGAGGTTGAGGAACATGAAGTCCTCGTTTTCGGTGCTGCGCTTCATGCCCCACTCTTCAGGCTTAAAGGTCAGCGCTTCCATCTCCAGATCCTGTTTGGCTTTGGTCAGCTCAAACGGGTCGAATTCGGTGGCGCGCGCCGGGTAGTCTTTACGCAGCGGGTGGCCTTCCCAGGTGTCCGGCATCATGATGCGACGCAGGTTCGGGTGGCCCTGGATGTTGATTCCAAACATCTCCCAGGTTTCACGCTCATACCAGTTGGCGTTCGGGAAGAGTTTGGTCACCGTTGGCACATTCAGATCGTTCTCAGACAGCGCCACCTTGAGCATGATGTCGCGGTTGCGGTCGATAGAAATCAGATGGTAGAAAACGGAAAAATCCGCGGCGGGTAACCCGTCACGGTGTGTGCGCAGACGCTCGTCCATGCCGTGTAAATCAAACAGCATGACGTAAGGTTTTGGCAATTTCTTGAGGAAATCGACCACTTCCAGTAACTGTTCACGCTTAACCCAAACGACGGGTACCCCGGTGCGGGTTGGCTGAACGGTAAAGGCATCCGGCCCAAAACGGTTGCGCAGTTCGCCAATCACCGGGTCATCGAGATGATCCCGGGTCTGCCAGGCGGCAGCTTCATGCGCGGTTAAATCGGTCATATTGTTCACCATTGCAAAAGGTCCGTGGTGACTGTCGGGCGTGGCTCCGCGCTATAGTTTTGATATGCGGAGACTTTTCACGGCCCACAGGCGCAAAATTAAATCTCGTCAGGTGTACGAAGATTCGTCACAGCAATACGTTCGCCGCGTTTACGCTCGCGTTCAGATTGCATATTGGCGCGGTATACGCCCTGATCGCCAACCACCCAGGAGAGCGGACGACGCTCTTTACCGATGGACTCCTGCAGCAGCATCAGCGCCTGCATGTAGGCTTCCGGACGCGGTGGGCAGCCAGGAATGTACACATCGACCGGGATAAACTTATCCACGCCCTGCACAACAGAATAAATGTCGTACATGCCGCCGGAGTTTGCACAAGCCCCCATGGAGATAACCCATTTTGGCTCCAGCATCTGATCGTAAAGACGCTGAATAACCGGGGCCATTTTGGTGAAACAGGTACCGGCTACCACCATCAGGTCAGCCTGACGTGGAGAAGCACGCAGTACTTCTGCCCCAAAACGCGCAACGTCATGCACCGCAGTGAATGACGTCACCATTTCAACGTAGCAGCAGGAAAGGCCGAAGTTGTAAGGCCAGATTGAGTTCTTGCGGCCCCAGTTGACCATGTCGTGCAGGGCGTTCTCGAGCTTGCCCATGTACACGCTTTTGTTCACTTCCTGCTCAAGAGGGTCGGTTACGATCTCCTGTTTTTGCAGGGGGTAACGGTCGTTCTCACCGTTGGGATCTATGCGGGTGAGCGTATAATCCATCTTATTGCCTCGCTTTTACTGCGTATGACGATTAGCAGAACTGTCAGTTTCCGGATTAACCAGCGTGCGACGGGAGCGTGAAGGCGTCCAGTCCAGTGCGCCGATACGGACGAGGTAAACCAAACCTGCCAGTAACACTAAAATGAAAATTGCGGCTTCCACAAAGCCGACCCAGCCGCTTTCGCGAATTGAGGTAGACCATGCGTAAAGGTAGAGGGCTTCCACGTCGAAGATGACGAAGAACATGGCGACCAGGTAGAACTTCGCCGAGAGACGTAAGCGAGCGGAGCCCACAGAGTCGATACCCGACTCAAACGGGGTGTTCTTGCTACGTGCGCGTGCGCGGCCGCCGAGATACCAACCGCCAATCAGCATCAGACAGCAGAGGCCAATGGCAATGATGAGAAATATAGCGAATGCCCAGTGATGAGCGATGACTTCAGTGGATGTTGACATACGCATTGCTTAACCAAAATAAGTAGCGCTGAAACTCTGCTCTGGCTGGCAGATGAACGCCACATGATTCATGGGGAGGAATTAAAAAACCACAAAAAATGTGCCACTAATGGGCTAAAACTGCTAAAAGATGTGGTTTTTTACTCCTTTCTATAACCTTTTGTCAACTTTAACAAAAGTTTCCTCACATTAGTTTACACCGAACACGTTTCATTAACATTAAATGCCCTTTAGCCTTTTCAGGGTGAAATGGCTGCCAGAATTTACGGCTGGTGAATCGTGTCCGTCTGAGGCTTAAACACCAATTACCCTTCTATTTTGACAGGAATTGACGGCGATTCCTCCCCCCAATGGGGAGTATTTTCTTGATCTGAGACACGCTTTTGTTAATTCATACAAAAAAACAGCAACAATACAGCCGTTTTTTTAACATTAGCAGGAAGCTGGAAGTTGGCTGCCTGAAGTTTGATGAAATTCTGCCACCAGAAACTAACAACCTGAAAAACAATGACAAAAAATAAAAGCGCCGCAGCACTGATGACGCTTTATCCAAAAAAAAGGCCACTGAACACAATTTATGCGTCAGCAGCCATTTTTTGCACTTACAAATTGTTACCAGAAAGCGGCGGGCGCGTTACTCTAAATCCCTTTCGGCGATAAGGGTATCATCTCCCCCTTCCGAGGTATACGCACCGTACTGATACCAGGGATTATTATCGTTATCCAGCGACTGGAAAATCGCCTGCACCAGCTCATTTTGAGCCTGTTTTTTACAGCTCAACAGATACTCGGTATCCGGAAGCTGCGGTAATCCGTCACTTCTGCCCAGCACGCGCAATTCCGGGCTCATCATTTCTACCGGGCGTGCAGTCACCCCTAACCCGGCTTTCACCGCTGCCCTTACGGCAGAAAGTGTAGACGCAACATAAGCCAGCCGCCACGGAATGCGCGCAGCGTTTAACTTATCAATAATCATATCGCGGAAAGGACTTGGATCGTCCAGCAGCACCAGTGGAACAGCTTCGCCCGGCGGCAGAATGTAATCGGCGGCGCAATACCAGAGCGTCGGTGACGTGCGCAAAGAGATCGAATCAAACTGCGTCAGACGATGCGTGGTCAGTACTAAATCGACTTCATTCGCCTGTAGCATCGCCCCCACTTCACCATGGCGCTTCACGCGCACATCCAGCGCCAGCTTCGGGTAAACCGAGCTGATGCGGTTGAGCAGGAACGGCAATATTGTATCGGCAGATTCATCAGATGATCCGATAGTCAGCTGCCCCTGCAACGAGCTAAACATTAGCGACGTACACGCCTCATCGTTGAAGCGCAGAATTTTGCGGGCATAGCCCAGCAGTTGAATGCCATGTTCAGTGAGCAACTTATTTCTGCCATGACGAGCAAACAACTCTTTGCCGACCAGCTGCTCAAGGCGCTGCATTTGCTGGCTGACGGCTGACTGAGTACGGCAAACGGCAGCTGCTGCCGCTGCAAAGGTGTTCAGATCGGCGACCGCGACAAAAGTTCTAAGCAGATCGAGATCGAGATTCAGTATCGGACGATTTGCGTTAATCATTATTCTTCACTTACAGGTTGCTTGTGCTGACCTGGCTGGTTGATGCTGTGCTCTAAAGCTCAGACAATTCCATTTGACTCACATCCTCCGGCCCGGCGAACTGGATGAATACCTGAATGAGCGTTATTGCATTATAATTGTCTGCCACTGTCTCAAAGAGCAGACTCAAAGCTATATTTTTGCTTACAACCGGGTAACGAAATAATTATTTCTGGCACTTTTATGTGAGATTATTCAAAAAAAAACGTTACTTTTACGCAAAGCTGTTTAAGAAAACCCAACAAAGGCACCAAAAAGCGCAAACGCACCAGTTAAGACAAAAACACATGCATTATCACTAACTTACATTAACACCCGAGCCAAAACATCACCAAAAAGGCGATAATCTGAGTTAGCGGACCCTGGTATCCTACCGCAAAACCATTATATTTATAAGTATTATTAGGGTTAATATTACATAAATTTATAAACTGAACCCTCCATTAAGGAATAAATTAACAATCCGAGGAGATAAGTTTGCAATTAATGAAATATAATTAATTGATTAAATATTCTTTCATTAACAAAACTTAACAATATATTCACAGAGTAAAGTAGTAGACTCTATTCCTCACTTTGCAAAACCAGAGTGCGGGATAACCGAAACGTCGCATCCCAACGTTTCCCGGCAAGCAGAAGAGTTGTCGGCCGCCCCAGTGAATTCAGTCAATAATTCACACACAAGATGAAATGACAACATTAATCACCACTTCACCTTCATTACCTGGTGATTCAGACACCATAAAAAGCGAAACCACAGACGAACAAATCAGGTCACTATTGCCTGCTATACAAAATATTGTCCTGCCAACACTTCAAAATAGCGGTGATGGGGAGTACCTTATTCGGTGCTGACTTCCACGGCAGGGAGTGGCGAAACTAGCGAAAAGGTCAAGATTCATGTCCCCCATCGAAAAATCCAGCAAATTAGATAATGTCTGTTATGACATCCGCGGCCCGGTACTTAAAGAAGCCAAACGTCTTGAAGAAGAAGGCAACAAGGTTCTTAAGCTAAATATTGGCAACCCTGCCCCTTTTGGCTTTGAGGCCCCGGACGAAATCCTTGTCGATGTGATCCGCAACCTGCCAACAGCGCAGGGCTACTGTGATTCTAAAGGTCTGTATTCCGCGCGCAAAGCCATCATGCAGCACTATCAGGCTCGCGACATGCGCGACGTGACCGTGGAAGACATCTACATCGGCAACGGCGTGTCTGAACTTATCGTTCAGGCGATGCAGGCTCTGCTCAACAGCGGTGACGAAATGCTCGTGCCAGCGCCAGACTACCCGCTTTGGACGGCGGCGGTTTCGCTCTCAAGCGGCAAAGCCGTGCATTATCTTTGCGATGAATCCGCAGGCTGGTTCCCTGATCTCGATGACATTCGCAGCAAAATCACGCCGCGCACCCGTGGCATCGTGATTATCAACCCGAACAACCCGACCGGCGCCGTGTACTCTAAAGAGCTGCTGCTGGAGATCGTGGAGATCGCCCGTCAGCATAACCTGATCATCTTTGCTGACGAGATCTACGACAAAATTCTGTACGACGAGGCGCAGCACCATTCCATCGCAGCGCTAGCACCCGATCTGCTGACCGTGACCTTTAACGGCCTGTCGAAAACCTACCGCGTAGCGGGTTTCCGCCAGGGCTGGATGGTCCTGAACGGGCCGAAGAAACACGCCAAAGGCTATATCGAAGGGCTGGAAATGCTTGCCTCGATGCGCCTGTGCGCCAACGTTCCTGCTCAGCACGCCATTCAAACCGCACTTGGCGGTTATCAGAGCATTAGCGAATTTATCGTTCCTGGCGGCCGTCTTTACGAGCAGCGCAACCGTGCATGGGAGCTTATCAATGAGATCCCAGGCGTCAGCTGCGTGAAGCCTAACGGCGCGCTCTATATGTTCCCGAAAATTGACGCTAAACGCTTCAATATTCACGACGACCAGAAGATGGTGCTCGATTTCCTGTTACAAGAGAAAGTGCTGCTGGTTCAGGGCTCTGCCTTTAACTGGCCGTGGCCGGATCACGTGCGCATCGTGACCCTTCCTCGCATGGACGATCTGGAAATGTCGATCAACCGCTTTGGTCGCTTCCTTTCGGGCTACCACCAGTTGTAAAAGCGTTGACCGCCGGGTTTGCATCTGGCGGTCAACTCAGCGCACAATGGGTAACCTGCTGTCACGCCTCAAGGAATCCCATGAGCCAGAGTCACTTCTTTGCCCACCTCTCCCGCCTGAAGCTAATTAACCGCTGGCCACTGATGCGCAACGTGCGCACCGAAAACGTCTCCGAGCACAGTTTGCAGGTTGCGATGGTTGCCCACGCGCTGGCGGCTATCAAGAATCGCAAATTCAACGGCAACGTGAACGCTGAGCGCATTGCTTTGCTGGCGTTGTATCATGACGCCTCCGAAGTGCTGACCGGCGATCTGCCGACGCCCGTAAAATACTTCAACTCCCAGATTGCGCAGGAATACAAAGCGATCGAGAAGATCGCACAGCAAAAGCTTGTCGATATGGTGCCAGAGGAGCTTCGGGATATCTTCGAACCCCTGATCGATGAACATCACACCAGCGATGAAGAGAAGGCCATCGTAAAACAGGCCGACGCGCTCTGTGCCTACCTGAAATGTCTGGAGGAGCTCTCCGCGGGCAACAACGAGTTTCTGCTGGCGAAGAGCCGTCTGGAGAAGACGCTGGACTCCCGCCGGAGTGAAGAGATGGACTATTTCATGCGGGTGTTTGTGCCGAGCTTCCAGCTTTCGCTCGATGAGATAAGCCAGGACTCGCCGCTATAATATCGTGCAGCATGATGCCCTCTCCCACATGGAGAGGGCGCAACGCTAAAAACCTTCCCACCGGGGCTGTTAAAACGGGAACAGTACCGGGATCAGAATCACACACACCACCATCACCAGCAGAGTGAACGGCACGCCAATCTTCACAAAGTCACTGAATGCATATTTTCCCGGCCCCAGCACCAGCGTATTAACCGGCGAAGAGACGGGCGTCATAAAGGCCGCTGACGCCGCCATCGCCACCATCATGGCGAACGGGTAAGGCGAGACGTCCATTGATCTTGCCGCCGCCAGCGCTATCGGCGCCATCAGCACCGCCGTGGCAGTATTGGAGATAAACAGGCCAATCGTCGCACACATCACGAACAGGCAGATCAGCATCAGATACGGCCCCTGCCCACCGCCAATTTCCATCAGCCCTTTCACCACCAGATCAACGCCGCCCGTTTTTTGTAACGCCAGGGCAAACGGCATCATCCCCACGATAAGGATAATGCTCGGCCAGTGAATGGCTTTGTAGGCACTTTCAGCGTTAATACAGCGGAATTTACCCATCAGCAAGCAGGCAATGATTGCCGCGATCGGGTTGGGGATCTCATCGGTCAGCATCAAAGCAACCATCAGCACCAGGCAGAACACCGCATGCGGGGCCTGGCTGTGCGCCGGTGAAGCATCGTTCACCTCAATGGGCATATTGTGAACCACAAAGTCGCGCCCGCCCTGCGAGAGCAGCGCTATCTGCTTCCAGTTCCCCACCACCAGCAGAATGTCACCCAGCTCGACAGCATCATCGACAACGGCCCCTTCGACGGCCTTGCCACCGCGCTTCAGGCCAACCACATTCAGCCCAAAGCGGGTACGAAACTCCATTTCGCGCACCGTTTTGCCGGTCAGTTCAGAATCCGGGATCAGCGAAACTTCTGCCATCCCCACGTCCAGCGCCTGATCGGAAAAATACTCACCGCGCAGTACCATCGGCTCCAGCAGCTGCTCGCTGCAAAACTGACGTAGATCCACGTCTGCCGCAGACATATCGATCAACAATACGTCACGGGCATGGAATTCAGACACGCCGTTGACGTTGACAATCACCCGACGAAAGCGCCGCCAGCGCTCCACGCCGATAACGTTCGCCCCATAGCGCTCACGCAGTTTCAGGTCATCCAGGCGCTGCCCCACCAGCGGCGAACCGGGACGAATCGCCAGACGGCGCGCCCGGCCATTGAGACGATACTCCTTGATAAGATCGCGAAAGGTGCGACGCTTATCGGGCCTGGATTCACTCTCATCACCGGGCAGCATAAAGCGCATCAGCAGCATATAGACGATGCCGAGCAGCAGCACGACGATGCCAATCGGCGTCACGCTGAAGAAGCTGAAACCGTCCAGCCCTTCGCGGATAAGCTCGCTATTGATCACCAGATTGGGCGGCGTGGCGACAATCGTCATCATGCCGCTGATAAGTCCGGCGAAGCTCAGGGGCATCATCAGTCGCGATGGTGAGATGTTCATTCGCATGCACACACTCAGCACAACAGGAATAAAAATCGCCACCACGCCGGTAGAGCTCATAAACGCGCCCAGCCCGGCGACGGTCAGCATCAGGAACACCAGCATTTTGATTTCGCTGTTGCCTGCCACCTTCACCAGCCACGCCCCCATACTGGTGGCAACGCCGGTGCGCACCAGGCCGTCGCCGATGATGAACAGGGCGGCGATAAGAATAACGTTGGGATCGCTGAAGCCCGAAAAAGCTTCGCTTAAGGTGAGCGTGCCGCTCAGAACGAACGCCACAATGACCAGCAGCGCAACGGCATCCATGCGTACTTTACCGGTGGCGAAGAGCAGGACCGCCACCGCCAGCAGGCAAAGCACCCAAATCAGTTCACTGTTCACAACATATCCTTGTCAGAAAAGAGTGGGGAAATTGTGGCATAAAAAAGCCCCGCCGGAGCGGGGCCACATCAAACCATCAGTTTTTCAGCTGAACATCCACGGTGCCATCTGGCTGACGAATAACACTCAACGCTTCCAGCGTGGTCAGCACGAAATCCGCTTCGTTCAGCCGCGGTGCATCCTGCGGAACATTCACGGCAATCACGCGACACCCGGCCGCCAGGCCAGACAGCATACCTGCCGCGGCATCTTCCACAACAGCACAATCCTGCGGCGCAAGCCCTAACAGCTCGGCACCTAACAGATAAGCGTCCGGTTCAGGTTTGCCGCGTTTCACCTGCTCTGCGGTGACGAATACTTTCGCCGCAGCCAGCCCCGCCGCGCGGTGACGAGCATGCGCCACCGGAATGGAGCCAGAAGTGACAATGGCCCACGGAATACCGGCCTCATCAAGATGATTCAGCAACGCCTGCGCGCCCGGTAAGGCGCGAATACCCTCGATGTCTTCCGCTTCAATCTTCTCCAGCCAGCTAAACTCGGCCTGAATTTCCGCTTCCGTTTTGCCCGGCAGGAAATGGCGCAGCGAGGTGATAGCCTGCTTGCCGTGGATAAAATTCAGGACTTCATCGTGGCTGAGACCGTGTCTGTCAGCCCAGTGACACCAGGAGCGTTCTACCACCGGCAGGGAGTCCACCAGCGTGCCGTCGAGATCGAATAAAAAGCCTTTGCACTGCACGACGGCCTCCATCAGGCGTTGATGATCTGGTTAATTTCGTTGCTGCTCAGGTGATACTGGCGTGGGCAGGCATGCCATGCGCCCAGCATGCGCTGATATTTTTCCCACATTGGGGTCTGCGCGTTGAAGCCGTGAGTACCGGCATCGAAATGGGTATAACGCCCTTCGGTGTTGACCATAAAGCGCACGTAGCCGAGATAGCGGGCTTCGGTTGCAGCATCAAAACCGAGGAAGGTCACGCGGCGTTCGTCGATGGTGTTGGCGTCTTTAAGGTTGGTCCAGGACACGTGCAGCGCGTGGTACATATCCATGATGTCGATGATCACGCGGCAGGTTTCTTCGGTCAGCTGACCGAATTCGCGGTCAAGTTCGCGCATTTGCAGGCCGTAGCCGCGCTCGATGATGGTTTGCAGGCGGCGATAGCGCTCGGCATTGTCCGGATCCATCATGGTCATCATTTTGTACTGATTCGACAAAATCAGACGTTGAGCGTTGGTCATTTCCATTTTCAACTCCTGTGCGCTTGCGGCGCATGAAAAAAAAGAGGGCCTACAGGTTGTATGCCCTCTTTTATATGCGTTTTTGATGGTTAATTACAAATCATCAAGGAAAGTTTTATCCAGTTGTTTGAAGGCGCGCTTAAGCGTGTCAGCTAACGCCTGGTAATCAGGCTTGCCTTCAACCGGGGCCAGCGCCTGGCCGGACTCCTGCAATTTGCCGCGCACTTCATAGAACCAGTTCAGAATACCGGGCGGCAGCGGTGTAGCGGAACGCTTGCCAAGCCACCACAGTCCCTGCATTGGCAGGCTAAGCGCAAATAGCGCGGTGGCTACGGCCGGGCCCAGCTGGCCACCGAGGGCTATTTGCCAGCAAAGCGTAAAAACGGCGACAGGCGGCATAATACGGATAGCGTGGCGCGTGGCGCGGATCACGCGGTTTTCAATAAACACCGGTGCAAGGCGTTTATCCATCGGCCACGTCTTCGCATAGTGCTGCCCACGGCGGAACGAACTAAAAAAATTTACCGGGCGGTTCTCGGGTGTCGACATGGCGTTACCTCAACTTCACAGATAAAAATTCAAAAATTTGTGCAAAACAACAACTGCGTTTGACAACGTTCAAAACATTTTGGCAATAAAGACGGCAATCAGGTATCCTGTGCGGCCTGAGATGGGCGTAGACCCGATCTCGCCGTTCGTCAAATTATTGCACATTCTGCCATTGGTGGAAAATTGTGCAAAACTGAATGCTGTATCACCCGATTTTCTTTCATCATGCCCGCTAAAAGTATCAGGCATGATGTTAATCATAAATGTCAGCGTCATCCTGCGCTACGCTCTTTGACTCACTGACGTTTTTTTAGCCACATAAGATTAATAGGTACTTCCATGTCGAGTAAGTTAGTACTGGTTCTGAACTGCGGTAGCTCCTCACTGAAATTTGCAGTCATCGATGCAATCAATGGTGAAGAATACCTTTCTGGTTTGGCCGAATGTTTCCATCTCCCTGAAGCACGCATTAAGTGGAAAATGGATGGCGGCAAACAGGAAGCGGCTTTAGGTGCAGGCGCCGCTCACAGCGAAGCGCTTAACTTTATCGTTAACACTATTCTGGCACAAAAACCAGAACTGTCTGCTCAGCTGGCTGCTATCGGTCACCGTGTTGTTCACGGCGGCGAGAAGTACACCGGCTCCGTGGTTATCGACGATTCCGTTATTCAGGGCATCAAAGATGCAGCCTCTTTCGCACCGCTGCACAACCCGGCACACCTGATCGGCATCGCGGAAGCGCTGAAATCCTTCCCGAATCTGAAAGACAAAAACGTGGCCGTCTTCGACACCGCGTTCCATCAGACTATGCCGGAAGAATCTTACCTGTATGCCCTGCCGTACAGCCTGTACAAAGAGCACGGCGTACGTCGCTACGGCGCGCACGGCACCAGCCACTTCTTCGTGACTCAGGAAGCCGCCAAGGTTCTGAACAAGCCAGTTAACGAACTGAACATCATCACCTGCCACCTGGGCAACGGTGGTTCCGTTTCTGCAATCCGTAACGGCGAATGTGTTGATACCTCCATGGGCCTGACCCCGCTGGAAGGTCTGGTGATGGGTACCCGTTCCGGTGACATCGACCCGGCGATTATCTTCCACCTGCACGACACCCTGGGCATGAGCGTTGATGCTATCAACAAAATGCTGACCAAAGAGTCTGGCCTGCTGGGCCTGACCGAAGTCACCAGCGACTGCCGTTATGTTGAAGACAACTACGAAACCAAAGCAGACGCTAAGCGTGCAATGGACGTTTACTGCCACCGTCTGGCGAAGTACATCGGTTCCTACACCGCGCTGATGGACGGCCGTCTGGATGCAGTCGTCTTCACCGGCGGCATCGGCGAGAACGCGGCAATGGTTCGCGAACTCTCCCTGGGCAAACTGGGCGTGCTGGGCTTCGAAGTTGATCACGAGCGTAACCTGGCTGCCCGCTTCGGCAAGTCTGGCTTCATCAACAAAGAAGGCACCCGCCCTGCCGTGGTCATCCCGACCAACGAAGAATTGGTCATCGCACAAGACGCAGCCCGTCTGACTGCCTGATTCCACACCGCCAGCCTAGCTGGCGGTGCTGTTTTGTATCCCGCCCCGAGCGGCGGTAACGAAAGAGGATAAACCGTGTCCCGTACAATTATGCTGATCCCTACCGGAACCAGCGTCGGCCTGACCAGCGTCAGCCTTGGCGTTATCCGTGCTATGGAACGCAAAGGCGTTCGTCTGAGCGTCTTTAAGCCAATCGCTCAGCCGCGTGCCGGTGGCGATGCGCCAGACCAGACCACCACTATCGTGCGTGCCAACTCCAATCTGCCAGCGGCTGAACCGCTGAAGATGAGCCACGTTGAATCTCTGCTCTCCAGCAACCAGAAAGACGTGCTGATGGAAGAGATCATCGCCAACTATCACGCTAACGCGCAGGACGCGGAAGTGGTGCTGGTTGAAGGCCTGGTCCCGACCCGCAAACACCAGTTCGCCCAGTCCCTGAACTACGAGATTGCCAAGACGCTGAACGCGGAAATCGTGTTCGTGATGTCTCAGGGCACCGACACGCAGGAAGAGCTGAAAGAGCGTATCGAACTGACTCGCAGCAGCTTCGGTGGCGTGAAAAACACCAACATCACCGGCGTTATCGTTAACAAACTGAACGCCCCGGTAGATGAGCAAGGCCGTACCCGTCCTGACCTGTCAGAAATTTTCGATGACTCTTCCAAAGCGAAAGTTGTGAAAATCAATGCGGCAGACCTGGCCGCTGCCAGCCCGCTGCCAATCCTCGGCACGGTGCCGTGGAGCTTCGATCTGATTGCTACCCGCGCAATCGATATGGCTCGCCACCTGAATGCCACCATCGTTAACGAAGGTGACATCAACACCCGTCGCGTGAAGTCCGTGACCTTCTGTGCGCGCAGCATTCCGCACATGCTGGAACACTTCCGCGCAGGTTCCCTGCTGGTGACCTCCGCAGACCGCCCTGACGTGCTGGTAGCCGCCTGTCTGGCCGCAATGAACGGCGTTGAAATCGGCGCAATCCTGCTGACCGGCGCTTATGAAATGGACGCTCGCGTCAGCAAACTGTGCGAACGCGCATTTGCGACTGGCCTGCCAGTCTTCATGGTGAACACCAACACCTGGCAGACCTCTCTGAGCCTGCAGAGCTTCAACCTGGAAGTACCGGCTGATGACCATGCTCGTATCGAGAAAGTGCAGGAGTATGTAGCCAGCCACATCGACGCGAACTGGGTTGAATCCCTGACCGCAACTTCCGAGCGCAGCCGTCGCCTGTCTCCGCCAGCCTTCCGCTACCAGCTGACCGAGCTGGCGCGTAAAGCAGGCAAGCGCGTTGTTCTGCCGGAAGGTGATGAGCCACGTACCGTTAAAGCCGCAGCAATCTGCGCAGAGCGCGGTATCGCGACCTGTGTCCTGCTCGGCAACCCTGATGCAATCAACCGCGTTGCGGCAGACCAGGGCGTAGAACTGGGTACTGGCATCGAAATCGTCGATCCGGAAGTGGTACGTGAAAGCTACGTGGCGCGCCTGGTCGAGCTGCGTAAGAGCAAAGGCATGACCGAAGCCGTTGCCCGCGAACAGCTGGAAGACAACGTGGTTCTCGGCACGCTGATGCTGGAGCAGAACGAAGTCGACGGTCTGGTTTCTGGTGCGGTTCACACCACCGCCAACACCATCCGTCCACCGCTGCAGCTGATCAAAACTGCCCCGGGCAGCTCGCTGGTTTCTTCTGTGTTCTTCATGCTGCTGCCTGAACAGGTTTACGTTTACGGCGACTGCGCGATCAACCCGGATCCAACCGCTGAACAGCTGGCTGAAATCGCAATCCAGTCCGCTGACTCTGCAACGGCCTTCGGTATTGAGCCACGCGTGGCGATGCTCTCCTACTCCACCGGCACCTCTGGTGCAGGCAGCGACGTAGAGAAAGTGCGCGAAGCAACTCGTCTGGCACAGGAAAAACGTCCTGACCTGATGATCGACGGCCCGCTGCAGTACGATGCCGCCGTGATGGCCGACGTAGCGAAATCCAAAGCGCCGAACTCCCCTGTTGCAGGTCGTGCGACCGTGTTCATCTTCCCGGATCTGAACACCGGTAACACCACCTACAAAGCGGTACAGCGTTCTGCCGACCTGATCTCCATCGGGCCGATGCTGCAGGGTATGCGCAAGCCGGTCAACGACCTGTCTCGTGGCGCACTGGTTGACGATATCGTCTACACCATCGCCCTGACCGCGATCCAGTCTTCTCAGCAGGATTAATTCTCGCTGAACAGCAAAAGGCAGCCATCAGGCTGCCTTTTTTATTTCCTGCCGTAACTACAGCAGCTCTTTTGCCGCTTTCACTATCTCATCTGCCGTCAGGCCATACTCCTGTTGCAGGAACGCCTGAGTTCCCACCTGACCATAGCGCTCCTTCACGCCAACCCTGCGCATCGGCACCGGACAGGTTTCAACCAGCACTTCCGCCACCGCTGAGCCCAGGCCGTTGTGGATACTGTGGTTTTCACAGGTGACAATGCGCCCGGTTTTCTCGGCGTAGTTCTTCACCAACATTTTATCGATGGGCTTGAGGGTGAACATGTCGATCACCGCTGCGCTGACGCCTTCACGCTCCAGGCGACGCGCCGCTTCCAGCGCCTCTGAGACCATAATGCCGTTGGCGATCAGCGTGATATCTGTCCCTTCACGCAGCACGTTGCCCTTACCGATGGTGAAGGTTGAGCCTTCCTGATAAACCGACGGCGCCTGCTTGCGAATGGTTCGTACCCAGTAAAAACCCTCAAGGTCGATCAGCTGATTGAGGATGGCCTTGAACATGGTGGCATCGGTCACTTCCAGCACCACGGAATTGGCCAGCCCGCGCACGATCCCCATATCTTCAAACGACATGTGTGTGCCGCCGTTATGGCAGGCCGTTACGCCCGCGTCTGAGGCAATGACCTTCACGTTGTTACGCTGATAATCCAGCGACATAAACAGCTGGTCGAAGCAGCGACGGCTGGCAAACGCGGTAAAGGTGTGGACGAACGGCTTGCGCCCCGTCAGCGACAGCCCCGCCGCCGTGCCGATGACGTTAGCCTCCATAATTCCGCAGTTAATCACCTGCTGCGGGTATTTTTTGTGCACGCCGTCCATCGCCATCGAGCTCATCAGATCGGCCTCAAGCGCGATGATATCGCTGCCTGCTTCAATCTGTTCACCGACGAATCCGGCATAAACCTTACGCATTTCAATGGCGTCTTTTGTGCCTTCAGGTGCAACCTTAATCATTCGCGGCCTCCAGTTGGGCGATGGCTTCGTTTAGCGCCTGCGTTATCTCATCCGTCAGGCGCAGGTGGTGTGAGTTACCCAGGTTTTCCAGATACGCCACGCCCTGCCCTTTAATGCTGTCGAGGATCACCAGTCGTGGCCTTGCGTCCGCGGCGGGTACTGGTTTCACGGCTTCGAGAAGACCCGGAATGTCATCCCCTTTCACCGTCACCACGTCAAAACCGAAGGCGGTGAATTTCTCATGCAAATCGAAAGCGCAAATGATTTCATCCAGCTCGCCGTCGAGCTGCTGTTTGTTCCAGTCGACGAACACGGTAAGGTTGTTGAGCTTATGGTGCGCAATAAACTGGAACGCTTCCCAGCACTGCCCTTCATTTAGCTCACCGTCACCGACGATACAGAACACGCGGTTGCTGCGCCCGGCGAGCTTATGCGACAACGCCATGCCACCCGCGATGGAAATCCCTTGCCCCAGCGAACCGGTTGTGGCATCGACACCGCGCGTTTTCAGCCTGTCCGGATGGCTTGGCAGCTTTGTGCCGTTCTGGTTCAGCGTGCTCAGCTCTTCCTGCGGGAAGTAGCCCTTGATGGCCAGCGTACTGTACAGCGCCGGGCCAGCGTGACCTTTTGACAGAACAAAGTAGTCGCGCCCTTTCCAGTCCGGATCGCCCGGATCGATACGCATCACGTCGCCGTACAGCACCGCCAGCGTTTCGACCACCGACATGCTGCCGCCGTAGTGACCAAAACCTAAATCCGTCAGCGACTTCAGGGTGGCGACGCGGATATCGCGCGCCAGTTGAGTGACCTCTGCAACCGTACTCATCATTTGGCTCCTGTGTTTTGCGGTGAGTCGTTCCCGGCCACTTTGCTCTTAGCCAGGTAATTGAATAGCACCAGCAGGGCGAAAATCACCACCACCAGCCCGGTGATCGCCATCGGTGACAGATAACGAGCAAGGTTGCCCAGCACGATGCCCACCGCACCGAAGTCGGCGTCGGAGAACGTGGTGTTGGCAAAGCCCAGCGCGCCAAGTACCGGCAGCAGCAGGACGGGAAGGAAGGTGATCAGCAGGCCGTTAGCAAAGGCGCCAATCATTGCGCCACGGCGGCCACCGGTGGCGTTACCAAAGACGCCAGCCGTTGCACCCGTGAAGAAATGAGGCACCACGCCCGGCAGGATCAGCACCCACTTGAACTGGCCGCAAAGGAACAGCCCGACCAGGCCACCCAGGAAGCTGAACAGGAAGCCAATCAGCACTGCGTTCGGGGCATACGGATAGACAACCGGGCAGTCCAGCGCCGGGCGAGCATTTGGCACCAGTTTTTCCGAGAAGCCAGTAAACGCCGGGACAATCTCTGCGAGAATCAGACGTACGCCCTGCAGGATGATGAACACGCCCGCTGCGAAGGTGATAGCCATGATGATCGCATACACGAGGTAGTTCTGACCGCCGCTGAAGGTAGCTTCGACATACTCACGCCCCGCGCAAACGGCCATGATCAAATAGATGATCATCATCGTCAGCGAGATGGAGATGGAGCTGTCGCGCAGGAAGCTTAAATTCTTCGGCAGGTTCATCTCTTCGGTTGAGCGAGAACCTTTCCCGACCTTGCTGCCGATCCAGCCGGACAACACATAGCCCAGCGTGCCGAAGTGACCGAACGCGATGTCATCGTTGCCGGTAATGCGTTTCATGTAGCGCTGCGCAATCGCCGGGAAGAAGGCCATGATAAGCCCGAGAATCAGCGAACCGGTGAACACCAGGCCGATGCCTTCGAACCCCGCCACCGTCAGGATCACGCCGATCATGCAGGCCATGTAAAAGGTGTGATGCCCCGTCAGGAAGATGTACTTCAGGCGGGTAAAGCGTGCGACAACGATGTTCGCCACCATGCCAAAGGCCATAATAAGCGCCGTGGCTGCGCCATATTTTTCCAGCGCGATGGAGACGATTGCTTCATTATTCGGGATAATTCCCTGAATGCTGAAAGCGTGTTCAAACATGCCGCCCAGCGGGTTCAATGAGCCCACTAATACGCCCGCACCACCGCCCAGCACAATAAACCCGAGAATGGTTTTTACCGTGCCTTTGACTACATCAGAAAATGATTTTTTCTGCGCGACTAAGCCGATCAGCGCAATTAACCCCACCAGCACTGAAGGTACTTTTAAAATATCGACCACAAAATTAAGCGTTTCGAGGATAAACATAATGGCCCCTCACTCAATGCGGATGGATGATTAACGGCTGGCAAAATAAGCGCTAAGCTTATTTTCCAGTTCGTTGATGTCGATAATATTGCTGATCACCACCAGTTGATGATCTGGCACGCTCGCGCTCTCGGCGATGTCTTTTGCCATCACGAACAGGTCTGCCGCGCCAGGCGTGGCTGAAGAGAGATCGGAATGTTCAACCTCGGCTTCGATATTCAGTTTCTTGAGGACTTTTTTAATATTCATCTCGACCATAAAACTGCTGCCAAGACCCGATCCACAAATCGCCATTATTTTCATGGGTATCACCTTTTTTTATGTAGAGTCAGACTGCACTTCACCCGCAGGTGAAATGTTTGATGTCAGGGGTAAATAAAAAATCAGAAGCGTGAAATTATATTTTTAATCTCCTCAGAGGTTTTCGCCTGGTGCAGTAACAGCATATCTTCATCGCTGGAAAATAATTCCGCGAGGGATGAAATCATCTCTATGTGGCTGTGCTTATCCGGCGCGGCGAGCATAATAATCACGTCGACCGGGTCGTGTTCCTCAGAACCAAAACTGATGCCCTGTTGCAGCTTCAGCAATGAAAGGCCTAAACCCCTGGCGCCTTCTTCTGGCCGGGCATGTGGCATCGCAAGCCCCGGTGCCAGTACGTAATAAGGCCCGAGTTTGTGATGCTGTTCGATAATGGCCGTGATGTAGCCCGGGGTGATAGTTTGCGAATCCAGCAGCGGCTGAGCACAGATCTCCAGCGCCTGCGGCCAGCTTTCCACTTTTTCCAGTAATCGAATTGTCCCTTCGTGGATCCATTGGCTCAGCATAATCAACTCCTGCGGTGGTTGGGTGGACAAACTTTATGCAAGGCCCGGAATACTGACTGTGATGATAGTCACAAAGATAGCGCTACCAAAATAGTCACGATCAAATTTGTGATAGCGCTATCAAAATGTGAACATCCTGTAATAACTCAGCAAAAAGAGGGATTTCAGGCGTATACTGCATGCACTTTCAAAACGAGATTTCAATCAGGAAGAAGCATGTCTCTGACCCGAAAACGTCGCAGTACCGGCAAAGTCACGCTGGCCGACGTGGCACAGCTGGCCGGCGTGGGAACGATGACCGTTTCCCGGGCGTTACGCACACCGGAGCAGGTTTCCGATAAACTTCGGGAAAAGATTGAAGCGGCGGTTCAGACGCTGGGGTATATGCCGAACCTGGCAGCAAGCGCGCTGGCATCGGCCTCTTCCTGGACCATCGGTATGGTCGTGCCCAGCCTCGCCGAAGCCGGATGCTCTGAGATGTTCGCCGGGCTACAGCAGGTTCTGCAACCGGCTGGCTATCAAATCATGCTGGCGGAATCGCGCCACCATCTCGATCAGGAAGAGAAGTTACTGGAAACGCTGCTGGCCTCCAACATTGCCGCGGCGATCCTGCTCAGCGTTGAGCACAGCGACACCTCCCGCCAGTGGCTCGACAACAGCTCCATTCCGGTGATGGAAATTGGCGCCAAGCGCACCGACCCGCTGGATATGAATATCGGCATCGATAACGTTGCGGCGATGTTTGAGCTGACGCAGATGCTTATCCAGCGCGGTTACCAGAACATCGGATTGCTGTGCGCCAACCAGGAGCAGTGGATCTTTCAGCAGCACCTGCAGGGCTGGTACAAAGCCATGCTTCGCCACCATATGTCACCCAACCGGGTGATCAATGCCGCTGAGCCACCTACGTTTTCAACAGGTGCCGCTCAGCTGCCGGAGTTTTTGCTGGCCTGGCCGGAGCTGGATGCGCTGGTTTGCGTCTCGGATGAATTGGCGTGTGGCGCACTGTATGAGTGTCAGCGCAGGCGCATTAAAGTGCCGGATGAACTGGCGATTGTCGGTTTTGGTGACAGCGACGTAAGCCGCGTGTGCCAACCGCCCCTCACCACCATTTCGGTGCCACACCGGCAGATTGGCATTGAAGCAGGGCGCGCCCTGCTGGCGCGTCTGAATGATGAAGAGTGGGAGGATACTACCGCTATCGCCGCACGCTTATGCATACGGGACAGCTGTTAAAGGTTATTCAGCCTCTTCTTCTTTCTGAATTTCATTGTTCGCATTGCGGCTCATCCACAGCGCCAGCGCCTTCAGGGAATCTGCGGTAAATTCGTCACAGCGTGCGGTAATTTCTTCCGGCGTCAGCCAGCAGACTTCACTCACTTCTTCTTCCTGCAGGGCAAACGGGCCATGGGACACGCAGCTGAAAAGGCTGCCCCACACGCGGCAATGCTTGTCTTCGAAGTAAAATTGACCGTGATCGGCAAAGGGCACACCGGCAATGCCCAGCTCTTCTTCTGCTTCACGACGGGCAGAATCCAGCAGCTGTTCATCAGCCTGTACAACTCCGCCGGCAGTCGCATCGAGCATCCCTGGCATGAAATCTTTGGTTTCAGTGCGGCGCTGCACCAGAATTTTTCCCATTCCGTCATGAACCACAATGTAGGTCGCACGATGACGCAGGCACTGGGCCCGCATTTGCTCGCGGCTTGCCTGGGCAATAACCTCATTGTCTTCGTTAACGATGTCCACCCATTCTGTGCTTGCCAAATTCTGCTCCACCATCAGGAAACCTTCTCTTTATAGCGCTCTTGCGGCGCGTTTACGGTTGTCGGGTAAATTACGGATTAATTGCTACCTCTGCAATAACGTGATGATCATTGAGTGCTAAAACACGCAGTTTATTGCTCTCCATCATGCCATAGCTGGCGCTGTAGCCGCCTTTGGGGATACTGACTGAACCCGGGTTGAAGTGGAAGAGTTCCCCCTTACGCTCAGCAACCGGAATATGAGTATGACCGTAAACCAGCACATCGCCAGCGGACAAAGCAGGCAGATTATCCGGGCCAAACAGATGACCGTGGGTCAGAAACAGGCGCTGGTCTGTGGTCACCACCTGCTGCCACGGCGCGGTGATAGGGAAGCGCAGCAGCATCTGGTCCACTTCGCTGTCGCAGTTCCCGCGCACGGCAATGATTTTATCCGCCACCGTATTTAAACGTTCTGCCACCTCTGCGGGGGCATAGCCCTCTGGCAACGGATTACGCGGGCCGTGATTCAGCACATCGCCCAGGATAATCAGATAGCGCGCACCGCTTTGGGCAAACAGTGAGAGTACGCGTTCAGCGGCGGGCAAGGAGCCGTGAATGTCTGACGCAAACATCAGTTTCATCAATAATTCCTCCACAAAAAACCGCACTATCATAACGGATTATCCTGCGCTGTTCAGCCTGCGTGTCTGGCTGAAAGCGCCACATAGCGCTGCACTGAAGCACGCTGCCACTGGAATGCAGCATAGTCCTCAAGCGCTTCCGGTACGTCGTCGCCGTTGAGCACCAGACGGTTCAGCATCAGCGCCAGATCGGTATCGGCGATTGACCATTCGCCAAACAGATTTGGCTTGCCGTGAGACAACAGCGCCCCCGCCGTTTCATACAATTTTGCAGCCGCTTTCTGGCCGCTCGCTGATAGCGCAGGCTTTTTCACGTCGCCAAAAATGACGTCGGTTGAACGCTCTTCGCGAATGGGCATTAAATCACTGCGCAGCCACGCCTGAATCTGCCGGGCGCGGGCGCGCTTTTCAAGGTCGTGCGGGTACAGCCGTTCCCACTGAGGTGGGGCAAAACGCTCATCAAGGTATTCAGTGATAGCGGACGATTCCGTGAGCTCAAAGGTGTCCACTTCCAGCAGCGGCACGCGTCGGGTTAAGCCATATCCTTTCCAGCCTGCCTGAAGGTGTTCACCCTTATTCAAATCGACAGTTTTCAGGTTGAATGTCAGCCCCTTCTCCTGCAAAGCCACATAAACAGACATCACATACGGCGAATAAAAATTGGCATCGGACCACAGCGTAATTACAGGACGAGTCATAGCTTCCTCAACGGTTTGCAGGTGGAAACATCAACATATCGCGTCTGTGCAAAGCTGTCACTTGATGAAAACTCACACAATTGTCTTAACCACCTATACTCCAGAAGTCACAAAAATAACCCAGATTCGGGAGCTAAAATGATTGACCTCTATTACGCCCCTACCCCAAACGGCCACAAAATTACGCTTTTTCTGGAAGAAGCTCAGCTCGCGTACCGCCTCATTCGCGTTGATATCAGCAAAGGTGACCAGTTTCGCCCGGAGTTTCTCTCGCTTTCCCCAAACAATAAAATCCCGGCCATTGTCGACCACGTCCCTGCGGATGGCGGTGCCCCGCTGAGCCTGTTTGAATCAGGCGAAATCCTTCTCTACCTGGCGGAAAAATCAGGAAAATTGCTAAGCGGAGAACTACGGGAAAGGCATAAAACGCTGCAGTGGCTTTTCTGGCAGGTCGCGGGTCTGGGGCCAATGCTTGGGCAGAATCATCATTTTAACCATTTTGCCCCTCAGCCTGTCCCTTATGCCATTGAGCGTTATCAGGTTGAAACCCAGCGTCTTTATAACGTGCTGAACAAACGTCTGGAAAACAGTCCATGGCTTGGCGGCGAGCATTACAGCATCGCGGATATCGCCTGCTGGCCCTGGATCAACGCCCATCAGCGCCAGCGTATCGACCTGCAAAACTTCCCGGCGGTCAATAACTGGTTTGAGCGTATTCGCCAGCGCCCGGCGACCGATCGGGCGATGCAGAAGATTCACGCGAAATAACAGGACTTTGTGTATTATGACTGGAATAACAACAAGGAGGAAACCTGCAATGTCCCAGCCAGACGCCATCATTCGTATCAAGAACCTGCGCCTGCGTACCTTTATTGGTATTAAAGAAGAAGAGATAGCCAACCGTCAGGATATCCTCATCAACGTGGTCATCCACTACCCGGCGGACCACGCGAGGGAAAGTGAAGACATAAACGATGCGCTGAATTACCGTACAATTACCAAACGCATCATCGCCCATGTCGAAAATAACCGATTCTCTTTACTGGAAAAATTAACTCAGGATGTGCTCAATATCGCATGCGAACATCACTGGGTCACTTATGCTGAAGTGGAAATCGACAAACTTCACGCGCTGCGATATGCCGATTCAGTCTCCATGACCATGAGCTGGCGACGCTAAGCGCAACCGGGAGGTTGCATGAAGATCCTGATTACCGGCGGTACTGGCCTGATAGGCCGTCATTTGATCCCACGCCTGCTTGAGCTCGGGCATAGCGTTACCGTTGTCACCCGCAGCCCTGATAAAGCCCGTCGGCATCTTGATGCGCGAGTTGAGCTTTGGAAAGGACTCAACGAGCGCAGCAATCTGGAAGGTATTGATGCGGTAATCAATCTTGCGGGCGAACCTATTGCCGATAAACGCTGGACTGAAGAACAAAAGCAGCGCTTGTGCAACAGCCGCTGGCAAATCACCCAGAAACTGGTGGATCTGTTTGCCGCCAGCACCCCGCCCCCCGCGGTCCTGATATCCGGTTCTGCTGCGGGTTACTACGGCGATCTCGGCGAAGTGGTCGTCACCGAAGAAGAGCCCCCGCATAACGAATTTACCCACAAACTCTGCGCCCGCTGGGAGCAAATCGCCTGTGGTGCGCAGAGTGAAACCACCCGCGTTTGCCTTTTACGCACTGGCGTAGTGTTAGCACCCAAGGGCGGCATTCTCGGCAAAATGGTGCCGCCGTTTAAACTGGGTCTCGGGGGTCCAATAGGTAACGGCCGGCAATATCT
This sequence comes from Enterobacter sp. CC120223-11, assembly GCF_900215375.1. Classification (GTDB taxonomy): domain Bacteria; phylum Pseudomonadota; class Gammaproteobacteria; order Enterobacterales; family Enterobacteriaceae; genus Scandinavium. The sequence continues at coordinate 76,751 of NZ_OBEF01000003.1, read as the reverse complement.
GGCGTGGATTCACATCGACGATATGGTGAACGGCATTCTCTGGTTGCTGGATAACGATTTGCGCGGCCCGTTCAATCTGGTTTCCCCTTATCCGGTTCGTAACGAACAGTTTGCTCACGCGCTCGGACACGCCCTGCATCGTCCGGCCGTGCTTCGAGCTCCGGCCACGGCGGTGAGGCTGCTGATGGGTGAGTCCTCCATTCTGGTGCTGGGTGGTCAGCGAGCGCTGCCTAAACGCCTTGAGGATTCGGGGTTTGCCTTCCGCTGGTATGACCTGGAGGAAGCGCTGGCCGACGTGCTTGCCTGAATTTCCTCACGCCCTCTTTGAGCAATGTTCCAGTGCAACCGTTTCATTCGTGCTGGAACGCTGCTCGCAATCCACTAATTCTCCTCCCTTTTTGCCCCGCTCACCGGTCCGATTCCCCTCTTAAATGCGTAATCTCTCTGCTTGCGCAAGGTTGACTTGCGCAAAAACCAACCGTTGACACCCGTCAACAATCGATTCATACTGCACGGGAATCAAAATGATGAAGGAACATCCTGACAAACACATTCGGGCGGCCATTCGCTATGCCGTGTCTAAAGGCTGGATTTTTGTCCCGGGTGGTCACAGCGCACACTGCTATGGCCGGTTGAAATGCGGCATTCCGGAACATCGCCTTCATATGATGAGCGTCTGGTCCACACCCGGTAGCCCGCAGAATCATGCCAGACAGATAATCAGAAAGGTCGACAGCTGTTTTCCGGGCAAGCCCTGCTCGCCAGAAGAACCCTAAGGAGTCACCGATGCCACTCTATAACTTTACCCTGACGCTCTCAGGCGTTACCTCAGACACCACGGGCCTTGAAGAGGCGCTGTTTACCGCCGGCTGTGACGATGCGCTGGTCTGTTTTTACGGCACCGCTGTCTATCTTGAGTTCGATCGCGAAAGCGAAAACCTCACCCAGGCGGTGCTGTCAGCCATTCATGATGTTGAATCCGCCGGGCTGAATGCCCGGGTGGAATCCGTCGACTCCACCCTCGTCGGGCTCAGCGATATCGCTGAATTGACGGGCCTCACCCGCCAGGCTATTGCTCTGCTTAAAGATGGCGCCAGGGGTTCACGTCAGTTTCCAGGCCCGGTGCAGCGTGTAAAAGGGAACTCCCCGCTCTGGCAGTGGCGCACCGTTGTGGACTGGTTGGCAAGCGAGGGTCGCATAGCGGCCGGGTCCCCGTTGATTGCTAATGCGCACATCCTTGACAGCATGAACCTGGCCTTACAGCTTCGCTCTTCGCTCGAAAAAAACGAGGTGATGCACTATCTGCATCAGCTTGAGCAAAATAGCACCCTCATCGCGCAATAATTCCGGAGCCAGGAGGCCGTCAGTGCCGTTTGCAGGCATGGTTTTACTTCGCTGGATCTGCACGCCATTAACACCTGGGCGCTGGCAGGGAACGCGGGCTCGGTAAAGCAGCTGGAAAAGCTCGGGTTTGTGCGGGAACAGATTGTGGAAAAAGCGTTTGAGATAGACGGCGTGTGATATGACGGCTGGAATACAGGCTGGAGAAATGAGCCCCTCGCCAGAGACGAGGGGGAAAAGCTTACTTTAGCGAGCCTTTGAGGAACTGCTGTAAACGGGCACTTTTCGGGTTCCCGAATACCTCATCAGGATGGCCCTCTTCTTCGATACGTCCCTGATGCAGGAAAATCACGTGGGAGGAGACATCGCGGGCAAAGCCCATCTCGTGCGTCACCACCACCATGGTTTTCCCCTCTTCGGCCAGTTTCTGCATAATGCGCAGTACTTCTCCCACCAGTTCAGGGTCGAGCGCAGAGGTTGGCTCATCGAACAGCAGCACTTCTGGCTCCATGGCTAATGCACGCGCAATAGAGACACGCTGCTGTTGCCCGCCGGAGAGATGTACCGGGTATTTAATCTGCTGACGCTCATCAATACCGACTTTTGCCAGATATTTCACCGCCCGCTCGCGCGCTTCCTGTTTGCTGAGGCCCAGCACCTGAATCGGCGCCTCCATGACGTTTTCCAGCACCGTCATGTGGCTCCACAGGTTGAAGTGCTGGAACACCATCGTTAATCGGGTTCGCAGCAGACGAAGCTGATTTTTATCCGCCACTTTCAGCTGACCGTCTTTGTCGCGCACCAGGCCAATTGTCTGTCCACTGACCACAATGTTGCCTTCACTCGGTTTTTCAAGGAAGTTAATGCAGCGCAGGAAGGTACTTTTTCCCGAGCCGGACGAGCCAATAATACTGATCACATCGCCCGCATTGGCCTGCAGTGATACCCCTTTCAGCACTTCATGTTCGCCGTAGCGTTTGTGCAGATCGATAACGTTTAATTTATTGTCAGGCATGATGTTCTCAGTGTGTCGAAGAGGGGTTCACATGTTGCAGCCAGCGTTTTTCCGCCTTGCGGAACAGGCTAATCAGCACATAAGAGATGATCAGATACAGCACTGCCGCAATGCCAAACGCGGTGAACGGCTGGTAAGTTGCGGAGTTAATATCACGGGCAATTTTAAGCAGATCCGGCACGGTCGCAGTAAAGGCCAGCGCCGTGGAATGGAGCATTAAAATCACTTCGTTGCTGTAGGCCGGGAGCGCAATACGCAGCGCCGAAGGCAGAATAATGCAGCGGTAAAGCTTCACGCCGGAAAAACCATAGGCGCGGGCCGCTTCAATCTCACCCGCTGGCACCGAGCGGATAGCCCCGGCAAAAATCTCCGTGGTGTACGCACAGGTATTCAGCGTCAGTGCAAGCACGGTACAGTTCAGGCCGCTGCGGAAAAACGCATTCAGCAATTCAGTACCTTTAACAATTTCAAGCGTGTACATGCCTGAATAGAACACCAGCAGCTGAACGTACAGCGGCGTGCCGCGGAAAATGTAGGTAAACAACCAGATTGGGAACTGAATATATTTATTGCTGGAGACGCGGCCGATCGCCAGAAACACCGCCAGAATACCGCCCATCACCACGGAGGAAATCAGTAACCACAGGGTAATCGCCACGCCGGTAAAACGGTAGCCGTCCGTCCACAGCAGGGACTTCCAGTACTCCTGAATAATCTCGATCACAGGTCAGCCCTCTTCACACCCACCGAATAACGACGCTCGAGCAGAAGCAGCACCCCATTGGAAACCGTCGTGAACACCAGGTAAATCACGCCACAGACGATAGCGAAGTAGAACGGCTCCCAGGTGCTTTTTCCGGCAAGCTGCGTGGCTTTCACCACGTCTTCCAGGCCAAGCAGCGAAACTAGCGCCGTCGCCTTCAGAATGACCTGCCAGTTGTTGCCGATTCCCGGCAGCGCAAAACGCATCATTGCCGGAAACAGGATACGCACAAACGTCTGACGGGAGGTAAAGCCGAAGGCCGTGGCCGCTTCGATATGGCCTTTAGGCACAGCAAGGAATGCGCCGCGGAAGGTTTCAGTGAAGTAGGCACCGTAAATAAAGCCGAGGGTAATGATACCGGCAATCATCGGATCGATATCAAACTGCGCCAGACCCAATGCATCAGTAATGCTGTTGAGGGCAATTTGCAGGCCGTAGAAGATAAGCAGCATCAGTACCAGATCCGGCACGCCGCGAATCAACGTGGTGTAGGCTTCAAAAAGCAGCGCCAGCGCACGATTGCCGGAGAGCTTGCCCGCCGCACCTGCCAGGCCAATAAGCACGGCCAGCACGACGGAACTGAGGGCCAGCTCAAGGGTGACCAGCGCACCCTGTAATATGACTAGTGAAAACCCGTACAGCATTGAGCCTGTCCTGTCAGTCAAACCACCGCCAGCCCCGGGAACGTCGGGAACCGTCGGTGAAAACGGCGATTACTCGCCGTATACGTTAAAGTCGAAATACTTCTTCGCCAGCTTGTCGTAGGTGCCATCGGCGCGCATTTCGGCAAAGGCTTTGTTCAGGGCAGTACGCAGTTCGTTATCGTCTTTACGCAGGCCCATACCGGTGCCGACGCCGAACAGTTTTTCGTCCTTAATGGACGGGCCGCCAAACTGATAATCTTTACCGACAGGCTGCTTGAGGAACCCTTCGCTTGCCGCCACTTCGTCCTGGAATGCCGCATCGATACGCCCGGCCGTCAGGTCAGAATAGATATTGTCCTGGCCCTGATAGGAGACGATTTCGATGCCTTTCGGCGCCCAGTGCTCATTACCATAGGTTTCCTGAGTGGTGCCCTGAAGCACGCCCACGCGCTTACCTTTCAGAGTAGCCAGATCCGGGGTTACCGGACTGCCCTTTTTCACGACCAGGCGAGAATCTGCGGCATAGAGTTTGTCCGTGAAGGCAATCTGCTGTTGACGTTTTTCCGTAATGGAGAGTGAGGACATAATGGCGTCGATTTTCTTGGCCTGCAGCGACGGGATCAGTGCATCCAGCGGGTTCTCAACGAAGGTACATTGTGTATTAATCCGCTTACAGAGCTCTTTGGCCAGATCGATATCAAAACCCACCAGTTCACCCTGCGCATTCTTGGATTCAAAGGGAGCATAAGTCGGATCTGTGCCGATACGAATTTTCTGCGGAATGGCTGCAAAAGCCACAGAAACGCTGGAAAGTGCCAACGCAAGAGAAAGAGACAACGCCAGTTTTTTCATAACTATCCTCAACAGACTGTCATTTAACGGGTAATCAGAAGTATCAGAGCGGTTATCGTGCCACCATTCAGGCAGTTAAGGCAAAAGGTTATCGGGCCAAATACGCACTTTTTTGCATTAAAGATGCTTAACTATGCAGTAGCGCACCATTATGGTGCACAAAACGCACCACAAAAAAGCATTATTGCGTAATGCTGCACATGTATAGATAACCGCTCAGCCCGCAAGGCCCGGTTACCCGGGCCAGGACAGTCTTAGTCACCGTAGACGTTAAAGTCGAAGTACTTCTTCGCCATCTTGTCGTAGGTGCCATCTTTGCGCAGCGAATCGAATGCTTTGTCGAAGGCCGCTTTCAGCTCGGTATCGTCTTTACGCAGACCAACGCCGGTGCCGTCACCAAAGTATTTTTTGTCTTTGACGGATGGACCCGCAAAGGCAAAGTCCTTGCCTGCTGGCTGCTTGAGGAAGCCTTCGCTGGCAGCCACTTCATCCTGGAATGCGGCATCCAGGCGGCCCGCAGCCAGGTCAGAATAAATCAGATCCTGGTTCTGATAGGCCACGACGTCAACGCCCTGGCTACGCCATTTGTCGTTGCCGTAGGTTTCCTGGATGGAGCCCTGCAGCACGCCCACGTGCTTGCCTTTCAGCGACTCGATGGTCGGAACAATCGGCGAGCCTTTAGCGGCGATCAGTCGGGAGTCAGCGGCATAGAGCTTCTCGGAGAAACCGATTTCCTGCTGACGTTTTTCGGTGATAGAAAGCGAGGAGATGATGGCGTCAATTTTCTTCGCCTTCAGGGACGGGATCAGGGAGTCGAAATCGCTGCCAACCCAGGTGCATTTCACCTGCATGCGTTTGCACATTTCGTTACCCAAATCGATATCAAATCCTACGAAGTCCCCCTTCGCATCCTTAGAGGAGAACGGGGCGTAAGTGGCATCTGTACCGATACGAACAGTCTGCGGCAGCGCAGCAAATACGCTGGAGGCAGTGCTAATCCCAAGCATTAAAGAGAGAGCCAGAACCGTCTTCTTCATACATTACCCTTAAGTGTCGTGATGCTGTTGCGTGTAAGTCGTTGTGTTGTGTGTCGCTGACCTGCTCTGCATGTTTTATGCCACCTTAACAGCTGCACAAAAAAACAGCGTTAAATGTGTTAATGAATAGTTGCGGAGTTGTCTTAGAAATGAAAGATAACAGCAATGACAAATAAACCGCAGCGCTAAACGGCGAAAAAAGAGATTAAATGTTGAGGATTTGATCGGGATTACAAAATCGCCAGGTGGCAACGCATGCACCAAAAAGATGCACTATCTTAGTGCAGCTATTGCGCCCCTTGCCAACGGGTGAACAGCTCCTGCGGCAGCGTGATATCGAATTGATCCAGCACGCGGTTAACGGTCTGATTAATCACGTCATCCAGCGTTTGCGGCTGGTGATAAAACGCTGGGACGGGCGGCATGATCACCGCACCGATTTCCGCCGCCTGCGTCAGCAGACGCAGATGCCCAAGGTGCAACGGCGTTTCACGCACGCACAGCACCAGCGGTCGCCGTTCTTTCAGCACCACGTCAGCAGCGCGCGTCAGCAGACCGTCGGTATAGCTGTGAACGATACCGGAAAGCGTTTTGATTGAGCACGGCAGAATCACCATACCGGCGGTTTTGAACGACCCTGAGGAGATGCTGGCGGCAATATCCCGCGCATCATGCACAACGTCTGCCAGCGCCTGGACTTCCCGCAGGCTAAAAGGGGTTTCAAGGGAGAGGGTCTGGCGCGCGGCCTGGCTCATAATCAGATGGGTTTCCACCTCTGCGACGTCGCGCAGCACCTGCAACAGCCGAACGCCGTATATCGCGCCGCTGGCACCGGAAATTCCAACTATGAGTCGTTTCACTATTACCGCCCTTTCTGCATATTAGGGCAGACTTTGCCGTAAATAACGGCGAGTTGCAAGGAGGATGCCCTCCCGCAAGAGGGCGTAGTCGGGATTAACCTTCGTTGTGCATCTCAAGGTTTTCAACTTCATTCTGACGCTGAAGTGCCTTCGAATCGTCATTACGCAGGGTATCGAGGTAATCGAGATACTGCTGATTCACGTCTTTGGTGACGTAAATCCCATTGAACACCGAGCACTCAAACTGCTGAATGTCCGGATTCTCAGCGCGTACCGCTTCAATGAGATCGTTCAGATCCTGGAAAATCAGGCCATCCGCGCCGATGATCTGACGAATCTCATCCACCTCACGACCGTGGGCAATCAGCTCCGTGGCGCTTGGCATATCGATGCCGTAAACGTTCGGGAAGCGAATTTCTGGCGCGGCAGAAGCCAGGTACACTTTCTTCGCCCCTGCTTCGCGCGCCATTTCGATAATCTGCTCTGACGTAGTGCCACGCACGATGGAGTCATCCACCAGCAGCACGTTTTTATCGCGGAACTCTGCACGGTTGGCGTTCAGCTTACGGCGAACGGATTTACGGCGCAGCTGCTGGCCTGGCATGATAAACGTGCGGCCTACGTAGCGGTTTTTCACAAAGCCCTGACGGTACGGCTTGTTGAGAATACGGGCGATTTCCAGCGCGATATCACAGGACGTTTCCGGAATCGGGATCACCACGTCGATGTCCAGATCTTCCCATTCACGTGCAATTTTTTCGCCGAGTTTAGTGCCCATGTTCACGCGAGCGCTGTAAACCGAAATTTTGTCGATAAACGAGTCCGGACGCGCGAAGTAAACATATTCGAACAGGCACGGGTTGCTCACCGGGTTGTCAGCGCACTGACGGGTGAACAGCTGACCTTTTTCAGTGATGTAAACGGCCTCACCCGGAGCGACGTCGCGCAGGAACTCGAAACCGAGGGTATCCAGCGCCACGCTCTCAGACGCCACCATATATTCGGTACGGCCATCGCCGATGTCGCGCTTGCCGAGCACCAGCGGGCGAATACCGTTCGGATCGCGGAAGGCAACCATGCCGTGACCGATGATCATCGCCACGCAGGCATATGCCCCACGGATCAGGCGGTTGGTGGCGGCGATTGCCGCAAAGATATTGTCAGCTTCCAGCGGATAGTGGCGGAAGTTATCCAGCTCGCTCGCAAAAATGTTGAGCAGGATTTCGGAATCAGAGGTGGTGTTGATATGGCGGCGCTTCTCTTCAAACAGCTTCTGGCGCAGCTCGTGGGCGTTGGTCAGGTTGCCGTTGTGCGCAAGAGTGATGCCGTAGGGAGAGTTTACGTAGAAAGGCTGCGCCTCGGAAGCGCTGGAGCTGCCCGCAGTCGGATAGCGGACATGGCCGATACCCATATTGCCCTGCAGGCGCTGCATATGCACGGCGCCAAACACATCGCTCACCAGGCCGTTGGCTTTACGCAAACGGAAGCAGTTGTTTGCATCAATGGTGATGATGCCCGCGGCATCCTGCCCACGGTGCTGAAGCACCGTTAACGCGTCATAAATCGACTGGTTTACCGGCATAACACCGGCGATACCGACAATACCGCACATACGTCATTTTCCTCGTTCAGAACTCCCCAAAGCTTATGCTTTGGGCAAGAAACTCGACGAGCTTTGCAGATAGTCAAAGAACATTCTGATGACGACGCTGAACTGCGGGATCAGCTGTGACTTTTGCCAGTCATCGCTTTTTGAAAAGCCAGTGAAGGTGTCGAGGAAGAACAGAATGGCGGCAACGATAAGCACTCCACGTAGCGCACCAAAACAGATCCCAAGCACCCTGTCGGTTCCCGACAGGCCCGTCTTTTCAACCAGCGTACCGATAACGTAGTTAACGATAGCACCGACGATAAGCGTCGCGACAAAGAGCAGCGCGATAGCAATCCCGTTTCGAACCAGTTCGTCTTCAAAGCCCGTAAACCAGACAGACAGGTAAGTGTAGTAATGGCTGGCAACAAAGAAAGCACAACCCCAGGTTACCAGTGACAATGCTTCACGAACAAAGCCGCGGATAAGGCTTACCAGACAGGAAAAACCTATCACCGCAATAATGGCGTAATCAATCCAGACCATAGTCGTCCCACGATTTTACGCCCTGTCGTCCAGTTCGGGGCGCATTCTAACAGAAAAAGAAAACGTTTGCGTAGGGATTTCCTTTCCCCGCCCAAATAAAAATGGCGCTGAAAAAATGCTCAACGCCACCGGAGTTTTTAACCTTATAGGGGCTAATTCACTCTCTTTTTGCTTCATCTTTAACGCCCTCTCCTTTAGGGAGAGGGGAAATCGAATGCTTAGTTCGGGCTGTAACCCATCACCACCCCGTTCAGCCCGGAAAGCTGCTTCAGCTCCCCAAGCGAGCCCTTCATCTTGTCTTTCGACGCATCCGGCCCAACCAGAATTCGGGTGATTTTACCCTGAACCGGCGTGGATGGCGCGGTAAAGACACGATACCCTGCCCCACGCAGCTTGCCGACAATCTCATTCACTTTGTCTGCATTTTTCAGCGCGCCTAGCTGCACCACATAGGCTTTGCCCGTTGGCGCAGGCTTATCCACCGCGGCAGGTTTCTGTGGCGCAGGTGCCGTTTCAGAAGCCGCAGCCAGCTGCTCACTGGTGTTATCACGCTGAGGTTTAGGCTGAGTCTGCACCTGCGGCTGCGGCTTTGGCGCCACCGGTTTTGGTTTTGGCTGCTGTACGGGCTGTGCCGCGTCATCCATCTCATTGCCGCTGTTATTCGCCGCATAACGCGACGCATCAAGCGACGGCGCAGCCGCATCACCGGCACGCACTTCTTCCGCGGCCCCTTCCGGAGGCTGCGAAGGCAGTGCCTGAGTCACGGCAGGCAACATGTCCGGCTCGTCTTTATCACCTGGTTTTGGCACCAGCGGGATCGCCGCGAACTCATCCTGATAATGTTTTTTCTGACCATCCAGCAGACCCGGAAGCACAATCACGCCCAGTGCTACCAGCACAATGGTTCCGACTAAACGATTCTGAAACTTACTCGCCACCGGTTCTCCCCGCGTCCATCGCTTCCATTACATGGGCTACCGTGTGGAAGGAACCACACACCAGCACCGTATCTTGCGGGCGGGCATCCGCCATTGCGGCACGCCACGCCTGCGCTACAGTGGCATAGACTTCGCCATCTCGCAAATGTTCCACCAGCTGTTCCGCCGTAGCCCCGCGCGGCCCTTCCAGCGGGGCGCAGTACCATTTGTCCACCACGCCCGACAGGCACGCCAGCGTTCCGGCGATGTCCTTATCATGCAGCATACCAATGACCGCCAAAGTGCGCCCCTCAGCAGGCTGCATTTTGAGACGTTCGGCGAGATAAGCTGCAGCATGCGGGTTATGCGCCACATCCAGAATCACGCGCGGTGATTCGCTCACGATCTGGAAACGCCCCGGCAGCATTGCATTTTTGATGCCTTCGCGAATCGCCTGTTCGCTGATTGCCAGCCCGCTTGCGCGCAGCGCAGCCAGCGCTGTTGCCGCGTTCGGCTGTGGCACCAGCGGCAGAGGTAAATCGTTCAGCGAGCCCTGCGCGTCACGGAATGACCAGCCGCTGCTTTGAACGTCATACTGCCAGTCAACGCCACGACGCAGCAGCTCTGCGCCCTTCTCCTGCGCCACATCAGCAATGGTGTGCGGCATATCGGGTTCGCCAACAACGGCAGGCTTGCCGCCGCGGAAGACGCCCGCTTTTTCGCGGCCAATGCTTTCGCGATCCGGGCCGAGCCAATCTGTGTGGTCGAGCGCAATACTGGTCACAACGGCTACGTCAGCATCCACAATGTTAGTGGCATCCAGACGACCGCCAAGTCCGACTTCGAGGATGACCACGTCCAACTGCGCCTGCTTAAACAGCCACAACGCCGAGAGCGTGCCGAATTCAAAGTAGGTCAGGGAGGTATCACCGCGCGCCTTTTCGATTTCAGCAAAGGATGCAGTGTGCGCCGACTCAGCCAGCTCCCCACCCTGCACGCGCACGCGCTCGGTGTAGCGCACCAAATGCGGAGAGCTGTAAACGCCAACTTTCAGGCCAGCCGCCGTCAGCACTGATTCAATCGTGCGACAGGTCGTGCCCTTGCCGTTAGTGCCCGCCACGGTAAATACAAACGGAGCAGGCTTCAGCACGCCCATTCGAGCCGCGACTTCGCTCACGCGAGCGAGCCCTAAATCGATGGTTTTACTGTGCAGATGTTCCAGATAAGAAAGCCACGTAGCGAGGGGCGACGTGGCGAGAGGAGTGAGTTCTTTTTCCATGATGCCCGCGATAGTTAACGGTGAACATAAGTAAAAAGGGCAGCGCCGTCTGGCCCTGCCCTTTTTACTCGTCGTCTTTCGAGCTGCAGGTGCGTTGGCTGCGCTATCTCACCCGAATCACTTACCTTAGTAAGCTCATCGGGATTCGCTATCTGGCCGCCTTCCTGCAACTCGAAATCCATAGAGTAGATTATCAGGCCTCTGGTTCCTGATCCGGTACCGGCGGTACCACCACGGCTTCGCGCGGCGCATCCGGGTTCGGTGCCGGGAGATTCATCAGCTTCGCCAGAATGCTGGCAAGCTTGAAGCGCATTTCCGGACGACGGACGATCATATCGATCGCGCCTTTCTCGATCAGGAATTCACTGCGCTGGAAGCCCGGCGGCAGTTTTTCACGCACGGTCTGCTCGATAACGCGTGGACCGGCAAAGCCGATCAGCGCTTTCGGCTCTGCGATGTTCAGGTCGCCCAGCATTGCAAAGCTTGCAGAAACACCGCCCATGGTTGGGTCGGTCAGCACGGAAATGTATGGCAGACCGCGATCCTGCATTTTTGCCAGCGCTGCGGAGGTTTTTGCCATCTGCATCAGCGACATCAGCGCTTCCTGCATACGGGCACCGCCGGAAGCGGAGAAGCAAACCATAGGGCAGTTGTTTTCCAGCGCGTATTCCACCGCACGGACGAAACGCGCACCAACAACGGAACCCATTGAGCCGCCCATAAAGGAGAACTCAAACGCTGCACCAACGACCGGCATGCCGAACAACGTGCCTTTCATCACCACCAGCGCGTCTTTCTCGCCGGTTTCTTTCTGAGCAGAAGCCAGACGATCTTTGTATTTTTTGGAGTCACGGAACTTGAGCAAATCTTTTGGCTCAAGCTCGCTCCCCAGCTCCACGAGGGTGCCTTCATCCATCAGGCTATGCAGGCGATTACGCGCTGACATACGCATGTGGTGGTCACACTTCGGGCAAACCTCCAGGTTACGCTCAAGCTCAGCGCGGTACAGAACCTGCCCGCAGCTGTCACATTTGGTCCATACCCCTTCCGGAATACTCGCCTTGCGGGTGGGGGCTATGTTGCTTTTAATTCGTTCAATCCAGCTCATTGATAACCTTTCTGCCTGAACCTGGTCGATGCCAGTTTTTGCTGTAAGCGGCGAATAATGCCATTTTAACGACTTACAGACCATGAAATGTTGCACATTAAAACATAAGAGCCCTGAACATGGGACAAAAAAGTGGTCGAACCGGTGCCACTTTCCCCGCTCAGGGCACTTTGATTATTTTACCTGCTTCGCCTGCTTAGCGGCGGCACGCTTGTGACGAATGATCTCGACAACGCCCGGCAGCACCGACAGTACGATAATCGCCACGATCAGCAGTTTCAGGTTCTCCTGCACGATCGGCAGGTCGCCAAACAGGTAACCCGCATAGGTAAACAGCAGCACCCACAGCAGCGCGCCAATCACGTTGTACGCCGCAAAATGACGATAGGACATGTGCCCCATTCCCGCCACAAACGGCGCGAAGGTGCGAACAATTGGCACAAATCGGGCGAGAATGATGGTTTTACCGCCGTGCTTATCATAGAACTGATGCGTTTTGTCGAGATAGCTGCGACGGAAGATTTTCGAGTTCGGGTTGCTGAACAGCCGTTCGCCAAACACGCGCCCGATGGTGTAGTTAACCGCATCGCCGATAATCGCCGCGATCACCATCAGCACCACCATCAGATGCACGTTCAGATCGTTGGTCGGCAGCGCAGAGAGCGCCCCGGCAACGAACAGCAGCGAATCGCCCGGCAGGAACGGCGTGACCACCAGCCCCGTTTCACAGAACAGGATCAGGAACAGAATGGCATAAACCCAGACGCCGTACTGAGCAACCAGTTCGGCGAGGTGCACATCAATATGCAAAATAAAATCAATCAGAAAGCGAATCAGATCCATAGTTGCTTAACCTTAAGTGACTGCATTAGTCCGCTAAAAAAAGCGGGCCCATTGGCGGTTTGGGAAGGTCGAATCGCTGCGGATAATCCACCGCAACGAGATACAGCCCTTCCGCTTTCGCCGTCGCTGCCGCAAGCGTTCTGTCCTTCGCTGCCAGCAGGTCTGCAATCCAGCTCTCCGGCTGGTTTCCGGCACCCACTTCCATCAGGCTGCCCACAATGTTCCGCACCATATGATGTACAAAGGCGTTGGCCTTAATATCCACCACCACATAAGCACCGTAACGTTCAACGTTAATGTGCATCACGTTTCGCCACGGCGTGCGCGACTGGCACTGCACCGCACGAAACGAGGTAAAGTCATTCTCACCGAGCAGGCTCTGGGCCGCACGCTGCATTTTCTCTGCATCAAGAGGATGATAATAATGCGTCACGCCCTGGCCCAGAATCGCCGGACGCAGCCGCTGATTGTAGATGATGTAGCGATAACGCCGGGCGGTGGCGCTGAAGCGGGCGTGGAAATCATCCGGCACCGCCTTCACCCAACGCACCGCGATATCGTCGGGTAAGTTTGCATTCGCCCCGAGCGTCCACGCCGCGTCTTTGCGCTCGGCGTGGGTTTCAAAGTGCACCACCTGCCCTGTGCCATGGACACCAGCATCGGTGCGCCCCGCACAAAGCACGTTGATGGGCTCGTCCGCCACCTTAGAGAGCGCTTTTTCAAGCTTCTCCTGCACGCTGCGCACTTCGTTTTGACGCTGCCAGCCGTAGTATTTGCTGCCGTCGTACTCGATACCGAGTGCGATTTTAAAGCGTGGCAGCGATTCCACTTCAGACATCAGTACATATACTCCTGAACCAGTTTCTCGGCGATTTTCACCGCCATCAGCGCGCCGCCGAAGCGAACGTTATCGGCCACGGACCAGAACTGAACCTGCTCCGGCATGCCGTAGTCGTTGCGCACGCAGCCAATTGAAAGATGCGCGCTGCCGGAAGCATCCGCGACCTGAGTCGGGAAATCGCTTTCTTCAGACAGCACAATGTCTTCGCCACGGGCAAACGCGTCACGCGCTTCTTCCGCCGCCAGAGGACGCATCGCTTCGAAGCTGACCATCTGCGCGTGACCATAAAACACTGGCGCACGCACGCAGCTGGCGGAGATCATCAGGCCTTCGTCCTGCAAAATCTTGCGAACCTGATCGACGATTCGGCGCTCTTCGGTGACGCTGCCTTCGCGATCCGCCAGCAGCGGCAGCATGTTGAACGCCAGCTGCTGACCGAAGAAATCGTCCTCATCAATCGGAATGCCGTTGAGCAGTTTAGCGCTCTGCCCGGCCAGCGCGTCAACGGCCTTTTTGCCGTGTGCGGAGGCAGACATCAGGCTGGTCACGGTAATGCGCGACAGGCCGCCTTCGTCGATAAGCGGTTTCAGCGCCGCCAGCAGCTGGCTGGTCAGGCTGTCCGGCACCGCGACGATGTTGCGGTTGCGGTAATCCGCCAGCACAAACGGGTTCACTTCAGGCACTACCAGCGGCACGTCTGGCTCCAGCGCGAACAGGCCGCTTAAGTCGATGACCAGGCAGCCCGCATTGGTCGCTTCTTCAGCCCAGGCCGCAGAGGCTTCAACGCCTGCGGCAAAGAACGCCAGCTGAACCTGAGTCCAGTCAAATTCGGCCACGTCCTGCACGCGAACGGTTTTGCCTTCATAGCGCAGCGCCTCGCCCGCGCTTTCGCTACGCGCCAGGCCATAAATCTCTCCCACCGGGAACTGGCGCTCTGCAAGAGTGTCGAGCAGGGCTTCACCCACGGCGCCCGTTGCGCCCAGTACGGCAATATTCCAGCCTTCAGACATGGTGGTTTACTCCAGAAATAAAATAGCCGCCCCGCCAGAGTATCTGGCAGGGCGTATTAAGAAGACATTAACGCGCGGCGTGATGGACGGCGTTGAAGCCCAAATTTTTCAGCAGTTCAGCGCTCTTTGCGTCATCGCAGAGGACATGCAAAGAGGACCACTCGCGGCGCTCAAGGTAATTTTTGCGCAGCTTGTCGAACTCGCCCGGGATCCCCGCCACTTTCCGCAGCGGCGCATCATCGCGGCGCACATCATACACCAAATGCACCAGCCTTTTTAGCGTCGCCTGATCGAGTTCACCGTGCAACGTGATGCGTCCGAATTCCGGGGCGGGCAGCAGCGTTTCGAGCGCCACCTGATGGCGTTTGCCGATAAATTCGCTATAGGCCTCAAACACCTGCGTGGTGCCACGCGCCTTCCCTTCCAGGGTGTAACCGGCGATATGCGCAGTGCCGATATCAACGAGCGAGAGCAGCTCAGTATTCAAATCTGGCTCCGGCTCCCACACGTCGAGCACTACGCTCAAATCCTGCCCGGCCTTAAGGCATTTCAGTAACGCGGCGTTATCCACCACCGGGCCACGGCAGGCGTTAATTAAGATGCTGCCCGGCTTCAGGCGTGAAATCAGCGCCTCGTCCGCCAGATGCAGCGATTTGTATGGCCCGTCCTTAAACAGCGGCGTGTGGAACGTCAGCACATCGGCCTGCTGAACCAGCTCGTCGAGGCTTTTGAAGTCGCCTTCGTCGCCGTTATCAGCACGTGGCGGATCGCAAAGCAGCGTACGGATGCCCAACGCTTCAAGACGTTTTTGTAAACGCCCGCCAACATTGCCCACGCCCACGATGCCCACGGTACGATCTTTCAGGGCGAAACCGTCGCGTTCAGCCAGCATCAGCAGCGCAGAGAAAACATATTCCACGACGGCAATGGCGTTACAGCCAGGTGCGGCAGAAAAACCGATCCCAGCCTGCGCCAGCCACTTCTCATCGACATGATCGGTACCCGCCGTGGCGGTGCCGACAAACTTAATCCCTTTTCCGGCCAGCAGTGCCTCATTCACTTTGGTGACCGAGCGCACCATCAGCGCATCGGCGTCATCCAGCTCGTGCTGAGGAATCGGGCGGCCGGGAACCGCCTTTACGTCACCCAAACGGCTAAAAAGCTCGCGGGCGTAGGGCATATTTTCATCAACAAGGATTTTCACGGTACAGTACCTGTCTGAAACGAGAGTTAACCGGGGAAGTGTGCCATAATCTTGCCGCCAGGAACACTGAGCCTTGAGAACACCGACGGACATGCAGGATTTATCATGACGCAACCCATTTCAGGTCTGCCCGCCCGCCCTCCAGGGGAAGCACCACCCACCAGCAAACTCGGCGACCAGCCGCTCTCCACGCAACAGCGCACGGTGCTCGAACGTCTTATCACGCGACTTATCGCGCTGACCTCACAGCAAAGCGCCGGGGTGTGGGCCGGTATGAAGCACGATCTGGGCCTGAAAAACGATGCGCAGCTGCTCTCAAGGCACTTCCCGGCGGCGGAACAGAACCTCAATCAGCGCCTCGCGAGCGCCCAGCAGACGCATGAAGTGCGTCAGGTTGTGGCGCAGCTGACAGAGCTGCTAAGCCAGGGCAACAATCGCCAGGCGGTGAGCGACTTTATTCGCCAGCAGTTTGGGCAGACAGCCCTGAGCCAGCTGACGCCCGATCAGCTCAAAACGGTTTTGCAACTGCTGCAAACCAACCAGCTGACCATTCCACAGCCGCAGCAGCGCCCGGCAACGGACAGGCCGCTCCAGCCCGCCGAGCACAACACGCTCAATCAGATGGTGACCAAAGTGGCCGCCGCCACGGGCGAATCCAGCAAGCTTATCTGGCAGTCGATGCTGGAACTTTCCGGCGTCAAAACCGGCGAGCTGATCCCGGCCAAACACTTCAACCAGCTGATGACCTGGCTTCAGGCGCGTCAGACGCTGAGCGAGCAGCCCGCGCCTACGCTCACCAGCCTTCAGGCCGCCCTGAAGCAGCCGTTAGATGCTCAGGAGTTTAACGCCCTGCGCGACTATGCCCAACAAACCTTGCAGGCCACGCCGCAAACCGTGCTGACACCTGCGCAGGTGCAGGATTTGCTCAATCAGGTCTTCCTGCGTCGCGTTGAGCGCTCGCAGGACACGCTCGATACCCGCTATGTCCAGCCGATTTTCAACCCGTTCACGCCGTTTATCGAGCAGATGAAAGCGATGTCCGCCCGACCGGGCCTGATGCTTATTGCGGCCATCGTGGTCGTCATTCTGCTGTGGATTGTCATTTAACAGGCATAAAAAAACGCCAGCCCGGTCGGTGACCAGGGCTGGCGTTTAGACTGCCGGAATGAATCAGGCGGAGAGCAGTTTCTGCGCCGTCGCTTTCACGCTTTCCAGCAACGCTTTCACGTCGTCGAGGCAAACGGTCGGGTTCAGCAGCGTCATCTTCAGGCAGGTCATGCCATTCGCTTCCGTCACGCCCACGTTGGCGCTTCCGGAGGCCAGCAGCACATCCCCGATACGCTGATTCAGCAGCGCCACGAACGCAGGATCGTGCTGCTCAGGACGGAAGCGGAACAGCACGCTCGCCAGCTGCGGCGTCATGACCAGTTCCAGCTCCGGCTGTGCCTGCACATATTCCGCAACCTGCTGCGCCAGCGTTACGCCGTTATCAATGATCGCGGCATACTGCTTTTTACCGAGCGCTTCGAGGCCCATCCACAGTTTCAGGGCATCAAAGCGGCGCGTCGTCTGCAGGGATTTCGACACCAGGTTCGGCACGCCGTGCTCTTCGTCAAAATCAGAGTTCAGGTAAGCCGCCTGGTAGCGCATCAGCTCGTAGTGACGGGCTTCCTTCAGCAGGAAAGCGCCGCAGCTGATGGTCTGGAAGTACTGCTTGTGGAAGTCGAGGGTAACCGAATCCGCCAGCTCCAGGCCGTTCAGATAGTGGCGGAACTGCTCAGACAGCAGCAGCGCCCCGCCCCAGGCCGCATCCACATGCATCCAGATATTTTCTTCACTCGCCAGCGCGGCAATGTCCGTTAACGGATCGATGGCACCCGCGTCGGTCGTGCCTGCGGTGGCCACAATTGCCATCACCTGCTCGCCGTTCGCTTTGGCCTGCGCCAGTTTGGCTTTCAGGTCGGCAACGTCCATGCGCGAGAAGGCATCGGTCTCGATCAGCGTGACGGACTGGTAGCCCAGCCCCATCAGCGCCATGTTCTTCTGCACCGAGAAGTGCGCTTCTTTCGAGCAGAATACCTTCAACTTGCTGAGGTTGCCGGTCAGGCCATGCTGCTGAACGGAGTGGCCCTGACGAGCAAAGAAGGCGTCACGCGCCAGCATCAGCCCCATCAGGTTACTCTGCGTGCCGCCGCTGGTGAACACACCTGCATCGCCCGCCGCGTAACCCACCTGCTCGCGCAGCCATTCAATGAGTTTCACCTCAATGATGGTCGCCGACGGGCTCTGGTCCCATGAGTCCATGCTCTGGTTGGTGGCGTTGATCAGTACTTCCGCGGCCTGGCTTATCACCAGGCTTGGGCAGTGCAGGTGCGCCACACACTGTGCGTGGTGGACAAGAAGGCTGTCCTTCAGGAAATACTCCACCGCGCGCTCGATGGCGGCCTGGTTGCCCAGGCCCTCCGACGTAAACACCAGCTGAATACGCTCGCGCAGCTGCTCCACGGTTTTGCCCTGGTACATCTCAGGCTGCTTGAGCCATTCGACAACGGCACGGGAGCTCTGCTCGATCGCTTCCTGGTAGGCAGCAACGCTCTGCGCCGACCCGGAAAGGATTGGATTAATGTCTGACATTTTTCTGTCTACTCCGATCAAACCGGCTTCACGCCAGCGCTGAGCAGGGCGTTTTCAAACTTATCGAGGAAAATTTCCAGCTCTTCGCGGGTAATCAGCAGCGAAGGCAGCAGGCGCAGCACGCAGCCGTTACGGCCACCGCGCTCCAGAATCAGACCTGCTTCGAAGCATTTCTTC
The DNA here is from genome assembly GCF_900215375.1 of Enterobacter sp. CC120223-11. Taxonomy (GTDB): domain Bacteria; phylum Pseudomonadota; class Gammaproteobacteria; order Enterobacterales; family Enterobacteriaceae; genus Scandinavium. The sequence goes on along the minus strand of NZ_OBEF01000003.1, from coordinate 58,092 downwards.
TGCAGCAGGGCAGAGAGTTCACCGTCTGCCGGGTAGCAGCCCATGTGATCCTGCGCTTCGTTTGGCTTGACGATCTCAATGCCGATCATCAGGCCCAGACCGCGCACGTGGCCGATCACTGGGAAGCGTTTTTGCAGATCTTTCAGCTTGCCTTTCAGCCACTCGCCTTTGGCGGCAACCTGATCGGCAATGCCTTCTTCCTTCAGGATTTTCAGCGTGGTGAGGCCGGTTGCCATCGCCAGCTGGTTACCGCGGAAGGTGCCGGTGTGGTGGCCCGGAGACCAAACGTCGAACTGTTTTTTGATGCCCAACACCGCAAGCGGCAGTCCGCCGCCGACGGCTTTAGACATCACGATGATGTCCGGCTCAATGCCCGCGTGTTCGAAGGCGAACAGCTTACCGGTGCGCGCAAAACCCGCCTGCACTTCATCGATAATCAGCAGAATGCCGTTTTCCTGCGTCACTTTACGGATGCGCTGCAGCCACTCGGCCGGGGCCGGGTTCACGCCACCCTCGCCCTGAACGGCTTCAAGGATCACCGCCGCAGGTTTACGCACGCCGCTTTCAACGTCGTTAATCAGGTTATCGAAATAGTAAGTCAGCGCCTTCACGCCCGCTTCGCCGCCAATGCCCAGCGGGCAGCGGTACTCGTGCGGATACGGCAGGAACTGCACTTCCGGCATCATGTTGCTGACGGCTTCTTTCGGCGACAGGTTACCTGTCACGGAGAGCGCACCGTGCGTCATGCCGTGGTAGCCGCCGGAGAAGCTGATAATGCCGGAGCGTCCGGTCACTTTTTTCGCCAGCTTCAGCGCCGCTTCAACCGCATCGGCACCGGATGGGCCGGTAAACTGCAGGCAATATTCGCGGCCCTGCCCTGGTAACAGGGAGAGCAGATAAGCGGAAAACGCATCTTTTAAAGGGGTGGTAAGGTCAAGCGTATGTAACGGCAAGCCACTTGTGATGACACGTTGAATGCTTTCAAGCACATCGGGATGATTGTGACCCAGGGCCAGGGTACCGGCGCCTGCAAGACAGTCAAGATATTGATTATTTTCAACATCAGTAATCCAGACGCCCAGCGCTTTGGCAATGGCCAGCGGCAGCTTACGCGGATAACTCCTGACATTAGACTCAAACTGAGCCTGTCTTGTTAAATAGGTATCATTGCTTTGCGGTAAGGAATCAGCACTTAAAGTATCAATACGGACTTTATCCGTCATCATATCACTCCCACAACCGCGGCTAACTTAACGCCGGATTGAATAATAGTTAAAAGGGTTGGCCTAAAAAAGGCGGGGCTAATATATGCCCTTTTGACAATGGACTCAATCATTAATTTTCGACCATTTAATTTCAAATATTTCCCTTAAAAATCAAAAAGAAAAATGTGATATTTAAATGACAGAGTTTAAGTTTCGCGACAAATCTGTCGCTTATTAAGCAGATAGGATCTCAATAGAAGAAAGGCATTTATCCATAACCTCACTGCGGGTTCAGAAGTTGTTTACGCTTTTTTACTTTTAAAATTGTAACAATGACTCAAGAAGAATCTGATCAGACCAGATTTAACTTATGGAGGCATAAAAAATATCGCATCGCGGGAATAAATCACTTACTATCCCCCGGCTTTAATAATCTGGATGTTGTAATAAAAAATTAATGCGCAAACACCGGTAACGTGTAACGGGCGAAACACGTTATCGACAACAGGAACGTTTCCTGGGTTGTCATCAGAGTTCTCCGCGGGCGGAGCACTCGTAAGGCGAAGCACGCTTCCCTTAAGCCAAGAATGAAATTTTCTGCCATCCGTGATGGCGCCCTGATATGAGATTGTTATGACACGCATTTATTCCCCTTTTGTCGTGGCCAAATTTGGCGGCACGAGCGTTGCCAATTTTGATGCGATGAGCCGTAGTGCCAGTATCGTCCTCGCCGATCCACAGGTCCGTGTCGTGGTTTTATCGGCCTCTTCAGGCGTAACCAACCTGTTAGTTTCGTTATCCGAAGGGCTCTCTGCCCAGGATCGCTCTGACAAAATCGAAACGCTCCGTGCGCTCACCCACGCTATTCTTTCCTCGCTCAAGCAGCCTGATGCTGTTCGCCCGTCGATTGACACGCTGCTGGACAGCATCACCCGACTCGCAGATCAGGCGGCACAGGCTTCTTCACCTGCCCTGAGCGATGAGCTTGTCAGCCACGGCGAACTCCTGTCCACCCTGCTGTTCACGGCGATTTTAAGCGAGCGTGGAGCGAAAGCTAATTGGCTGGATGCGCGAGAGATTATTCGTACCGATTCACATTTTGGCTGTGCCGAGCCGGATATCACCGCGATTGCGCAGCAGGTACAAACCCGCCTGCTTCCACACGTTGAGGACTCGATTGTCGTGACCCAGGGCTTCATCGGCAGCGATGCCGACGGGCGAACTACGACGCTTGGGCGCGGCGGCAGTGATTACACCGCCTCGCTGCTCGGCGAAGCGCTGACTGCTTCGCGGGTCGATATCTGGACTGACGTGGCAGGCATTTACACCACTGACCCGCGGATCGTGCCTCAGGCACAGCGTATTGATACGCTTTCGTTCAGCGAAGCCAGCGACATGGCGGCCTACGGCGCGAAGGTGCTGCACCCGGCCACGCTGATGCCTGCGATGCGCAAGAATATCCCGGTGTTTGTCGGTTCCAGCAAAAACCCTGAGGCAGGTGGGACGCGGGTGTGTCGCGAGACGGAAAACCCGACGAGCTATCGGGCGCTGGCCGTGCGTCGTAAGCAGACGCTGGTCAAATGCCGCCGCCCTGATGCGCAATCCTCCGTTGAATTCAACGCCCGCATTTTTGCACTGCTTGCAGAGCTCAGGCTCCAGGCGGAACTGGTAAGCACCTCGGAAAACGGCATAGCCTGGATCCTTGATGCCACTCACGCGACCTCAGGTGACGATGGTGATTTGCTCACATCATTGCAGGAAAAACTTGCTGCGCACTGTGTGCTGGAGGTTGAAAGCGGGCTGGCGTTGATGACGCTGGTCGGTCATCGGCTTTCCCAGTCTGAACGCCTGTGCCGTGATGTGTTTTCGCAGCTGGATGGCTGCGCGGTGCGCATGGTCTGCCACGGCGCGGGGGAACATAATCTCAGCGTTCTGCTTCCCGGTGAAAGTGCCGATAGCGCAGTCAAAATGCTGCACAAGCGTTTGTTTGAACAGACTGAGGCGCAGGGCTACGCGGCCTGACGCTTTGTGTTATATCGCAGACGTAAAAAAGGAGCCTTTCGGCTCCTTTTTCATTATCAGATGCAGACCTGAGTCTTAGGCTTTCAGCTTACGCATTACCAGAGTGGCGTTGGTGCCACCGAAGCCGAAGCTGTTGGACATCACGGTGTTCAGCTGACGCTCGGTCGGCTCGGTCACGATGTTCAGGCCAACTGCCTTCTCGTCCATTTCGTCGATGTTGATGCTTGGTGCCACGAAACCGTGTTCCAGCATCAGCAGGGAGTAGATGGCTTCCTGCACGCCTGCGGCACCCAGGGAGTGGCCGGTCATCGCTTTGGTTGCAGAGATCGCCGGGGTGTTGTCGCCGAAGACTTCACGGATTGCGCCCAGCTCTTTCACGTCGCCTACCGGAGTAGAAGTGCCGTGGGAGTTCAGGTAGTCGATTGGGGTATCAACGCCCGCCATCGCCTGCTGCATGCAGCGCACCGCGCCTTCACCCGATGGAGCAACCATGTCTGCGCCATCAGAAGTTGCACCGTAGCCAACGACTTCAGCATAGATGTGTGCGCCGCGGGCCAGAGCGTGTTCCAGCTCTTCAACCACGACCATACCGCCGCCGCCTGCGATTACGAAACCGTCACGGCTCGCATCATAGGTACGGGAAGCTTTTTCTGGCGTTTCGTTGTATTTGGTGGACAGCGCGCCCATCGCATCGAACTCGCAGGCCATTTCCCAGCACAGCTCTTCGCCGCCGCCAGCAAAAACGATGTCCTGTTTGCCGAGCTGGATCTGCTCAACCGCGCTGCCGATGCAGTGTGCGGAAGTCGCACAGGCGGAGCTGATGGAGTAGTTCACGCCGTGAATTTTGAACGGCGTTGCGAGGCAGGCGGAAACCGCGGAGGCCATCGCTTTGGTCACCACGTAAGGGCCGACCGCTTTCAGGCCGCGCGGGCTACGCATTGCGTCTGCGCCGAAGACCTGAGATTTAGAAGAACCGCCGGAACCGGCAATCAGGCCAACGCGCGGGTTGTTCTGATAAACGTCTTCTTTCAGGCCTGCATCTTCCACAGCCTGCTGCATAGAGAGATAAGCATAGATAGAGGCATCGTTCATGAAACGGACCACTTTACGGTCGATCAGACCCGTGGTGTCCAGTTTGACGTTGCCCCAGATGTGGCTACGCATACCAGAATCTTTGAATTCTTGAGAGAAAGTGATCCCAGAGCGACCTTCACGCAGGGATGCCAGGACTTCCTGCTGGTTGTTACCGATGCTGGAAACAATGCCCAGGCCAGTAATCACTGCACGTTTCATTCAATACCTCTGTCAATACTCATTAAAGTGTCGAGTCGCACAATAGCGTACACTTGTACGCTGAACAAGTCCGATCAGCCAATTTAGGTATAAATTTGCGCCACCTGGCACACATCGTTAAGATCGCCCCACGCCCTGCATTGCGAGTAACTTACGTGAAACAAAACGCCATACAACCTGCCAACCTCGAATTTAACAATGAGGGTACACCTGTTTCCCGAGATTTCGATGATGTCTACTTTTCCAACGATAACGGCCTGGAGGAGACAAGATACGTCTTTCTCGGCGGAAACCGGTTACCTGAACGCTTCGCTTTACACGACCGCCCTCACTTCGTGGTCGCCGAGAGCGGTTTCGGGACCGGACTCAACTTCCTCACGCTGTGGCAGGCGTTTAACGTGTTTCGTGACTCGCACCCTGAGGCTACGCTACAAAGATTACATTTCATCAGTTTTGAGAAATTCCCGCTGCGGCTGGACGATCTGATCCTCGCGCATCAGCACTGGCCTGAGCTGGCAGACCTTGCCGCGCAGCTCCAGGGCCTGTGGCCACTGCCCTTTTCCGGCTGCCACCGTTTGCTGCTCGATGAAGGAAGAATCACGCTCGACTTATGGTTTGGCGATATTAATGACCTGGTCGACACCCTCGATGATTCGCTCAATCAGCAGGTTGATGCCTGGTTCCTCGATGGTTTCGCACCGTCAAAAAACCCCGACATGTGGACACCCACGCTGTTTAACGCGATGGCAAAACTGGCGCGTCCTGGCAGCACAGTAGCCACCTTCACTTCAGCGGGCTTCGTGCGTCGCGGCCTGAACGACGCGGGTTTTTGCATGCAGAAAAGCAAAGGCTTTGGCCGCAAGCGAGAAATGCTGACCGGGTATCGGGATGATTCTCAGCCAACCCTGGCCCGCACGCCGTGGTTTGCCCGCACAGGTGGTGACAATCGGGAAACTGCTATCATTGGCGGCGGCGTTGCCAGCGCCCTGCTTTCCCTCGCGCTGCTGCGGCGCGGCTGGAAGGTGACGCTCTATTGTGAAGATGCCGCCCCGGCTCAGGGCGCATCCGGCAACCGCCAGGGTGCGCTTTATCCTTTATTAACGGCTCACGATCCAGCGCTGGCGCAGTTTTTCCCGGCGGCGTTTACCTTTGCACGCCGCCTGTACGACGCGTTACCCGTAGCATTCGACCATGACTGGTGCGGCGTGACACAGCTTGGCTGGGATGAAAAAAGCGCGCAGAAGATCGCGCAAATGCTCTCGCTCGGCCTGCCGGAGGAGATTGCCGTCGCAGTGACCGCTGAAGAAGTGATGGAGAATACGGGCGTCGACACGGACTGTTCGGGCATTCAGTACCCGCTCGGCGGCTGGCTGTGCCCGGCGCAGCTGACGGCGGCTGCCATCGAACTGGCTTGTAAAAACGGACTGAAGGTGTGCTGGAATCACCGCTGCGAAAGCCTGGAAGCGGCGGAAAGCGGCTGGACCCTTCGCTTCACGAATGGCGAAAAGCATCACCACGCAAGCTGCGTGCTCGCCAACGGCCATCAGATTAGCCAGTTCACGCAAACCGCAGAGCTTCCGGTCTATGCCGTCGGCGGCCAGGTGAGCCATATTCCCACCACGCCTGAACTGGCAAAGCTTCGCCAGGTGTTATGCTACGACGGCTACCTGACGCCGCAAAACCCGAATAATCAGCAGCACTGCATCGGCGCCAGCTACCATCGCGGTCAGACGGAAATGGCTTACAGCGAAGAAGATCAACAGAATAACCACCGGCGCCTGCTCGACTGCTTCCCCCACGCCGAATGGCCGAAAGAAGTGGATATCAGCCAGGGAGAAGCCCGCTGCGGCGTGCGCTGCGCTACCCGCGATCACCTGCCGATGATCGGCAACGTACCGGACTATGAGCAAACGCTGAATACCTACGCCACCCTTGCCGAAAACCGCGAAAATGCGGTTACCGCCCCGATCCACAAGGACCTGTTTATGCTTGGTGGACTGGGTTCGCGCGGGCTGTGCACTGCCCCGCTGGCCGCAGAGGTTCTCGCCTCGCAGATGAATCATGAGCCGCTGCCGCTGGATGCGACCACCCTCGCAGGCCTCAATCCAAACCGATTGTGGGTCCGTAAGTTGCTGAAAGGCAAAGAGGTCGTTAAAGCACGTTGATGCGCAGGCGTGCCTGCTTCCGATACTGCAACGGCGTCTGGTGCATCATGCGCTTAAAGCAGGTGATGAAGTAGGTCACGTCCTGAAAACCCACCTTCGTCGCAATGGTATCAACGCTCATTTCACTGGTGCGCAGCAAATCACAGCTGCGCTTCAGCCTGCGGGTCAGTAAATACTCGTGAATGCCGCCGCCGGTCTGCTGGCGGAAAATCCGCGACGTATAGCTACGCGACAGCCCGATATCCCTCGCCAGCGACTCCAGCGAAAACTTCTCGCCATAGTGCTCCTCCAGCCACTGCATGATTTGCGCCGACGCCGTTTGCTGCTGCGGGCGGCTTTCTTCAGGCAGCTCGGGCAACAGGGACATGATCTGCATCGTCAGAAAAGCCACTTCATCTGCGGGATAGTGTTCGCGGGAATCCAGGGCGGCAAAACGCGCAAGAATAGTTTCCATATAATCAGCATGTTCCTCAAGATCGATGGCCTGTGCCTGAGCGCTGCTGGCCGCGAGTCGGGAAAACTGCGCCTGAAAACGGGGAAACTGTTGCAGGTTACTCGCCACCGCTGACTGCTCAATATGCATGGTGGAGCGGTGGTAATGGTTGCGTTCGCTTTCATCGACATGCACTTTATGCAGGCGAAACGGTGGGAAGATAAACAGCCGCCCGGGGCGCGCAGTATAGTGCTGGTTATCCACCACAACGATGCCATAGCCCTCTGAGATATAGAGAAACTCTACGCACTGATGCCAGTGATAATACAGCGCGCTGGAGCCCCACATCCTGTTGAAAGAGATAGCCTGATGTTCGAGGGTGATCCTTTCCAGTAACTGCGAATCGCTCATTTTATCACCATGACAACAGAATTAAGTTTTTAGCCTACGGTTTGCAATTTATTGCCCTGCTCACGGGTGAAATCCAGCGAAATTAAAATAACGGTTCATTTTTGTGAAGCGGCTCACTCAGAGAGGTTCTTAAAAGCGGCTACGCTTGCTTTCGCCGCCATCAATCGGCCTTAAAAAACACTAATAACAACAACTTTCTTCATCTCGTCCTTAACGGGAGGGCCTCGTGCAACCTGATCAGATAACCTTTGATAATCCCCTACAAAACCGCAGCGACCTCACCCGCTGGGTGAACGAAATGCTGAATGCCGTCACGCCTTTTTTTAACAGCTACGACAGCGGCGTGGATCTGGCAAACTTCACCACCCATTACGGCCAACGTATTGCCAATATGGAAGCCTTCTCCCGTTTACTCTGGGGCGTCACGCCTCTGCTGGCGGGCGGTCAGGAGCCGGAGCAGCTTTCGCTTTATATTCAGGCGATTAAAAATGGCACTAACCCAGCCCACGCGGAATATTGGGGAGAAATTGGCCACAGCGATCAGCGCGTGGTGGAAATGGCCGCTTACGGGATGCTGCTGGCGCTGGCGCACAAGCCGCTGCTTGCCCACTTTGACAAGCAGGAAAAGCAGCACCTGTGGCAGTGGCTGAAGCAAAGCGAAACCGCCACCATCCCCGATAACAACTGGCATTTCTTCCCGATCCTGGTGCAGGTCGGTTTTCATCACGCCGGTATGCCGGTGAACCATGAAGCAATTGAGCACCATTTCGCCGCCATGGAACGCTACTGGCTCGGCGACGGCTGGTACAGCGACGGCCCGGACAGGCCACGTGACTACTACATCTCGATGGGATTCCACTTCTACGGCCTGATCTACTCCACGATGATGAAGGACGTTGATCCTGAGCGCTGTGCCGTTTTGCGCCAGCGCGCCACCGTATTTGCCAATGATTTTATTCACTTCTTTGCCGACGACGGCGCGGCCATCCCGTTTGGCCGCAGCCTGACCTATCGCTTTGCCCAGGCCGCCTTCTGGAGTGCCGCTGCTTTCGCCGGACTGGAGATTTACACGCCTGGGGTCCAGAAAGGCCTGGTGCTGCGCCATCTGCGCTGGTGGATGCAGCAGCAGCCGTTCGACCGTGACGGCGTGCTGAGCGTCGGCTACAGCTACCCGAACCTGATTATGGCGGAAGATTATAACGCGCCAGGCTCACCTTACTGGGCGCTGAAAACGGTGCTGGTACTGGCGCTGAATGAAAACAATGCCTTCTGGCAGGCCGAAGAGGAAGCGCTGCCGCCGCGCCACTCGCCTCATCCGATTAATAAAGCCGCGCAGATTTTAGTCCACCAGCCCGATCACGAATGGCTGCTGACCGCCGGGCAGTGGGAACGGAACAATTTCGTTAACACCGAAGCGAAGTACTGCAAATTTGCCTACTCGGCGCGCTTTGCTTTTAACGTGGAGCGCGGACGCTTTGGCCTGCCTCACGCCTCGCCGGACTCCATGCTGCTGCTCAGCGAAAAGGACAACTACTGGCGAGGCCGCCGCGACTGCGAGCAGGTCAGTCTGTCGGGTAACACACTTTACAGCCGCTGGCAGCCCTGGCATGACGTCACCATCGACAGCTGGCTTACCGCACTGGGCGACTGGCAGATTCGCGTGCATCACCTGCAAACGGCCCGCGAGCTGGACACGGCCGAAGGCGGCTTCAGCCTCTGCTTCCGCCCGCAGCCGGAACAGCAGCTTGCCGCAGGCGTCAGCGCACTTCACGGCGTGAGAGACACCAGCGCCATTCACTGCCTGAGCGATAACCCACGCAAAGGTGACGTGGTGCTAACCCCGCCGAACAGCAATCTGTTATTCGCCGACCGGGCAGCGGTGCCAGTGCTGCGCGGTGAATTATCACCCGGCGAGCATCTGCTGATAAGCGCCATCTGGGCCGGAAATCCGCAGGAATACGACGAAACTAACCGCCCGACGGCCAGCCTGCAACAGGGCGTTATGCACCTGACGTCGGCGACACACGAAGCGCACTTCGCCCTGACTGAACGGCCGTGAAGCTGAGGAAAATGACATGAACGCGACAACCCCGCACAGTGCGCAAGTGAAAATGAGCACCTTCATTTTCCTCTATTTTTTCACCTGGTCCTCAAGCTTCGGCCTCTACGCTCTGTGGCTGAGCCAGAAGGTCGGCCTCGACAGCATCACCATCGGCAGCGTCTTCGCCATCAACGGCGTGTTTGCGGTGATCATGAAGCCGATTTACGGCTACATCATGGATAAAATCGGCATGAGCAAATGGCTGCTCTATTTTGTCTGCGCCGTTTCCGCGCTGATGGCACCGTTCTTTATCTTTGTCTATCAGCCGCTGCTGCTGAGCCACACCACGGCGGGCATCATCGTCGGTGCGCTGTACCTGAGCCTCGGCTGGTACGCAGGCGTGGCGGCATCGGAATCTTACGCTGACCGCTTCAGCCGCATTTACGGCGTCGAGTTTGGCCGTGTGAGAATGTGGGGGTCGCTTGGCTGGGCGCTGGCAGCCTCCCTTTCCGGCGTATTGTTCAACCTCACGCCGCTGGCGAATTTCCTCGTCAGCAGCGCCACCTCTGTGCTGATGCTGCTGGTCCTTATCAGCCTGAAAATTGGTTCGGAGCAGCTGCGCGCCAACAACGTGATTTCGGCCAATAAGATTGTCTTCAGCGATGTCGTCCTGCTGATGAAAAATCGTAAATTCTGGATGTTCAGCCTCTATGTGGCGGGCGTGGCCTGGATGATGTTTGTCGCCGAACAGCAGTTCCCGCGCTACTTCGTCTCCTTCTTTGCCACAAAGGAGCAGGGAAACGCCTGGTACGGTTACCTCAGCATGATCCAGTCCGGTACCGAGTTCGTGATGATGATGTTCATTCCGATGCTGGTGAACCACTACGGCGCGAAAAAAGGCCTGCTGCTCTGCGGTTGCGTGGTAGGTGCGCGTCTGATTGCCTCCGGCCTGACGACCGATCCCATTATGATTTCCATCATTAAACCGCTGTACGGCATGGAGATTGCGCTGCTGCTGATTTCGGTCTTCAAGTACATCGCCGAGCATTTCCACCAAAAGGTGAATGCCACCATGTACCTGCTGGGCTATCAGGCAATGATTTACGTCGGCTCGGTAGTCGTTGCGCCGCCTGCGGGCTACCTGTATGCAAAAATCGGGTTCGAGCAAACCTACCTGATGATGGGCTGCTGCGCCCTGCTCTTTACCCTGATTTCTACTCTCACCCTTTCCCGCTGCCGCTCTGCCCGCGATCCTTACCCTGAGGACGAGCAGACGCTGAATGCGGTATCCATTGCCCCTGCCAAAAGTCATTAAGGAGACGTTATGACCCGTTCCGTTGTTACCGAGCCGCTGCGCCCCGTTGAGCTGTATGCCATTGACCGCCAGGCGCTGCGGCAAAGTCTGGACGCTGCATTAACGCGTATTACGAAGAAGCTGGATACCAACATTGCCGCCTTTGGCGACAGCTTCCCGGGCGAAGCCTGCGAAAAGGGCATCTGGCCGCGCACCAAAAATGTGGAGTGGACCACCAGTTTCTGGACCGGACAGCTGTGGCTGGCGTGGGAGATGACCGGCGAAGTGCGTTTTCGCGAGGCGGCGGAGCGCACCCTGCCCTCCTTTTACGAACGCATTGAGAAGCGGATTGATACGGCCACGCACGATCTGGGTTTCCTGTATTCACTTTCCTGTGTTTCCGCGTGGCGACTGACGGAAAACGAAGCCGCGCGCCAGGCGGCGCTGAAGGCCGCCGATACGCTGATGGAGCGCTTCAACCCGACGGCAAAAATCATTCAGGCCTGGGGCGACCTCAACGACCCGGAACAGCAGGGCCGGATGATTATCGACTGCAATATGAACCTGCCGCTGCTTTACTGGGCGAGTGAGCAAACGGGGGATTCGCGCTATGCCGAAGCCGCAACGGCGCACGTGAAGCAGGCAGCCCGTTACATCGTGCGCCCGGATGCCTCTACGTATCATACGTATTACATGGATGTCGTCACCGGCGAGCCGCGCTTTGGTAATACCCATCAGGGTTACAGCGACAATTCCTGCTGGTCACGCGGCCAGGCGTGGGGCATTTACGGCTTCCTGCTGAGCTACCTGCACACCGGTGACGAAAGCATGGTCGAACTTTCCCGCAACCTCGCCCACTACTTCCTCAACCGCCTGCCGGAGGACGAAGTCTGCCACTGGGATTTAGCCCTGCTCGGCACGGATGCGGTACGCGACAGCTCAGCTGCGGCCATCGCCGCCTGCGGGTTGCTGGAACTGGTGAAAGCGCTGCCGACGCTGGATCCCCATCGTGCCCATTACGAGGAGATGGCGCTGAAAATCGTGAAATCGCTGACGGATAACTATCTGGCACGTGAAGACGAGGCCACCGAAGGGCTGCTGAAGCACTCGGTGTACCACATGGGCAGCGGGAAAGGCGTGGATCAGTGCTGTATCTGGGGGGATTATTTCTATCTCGAGGCTCTGGCGCGGCTGCGGCAGGTCTGGCCGCTGTACTGGTGATCCGGAGAGAAATTGCCGGGTGGCGAAAGGTGAAAGCAAAAAGGTACCCTTTCGGGTACCTTTTTTAGGGTTTGCTCCCTCTCCCTTTGGGAGAGGGTCGGGGTCAGGGGATCAGACCGCAGCGATCCTCACTCCCAACTAAACCATTAAACCTTCGCTTTCTGGAACAGCGTGTCCCACATGCCAAGCACCAGCGCCTGATCGCGCGGGTTCAGCTCTCCGGCCTGAATGGCTTTTTCCAGGCTCTGTGCCACCTGTCCATAAACGGCCTCAGCAGAGTGATCGTCACCCGCTTCCAGCTCGGCAACGGCGAGGGTCAGGTGGCCGCGCAGGTAGCCGCTGGCAAACAGCTCGTCGTCGCTGGCGTGCTCAACCATGTCATCAATTAATGCCAGAATGCGCGATTCATATTCTGCGATCATCTTCTTTCCTCAATTTAGATCTTCCGGCCAGGGGAAGTGTTCCGCCGTTAGCATCGGCGTTTGATAATAATTCTGTAAAGCCGCGATGAAGCGCGCCGGACGTGCCGGGATCCCCTCTTTCAGGTACGTCATCACCTGCGCATGGACGCGCCGCTGGAACACGATGCGGTCTGGCTCAAAATCCCCTTCGAGGTTGTCGCAGCTGACGTTAAACGGAAAACCCGCCGCCGCGCAAAACAGCCAGTCAAACGCCTGCGGTTTGACTTCCACATCTTCGAACTGGCCCTGAGTCTTGGCATCGCGCCCGTCCGGGCAGTACCAGTAACCAAAATCCACCTGCTTGCGGCGCTCGGCTCCCGCAATACACCAGTGAGAAATCTCATGCAGAGCGCTGGCATAAAAACCGTGAGCGAAGACGATGCGGTTGTACGGCGCGTCGTCATCAGCGGGAAGATAGATCGGTTCATCTTCGCCTGAAATCAGACGGGTATTAAAATCGTCAGCAAAGCAGCCATCAAAAATGTCTATCAGCTGCTGAAAATGGTGTTGTTGTTGCATCAGTGAATTCCCAACCACTGGAGGATCTCCGCCCCGTGACTGTCATAGAGAAGTTTAGCGCTCATCACCGCCGAGACGATAACGATCATCGGCCGGATCAGCTGCTGTCCTTTGCTGAGCACCAGTCGCGATCCCATTCGCGCACCTAAAAATTGTCCTGCCATCATCACAAAACCCGTGCCCCAAATCACTTTGCCGCCGAGGATAAACAGCAGCAGACCACCCACGTTGGAGGTGGCGTTCAGCACTTTGGCGTGTGCGGTGGATTTGGCGAGGTTAAACCCGGCGAGCGTGACGAACGCCAGTGCGTAAAATGAACCTGCGCCCGGGCCGAAGAAACCGTCGTAAAAACCGACGCATCCGCCAGCCACCAGCGCGAACGGCAGGCCGTGCAGACGGCGCTGCCTGTCTTCTTCGCCCAGTTTCGGCATCAGAAGAAAATAGAGGCCAATGCCGATAACCAGCAGCGGCAGGATTTGGCGCAGGACGTCCGACTGCACGTGCTGCACCAGCAGCGCGCCGCTCATCGAGCCGATAAAGGTCATCAGAATATTGAGCTTCTGCTCTTTTAAATTCACCACGCCGCGGCGGACAAAATAGAGTGAAGAAGAGAGCGAGCCGCCACAGGCCTGCAGCTTATTCGTTGCCAGTGCGTTGGCAGGCGACATACCCACTGCCAGCAGCGCAGGAATAGTCAGCAGGCCGCCGCCGCCCGCCAGGGAATCAATAAACCCAGCCAGCAGCGCAATAAAGAACAGAGCCGCCAGAAGCAGCGGCGACAGCATAAAGAAATCGTTAAAAAATTCCATCAGAGAACATGCTCATCCAGTAGCGCCTGGCAGGAAGGCGGCAACGGCGGCGGCGTCTTCTTCTCAGGTTTGGTTGATCCAGGCTTCGGCGGTTCAAACCAGCTTTGCAGTTCAGCCCCGCAGCCGTCACCCGCCGGAGGAGCGGCCTGATCCTGACACTCCAGGCTTCCCGCCGGACAGCGAAGACGCACGTGCATATGCGCCCGATGCTGGAACCACGGCCGCACTTTACGCAGCCAGTCGCGGTCCGTGCCCGCATCCAGGCAAAGCTGCTGCTTGATAGCCGGGTTCACGAAAATGCGCGTTACGTCGTCATCTTTCGCCGCGAGCTTGATCAGATTGCTGATTTGCGGTGACCACAGCGATGGCACCACGTGCTTGCCATCCGCCGCCACTAAATCCAGCGCCTGAGGCTTAAGCAGCTGTGCCGAACTCCAGCGCGTTTGCGGCAGCTGCAGGAAAATGTCAACGTCCAGCCCGGACTGATGGCTGGCATGGCCGCCGTTAAAGCGCCCGCCCGCGGGCATCCCCATGTCGCCAATCAGCAGCGTGCCCATCCCTGCGTTGTGAACCTGGCGGCTCAGACGCTGAATGAACTGGATAAGATCCGGATGACCAAAGTAGCGGCGCTGATCGGTGCGCATCACCTGATAGTTATCAGACTGCAGCGGTAACGGATTGGCACCGACGATACAGCCGTTGGCAAAAGCACCAATCGACTGCGCCGTGCCGGGAATCGGCTCTTTGATCTTCTGCCACGGCGTGGCGGCGAAGGAAACGCTACTGGCAAGAAGTGCCAGCAGCGCGATAACGGTTTTTTTCATTTTCCCGCAAGTCCCTGGTGAGTATTACCAGCGAGGCAGAGTGCAGTTCACATCCGTATTTTGCGCCCGCTGGCGCAGCAGATGATCCATCAGCACAATCGCCAACATCGCTTCTGCGATCGGCACCGCGCGGATCCCCACGCAGGGATCGTGTCGGCCCTTGGTGATCATCTCAACCTCTTCACCGAAGCGGTTGATCGTGCGCCCCGGCACGGTGATGCTCGAGGTTGGCTTCAGCGCCATGTGGGCGATGATTTGCTGCCCGCTGCTGATGCCGCCGAGCACGCCACCGGCGTGGTTGCTCTGGAAGCCGTCTTTAGTGATTTCGTCGCGGTTTTCGCTGCCGCGCAGGCTAACCACGTCAAAACCGTCGCCAATTTCCACGCCTTTCACCGCGTTGATGCTCATCAGCGCGTGAGCAATATCGGCATCGAGACGATCGAACACCGGCTCGCCAAGGCCTGGCGGCACGCCGTCAGCCACGACGGTAATTTTCGCGCCAATAGAGTCGCCTTCTTTTTTCAGGCCACGCATCAGCTCGTCGAGCGCTTCGATTTTGTCCGGATCCGGGCAGAAGAACGGGTTCTGCTCAACCTGGCTCCAGTCTTTGATCTCCAGCGGAATGTCGCCCATCTGAGTCATACAGCCGCGGATAACAATGCCGAATTTCTCTGCCAGATACTTTTTGGCAATCGCGCCTGCGGCCACGCGCATGGCGGTCTCACGAGCGGAGGAACGGCCACCGCCGCGATAGTCACGCAGGCCATATTTCTGTTCGTAGGTGTAATCGGCGTGGCCCGGACGGAACACATCCTTGATGGCGCTGTAGTCCTGGGAGCGCTGATCGGTGTTCTCAATCAGCAGGCCAATGCTGGTCCCGGTGGTTACGCCTTCAAAAACGCCGGAGAGGATTTTCACCTGATCCGGCTCGCGGCGCTGCGTGGTGTAACGCGAAGTGCCAGGGCGACGACGATCAAGGTCGTGCTGGAGATCGGCTTCCGTCAGCGGAATGCCCGGCGGTACGCCGTCCACGATGCAGCCGAGGGCCACACCGTGGGATTCGCCGAAGGTGGTTACGCGAAAGAGTTGTCCAATTGTGTTTCCGGCCATCACGGCTCCATCGAATTGTAATTAATCTTTATAGATGCTGAAGTGTTCGCGGGCAGCCAGGAGCTGCGCTTTGGTGAGCATAAAGACGCCGTCACCGCCGTTGTCAAACTCAAGCCAGGTGAACGGCACGTCAGGATACTGCTCCATCAGATGTACCATGCTGTTACCGACTTCACAAATCAGAATACCGTCATCGCTCAGGTAGTCCGGCGCGTTGCCAAGAATGCGGCGCGTCAGCTTCAGGCCGTCGGAGCCGGACGCCAGGCCGAGTTCCGGCTCGTGGCGATATTCGTTTGGCAGGTCCGCCATGTCTTCGGCATCCACGTAAGGCGGATTGGTGACAATCAGGTCGTACTGCACTTTTGGCAGGTCGCGGAACAGGTCGGAACGAATTGGCGTGACGTGGTGAATCAGCCCGTGCTCTTCGATATTGTGCTCGGCCACGGCCAGCGCATCCGGGGAGATATCCACCCCGTCGACTTCCGCTTCCGGGAAGGCGTAAGCACAGGCAATGGCGATACAGCCGCTGCCGGTACACATATCCAGAATATGTTCAGGCTGACGGGCAACCAGGCCCGCAAAGCGGTTGTTGATGAGCTCACCAATCGGCGAACGCGGCACCAGCACGCGTTCATCAACGTAAAATTCGTGGCCGCAGAACCAGGCTTTATTGGTCAGGTAAGCAACCGGGATGCGCTCGTTCACGCGACGGATCACGCGCTCGACGATGCGATGCTTTTCGCTGGAGGTCAGACGCGCGATGCGCATGTCTTCCGGAATATCCAGCGGCAGATAGAGCGATGGCAGCACCAGTTGGACGGCCTCATCCCACGGGTTGTCCGTGCCGTGACCGTACCAGATGCCAGCCGCGCTGAAGCGGCTGACGGACCAGCGCAACATATCCTGAATGGTATGCAGCTCGTTGACTGCTTCATCGACAAAAATCTTATCCACTTTCCCCTCCAGGGCATGACGCGTAAATTCGGCGGCTAGTTTGCCACGAAGACGGCGATAAATCAGCATTCTTGCAACGCGGGCTTTGGGAAATATGCGTTTTCACTGCCCGCAGGTGCGGAGAGTCGGGTAAACTGTCGCAAAGCGAAAATGAGAAGAGACGATGAAGAAGAAACCCTCACTCAGCGAGGAGGATCAGACGCTGTTCCGCCAGCTCATGACCGGCACCCGTCAGATCAAGCAGGACACCATAGTCCATCGCCCTGCGCGCAAAAAAATCAGTGAAGTGCCGGTCAAGCGTCTGCTTCAGGAACAGGCCGACAACAGCCACTATTTTTCCGATGAGTTTCAGCCGCTGCTGAACACGGAAGGTGCGATGAAGTACGTGCGCGCCGACGTCAGCCATTTTGAGGCGAAAAAACTGCGCCGCGGTGATTACTCGCCGGAGCTGTTTCTCGATTTGCACGGTCTGACCCAGATGCAGGCCAAGCAAGAATTGGGCGCGTTGATTGCAGCCTGCCGTCGTGAACATCTGTTTTGCGCCTGCGTCATGCACGGCCACGGAAAGCACATTCTCAAGCAGCAAACACCGCTGTGGCTGGCGCAGCACCCGCACGTGATGGCATTTCATCAGGCACCGAAAGAGTACGGCGGAGATGCAGCCTTGCTGGTGTTGATAGAAGTGGAAGAGTGGCAGCCGCCGGAATTACCTTGACAAAAAGGCGGGAGCATTTCCCGCCTTTTGTATTTTGATGCTGGAGTGCCCGGCGGCACTGCGTTACCGGGCCTGGAGATCTCAGATGGCTTTCGCCATTTTCAGATTGCAGGGGCTCATCTGCCAGTTGAACTGGCCTTGCCCGCTGGCATCCAGCGTGACGTTGGCAATCGCGGATGTGGAGAACATCGGCGGCGCTTCGCCAGGGCAGAGTTCGGAGACCAGGTAGCCGACCAGCGGCAGGTGAGAAACCACCAGCGCAGAGGCCACACCTTCGTTAGCCAGCGCCTGCAAATACGCGCTGACCAGGCCCACATCGCCGCAAGGCGTGAGTTCCGGCAGGACATCGATCTCTTTTGGCAGGTTCATGCACTCCCCCACCACGTTCAGCGTTTGTTCGGCTCGTAAGAACGGGCTGACCAGAACGCGCTCAATATCCACTTTTTGACCTTTCAGCCAGGTTGCCATTTGACGGGATTCATCGCACCCACAGGTGGTGAGAGGACGAACCGAATCGCTGGCTGCATCCAGGGCAGCGTCGCCGTGACGCATGATAAAAACTTGCATATTGCACCGCTTTTGTTAACCAGAAGCACCGAAGTAAAACACACGTCAAAACACGCTGTTTACCCGATGGCCGGGCATTGTGCCTGATCCATTCGATGAATGAAACGCTGTTTTTTACCTCAATGGCGTAAGTATAGTCAATCTCTGTTTACAAAATAGCCATTCAACAGCGTTATCACTCGTCAGGATTTACCTTTATTTGACCTCAACGTAACGTCTCAGTTTCATTTGCGGGCCAAAAGGTCAGGCCCTGTTCTGCCATCCTTGTTAATGCATCGCACGGCGTAAACCGTGGCCCAAACTGGGTAGCCAGGCGTTGCAGAATCGCCACGACTTCACCCGCCCCGAGGCTGTCCATATAGCGGAACGGGCCGCCCAAAAACGGCGGGAATCCGATACCAAACACCGCGCCGATGTCACCATCGCGCGCGCTGCGCACTACCTGCTCGTCGAAGCAGCGCGCCGCTTCATTGAGCATCATCATCACGCAGCGCTCGGCAATTTGTTGCTCTGAGAGCGAACCTTTCTGCCCGCTGCCAATAAGCGTATAAATTGCAGGGTCAGGCTGTTTTTTGCTTTTACGCCCTTTTGCGCCGTAAAGATAGAAACCGCGACCATTTTTTCTGCCTTTGCGATCGTCGTTCAAAATTGCGCTGATGATATTTGCAGGCGCGCTGAAACGATCTCCGTAAGCGCTTTCCAGCACAGGAATAATTTTAGTCCCGGTATCAATCCCGACCTCATCCAAAAGTTGGATTGGCCCCACCGGGAAGCCAAATTTCGTCAGCGCCCCGTCGATTTTGTCGATGGATTCGCCCTCGGTCAGCAGCCGCATCGCCTCATTAATATATGGGGCCAGAATGCGGTTTACGTAGAAGCCCGCTTTATCGGCCACCACCACCGGCGTTTTGCCGAGCTGTTTTGCCAGTTTTACCGTGGTGGCTATCGTCGCCTCCGACGTCCCGGCGTGTGGGATCACCTCCACCAGCGGCATTTTCTCCACCGGGCTGAAGAAGTGCAGGCCAATCACCTGCTCCGGGCGCTGAGCCTGCGCGGCAATGTCGCCTATCGGCAGCGACGAAGTGTTCGAAGCAAAAATGGTGTGCGGCGCAAAGTTCGCTTCCACGTCAGCCACCATTTGCTGCTTGAGGGCTAAATCCTCGAAAACGGCCTCAATCACTACGTCGCGTTGCGCAAACCCCCGATACTCCGTTGTGCCGGAAATGAGCGCCAGCTGGCTGTCGCGCTCACTGGCTCTGATATGGCGGCGACGCACCTTCTTATCAAGCAGCTCCCAGCTGTACTTCAGCGCGTGATTGATTCCCTTAGCATTAATGTCTTTGATGCGTACCGGCAGCTTTGCCTTGCTCGCGGTGACAAAGGCAATTCCGCCCCCCATCAGCCCACCGCCAATCACCGCAGCGGAATGCAGCGGCTGAGGTTCAGCCGTCGCCCCGGGATCTTTTTTCACTTCCGTACTGGCGAAGAATATGGAACGTAACGCTCTGGACTGCGGCGTCATCGCCAGTTCGCCGAAGGCTCTGGCTTCCGCTTCATACCCGCTGCTGCTGCCGTGCGCCAGGCCCGTTTCCAGCACGCTTAAGATACGCCCGGTCGCCGGGTAGTTACCGTGAGTTTTCTCTTCTGTTTTCTTCGCCGCCATGTTGAACACCAGGCTGCGGGCAATCGGCCCCGCAAGAATGCGCTCGCGAACGGGCAGACGACGGCTGGCAGGACGCTCCTGTTTTGCCCGCTCAACGGCGGCTTTCAGCAGAATCGAGTGTGGCACAACGTCATCCACCAGCCCGGCTTTTAACGCCTGCCGCACGCGAAGCTGTTTCCCAGTGAGGATCATGTCCAGCGCGGTGCTGATCCCGACCAGGCGCGGCAGCCGCTGCGTGCCGCCGGAGCCCGGCAGCAACCCTAACTGCACTTCCGGAAGCCCCAGCACCGTTTTCGCATCGTCTGTGCAAATACGGGTGTGGCAGGCTAACGCCAGTTCCAGGCCGCCGCCCAGGCAGGCACCGTGAATGGCAGCGACAACCGGAACCGGCAGCGCATGAATTTCCGCCATGATCTGCTGGCCCTGAAGCGCCAGCGCTTCGGCTTCCTGCGCGGTTTGGCAGCCGGCAATCATGTTGATGTCCGCGCCTGCAATAAAGTTGTCGGGCTTGGCGGAAATAAACACCACGCCGCGCAGCGCTTTGTTCTCACGGATTTGTTTGAGGATGGCCCTCACCTGAACGCCAAACTCCGCCTTCAGGGTGTTCATCTTCTCGCCGGGCACGTCGATGGTAATGACCGCAACGTTATCGAGGCGCTCGGTCAGAGTAAATGCGGATGTCGTTTCCATTATTCGGCCTCCAGAACCATGGCTGCACCGAGGCCGCCCGCCGCACAGGCGGTAACCAGGCCAAAGCCACCGCCGCGACGGCGTAACTCGTTCAGCGTTTGGGTGATCATGCGCGCCCCTGTGGCGGCAAATGGATGCCCATAGGCAATCGAGCCACCAAGCACGTTAAATTTACTGTCGTCAATTTCGCCTGTGGCGTGGCTGCGGCCCAGCACGTCGCGAGCAAAGCGTTCGCTGGCCATCAGTTGGACGTTCGCCAGTGTCTGCGCGGCAAAAGCTTCGTGCATATCAATGAGGGTTAAATCGGCCATTGTCAGCCCGGCACGCTCAAGCGCCAGCGGCGTAGACCAGGCCGGACCGAGCAGCATGTCCTGCCAGACGTCAATGGCGGTAAACGCGTAGCTGCGCAGATACCCCAGTGGTTTGAGGCCGAGCTCCTTAGCACGTGACTCCGTCATCAGAATAACGGCGGCGGCACCATCGGTGAGCGGCGTGCTGTTGGCGGCGGTGACTGTGCCGTGCTTACGGTCAAATGCGGGGCGCAGTTTGGCGTAATCCGCGATGGTGGAATTGCCGCGAATGTTGTTATCTTTTTCCAGCGGCTCACGGAAAGGTGGTGCATAGGCCGTCATAACTTCGTCGGCCAGCTTGCCCTCTTCCCAGGCTTTAGCGGCATGCACGTGGGAGCGATGCGCCAGCGCATCCTGCTGCTCGCGGGTGATGCCCCAGGTTTTTGCCATTTGTTCGGCGGTGTCGCCCATGCGCAGGCCCGTAGAATATTCAGCCACGGCAGGAGGCACCGGGGCCAAATCCTTGAGACGCAGGCGGGAGAAGAGTTTGAGTTTTTGCCCGAGCGTCCGGGCTTTGTTAGCGTCGACCAGCGTTCGCGCCAGAGTTTTGCTGACGCCAATCGGTAACACGGAAGAGGAATCCGCCCCGCCGGCGATTCCGGCGCGAATGGTTCCGGCCATCAGGCTTTCGGCGACGTTGGCAACGGCCTGGAAGCTTGTGGCGCAGGCGCGGCTCACACTATATGCATCGGTATGCACGTTCATACCGGTTCCAAGGACGATTTCACGTGCAATGTTCGGCGCTTCAGGCATTTGCACGACCTGACCAAACACCAGTTGTTCGATAACCTCGGGGGGAATTTCGCTGCGAGCCAGCAGTTCACCCACAACCATTTTGCCGAGATCGACCGCCGGAATGCCGTGGAATGCCGTCGCCTGACGCGCAAAAGGCGTACGCAGCCCGCTGACAATGGCAATGCGATCGCCCTGACGGGTGATAAGCGGTAATGCCTGACTCATAACCTTCCCCTGATGATGTAAAAAAAGTGGTCTGACCTGATAACAGTCTTAACTAATTTTTTACATCCAGCCAATCGGGGAAGCCGAAAAGTGAGAGCCAAAACACATTGAGATAAAAAAGAAAACGGCCCTGCCAGGCAGGACCGTTTAAGAGAAGGGATTAACGCAGACCGAGCTGGAAAATCAGGGTTTCAGCTTCGCAGCAGAAAACGAAATCGATATCCAGCTGTACGCCGCCTTCGACTTCTTTAAAGGTCGGGGCGATTTTGCACGGATCGGATTCTACACCGCGCGCTCTTTCGCTCAGCGCCGCCAGAGTTTGTTCCGCTTCAGCACGGGTAGCGAACACGCGGCTGTATGATGCGGTGCAGTCGGTGTTGTCCATAATGGTGCCAACATCCATACAGCAGCAAACCGGGGTTTCATCAGCACTTTTTTTACTCATCGTAAATTTCCTCTGTATTCGCACTCAGGGTGCCAGATAAACAATGCGTCTATTTTACGCCCCTGCCCCTGGCGTCTCCAGTCGATATTTATTTCTGCGGCCGGAAGTGACCTAAATCACAACTAAAAATGATCTAAAACAAAATTCACCCGCTCAGGTGAACCCTTATGGCCCCAATTTTGCCAGGTGGATCATGTTTCTTCGATCACACTTGAAAAAACTTATAAACAAACTTGCAACATCCCAGCTGGTCAGACCTATACTCTCGGCACTGGTCTGATTTCTCTGACGTAACACAGACCCTACACTTCGCGCTTCTGTTACGGCATGTAACAAATTTTGCATAAAAATAACTCAATTGAGGTTATGGTCATGAGCCAAAAAACCCGTTTTACAAAATCTGCTCTCGCAGTTGCAGTGGCACTTGTCTCCTCCCAGGCCTGGTCCGCAGGCTTCCAGTTAAATGAATTCTCAGCTTCTGGCTTAGGCCGTGCATACTCCGGTGAAGGCGCTATCGCCGACGATCCGGGTAACGCCAGCCGCAACCCGGCGCTGATCATGATGTATGACCGCCCGCAGATGTCGATCGGTGGCGTGTTCATTGATCCGGACGTCAACATCTCCGGCAAATCGCCAACAGGCAAGAGCACCAGCGCCGATAACATCGCGCCAACTGCCTGGGTACCTAACTTACACTTTGTCATGCCTGTTAACGATCAATTTGGTTTTGGTGCATCTGTCACCTCTAACTATGGCCTGGCAACGGAATACAACAACGACTACGCGGCGGGAAGCGTGGGCGGTAAAACCGATCTGACCACCGCGAACCTGAACCTGAGCGCGGCATATCGCCTGAACAGCGCATGGAGCTTCGGCCTCGGCTTTGATGCTGTCTATGCTAAAGCGAAAATTGAGCGTTATGCAGGCGACCTGGGCCAGATTGTTGCTGGTTCTGGTGCGCTGAACTCTAACCCGCAGTTGGCTGGTGCTGTCGCGCAGATCCCTGCCGATACTCAGATTGCTCGCCTGAAGGGTGACGACTGGGGCTTCGGCTGGAACGCCGGTATCCTGTATGAACTGGACAAAAATAACCGCTACGGCTTCACATACCGTTCTGAAGTCAAAGTGGACTTCGACAAAGGTGAATATAAGAGCGACCTGCCGTCTGCCTATAACCAGATCCTCGGCAACTTCGGCCTGCCAGCGGGTACCGACGGTCGCACCGTCGATGGTTCTTTGACCCTGAACCTGCCGGAAATGTGGGAGCTGTCTGGTTATAACAAAGTCGCACCGCAGTGGGCTATCCACTACAGCGCGACCTACACCAGCTGGAGTCAGTTCCAGGAGCTGAAAGCGAACGGTTCGAACGGTCAGACGCTGTTCTATAAAGATGAGAGCTTCAAGGACGCATGGCGTCTGGCGCTGGGTACGACTTACTACTACGACGACAACTGGACCTTCCGTACCGGTATCGCGTTTGATGACAGCCCGGTTCCGGCCGATCACCGCTCTATCTCCATCCCGGATCAGGACCGTCTGTGGCTGAGCGCAGGGGCAACCTATGCGTTTAACCAGGATGCTTCCATCGACGTTGGCGCTTCTTATATGCACGGTCAGAACGTGACCATCGAAGAAGGCCCGTACAAATTCCGCTCTGATGGTAAAGCGTGGCTGTTCGGTTCCAACTTCAACTACCGCTTCTGATAAGTGCTTATCAGACATTAAAAAAGGCCGCTTAGCGGCCTTTTTGCTTTATGCGACAAGGATTACTGCGAATCAATGTCTTTCAAATCACCTTCGATAGCCTTCGCATTCGGGTTCTCTTCCGCGCTGAGTTTGCCGCCGTTGGCGATAAAATCGTGCTGCTGGAAGTAGGCCTCGCGCACCATGATATACGGATCGGAAGACTGACGCAGAAGGCCATCGGAATCGAGCAGCTGCGCACGCGTCTCAATACCTTCCACCGCCCATTTGCCGATAGACATCGGCCAGGTCAGCCATGACAGCACCGGATACAGGGTATCTGCCGTGTCGCCACCTTCATCACGCAGCGTGAAGCTGCCGTAGAACGGAAGCTGTAAATACGGGCCATAGCCCACACCATAATGCCCCAGCGTACTGCCGAAACGATGCGGCTGGACGCGCTGCAACTTCTGATTCGCCATACCGGCGACGTCAATAAAGCCGCCCATCCCCAAAAGGGTGTTCAGGAAGAAACGGGTAAAGTGCACCATCCCCTGATACGGATCGCCCTGCAGGAACATGTTTACCATGATCGCTGGCTCTTCAAGGTTACCGGTGAAGTTACCGATGCCGTTACGCGCAGGCTGCGGAACGTAGTCACGCCAGGCGACAGCCACTGGGCGCAGCACGTACGGGTCCAGGACGTTGAAGTTGAAGTCGTACATGGTACGGTTGAAGCCTTCGAACGGATCTGAACGACCTTGCGACTGGTCACCCGTGCTGGCACAGCCCACCAGCAGCGTTGCGCTTAACGCAAGCGCAGACAGGCGAAAATTCATAAATGTCTCCCTGTAAATAAATCACTGCTCATACTGATTTTATACATATTTTGAAACAGACGTATCGCTATTGATGGCATAAGCCGAAATTAAGAGTTTAGCGCGAGGTACCCGCCACTAAAACCCGCTACGCTTTACCGCAGGTAAACAGATGAAGGTAATTCCGGATGGACAAGCTTGAAGACGAAAAAATCGACCGCCATACGGAAGAACTGAAAGTGGAAAGCGACGAAAAAGACCGCGGTGAAAAGATTGAAGTGGATGAAGATCGTCTCCCCTCCCGGGCGATGGCTATTCACGAGCACATTCGTCAGGACGGTGAAAAAGAGATGGAGCGCGATGCGATGGCGCTGCTGTGGTCCGCCATCGCCGCCGGACTGTCGATGGGTGCATCGCTGCTGGGCAAAGGCATTTTTCACGTTCATCTTGAGGGCGTGCCCGGTGGGTTTTTACTGGAAAATCTGGGCTATACCTTCGGTTTTATCATCGTGATTATGGCGCGCCAACAGCTCTTCACCGAGAACACCGTCACCGCCGTGCTGCCGGTGATGCAAAACCCAACGCTGAGTAATTTTGGCCTGCTGATGCGCTTGTGGGGCGTGGTGCTGCTCGGAAATATCGTCGGGACAGGCATTGCCGCCTGGGCTTTCGAATACATGCCTATTTTTGACGAACCGACTCGCGATGCCTTCACCAAAATCGGCATGGACGTGATGAAAAATACGCCAGCGGAGATGTTCGCCAACGCCATTATCTCCGGCTGGCTGATTGCCACCATGGTCTGGATGTTCCCGGCCGCTGGCGCGGCGAAAATCGTGGTCATCATCCTGATGACCTGGCTGATTGCGCTTGGTGACACCACCCACATCGTGGTGGGCACCGTGGAAATTCTCTACCTGGTATTCAGCGGCACCCTGCACTGGCACGACTTCTTCTGGCCCTTCGCCCTGCCGACCCTTGCCGGAAACATCTGTGGAGGCACCTTTATTTTCGCCCTGCTGAGCCATGCCCAAATCCGTAACGATATGAGCAACAAACGAAAAGCCGAAGCAAAAGCCAAAGCGAAACAACAGGAAAGTGAAGATACAAAATAAGGGAGACGGCGACACTTTGAGCAGTCAGTCAGCTATGTGCTTAACCTGACTGCCAAAAAACGCTATACTCGTGCCGCTTCGTCCCCTTAGTTAAATGGATATAACGAGCCCCTCCTAAGGGCTAGTTGCAGGTTCGATTCCTGCAGGGGACACCATTGAGATATTTCACACCACTTCAGTTCGTTTCATAACACCAGCAATACCAACCCTTTCAGCAACCATCACTCTTACACAGTTTTCAATTGCCTCTTGAGTGGTGCCATTTATGGCTGTAGACCTTCAAAGCAAGTGGAATGGTCGGATGATGTACAGATTGGGAAATTTCTCGCTGGCATCCTTGCCGGAGAATGGGAACGACATCATGAAGCTTTCTGGCACGCTCATATCAAAGATGTATTTACAACAACCTTTGCTACTAAAATCCCATTTGCTCCCAACAATCTTCCCAGCCAGCAATACGTTTCACTGAAATGGCATGATGTGTTGACTCATCATTTTGTGCACGGTGTCCGCCATGCTTACCCAGATAATCCAGATGAGCCTGATGAATATCATTCATGATCCAGAAGAGCGGCGTGATATAGAAAGCATTAGGCTCCCGGCCCAGATCTATAAATACCCAAAACTCACTGCCATTTTTATCAACAGCACG
Organism: Enterobacter sp. CC120223-11; assembly: GCF_900215375.1. Taxonomy (GTDB): domain Bacteria; phylum Pseudomonadota; class Gammaproteobacteria; order Enterobacterales; family Enterobacteriaceae; genus Scandinavium. The sequence goes on along the minus strand of NZ_OBEF01000003.1, from coordinate 31,672 downwards.
TTCAATTCCGTAGCGGGTTGATGTTTGCCAGGTTCCTGCCGTTTTGGCTCTGGTCGTCACTTTGTACGTTTTACCGTTTGGGGCAATAAATGTGATAAACGGTTTATTGCCTTCTTTCTGAGCGACAACATTGCTTGCCCCGAGGCTCTTGAGTTTTTGCACTACCGCCAACTGTCCTATTGTTGCTGTGGTCATACTTTTCTCCGGTACGATTTACACATACTTTTGCTCAGATCACTCTGCGTTCCAACGGGAGAAGCTACGCTTTAGTTTATCAACCGTATGACGCCATTTTGGCGTGGTAGGCTTACACACTGTGTTCTGATTGCCAAAGAACCCGACCTCATTCACCGCCTGTTGTTCACTGCGGGTTTCAAGCCATTTCACAGGAACAAAATATTCTGATTTGTCGGGATCGTCGGCATTTTCGCGATACCAGTCGCCAAACTTGAGTACGTCCATCGCCAGCTTTTCACCGTTATCGGTGTCGATCGTAAAACTACTGGCAGGTTCAACGGCGCTCTGTACTATGCCGACACCGACATAACCTGTTGCCGGAATTTTCACCCAGACGCGGTTGCCTGGCTGTAATTGCTTTAAAGTCTGGCTATACCAACTTCCGCCACCTGCGCTGATAAAACCGTAGCGACGCGCCTCTTCCCAGACCCGACTTTGTGGATCACCAAACGAAACGTAAAACTCACCGTTCCAGGGTTCTTTGGCACTAGCGCCGGTGGCAGTAGCCTGTGCGGCATTGGTTTGTGTCTCACTCGGGTCGATAAGCCAGGTGCGACTTAAGAACTGCTCATCTCCATGCTGGAACACCCTGAAGAACAGCACGTTAATCGAGATTCCGTATTTACTCAGATAGTCGACGATGCGTTCAGTGGAGGGATCCAGCTCCGCCGCGACGATGATTATTTGGTGTGACTTGTTGATAACGTCGTCTTCGAGTTCAGCGTTGAAGCGCTGTCTGAATGCGTCACCAAGATTGCCACCAGAGAATTTTTCATAGATCTGCGAGAGGCGATCGGCGGTTAAGTCATCCACCCAAGAGGCATAATCCAGTGCCTGCGCGACTACCTCACGCGGCGTTCGATCACGTTTCAGTTCAATCAGGATCAGCGAGGCATCCGGCGCGATAGCCAACAAATCGATACGCCCGCTGTCGAGCGTATTGACCTCCTCACCAATAATCATCCACTGATCGGATAGTATGGACGGATCTTGAATAATCATCTTCTGCAGCAGTTTTTCACTGGCGAGCTTACTGATGGTCAGCGGCTGAGGATTCTCACCTACCTGCCAGATAGCATGATGAACCGGCATCGTCTGTTCCTTAGTTTAATGCTGCTTCTGTGAGCGCATCCGCCAAGTGGAGTTGGGTTCGCTGGGCGGATTGCAGACGGGATTTGAGTTGATCGCATAAAACATACATATCATTGATCTTAACTAAGATCCTGTTTTGCTCATTTTCTGGCGGTAATGCAATAACATGTTTTTTTATATCTTTTACATTTACATGCTTTGCACCAATGCCCTTATGAAGTGACAACAATTCCTCTAAAGTTTTTTTGGACGACAATAAATATCTTAATAATTCTGAATTCATTTTTGGGGATGGGCGCAACAACATAACTCGCTGACCAAGACAACACTTTAAATCATCCGGAATGACAACTGACTCACCAACACTTCCTTCTCGCGCAAAAACAATATCTCCAGCTATAGGCTCCAGTCTCAAAACACGTTCTTTATAAGTATCATATGAAACAAAACGGAATTTATCATTAATTAACCTGCCATTTTTAAATGTATTAGTGTCAATACATAACACCCCCTTTTCTACAAACTTAGCCGTTGAGTGAGGACAATCCACAATAATATTAAAAACATCATCCACTCGTGCCTGTATCCATCCATTTGGCAGCACAACATTTTTTTCTTCTTCACTCACTGGCGGCAACGGTTTTTGTTTTTTTATTTTTCCTTCTTTCACCAGTTGCGCTTTTTCCTGCTCAATACGTTTAAGCAGTTCAGAAGCGGGTTCGTCGCTTGGATCTTGCGGCACAAGTTTACCCATTACCGCCAGTTGCAGAATGGTTTGCTTCAGCGTGTCGATACTCGCTTCGGTGGTAAACAGCGCGTCGAAGTGTTGACTGATTCGCGCCCAGTTTTCGGCGAGTTCTTCGGCATTTTGGCTATCAGTTAGCGTTGCCAGAAGGGTTTCTACCAATTGCTGGTGGGCATCCAGACTGGACAGGGATTGCTGTTCCAGTTGGTCGCAGAGGGACATTAATTCCGACAACTTCATCATTATCCTCCTTTGTTCTTCTAAAGGAGGAAATGCAATAACTATATTTCTAAGAGCGCCAAGTGAAACAAATGGTTGTACTCCACCAGATGAGGCGATTTTAAGGTTTACTGAGAGTGCTTCAAGTACGTTTTTTAGAAAATATGGCTGAGAGAGTTCTTTTTTATAGTATTTAAATAATGCGACATTTTTAATGGAAAATTCATCATCAATATCAATGACTACAGGGTTTCCAATGCTGCCAATCATTGCAAAAAGAACATCACCACGTTCTACAAATGAACGCTCATTTATTTTTTTATAATCTTCTTCACTAATGTATTTTATATCACTTAAATCAAGTCTTCCTGAAGATAGATTTTTACTAGTTACCAGCGGGTAACCTGAAATTTGATATTTAGGAGTATCATGTGTTCCATCCCGTACATCAAATGCCTCTGCAAGACGTACCCACTCCCACCCCACCGGCAACTCAAATGGCTTCTCATCCTCGCTAATTTCCGGCAGCGGCTTCTGCTTTTTAATTTTCCCCTGCTTCACCAGCTCCGCTTTCTCGACAGCAATACGTTTCAATAACTCAGACGCCGGTTCATCATTCGGGTCTTGCGGCACAAGTTTGCCACGCACCGCCAGTTCCAGAATCAGCTCGCGCAGTTTCTTAATGCCATAGAGGTCGATTTTGCCGTTACTGCCACGCCCGGCCATGGAGCGGGTTTGCAGCGCGGAAGACCAGATATCTATATGGTCGGTGATAAGCTTCTCAACGGTCATCAGTTCGCCCCCTTGTTACATGCCAGCGCGGCCCCGAGAATATCGCGCAGCTGATTACGCAGCTCGCTGATTTCAGCCTGTTGTGTCTGGTACTGCGCCAGTAATTCGTCCGGATCGTGGCTGACGGTTTCGCCCTGATACGGGTTCTTGATATCAAGGTTAAAGTTGCGGGCAATGATGTCGCCGATGCTGACTTTCCACGCCTGGTTGTTCTCTTCACGGCTGGCAAAACCATCAGCTTCGTTGCCCCACCAGTCGATTTCGGTCTGGAACTCTTCAAACTTCATCGGTTTGGTTTTGCTGTAGTTCTTCACCCCATCCGGGTACGGGTGCTCATAGAACCACACATCTTTGGTTGGCTGCCCTTTGGTGAAGAACAAAATATTGGTTTTGATACCGGTGTACGGGTTAAACACGCCGTTTGGCAAACGCACGATGGTGTGCAGGTTGCATTCTTCGGTGAGCAGCTTTTTGATTTTGGTTTTTACGCCCTCACCAAACAGCGTACCGTCCGGCAACACCACCGCCGCGCGGCCTTTGTCGGCCAGCACTTCGATAATCAGCTGCAGGAACAGATCGGCGGTTTCACGAGTCTGCATCTCTGCCGGGAAGTTTTTCTCAATGCCGTCTTCTTCGGTGCCGCCAAACGGTGGGTTGGTGATGATCACGTCCAGCTGTTCATCCCAGGAGGACAGCGGCTTATTCAGCGTGTTGTCGTGACGGATTTGCACCGGCACTTCAATGCCGTGCAGCAGCATATTGGTGGTACACAGCAGGTGCGGCAGCTGCTTTTTCTCCACGCCATAGATCTGCTGTTGCAGCGTTTTATGGTCTTCTGTCGTTTTAACGTATTGCTCTTTCACATGATCGAACGCGCAGGCGAGAAAGCCGCCGGTGCCGCAGGCTGGATCCATAATCGACTCGCCCAGTTTCGGATCTATACGATTAACCATAAAGCGTGTTACCGCACGCGGGGTATAGAACTCACCAGCGTTACCAGCGCTTTGGAGGTCGCGCAGGATCTGCTCGTAGATATCGCCAAATAGATGACGTTCCTGACTACTACTGAAATCGATTTCGTTAAGTTTGTTGATTACCTGACGCAGCAACGTGCCGTTTTTCATATAGTTGTAGGCATCGCTGAAAGCCTGCTTGACCACGTAACCACGAGGGTTAGTGTCGATTGGTGCGGTCATGTTCTTCAGTTTTGGGAACAGGTCGTCGTTGACGAATTCCAGCAGCGCATCGCCGGTAATCCCTTCGCTGTTCGCCGCCCAGGTACGCCACAGATAGCGTTCTGGGATGGGAAGGCTGTAGTTATCCTGCTCCAGCTCCAGTTCTTCTTCCTGAGTATCAAAAATCTTCAAGAACAGCAGCCATGAAAGCTGCCCCAGACGCTGGGCATCGCCGTCCACACCTGCATCTTTACGCATGATGTCCTGAAGGGATTTAATGACTGAGCTAATTGACATGGTGTTATTCCGTTCTTAAAAAAGGATGCCACCGACAGCAGACGCAGCCGGTGGCAATAAATTTATGCTGTATCAGGCGAAGCGCGGCGGTAGCTGGTAGATTTTGTTTTCCAGTTCATTCACTGCCTGCTCATAAGCCTGTTTGTCACCAAAGCGGGTTTTGATGATTTCAATCGGACGCCCCAGCGAATCAAAGGGTTTCAGCTTCAACACCTGCACATCTTCGATTTCCCTCACGCCTTCATCAGCGTATTTATCCAGCAGCGTGTTGAGCACCTGCTGCGCGGGTTCGGCATATTTGATGAAGTAATTACGTTTACGCACGTTGGCGGCACGCTCATGGCGCGTCAACGGCGGCTGACCGTACACTACGTGGCAGAGCAGATCAAACGGATCGAGATCTTTTCCCACCTCTTCGGCCAGCACATCCCACAGGATCCCCAGTTGTTCCAGCTCTTCAATGATCACCTGCTTGCGTGGCGTTTCCTGCCATTTACGCACGAAGCTATCCAGAGACGCATATTCACTGTCTTTGAGCATTGTTTTACGGGTGTAATCCTGGAAGGATTCAGTCACCAGTTTACCGTCGGCATCGTAGTATTGAACGCGCTTCGCCAACACTTTAACGTCCACACCATTCACATAGAATTTGCGGACTTTGTTTTCGTCATCGTCATGGAATTCACCATTTCCATTTAGCGGGTCACGATTAACTTTGTATTCCGCGCCTTCTTCCCGCGCTTCATTGACGACGTTATCATCGCCATCCACGTTATCTTCCGCATCAAGCTGATCATTAAAATCAGACGCCGGGTCCGAAATGTCGTCAGGTTTTACCACCAGCACTTTTTCTGGCAAGCCATCAAAGCGTGGGTCGGCAAACAGCTCTGTCGCTTTTTTGAAGTCGAGAATGGTGAACCACAGCTTGCCGTGCTTTTCGTTGATACGCGTGCCGCGCCCGATGATTTGTTTGAATTTGGTCATCGACTGAATGTTCTGGTCCAGTACCACCAACTTGCAGGTTTGCGCATCGACACCGGTACTCATCAGCTCAGAGGTTGTCGCGATAACCGGGTAGGCTTTTTTGGGGTCAATAAAGTTATCCAGCTGCGCCTTGCCGATATCGTCATCGCCGGTGATTTTCATTACGTACTTTTCGTTCTTCAGCACCTGTTCCGGGTTGAGCACCACCAAGGCCTGGCGCATACGGGCTGCGTGGTCGATGTCGTTGCAGAAGACGATGGTTTTATCCATCGGGTTGGTACGTTTCAAGTAGTCGGTGATGGTCTGCGCCACCAGCATGGTGCGTTCATCAATCACCATCGTGCGGTCAAAATCTTTCAGGTTGTAGATTCGGTCTTCAATCTCTTCGCCGTATTTATCTAACTGACCCTTAACCGGTCGCCATCCCTGCACATCGACGTCGATATCGACGCGCACCACTTTGTACGGAGCCAGGAAGCCATCTTCAATGCCTTCTTTCAGGGAATAGGTATAAACCGGATCACCAAAGTAATCAGTGCTGGAGACTTCTTCGGTTTCTTTCGGCGTTGCCGTCAGGCCAATCTGAGTGGCACTGCCAAAATATTCCAGGATCTCACGCCAGGCAGAATCTTCAGAGGCGCTGCCACGGTGGCATTCGTCGATGACTATCAGATCAAAGAAATCCGGTGCAACCTGCTTATAGGCTTTTTGATGTTCTTCTGGCCCGGTGATCGCCTGGTACAGCGCCAGGTGTACTTCATAAGCGGGGTCAACTGTACGCCCGGTAACTTTGGTCATCGCTGAACCAAATGGCTTGAAGTCATTACGTTTGGTCTGATCGACCAGAATATTTCGGTCAGCGAGAAACAGAATGCGTTTTTTGTTTTTCGCTTTCCACAGCCGCCAGATTATCTGGAATGCGGTGTAGGTTTTGCCCGTACCGGTTGCCATCACCAGCAAAATGCGATTCTTACCCGCTGATACAGCATCTACCGTTCGGTTGATCGCCTGCATCTGATAATAACGAGGGGATTTTCCACTGGCATCATCGAAGTAATCCTGGCTGATAACGGGCAGCTGTTCCTGAGTAAACCCTTTCCAGACGCAGTATTTCTGCCAAAGCTGTTCGGGGGCTGGAAAATCACTGAGGGTTATTTCTGATTCAAGCTGCTGCGGGTTGGTTTTATCGTGGAAAACAAAACCGTCGCCATTGGTCGCAAACACAAAGGGAACATCAAGCAGGCTGGCGTAGTCCAGACCTTGCTGCATCCCTTTGCTGATGGCGTGCTGATTGGCTTTGGCTTCTATCACCGCCAGTGGCAAATTCGGTTTGTGGTAGAGCACAATGTCAGCAGACTTAACTTTGATACGCGAGGCCAGTTTGCCACGAACCACAATCTTACCATCGCGGAGTTTCACTTCCTGACGGACTTGCGACATCATGTCCCAGCCTGCATCTTTAACCGCTGGCAGGATGAATTTGGTAATGATGTCCGTTTCAGTCAAATGAGCTTTGTTTATGCCAGCCATAGCAGAGCACTCCACGATATTGGGTTAGCTCTGATTTTACACAGATTAGTGCGTTACGTAATGACCTGAAACGAGGTTTTGGGCAACGACTGGAAAACCATTATTCGTTAGAACCACATCTACGGCTAACCGACTCATGTAACCGAACAAACAAATCGACACAGCGCCTGGAGAACTCACCATTGTTCATTTCAAGCCATGCACGATTACTCGAAAGCCAATCTCTGTATTCAATGGGGTCAAGGTCATGCGGCAAATATCCATTAAAGCTACGCCACCATGGCCACCAGGCACTCGCTTTCGCCCCTGTTGGGAAATCTATTTTGAGTTGTTGCGCAGCCAGCAAGGCTGATTCGGTAGTATTCGAAGCATCATCCAGCTTGATGCCGTAACTCCAATCCTGATAACTCCCTTTGGCAGGTTCGATACAGTAGTGCCAGCCAATGGCCTCTGGTGGACGCAATCCAATCCCGTAATCTGGATATAATTTTCGACATACCTCCCAGCCTGCTGGTGGAATCAAATCTGCAGTCGCTTTTTTCGTCAGCGTTTGATAAATGCTATTTTGCAGGCTTAGTAGACTTAACGTAGTATCCAGCGTTGATTCGTCAGTAAAGATTTTGTCTAACAAAACATCCACAACCTTTCCCTCTCTGCAATTCAGCACATTCACCGAAATAAAACGCTGCAAATCGAATAGAAAGACTCGCAAGCGGTAAGGTATATCATCATTTTTGCACAGTCCTTCAAGCCAAACGACGAGGCTTTGATATGACAGGAGAACAAGCTCACCAGACTGAAGCGCGGCGTCACATTGGTGTACATCAATACTAAACGGGGTTGGCTTGCTCCCTTCAGGAGTCAGGTAAATCAGTAGCGTTTCGTTTAGTACGCTGCGGCGCTTCCTTAGCTCGTGGAGATAGTCCAAAACCTGATTGGGTTGATCGGCGGCACTGGGTTTGTTCTCTATACCAAGTGTCCATCGACCCCCTTGTACGACGATATCAATTCGACGTTTAGTGCCCAGGGCATCAGTCTGCTGTTCACACTCAACAAACCGACAAGACGTTGCATCCCATAAGGTTTTCCCAATCAAATCCAGAAAGGTGCTGAGAAAGAGAGCTTGTTGACCATGAACACCGCGCACGTCGAGCAAGTCAGCCAGGATGCGTGAAAGACCATTTTCGTCAGCAGTGATATACCGAAAGACATTAAACTCAACAGCATCTTTTTTGTTGCGATTTTGGTGCGTCTGTCGGGCTTCGTTGAGCCACTCAGTCATTTGGTCCAGCCAATGATTACTAGTCATATCACTCCATCACACGCAGCTTCATGCTCGGGGCGGCTATATTAACAGCTCAATGCCTCATACAGCATAGTGTCGGCTATATGATGTCTTGCCATTCCTGGATTACATTCCTGCTTTGCCCAAAATCATCATTCTGACGGCCCTTGATGGTATTTTTGCTGGTACCAGATATTTATGATAAAAATAAAACCAATAATATCATAAAATTAGACAGTTATTCGATTCCTGCAGGGGACACCATTCCTCCCCCGTCATGCCCAACAAATCCAATATTAAACCTATATTTAAATTTAAACCTGCGTCCTGGTCATTGTCCGATGTAAGATCCCGGGCTTTTACTTTTTAACTTCTGGATACCGCATGACTCTTCGACCGCCTTCCCTTTTAGTTCTCTGCCTGAGCCTGCTCCCGCCTCTCGCCTTTGCCCAGGCGGGCATTGTCAAAACCAACCAACAAAAATCCGACGACGACCCGACCAAAGTCACCACGAAAGTGGGTGTGGCATGGTCTGATAACTATGATATGAACGACAGCAATGTCGATTTTTCAGGCTCACTCGCTTTCGACGAAGCACGGAAAATGAACGTCAAAGTGAACAGCGATGCCAGCGAGTGGCGTGTGGGTGGTTCCTGGCTGTTTCCGGTCGGTATTCTGAACTTCAACTTTGGTAAGAACGAATACCCTAACGGTGCCTCCCAGACGAACTACTCTGTCGGCACCTTTATTCCGTTAAGCTATTTCGGCTTCGAGCCTGCTGGTTTCCAGATCTTCCCGATGGCCGGGTACACCTACAACACCGGCGATCAAATTGTTTGTGATAAAAACCAGCATCGGGCCTGCACCGAGTCCGGTTTTTCAGGCGATCCCTCTGAAGAGAATGGCTTTACCGCAATGGATACTTCGGGCAGCAGCGGCTACCTCGGCGCATTCGTGCTCAAGCCCTTGACCCCGAGTCTGCGCCTGCTGAGTTTTGCCGGTGTGACCTATGGTTCAAAAAACGATGATGGCGAAAACTATAAAGGCTACTTCGGCGGACTGGGCCTGGGCTATTCTTTCGACAAACACAACTCCATAAGTGGTTTTACCTATATTCAGGACAACAATACCTATATTGATGACGCGGAAAAACGCTTTAAGCTCTCGTACAAGTATCAATTCTAAGCCACGACAGCCCATGTCAATATGGGCTGATTAGACCTTATTATTACCCTGAAATTATTATCAGCCTTATTTTATTTTCTTCTCCTTGCTTTAATTACCCCCATAGCACACCCCCATTAAATTAACGAAAGCCTGCTAAGCCCCTAAGAAAAATAACGCGGAAATATGATTTCTCGCAGGTTACATTTCCACAACAACACATTCACACAATCAATCGATCATGAAATAAACATACCAATATGGTATTATCCGCGCGATTTAATTTTAGGGATAACAATGATGGATTGGTTCGTGGATGTCTTTTCTACGTATCTGTATGGACTCAAGGTGGTCGCGATCGCTTTAGCCATTATGATGCTTATCAGTGGCCTGGACGATCTGTTCATCGACATCATCTACTGGTTCCGCCGAACGGTTCGCGCCCTGACGGTGTACCGCCGCCATCAGCACATGGATTATCAGCAGCTTTACAAGCCTGACGAAAAGCCTCTCGCCATTATGGTGCCCGCCTGGAATGAAACCGGGGTCATTGGCAACATGGCTGAACTTGCCGCCATGACACTGGATTATGAAAACTACCACATTTTTGTCGGCACCTATCCGAACGATCCGGATACGCAGCGCGACGTGGATGAAGTTTGCGCGCGCTTTCCAAACGTTCATAAAGTAGTCTGCGCCCGCCCCGGCCCCACCAGCAAAGCCGACTGCCTGAATAATATTCTTGATGCGATTACTCAATTTGAGCGCAGCGCCAATTTCACCTTCGCAGGCTTTATTCTCCACGATGCTGAAGATGTTATTTCGCCGATGGAGCTGCGTCTGTTTAATTATCTGGTCGACAGAAAAGACCTTATTCAAATTCCGGTTTATCCGTTCGAGCGCGAATGGCACCACTTCACCAGCATGTCCTATATCGATGAATTCGCCGAGCTGCACGGAAAAGACGTGCCCGTTCGGGAAGCTATCGCAGGCCAGGTCCCCAGCGCGGGCGTGGGTACTTGCTTTAGCCGTCGGGCAGTGATGGCACTGCTGGCGGACGGTGATGGCATCGCTTTCGACGTCCAGAGTCTGACCGAAGACTACGACATCGGCTTTCGCCTGAAGGCCAAAGGGATGACGGAGATATTTGTCCGCTTCCCGGTGGTGAAAGAGGCCGAACAGGCCAGCAAACCACGGCGGTTTTTACAGCGTAAGCGTTCTTCATCGGTGATTTGCGTACGCGAATATTTCCCGGACACTTTTACCACCGCCATGCGTCAGAAGTCGCGCTGGATAATCGGCATCGTATTCCAGGGATTCAAAACCCACCGCTGGACCCAGAGCCCAAAGCTCAACTATTTCCTCTGGCGCGACCGCAAAGGCGCCATCAGTAACTTCCTGAGCTTCTTTGCGATGATCATCATGATCCAGCTGGTTTTGCTGCTGATTTATCAGCGCATCTGGCCGGACGCCTGGCAATTTCTCTCCATCTTCACCGGCGGCCCGTGGCTGGTGACGCTGCTGTGGTGCAACTTTGCGCTGATGGCGAACCGTATTCTCCAGCGCGTGATTTTCGTGACGGTCTATTACGGCCTCGCCCAGGGTCTGCTTTCGATTTTGCGTCTTTTCTGGGGCAACCTGATTAACTTCATGGCTAACTGGCGCGCGCTGCGTCAGGTCATTCAGCATGGCGATCCGCGCCGCGTGGCCTGGGATAAAACCACCCATGACTTTCCGAGCGTCACCGGCATTAACCGCGCACTGCGTCCGCTGGGGCAGATCCTGATTGAGCAGAACATTTTAACCGAAGCACAGCTGGAGCAGGCGCTGACCGAACGCGTCATTGGCTTACGTCTCGGCGGTTCTCTGTTGATGCAGGGGCTGATCACTGCCGAACAACTCGCCGCCGCACTGGCTGAACAGAGCGGCGTGAAGATGGAATCCATTGATGCCTGGGAGATTGACAGTGCATTAATCGACGCCATGCCCGCCGCCATTGCCCTGCGCTATGCCGTATTACCGATCCGCAAACAAGGTAAGGTGCTGACAGTCGCCAGTGAGGACGGCATTGATCCCGTTTCGCTGGCAGCACTGGAGCGCAAAATGGGCTGTACGGTGCGCTACGTCATTGTGCCTCGTGGCCAGGTCGTGACCGGGCTTCGCTACTGGTACGCCCGCCATCGTCGCATGGACGATCGCGCGCTGCTAAATGCGGCGCAGAAAAAAGGCTGGCTTGACGCTGAACAGGTAAGCGCGCTGTGGCAGCAGTTTGTGCCGCGCCAGCTGCTGTTTGCCGAAGTGCTCACGTCACTTGGTCACATCAATAACTCCGCCATGAGTGCCCTGCTGCTGCGCCACGAAAGAAGCGAAAAGCCGCTGGGAGAGTTTTTAGTGTCAGAAGGCGTAGTCACGCAGGAAACGCTCGACCAGGTTCTGAAGCTTCAGCAGAAATTACAGCTTTCCATGCCCGCCCTGCTGAAAAGCACAGGCATTACCGACGCCCAACTGGCAGAACTGGAGCAAGAGCAGGAGCAAGCCGCATGAAAAGGGAGTTCACCCTCACGGCCATTAGCCTGCTGATTGGCACCATGCTGAGCAGCAGCGCGCTGGCACAGCCTCAGGCCATCGGGACCAGCGCCGCCGATCTCGATCTCAGCAACTACCGCCACTTTGTGATTTATCCGCATCTGGAAAAGGCCCTGCGCGCACAGAAGCAAAATGATGAACAAACGGCGCTGAAAGAATTTCGCCATATCCACGATCGGGCGCCGGACAGTGTGCCGCTAACGCTCTATCTGGCCGAAGCTTTGCGCCATTTTGGCCATGACGATCAGGCAAGGCAGTTGCTGAAAGAGCAACTTGCTAAGCATCCCCGCGACACGCGGCTACTAGGCCAGCTGGCCGCTATTCCGCGTAAAACCACGCCGGTGACAAACGTCGAACAGCTGCTGGCCCAGCAAAAAGCCTGCGATGCGGCCCCCACCGTGGAGTGTCGCAGTGAAACGGGCCAGAACGCCCTGCGTCTGAAACAGCTCTCCATTGCCAGGGCGCAGCTTGCTGATCCGGTATTGTCACACACGGGTGAAGGCCTGGCCCTGGAAAACGGCGTGCTGCAACGGGCCATTTACGACAAAAACTGGGCAATGGCCGATGATCTCTTTGAGCGTAAAAGCGATCGCAAGACGTTGAACGCCACAGAGAAAAAACAGTGGTTTGAGGTACTGCTGGCCGGGCAGATGGATGCACGTCTGGAAACGCTTCAGGCCAGAGGTCTGTTTCTCCGCCCGGACTATCAGCTGGCATGGGCAGGCTCACTGGCAACGCGTAACGACAACGCCGCGCTTGGGCGCTACCTGGCCGGGCATCAGCCAAAATTTGAGTCTGCCGAGCAGGAACAGGGCTGGCTGTATCTGATCTCCCGTACACGTGCGCCGGAACAGGCCTTGAAACAGTATCAGCCGCAGTTTGCCGCGAACCAGCGGTACATGGCCGGAACCGCATTCCCGGCCGCCCTGAAAGCAAAAGATTACGCCACAGCACGCCATATTCTTAACCAGGTTCCGGCGGATGAAATGCTGGCGGAACGCTACGCCCTGAGCACCGCCACCCACAACGATGCCGAAAGACTGAAGCTGTCGCGGCAGATGTATCAGCGCTCGCCTCATAGCCTCGCACTGCTCGATCAGCTCAGTTGGCAGTTGATACAAAACGGGAAAAGCCGCGAAGCCACCACTCTGCTGCTTTCGCGCTACCCGTTTGCCGGTGCCGCTCAGGAAACAGAAAAGCTGATGCAGCGCCTGGCCGGGCTGCTGAACCGCTACCCGGACGCAGCCACCCCGGCGCAGATGGCGAAACTGCGTGCGCCGCTGGCGACCGCAAACCTGCGCCTGCTGCAAAGCCAGCTTGCAGGTGCCGATTGCCAGGCCACACGTCAACTGCTTGGCGACATGTCTGCCCACTACAACGCTGAAGCCTGGAGTCGTCTGGCAAACTGCTATCGTCCCGATCTTCCGGGCCTGGCGCTTTATGCGGACCAGCAGGCTGCGCAACGTCAGCCCGATATTTATCAGCACCGGGCCGTGGCTTATCAGGCCTATGCGGTGGAGGATTACGCTACCGCGATGCGCGCATGGAAATCCGTGCCCGTCGCTCAGATGAGCGATGAAGACGTGATGGCGGCGGCCAACACCGCACAGGCGGCAGGGGACAGCGTCGCACGCGATAGCTGGATCGATGAAGCGCAAAAGCGTGGGCTGGACAACAGCGAAAGCTGGCTGTGGCTGCACGCCAAGCGTTATCTGCCCGCGCAGCCAGAGTTAGCGCTTGCTGACCTGAATCGCGCCATTGAAGCCGGGCCGACGGTACGCGCCCTGACCTCTCGTGCCTCGCTTTACCGGGAGCAAAAGCGCACGCCAGAAGCCATTGCCGATTTGCGTCAGGCGTTGCTCATCGAGCCGGATAACGCCGCCACGCAGGCCGCACTGGGTTACGCGCTGTGGAGCAATCGTCAGTATGCCCTCTCCCGTGATGCATTAGAAAAAGCGCTGAAGGCCACGCCTGACGATCCACAGCTGATTCGCCAACTGATGTATGCCAACGAGCGTCTCGGCAATATTCCTCAGACGCAGCTGTATGCGCGTCAGGTGGTGGATGAGCTGGATGCGGAAGCGGAAGTAGCGCCGCTGACACCGAAGCAAAATCAGGAGCGTTTTGACGTCCGGCGTCTGCATGAAGATATCGGCCGTCGCTGGACCTTCAACTTCGATTCATCGATTGGCCTGCGCAGCGGCGCACGAAGCGCCTCCAGTTCGCAAGTGGGCGGCGCGGCGCCGGGGCAAAGCTATCGCAGCTACGGCCAGCTTGAGGCTGAATACCGTATTGGCCGCAATATGCTGGTTAACGGCGATATGCTCTCGGTGTACAGCAGACTGTTCGCCGACACCGGCGACAGTGGCGTGATGCTGCCGGTAAAAAACCCGATGCTCGGCACGGGCCTTCGCTGGAAGCCGCTGCATGATTACACCCTGTTCTTCGCCGTTGAAGAGCAGTTCGCGCTCGACCATCATCACGGCGAAACCGATACCATGCTGCGCGCCAGCGCATCGTTCCTCAACAATGGCAGGTTCAGCGACGAATGGCACCCGAACGGCCGCGGCTGGTTCGCGCAGAATCTCTATCTCGATGCCGCGCAGTACGTGCGTCAGGACAATCAGGCCTGGACGGCGGATTACCGCGCCAGCTGGCATCAGAAGGTTGCCCGTAATCAGACGATAGAGCCTTACGCGCACGTGCAGGCTAACGGCTATCGCGATAAAGAAACCCAGGCCAACCAGCTCGGCGGCATCGGCGTGCGTTGGAATATCTGGACCGGTGAATCGCAGTACAACGCCTGGCCGCACAAGGTGAGCCTCGGCCTTGAGTATCAGCGCACCTTTAAAGCTATCAATCAGGAAGGCGGTGACCGCAATAACGCCTTCTTCACCGTGGGAGTGCACTGGTAATGCTGAAACTACGCCACCTTTTGCTGCTGGCGCTGCTGGCAAGCCCCTGGGCGAACGCCATGAAAGCCGTGTTCTGGCAGCCGCAGCTACGCGACAGCGGCGTTTCTGCTGAACAGTGGTCGACGCTGATGCAGAAGCTGCATCGCCAGGGATTCGATACGCTGGTGCTGCAATGGACGCAGTACGGCACCGCTTTTGCCGATGAAAACGGCAGCCAGCAGCTCAGGCAGCGGGCCGCCGCCGCGCAATCAGCAGGACTGAAGGTGATCGTTGGCCTCAATGCCGACCCGGAGTTTTTCTCCCGCCAGAAGCAGTCAGCTGCCGCGCTGAAGCACTATCTTGGTCGCCTGCGCGTGGCCGATTTGCAGCAGGCAAAACGCTGGTCGGACTCGCCTGACTTTCGGCCTGACGGCTGGTACCTGAGTGCGGAAATCGACGATCTGAACTGGCGCAGCCCGGAGAGGCGTGTCGAACTGCTTGCCTGGCTCAGCGACACGCGCCAACTGTTGGCAAAACACGACAACAAACCGGTGTATATCAGCAGCTTCTTTGCGGGCAACATGACGCCTGAAGGCTATGCCGCGATGATCGCTGAGATTGAAAAACTGCGGATCGGCGTGTGGGTGCAGGATGGTCTGGGCGTCAAAACGCTGAACCCGACCCAGCGTCAGCTGTATCTGGACGCGGCAGCAGGCTGTCACGCCACGTCGCCCGCTCGCGGCACCGTGTATGAGGTTTTTGACGTGACGCCAGGCAAAACGTTTAGCGCGCAGCCCATGGCAGCCAAACAAATGGCGGCCCAGCTGGCCCAAACTTCCCGCTGTGGCAAAGACGTGGTCTGGTTCTCTCTGCGTTATCTGCCTGCGGCTCAGGGCATTCTGCAATACCGTTAGTCGCTTTTCTCTGCTGAGCCAGCATCCTTTTTGCTGGCTCACTTTCTTCGCTTCGCGTAAAAACCCTATAATTTCAATGCGGTACTACCGCTCAGTTTGCCGCATTTTTTAACGTCGCCAGAAAGGGATTTATTGCAGGCCGAAACTAATGTGTCGCCGTTCCACGACACTCGTAAGTAACTAAAAATTAATAAAAAAATCATGCTTGTCACCCCTCATTTTTAAGCGTACATTAGCGCCGTCTGGAGCACATGAAGCTCAGCATTCTGAGGTGATGCCGAAGGGTAAAACAGGACAAATCCCAGTTTTATCTGAGGCGGTGTCAGCTCTCTATACTCAGTCAGGATAGTTTTCATTAGGGCGTATCAAAACATACGCGGAGTGATGTGACGTGAAATACTTTATTATGGGCATCTCTTTTATGGTCATCGTCTGGGCCGGCACCTTCGCCCTGATGATTTAGCCCTGAGCATGCAGTTAAAAAACAGGAGCCTTTTGGCTCCTGTTTGCATTTCTGGGTGTAGCTGCCGGGTGGCGCTGACGCTGACCCGGCCTACGAAAAGAAATGGATTTTGTAGGCCCGCGCAAACGAAGTGCCGCCGGGCAATTGATATTACTCAGCGTCTTCCGTCGCCGCTTTGCTCGCCGCTGGCAGCAAGCCGTCTGCGCGGAACATCGCTTTGATACCGCGAATGGCCTGGCGGATGCGGTCACGGTTTTCAATCAGCGCAAAGCGTACGTGTGTGTCACCGTAATCGCCGAAACCAATCCCCGGCGAGACGCAGACTTTCGCGTCATGCAGCATTTTCTTCGCAAACTCCAGCGAGCCCATGGCGGCGTACTGCTCAGGTATCTTCGCCCAGACGTACATCGACGCCTTCGGCATCTCCACCATCCATCCCGCTTCGTGCAGGCCTTTTACCAGCACGTCGCGGCGGCGTTTATACTGCGCGGCGATATCGCGCACGCACTGCTGATCGCCTTCCAGTGCAGCGATGGCCGCCACCTGCAGCGGTGTGAAGGTGCCGTAATCATGATAGCTTTTGATACGCGCCAGCGCACTGACCAGCTCCGGGTTGCCAACCATAAAGCCGATACGCCAGCCTGCCATATTGTAGCTTTTGGAGAGGGTGAAAAACTCCACCGCCACGTCCTTCGCCCCGGGCACCTGCATAATGGACGGCGCTTTCCAGCCGTCGTAAACGATATCGGCATAGGCCAGATCGTGAACCACCAGCACGTCGTAGCGCTTCGCAAGCTCCACCACTTTCTCGAAGAAATCCAACTCGACGCACTGCGCGGTCGGGTTCGACGGGAAGCCGAGGATCATCATCTTCGGTTTCGGGTAGCTTTCACGGATAGCGCGTTCGAGTTCATTAAAGAAATCAACGCCCTCCACCAGCGGCACCGAGCGTACCTGTGCCCCGGCAATGACCGCGCCGTAGATGTGAATGGGGTAGCTTGGATTCGGCACCAAAACGGTGTCGCCATGATCGAGCGTCGCCAGCATTAAATGCGCGAGCCCCTCTTTTGAGCCGATGGTGACGATGGCTTCGCTTTCCGGATCGATCTCCACGTCGTAGCGTTCCTGATACCAGCGCGATATTGCGCGGCGCAGGCGTGGAATACCGCGAGAGGTGGAATAGCCGTGGGTGTCCGGGCGCTGGGCCACGGTAACCAGTTTTTCAACAATGTGCGGCGGTGTGGCACCGTCAGGGTTACCCATACTGAAGTCGATGATGTCTTCGCCGCGCCGACGCGCAGCCATCTTCAGTTCAGCGGTGATGTTGAATACGTAAGGGGGAAGCCTGTCGATGCGGGTAAAACGGCGTTCAGGTTTGAACTCAGCCATAAATTCCTCGGATAACGTGAGCGCCCGGACCGTCCGAGCGACGCTGCCACCTGTGTGGCATTCACGAAAATAACCTGAATTTTTTCCTGCTGTCGAGAGGGCGGTGTAAAAATAGTTGTGCGAGCTGAAATGAGGAAGTTTTAATCACAAAGCAGATACCCTGCCAGCCCGTTTTAACGGCTTATGAAAATAATGAGCCACAGTTCATTATCAACTTATTTACCTGAAAAAACGCCAAATCCCCTTAATAACCTGCTTTTGCAGGCGCACAGACATTATCCCCTTTTTTAATTGCGCCTTTTCCCCGTTCTGCTCCCGACGTGATTGCTGGCTATCGCCGACGAGGTTTTTTATCATATTGGTTCCATTCCTGGCTGTGGCACTTCTATGCACGAAATTTTTAACATGCTGTTGGCGGTTTTTGACCGGGCCGCCCTGATGCTGATTTGCCTGTTCTTCCTCATCCGCATCCGGCTGTTTCGCGAGCTGCTGCACAAGTCCGCCCATACGCCAAAAGAGCTGCTGGCGGTTACGGCGATCTTCTCCCTGTTTGCATTATTCAGCACCTGGTCCGGCGTGCATGTGGAAGGCTCGCTGGTCAACGTGCGTATTATCGCGGTGATGTCCGGCGGCATTCTTTTTGGCCCGTGGGTCGGGGCCATCACCGGGCTGATTGCCGGGACGCACCGTTACCTGATAGACATCGGCGGCGTGACGGCTGTGCCCTGCTTTATCACCAGCATTATTGCCGGGCTGCTTTCGGGCTGGATCAACCGAAAAATCCCCAAAGAGAAGCACTGGCGAGCGGGGATCCTGGGCGGGATGCTGTGTGAAACGCTGACCATGATCCTGGTTGTGGTCTGGGCACCGACGATCTCACTCGGCCTCGATATCGTCGCAAAAATCGGCGTGCCAATGATCTTCGGCAGCGTCTGCATCGGTTTTATCGTGCTGCTGGTGCAGAGCGTGGAAAAAGAAAAAGAGGACATTGCCGGGCGGCAGGCCAGAGTCGCGCTGGATATCGCTAACAAGACGCTGCCGCTGTTTCGCAATGTGAACAGCGAATCCCTGCGTCAGGTGTGCGACATCATTCGTCAGGATATTCACGCCGACGCCGTTGCCATCACCGATAACGACAAAGTGCTGGCCTACGTGGGCGTTGGCGAAGCCAATTATAAGCACAACGATCCCGGGATTAGCCCGCGCACGCAACAGGCGCTGCGCGAGGGTAAAATCATCATCCGTAACGACGACGAAGCCTGGCGCACGCCGGAGATCCATTCCCTGCTCATCATCCCGCTGTGGGAGAAGGGCATCGTCACCGGCACGCTGAAAATTTATTACCGTCACGCCCACCAGATCACTTCATCGTTGCAGGAGATGGCGGTCGGCCTGTCGCAGATCATCTCCACTCAGCTGGAGGTGTCACGCACCGAACAGCTGCGCGAAATGGCAAATAAGGCAGAGCTGCGCGCGCTGCAAAGCAAAATTAATCCTCATTTTCTGTTTAACGCGCTCAATGCTATCTCATCCTCGATTCGTCTCAATCCGGACACCGCCCGGCAGCTGATTTTCAACCTGTCACGCTATCTGCGCTATAACATTGAATTGAAGGACGATGAGCAAATAGACATCCGCAAAGAGCTGTATCAGATCAAGGACTACATCGCCATCGAGCAGGCGCGATTTGGCGATAAGCTGACGGTTATCTACGACATCGACGATGAGGTGAACTGCCTGATCCCAAGCCTGCTGATCCAGCCGCTGGTTGAAAATGCCATCGTCCACGGCATTCAGCCCTGCAAGGGCAAAGGCGTGGTGACCATCAGCATTGCCGAAAGCGGCAACCGCGTGCGTATCAGCGTGCGGGATACCGGGCACGGTATCGATCCTGCGGTGATTGCGCGAGTCGAAGCCAACGAAATGCCGGGCAATAAAATCGGCCTGCTTAACGTGCATCACCGCGTGACGCTGCTTTACGGCGAAGGACTGCATATCCGTCGCCTGGAGCCCGGCACAGAGATTGCTTTTTACGTGCCGAACCAGCGCACGTCGGGCACGGCCACCACCAGCCTGCTGACATAAGGACGTCGTATGAAAGTCATTATTGTTGAAGATGAAGTGCTGGCTCAGCAGGAGCTGACCTGGCTTATTAAAGAGCACAGCCAGATGGAGATTGTCGGCACCTTTGACGACGGACTGGACGTGCTGAAATTCCTGCAGCATAACCGCGTAGATGCCATTTTCCTCGATATCAATATTCCGTCGCTCGACGGCGTGCTGCTGGCGCAGAACATCAGCCAGTTCGCCCACAAGCCGTTTATCGTGTTTATCACCGCGTGGAAAGAGCATGCGGTGGAAGCGTTTGAACTGGAAGCCTTCGACTATATTCTGAAGCCGTATCAGGAATCACGCATTGTGACGATGCTGCAAAAGCTGGAAAACGCCGCCCTGCCGCAGGCCACAGGTCACGGCCAGGCCATCAGCCCGCAGCGGGAAAACGACACCATCAATCTCATACGCGATGAGAAGATTTACGTCACGCCAATCCACGATATCTACTATGCCGAAGCACACGAAAAGATGACGTTCGTTTACACGAAGCGCGAGTCATGGGTGATGCCGATGAACATTACGGAGTTTTGCAGCAAGCTGCCGGCCGCGCACTTCTTTCGCTGTCATCGCTCCTACTGCGTCAATCTCAATAAAATCCGTGAGATAGAGCCGTGGTTCAATAACACCTATATTCTGCGCCTGCGGGATCTCGAATTTCAGGTACCGGTGAGCCGCAGCAAAGTGAAAGAGTTTCGCCAGCTGATGAAGCTGTAAAAAAGGCGCCACTGGCGCCTTTTCGCTTACAGAACCTGCCCCAGCGCCTGACGCAGATGCGCGCCTGCGCCGATAAGGCCAGGGTTATCGTGAACGATCAGGAACACCGGAATGTCCTGCACGTAAGATTTGAAGCGACCTTTATCTTCAAACCCGCCGCGGAAGCCAGAGGCTTTGAAGAATTCCAGGAAGCGCGGCACGATGCCGCCCGCGATATAGACGCCGCCAAAGGTGCCGAGCGTCAGCGCCAGGTTGCCACCGAAACGGCCCAGGATCACACAGAACAGCGAAAGCGCACGACGGCAATCGGTGCAGGCATCGCTTAGCGCACGCTCGGTCACGTCTTTCGGCTGTAAATTTTCCGGCAGACGACCATCGGCTTTCACAATCGCACGATAGAGATAAACCAGACCCGGCCCTGACAGCACGCGTTCCGCAGAAACGTGGCCCAGCTCGGCGCGCAGCTCCTGCAGAATGATCCCTTCTTCTTCGCTGTTTGGCGCGAAGTCGACATGGCCGCCCTCACCCGGCAGGCTGATCCAGCGCTTATCGACATGAACCAGATGCGCCACGCCAAGTCCAGTCCCTGCGCCATAAACGGCAATCGGCTTACCTTCCACCGGTTCGTTACCGCCGAACTGAATCAGATGCTCTTTTTTCAGCATCGGGATCGCCATCGACACGGCGGTAAAATCGTTGATGATTTCCAGATGGTTAAAGCCGAGGTTATTTTTCATTTCCTCGATAGAAAACGCCCAGGTATGGTTGGTCATGGCCACCCAGTCGCCGGTGACCGGGCAGGCAATCGCGATGCAGCCCTCTTTCACGTCAACTTTCTGTTCATCCAGATACACGCGCACTGCGGCCTCAAGGCTCGGATAATCCAGGCCGGAATAGGTTTTCGCCTGAGAAATCTCACCGCTGGCCAGATCGCACAGCGCCAGACGGCAGTTGGTGCCGCCCACATCCCCGGTTAAAGCAAACTTTGTCATTCTGTTACGGCTCCGCTAAAGTCAGAATAAGTCTTTGGCACACTGTAAATTCATGCAGGCATAACAACAACGACCAACGCAACAGCGCCCGCGATTTATCGATCCCGGTCACACTATAACTTTACCGTTTCAGCACCAATTGCAATGAAGCTCTTATCCTTAAACGGCAAAGTGTTGCGCGCTCAGTGTAAAAAGGAAATGACCATGCTCCATCCGCGAGCCAGAACCATGCTTTTGTTATCGGTTCCCGCCCTGATTATCGGTATCGCCGCCAGCCTGATTCTGGTGGTGACAATGAAAATTGCCGCGCTGTTGCAACAGTTTCTCTGGTCCACGCTCCCGGCTCGTCTGGGCGTTGGCGTCGATTCAGGCCTGTGGATCATCCTGATGCTGACCGCTACCGGCCTTGCGGTCGGTCTGGTTATCCGCTTTAGTCCGGGCCATGCAGGCCCTGATCCGGCAACGGAGCCGCTGATCGGTGCGCCTGTGCAACCTTCTGCGCTGCCGGGCCTGCTGCTGGCGCTGATTATTGGCCTGGCGGGCGGCGTCAGCCTGGGTCCGGAACATCCGATCATGTCGGTCAATATCGCGCTGGCTGTCGCGCTCGGTGCCCGCGTCTTACCCCGCGTAGGGGCGATAGACTGGACCATCCTGGCGGCGTCCGGCACCATTGGCGCTCTGTTCGGCACACCCATCGCCGCAGCGCTGATTTTCTCGCAGATGCTCAGCAGCTCCGATGATACGCCCCTCTGGGATCGGTTGTTCGCCCCGATGATTGCGGCGGCGGCCGGGGCGTTAACCACCAGCCTGTTTTTCCATCCGCAGTTTTCGCTGCCCGTTGCCCACTACAGCCAGATGCGGCTGGTAGATATTTTCAGCGGCGCGGTCGTCGCCGCTATTGCTATCGCCGTCGGCATGGTGGCGGTCTGGTGCCTGCCGCGCCTGCATGCGCTGATGCACAGGCTGAAACACCCCGTGCTTATTTTAGGGCTTGGCGGCTTTTTGCTGGGCCTGTTGGGTGCGTTCGGCGGGCAAATTACCCTGTTTAAAGGGCTCGATGAGATGCACCAGCTGGCGTTCAGCCAGACGCTGAGCGCCTCTGATTTCATGCTTATCGCCGTCACGAAGCTCGCGGCTCTGGTGATTGCCACAGCCAGCGGTTTTCGCGGCGGGCGTATTTTCCCTGCGGTGTTTGTCGCCGTGGCGCTCGGCCTGATGCTTCACGCGCACGTCGATGCGGTCCCGGCGGCAATCACCATTTCCTGCGCGATACTTGGCCTGACATTGGTGGTGACCCGCGACGGCTGGCTGAGCCTGTTCATGGCCGCCGTCGTCGTGCCGGACACCACCCTGCTGCCGCTGCTGTGTATCGTCATGCTTCCCGCCTGGCTGCTGCTGGCGGGCAAACCGCTGATGATTACCAGGCCCCCCCGCTAGAACGGCCTATTGCGTGGCGCTGTTGCGAGCCTCCAGCGCCTGGGTTACCGCCCGCAACAGCTCCGGAATCTCCTGCTTCGGCAGCACCACCTCGACAAAGCTCAGTCTCTGACGGCGGGATGCCAGCTCCAGCACTTCGCGAAGCTGCACCGTCTCCGTCACCCGCCAGCTTTCGGCCTGACAGTTCAGGCTTAGCGCCTGCGGCAGCTGGGTCCAGTTCCAGGCAGCAATATCGTTGTAGCGCTGCTCCGGTCCGTGGATCGCCCGCTCGACCGTGTAGCCGTCATTATTGAGTAACAGAATGAGCGGCTTCAGCCCATCGCGCAGCATAGACCCCAGCTCCTGAATGGTCAGCTGCGCCGCCCCGTCGCCAACCACCAACACCACACGCCTGTCCGGAGCCGCCGTCTGCGCGCCAAACGCCGCAGGTAGCGTAAAACCGATCGAGCCCCAAAGCGGTTGAACGAGCAGCATGGCATCTGGCGGAAGCGTCAGCGATGCTGCGCCAAATGCCGCCGTGCCCTGATCCGCGAGAATGATATCGCCAGGCAGAAGCGCATCCTGAAGCGCCTGCCAGAAGCTGGTTTGCGTCAAAGCGCCGCTGGATTTCCCTGCTGGAAAAGCGATACGCGGTGCCGGGAGGCTCCAGTTCACAGAAAGTTCGGCGCAGAGTGATTGCAACGCCGTTGCCGCCTGCTCCATCTGCAATCCGCTAAACCAGCGTGCGCCAACCCGTGCAGCGTTCGGCTGAAGCTCGATGGTTTTCGCCTGCGGCAAATTATGAGTGAAACCGGCGGTGATCGTGTCGGTGAAACGGGTACCAATACACAGAATGGCATCTGATTCTTCGATAGCTGCCCGCGTCTCTTCGGCGCTGGCGGCCCCGCTGTAGGTTCCTGCATAGCCCGGCTGGTGCTCATTCAGCAGACCTTTACCCATCAAAAGCGTGGCGCAGGCCACTGGCTGAGATGCGACCCAGCTTCTGAGCATAGGCTGCAAACCGTGGCGATGAGCCAGAAAATCCGCCAGCAGAGCAACGCGTTTACATGGCGTAAGCATCTCACGCGACGCGGCCACAAACTCGGCCAGAGCGTTGTTATCCACTTCAGCAGGGGAAAGTGTGAGAGCGTTTACAGGGGCTGTCGCGGGCGCCTTCGCCACATCCGCAGGCAGCATCAGGTACGCCGGGCGGCGTTCGGTGAGCATTTCCCGCAGCACCCGGTCTATTTCCTGGCAGGCGTTGCTCGCCGTCAGCTTCGCGCGGGCCACGCTCAGCGGAATACTCATTTCAAAAAAGTGACCAAAATCGCCGTCGCCGAGAGTGTGATGAAGCATCTCTCCCCGCTGCTGACTTGCGGTGCCCGGCGCGCCCACGATATGCAAAACAGGGACATACTCAGCAAAACTCCCGGCCACGCCGTTCAGCGCGCTTAGCTCACCTACGCCATAGGTCGTCAGCAATGCGCCAGCACCCTTTATCCTGGCGTAGCCGTCTGCCGCATAGGCGGCATTCAGTTCGTTCGCGCAGCCAACCCAGCACAGTCTGGGGTGGTCGATGACATGATCGAGAAACTGCAGGTTATAATCACCCGGCACGCCAAACATATGGTCAATACCGCATCCGGCGAGACGATCCACCAGATAATCCGCGATTGTGTATGTCGATTGCATAGCCATCTTCCTTTCGCCGCATAGATATTCTGAGTATTAGAGATGCGCGGAGTCTGTCCAGAAGCATAAGAATTTCATAGTGGAAAGCAGAATTTACAGCAATCAGGAGTGTACCTGCGGAACAACATTGATTAGTGTAAACGTATACACACCCTGTTCCTGTTGGAGGTTTAGATGGTTTACCAGGCAAATCCGGCACGCTATGAGAAGATGACCTATCACCGCTGCGGCCGGAGCGGACTGAAGCTGCCGGCGATTTCGCTGGGTCTGTGGCACAACTTTGGCGATGAAACGTTAGTGGAAACCAGCCGTCAGCTGCTTCGTCACGCCTTCGACCTTGGCATTACCCATTTTGACCTCGCCAACAACTACGGCCCACCGCCGGGTGCTGCCGAGAGCAACTTTGGCCGTATCTTGCGTGAGGACTTTTTGCCGTATCGCGATGAATTGATCATCTCCAGTAAAGCGGGTTACACCATGTGGGATGGACCCTATGGTGACTGGGGTTCACGCAAATACCTGATCGCAAGCCTCGATCAAAGCCTGAAGCGTATGGGGCTGGAATACGTCGATATCTTCTACCATCACCGTCCGGATCCCGACACGCCGCTGGAGGAAACCATGCGCGCGCTGGACCACGTTGTCCGTCAGGGTAAAGCGCTGTACGTCGGGCTTTCCAACTACCCTGCCGACCGCGCCCGCGAAGCCTTTGCTATTTTGCAGGATCTCGGCACGCCTTGCCTGATTCATCAGCCGAAGTACTCAATGTTCGAGCGCTGGGTGGAAAACGGACTGACTGATTTGTTGCAGGAACAGGGCGTGGGCTCGGTTGCCTTCTCCCCACTGGCGGGCGGTCAGCTGACGGATCGTTATCTGAACGGCATTCCTGCGGACTCCCGCGCCGCCAGCGGCAGTAAATTCCTCAGAGCCGATCAGATTACCGATGAGAAGGTGGAGAAGGCGCGCAAGCTCAATGCCATCGCCGCGCAGCGCGGACAAAAGCTGTCGCAAATGGCGCTGGCCTGGGTGCTGCGTGATGACAAAATCACCTCGGTCCTGATTGGTGCCAGCAAAATTGCACAGCTTGACGATGCTGTAGGTATGCTTGCTAACCGTCAGTTTACGGCCGAGGAAATTGCCGCCATCGACGCAATCCTTAACGGCACAGATTAACAGCAATTTTAGCAAAAAGTGCTGTCTCCCGGGGATTAGGAGTTAGCCGATGCAGCCTGCTTGTAACACCTCGTAATATTGCGTTAACAGGCCGACAAAGGCTCGATCGTAAGGAGACAGACACATGTTCAGGTCACTGATTCTGGCAGCGGTATTACTGGCGGCAGCTCCGCTGGTCGCCAATGCGGGTGAAATCACCCTGGTGCCATCCGTAAAATTACAAATTGGCGATCGTGATAATTACGGAAATTACTGGGACGGCGGTCGCTGGCGCGACCACGACTACTGGCGTCGCAACTATGAATGGCGCGATGCCCGTTGGCATCGTCACGACAACGGCTGGCATCGCGGCTGGGACAAACGCAACGCCTACGAGCGCGGCTACCGTGAAGGCTGGAACGACCGCGATGACCACCGCGGAGGCTGGGGTCGCGGCCCGGGCCGTGGCCACGGAGGTCACGGCCACCGACATTGATTTCGCGAAAGCAGCCCCCGGGCTGCTTTTTTATTGCACAAATTAAAGCCCCAGTAAGGTTCCCACCAGCAGCCAGCCGTTCAGCGCAACTACCAGGCAGACAATTGTCCAGCCCGCACGTTTCACCAGCCGGGTGTTTACCAAATCTCCCATCAATTTTTTATCGCTGGTGAATAACAGCAGCGGCACCAGCGCCAGCGCAATCCCGAAGCTCAGCAGAACCTGACTCATCACCAGAATGCGGGTCGGATCAAGGCCCAACAGAATGACCACAAACGACGGCAGCATGGTTATGGCGCGACGGAACCAGAGTGGAATATGGAAGCGAATGAAGCCCTGCATCACCACCTGCCCTGCCAGCGTACCGACCACGGTGGAGGAGAGCCCGGCGGCGATCAGGCTCAGGCCGAATATCGTGGCTGCGGCGTGGCTGAGCAGCGGCTCCAGCGTCAGATACGCCTGGTCAAGATCGGTCACGCCAGTATGGCCGTTAAAGTGGAACGCCGCGGCCGCCGTTGCCATCATCGCCAGATTCACAAAACCGGCAATGGTCATGGCGATAGCCACGTCCCAACGGGTCGCACTGTAGCGCTCCTGCCTCGTACCGCCATGCAGATGCTGGGTAAGCGATGAATGCAGGTAAATCACGTGCGGCATGATTGTTGCGCCCAGTACGCCGGCCGCCAGGAATACCGCTTCGGATGTTGGCAGAGCAGGAATAAGCATCCCTTTCGCCAGCGGAGCCATCGCGGGCTGTGAGAAAATCAGTTCTACGATATAGGCCGCCGCAACAAACAAAAGCAGGCCACCGATAACTTTTTCCAGCGGTTTTTGCCCACGGCTTTGCAGCATCAGAATGAGGAAGGTTGCAATCCCGGTCAGCACTGCGCCCTGCAAGAGTGAGATCCCCAGAATCAGCTTGAAACCAATCGCTGCACCAATGAATTCGGCCAGATCGGTCGCCATGGCGATGATTTCAGCCTGCACCCAGTAGAACCAGACCAGCGGACGCGGATAGTGGTCGCGAATTTGTTCTGCGAGGTTTTTACCGGTAGCGATACCGAGTTTTGCGGAGAGCACCTGAATCAGCATCGCCATCAGGTTTGCCCAGACCACCACCCAAAGCAGTTGATAGCCGTAGCTCGCCCCCGCCTGAATGTTGGTGGCAAAGTTGCCGGGATCGATATAGCCGATGGCAGCAATGAACGCAGGCCCCATTAATGCAAGCCGCATCTTGCGCGCTGCGCGACTGCTGCTACTCTCAACGCGACTGTTTGTCATTTTTGCCTCTGAAATATAGCCTTTGCTATGTTTCATGCTACCAAAATGAGAATGATTATCAAGTTCATTTGGAGAGGTGATAATGATTTCTCTGATAGACAGGAACGATAGCCGTGTTGAGCCATGTTGGTGGAATGAGGGGCCGCAAGCTCGCCTCTTGGTCAGATTAGTACAAAAAGGTAACTTTTAACACCTTTACACAACATAACAGAAATGTATGGTTGATCACCTTTTTTGAGATCGCTCACAGGTTCTCACTATAGTGCGGCATAGATCTCGTTTTCTTTTATCTTGTTGCATAGAATGTGCACGGAAATTTAACCTGCCTCATATTTGGAGCAAATATGGACCGCGTCCTACACTTTGTCCTCGCGCTTGCCGTGGTTGGGATCCTCGCTTTACTGGTCAGCCATGACCGTAAACAGATCCGCATTCGCTATGTTATTCAGTTGCTTGTTATTGAAGTCTTGCTGGCCTGGTTCTTCCTGAACTCCGACGTCGGCCTTGGCTTTGTGAAAGGATTCTCCGAGATGTTCGAAAAACTTCTCGGTTTCGCTAATGAAGGGACAAATTTCGTCTTCGGCAAAATGAACGATGAAGGCCTGGCATTCTTCTTCCTGAAAGTGCTCTGCCCGATTGTTTTCATTTCCGCTCTGATTGGTATTTTGCAGCACATCCGTATTCTGCCGATTGTGATTCGCGCCATCGGTACCGTGCTGTCTAAAGTCAACGGAATGGGTAAACTGGAGTCATTCAACGCGGTCAGCTCCCTGATCCTCGGCCAGTCAGAAAACTTCATCGCCTATAAAGACATTCTCGGCAAGATGTCGCGCAACCGCATGTACACCATGGCGGCAACCGCAATGTCCACCGTCTCCATGTCCATCGTTGGCGCATACATGACCATGCTGGAACCGAAATACGTGGTTGCAGCCCTGGTGCTGAATATGTTCAGTACCTTTATCGTTCTGTCGCTCATTAACCCGTACCGCGTTGAGCAGAGTGAAGAGAACCTGCAGATGTCCAATCTGCATGAAGGTCAGAGCTTCTTCGAGATGCTGGGTGAGTACATTCTGGCAGGCTTTAAAGTGGCGATTATCGTTTCCGCGATGCTGATCGGCTTTATCGCTCTGATCGCCGCGCTGAACGCCCTGTTCGCAACCGTGACCGGCTGGTTCGGCCACAGCATCTCCTTCCAGGGTATTCTGGGCTACATCTTCTGGCCTGTGGCCTGGGTGATGGGAGTTCCTGCCGGCGAAGCGCTGCAGGTCGGCAGCATCATGGCAACCAAGATGGTCTCCAACGAATTCGTTGCGATGATGGATCTGCAGAAGATTGCCAGCACGCTCTCCCCGCGCGCAGAAGGCATTCTGTCCATCTTCCTGGTTTCCTTCGCGAACTTCTCCTCCATCGGCATCATCGCTGGTGCGATTAAAGGTCTGAACGAAGAACAGGGCAACGTGGTTTCACGCTTCGGTCTGAAACTGGTTTACGGTTCTACGCTGGTGAGCGTGCTGTCCGCTTCTATCGCGGCGCTGGTTCTGTAAGTTTCAGAACCCACACAGCTAAAAGCCGGGAGATTTCCCGGCTTTTTTA
Source organism: Enterobacter sp. CC120223-11 (assembly GCF_900215375.1). Lineage (GTDB taxonomy): Bacteria > Pseudomonadota > Gammaproteobacteria > Enterobacterales > Enterobacteriaceae > Scandinavium. The sequence goes on along the minus strand of NZ_OBEF01000003.1, from coordinate 2,452 downwards.
CGCCTGCTGTTCGGCCAGCATGTCCTCTATTGGCCGGGGTTTGCCCATCAGGTAACCCTGCAAATAGTCAACGCCCATCTTATAGAGCAAATCACGCTGCGCTTCGGTTTCCACAAACTCCGCAACCAGCGTCAAATTTTTCACCCTCGCCAGCTCGCAAATTGACTTCACGATCATCGCATCCACCCGATCGGTGAGAATGTCGCGCACGAAGCAGCCGTCGATTTTCACGATGTCAGCTTCAAGGATCTTCAGACGCTCATAGTTGGCGTATCCGGTGCCGTAATCATCAATGGCAATGCTGCAACCATATTCACGAAGGCGACGGATATTCAGCATGCTGATTTCAGAACTGGAGAAGGCCTGCTGCTCGGTAATTTCAAGCACCACCATCGCCGGGGAGATCTCATACTGTTTGAAGAGAGCGATAATTTTGTTGGCGCTCTCTTTTTGCATCAGGGTAAAGGGCATCAGATTCACGGAGAAGCGCTCACCGGGGAGATCTTTCATGGCGCGAAACAGCGTTTCCACCACCAGCAGATCGAAGCGCTTGCTGAGGTTAAACTGGGCTATCACCGGTATGAATTGATCGGGCGTGATCACCTTTCCGTCCCAGACCATACGGGCGAGAATTTCGTGATAGCGGTCGCCGGATTCACTGACGATGGGTTGTGCGTAGAGCCGCAGTCCCCCCTCAGCCAGCGCTTTCTTAACGCGGCTCAACTGGAGCACTCGCTCCGTTGTGTTGTCTGAAACCGTTGCCAGGCTGTTATTGAGTGCCAGCACGCGGCGTGCGGCGCAGGCCTGCTCTGAGAGCCAGCTCAGCTGACCCAGCGTGTGGTGCAACGCCTCGCCTTCCCCCTCAATCACGCCCCAGGCAGCACCAAACTCGAGATCGAGCGAATCACCCTGCCAGCAGAAAGTCTGGCTATTGAGGAAGTCGACGATGTAGGACAGCCTCGCCGCCGTTTCTGAACCATGCAGCACCAGCAAAAGTTCGCTCCCTGGAAGCTGGAAAAGCCTCTCTTCCCTGCCCAGTAACGGTTGCAGTGCCTGAGTCACCATTCGTTTGCAGTGCACGCGCATCATCATGCCGTAGTGGCGGCTTAAGAACTCGAGGTTATCCATTCGCAGGCAGCAGACGCTGGCCTGAGGGTGGTTCTCCAGATAGCTTTCAAAGGCACGCAGATTGGGCAAGCCCGTTAAAGGGTCCTGCAACGCCTGGCTGTGCAACTTGCGCTTGATACGATTACTTCGCCCCTGAATTTGAGACATATGCAGCATGCAGATGGTAAAGGAGATGAGCACTGAGAGCACAAACGACAGCGCATACTCCGTGTTCACCCCCTGCAAAAAGTTGCGGTTGTAGGCCACGAGCAAAAACGCGCAGATGCCCCAGAGCAGACAAATAAGCGGATAGCTGAAACGGTTGATGACGAGGAAGAACAGAATAAAGATGACGGGAACCAGGTACCCCGCAATGTATTCCGAATCAAACGGCGCACAGAGTATGAACAGCAGAAATGCCAGGGCAATGATCCAGTTCAGGGTAAACAGCCACTGCTGGCGCGCAAATGCGGGCCTGATATGACGCCGCCAAAAAGCACTCGCGTAGCGAGGATTCAGGATCATTCGTAACGGGTAGTAAAAGAGCAGCGTGAAGATCAGCGCCGCGCTGATCAGGCTCTGAATATCTACCAGACTGTACATCACCGACGTCGGGACAAAGAAGCCGGAGACTGAAACAGGGAAATGGAGGAAGTGTCCGGCCAGATACATCGCCCCTTTCATCATCAGAGGCGCAAAGAAACAGGCCCAGAAGATGCGCCATCCCATATGGCCGTTGGACAACCCGAACCGCCAGCGTGGCCCCAGCCGCCAACGTAACACCTCACAGGCAAGGACAGGGGCAAACAGCTGACACACCAGCAGCACCAGGCTCTGGGGGAAAGGTAATGGCAACAGCCAGATATTGGTCAACGCGAAGGCAAGAAACAGCGGAACGACAGCATGACGGCCAAAAAGCAGCAGCATAGATAAAATGACGCTGAGCGGCAGCCAGGCGAGATACAAATTATTGTCATCAATCCCCATTCCAGGCGAAAGCAAGCGCGCCAGAGGAATTGAGATAAGACTCAGGATTAGGGCCAGCAGAAATTTTTTGGCTGAAGCATTTATTTTCAACATCATGATGATTTGGAGAACATTCCGGCTGGACACGTAGTGATAACCGCAAGATCTTATGTTTATTAATTGAGCGAAGCAAGTTCCCCAAACAAGAAAAGTCCTAATGTTTATAAGGAGTTTAACGAAAGGATATATATGAATGAAGATTAGCGGGTTTTTATCAGCTTCACAGATTTTTTTCAGGCCCGGAAAAGCAAAAACCCCCGCCGAAGCGAGGGTCTGAATTTTGGTGGAGCTAAGCGGGATCGAACCGCTGACCTCCTGC
>NZ_OBEF01000004.1 GCF_900215375.1 Enterobacter sp. CC120223-11 | reverse complement strand
CAGGATGGGACCGGAAAGATGAATGACTGTCCACGACCCTATACCAAAAAGAATGCGGCTTATCGGTCAGCTTCACTACTTAAAGACGCCCCACGATATGAAAATAGTGCGGTGCGTTTTGCTATCTGGAGCAGGAAAGATGAATGACTGTCCACGACGCTATACCAAAAAGAATGCGGCTTATTGGTCAGCTTCAACTTATTAGAAAACCTCGCTTCGGCGGGTTTTTTGCTTAACGGAGATCCCTGTCCTGCTTATTGCTCACAGGCCCGACACCCTGGCCTCCGCTGACAGCGGTTTTCATGATGGATAATGGGGGGTAAACCTGTGCCGCTCCGCTCAATCATGACACTATGTTTCCCGCGCCAAACCCCGACATGCTTTCTCCACAATCCTGCCACAATGATTAACTGACTTTGCACTTGTCCTATATCGCCTGACGTGACGGGCGACATACTTAAACCTGTAAACGCTTCTACATAAAAATTCCGTGAGGGTTTAAAAATGAAAACAACGTCTCTGCTGACAGGTGCGGTCTTTATGCTGCTTTCCGGTGCGGCGCTGGCCGCCGGTCCAAAACAGGTTGATGCCGATCAGGCCAGCAGCCTGCAGGCCATGGGTACGGTTCAGGTTTCCGGGATTGCTGGCTCATCAGATGATGCGGCGCACGCGCTGAAAGCGAAAGCCGCGCAAGATAATGCGGGCCATTACCAGATTGTTGCGATGGGTAACGCGGGTGATTCAAGTCTTTGGGGCGGTACGGCGATTCTGTACAAATAACATTCTCCTCCATGTAGCACTCCCTCGACAAAAGCCTCATGCAGCCGCATGGGGCTTTTTTATGCACCAGACCTGATTGTTAATCAAATGCCGCGTTGTTGTGTGTTTGTTGCAAATTATTCACGAAATGGATGGTTTGGAACGGCCAGCCTTTAAATGAGTAACAACTCATGTGACCGCAATCATATTTATAATAATGCGCATTAAAATATTTTTATTAATTAAAATATTTGCAAGTAAGACGCTGGTTAAAATTACGGCTAAAATCGCATTAAATATGTCCTGTGGACAATAAATAATAGCTTCGGCAATAAATATTATCGCCATAAAATAAAGTTATTAACACATGGTTTATTGATTGCGGTCAGTCTATTGTTGAATTGGTTGTTTTTTAACTCATTGTAACTAAAGGGTTATTTTGAATTGTGTGACGCGTGGCAGACAACCCTTCCGGTGAATTGTGAGTCATCGCACATACGCCATGAGGGTTAATTTACTAGAATTCGCCCCGAAGAACGGAATATGGATTGAGTGCTATGGATAATATTCTTCTGCCAAAAACGCAGCATCTCGTGGTGTTTCAGGAAGTCATTCGCTGCGGCTCAATTGGCTCTGCGGCAAAACAGCTCGGGCTCACGCAACCGGCGGTCAGTAAAATTATCAACGACGTCGAATATTATTTCGGCACTGAATTGATGATTCGAAAAAACACCGGGGTGACGCTGACCAGCGCCGGACAAGTGCTGCTCGCCTATGCTGAATCCATTACCCGCGAAATGAAGAATATGGTCAGTGAGATCAACAGCCTGAGCACGGGCGGGGTGGTCGATGTCTCCTTCGGATTTCCGTCGCTGATTGGCTTTACGTTTTTGCCGGGCATGATGAAGAGCTTCAAGTCGCTGTTCCCGACGGCTCAGGTTTCGATGTTTGAAGCACAGCTCTCCTCTTTCCTGCCCGCGCTGCGCGATGGTCGTCTCGATTTTGCCATCGGCACCCTGGACGACGACATGCAGCTCCAGGATTTGCACGTAGAACCACTGTTTGAATCGGAGTTTGTGGTGGTGGCGAGTAAGTCCCGAACATGCCGGGGAGAGATCGCGCTGGCGTCGTTGCAGAACGAACAGTGGGTCCTCCCGCACACGGAAATGGGTTACTACAAGCAATTGCTCGCCATCCTTGAGCAGCACCACATCAACGCAAACCATATTGTGAAAACCGACTCGGTGGTAACGATTTACAACCTGGTGCTCAACGCCGGTTTTTTAACGGTCATTCCTTGTGATATGACAAAGCCTTTTGGCTCTGATGAATTTATTACCCTGCCGCTGAAGGATATTTTACCGGTGGCCCGTTATGCCGCCATCTGGTCGAAGAATTATCGAATTAAAAAATCGGCCTCGGTGTTAGTGGAGCTTGCCAGACATTATTCAGCACAGAATTGCAGCAGGCGAAGGCCGCTGGCTGAAATAATCTAAAAGTATTATTAAGAAATAAACGGGGTTCTCTCAACCGGAACTCCCTGGACTGTTATTGCCTGAAATCAGAATCATTCCTGAGACGAGGATATTATGCATATTACTTACGATCTTCCGGTCACCCTCGATGATATTCAGCAAGCAAAGCATCGCCTTGCCGGTAAAATATATAAAACGGGTATGCCACGGTCGAATTATCTGAGCGAGCGCTGCAAGGGTGAAATATACCTTAAATTCGAAAATATGCAGCGCACCGGCTCGTTCAAAATACGCGGGGCGTTTAATAAGCTGAGCTCTTTAACGATGGAAGAGCGTCGCAAGGGCGTAGTGGCTTGCTCCGCGGGAAATCACGCTCAGGGCGTCTCTTTGTCCTGCGCCATGCTCGGTATCGACGGCAAAGTCGTGATGCCGCGCGGCGCACCAAAATCGAAGGTCGCCGCCACCCAGGACTACTCGGCTGAAGTGATTTTGCACGGCGACAACTTCAACGACACTATCGCCAAAGTGAGCGAAATCGTCGAAATGGAAGGGCGGATTTTCATTCCACCTTACGATGACAGGCACGTGATTGCAGGTCAGGGCACCATTGGCCTGGAAATCCTTCAGGATCTGTACGACGTGGATAACGTCATTGTCCCGATTGGCGGCGGCGGCCTGATTGCCGGGATCGCCACGGCGATCAAATCTATCAATCCGACCATTAAAATCATCGGCGTGCAGTCCGAGAACGTGCACGGCATGGCCGCTTCCTGGCGCGCAGGCGCCCTCACCAACCATCGTCTGAATCCGACGCTTGCCGACGGCTGCGACGTGGCGCGCCCGGGCAATCTGACCTTCGAGATTGTCCGTGAACTGGTGGACGACATCGTGCTGGTGACCGAGGACGAAATTCGCGACAGCATGGTGGCGCTTATCCAGCGTAACAAAGTGATTACCGAAGGCGCCGGGGCTCTGGCTTCCGCCGCGCTGCTCAGCGGTAAGCTGGATGACTACATCCAGCACCGCAAAACCGTCAGCATTATCTCTGGCGGCAATATCGATCTTTCCCGCGTTTCACAAATTACCGGATTAGTTGGGGCATAATGCCCCGCTTTAACGGGTTTCGGAAAATTATTCGCTAAGGACACGATATGAGTACCACAGAAACTCTGGTTGCCGGCCAGCAAAAATCCTCGGCATGGCGCAAGTCAGATACCACCTGGACGCTCGGCCTGTTTGGCACGGCGATCGGCGCTGGCGTGCTGTTCTTCCCGATTCGTGCGGGCTACGGCGGCCTGATCCCGATTCTGATCATGCTGGTGCTGGCATATCCGATTGCGTTCTACTGCCACCGTGCGCTGGCCCGCCTGTGCCTGTCCGGGAAAAATCCTTCCGGCAACATCACGGAAACGGTCGAGGAGCACTTCGGCAAAACCGGCGGCGTGGTCATCACCTTCCTGTATTTCTTCGCCATCTGTCCGCTGCTGTGGATTTACGGCGTAACCATCACCAACACCTTTATGACCTTCTGGGAAAACCAGCTGGGCTACGCGGCGCTAAACCGCGGCATGGTCGCGCTGTTCCTGCTGCTGCTGATGGCGTTCGTCATTTGGTTCGGTAAGGATCTGATGGTTAAAGTGATGAGCTGGCTGGTCTTCCCGTTCATCGCAAGCCTGGTGCTGATTTCGCTCTCGCTTATTCCTTACTGGAACTCGGCGGTTATCGATCAGGCGAGCCTCAGCGATATTACGTTCACCGGCCATGACGGTATTCTGGTCACCGTGTGGCTAGGCATTTCCATCATGGTGTTCTCTTTTAACTTCTCACCGATTGTCTCTTCCTTTGTGGTCTCCAAGCGTGAAGAGTACGAAAAGGATTTCGGCAACCAGTACACCGAGCAGAAATGTTCACAGATTATCTCCCGCGCCAGCATGCTGATGGTGGCCGTGGTGATGTTCTTCGCCTTCAGCTGCCTGTTCACGCTCTCCCCGCAAAACATGGCGGAGGCGAAAGCGCAGAACATTCCGGTGCTCTCTTACCTGGCGAACCACTTCGCGACCATGACTGGCACTAAATCCACGTTTGCGACGGTGCTTGAGTTTGGCGCTTCCATCATCGCGCTGGTGGCGATCTTCAAATCCTTCTTCGGCCACTATCTGGGCACCCTGGAAGGGCTGAACGGCCTGGTGCTGAAGTTTGGTTACAAGGGCGATAAAACCAAAGTCTCGATGGGCAAACTGAACACCATCAGCATGATCTTCATCATGGGCTCCACCTGGGTTGTGGCCTACGCCAACCCGAATATCCTGGACCTGATTGAAGCGATGGGCGCGCCAATTATTGCCTCGCTGCTGTGCCTGCTGCCGATGTTCGCCATTCGTAAAGTCCCGGCGCTGGCAAAATATAAAGGCAGAACCGAGAATATCTTCGTCACCGTTATCGGCCTGCTGACCATTCTGAATATTGTCTACAAGCTGTTTTAATTCCTGACCTCAAATATACTCAGGCTGCGCCCGCAGCCTGAGTGATTAATCTCGAAAAAGGACGAGCGGAGAATTCAAATGATTGAGTTTCCTGTGGTGCTGGTCATTAATTGTGGGTCATCTTCCATTAAATTTTCGGTAATGGATGCGGATTCACAGGATGTATTACTGACGGGTATCGCCGAAGGTATTAATACCGATGTTGCTACTTTGCGTATTAACGATGGCGAGCCTGCTGAATTAATTCGCCAGGATTACGAAAGCGCGCTGAGTGCCATTACGGATGAATTGGATAAACGGCAATTGCTGAATAGCGTGACGCTAATTGGCCACCGGATTGCCCACGGCGGCAGCATATTTAGTGAGTCAGTCTTAATTACGGATGAAGTCATCGAACAGATCCGTCAGGTCTCCCCGCTGGCCCCGTTGCATAACTTCGCCAACCTAAGCGGCGTGGAGTGCGCGAAACGCCTGTTCCCTGGCGTGCAGCAGGTGGCGGTGTTTGATACCAGTTTCCACCAGACGCTGGCGCCGGAAGCCTACCTCTACGGCTTACCGTGGCGCTATTTCGAGGAGCACGGCGTGCGCCGCTATGGCTTCCACGGCACGTCACACCGCTATGTGGCGCAGCGGGCATATGACCTGTTAGGGCTTGAGGCGCAAAACTCCGGCCTGGTGATTGCTCACTTAGGTAACGGCGCGTCCATCTGCGCGGTTCGTGACGGCAAAAGCGCCGACACTTCCATGGGCATGACGCCGCTCGAAGGGCTGATGATGGGCACCCGCTGCGGCGACGTGGATTTCGGCGCGATGGCCTGGATTGCCAGCCAGACCGGGCAATCCCTGAGCGATCTTGAACGCGTGGTGAACAAGGAGTCCGGCTTGCTCGGCATTTCTGGCCTCTCTTCGGATCTGCGGGTGCTGGAAAAGGCCTGGCACGACGGCCATGAACACGCGCGCCTGGCCATCAAAACATTCGTCCACCGCATTGCTCGCCACATTGGCGGTCACGCGATGGCGCTGAAGCGACTCGACGGCATCATTTTCACCGGCGGGATTGGCGAAAACTCATCGCTGATTCGCCAACTGATCGTTGAGCATCTTGAGGTGCTGGGCATACAGCTCGATGGCGAGAAAAACCTGCTGTCGGGGAAACATGGCGAGCGAATTATTTCGCGGCCAGATTCCCGGATTGCCTGCGCGGTGATCCCCACCAATGAAGAGCAAATGATCGCGATGGACGCGATCCATCTCGGAAACATTAACGCCGAAGCCGAATACGCCTGACTTTTAGAGAGAGCAATTTCATGAAGGTGAATATCGATACCCACGATATGCAGTATGCCGATGCCTGGCAGGGATTTCAGGGCTCAGCCTGGAAAAGCGAAATTAACGTCCGCGATTTTATTCAGAATAACTACACCCCATATGAAGGCGATGAGTCGTTCTTAGCGACGGCCACGCCTGCGACTACTGCGCTGTGGGAAAGCGTGATGGAGGGGATTCGCATCGAGAACGCCACCCATGCGCCGGTCGATTTTGACACTAACGTTGCCACCACCATCACCGCCCACGCGCCTGGCTACATTGAGCAGAATCTGGAAACTATCGTTGGCCTGCAAACGGATAAACCGCTAAAGCGCGCGCTGCATCCCTACGGCGGCGTGAACATGATCAAGAGTTCATTTGACGCTTACGGGCGTGAAATGGACCCGCAGTTTGAGTACCTGTTTACTCATCTGCGCAAAACCCACAATCAGGGCGTGTTCGACGTGTACTCGCCGGATATGCTGCGCTGCCGTAAGTCTGGCGTACTGACCGGGCTGCCGGACGGCTACGGTCGCGGGCGCATCATCGGCGACTACCGCCGCGTGGCGCTGTACGGCATCACTTACCTGGTGCGCGAGCGTGAGCAGCAGTTTGCCGATCTGCAATCCGCGCTTGAACGTGGTGAGAATCTTGAAGCCACGATTCGTCTGCGTGAAGAGTTGTCCGAACATCGCCGCGCGCTGCTCGAGATCCAGCAGATGGCCGCGAGCTACGGGCACGACATTTCCCGCCCGGCGCAGACGGCCCAGGAAGCCATCCAGTGGCTCTACTTTGCTTACCTGGCGGCGGTGAAATCGCAGAACGGCGGGGCGATGTCGCTCGGGCGTACCGCGTCCTTTATCGATATTTACGTCGAACGTGACATGCGCGCAGGCCGCCTGACGGAAACTCAAGCGCAGGAGCTGGTCGATCACTTCATTATGAAGATCCGCATGGTGCGCTTCCTGCGCACGCCGGAGTTTGATTCGCTGTTCTCCGGCGACCCGATCTGGGCGACGGAAGTGATTGGTGGCATGGGGCTGGACGGCCGAACGCTGGTGACCAAAAGCGCATTCCGCTATCTGCACACGCTGCACACCATGGGGCCTGCGCCGGAGCCTAACCTGACGATCCTCTGGTCTGAGGCGCTGCCGATTGCCTTTAAAAAATACGCCGCGCAGATGTCGATCGAGACGTCCTCGCTGCAATATGAAAATGACGATCTGATGCGTGCCGATTTCAACAGCGACGACTACGCCATTGCCTGCTGCGTCAGCCCGATGGTGATTGGCAAGCAGATGCAGTTCTTCGGGGCCCGCGCCAACCTCGCCAAAACGCTGCTGTATGCAATCAACGGCGGCGTGGATGAGAAGCTGAAAATCCAGGTCGGGCCGAAAACCGCGCCGCTGATGGATGAAGTGCTGGATTACGCCACGGTGATGGAGAGCCTCGATCACTTTATGGACTGGCTGGCGGTGCAGTACATCAGCGCGTTGAACCTGATCCACTACATGCATGACAAATACAGCTACGAAGCCTCGCTGATGGCGCTGCACGATCGCGACGTGCATCGCACGATGGCGTGCGGCATTGCAGGCCTGTCGGTGGCGGTGGATTCCCTTTCTGCCATCAAATACGCCCAGGTGAAACCGGTGCGCGACCACACCGGGCTGGCTGTGGACTTTGTTATCGAAGGCGACTACCCGCAATACGGCAACAACGACGAGCGCGTGGACAGCATTGCCTGCGATCTGGTGGAGCGGTTTATGCGCAAAATCAGCGCGTTGCCAACCTATCGCGATGCGGTGCCGACGCAGTCCATACTGACCATCACCTCCAACGTGGTTTATGGCCAGAAAACCGGCAACACGCCGGACGGGCGCCGCGGAGGCACGCCGTTTGCGCCAGGCGCGAACCCAATGCATGGGCGCGACCGCAAAGGGGCTGTCGCCTCGCTAACCTCCGTGGCGAAGCTGCCGTTTGCCTACGCCAAAGACGGTATCTCTTACACCTTCTCCATTGTGCCAGCGGCGCTCGGTAAAGAGGACGGCACGCGGAAAACCAACCTCGTGGGCCTGCTTGATGGCTATTTCCATCACGAAGAAGCCATCGAGGGCGGGCAGCACCTGAACGTCAACGTGATGAATCGCGACATGCTGCTGGACGCCATTGCGCATCCCGAACAGTACCCGAATCTCACCATTCGCGTGTCAGGCTACGCGGTGCGCTTCAACGCGCTGACCCGCGAGCAGCAGCAGGACGTAATTTCCCGAACCTTCACGCACGCGCTGTAACTTGCGCACACGGCGGGGCGTGCTCTTTGCGCCTCGCCCGGCCACCGCTCTTTCAGGAGTGTGGATATGATTAGCACCTTCGACATTTTCAAAATTGGCATCGGCCCTTCGAGTTCGCACACCGTTGGGCCCATGAATGCAGGCAAAAGCTTTATCGATCTTCTCGCGGCGTTCTGCGAGTTAGCCTCCGTCACGCGGATTAGCGTCGATCTTTATGGTTCTCTGTCGCTGACCGGCAAAGGCCACGCCACTGATACCGCCATCATCATGGGGCTGGCGGGGAATACGCCGCAGAGCGTGGAGATTGACGCTATTCCTTCCTTCATCGGGCAGGTGAGCCGCAGCGGGCAGCTCCCCGTCGCGGGCGGCGCTCATCAGGTCCGTTTTTCGCCTGCTGACGACATTGTTTTTCATAACGAAGCGCTGCCGCGCCATGAGAATGGGATGCGGCTCATTGCCTGGCGCGGGCAGGAAACAGTGCTCAGCAAAACCTACTACTCCATTGGCGGCGGGTTTATCGTCGATGAAGAGCACTTCGGTCAGGCGCATGAGGTGGAAACGCCGGTGCCGTACGGCTTCCGTTCCGCCGCTGAACTGCTGAAGCTGTGTGAGCGCAACGGGCTGTCCGTCTCCGGGCTGATGATGCAGAACGAACTGGCGCTGCGCAGCAAAGAGGAGATTGATACCGGGATCGCTCAGCTGTGGCAGGTGATGCACGACGGAATCGAGCGCGGCATGAACACCGAAGGCGTACTGCCGGGCCCGCTCAAGGTGCCGCGTCGCGCCGTGGCGCTGCGAAGAATGCTGGTGGCGAGCGACAGCCTGTCGAGCGATCCGATGAACGTGATCGACTGGATCAACATGTTCGCCCTGGCGGTCAGCGAGGAGAATGCCGCGGGCGGGCGCGTGGTGACTGCGCCCACCAACGGCGCCTGCGGCATCATTCCGGCGGTGCTGGCCTATTACGACAAGTTCCGCCGTCCGGTTAACCCGAACTCCATTGCCCGCTATCTGTTAGCCACCAGCGCCATTGGCGGGTTGTATAAGATGAACGCGTCGATATCCGGAGCTGAAGTGGGCTGTCAGGGTGAAATTGGCGTGGCCGCGTCAATGGCGGCGGCGGGGCTTACCGAACTGCTCGGCGGCAGCCCGGCACAGGTCTGTATCGCGGCGGAAATTGCGATGGAGCACAACCTGGGGCTGACCTGCGATCCGGTAGCGGGACAGGTGCAAATCCCCTGCATCGAGCGCAATGCCATCAATGCGGTGAAGGCGGTCAATGCAGCGCGTATGGCGCTGCGCAGAACGTCCGAGCCACGGGTATCGCTCGATAAAGTGATCGATACCATGTACGAAACGGGGAAAGACATGAACGACAAATACCGTGAAACCTCACGCGGGGGGCTGGCGATAAAAGTGGTCTGCGCCTGATTGTTCGGGGCGCGCTTCGGTACGCCCTGCATAATCCACCTGCGGCCGCAAACGCCGGAACAGCGTAAGCAGGTTCAGGCCGTCAGCGAGGAATACAAAAAGCCCGCAGGGTTTGCACGCTGCGGGCTTTTGTCACATCTGTGGGGCTTCGTTTGCCAGCCTGATTTCGGCTTCGGAGACAATCGCCTCCAGCTCTCCCAGCATTTCGTTATAACCAAATGCCAGGGGCGCGGCGCTCACTTCGGCGACGCTTTCCAGGTTTTCTGCGGCAGCGGTTTTCTGGACCGCCACTTTCTTCTGCTGCTTTTTACTCACAATCACCGCCTGATTTCAGGGCTATACAGGTAAATCTATCAGCAAAGCGCGCAGTGGCGTATCAGCAACAAGTGTTATGTTAGCCTCGTCACGAATAAAAGCGCCGTCGCCGCAGGTGAGCCCTTCACGCTCTTCCTGAGACGTCTGCGCATGGACGGTGCCGTGAATCGACTGCAAATAGGCACGCGGCCCGTGAAGCTGGAAGCTCAGCTGCTCGCCTTTCTCCAGCTGAATGTGGTGGATCCACACCTGCTGGCGCAGCTGCACGCTCTCTTTGCTGCCGTCCGGGGAGGCAATCAGCTGCTGCGCCGTGTTGCTGAGCTGTAGCTTCTGCACCGGCGGATTTTCCCTTTCCGGGCAGGCGTCGAGCCACAATTGCATGCGGGTCAGCGACTTATCCTTGCTGAGGTTGTGCTCGCTGTAGCTGATGCCGGGCTGGGTGGCAATCAGCAGTGCTTCGCCTGCTTTGGCCTGAACGTGATTCCCTTCACTGTCGCGATACTCGGCTTCCCCTTCCAGGATAAGGTTAAGGATATCTACTTTCGGGTAGGTTCTTGGCTGGAACGAAGCGCCAGGACCGAGCACTTCCTGATTCAGAACGCGCAGCGAGGCGTAGCCCAGCAGTTTCGGGTCGAAGTAGTGTCCAAAGGAGAAAGTGTATCGGGCCTGCAGCCAGCCGAAATCGGCTTGTCCGCACTGTTTGGCTGTTCGGGTAGTAATCATATTCTTGACCTCTCTTTACACTAAAACAATGGTAAAGCTATGGACGCTGCATTGTTAGCCAGATATTCTGCCCGGTATGTTCAAATTTCCTGAATGAGAACGCCATGGCTAAAGAGAGAGCATTGACGCTGGAAGCGTTAAGAGTAATGGATGCCATCGACAGGCGAGGCAGCTTTGCCGCCGCCGCCGATGAGCTGGGGCGCGTTCCGTCGGCGCTGAGCTACACCATGCAGAAGCTTGAGGAAGAGCTGGACGTGGTGCTGTTTGACCGCTCAGGCCATCGTACAAAATTCACCAACGTGGGCCGCATGCTGCTGGAGCGCGGGCGCGTGCTGCTGGAAGCGGCGGATAAGCTGACAACCGATGCCGAAGCGCTGGCGCGCGGCTGGGAAACGCATCTGACGCTGGTCACAGAGGCGCTGGTGCCCACACCTGAGCTGTTCCCGCTGGTGGAGAAGCTGGCGGTGAAAGCCAACACGCAGCTGTCGATCATCACCGAAGTACTGGCGGGTGCGTGGGAAAGGCTGGAGCAGGGCCGGGCGGATATTGTTATCGCCCCCGACATGCATTTCCGCTCATCTTCCGAGATTAACTCCCGTAAGCTTTATTCGATTATGAGCGTGTATGTTGCGGCGCCGGATCACCCGATCCACCAGGAGCCGGAACCGTTATCCGAAGTGACGCGCGTGAAATACCGTGGCGTGGCGGTGGCCGATACCGCGCGTGAGCGTCCGGTGCTGACGGTACAGCTGCTGGACAAACAGCCGCGTCTGACGGTGAGCACCATCGAAGATAAACGTCAGGCGCTGCTTGCCGGGCTTGGCGTAGCAACCATGCCCTATCCGCTGGTGGAGCAGGACATTGCCGAAGGGCGCCTGCGGGTTGTCAGCCCGGAATACACCAACGAAATCGATATCATTATGGCCTGGCGGCGTGACAGCATGGGGGAAGCGAAAGCCTGGTGCCTTCGCGAAATTCCGAAGCTGTTCGCGCACCATCGATAGCGAAAGCAAAAACGAAAACGCTCCTCAGACGGGAGCGTTTTTTTATGCGCAGATGGCGTTACGAAACGATCCGCTGTGTGCTGTTATCCAATGCCTTCGGATCCGGCCCAAAGCGGTTGTCGCCTTGCGTGCCGTTCTGGCAGTTAAAGACCAGGATCACCAGCCAGCCGATCACCGGGATCAGCCAGATCAGCAGCCACCACGCGGAACGATCGGTGTCGTGCAGGCGGCGGAACTGTACCGCCAGCCCCGGCAGCAGCACCAGCAAACCATAGATGCTTGCCAGTACGCCTTCGCCTCCGGCGCGCTCCCAGCCGAGGATCTTATCGATAATGCTCAATACGCCAGCCAGAACGAAGCTTATCAGCACGAACATCCAGTATTCTTTCCGGCGTGCGCGGCCACCAAACCCGATGTAATTCTTGAGTACTTTTAGATACCAGTCCATTTTCCTTGCCTCAATAGTCAGTCAATCACTTGTTTTCTAAGCGATCGAGGTAAGGATAGATGCAAATCAGGAAATTAAAAAGGGCATCCCGTGATGCCCCTGATAATTAGCGGAAGCGTACTTCTCGCCCGTGCGGCTCATCGAGATCCTGCGACGGCCCGATCGAGATGATCCCCGTCGGGTTGATGGTTGTATGGCTGCGGTAATAGTGGTTGCGAATATGATCAAAATTGACCGTCTCCGCCACGCCTGGCAGCTGATAGATATCGCGCAGGAAGCCGTACAGGTTCGGGTAATCGCTGATGCGGTGCTTATCGCATTTAAAGTGGGTGACATAGACAGGATCGAAGCGCACCAGCGTGGTCCACAGGCGGATATCGGCCTCGGTGAGCTGGTTGCCCGTCAGGTAGCGGTGCTGATTGAGGATCTGCTCGACGCGGGCCAGGGATTCGAAGACTTTGCTCACCGCTTCATCGTAGGCTTCCTGGCTGGTGGCAAACCCGGCCTTATAGACGCCGTTGTTGATGGTGTCGTAAATCCAGCCGTTCAGCTCATCAATTTGCCCACGAAGGGCTTCCGGGTAGTAATCGCCCGCGCGTGCGCCCAGTGCGTCAAACGCCGTGTTCAGCATGCGGATGATTTCAGCGGATTCGTTGCTGACGATGGTGTGATTCTTCTTATCCCACAGCACCGGCACGGTGACACGCCCGCTGTAGTGCGGATCGGCATGCAGGTAGAGCTGATAGAGAAATTCGTTCTGATAGAGGCTGTCACCTGTCGCACCCGGGAAGCTGTCGTCGAAGGTCCAGCCGTTTTCGAACATCAGCGGGTTCACCACCGAGACATCAATAAAGGATTCGAGTCCTTTCAGCGCGCGCATAATCAGCGTGCGGTGCGCCCACGGGCAGGCGAGGGAAACGTATAAATGGTAGCGGTCTTTTTCGGCGGCGAATCCGCCTTCTCCGGAGGGGCCAGGTGCGCCATCGGCAGTCAACCAGTTGCGAAACCCCGAAACGGAACGTTTGAAACGTCCCCCGGTTGATTTTGTGTCATACCAGGTGTCATGCCAGACGCCGTCGATCAGTTGTCCCATGCTCTCTCTCCTTCAAATGACAAAAGCGAGGAAGCAGCTCCTCGCTTTTTTGATGCATTCAGTATAGATGCCTTACCACTTTTTGTTCAGCACGCGGTCGAGGCTGAAAGCGCCAGGGCCGGTGATAGCCAGGAGCAGGAAGCCGCCGGCGATGGTCAGGTTTTTCATAAACATCAGGGAGTTCATGCCCTCAGCAAAGTTGCTGTGGAAGATGAACGCGGTCAGCAGCGTAAACACGGCGGTGATAATCGCGGTGGTACGGGTCAGCAGACCGAACAGGATGGCCAGGCCGCCGCCAAACTCAAGCAGAATGGTCAGGGGCAGCAGCGCACCCGGGACGCCCATGGCTTCCATGTACTGTTGGGTGCCAGCGTAGCCGGTAATTTTGCCCCAGCCTGCGGTGATAAACAGAATTGGCATCAGAATACGTGCTACCAGGAAACCAACATCATCTAATTTTTTCATTTTACTCTCCATCAAACCACAGGGGCGGATAAATTGATTTATTGTGCAATTTCGCGGAGATACCGCGTTCTTGCTGTCGATGGAAAGAAGTTTAAACGTGACGGTGCGCGATTGTTAGCAAGGAAAACTGTCAGTCTTCTTCAAATATATTGAGGGTGGCATTTGGGCAGGAAAAGTGACATCGGGGAAGGAGTGAGGAGTAGGCCGGGTAAGCGGGAGCGCCACCCGGCAATCAACTTAGCGATAATGCTGCTGGTGAAGCGTGCTTTTCACCAGGCGATAAGCGCTCCAGGCACCAAAGCCGCGGCGGCCCCAGCGCACCAGAAAGCGCGGATGACGTACGCTCCAGATGGCCATCACGCTGCTGCCTACCAGCGCCCAGGAGCGCAGGTTAAGCAGCGTCGCCCAGCCGCGATCGTAAACAGCGGTCGCCTCGTGCCAGTCGCGACGGCTGGCGGAAAGATCCAACCGCTGCTGCTGGATACGACTCAGCAAATACGCCTTGCGCTTTTGCAGCTCCAGCTTGCTCTTACTCACGGGAGTCATCCTCAAGTAGCGCCCGATCGTTCGCCAGCTCGTTGCGGGTATGGCGCAGCAGCGTGGAGCGCCGCGCTTTACGCAGCGTCCAGATGCCGCCAATAAGCGCCAGCAACAGCAGCACGGCGGTGGTGGCAATCATGGCGTTCAGGCGGTATTGCGGATCGATGGCCCAGATGACCAGCACCATCAGGCTCATCAGCCCGAAGGCGGCAAACAGCATGGTGAGGCCGAGCATAAGCAGCATCTGGAAGAGGTTTGCTTTCTCCTCTTCCAGTTCGACCACCGCCAGCCGCAGGCGCGTCTCGACCATCTCAACCACGATGGTGACAATCCGCTGGCCAATGCCGAAAACGCTTTTTCCCGGGCCCTGAGTGTGGTGTGAATCAGCCATAATTAGCGACGCGTCAGCAGCACACCCAGCACCAGCCCGACAGCGGCACCGATTCCGACACCGGTCCATGGGTTATCACGGACGTATTCGTCCGCACGTGCTGCGGCTTCACGGGTTTGTTTGGCAATAACGTCGCTGGTTTCGCCGAGGCGATAGCGGCTATCTTTCAGTGCGCGCTCTGCTTTGCTGCGCAGTTTGCCTAACTCTTCTTTTGATTTATCAGTGGAGGAGTTCAGCACCTCTTCCAGGGTATCCGCCAGGGATTTCAGTTCGTTACGCAGATGTTCAGAGGTGTTATCTTTTGACATGATGTGCTCCGGTTTACGAGATTAGACTTCCATTGGCTCAATAGTCACGCGACTCCAGCGCTTTCAGCTGTTCCTGCGCCTCAGCAAGTTTGTGTTCACGCTTGCTGATCTTGTCCGCATCACCCTTGTTTTTCGCTTCGTCCAGATCGTGACGACGCTCGGCGACTTCCTCTTTCTGCTCGGCAATTTTCTTTTGATGGTCGGCGCGAAGCTTGCTGTCGCTACAGCTGCTTTTGACTTCACGTAACGCTTTGTTCAGACCGTCAATACGGCTCTGGTTGTGGTGCTTTTCGGCGTAGTGAATTTCACGCTGAATATCCTGTTCTTTCTCCTGGCAAGGCGTGGATGCAAAAGCGCCTGCGCTGAGAGAAAGAAGGCCCAAAGCCAGAAAAATGCGGTATTTCATAGAGGTAACCTTCCATTGTTTTGTGGCAACGTCCGACATTGCCCTACCAGGTCGATGAAGAGAGGAGGGTGACTTCCGCTTACTCAATGATAGTTAGTAAACGGCAAATCACCAAAGCCTGTGAAAAGATTCAGAATCCTGGAAGGTGTCAACCGAAGCGGTGCGGGGCGTCACGAAGGCGGGAGAGCCACAGCGGAGCCAGCGAGTCATCGTCCTCCTGCTGGGCGATGATATATCCGTGGGGCAGGGTTCTGTCCAGCACGGCTTTGGCTGCGGCGCTCTGGTCGCTGGATTCAAATTTGATCACTAAGGCATCATCCTGCGGGGTGATGCTCTTGAAGCGGATACCGTTGGCATCCAGATGGTGCCAGAGGGAGAAGCCGTCCGGCATGCTGATATTCGCGCTCACCGGGCGAATAGCAAGCGACGACTCCCGCTGCTGCAAAGCGCTCCACGACCAGAGCACGGCGCACAGCAGAAGCAGTGCACCGAGACTGAGGCTAAATCGGTGAAAGATGATGTTGCGCAATCCCATGCTTAGCTCCGGTTACCGTATTTTTTCTTCCACAGCACAACCAGCGAGCCGATAAGGCCGAATACCAGCAGCACGACCGGTAACAGCATCAGGCAGGACATCAACGCATCTTCGTACTTCTGGAATACCGGGGTTTTACCCAGGGCATAACCCAGCGTCGTCAGGATAACCACCCACAGCAGGCCACTCATCCAGTTGAAGAACTGGAAGCGGGCGCTGCTCAGGCCGGACAGCCCGGCGATGGTCGGCAGCAGGGTACGTACGAAGGCAATAAAACGGCCAACCAGCAGCGCGGATAAGCCATGTTTATGGAACAGGTGATGCGCACGCTGGTGGTAATGTGCAGGCAGATGCGACATCCAGGTTTGCACAATGCGCGTATTGCCGAGCCAACGCCCCTGAATGTAGCTGACCCAGGATCCCAGGCTTGCGGCAACCGTGAGCAGGAAAAGGGTCTGTGGGAAGCCCATCACGCCTTTAGCAACCAACACGCCGACCAGGATCAGCAGGCTGTCACCGGGTAAAAACGCAGCAGGCAGGATCCCGTTCTCAAGGAACAGAATCATAAATAATACGAAATAAAGCATACCTATCAGGGAAGGATTGGCGAGGGTTTCGAAATCCTGGCTCCATAAGGCATCAAGTAATTGGGTTAACAGTTCCATTCACGATTCCTGGTACATCGATTAATGTCACGCCTGAACGCGCTTTTCTGCCGGTCGTTGGTTTTTTATTGATTGATTATGGACGCGGGCAATACGTTCCGAACTTATCCATGTTCACACGAAGCGGGAAAGTCCGTTCCGTGAACGACAAAATGCATCTAAGTGTAACAAAGCCTGGGCTTCTGCGTCACAGAAATTGCAGACTGTTGCTGGATGATTTTGCGTTCTGAAGAGGGGAGAGGCGAGGGATTTTACACAGGCTGACACTATAGTGGGTTAACTTACCCTCGACGGGAGGCCGAGGGTGGGGAAAATCTTATTTTACGCCGTTAGCGGCCGTATCGAGGTGAACCACCGGGTTTTCCGCAAACAGGTAACGGTCAGCATTGAATTCAAAATCATCGCTGGTTTCGTTAAACAGCATCAGCTTAGTGTTTTCCAGATGCTGCCACATCGCCAGTTTCGCCGCGTGCGGGTCTTTGCGAATCAGCGCTTTTAAGATTTGGTCGTGATCGTCACACCAGTTATCGACGGTGCGCAGATCGATATGATCGTGCAGTTTTTTCCAGTACGGATTATGTACGCGCTGGGTCCACATTTTTTCGACAATAGCGGCGAGCGCCGTGTTTTGCGTGGCGAGCGCCACCTGAACGTGGAACTGCAAATCCCATTCCGAGTCGCGGAAGCACTTCTCTTTGCGCGCCTTTTCCTGGATCTCCATCAGCTTCATGATGTCCTGCTTGGTGACCTGGGTCGCGGCAAATTCAGCAATATTGCTCTCAATCAGCTGGCGGGCCTGCAGAAGCTCGAACGGGCCATAGCTGGCAAACTCCTGGGACGCATCCGGTGCCTGGTAGTGCTTCGCGGTGCTGGAAATAACATGAATACCGGAGCCTTTACGCACTTCAACGTAGCCTTCGACTTCCAGCATGATGATGGCTTCACGGACAACCGTACGGCTGACGTTCTTCTCATCGGCAATAAAACGCTCAGCAGGCAGTTTATCGCCCACATGATAAGCGCCTTGCTCGATGCGATCTTTCAGCTCAGCGGCAAGCTGTTGATATAAACGGCGTGGTTCCGTGATTTCCATATTCGCTCCAGGCAGGGTACGGCATGAGAATTTGTTATACCACTTTTACCCAAAACTCACCACCCTGAAACAACAAAAAGCCGCTCCAGGAGCGGCTTTCGCGTCACAATAATGCGTCTTAGCTCTGCGTCGCCGGACCGCCAACGCTCTGCGTATTTTCCGCCGCGGGCTTGTTCTGCAACACGGTCCAGATGACCACGGCACCGAGCAGGTCAAACAGGGCCAAAACCGCGAACAGAGGGCTGAAGCCGAGGGTATCTGCCAGCGCACCGACAACCAGTGCGAACATGGTGCTTGCGGTCCATGCAGCCATGCCGGTCAGGCCATTTGCGGTGGCTACTTCGTTACGACCAAACACATCGGAAGAGAGCGTGATCAGCGCCCCGGACAGCGCCTGGTGAGCAAAGCCACCGACGCACAGCAGGGCAATTGCCACGTACGGGCTGGTGAACAGGCCAATCATGCCCGGGCCAATCATCAGCACCGCGCCCATGGTGACAACCAGTTTACGGGAGACAATCAGGTTCACACCGAAGATGCGCTGGAAGAACGGAGGCAGATAGCCGCCGACGACGCAGCCGAGGTCGGCAAACAGCATTGGCATCCAGGCAAACATCGCGATGTGCTTCAGGTCAAAGCCGTAGACTTTAAACATGAACAGCGGGATCCAGGCGTTGAAAGTACCCCAGGCCGGTTCTGCCAGGAAGCGTGGCAGCGCAATGCCCCAGAACTGGCGGCTGCGGATGATCTGCATCGCCGACATCTTCTTAGCGTTGTTGGTCTGATGCTGTGCTTCCTGACCGCCGATGATGTACTCGCGTTCTTCATCGCTTAATTTTTTCTGATCGCGCGGATGCTTATAGAAGATAAGCCAGGCCATTGCCCAGGCGAAGCTCAGCACGCCGGAAATGATGAACGCCATCTGCCAGCTGTGCATCACGATAGCCCAGACGACCAGCGGTGGCGCAATCATCGCGCCAATGGAGGAGCCCACGTTGAAGTAGCCCACCGCCACAGAACGTTCTTTCGCAGGGAACCATTCGGAGCTTGCTTTCAGGCCCGCAGGGATCATTGCGGCTTCAGCCGCGCCGACCGCACCACGCGCCAGGGCCAGGCCGCCCCAGCTGCCTGCCAGCGCCGTTGCGCCACAGAAGCAGGCCCAGAGTACGGCAAACATGGCGTAGCCAATTTTGGTGCCGAGCAGGTCGAGCACATAACCAGCCACTGGCTGCATTACGGTGTATGCCGCGGAATAGGCGGCAATAATGTAGGAGTATTGCTGCGTGGAGATGTGCAGCTCTTGCATCAACGTCGGTGCGGCTGCGGCCACGGTGTTACGAGTGAGGTAACCGAGCACGGTGCCAAGCGTCACCAGTGCGATCATATACCAACGTAACCCTTTAATTTTACGCATCTAAAACCTCGTTATATTGTTCTATCCACGCAGCGCGCGGTCATCTTCCTGAGTGGAAGGAGGATGTTTGAGTAACGGGGGCGTAACAGAGAAACCTGTAACGGCCCGAACCTTGCCATGAGTAATCTTGCTAATTCGGTATCCGTACCGGGTAATTCCGACGACAGCGTCATCGGTTATGTATTTTGTCGGTTGATAGCTTGCGACGGGGCAAACGATAACTTGTCATACAACTTTAAAAGGTGAGAACCGTCACAAATGCTGGAATAACCGTAGGGTCTTTATTGCCGATGAATAAAGCCAGTAATGGCGCGGCCTGGCGCGCTGTTTACTTCTTTTGAGGTACTTTTTTTGTCGGCTTTTATTGATCTCACTCACGAAAAATTCTTCGGCGGCTGGAAATTGGTGTGATAACTTTGTCACCATTGCAGTTAAGCATCTGACGCACTCTTAACGAGGAAGACGATAATGACTCCGTTTATGACCGAAGATTTCCTGCTCGACACCGAATTTGCCCGCCGTCTGTATCACGACTATGCCAAAGACCAGCCGATTTTCGACTACCACTGCCATCTGCCGCCGCAGCAGGTTGCCGAAAATTACCGTTTCAAAAACCTGTATGACATCTGGCTGAAGGGCGATCACTACAAATGGCGTGCGATGCGCACCAACGGCGTGGCCGAGCGCCTGTGTACCGGCGATGCCTCCGATCGTGAAAAATTTGATGCATGGGCCGCGACCGTGCCGCACACCATAGGCAACCCGCTGTATCACTGGACGCATCTGGAACTGCGTCGTCCGTTTGGTATCACCGGCAAGCTGCTGTCGCCGTCAACCGCCGATGAGATCTGGAATCAGTGCAACGATCTGCTGGCGCAGGATCAATTCTCTGCCCGTGGGATCATGAAGCAGATGAACGTGAAGATGGTCGGCACCACCGACGATCCGATCGACTCCCTCGAACATCACGCGACCGTGGCGAAAGACACCAGTTTTGACGTGAAGGTGCTGCCAAGCTGGCGTCCGGACAAAGCGTTCAACATCGAACAGGCTACCTTCAACGACTACATGGCGAAGCTCGGTGAAGTGTCTGACACCGATATCCGTCGCTTCAGCGATCTGCAAACTGCGCTGGGCCGTCGTCTGGATCACTTTGCGGCGCACGGCTGTAAAGTTTCCGATCATGCGCTGGACGTTGTGCTCTTTGCTGAAGCCAACGAAGCGGAGCTGGATGCGATTCTGGCTCGTCGCCTGTCAGGCGAAGTCTTAAGCGAGCGCGAAGTGGCGCAGTTTAAAACGGCTGTGCTGGTCTGGCTCGGCGGCGAATACGCCCGTCGCGGCTGGGTGCAGCAGTACCATATTGGTGCGCTGCGCAACAATAACCAGCGTCAGTTCAAACTGCTGGGCGCGGACGTGGGCTTCGACTCCATCAACGACCGCCCGATGGCGGAAGAGCTGTCTAAGCTGCTGAGCAAGCAGAACGAAGAGAACCTGCTGCCGAAAACCATTCTGTACTGCCTGAACCCACGTGATAACGAAGTGCTGGGCACCATGATCGGCAACTTCCAGGGCGAAGGGATGCCGGGCAAGATGCAGTTCGGCTCTGGCTGGTGGTTCAACGATCAGAAAGACGGCATGGAGCGTCAGATGACGCAGCTGGCACAGCTGGGCCTGCTGAGCCGCTTCGTCGGCATGCTGACCGACAGCCGCAGCTTCCTCTCTTACACGCGTCACGAATATTTCCGCCGCATTCTGTGCCAGATGATTGGCCGCTGGGTCGCCGCTGGCGAAGCGCCAGCCGACATTCAGCTGCTGGGCGAAATGGTGAGAAATATCTGCTTTAACAATGCGCGCGACTACTTCGCCATTGAACTGAACTGATTCGCTACCGCATCGGCATTAAGGTTGGTTGATATGCAATACATCAAAATCCATTCGCTGGATAACGTGGTCGTCGCGCTGGCGGATATCGCGGCGGGACAGGAAGTGACCGTGGAAGGTCAGACGGTGCGCCTGCTGGCCGACGTTGTGCGCGGGCATAAATTTGCCCTGCACGCCATCGCGAAGGGTGAAAACGTCATCAAATATGGACTGCCTATTGGTCATGCGCTGACGGATATTGCGCCTGGGGAACATATCCATTCCCACAACACACGAACCAATCTTAGCGATTTGGACGAGTACAGCTATCAGCCGGAACTGCACGACGAACTCGCTCAGGCGGGCGATCGTGACGTGCAGATCTATCGCCGGGCAAATGGTGAAGTGGGCGTCCGCAACGAGCTGTGGATCCTGCCGACCGTTGGCTGCGTGAACGGCATCGCGCGTCAAATTCAGAACCGTTTTCTGAAAGAGTCGAACGACGCGGAAGGCACCGACGGCGTGTTCCTGTTCAGCCACACCTACGGTTGTTCGCAGCTTGGTGACGATCACATCAACACCCGCACCATGTTGCAGAACATGGTGCGCCACCCGAACGCCGGGGCGGTGCTGGTGATTGGCCTTGGCTGTGAAAACAACCAGGTCGATGCGTTCCGCGAAACGCTGGGCGAGTTTGACGCTGACCGTGTGCATTTCATGATCTGCCAGAAGCAGGATGATGAAGTGGAAGCGGGCCTTGAGCAGCTGCATCAGCTTTATGAAGTGATGCGCCACGACAAGCGCGAGCCAGGCAAGCTGAGCGAGCTGAAGTTTGGCCTTGAATGCGGGGGCTCTGATGGCCTGTCCGGCATCACCGCCAACCCGATGCTCGGTCGCTTCTCTGACTACGTGATTGGCAACGGCGGTACAACCGTTCTGACCGAAGTGCCGGAGATGTTCGGCGCCGAGCAGATCCTGATGAGTCACTGCCGCGACGAAGCGACGTTTGAAAAGACCGTCACGATGGTCAACGACTTCAAACAGTATTTCATCGCGCACAATCAGCCGATTTACGAGAACCCGTCGCCGGGCAACAAGGCGGGCGGGATCACCACCCTTGAAGAGAAATCTCTGGGCTGCACACAGAAAGCGGGTTCCAGCCAGGTGGTTGACGTCCTGCGCTACGGCGAGCGTCTGAAAACTCACGGCCTGAATTTGCTGAGTGCGCCAGGCAACGATGCGGTGGCTACCAGCGCGCTCGCAGGCGCAGGCTGTCATATGGTGCTGTTCAGCACTGGGCGAGGCACGCCGTACGGTGGCTTTGTGCCGACGGTGAAAATCGCCACCAACAGCGAGTTGGCGGCGAAGAAAAAGCACTGGATCGACTTCGATGCCGGGCAGTTAATTCACGGCAAAGCGATGCCGGAGCTGCTGACGGAGTTCGTCGATACCATCGTTGAGTTTGCCAACGGCAAGCAGACCTGTAATGAAAAGAATGATTTCCGCGAGCTGGCGATCTTTAAGTCTGGCGTCACGCTCTGATCCCCGATAAGCTAAAACGGCGTTTCATATTCTGAAGCGCCGTTTCTTTTTTTGCGTCATCCAAAGGATTTTCCATGACCGCGTATTGGCTTGCCCAGGGCGTCGGCGTCATCGCCTTCCTGGTGGGTATCACGACGTTTATCAACCGCGACGAGCGGCGTTTCAAAAAGCAGCTTTCCGTCTACAGCGCCATCATCGGCGTGCATTTCTTTCTGATGGGCGCGTTTCCCGCAGGCTCCAGCGCCATGCTTAACGCCGTCCGTACGCTGATTACCCTGCGCACCCGCAGCCTGTGGGTGATGGCGATTTTCATGCTGTTGACCGGGGGCATTGGGCTGGCGAAGTTTCATCATCCGATGGAATTACTGCCGGTGGCGAGCACGCTGGTCAGCACCTGGGCGCTGTTTCGCTGCAAAGGATTGACGATGCGCTGCATCATCTGGTGCTCAACGGCTTGCTGGGTTGTCCACAACTTCTGGCTGGGGTCGATTGGCGGCACGCTGATTGAAGGCAGCTTCCTGGTGATGAACGGGCTGAACATCCTGCGCTTCTGGCGGATGCAAAAGCGCGGCATCGATCCGTTTCAGGCCGAAACCGCGCTTAAGGAAGAAAGCCCTTCCGCCAGCTAGCGCAAGGGCCGGGCACTAGCTGCGAAGTGCGTTCTTCGCCAGGCGCTCATCTTCGGCCTGACAAGCCGCCGCGGTAAACAGCACGTCGGTGGAGGAGTTCAGCGCGGTTTCACAGGAATCCTGCAATACGCCGATGATAAAGCCAACGGCCACCACCTGCATTGCCACGTCATTTGGAATGCCGAACATGTTGCAGGCCAGAGGGATCAGCAGCAGCGAACCACCCGCCACGCCGGACGCGCCACAGGCGCAGAGGGATGCCACCACGCTCAGCAGCAGCGCGGTCGGTAAATCGACCGCAATGCCCAGCGTGTAGACAGCCGCCAGGGTCAGCACGGTGATGGTGATAGCCGCGCCCGCCATATTAATGGTTGCCCCCAGAGGAATCGACACGGAATAGGTATCACGGTCGAGATTCAGCTTCTCTGCGAGTGCCATATTCACCGGAATGTTAGCCGCAGAGCTACGGGTGAAGAAGGCGTATACGCCGCTCTCTCGCAGGCACATCAGCACCAGCGGATACGGGTTGCGGCGAATTTTCCAGAACACCAGCATCGGGTTAATCACCAGCGCCACCAGCAGCATACAGCCCACCAGGACCGCCAGCAGATGCGCATAGCCCCAAAGCGTTGCAAACCCGGTAGTGGCGAGCGTAGAAGAGACCAGCCCGAAAATACCGATCGGCGCGAAGCGGATCACCACTTTCACCATAAAGGTCACGGCGTCAGAGACGTCGTTAACCAGGTTTTTCGTGCTCTCATTACCGTGGCGCAGCGCAAAGCCCAGGCCCACGGCCCAAACCAGAATGCCAATGTAGTTAGCGTTCAGCAGCGCATCGATCGGGTTACTCACCATGCTCATCAGCAGGCCACGCAGAACTTCTACGATACCCGATGGCGGAGTGATACCGCCCGCACCGGTGCTGAGATGCAGCGTGGAAGGGAACATAAAGCTGAACAGTACCGCAGTCAGCGCGGCGGAGAAGGTACCCAGCAGATAGAGGAACAGGATCGGGCGAATGCTGGTTTTCTGTCCATGCTGGTGGTTAGCGATGGAGGCCATCACCAGCATCAGCACCAGCACAGGGGCAACGGCCTTCAGTGCGCCAACGAACAGTGTGCCTAACAGGCCCACGGCCTCAGCGGCAGGCTTTGAGATCCAGGCCAGCAGAATACCCAGAATCAGGCCAACGAGAATTTGTTTTACAAGGCTGCCGCCAGCGATGCGCTGGAGCAGGCCTGAGGGGCGTTGCGTAGTCATTTAATTCTTCCTTCGATGGTGTTGTGGTTCCATCCCGGCGGCTCTTGTGGCTGCATTACAGGATGTAACAAATGTTTGCATGGAAGAGTATAAGGATGTTCGCCGCGGGAGAAAGGGGAAAGTGCTGATTATTTCGTCCGAGTCTTATTTTTTAACCAATCAACAACATTTATTTGACATAAACCGCAAAATAAAACGGCCCGGATGACCCGGGCCGTACGCATTACTGTGTCAGTTTTTTCCTGTCGTTCTGCTTGTTCACCCACAAATTGATGAGCAACGTCACCACCAGAATGCCGAACACCACGCTTAAGGAGATGGCGATCGGGATGTGGTAGAAATCGATGATCAGCATCTTGATGCCAATAAACACCAGGATCACCGACAGGCCGTACTTGAGCATGGAGAAGCGCTCAGCCACGCCCGCCAGCAGGAAGTACATCGCGCGCAGGCCGAGGATCGCAAACAGGTTCGACGTGAGCACGATGAACGGATCGGTCGTCACTGCGAAGATTGCCGGAATGCTGTCTACCGCAAAAATGACGTCGCTCAGTTCGACCAGAATCAGCACCAGCAGCAGCGGCGTGGCGTACAGCAGGCCGTTTTTACGCACGAAGAAGTGTTCGTTTTCGATTTTATCGGTCATGCGCAGGTGGCTGCGGATCCAGCGCACAAATGGCTTGTCGCCGATACCGCCTTCGTCTTCCTTCGCCAGCGCCATTTTAATCCCGGTAAACAGCAGGAACGCGCCGAACACGTACAGCAGCCATTCGAATTGGGAGATAAGCCAGCTTCCGGTGAAGATCATGATCGTACGTAGCACAATCGCGCCCAGTACACCGTAAATCAGCACCCGACGCTGAAGCGCCGCCGGTACCGCAAAGTAGCTGAACAGCATCAGCCATACGAAGACGTTATCCACCGCCAGCGCTTTCTCAATCAGATAGCCTGTGAGGAATGCCAGTGCTTGCGGATCCGCCACCGCGCGCCCCTGGGTCTGAGCGAGATACCACCAGAAAGCGAGGTTGAACAGCAGCGATAAAGTGACCCAGACCAACGACCAGCTCGCCGCCTGTTTCATCGTCATCGCATGCGCGCCGCGCCGCCCCTGTAAAAGCAGATCGATCGCCAACATAATGACGACCACAACAGCAAATCCGCCCCAAAGTAACGGTGTGCCGACAGTATTCATAATCACTTCCTCAAGCAAAAAAAAACGGCTAACGTCCAAAAGACGATAGCCGTTATGGGATTTTTTGCCCGGACCTCGCCTTTCGGCAAGGTCTCACTTACAACATGAAAGCGATCTGCTGCATCACTTTCCTGTTGCCCGGCGACCGGATGCTTTCGCATCGTCATGACGATCCACCGGCTAACAAGTTACTCCCCTTTGCGTGTGACAAAGTATTACAGAGCATGAAGGCGGTCAATGCTCTGTAACCTGGGTTTTACATTGTTTTACGCAGATGCGCCGTCGGCCGGGAATACCACGCCGGTCTGACGGCGGATTTCGGTCGCAACCTTCGCGGTGATGCGGCTGACCTCGAGGCCCGGATGATTCACCTCATTCGCTTCCACCAGGCGCGCAAACACTTCTGCTTCATACAGCATGGTGTTGATGTGCTGCGGCTGGGTGAGATCCTGCGCTTTGCCGCCGCGTGGCACGAAGGAGACTTTCTGGCACTCGGAGATTTTCTCGATGACCAGCGAGCCCGCCTCGCCCTGAATTTCGCTCGGCAGAACGGAATCGCTCACCTTGGAGTGCTGCAGCGTTACGCTGAAATCACCGTACTCCAGCACGACAACGCCGTGCGCATCAACACCGCTTGCCAGCAGCGAGGCGGTGGCTTTCACGCTCTGCGGCTCGCCCCACAGCGCGACCGCGGAGGCCAGGCAGTAGAAGCCGATGTCCATAATCGAACCGTTGGAGAACGCCGGGTTAAAGGTGTTTGGGTTTTCGCCGTCTAGATAGCGCTGATAGCGTGACGAATATTGGCAGTAGTTGATAAACGCCTTGCGCAGATTGCCGACTTTGCCGAGAGACTGCTGCAGCTGCACGAAGTTTGGCAGGCTGGCGGTCTTGAACGCTTCGAACAGCACGACCTCGTTTTCCCGCGCAATGGCGATAGCTTCTTCCGCTTGCGCAATATTGGAGACAAAAGGCTTCTCACAGATAACGTGCTTTTTATGGCTCAAAAACAGCTTCGTCTGCGGGAAGTGCAGGGAGTTAGGGCTCGCGATATACACCGCGTCGATGACGTCGCTTTGCGCCATTTCATCGAGGGAGGTGAAGGTATGCTCCACCATATAATCGCTGGCGAACGCCTGGGCCTGTTCGGCGCTGCGGGAATAAACGGCGGTTAACTTATAGCTGCCGGTTTCATGGGCGGCATCGACAAACTGGCGGGTGATCCAGTTGGTACCAATGACTGCGAAACGTATCATGAGAATCAACGTACTCCGTAAAAGTGACCTTTCGCCACTTTAGCACGGCTTGATGACAAAACCTGTGCGGATTCACGCAGTTCCCGGCAGCGACATCTGCGTCAGCCAGAGGCGGGTATCAAACTCCAGCTGATGGTACTGCGGCTCCATATGGCAGCAGAGCTGATAGAAGGCTTTGTTGTGATCTTTCTCCTTCAGGTGCGCCAGTTCATGCACCACGATCATCCGCAAAAAGGCCTCCGGCGACTGACGGAACACGGTGGCGACGCGAATTTCCGCTTTGGCCTTCAGCTTCCCGCCCTGCACGCGCGACACCGCGGTATGCAGGCCCAGCGCGT
The DNA here is from genome assembly GCF_900215375.1 of Enterobacter sp. CC120223-11. Classification (GTDB taxonomy): domain Bacteria; phylum Pseudomonadota; class Gammaproteobacteria; order Enterobacterales; family Enterobacteriaceae; genus Scandinavium. Next base: position 300,704 of record NZ_OBEF01000004.1, on the reverse strand, counting down.
TTTTCAGCACGTGGATTTTGTTGTCGAACATTACCTTGTTGATCGGTGGGGCGCTGCGCATATAGCGGTTTTTCAGGTTTTGCGTAAATTCCCACAGCGCCTTATCGTTAGTGATGTCGTGCTTGTTGGGATAGCGCTTCTCCAGTACTTCGCCGAGGCGCTGTTCGGCAATCAGGGTGCGAACCTGGGCGAGGAGCTGCTCGGGATAACCGCTTAAATACGTCAGTTCGCTCATGCTTGTCTCGAATTCAGGGAAAAAAGGGTATACTCACGCCCCCCAAAGGGGATATCACCGAATTTTACCATTCAGGAGGGCCGATGAGCCAATCAGACAACGGTTTCCGTTCACTGACACTAAAACGTTTCCCGGAAACGGACGACGTTAACCCGCTGCAGGCGTGGGAAGCGGCAGACGAATACCTGCTGCAACAGTTGGACGGCACCGACATCACCGGCCCGGTCCTCGTTCTGAACGACACCTTCGGCGCGCTGGCCTGTGCGCTCGCGGAACACCAGCCATACAGCATCGGTGATTCCTACTTAAGCGAGCTGGCGACCCGTGAAAACCTGCGCCACAACGACATCCCGGAAAACAGCGTCACCTTCCGCGACAGCACCGGCGAATACCCGGCGGCTCCGGCAGTTGTGCTGATTAAGATCCCGAAAACGCTGGCATTGCTGGAACAGCAGCTGCGCGCGTTGCGCGAAGTGGTCACGCCGGAAACCCGCATTATCGGCGGCGCGAAGGCCCGCGACGTGCATAACTCCACGCTGGATCTGTTCACAAAAATTCTGGGCACTACCACCACGACCCTTGCGTGGAAAAAAGCGCGCCTGATCAACTGTACTTTCACCGCCCCGGCGTTGAAGGAAGAGTCGCAGATTACGCGCTGGAAACTGGAAGGCACCGACTGGACTATCCACAACCACGCCAACGTCTTCTCCCGCACCGGGCTGGATATCGGCGCGCGCTTCTTTATGGAGCATTTGCCGAAAGATCTGGAAGGGGAAATTGTCGATCTCGGCTGCGGTAACGGCGTCATCGGCCTGACGCTGCTGGAACGTAACCCTCAGGCGAGCGTCGTGTTCGTCGATGAATCGCCAATGGCGGTCAGCTCCAGCCGTATGAACGTCGAAGCGAACATGCCGGAAGCCCTGGACCGCTGTGAGTTCATGATTAACAACGCGCTGTCAGGCGTGGAGCCATTCCGCTTCAACGCCGTGCTCTGCAACCCACCATTCCATCAGCAAAGCGCGCTGACCGACGGCGTGGCATGGGAGATGTTCCACCACGCGCGCCGCTGCCTGAAAATCAACGGGGAACTGGTGATCGTGGCGAACCGTCACCTCGATTATTACCACAAGCTGAAGAAGATTTTTGGCAACTGCACGACTATCGCCACCAATAAGAAGTTTGTGATCCTGAAAGCGGTGAAGCTCGGTCGTAACCGTTAGCATTCAGCGTTCGCCTTCTCCCTGAGGCAGACCAACAGGTCATGTGGTCCCTGTTTTTCTGCCTTTCCTTGAAGCAGGTCAACAGGTCATGTGGTCCCTGCTTTTCTCCCTCTTCGATAGGGAGAAGGGACTGATAGTGCGGTCTCTGCTTTTCTCCCTCTCCCTGAGGGAGAGGGTTGGGGTGAGGGGGAAAAGGCAGCAAAGCGCTAAATCTCCAGCGCCAGCTTCGTGCCCTGCGCAATCGCGCGGCGCGCATCCAGTTCCATCGCCACATCACACCCGCCAATCAGATGGACCGGTTTACCTGCCGCACGCAGCGGTTCGGCGAGATCGCGACGCGGTTCTTGCCCGGCGCAGATAATCACCTGATCCACTTCCAGTAACTGTGGCTCCCCGCCGATCGTTACGTGCAGGCCACGATCGTCAATCTTCTCGTAGCTTACTGAAGGGAACATTTTCACCCCACGCGCAAGCAGGGTGGTGCGATGGATCCAGCCGGTGGTTTTGCCTAAACCTTCACCCGGTTTGCTGGCCTTGCGTTGCAGCATGACTATCTGGCGAGGGCTTTTGTGCAGCTGTGGTCCCTCCGGGCGCAGGCCGCCGTGCGCAAGCAGGCTGGTGTCGATGCCCCATTCCACGCAAAACTCAGCGATGTTCTGGCTGGTGGCCTCGCCCGGCTGGCTCAGGTACATCGCCGTGTCAAAGCCGATGCCGCCGCAGCCGATAATGGCGACGCGCTCTCCCACTGGTGTTTTGTCACGCAGCACGTCGAGGTAGTTCAGTACTTTGGGATGATCTATGCCGTCGATAGCGGGCATTCTTGGTTCGATCCCCGTGGCAAGAATGGCTTCATCAAACTCAGCCAGATCTTCTGCGTTCACAAAGCGGTTGAGCGCCAGCTTCACGCCGTGCAGGTCGATCATTCGGCGGTAATAGCGCAGCGTTTCGTAAAACTCCTCTTTGCCGGGGATCTGCTTGGCGATATTAAACTGCCCGCCAATTTCGCCTGCTGCATCAAAAAGCGTCACCTGATGGCCACGTGCGGCTGCGTTGACTGCAAACGCAAGACCCGCCGGGCCAGCGCCGACAACGGCGAGGTTTTTCTTCTGCTGTACCGGGACCACAGGCATCCGCGTTTCATGGCATGCCCGGGGGTTAACGAGGCACGAAGTCACTTTGCCGACGAAGATCTGATCGAGGCAGGCCTGGTTGCAGCCGATGCAGGTGTTGATCTCATCCGCCCGGCCGCTTTGTGCTTTCGAGAGCAGCTCCGAATCGGCGAGGAATGGCCGCGCCATCGACACCATATCGGCATCGCCGCGCGCGAGGATCTCATCGGCCACCTGCGGATCGTTAATGCGGTTGGTCGTGATGAGTGGGATTGTTATTTTGCCTTTCAGCTTGCGCGTTACCCAAGTGAACGCCCCGCGAGGTACAGGCGTGGCAATCGTCGGAATGCGTGCTTCGTGCCAGCCAATCCCGGTATTGATGATGGTTGCGCCTGCTTTTTCAATGGCCTGCGCCAGCTCCACGGTTTCGTCGAAGTTGCCGCCGCCTTCCACCAGGTCGAGCATCGACAGGCGGTAGATAATGATAAAGTCCTCGCCCACGCGCTCGCGCACCGCGCGAACCACCTCCACGGCGAAGCGCATGCGTTTTTCCCAGCTTCCACCCCATTCGTCTTCACGCTGATTGGTGCGGGACGCAAGAAATTCGTTGATCAGATAGCCTTCCGATCCCATCACTTCCACGCCGTCGTAGCCTGCTTCACGCGCCAGCAGCGCGCACTGGGCAAAGTCGTCGATCAGCACAAGAATTTCTTCATGGGTCAGCGCATGAGGTTTGAAGCGGTTGATCGGTGCCTGAAGGGCTGACGGCGCAACCGGGCGCGGCTGGTAGCTATAACGCCCGGTGTGCAGGATTTGCAGAGCGATTTTCCCGCCTTCTTTGTGTACCGCGTCAGTAACCGGACGGTGATGCGCCAGCTGGTTGGCATCGTTGAGCACCGCGCCGCCCTCCATCCCGACGCCCGAAGGAGCCGGAGCCACGCCGCCGGTCACGATCAGCGCCACGCCGTGCCGGGCGCGCTCGGCATAAAACGCTGCCAGCCGCTCGGTGCCGTCTGGCCGTTCTTCCAGCCCGGTGTGCATCGAGCCCATCAGGACGCGGTTTTTCAGGGTGGTGAAGCCCAGACTGAGCGGGGTAAACAGGGATGGGTAGTGGCTCATAATCGCTTCCAGTGTTTACCCGTCTTACTTCGAGCTGTAGGTGCGTTGGCTGCACTCCCTTACCCCAGTCACTTACTTTAGTAAGCTCCTGGGGATAAGCTCCCTTGCCGCCTTCCTACAACTCAAATTAATTAGGGTAAAAGTTTTGTTGTTATGTGGTCGGATGAGTTGTTAATTTAGCGTTCGGCGGGCAAAAGGGAAAAGGGCGAGTGCGGTGATTGTGATGGGATTCAAAGATTGGGGGAGTGAGGTGAGGACCCTCTCCCAGGAAGGGAGAGGGAGCAAATGATTCCCTCGCTACTTTGGGGAGAAAGTCAGGATGAGGGGCGTTGGCCGGGCGAGCGCATCAGCCCCGGAGCCTGCCACATTGAAGTTGTCAGGCCGCTGTCCACAAGGCCCAGCTGGTCTGCATAGACCTTCTGCCATTTCTCCTTCATGCCGTCGTAGAGCTCCCGATGCTCCCGGTTGGGCGTGAATACCCGACTCCAGCTCACCAGTTTTTCGCCTGCGCTGGCCATGTCGGCATACAGCCCTGCACCTGCGCCCGCCGCAATCGCACAGCCGAGCGCTGTTGCTTCTTTCACTTCCGGCACCCGCACAGGCAGGCCAGTGACGTCGCTTAAAATCTGGCTCCACAGCGCACCCTTCGAGCCGCCTCCGGCGAACACCAGGCTGTCGAACCGGACGCCGGAGAACTGCGAAATCTGCGTCAGGTTGCAGGCGGAGACAATCGCCGCGTTCTCTTCCAGCGCGCGGAACAGCGTGGCCTTGTTGCATTTCTCCGGGTCGATGGAGAGGTTAATGAACGACGGCGCGGCGTGGTACCACTGGCTGAAGTGCATGGCGTCGGAGAAAATCGGCATCACGCCGTGGGAGCCCGCAGGCACGCGGCTGGCCATCTCTTCCAGCAATGCATAGGTGTCTGTGCCGAGGCGTTCGGCAATCAGCTTTTCCTCCGCGCAGAAGGCATCGCGGAACCAGCGCATGGTCAGGCCGGTGAAGAAGCTGATGGACTCCGCCTGCACCATGCCGGGAATGACGTGGGGGTTCACGCGAATGTTCATCTCAGGGTCGGTGCGTACTTGCGGCAGATTCACCACCTGCTGCCAGAAGGTCCCGCCAAGCACTGCCGTCTGGCCGGGTCGTACCACGCCAAGCCCGAGACAGCCCAGCTGCACGTCGCCGCCGCCCATAACGACAGGCGTGCCCGCCCGCAGGCCACACTGCTGTGCCGCTGCTTTAGTCACGCTGCCAAGCACCGTGCCTGTTTCTTTCACCGGCGAGAGAATATCTGCCCGCAGCCCGGCCATATCCAGCAGCGCGGGCCGCCAGTCGCGGCTGAACAAATCGAGCATGCCGGTAGTGCCCGCGTTAGAAGGATCGACCGCCAGCTCACCGGAGAGCTTTGCCGCCAGCCAGTCGCTTATCATGGTGACAGTCGCCGCGTTGCGGTAGATATCCGGACGATGGTGCGCCAGCCACAGCAGGCGAGGCATGGCGGAAAGCGCCAGAGTCTGGCCGGAGACTTCATACACTTCTGATTCAAAGTGGTAATCGTGAATTTCTTTGAGTTCAGCCACTTCGCGACTGGCACGGGCGTCGACGTTAGCGCAGGCCCAGATGGCCTCGCCGTTGCGATCGTAGAGCACAATCCCTTCGCGCATCGAGCAGCAGGCGACGGACTGAATATCGGCGGCGCTGAGGTGGGCGTTGGCCAGCGCCTGGCGAATGCACTGGCAGGCGAGCTGCCAGTTGGTGTGCAGATCAAACTCCATCGAGCCGGGAACGCCCTCGACGCTCAGGTGTTTCCATTCCGCCTGGCCAACCGCAATCTGGCGACCTGCCAGGTCAAAAATCACCGCCCGAATGCTGCCGGTGCCTGCGTCCAACGCTAAAAGGTAACTCATGACGTGCGCCTCGCTGTTATCGCGCGGCGCGCGGCGGTTATCCCGCCAGCGACAGCACCGCGCGTGCTGTTGTCTCTTCCGTTACCAGGCCGTTGATGCGCTTGCCGGTGAGGGCCGCATAAATGGCCTGCGCTTTCTCTTCTCCCCCGGCGACGCCAACGATGGTCGGCAGCTGTGCCAGCTCATCAAGGGTGACGCCGAGCAGTTCGCGGTGGATCTCCAGCCCCTCGACCGGCTTGCCGTCCGCCTGCAGGAAATAGCCCAGAATGTCGCCGACTGCGCCTTTGCGGGCATACATCAGCTGTTCACCTTCGCTGATGTAGCCGGAACGCAGGATCGTCGCGTCGCGCCGCTGATCGATGGCCCCAATCCCGACGACCGCCGCGTCTGCCGCGCCCGCTGCCAGGATCACATCCCGTACGCTGGATTCGCGCCGCAGGATCTCCGCGACTTCAGGCGACGACACCCGCAGCGGGGCGGGGATCATGCTGACGCTGCACGCCGCATCCAGCTGGCCGATGCCGGTCATATAAGGCCCGACGCCGCCGGAAAGCGTCACCAGGCGAATTTGCTGGGAGCCGATAAAGCCGCTCAGGTGCTGAATGCAGCTCATCGTCGCTTCACCAAAGCCCACCGCCAGCAGCTGGCCGGGTTCCAGCACGCCCATTAAGGACTGCGCGGCACCGACGCCCAAACGCGTGTTCATCGGCGGGGTATTCAGCGCGGGCAGCACCCGGGTGATTTTCAGCCCGAAGCGCTGCTGTAACTCGGTTTCCAGCGCCAGGCACCCCTCGTAGCGGGAGTTGATCTGCACGCGGATCACGCCGGACTGACGGCCCTTTTCCAGCAGCCGTGAAATCTTCAGCCGTGGCAGGCCAAGGCGCTCACCAATATCGTTCTGAGTCAGGCCGTCGTGGTAGTAGCACCACGCCACCCGCGCCACCAGTTCTTCTTCCGCCAGCGCCAGCCCGGCGTAGCGGCTCTCTTCAATGCGTTTTTCGCTCATAAAGTGAACTCTTATAAAAATCTAGATCATATGTTCGCAGTTGCGCGGACAGAAAGTGTGAAGCCACTGGCAAAACCGATCTTTCATTGCTCACAGCCTTTGCAGGGCGATCCAAACGCCAAAACTGTGATCCCTGCACGGTTGTAAATATAGTTCAGGGTCTACGCTTTTGAACATTATTAATTTAAAAAATCATTTGTTCAACCGAGGCGCGATGATGAAGCCACTGATTGAAGCCCGCAGCATTCACAAGCAGTTCTCCGGCGTCGCCGTGCTAAAGGGCATTGATTTCACGCTCTTTTCCGGCCAGGTGCATGCGCTGATGGGCGGCAACGGGGCAGGAAAATCGACGCTGATGAAGATTGTTGCCGGAGTGGAAACGCCGGACGAGGGTGAACTTCGGATAAACGGCAAACCTTTTGCGCGCCTGAAACCCGGGCAGGCACACCAGCTGGGCATCTACCTGGTGCCGCAGGAGCCGATGCTGTTCCCGAACTTAACCGTGCGGGAAAACATCCTGTTCCGTCTGCCGCGCGAGGCGAATCTCGAGCAGCGGCTGGCGGAGAAATTACAGCAGCTGAACTGCCAGCTGAATTTGCAGGCGACGGCCAGCACCCTGGAAGTGGCGGATCAGCAGATGGTGGAGATCCTGCGCGGGCTGATGCGCAACGCGCAAATCCTGATCCTCGACGAACCGACCGCGTCATTAACGCCTGGCGAAACGGAGAGGCTGTTTCGGCAGGTTCAGGCCTTGCAGGCGCTGGGCGTCGGGATCGTCTTTATCTCCCACAAGCTGCCGGAGATCCGTCAACTTGCGAGCCACGTTTCGGTGATGCGCGACGGGGCGGTGGTGCTAAGCGGCGCAACCGCGGATCACAGTGATGCACAGCTGATCGCCGCCATGACGCCCGCCAGCCGCGACAAAGATCTGAGCGACACGCAAAAGCTGTGGCTGGCGCTGCCGGGCAACCGCCGCACCCAGCCGCAGGATTTCCCCGTATTGCGGGTGGAAGATCTGACGGGCGAAGGCTTTATCGATCTGAATCTGGAGATCCGTGCGGGCGAGATCGTCGGCCTTGCGGGGCTGGTGGGATCCGGGCGAACGGAGCTGGCGGAAACGCTCTATGGCCTGCGCCCGGTTCGGGCCGGGCGAGTCTGGCTGGAAAACCGTGACATCAGCGGCGACAGCACCCGCGCGCGGCTGGCGAGCGGCCTCGTCTATCTGCCGGAGGACAGGCAGGTGTCCGGGCTGTTTCTTGATGCGCCCGTTCGCTGGAACACGGTGATGTTCAATCAGCCTTCGCTGTGGCAGGAGAACAAGCGCGAGGCGGCGGTGGTGGAGCGCTATCACCGCGCGCTCGGCATCAAGCTCAGCAATGCCGACCAGCCGGTGCGCACGCTCTCCGGCGGCAACCAGCAGAAGGTGCTGCTGGCGCGCTGTCTGGAAGCCAATCCCTTGTTGCTTATCGTGGATGAACCGACGCGCGGCGTGGATGTTTCGGCCCGCGCCGATATCTATCAACTGCTGAAAAGCGTGGCGGCGCAGAACGTGGCGGTGCTGATGATCTCCAGCGATCTGGATGAGTTTCCAGGGCTGGCGGATCGGGTGCTGGTGATGCACCAGGGCCGCATGAGCGGCGAGCTGACTAAGCAGGCGGTGAGCGTCGATCGGATGATGACCTTAGCCTTCGGAGGACAGGCATGAAAACCTTGCTGAAAAACCGCGAGCTGAGCGCGTTCCTCGCCATCGTGGCGCTGTTTGCGGGGCTGGTGGCGCTCAACCCTTCCTACTTCAGCCTGCAAACTCTGGCGATGATTTATTCCAGCTCGCAGATCCTCTGCCTGCTGGCGTTGGGCGCGGCGCTGGTGATGCTGACCCGCAACATTGACGTTTCCGTCGGTTCCACCGTGGGCCTGAGCGCGATTGCGGTTGGCGTGGCGCTGAACAGCGGTTATGGGTTGCCCGTTGCGATCGCCTTCGCGCTGGCTATTGGTGCGCTGGCGGGGGCATTCAACGGCCTGCTGGTGGTTGCTTTTCGTATTCCGGCAATTGTCGCCACCCTCGGTACGCTGGGTCTGTATCGCGGCATCATGCTGCTGTGGACCGGCGGCAAGTGGATTGAAGGCCTGCCGGACAGCCTGAAATCACTGTCGGAGCCTGCACTCATTGGCATCTCGCCGCTCGGCTGGCTGGTGCTGGTTTTGCTGCTGGCAGGCGCGTGGGGGTTGGCGCGAACCACATTCGGTCGTGATTTTTACGCTGTTGGCGACAACCTTGCCGCGGCGAGGCAGCTGGGCGTGGGCGTGAACCGCACGCGGATGCTGGCCTTCACCTTCAACGGCATGCTTGCGGCCTGCGGTGGGATCATTTTTGCCGCGCAGATTGGCTTTGTGCCGAACCAGACCGGCAGCGGGCTGGAGATGAAGGCCATCGCTGCCTGCGTGCTCGGCGGCGTGTCGCTGCTCGGCGGCACCGGCACGCTGATAGGCGCCTTCCTCGGCGCGTTCTTCCTGACTCAAATCGATACCGTGCTGGTGCTGTTTAAGCTTCCGGCCTGGTGGAATGACTTTATCGCCGGGCTGGTGCTGCTGGGCGTGCTGGTGCTCGACGGACGCCTGCGCCAGGCGCTGACCCGTCATCAGCGGGCGCAGAAGTACAGCCGGTTCCAGCCGGGCAACAAAGGGGGCAAAAACGTCGCCCCGTTTCCCAAACGCAAAAGCAAAGAGGTGGCGTAAATGAAGCTCAACTGGGAAAGCGCGCTGCTGATCCTGCTGGTGCTGGAGATTGCCCTCTTCGGGGCGCTGAACCCGCGCATGCTGGACGTGAACATGCTGCTGTTCAGCACCAGTGATTTCATTTGTATTGGCATCGTGGCGCTGCCGCTCACATTGGTGATCATCAGTGGGGGAATCGACATTTCGCTTGGCTCAACCATTGGCCTGTGCGCGATTGCGCTGGGCGTGATGATGCAGGCGGGCTGGCCGATGAGCCTGGCGGTACCGCTGACATTGCTGCTCGGCGTGCTCTGCGGGCTGGTGAATGCGGCCCTGATTCACTACACCGGCATCAGCCCTTTGGTCATCACGCTTGGCACGCTCTACCTTTACGGCGGTGCGGCGCTGCTGCTTTCCGGTATGGCGGGTGCGACGGGCTATGAAGGCATTGGTGGCTTTCCGGACAGCTTCACCGCCTTCGCCAACCTGACGCTGTTCGGCCTGCCCGTTCCGCTGGTGCTGTTTATCGTCATCACTTTTTTCTTCTGGCTGCTGGCCCATCGCGGGCGCTTCGGTCGCCATCTCTTTTTACTCGGGCAAAACCCGCGCGCGGCGCGCTATGCAGCGCTTTCCGTCAATGGCATGCCGTATGTGCTTTACGGCCTGGTGGGGCTGGCCTCGGCCATTGCCGCGCTGGTGCTGGTTTCCTATTTCGGCTCTGCCCGCTCGGATTTGGGACGTGATTTGCTGATGCCTGCGCTGACGGCGGCGGTGCTCGGCGGGGCCAATATTTACGGCGGCTCCGGCTCGGTTATCGGGACGGCGCTGGCGGCGCTGCTGGTGGGGTATTTACAGCAAGGTTTACAGATGGTCGGTATTCCCAACCAGGTGTCGAGTGCGCTTGCGGGCGCGCTGCTGGTTGTCGTGGTGATGGGGCGTTCGCTGAGTCTGCATCGTGAAGGGGTGCGCACGGTGTGGCGTCGGCTTTTTTCGAAGACAATTTCCGGAGCATAAGATGAAAGCAAAACTGTGTGTGCAGCTGAGCGCCCTGGCGCTGGCAATGAGTGTGGCGACGGCGCAGGCGGCAGATCGCATTGCGTTTATCCCGAAGCTGGTCGGCGTCGGCTTCTTCACCAGCGGCGGCAACGGGGCGAAAGAGGCGGGCAAACAGCTCGGCGCGGACGTCACCTACGACGGCCCGACGGAGCCAAGCGTCTCCGGCCAGGTGCAGCTCATCAACAACTTCGTCAACCAGGGCTATAACGCGATCATCGTTTCGGCGGTGTCGCCGGACGGTCTCTGCCCGGCACTCAAGCGCGCGATGCAGCGCGGCGTGAAAGTGCTGACGTGGGATTCCGACACCAAACCGGAGTGCCGCAGCATCTATATCAACCAGGGCACGCCGGAGCAGCTCGGCGGCCTGCTGGTGGATATGGCCGGGAAGCAGGTGACCAAACCCGACGCCAAAGTGGCGTTCTTCTATTCCAGCCCAACCGTCACCGACCAGAACCAGTGGGTGAAAGAGGCGAAGGCCAAAATCGCCAAGGATCATCCACAGTGGCAGGTGGTCACCACCCAGTTTGGCTATAACGACGCCACCAAATCGTTGCAGACCGCCGAAGGCATCCTGAAAGCCTACCCGGATCTCGACGCGATCATCGCCCCGGACGCTAATGCTCTGCCCGCCGCTGCGCAGGCGGCTGAAAACCTTAAGCGTCAGGGCGTGGCGATTGTCGGCTTCAGCACGCCAAACGTTATGCGCCCGTATGTTGAACGCGGCACGGTGAAAGCCTTCGGCCTGTGGGACGTGGTGGAGCAGGGGAAAATTGCGGTGAACGTCGCCGATCATCTGCTGAAAAAAGGCGATCTTAACGTCGGCGACAGCGTGGCGGTAAAAGATATTGGCGACCTTAAGGTCGAGCCGAACAGCGTGCAGGGCTATCAGTATGAGGCGAAGGGCAACGGCATCGTGCTGCTGCCGGAGCGCGTGGTGTTCACCAAAGAGAACATCGGCAAATACGATTTCTGAGGGAGGGAACAATGGCTGATTTAGACGACATCAAAGACGGCAAAGATTTTGGGCTCGACCGCCCGCAGAAAAACGCGCTGTACGAACTGAAAGGCTGCGGCTCACTGGAGTGGGGCATGCAGTCGCGCCTGGCGCGCATTTTTAACCCACAAAGTAATCGCACGGTGATGCTGGCTTTCGACCACGGTTATTTCCAGGGGCCAACAACGGGGCTGGAGCGTATCGACCTGTCGATAGCGCCGCTGTTTGGCGAAACCGACGTGCTGATGTGCACGCGCGGCATTTTGCGCAGCACCGTGCCTGCGGCAACCAACAAACCTGTGGTGCTGCGTGCGTCTGGCGGCAACTCGATTCTGAGCGAGCTATCCAACGAGTGCGTGGCGGTGACGATGGAAGATGCCTTGCGTCTAAACGTGGCGGCGGTAGCGGCGCAGGTCTATATCGGCAGCGAGTACGAGCACCAGTCGATCAGCAATATCATCAAGCTTGTGGACGCCGGAAACCGCTACGGCATGCCGGTGCTGGCAGTGACAGGCGTGGGCAAAGAGATGACTCGTGACGCCCGCTATTTCTCTCTCGCCAGCCGTATCGCGGCGGAGATGGGCGCGACCTTCGTCAAAACCTACTTCGTTGAAGAAGGCTTCGAAAAAGTCACCGCCAGCTGCCCGGTGCCGATTGTGATTGCGGGCGGCAAAAAGCTGCCTGAGGATGAAGCGCTCGACATGTGCTGGCGCGCCATCGATCAGGGCGCATCCGGCGTGGATATGGGACGCAACATCTTCCAGTCCAGCGCGCCGCTGGCGATGCTCAAAGCGGTGAAAAAAGTGGTGCATGAGAACTTGAGCGCCCGCGAGGCGTACCAGTTCTGGCAGGAAGAAAAACAGGGAGAAGCCAAATGAACGTGACGCTGGTGGAGATCAACATCAAACCGGAGCGCGTCGGTGAGTTTCTCGACGTGTTTCGCGCCAACCACGAAGGGGCGCTGGAAGAACCCGGTAACCTGCGCTTTGACGTATTGCAGGACCCGGAAGTGGATACGCGATTCTATATCTACGAAGCCTACAAGGACGACGCTGCGGTGCTGGCGCACAAAAAGACTCCGCACTATCTCGCCTGCGTGGAAAAACTCGATGAGATGATGTCGGAGCCGCGCAAGAAACGGAGCTTTGTGGGGTTGTTGCCTGAAATCTGAAAACCGCCCCTCACCCTAACCCTCTCCCCGAAGGGGCGAGGGGACTGTTCGGAGCGGGATTTTAACGTTGAGCAGCAGACTACTTTTCTCCCTCGCCCCTTTGGGGAGAGGGTCGGGGTGAGGGGAGCATAGTGGCTCCGGAAAGAAAAAAGCCCGGTGGGTGCCAAACCTCACCGGGCTTTTTGCCGACTATCCTCAGGCCTGCTCCACGGAAACCCGCAGCGCGGCCAGCGCTTTACCCGTCGCCTTCAGCACCTGCTCACACTGCTCAACGGTCAGCGTCAGCGGCGGCTCAATGCGAATGGTTTTGGCGTTGTTCAACGTGCCCGCCACCAGAATGCGCTGGCGGAACATTTCGCTCGCAAAGGTGTAGCCGATTTCGTTATCAACGAACTCGATGGCGATCAGCATCCCTTTCCCGCGGGCTTCCTGCACCAGATCCGGGTATTCACGCGCCAGAACGCGGAAGCCGTCCAGCAGTAAATCCCCTTTTTGCTCCGCCTGGGCGGGCAGGTTCTGCTCCAGCAGCACGTTGATGGTTGCCAGCGCCGCCGCACAGGCCAGCGGGTTACCGCCAAAGGTGGTGGTGTGCAGGAACGGGTTGTCGAACAGCACCGAGAACACTTCTTCGGTTGCCACCGTGGCACCAATCGGCATCACGCCGCCGCCGAGCGCTTTGGCGAGGCAGAGAATGTCCGGCTGCACGTTCTCATGCTCGCAGGCGAACATCTTGCCGGTGCGACCCATCCCGGTTTGGACTTCGTCGAGGATCAGCAGCGCCCCAAACTCATCGCAGAGCTTACGCACGGCTGGCAGATAGCCCTGCGGAGGCAGGATCACGCCGCCTTCGCCCTGGATTGGCTCCAGAATGATGGCTGCAACGTCATCCCCGGTCTTTTTGCATTCGCTCAGCACGGTGCGCATGGCATTGATGTCACCAAACGGCACATGGCGGAAGCCCGGCAGCAGCGGCATAAACGGCTTACGGAAATTCGCTTTCGCCGTCGCCGACAGTGCACCCAGTGATTTACCGTGGAACGCACCGCTGGTGGCGATAAAGGTGAATTTACCGCGTGGCGACTGATACGCTTTGGCAAGCTTGATGGCTGCCTCCACGGACTCGGTGCCGCTGTTGCTGAAGAAGCTGTACTTCAGTTTGCCCGGCGTCAGGGCGGCGAGTGTTTTTGCCAGCATCGCGCGAAGCGGATCGAGCAGTTCCTGGCTGTGAAGCGGTTGTTTAGCGAGCTGATTCTGTACGGCGGAAACCACTTTTGGATTACGGTGCCCTACGTTGAAAATGCCAAAGCCACCCAGACAATCAATAAACTCCTGTCCCTGGGTGTCGACAAGCGTATTCAGACTGCCCGCTTGCCACTCTACGGCTCCGTAATCCCCGCCTGCTGTGACAGATTTTCGATACTCAAGAAACCCCGGATTCACATGCTCTTTAAAGTATTCACGGACCTCCTGGTTGAGTGATTTCATCTCCTCATGATTAAGCGTGCGCTTCTCAATGAGATTCAGTGCGTGCGCCGTACAGGCCAAAGCCGAGGCGCTGGAAGGTAACCTGTTCAAAATATGCTCCTGGAGATTGCGTATCACATGATACTGATTTAAGTATTGCAGGGATTACGCCACCCGGAAGCGGGGCGAGAAAATCGAGATAAACGGCTGTGGAGGGCGCTATGTTACAAAATTTAATCATTCCCATAACATTCCGGCGGTTTTTACTCCTGAGCTTTCAGCATAACAACGGTCATTATATTGAACGGTTGCACTGCGCTGGTGCAAAGGTTGCACCACGGCGGTGATGACCCACGAAATTCAGGGTTTAAACGCAAATTGCGATCTGCATCAAACTTAACAATTAAAGATAAAGTCGTTATCGCCGAAATAACAATTAAGAGAAAAATTAATAACTACTTAATAAGCAAAGGACGCGTTAATGTCACCTCCACTAACCATCACGCAGCGTGATTATGCGCTCGATGATGACACCACGTTGATGTCCACCACCGATCTGCAAAGCCACATCACCCACGCCAACGACACCTTCGTACAGGTCAGCGGCTATCGCCTGGAGGAGCTGACCGGGCAGCCGCACAACCTGGTCCGTCACCCTGATATGCCGAAAGCCGCCTTCGCCGATATGTGGACGACCCTGCAACAGGGCGAGCCGTGGACCGGCATCGTTAAGAACCGCCGCAAGAACGGTGACCATTACTGGGTGCGGGCCAACGCGGTGCCGATGGTGCGCGACGGAAAAATCAGCGGCTATATGTCGATTCGCACCAAAGCACAACCGGAAGAAATTGCTGCCGCAGAGTCATTATATAAGGCGCTCAACGATGGGCGCTGCACGAAGCGTGTGCGCAAAGGGCTGGTGGTGAGCAAACGCTGGTGGGGGAAATTACCGGGTATGCCGCTGCGCTGGCGAGTACGCGGCGCTATGGGACTTACCTGGCTGGCACTAACAGCGGCGCTGCTCGGTACCGGTTCACACTGGCTGGTGTGGCTGGTCAGCACGTTGATGCTGCTGGCAGGAAACATGTTCATCGAATGGCAGATTGTGCGCCCGGTGGAGAACGTGGCACGTCAGGCGCTGAGCGTGGCAACCGGCGAGCGCAATAGCGTCAGCCACCTTAATCGCAGCGACGAGCTGGGGCTGATTTTGCGCTCTGTCGGCCAACTGGGGCTGATGTGCCGCTGGCTGATTCATGACGTTTCAGGCCAGGTGGCGAGCGTGCGGCAGGGCAGCGAAACCCTGGCACAGGGCAACAGCTCACTGAACGAACGCACCCGACAGACCGTGGAAAACGTGCAGCAGACGGTGGCGACCATGAGCCAGATGGCAGCGTCGGTGCAGAGCAATGCCGAAACGGCCACGGCGGCGGACAAGCTGTCGAATACGGCGAGCGAAGCGGCTACCCATGGCGGCCAGGCAATGCACAGGGTCGTGCAAACCATGGACGAGATTGCCGACAGCACCCAGCGCATCGGCTCAATCACCAAACTTATCAACGATATTGCCTTCCAGACCAATATTCTGGCGTTGAATGCGGCGGTGGAAGCGGCGCGTGCCGGAGAGCAGGGCAAAGGTTTTGCGGTGGTGGCAGGCGAAGTGCGCCATCTGGCTAGCCGCAGCGCGAGTGCGGCCAACGACATTCGCAAATTGATCGACGCCAGCGCCAGCAAGGTGCAGTCCGGCTCTGATCAGGTTCACGCCGCCGGGAAAACAATGGATGACATCGTGAGCCAGGTGCGCAACGTTACCGGACTGATTGCGCAGATTAGCCTGTCGACGTCTGAACAGGCGACGGGGCTCGCGGATCTCACCCGCGCGGTGGCGGAGCTGGATGCGATCACCCAGAAAAACGCCGGGCTGGTGGAAGAGAGCGCCCACGTCTCAGCGATGGTGAAACACCGCGCCGGGCGCTTGCAGGACGCGGTGGCGGTGCTGCACTGATCGCACAAGCTGCCCTTTTGTGTTTTGTTGCAAATTATTATCATTTAGACTTAATGAAAATAACAGACAATAAAGAGGCTTCCGATGGCGACCCTGACCGACAAAAAATACCCGAAGCGCGTGCGCAACGAACTGCGCTTTCGTGAGCTGACCGTGCTGCGCGTCGAGCGCATCAGCCAGGCTTTCCAGCGGATCGTGCTGGGCGGCGAAGCGCTGGACGGCTTTACCTCAGCCGGGTTTGACGATCACACCAAGCTGTTTTTCCCGGAGCCGGGCAGCCACTTCACTCCGCCAACTGTGACTGATGAAGGCATCGTCTGGGCGGACGGCGTGCGCCCGCAGACACGTGATTACACGCCGCTGTTTAACGCGGAAAAAAATGAGCTGGCCTACGATTTCTTCATCCATGACGGTGGGATTGCCAGCCAGTGGGCGGTGGCGGCAAAAGTGGGCGACAAACTGACTATAGGTGGCCCGCGCGGTTCGCTGGTGGTGCCGGAAGATTATGCGTGGCAGCTGTACGTGGCTGATGAGTCCGGGATGCCTGCGCTACTGCGTCGGTTTGCGGCACTGCGTCAGCTTCCAGCGCGCCCGCAGGTGAAAGCCATCGTCACCGTGGCGGATGCCGCTTATCAGGATTATCTCGCCGACTGCGGCTTTGAGATTGACTGGGTAGTTGGACATAGCGCAGAAGCGGTAGCGGAGAAACTGGCGGCGCTGAAGGTGCCTGAGGAAGATTATTTCCTGTGGCTCACTGGCGAAGGCGCGGTAGTGAAATCGCTACTGGACGAGTTTGTTACCGATGAGATAGACCCGCAGCTGGTGCGTTCGCAGGCTTACTGGCATAAGAAGTGACCCAGCCAGCCCCTCTCCCTAACCCTCTCCCAAGGGGAGAGGGAACTGCACGGTGAGGATTTTGACTTTCTCCCTCTGCGATTGGGAGAGGGAACTGCACGGTGAGGGTTTTGACTTTCTCCCTCTGCGATTGGGAGAAGGAACTGCACGGTGAGGGTTTTGACTTTCTCCCTCTGCTATTGGGAGAGGGAACTGCAAGGTGAGGGTTTTGACTTTCTCCCTCTGCGATTGGTAGAGGGATCTGAAAGGTGAGGGTTTTGACTTACTCCCTCTCCTATTGGGAGAGGGCCGGGGAGAGGGCGCGCTCGGACCAACACATCTAATCGAATATCCATTATTGCGCCGGGCGGCGCTGCGCTTGCACTGGCCTACAACTCATGCCACCTCATCAAACCCCGCGTCGACAATTTGCTTTTCCAGGGTGCGGATGGTGTTGCCCATCGCTTTCTCCTGCTGCTGAAAATAGCCTTCCGGATCGCGAAGCGTGGTGACTAACTGCCACGCGCCTTCCTTTTCCAGCCCCGACAGTTCCAGATGCAGCGCCTGAATCTGCCGACGAATTTCATTGATGCGCTGGCGAAGCGGAGCCAGCTCGTTGAGGCGAACGCTTGCCATTTGTGGCTGCTGGCCCTGCATAAGTCTGGCGAGGATCGTCCGCACCGTGGCGAGATCGCCGTGCTGGCGGGCCTGATTGAGCCTCACCATCAGCGTGTTCGCCTCCGCTTTCAGCGCGTCGGCCACCAGGTCCGGATGGCACAGCTTGCTGGCCTGTCGCCACAGGCGCTTGAGCTCCTGACGCTCGGACTCCGCCAGTCGCTGCTGGGCGGCCTGGTGCTGCTGTGCTTCCTGGTGGCGTTGGCGATACGATTCATAGTCCTGGCTTGCGGCATCGGCCTGACGGGCGGATTCTTCGTTGACGGGCTCGCTGCGGCTGCCTTCACGCAGCTGACGACGCAGCATTTTCTCCGCCAGCACTTTGCGCAGGCGCAGGATCTCCGTCATCAGCGGGCCGAGGCGAGTCATGTAGAGATCGTTGAAATCATCCAGTCGCTGAATACGGGCGTTGCGCCGATCGACCAGATCCTGCAGCTCCGACTCCAGGGTTTTCAGCTCCAGCTTGCTGGCGGCAATTTGTGGATCCTGCCAGGCCGTCAGCGCCCGCTGGCTTTGCAGCCACGCGCTGATAGCGGTGATGGCGTCGGCATAGCGGCGGGCTTCCAGCGCCTGCACGATAGCACTGAGCGCCTCGTCCAGCGGCTCTTTCTTCAGCCGGACAAGCTGGCCCTGGACGATTTCATCGTCCTCCAGCTCAATCGCATTCTTGATGATTTCCAGCCGTTTAATGGGTTTGTTCATGACGCGTAAGCTCTGCTTCCTGGCCTGCGGAGTGGCAGGCAGATTACCACTGCGTCCGGATAGCTGTCAGCGGATAAACACCATTATATGTCCTCTTATTTCAGTTGGTTAACACTTCAACTTAATCTAAAACCTTAACCACAACTGACAGCTATAAATTGCAAAAGGGCAGTTAGCACATTGCGGCATAAGCATATGCGGATTTTGTTGTTGAGTTATTCATCGCTCTAATGCTACCTTCCAGACGTCTATAGCTCTAAACATCTAAAAATAATGATTGTACTTAACCAGATCCGCAAAATTTTTGACCACGGCAAAGCGCCCATCACCGCCGTTGACGACGTCAGCCTGACCGTCGATAAAGGGCAGATTTACGGCATCATCGGTTACAGTGGCGCGGGAAAAAGCACCCTGATTCGCCTGCTGAACGGCCTGGAAAAGCCCACTTCCGGCAGCGTGCTGATCAACGGCCAGGACATTGCTGCCGCCAGAGGTGAAACGCTGCGCCGGGCGCGCCTGAAAATCAGCATGGTGTTTCAGCACTTCAACCTGCTGTGGTCGCGCACCGTCAGCGAAAACATTGCGTTTTCCATGCAGATTGCCGGGGCGCCAAAAGCGCAAATCAAAGCCCGCGTGGCGGAACTTATTGACCTGGTGGGGCTGAACGGGCGCGAAAACGCCTATCCGGCGCAGCTTTCCGGTGGGCAAAAGCAGCGCGTCGGCATTGCCCGGGCGCTGGCGAACAGCCCGGACGTACTGCTGTGCGATGAAGCTACTTCGGCGCTCGACCCGCAGACCACCGATCAGATTCTGGATTTACTGCTCGATATCAACCGCCGCTTCGGCCTGACTATCGTGCTGATCACTCATGAAATGCACGTGGTGCGCAAAATCTGTGACCGCGTGGCGGTGATGGAAAACGGCAAAGTGGTGGAAGAGGGCGAAGTTATTCGCGTCTTCACGCATCCGCAGCAGCCGATTACCCAACAGTTTGTGCGCCAGGTGAGCCAGTACGCCGAGGACGACGCCTTCAACCCTGCGCTCGCGCAGGAATTGCAGGGCAGCGTGATCAAGCTGACCTTTACCGGTCACAGCACGCACCAGCCGATTGTTGGCGAGCTGACGCTGCGCTATGGCCTGCCTTTTAACATTCTCCACGGCAAGATGACCCAGACAGCGCACGGCGTGTTCGGCCAGCTCTGGCTGCACGTGGTGGCGACGGAAGAACAGCTGAACAACATCCTCGCGGATTTGCAGCACAGCGATATCGACGGCGAGGTGATTAAACGTGGCTGATTTGACCCTGACTGAACAATGGTTCCCGCATCTCGATCTCGACTCGCTGTGGGCGGCCACTCAGGAAACGCTCTACATGACGGCGCTCTCCGGCGCGGCGACCTTTGTCCTCGGCATTGTGCTCGGACTGGCGCTCTTTCTGACTGCCAAAGGCGGCCTGTTCCACAACCGCGCGGTTTACGGCGTTATTTCCGTGCTGGTGAACGTGTTCCGCTCCATTCCGTTCATCATCCTGATCGTCCTGCTGATCCCGTTCACCAAGACGATCGTCGGCACCATTCTTGGCGCGAACGCCGCGCTACCCGCGCTGATTGTAGGCGCGGCCCCGTTTTACGCACGGCTGGTGGAAATCGCCCTGCGTGAGGTCGACAAAGGTGTGATTGAGGCGACCCGCTCCATGGGCGCGCGTCTGTCGACCCTGATTTTCCGCGTGCTGCTGCCGGAGTCTTCCCCGGCGCTGGTGTCGGGGATTACCGTCACCCTGATTGCGCTGGTGAGCTACAGCGCAATGGCGGGCGTGATTGGCGCAGGTGGCTTAGGCAATCTTGCGTATCTGGAAGGATTCCAGCGTAACCATAACGACGTCACCCTGGTGGCGACGGTGACCATCCTCGTCATCGTCTTCATCATTCAGTTCTGCGGCGACGTTCTGACTTCTCTTTTGGATAAACGATAATTCTTTGGGACCACACATCATGAAAAAAACACTGACGCTGATTGCCGCCGCCACTCTGAGCGCCCTGAGCCTTTCCGCCTGGGCCGACACCCTGACCGTGGGCGCTTCCAACGTGCCGCATGCAGAAATTCTGGAGCAGGCAAAACCGATTCTGAAGAAAGAAGGGATCGATCTGGAAATCAAACGCTTCCAGGACTACATCCTGCCGAACACCGCGCTGGCGGGCCGTGAAATCGACGCCAACTACTTCCAGCACATTCCGTATCTGAACAGCGTGCTGAAGGACCATGCGGGCGACAAAGAGTATGACTTTGTCAGCGCCGGGGCGATCCACATCGAACCGATCGGCATCTACTCAAAGAAATACAAATCGCTGAAGGATCTGCCGGAAGGCGGCAAAATCATCATGCGTGATGCGGTGTCAGAAGAAGGGCGCATCCTTTCCATCTTTGAGAAAGAGGGCGTTATTAAGCTGAAGCCAGGCATTGATAAAGTGACGGCGCGGATCAGCGACATCGTGGAGAACCCGAAAAAGCTGAAGTTCCTGCCGAACGTGGAAGCCTCCTTGCTGCCGCAGATGTATAACAACGACGAAGGCGACGCGGTGGTGATCAACGCCAACTACGCCATCGACGCGGGCCTCGACCCGGTTCACGATCCTATTGCCGTTGAGAGCGGTGAAAATAACCCGTATGCCAACATCATCACCGTGCATCGCGGCGACGAGAAGAAAAAAGACATCGTCGAACTGGTGAAAGTGCTGCACTCCAAAGAGATTCAGGACTGGATCCGCACCAAATATAAAGGCGCTGTGATTCCGGTGAATAACTGAGTTTTTTGCCTGAAGGCGCTTCGCTTATCAGGCCTACAAAACCGACAAAGTTTGTTGGATTCGTAGGCCCGGCAAGTGGAGCGTCGCCGGGCGGTGACCAGATGCTGTCAACCGGGCCATTGTCATCCAGACACTTCTTTACAGCACGCCACAGCAACTGCCGCTAAGATAAGCCTCGAAAATCCCTGAGGCATTTATGATTAAACGACCGCGCAACGCATTTCTTCTTGTCGCTCTGGCTTGTCTGGTGGTGCTGGTTTGCACCGCGCAGCGCATGGCTGGCGTGCACGCGCTGGTCATGAATGCCTCTCCCGTCGCGCAGCAGACTGCCCAACAGCAAAGCAATGATGCCGACTCGCCCGTTACGCCGTGCGAGTTAAGCGCCAAATCCCTGCTGGCGACGCCGCCGGTGATGTTTGAAGGTGCGCTGTTTGCTATCACGCTGCTGATGGCGGTGCTTGCCGCCGTGCCGCAGCGCCCGGAGCGCCAGTGGCCGCCGCGGGTCATTTCTCCTCCCCGATTACGGGTGCATCTGCGATTGTGCGTCTTCCGTGAGTGACTGATCGCCTGACAACTCAGGTTTATCAATCATTTACGGAGAAAAATTATGCAAACCCTTTTCAGGCAGCTTGTGCTCTGCCTGCTCTGGCTATGGCTGCCCGTCAGCCATGCCGCCGACTCGGGCTGGCTGCGCGCCGCCGATAACAATCATGCCAGCGTCCGGCTGCGGGCGGAACCTCAGCCCGACGGCGATCCCCGTCTGCTGCTGGACGTCGCCCTCGAAAAAGGCTGGAAAACCTACTGGCGCTCGCCGGGGGAAGGCGGCATCGCGCCCGCCATCAAGTGGCAAACACCGCTGGAGATGGACTGGCGCTGGCCGGTGCCTCAGCGTTTTGAGGTGGCGGGCATTTCCACTCAGGGCTACCACGGCAACGTCACGTTCCCGATAACCCTGCATGGCAAACTGCCAGAGAAGCTCAGCGGCGTGCTGACGCTCTCGACGTGCAGCAACGTCTGCATCCTGACTGATTATCCCTTCTCGCTGGATTTGAAAGCGCCAGCGGATAAGAGCTTCAGCTACGACTTTACCCGCGCGATGGGCACGTTGCCGCTGAAGGACGGCCTGACTTCGCAGCTTGAGGCGGGTTACGGCGCGGGCAAACTGACGGTAACCGCCATCCGTGAAGCGGGATGGCAGAAGCCTGAACTGTTTATCGATACCTTCCCGGACACCGATTTTGGCAAGCCCAGCTACAAAATCGACGGTGAAAAGCTGACGGCGACGCTGCCTGTAAGCGACGGCTGGGGTGAAGCCGCGCCGGACCTGAGAGGTAAAACGCTCTCCATTGTGTTAGCCGACAGTGGGCAGGCACAGGAAAGCCACTTGAGCGTGGGCGAAGCCAGCGTGGCAGACGCTTCGCTCTCACTGGGATGGGTATTGCTGATGGCGCTGGCGGGAGGGCTTATCCTCAACGTGATGCCATGCGTGCTGCCGGTGCTGGCGATGAAGCTTGGCAGCATCGTGCAGGCACAGGGAGCCGACCGCCGCAGCGTGCGCCAGCAGTTTATGGCCTCCAGTGCGGGGATAGTCACTTCTTTCCTCGCGCTGGCGCTGATGATGACGGCGCTGCGCCTCAGCAACCAGGCGCTCGGCTGGGGCATTCAGTTCCAGAACCCGTGGTTTATCGCCGGGATGGCGCTGGTGATGGTGCTGTTCAGCGCCAGCCTGCTGGGCCTGTTTGAGATCCGACTCTCCTCCGGGGCGACGACTTTCCTCGCCACACGAGGCGGCAACAACCTGCGCGGGCATTTCTTACAGGGCGCGTTTGCCACGCTGCTGGCGACGCCATGTACCGCGCCGTTTCTCGGTACGGCGGTGTCCGTCGCGCTGCTTGCGCCGCTGCCGTTACTGTGGGGCCTGTTCTTCGCTATGGGTATTGGCATGAGCCTGCCGTGGCTGCTGATTGCCGCCTGGCCGGGGCTGGCGCTGCATCTGCCGCGTCCGGGGCGCTGGATGAACGTCGTGCGGCTGATTCTGGGGCTGATGATGCTCGGTTCTGCGCTGTGGCTTGGCAGTTTGCTCGCGGTTCATATCGGCCAGAGCATGACGCTGACGCTGCTGGCCATCGTCGCCGTTGCGCTACTGCTCGGCACGCTTTGGCGTTGGGGCTGGCGCATTGCCTCTTCTTCTGCTCTTGTCGCCCTGGTCGCCATTGCCGTGGCTTTCCCTTTCTTGCGCGGCGAGAGCAAAAGCCTGGTGGAAGATCGTATCGCCTGGCAGCCGCTCAGCGAGCAGGCCATCACCAAAGCGCTGGCGGAGAACAAGCGTGTGTTTGTCGACGTGACCGCCGACTGGTGTGTGACCTGTAAAGCCAACAAATTCAACGTGCTGCTGCGTGAGGATGTGCAGAAGGCGCTGACGGCGGATGACGTGGTTGCCCTCAGAGGCGACTGGAGCCGCCCGTCTGAAACCATCAGCGAGTTTCTTCGCGCCCGCAAGAGCGTGGCTATCCCGTTCAATCAAATTTATGGTCCGGGGCTGGAACAGGGTCGCATTCTGCCGCCGCTGTTAAGCCGCGATGACGTGCTGCAAACCCTCACCGACGCCAAAGGACAATAACGATGCGTATTCTGACTTTTATTCTGCTGTTTTGTGTATCAACCCTGAGCTTTGCCGCAGAGCCGGATCTGGAAAATCTGCTGTGGAACGACCCGAATACACCGTCAATAGGTGCTGAAAAACCACGCCTGACGCTGGTGAGCTTCACCGATTACAACTGCCCGTACTGCAAGCAGTTCGACCCGGAGCTGGAGAAAATTGTCCATAAATACCCGGACGTGAAGCTGGTCGTGAAGCTGCTGCCGTTTCGCAGTGAAAGCTCCGCCAACTCGGCGCGCATTGCTCTGACGGCCTGGCGACAGCAGCCGCAGCAGTTCTGGGCGCTGCATCAGCGGCTGATGTCGAAGAAGGGCTATCACGATGATGCCTCCATTCAGGCGGCGCAGGAGAAAACCGGCACGGCAGCTATCAAAGCCGACGCACAAAGCGCCGAAACGCTGCAAATGAACCTGATTCTTTCCCAGGTGCTGGGCGTGCAGGGCACCCCGGCGACGCTGGTGGGCAAAACCATGGTGCCGGGTGCGATCCCGTACGCAGATCTGGAGGCGCTGGTGAAAGAAGAGCTGGCGAAAGCCGATGCGAGCTAAGCTCAAACGCTGGCTGCGCGAGGGCGTAGTGCTGCTGCTCATCGCGGCCGCGGCGATGTTCGTCATGGATCAGTTCCGCAAACCCGCCCTGCCTGCGGCATTCAGCGATACGCCGCTTCAGACGCTGGACGGCAAAACGATCGACTTTACAGAACTGAGTCAGGATCGTCCGCTGCTGGTCTATGTCTGGGCGACATGGTGCGGCGTGTGCCGCTACACCACGCCATCGGTGGCGGCGATGGCGGAGCAGGGCGATAACGTGGTGACCGTCGCCCTGCGTTCCGGCGATGACGCGACCCTCTCCCACTGGCTGGATAAGAAAAAATACGCCATGCCGGTGGTGAACGACGAACAGGGACAGCTCTCCAGGCTGTGGCAGATTCAGGTGACGCCGACGCTGGTGGTGATTTCGAAAGGCGAGGTGAAATCCGTGACGACGGGGTTTACCAGCGGCTGGGGGATGAAGCTACGGCTTTGGTGGGCAGGGATATAACCGCTGATGGCGTCAGGGAGGACGCCAGAGTTTATTCATCATCAATTTGCTCAGCTTGCTATATTGATAAGTTATTTTGCTGAAACGCTGCAATTAAATGGGGAAACGCTGAAAGCGCCTCGCAAAACCGGAATAAATACAGGGAGAAGGCTTTGAAGCTCTTTCTCTATGGGATGCGTTGCGAGAGGATGTGGCTGCTGCGGCAAAATCCGTAGCCGGGCGTAGGAACCTGACAATCTCAGCGATGACACAGATTTTTTTGTGTCAGGCCAGTGCACATCTCTGTAATATCAATGGTGGCGCTGGCGGGGCAGCCGAAAGGCTGGCCGGTTCGTTGAGTCCGGTATTCCTACCCCCGTCAGCGCCATCACCTGGAGCGTAGGAACTTCGGTGGTGGTTTAAAAAACTCAACGGAGATTCACCTTATGGATACCACTCCCACCCTCTTTAGTTCTGACCCTGAACACCTAACGACTCAACAGGTGCTGTTAGCTCCTTTCCCGGATTCCCTCGATCTTTTTGACGTCGCCGATCTCTGCTGCACCTTTGCCAGCGTGCTGGTTGAAACCGACGATCGTATCGGGAGACTAGCGCTGTGCGGACGGCTTGCTCACGCTTTGGAAAAGCTTGCTGAACGCTGCGACAGCGACCTTCCCGAGCATCTGGTTGCGGCGCTGACGGCGGATGTTCTGCCTCCATCAGCGGTGCCGGACTGCTGGTACGAGCCATCCTGTCTAATGGGCTACACTCGCGCGCTAACTGCCACGCTCATCGCTAACGTGCTGGATGCTAAAACGGAAACGGAATTAGCAGGCTTACTGCATGACCTTGTTTATCTGCTGACGGAGCAGCTGAAAACACCTTGTTGGGTTCGGGAGAGTTAAGGGAAGAAGTTTTGCGTTTCTGGTGAAGATATTCCTGGTATTACGGCGTTTAGTTCTTACCGCCAATCAACTCTCAGAACGCAAATAAGCCACTCTTTCGAGTGGCTTAATGATATGAATCTAAAGCTAAATTTGGTGGCCCCTGCTGGACTTGGACCAGCGACCAAGCGATTATGAGAATCATTATGGGTATCGGGAAAACAATAGGTTATATAAAAATAAAATAGTTATTATGAAAATACAAGGCAGTAACCCTTAGTTTAAGTGACACTCATGATTTAAGGAGTGACGAAAATGATGCAGGAAGATCTTCAAAACTGTTCCAGAACCTTAAGTCTTTTGCCGCGCGATGTTCATGGGCCTTAGCATATTGCATTAACCAAAATCTTTCTTCTGGAGATAACTTTGCAATTAAAATCATGCTGCTAATAGCTCCATCGTTTGTATCATCAATATGAGTGACTCTGTAAAATAAATCATTAAATATAATGGATTCATTTATAAATAATTCTTTGTTAGCATCCATTAATTCCATTGCTTCATTTTTGATGATAGCAGAATCTGGATTGTAGTTGTGCCTCAGTTTGTGTTCTAAGCGAGATTTTAATGAACTATAGAAAGTATTGTGTCCAGTTTCATATTTTTTATCTAACATACTTCTCAAAAGGTCTGTTAACCATTTTATGTTCCCAAGTTCTTTATCCCTATTTAAGTGTGCTTGCATTGCTTTGTTATGGCTATCCATTGAATGTAATGTTTTGACTAAGATAAATACGCTTATAATTGCTGCAAGTGGAGCATATATGCCACCTACATATGAGCCAAATGCCCCCCAGTCTTGATTGTTTATGGATAATCCATTGTTGAATTTTGATAGGTAAAGAGCTATGGGAGTTAACAAAATAATAATTGCAGTCATTGCTTTTAGAATGGAAATGAAAATTCTTTTTAATCTTCTTCTGTATAATCTCATTTTTTCTATTCCTTATATTTTATTGACTGAGGTTTCGCCTTTGAATTCAGTGTTTTTTTCACGCGTAAGCTTTAAGTAATTATACTTGGAAATACAAATAGACCCATCATGAGTAGAAATGGAAAAGGCTTTATCAGAAATAGAAGCTATATATCTATAGCTGTTGTTATCATCACTTGTACATAAAGAGTCTGATTTTACGATAAATGTATCTTTCCCGCTTAATATTTTATCAGCATTGTATTCAGCAAGAAGCATAATTATGACAGGAATGGTTGCTAATATTAATAATACAACGCTTCTATATTCGCCAAGTTCAGAGAAAAAGTTTGTTTTTAATAGGGTGAATTTATAAATAGCAAACGAAACCAGAGTGATTATTATTGTTATTCTTACACTATTTGGTGTGAAAATAAGAACTAAGACTGTACCTGTAATGACCATTGCGTCATAGAGGTAATCTAATATTTTCTTCAAATTGTAGGGGCGAGATGTTGCATAAAAAGCGTGAATTTGGTTGAACGCTAATTTTAGCATGTAGTCATTTATTTTGTTCCAGTAATGTATAAAAATGAAATATAAAATAAGAGCTGCAATTGGGAGGGTTATCAAAAAAATTATCGACGGTAATAAATCTTGGATTGATGTGTATTGTAGTATGTTAATATCAAACTTATCCCAAAAAGCCCATGAGTATATGAGGCCATTAACGATTGAATAAGCTGAAAAAGCTGCCCAGGAATAAAAATTAATTTTTATATTCATTTTTTTTCTGCTAGTGGATTAAGTCGTAAAGTATCTTCTAAGTGATCTGGTGAAAAATACGAGTAAAGCATCGTCGTTTTAATATCTTTATGAACAAGAATTCTATGTAACACAAGTATGTTACCACTATTTAGCATGAAGTGGCTGGCGAAGGTGTGGCGCAAAACGCGCGGGAATCGTCCTGTCGATAATTCGGCATCTGTTTTGTCCTGCACAAACCGAAATGCGCCATAACAATCACTAAACAAGCGATCTTTTTTATCATCAGGCAGAGACTCATAGAGCTCTTTGCTGACTGGAAAGATGTGGTTTTTCCTGTCTTGAGTAACGATGAAAGACATTCTGCTGCTTTGAACTGTTATTCTCACAATATCCGCTATCCCTGAGCGACACTCGCGAGCCTCTACCTTACCTCAATTCAAACATCTGGATGAGCAGAACGTTTGCAATGTGAGAGCTGTGATTCAGTTTTGGTTACCCGATGGTTTCAGTTGCTTGTAAGGCAAAGAGGGGGCACTGCGGATGCGGGCGACAAAAAAAGCCACTCATCCGAGTGGCTTAATCATATGAATCTAAAGCTAAATTTGGTGGCCCCTGTTGGGTTTGAACCAACGACCAAGCGATTATGAGTCGCCTGCTCTAACCACTGAGCTAAGGGGCCGTGGCGGGGAATTATAATGGAACTGCCGCGCGCAATCCAGCACCAACCACTGCGTGTGCTGTTTTTATAAACAATGGCTTATCAATCCCTTATACTTTCTTCACTCTACATTCAGACGAGTGATGTCATGGTTAACGATATTCTTCAGCCCGGCCTGCGGGTGGTGTTCTGCGGGATCAATCCGGGTAAATCTTCCGCGCATCTGGGTTTACCTTTTGCTCATCCGGCGAACCGTTTTTGGAAAGTGCTGCATTTATCGGGCTTTACCGACAGACAGCTCAAACCGGAAGAGGCCAGTCTTATGCTGGATTACGGCTGTGGGGTGACTAAGCTGGTCGAGCGGCCCACGGTGCAGGCGAACGAGATTGCGCTCCAGGAGTTGCGTGAAGGCGGGCGAGGGCTTATCACTAAAATGCAGGATTACCAGCCGAGAGCGCTGGCGATTCTTGGCAAGCAGGCCTTTGAGCAGGCGTTCAGCCAGCGCGGTGCGCAGTGGGGCAAGCAGCAGGTGACCGTCGGGGACACTGAGGTCTGGGTTTTACCCAACACCAGCGGCTTAAGCCGGATCAAGCTGGATAAACTGGTTGAGGCGTTCAGCGAGCTGGATCAGGCATTAATCGCGCGCGGGCTGTAACCCGGCGTCAGGCGCCGGGCCTGGCGAGATTAGAGTTGATTCGCCTGGTTGATCATCGTCTGTCCCAGCGTGCTCTGAATGCGGTAGCAAAGCGATTTCATGTGCGAGTCGTAGGCGCCGGTCACCAGATCCTCAATCTGCGGGTTCACATCTTCTTTCACCGCAAGGTACCTGCTGGTTTTGCGGGTGAGGACCTGCATTTCACCGCTGTAGCGTTTATAGCTCTTCGGATTATAGGTTTTCAGCGCGGTCAGTTGCTTCACGCAGGCGTCGTTGGCGGTAAGCGTTGGTTCGTTGCTGACGGTTTGTGCGGCAGCGGGCTGTGGCTCCACCACGACTGGCTGGGCAGGGGGAGGCGTGACTACGGATTTTGGCGTATTTTGCGGTTGGTTGGCACAGCCTGCCAGCGCGATGCAAAGCATCAGAAGCCAGGTTTTATTCATTGTGTTTTTGATTCCTGCGAGGTTTTCATAGTCTAAAGGGAAATCACGACGTGATGCGGTGTCTGATTCACCTCATCTCTAAGCGCCATTAAAAGGAAAAAACTTAATATTACAGGGGGAAATTCTGCGGCGATGAGTATAGAGCGGGGGCAGCCAGGTTCAAAAGTCGCATAAGCGCTCAGAGGTCAGGCTAAATCTGCAAATTGCGTGGGGAAAGCGGTGCTTGAGAGCAAAAAAAAAGCCACACGTAAGTGTGGCTTTTCTGTCGTCGGAGCCTGGCGAAATTAATCGTCCAGGAAGCTACGCAGCACTTCAGAGCGGCTTGGGTGACGCAGCTTACGCAGCGCCTTCGCTTCGATCTGACGGATACGTTCGCGGGTTACGTCGAACTGTTTACCCACTTCTTCCAGCGTGTGGTCGGTGTTCATGTCGATACCGAAACGCATACGCAGCACCTTCGCTTCACGCGCGGTAAGACCCGCCAGCACGTCGTGCGTTGCCGCACGCAGGCTTTCGGTGGTCGCCGAATCCAGCGGCAGCTCGAGGGTGGTATCCTCGATGAAATCGCCCAGATGTGAATCTTCATCGTCACCGATTGGGGTTTCCATGGAGATTGGCTCTTTGGCAATTTTCAGCACTTTGCGGATCTTGTCTTCCGGCATCAGCATGCGCTCGGCCAGCTCTTCCGGCGTCGGCTCGCGGCCCATTTCCTGCAGCATCTGGCGGGAGATACGGTTGAGCTTGTTGATGGTCTCAATCATATGCACCGGAATACGGATGGTGCGCGCCTGATCCGCGATGGAGCGGGTGATCGCCTGACGGATCCACCAGGTAGCGTAGGTGGAGAACTTGTAACCGCGACGGTATTCGAACTTATCAACCGCTTTCATCAGGCCGATGTTGCCTTCCTGAATCAGGTCCAGGAACTGCAGGCCACGGTTGGTGTACTTCTTGGCGATGGAAATCACCAGACGTAAGTTCGCTTCAACCATCTCTTTCTTCGCACGGCGGGCTTTCGCTTCACCAATGGACATACGACGGTTGATGTCTTTTACCTGCTCGATGGTCAGGCCGGTCTCTTCTTCAATCTGCTGCAGCTTCTGCAGGCCGCGCTGAACGTCTTCTTTTACGTCGTTCAGTTTTTCAGACCACGGCTTGTTCATCGCCACGGCGGCGTTGAACCAGGTTTCGCTGGTTTCGTTGCCGGTGAACAGGGTGATGAAGTTTTTCTTCGGCATTTTGCACTGTTCAACGCACAGCTTCATGATGATACGTTCCTGGGTACGGACGCGCTCCATCATGATACGCATGCTGTTGACCAGGTAATCGAACTGTTTTGGCACCAGGCGGAACTGTTTGAACACTTCAGACAGTTTCTGGATCTCTTCCTGAGACGCGGCGTGGCTACGGCCTTTGGCTTTGATCGTGTCGCGGGTCAGTTCGTGCTGGGTGCGCAGCTCGCCGAATTTCTCGCGTGCCAGCTCCGGATCGATGCTGTTGTCGTCATCGCTGGAGTCGTCGTCGCCATCTTCTTCGTCTTCATCTTCGTCATCGTCCTGCTCTTCCTGGGAGAGCTCAGAACCGACGTGGGTGGCGGTTGGCGCCATGTCTTCTTCTGCGTTCGGATCGACGAAACCGGTGATCAGGTCAGAGAGGCGTGCCTCTTCCGCTTCCACGCGATCGTACTGCTCAAGCAGATAAGTGATCGCTTCCGGGTACTCTGCAACGGAGCACTGCACCTGGTTGATGCCGTCTTCGATACGCTTGGCGATGTCGATTTCGCCTTCGCGGGTCAGCAGCTCAACGGTACCCATTTCACGCATGTACATGCGTACCGGGTCAGTGGTACGCCCGATTTCGGATTCAACGCTGGACAGCACCTGGGCAGCCGCTTCTTCCGCGTCTTCGTCGGTGTTGTTTGAGTTTTCAGCCAGCAGGAGATCATCGGCATCCGGTGCTTCTTCCATCACCTGAATGCCCATGTCATTGATCATTTGGATGATGTCTTCGATCTGATCGGAGTCGACGATATCTTCCGGCAGATGGTCATTGACCTCGGCATAGGTCAGATAGCCTTGCTCCTTACCACGCTGGACAAGAAGCTTGAGCTGTGACTGCGGGTTTTGCTCCATAAGACGGTATCCACACTTAATTCATTGATTGGTGTCGGTCGGCGAAACTCGTTTACCGACTTTTAAAGCGAGGGCCTGCTTATATTATTGCCGCTGCGCCTCGGGGCGGCTTTCGGGGGCTTCCCGATTGATATTCGGCACTTAAGCCGTTGAATTCATTTTTTGGCCAGTTCCTGGTTTAGCGTCCAGAGCTCCCGGCGTTCTTCACTGCTTAACCCGTGTGTGCGGTCGCGAGCTATCAACTCTTCTTGCCGCTGGACCAGCAGTGAATCAAACATATGGTTTAACGAGTCGGTGAAGGTTTGTTCAGCAATTTCCTTATCTGCTATATCGTCCCACATCGACAGTTTTTCAAGGGTTGCGGCCTCATTTGTGCCGCGATACTGTTCAAGCATCTGGCCGGTTGTCAGCCCAGGCTGCGACAAACAAGTGTTGACCAGTTCAGAAAATAAGCCAAGCCCGGGCAGCTTTTTCGGATCAAGCCCGGTCAATGGTGGCACCAGAGCGGCAAGCTCCGGGTTCTGCACCAGTAACCCTATTAGTATACGCATGGTCGTGCGTTTTAGCTGTGGCGCGGGGCGGGCAGCGCCACTTTCTGCCTGTTTTGGCATTAAACGTTCAAGCTGCGCGTCGTCCAGAATACCAAGCTTCTTGCCCAGCTCCTGGCGCAGATAAATGCGCAGCGTTTCGCCCGGCACCTGAGTAATCAGCGGTAGCGCCAGCGTGCTGAGCATGGCCTGACCATCACGCGTACTCAGATCGACCTGCGGCATCAGGCTGTTGAACAGAAACGTGGAGAGCGGCAGTGCCTGATCCATCCGCGCTTCAAACGCCGCTTTGCCCTCTTTACGCACCAGCGTGTCCGGGTCTTCGCCGTCCGGCAGAAACATAAAGCGCAGCTGACGGCCATCGGTCATATACGGCAGCGCGGTTTCCAACGCTCGCCATGCGGCATCGCGGCCTGCACGGTCGCCGTCGTAACAGCAGATAACGTTGTTGGTCACCCGGAACAGCAGCTGAATATGGTCGGCCGTTGTGGAGGTGCCCAGCGATGCGACGGCATAGTTAATGTCGTACTGCGCCAGCGCCACCACGTCCATATAGCCTTCGACCACCAGCAGACGCTGCGGTTCAGCTTCGGTTTGCTGCGCTTCATAAAGGCCATACAGCTGGCGGCCCTTATGGAAAATATCGGTTTCCGGGGAGTTAAGGTACTTCGGCATGCCATCGCCCAGCACGCGGCCACCGAAACCAATCACCCGGCCTCGCTTATCGCGGATGGGGAACATCACCCTTTCGCGGAAACGGTCGTAACTGCGGCCCTGATCGTTGGTGACTAACATGCCCGCATCGGTCAGCGACTGCTGATTTTCACGGTTGTTGCCAAAACGCTTCAGGACGTTGTCCCAGCCCGGCGGCGCATAGCCAATCGCAAATCGGGCGATGACTTCGCTGCTCAAACCGCGCTTCGTCAGGTACTGACGCGCAGGTTCGGCGACGGGTTGGTTCAGGGATTGCTGATAAAATGCGCTCAGGCCGTCCATGAGTTGATAGAGACTTTGCCGCTGATGGCGTTCTATCTGGGTCGGACCGGAGCCTGCTTCATACGGCACTTCGAGGTTGTGCATGGCCGCCAGCTCTTCGACGGTTTCCACGAACTCGAGCTTGTCGTAGTTCATCAGAAAGTCGACGGCGTTGCCGTGCGCACCACAGCCGAAGCAGTGATAAAACTGTTTCTCACCGTTAACGGTGAAAGAGGGGGTTTTCTCGTTATGGAACGGACAGCACGCGTGATAGTTCTTGCCCTGCTTTTTCAGCTTAACGCGCGCATCGATCAGATCGACGATGTCGGTTCTCGCCAGCAGGTCATTGATAAAGACACGTGGAATACGTCCAGCCATAAGCCCCGTTAAGTTTTACCAATACATAAACGAAAATAAGCCGCGCATTCCTTCCGGAAGCACGGCCTTTACAGCTTGAACTCAGTCTGGATTAAGAGCGTGCGCTCTTAACAGATTAGTACAGACGAGTGCGGCGTGCGTTTTCGCGAGCCAGTTTCTTCGCGTGACGTTTCACAGCAGAAGCTTTAGCGCGCTTACGTTCGGTCGTTGGTTTTTCATAGAACTCACGACGACGAACTTCAGCCAGAACACCTGCTTTCTCGCATGAACGTTTGAAGCGACGCAGTGCTACGTCGAACGGCTCGTTTTCACGTACTTTAATTACCGGCATGTAACTCTCACCTTTATAAATTCGGTTTGCCGCTGGCATCGACGCCAGCTTATTTCAAAATGGTGCGGAATTTTACTGCAACTGTCGCTGCTTTGTAAAGCACCAATGCCGTTTTTGAACGGGACTTTTGTAAGGGGCACGAGTATACACGAAGTCGGCCCCGAGGGTATACATCAACCCGCATTCGCCCTACACTGCGCGGTATTGAAATGAGGTAAAACGAACCATGCGTGTACTGGGAATCGAAACATCCTGCGATGAAACCGGCATCGCTATTTATGATGACGAACAGGGGCTTTTAGCCAACCAATTGTATAGTCAGGTGAAACTTCACGCGGATTACGGCGGCGTTGTGCCGGAGCTGGCCTCCCGCGACCACGTGCGTAAAACCGTGCCGCTGATTCAGGCCGCGCTGAAAGAAGCCAATCTGTCGGCAAAAGAGATTGATGCCGTGGCCTATACCGCAGGTCCGGGCCTGGTCGGTGCGCTGCTGGTTGGCGCAACCGTGGGCCGCGCGCTGGCGTTCGCATGGAACGTACCGGCCATTGCCGTTCATCATATGGAAGGGCATTTGCTGGCGCCGATGCTGGAAGATAACCCGCCGGAATACCCTTTCGTGGCGCTGCTGGTCTCCGGCGGTCACACTCAGCTTATCAGCGTGACGGGCATTGGCGAATACGAGCTGCTCGGCGAGTCCATTGATGATGCGGCAGGTGAAGCCTTCGATAAAACGGCGAAGCTGCTGGGCCTTGATTATCCTGGCGGCCCGATGCTGTCAAAAATGGCCTCTCAGGGCACAGAAGGGCGTTTTGTCTTCCCGCGTCCGATGACGGATCGTCCGGGCCTTGATTTCAGCTTCTCAGGCCTGAAAACCTTCGCGGCGAACACCATTCGCTCGAACGGCAACGACGACCAGACCCGCGCCGATATCGCCCGTGCGTTTGAAGATGCGGTGGTGGATACGCTGATGATCAAATGCCGCCGCGCGCTGGATCAGACTGGCTTCAAGCGTCTGGTCATGGCGGGCGGTGTGAGCGCCAACCGCACTCTGCGTGCGAAGCTTGCTGAGATGATGCAAAAACGCGGTGGGGAAGTGTTCTACGCGCGTCCGGAATTTTGTACCGACAACGGCGCGATGATCGCCTATGCCGGTATGGTGCGTCTCAAAACGGGCGTTAATGCTGATTTAGGCGTGACAGTTCGTCCGCGCTGGCCGCTGGCTGAGCTGCCTGCCGCCTGATGGTTTAATGCCGGGGCTTCCCGGCATTTCCTGTACCTTCCAGATATTTCCTGAATTTGCCGGGGCCTTTCTTGCCCGTCTGGCGTGTATTCCCCCGCGTCGTTTCACAACAATAGACACACTATTTTTCGGACTTGATTCAACGGAAACTGATTATGTCTATTGTCCCCGTGCGCGGGAAACGCACCAGGATAGCATCCCGTCCGCTGCTGCTGGCTCTCTGCTGCGCTGCAGCCTTTCCGGCCACCGCCGAACAGGTCATGACCGTCACCGCGCCCGATCGCGATCCGGGCAGGCTTATCACCTCGACCCAGACTCCCCGGCAGCCGGTTCCGGCGAGCGACGGGGCGGATCTGCTGAAAACCATTCCGGGTTTTTCTGTTGTGCGCAGCGGGGGAAGCAATGGCGATCCCGTTCTGCGGGGCATGTTCGGTTCCCGGCTCAATATTCTGACTGACGGCGCATCGGTGCAGGGGGGCTGCGGTTCGCGCATGGATACGCCAACCGCATACATTACGCCCAAAAGCTACGACACGCTGACGGTGATCAAAGGCCCACAAACGGTAACGCACGGGCCGATGGCACCTGCGGGAACGCTGCTTTTCGAGCGCCAGCCAGAGCTGTTCAGTGAGCCGGGCATCAAGGGCTCTGTCGACCTGCTTCAGGGGGCAAACGGACGCTCGGATCAGAACGTCAACGCCGCGTTCGGCAACGCCTCCGGCTATGTTCGTCTCGACGGTAACCGTTCGGTATCGGACGACTATCGCGACGGTAACGGGCAGGTCGTCCCGAGCCTGTGGCGCAAATGGAATGGCGGCGTGACCGTCGGGATGACGCCGGATGACGATACCCTGGTGGAAGTGAGTGCGAGTGCCGGTGACGGCAAGGCTCGCTACGCCGGGCGCATGATGGACGGCAGCCGCTTTGCACGCCGCAGTGCGACGGTGAAGCTGGAAAAATACAACCTGAGCGACACCCTGAGTAAGATCAGTCTCGAGAGCTACTACAACGACACCGACCATATTATGGATAACTACAGCCTGCGTGAGCCTGTGGGGCCGAAGCGCAGTACTGAAGTCGGGGGCGTCACCTGGGGCAGCCGTCTGAGCGGCGTTTGGGAAGATGAAACCACGCAACTTACCGCCGGAACGGATGTGATGCGCAAGTCACATCGTAAAAAGAGTGGCGGAGAGTGGCGTGACGATGCCGTGTTCACCCAGTTTGGCGCGTTCGGTGAGCTTCGCCAGGCGGTCAGCGATGACAGCACCGCGATCGTCGGGGCGCGCCTGGACAGCATTAAAGCGGACGATAAGCGCGCCCAGTCTCAGGGCTCGCGCAGCAGCGTCCTGCCGGGGGCGTTTGCCCGCTATGAGTTTCTGCTCCCTGATGCGCCGGTGATGATCTACAGCGGCATTGGCTACACCGAGCGTTTCCCCGATTACTGGGAGCTCTTTTCCGGAAAAGCCGGCAAGGAGAGCTTCAGCACGCTGAAAAGTGAGAAGACGCTACAGTGGGACAGCGGCCTGCAGTTTAAGGGCGACGAGGTGAACGCCTGGGCCTCGGTTTATGTGGGGCGCATTGCCGACTACATCCTCTTTGACTACAGTCGCGTGCCTTCTCAGGCCAGCAATATCAACGCCACCGTGATGGGCGGCGAAACCGGTGCCAGCTGGCAATTTGCGCCGCACTGGACGCTGGAAAGTACCCTCAACTACGCCTGGGGCGAAAACCGTTCTGACGGCACGCCATTGCCGCAGATGCCGCCGCTGGAAGGGCGACTGGGGATTAATTATGAGCAGGATAGCTGGAGTACCGGCCTGATGTGGCGAGGGGTTGCACCGCAGCACCGGGTGGCAAAACAGCAGGGCAACGTAGTGGGACAAGATTTCGGCCCGAGCGCCGGGTTTGGCGTGCTGGCCTGGAATGCGGATTACGCCGTGACCAACAATCTGATGCTCAGCGCCGGTATTGATAACCTGCTGAATAAAGCCTATAGCGAGCACCTGAATCTGGCCGGAGCCAGCGAGTTTGGCTACGCCTCCCGGCAGCAGATTGCTGAGCCGGGACGTACCTGGTGGCTGGAGATGAACTATCACTTTTGAACCCGAATGAGTCCTGCGACCGCTGCCTCTCTTCCCCTTTTTTGAGAGTGCAATTTTGGCCTGTGTTGCCCTACCGCCTTCTTCCAGGCGGTTTTTTTTAGATGGCGATGTCAAACATCTGGGTTTTGGCAAGCAGGCAGTAGAGCTGGCAGTCGCTGCTGACGCCCATTTTCTCCATCGCGCGCAGCTTATGGGCACTGACTGTTTTATTGCTGAGGTGCATTTGCTGGGCAATTTCGGTCAGATTGAGCCCTTTACAGAGCATGCGCAGCACGTCGATTTCCCTTGGCGAGAGCTCCTGTTCGGCCTGCTTTCCCGACTGAAAAAGCGAATTCATCAGCTCACGCTCAATATACACTTCACCGTTCACCACTGAACTTAGCGCCCGGCTGAGCGTCTTCTCGCAGGTGTCGCGGCTGATGTAGGCTTTGGCCCCCGCTTCGAGCGTCATCCGGATAAGCTGCGTATTTTTATAAGGGGAGAGCACCACGATTTTCAGCTGCGGATATTTGCGGTTCAGCCATTTGATGAGCAGCACACCGTCCATGCCGCTGATCGGGTTCGGGCTTTTCCAGGTCGCTAAGGAGAAACCGAGAAACAGAATATCCACCTCCTGGCTGGAGAGCAGCGTCAGCAGCCCGGAAGGGGATGAGGTATCACCCACCACGCTGAACTCCGTTCGCGAAACCAAATCGCCTGACAGGGGGGGCATGTTCATGATCATCGAGAGCACGCCACGGCGAATAATCGTGTGTTCATCGGCGATAGCAAGACGGATATTCATGGTCATTTCTCCGGAAAAAAGGGGACGATAAGGACGTTGTCGTCGAATGCGAAGAAAGATACCGCCTTCATAGAGAGCATTCTTTAGTACTTGTCAGATAATTCTCCCAGCCGCTTATCCAGCCGGGCCAGGCTGTCGCGCATGAGGCTGGAGAAGCGTTCGGCGAGAAGGGGAAGCCTGTCAGGCTCCAGAATGCCTGCGCTGAGCAGTTCGGGTAAGGCTTCTATTGCCTGGCAGCGGCGGACCGTTTCACGCATCGCAAACAGGCTCCAGGAAGCCTTCAGCCGGTGCGCCGAATGGCTCAGCTTTTCCGCGGTAAGCCCTTCTTCGCTGAGCGCCAGTAGATCCTGCCTGATGGCCTCACTCATCTGCTGGTGCATCAGTTCAATCACCTCCCGGCGCCCGTCGGCCAGCTGCCAGAGGCCTTCTGGATCGGGCGTATCGTCCTCAGGAGACCCCCATTCTGCCAGCGCCTGGCGTAGATCTCCGGTGGTCAGTGGTTTGCGCAGCAGCGCATCCATGCCCGCATGCCGCGCCCGGTCGTTCTCTTCCTGCAGGGCATTGGCTGTACATCCCAGCAGGACGCGCGGTGCCTCAATCAGCCCGGCGATATCATTCAGTAAAATCAACGAGGCAAGCTGGTAGCCGTCCATGCCAGGCATCTGGCAATCGGTGATCAACACTTCCACCGGATGACTGGCAAGGTGCGCAAGCGCTTCATTGGCGCTCGAGCAGGAGATAGCCTGCAGGCCCAGTTTTTCCAGCTGCAGCCCAAGCACAGTCAGGTTTGCCGGATAGTCGTCCACGATCATGATGCTGTCCTGCCTGAGCGGCAGGTTTTCCGGTTCGCTGTCCGTTTGGGGCTGTGCAATTGCGGGCCGAAGCGGCAGCAATACCGTGGCTGATGTGCCTTCTCCGGGGGCGCTGGTTAGCGTCAGGCTGCCGCCCATCAGCTCCACCAACTGATAGCAAATGGCGAGCCCTAGTCCGCTACTCTGGGGCACCGAGTGGTCAGCCTGGAACCAGGGCTTGCCGAGGGAGGGCATCGCCTGTGGGGAGATCCCGATCCCCGTGTCGCTGATGTTCAGGCGAAGCAATTCACCCTCCTGATTGACCTGGAGTCGCACCTCGCCCTCTGAGGTGTACTTAATGGCGTTCCCGAGCAGGTTGGCCACTATCTGATTCAGCCGGGCTTTATCAAAGCAGAACAGCGTGTTGCGGGGGAGGGCGAGCGTGGCATGCCAGCGTAACCTCTTACCCGCAGCGCTGTGAGAGAACATCTCTGCGCTGGCGTGCAGGGTTTCCCACAAATTATGTACGGCAGGTTCAAGATGAAGCTCGCCCGCTTCAATGCGTGAAAGGTCGAGAATATCGCCGATCAGATCCCGAAGGCTGCCTGCTGCCTGCCACGCGACGTTGAGGTTGTCGCTGTGCCCTTTTTCGAGCTCCAGCAGGCCAAGCACCGCGTTGAGCGGGGTGCGAATATCGTGACTCATGCGGGCGAGGAAGTCCGATTTCTCATGGCTGGCGCGGTTTGCTCTCTCAAGGGCTTCGTTGAGGGCGGCGGTCAGGGCCGCCTTTTCACTGATGTCGACCCAGCCGCCGACGATCCCCTGTGGGTGACCGTTGTTATCGGTATAACGGCACAGCCACCAGTAGAGCGTAGTGTCGTTACCTGCAAAACGCGTTTCCCCTGTCAGCGGCTCCGGGGCGTTAAGCAGCGCCAGTCTGAGGGGAAGCGCCAGCTGACTCGCCAGCTCACCGAGCGGAAGGCGCGAGAACTGGCTGCCTTCTTCCGGCACTTCGGTCAGCAAGGGGACGCGAAGAAAGGCTTCGTTATAACGCTGTAGTCTGCCGGAGGGATCGCAGACAAACAGCGGTACCGGCGCGTTGTTCATCAGCGTTTGCCACAGCGCCAGGGCGTTGTGCAGCGCGGCGGTATCCTGCTCCCGCTGTCGGCGCTGGCGCTGGGCAGTACTCCAGGCCACCAGGGCGATCAGCGCCGCACAGAAAGAGACAATGGCCAGCATGATGAGCCACAGCGAGCGATCCGGCGCAGGCGGCTGTTCGGTGAGGACCGCCAGCGGCTTTGCCCGATGATTGACGATATCGGCCCGGGTGACGGAGGCGAGGATCGCCGACACCCGCTGAGCATCCGTCGGGTTCGCTATCTCCGGGACGAACCACAATGGCGTGTCCGGCAGGCTCAGAGGCGTGAGCTGCATGCTGCTTTCTTCCCTCTGGCGCAGGGCGTAGTTAAGCGCGTAGGCATCGCCCGCGATCCCATCGGCGCCCCCGGCGTGCAGCAGCTCAAAGGCCTGAGGCAGGTCTTTTACCCGGACAAGCTCCTCCGCGGGCAGTCGCTTATTCAGCAGCGCGCTCAGGGGAGAATGGGCGAGAACAGCAATCCGCCGGTGCCGTAAGGACGAAATATCTCCGGAAAGTGCCTTGTTCGAGGGGCTGACGAGTCCCCAGCTCAGCGCATCAAAGCTGATAGCCTCGGCAGAGGGCGCGGTCTGGCTTGCAACAATCCGCAGGCTTGGCCGATCGCCAGCTGATGGCGGGGCGTTCAGGGTCGTGTCCAGCCTGAAGTTGAGGGAAAAGTGGTTGGCCGGAAACAGACTCTGTAAGAGTTCGTACCAGACGCCGTGCAGCCGTCCGTCCGGCGTCAGCTGCACCAGCGGTGGCGGTGCGGCAGGGAGCAGCACCCGCAGCGTCAGGCGAGGCGCATTTTCATTGGCCGGTGGATTACGGGCGCTGAATACGCTCCCGGCAGGCAGTAGCCATTTCTCCTCCATCCAGTGGGCATCTTCCGGGTTCATGGCGCGAATCTGCGCATTCAGCTCTGCCAACGCATCGGTTCGTTCCGGGAGTGCCCAGCCCCGGAAGTGCAGCGGCGGAAGATTTTCCTGCGGCTCCAGCAGCAGAGTCGTGGCGGGCGAGCGGGCAAGCCAGCTG
Organism: Enterobacter sp. CC120223-11; assembly: GCF_900215375.1. GTDB lineage: Bacteria > Pseudomonadota > Gammaproteobacteria > Enterobacterales > Enterobacteriaceae > Scandinavium. The sequence continues at coordinate 260,183 of NZ_OBEF01000004.1, read as the reverse complement.
CGCAGGATAAATTCCGGGGCAATTACCCGGCGGGCATCGCCCAGAATCATCTGCCGCACGTTTTCTTCCGTGGAGGAGGAGCCCACCTGCGAGCAGGGAGGCGTCAGCGCGACCGGCTGTTCGGGAAAGCAGAGGGTGGCACCGCTCCCGTTGATCAGGCTGAGCGAGGCCAGGGGAAACGTCAGCATAGGTTCACTGGCCACCAGGTTTTCCGCAGGAGAACGGGCGGCAATCAGCAGGTCGACCTGGCGCTGCTTCAGGGCGCTCAGTCCCTCAGCCGGGGAGGCGTAACGAGTGATTTGTGGCTGGAGAGCATTACTGAACAGAATGCTGAGTTCATCGTCCAGAATGCCCGGGGTTCCTTTGGGCTGCATAAAGGGCGGTGGCGCGTTGAGCAGGCCTATTCGCAATGCGTCAGCCCTGGCCGAATGGATAAGCAGCAATCCTGTTCCAGCGAGCACCAGCAGCGCTGCGAGCAAGCCTTTACGCATATTAGCTGTCCAGACCCAGGCTCTGCGCGCACTGGAAAAGCTCAAAATCGCTGGTGGCGCCGAGCTTGCGCATTGCGCTGATTTTCTGCGCGCTGATGGTCTGCTTGGTCCGGTTGAGCTGTTCGCTGATTTGATTCACCGTCAGCCCGCGGAGCATCAGACGCAGAACTTCCGTTTCGCGGCGGGTCAGCTGAGTCTGCTGCTTCGCGGGCACAACATGTCCCAACTGCGTGCTGTGCAGCGCTTGTACGAGGTTGGTAGAGAGATTGTTTTTACTCAGTACCGCATGGACGCCGCTGCGACGCAGCGAGGCGAGCAGTTCAGGGTTGGTTATCATCGTGACCACCACAATCATACTTTGCGGGTAGCGGCGGGCGAGGGTCTGAACCATCGTCAGGCCGTCAGGAAAGCGTTCACCGGGCATGCTCAGGTCAGTAATAATGATATCGACGGGGGAGAGCGCCAGCTTGTCCATGACTTCGTCAGAATTGAGTGCCTCGTGCACCACGCGATAAAGATCGCTGCGGGTTTGCAGCAGCGTTCGTAATCCCAGCAGGTAGACAGGATGATCGTCGGCAATCAGAACGGTTTTTTGCATGACATCCGATCCGCTAAAAGCGTCATACGCATTGATGATAAAAGGAGATGAAAACGGGCATTGTACGTCACTTTTTACAGTGTAGACCGACCCGCAAGCCGCTGTACAGCAATGCGTTTCAGTTCAGGATCTCATGAATACTGCCGACGCCCAGCTTGCGTAATGCATTAATTTTGTGGGCGCTGATGGTTTTCACTGAAATTGTCAGGTCTTTTGCAATCCGGTAATAGGGCAGTTTGTTCCACAGCCGCAGCAGAACCTGACTCTCTCTTTCCGTCAGCCTGCCGGGGCAAAAGTTCTGCAATGCAGGTTGCGCGAGCAGGCGATGAAGCTGCTGGGTTAAGGCGCTGTAAGGCATGTTTTTATCGCCGTACTGCCAGCGGGTAAAGACGGGAATAAGCCCCTTTCGGCTATCACAGAAAATGAAAATTTTGGCGATCTGCTGATTTAGAGGAAAGCAAATACAGTGTTTGTTGAATCCTGTGGTGCTGCCGTCAAGTAACAGAATATCGCCGGGAAAAAGGTTAAATTTCGTAAACTGCGGGCCCCACGCTTCCCAGCTGTAGCATTTCAGCGTGAGATGTTCCTTCTGTAACAGCCGGGTCAGACCGAAAGAAAAATAGTGATCGTCTGAAAAAAGATAAATAGCCATAAAACTCCAACCATCCTCTGTCTGGAATAATAAGCATGCAGTAATAAAGCCCAAACAACATAACACAGATACTTCAGGGCACAGGACCATCACTATTATTCTCACACTCTGCCTGACGGATTTTTTCCTGAGTAGTGGAAGTCTCTTGCCTGGATACCGGAACTGCCCTGAGGGTTTAAGAAACTTCTGCTTAATGTTTTCCCCTATTCTCGGCGTGATGGGCTGATTATCAGGTTTTGAATATAAAAAACTGATAATAAACTCAGGGTAATGACCTGTCGCGCTCAGAAAACTCATGAATAAAAATCGGGCGCTAAAGAGTGACACTACCAATTGTAGGGGGATGTTGTTACGGTAACCCCTTATTCATAACGGCGAGTCGCTGCAGCATCAGCATGAATAATACCGATTACGTTTGTCTCATAAATATTACAGGTATTTCATTTTCGTACCTGAACCGTTAGTCAGATAATTACCAGGACTTTCCCGTGGATCGCGAAGAGATTTTTCTTTCATCTACCGTCACGTTCGTGCCGGAGAAATCATGCCTGACCAGCCGGGAGGAGGGAGATATTCATCTGACGCCAAATGAGCGGCGTCTGCTCGAACTCATCATTAGCGGAAAATGTAAAAAAGAGACCATCTTTGAAGAGATATGGCACAGCCAGGGCACTATCGTCAGCGAGTCGAGCTACCATCAGCTGATCAAAATGCTGAGGCGCAAGCTGCAGTTTGCAGGCCTGCCGGGCAGCATTATCAAAACGATTCCCCGCTATGGGCTGGTGTTAGTGCCGGAAACTGCACCTGAGGCTGCGGTCGGGGACGCGACAGAGAGCGAGTGCGATGCTGCTGAACCTCATCCGGACTGTGTTCTCTCAGGTTTGCCGGAGGAGCCTGCATCGGCGAGCCTCGCCCCAGCCAATAAGCTTGCCAACAGGCTGCTGCTGGGCGTTTGTCTGGCGTTGATTCTGCTGCCGCCGGCCATCGTACCCGCAATGAGGGAAGCCCCCCGGGCGTTTCAGGACAGCATGGTGATTAACGGGGTGACCTTTCATTTCTCCTCGCGACGCAGCATCGATCGCTCCGTGCTGGAACAAAAGCAGCGTGAAGTCCCTGAGGGCATCAATAACGTTTATATCGCCACCAACGGGCCAAAAGTCTTTGTTGCTCAGTGTGAAGGAGAATTATCTAAGGAGGGAAAATGCAATTACGACTATTACTCTTCGTACTGACCGTCACCGGCGCGCTCTTTTTAGGTGGTGCTCTGGCCTGGCTCAGTTGGCACTATTTTGATGCGCAAAGCACCCCGACAGAACCCTGCACCAGCGTTATTCGTGAGGGGCATTTTATTGATGAGAGCCTGCGACCTTATCGTTTTAATGGCGTGATTACCTGGTGGCCGAAACTGTCGCGCCTGACGCTCTTTGGTATTCGCTCAGACGCTGACGGTAACAAGGTATTTAACCGAACGCTGGTCCTGGATAATGTCAGACGCAAAGCCAATGTGGTTCACGGCAAAGTCGCTGCAATAAATATCGCAGTGGGCGATCAGCTGCCTGCGAAAACGTTTTTGATAAGTGAAGGCAATCAGGATTTAACGCTGCTGTTTAAACCCATTAATCGTGATGACTGGCTGGTGATGATTAATGATAACTGGGTCATGATGTGTGAGTATAAATAACCACGACGCAGGGTGAGCAGATATTTCCTGGTCGATGTGAACGCTGTCTGATGTTCAACACGGGCATTCTTCTGTTTTGTCGAAAAACAATCTCCTACCCTGTGGGGGAAAATTCATTGACAACATGACAGGATGAATATGTTGAAGAAAAAAAATCGCCGTTTAAATGCCATTGCCCTGAGCCTTATGCTGGGCGGTATGCTCACGAGCCAGCTCAGCCACGCGGCGTTCCAGGATGCGGCCTCTGAAATGCCAGATATCAGCCAGAAAAAGATTCTGGTGGGCTACTGGCATAACTGGGGTATTAACCCCGAAGAGATAGATGAAGCGCGTGGATATCAGGGCGGCCTGCCTTCGGATATGTCCCTGCGTGAAGTGCCGAAAGGCTTTAACGTCGTCAACGTTGCCTTTATGAAGGTCATGAAGGGGCAAACCGACAACATCCCGACTTTCAGACCTTACAACACCAGTGACGAAGCCTTCCGTGCCGAAGTGGCAGAGCTGAACGCTCAGGGGCGTGCCGTTCTGATTTCACTTGGCGGTGCTCAGGCGCATATTGAGCTGCGCGCAGGGCAGGAGCAGGCGCTAGCCAACGAAATTATTCGCCTGGTGGAAACCTACGGCTTTGACGGGCTGGACATCGATCTGGAGCAGGACGCGATCGCCGCTGCGAACAACAGCACCGTTATTCCAGCGGCGCTGAAAATCGTGCGTGCGCATTACCAGCAGCAGGGGAAGCATTTCATCATCAGTATGGCGCCTGAGTTCCCTTATCTGCAGGCAAACCGCGGCGTGAACTATAAAGCCTACCTGCAAAACCTGGCCGGTGTTTACGACTTCATCGCACCGCAGTACTACAACCAGGCCGGTGATGGGGTGAATATCGACAAGCCGGAAGAAGTTGCTGAGGTCGGCGCCTGGTGGCTGCCGCAGGAAGCGGAGGGCGGCACCAGCGCCCGACACAAAGAGCTGTTTCTCTACTATCTGACCGACAGCCTTGCCAACGGCAGCCGCGGCTACGTGCAGATCCCCGCCAACAAGCTGGTGATCGGCCTGCCTGCTAACGCCGATGCGGCAGGCTCAGGTTACGTCAAAGATGCTCAGAGCCTGTACAACGCGATGGCTCGTCTGGCAGCCAACAACGAACCGGTGAAGGGGCTGATGACCTGGTCGATCAACTGGGATAACGGCACCACGAAAAGTGGTCAGCACTACGGCTACGAGTTTTTAAGCCGCTATCAGGACCTGCTAGAAGGCAACGTGCCGGATGACAAAGAGGACACCCAGGCACCGACGCAGGTGCAGGGCCTGAAGGCGGTTTACTCAGAGGGCCGCGTGAATCTGGAATGGCAGCCTGCCAGTGATAACGTCGGTGTGGCGGGTTACACCGTCTGGCGCGATCTCACGCAAGTTGGCGAGACCGCCAACACCGGCTGGCAGGACAAAGGGCTTAAGCCAGGCGAAACCTATCGCTACACGGTGATTGCTTATGACGAGGCGAACAATTTTGCAACGCCCAGCCAGCCTGTTCTGGTGACGATACCGGCCACGGATGACGAAGAAGAGGAAGAAGTACCGGATCAGATCGGTGCCTTCACGGAGGGCAAAGTCTACGAGGTGGGTGACAAGGTGCAATACGATGGCAAGGTTTACCGCTGCACCTATGCGCATACCGCCGCCAGCCACTGGGCTCCTGACCGGGCGGTGAACCTGTGGGCTGCCGAGTAACCCGAATGGCTCCGTCAGGGGCCATTTTGCTGAATCTCTCTTATTAAGGTTTTTGAGTATGCAAACTTATCCTGCACGCTATGACAGCTTCACCCGTGTCCTGCACTGGCTGGTGGCCGCGGTCATTATCTATGCCATGTTTATGGGCTACCTCCTGCACGCGCTGGAAGGAACTCGCTGGTTTACCTTCTTCTCGGTGCTGAATATGTCCCTTGGCACGATTGCGACGCCGATTATGCTGGTGCGCTTTGCCTGGCGTTTCTTCCGCCCGTCGGTGGAGTGGCCTGCGTCAATCTCGCGGCGCAAGAAGCAGCTGGTGGTTTTTGTCCATGAGGTTTTCTATCTGACCATTCTGGTGGTGCTGATCAGCGGTTTTTTGATGCTGCAAAAAGATTATCACCTGTTTGGCCTGCTGCCGGTCACCCGGCCAGTCAACGTGCCGGTGATCAATGAGTTCTTCTTTACGATCCACCGCTACAGCTGCATTTTGCTGGGCGTCATTCTGCTGGCACACGTGACGGCAGTGGTGAAATACACGCTCAGCGGTAAGCCGGAGATCCTTCGTCGCATGCTGTAGGTGCGTCAGGGTGATGAGTCCTGTGCGGGTACTGGCTTAGCCCACCCGTGAGCCAGGGTTCACCGGACACTCGCAAAATGGCCAGCAGGCAGTGAGCCTGTTGGCCATTCAGTTGCTGCATCCAGAGCTCCTGCTCGAACAGCGGTTCACTCTGCGTCGCATACCACCGCTGGAAGCATGACATAAACGGCGTATCGCAGTGAGCCTCCAGCAGGGCCAGGGTGCCGAGCGTTTGCTGCTCTCCGGGAAAAAGCGCTGCCGTGCTGCTTTGCCAGCGCAGCGTGCCCTCAGGCATCTCCAGGCGAAAGAGCGCGCCGCTGCCCGTGCGGGCAAAGCGGGACATCAGGACGTCGGTGCCGTCGGCCTGCAACAGCTGGTGGCGCATCCAGGCCTGATACTGATGCAGGCAACTTGCCAACATCGCCGCAAACACCAGATACCACTGTGCCTGCCACATGGCGGGGACCAGCGCTGGCGTCTGGCTGAAGAAAGGCCCCACGCGATACTGCGTGGCCAGTACCACAATCAGGTACTGAACCATCAGCAGGATGCCAAGCCCCCGACCGGACAGCACGAACGCGCTGAGCAACAGCAAAGTGAGCTGGATCATCAGCGGGGTAACGCCCTGGACCCACAGCCCGAGCGGCGTAAAGAAAATCAGCGTCTGCAGGACAAAATTGGCGGTGAGAATAGCCGCCGTTTGCCACCCACTAAGCGACTGGCGAAGGGTCAGCGGTGATTCACGCTGTTCACGCAGAAACGGCAGCAGGCTTATCACGCCGGTCAATGCCGCCAGTGCCCAGGAGATAAGGTGCAGCGGCGCGACAAGATAGCCCGCCAGCAGCAGACAGACGCTGAGCAGTGCGCTGCCGCAGAAGGTGCAAAGCATCAGCAACGCTATCCACGCCAGCTCCCTGGCTATCGGGTGCGATGCCAGCGCCCGACGCAGCAGAGGTGTGCTGTAGCGAAAGGCGATAACGCCCAGCGGAAATACCGCCAGGTCGAATACCGCAAAGAGAGAGGCCAGCGCCAGTGGGCGCCCCATCCAGACGCCGACAAAAATATGCAGCAATCCGGCGGTGGCCAGCCACAGCGGCCAGTCCCGCATCGGCGTCAGCCACAGCACGGCGAACAGCAGCGAGGCAGGAAACCACAGCGTGGTCGAGAGACTCCAGGCGTCACGGCTGTAGAAACTCAGCAGCGCCAGCAGGCTGTAAAGGCCTGAAAAAAGCACCCAGCGCAGTATGGTGCGGGTCATCAGCATGATTCTCCTGCCGTCGTCGTCTGATTTATAGGGTAGCCGATCGTTGAACCGATGCCGTACCGAAGCAGAGGCATCCGCAACGTCATTATCAGGGTGTCTGTTTTAACCCTTTCACAATCATTTGTTCGGGAGAGCCTATGCTCATTCTTTTTTTTACCCTGCTTGGGGCGGTTTTTGGTAGTTTTTGCAACGTCATCATCTGGCGTCTGCCGAGGATCCTTCACGGTGAGCCTCTGACACTCTCCTGGCCCGCCTCGCACTGTCCTCGCTGCAAACATGCCATTCCGGCACGCTACAACATTCCGCTGGTGGGCTGGCTTCTGCTCCGGGGCCGCTGCTGCAAATGTGGCCAGGCTATCTCCCGTCGTTACCCGCTTGTCGAAGGGATACTGGCGCTGCTGTTCTGTGCGATCGTTACGCTGCAGGGCATTACGTCGCAGAGCCTGTTCAACCTGTTGGCCGTCACGCTGCTGTTGCCGCTCTTTTTTATTGATATTGAAACTCAACTGCTGCCAGACAGGCTGACCCTGCCGCTGCTGGCACTGGCGCTACTGTTTGCCGCCAGCGGTGAAAGCCACGTAGCGCTTCCCGATTCGCTTGTGGCATCCATTGCCGGATTTGGCGTGCCCTGGCTGCTTTCCCGCCTTTTTCGCCTGCTGCGGGGTCAGGAGGGAATGGGGATGGGAGATATGAAGCTGCTGGCAGCGCTCGGCGCATGGCTTGGGCCTGCGGCGCTGCTCGACATTGTTGCCGCGTCTTCCGTTCTGGGGATTATCGCCGGGCTGGCGCTGCTGAAAGTGAAGCCCGGTGAGCCGTTTGCCTTTGGCCCTTATCCCATCGCGGCGGCGCTGGGGTGGATGCTGTTGTTTCATTGATATCCGAATAAAAAAAGGCACCGACAGAAGGGGCTCCGGCGGTGCCAAAATGATAACTAGGAGGTCGTTATCCGCCCTTTAGCCGGGCGGTATTATGGGGATTACTGCTGTTTCCATTTCGCGTTTTGACCCGGGACAGTGCCCTGACCAATCCACTCGCTCGCTTTCCATACTTTTCCATCGTGGCTGACGACGTTGCCCATTACGTAAACCATGGTGGACAGCCAGGCAACCGGTTTGGCGTTATTGTGCAGCTTCCAGCTGTCACCTTTGCCCGGCTCCGCAGTGGTCCAGTAGCCCGCGATATAGTTCGCGCCGTTCCAGCTCACGGTGTTGCCCTGAGTGTAGGTTTTACCTGACACCCAACTTTCGTAGTCGCCGGTACCCGGTTCTTCTTTATCCGTCACCTTCACGGCGGTGGTGCCGCTGGCTTTACGTTCACCGTTGTCCAGCTCAGCCGTGACTTTGACCTGGTAGCTGCCCGCAGCCAGACCGCTTTTCACGTTGCCGCTCTGATCAATGCCGGAGACTTCGCGGCCATCTTTAAGCAGTGACCAGCTGTAGCTGACGCTGCCCTGGTTGTAGTCGAAGTTCGCTTTGGCGGTGAACTTGCCACCTTTATCAGATTCAATGCTTGCCGGGCCAGTCGGTGCGACCTGAGGCGCCAGCACGTTGACCTTCAGCGTTGCTTTCCCGGTGGCTCCGTTGGCGGTTTTACCGGTCAGTTCGAAGGTCGCTGAGGTGCCACCAGGGACGCCACCGGGAACGGTGATCTGCGTTTTGGCCTGGGTTGCCGGGCTGGCAGTAATGCGGCTGTCGCCCGCGACGTTTTTCCACTGCCAGGTCACGCCAGACTTATCGCTGCTGCCGGTCACGGCATAGCTGTAGCCACTGTTGGTGGTGGCAATCGGTGCGAGCGTGTAACGGTCGAGGCTGATGGCAGGCGCGTCGGCGTTCTTCACGATCTCAATGGCGTAGCCATAGCCTTTGTCGCTGACGAACACCTGGTTAGAACGTGGTTTCTGTTCGTTAAAGCGGATGGTGTCGTCGGCCTGCTGCTGGCCAATCTGCAGTTCGTTACCGTGGTTGCGGTTAAGCTCACGGCCCAGCTCGAGCACCCACTGGTTGTTGTTGATGTTCTGCGCGGTAATCTTCAGGTAGACATCCACCAGGTTGTCGCCACGGGTGCCGCCCATCAGGCGGAAGCGGACCTGTTCACCGACGGCAGGCTGATGCGCCTCGGTGATAAAGTCGCCCTTGCTTACCCAGCCGCTCTCATCACCGCCTTCCTCTTCTTCACCGCCGCCGCCCGGAACTTCAGAGCCGTCGCGGGATTTAATGTTGACGTCGCTGCAGTTATAGAAACCCTCACCAACGGCATCAATACGCTGCCAGCGGGTAAAAATCACCGCGGTGCCAGTACGGTCTTCCGGGATAGTCACGTTGACCGTATGGCGAACGCTCGGGTCACCGGCGCCGATATCAAAACGTTGCAGCAGCTCAACGTCATTCCAGCCCAGCGCTTTTTTGTTCGGATCGACGTTTTTCTTGTTGATGTAAAACTCAATGAAGGATGGGGTGTGCTTCGCGGTGTAGTAGTAGGTCATGCCGACTTTACCCTGCGAATCTGGCTGGATTGTGGTCTTAGTCCAGTCAGCCCGCGGTAAGTTAAAGCCTGCAAACCCTGCATTGCTGCCGCTGCAAAGCATGCCATCTTTCACATCACTTTCGGCCACGGTATGTGAACCTGGGGCAAAGCCCGTGAAGCCATTCCAGTTATCGAAGGCGGCCTGTTTGGACGGGCTGCCCTCCAGGGCGGCTTTACAGGCGGCGCTTTTCATGGAAGAAGGATTCCAGTGACCGCCCTGAGTGTGGCACTCCCACTGGCGGGCTTTTGGGTTTTCCATTGCGCCATGAGCAAATACGGCGCCGGAGAAGGTCGACATCACGAGGCTGCCGATAGCGGCCGCCAGAGCTTTTCTCTTAGGTATTAACATGAACATTTTCCTTGTTCAAAGTGCATCAATAATGACAAAACACAGTACCGATCCGTAACGGGCAATGGAATGAGACGGCAGAATAAGCAATTGAGAAAATTCTTTTTGAAGAAACGGTTTGGCTTTTGTTGGGGGAAATTAAGAATAATCTTCTGGTGAAGGGCGGGGTTGGATGCCATCGAAAATGAAATAAAGAAGGGGGTTAAGCATGAATGGAATTAATTGCTCGGTTTTTCCAGGTTTTAAATTCATTATTAACGAAATATCAGATTCCATTTTCAGAGTTGATAAGCAGGCTTCATTGTAATCACGAAAAATATAATTTCGATTGAAAGGTAGCTCTGCTACATGAAGAAAAATACCCGGGGTGAATAAGCCCTGACTGCAATATCCTAAGCCTCCCTGAAAGTGAGTGGGGGATTCTCTGATTTTCCTGATATTAATCGGATAATTTTCCTGAGGTGGCCTGTGAGGCCTCGCACTGAAGTAAGCTAGACCCCGTAAGTTACTCATTTCCTCTGTAACTTTTCTGCACCCGCAGCGTGCATCGGGATAGAACTACGCTGAGCAACGGGTGCTTTTTTTTGGTCAAAACACTCTTTTTTGCAATAGTTAAGATAATAGGATGATTCTGATTGTCGCGCGCTTTAAATACTCACGAATAACTCCTTAAAGCACTATGGAGTCCGCTGTATATTGCATGTCTACTAAATGAACCAAGCGTTAGAAAAACGCGGAATTCATTTCAGGGTAGATTTCTATGTCCAGCCAATCTCATTATTCTTTGCGCCAGCGCTTATCCGTTTGGATAATTTTATCGCATTATCTTTTTTCCGTTCTGCTTCTCACTTTGCCGCCAGGGGCACGGGCAAATACCGCGCCGGATGTGACGGAACAACAACCCCGCCATTTTATTCTTTATCATAAGCCGCTCTTCAAAAGCTGGCAGGAAATTGAGCGCGAGAAAGCGCCGGAAGTAGAGGGCCTGGAGCTGAATCAGCAGGCGCTGGCGCAGCAGTATGGTCTGACGCTGAATGAGTGGCTGCTGCTGCCCGCGTCCGGGCCAAAAAGCCAGCTCGATATCCTCGTGACTCTGGTGAAGCTTGATGACAAAGCGTCTCTGGACGACGTCGCGTTTCGCGGGCGTACGACGCCTGCCGGACTGCTTGAGCTGAATCAGCGGGTTAAATCCCCCGAGCAGATGAAGGTGCTGGCGGGCCAGTGGATCATCGTGCCGCAGGGAAATGAAGCCCGCACGACCGAGGCTGCTGACACCGACGAGGACGCTGACCGGCTGCGTGACCAGATGGCCGCGGCGTGGGGCAGCGCTCAGCAGAGCGGGGCGGGCAATGCACTGCGCTCCACCGCCAACAGCGCCGTCAACGCCGCGTTGACGCAGGAGGTTGAAAGCTGGCTGAATCACACCGGCGGTAAAGCGCGGGTAACGGCCGATGTAGGCCTTGGCAACAGCGACAGCCGCGATGCGGGGCTGGATTTTCTCTGGCCGGTTAAAATCTGGCAGGACGACATCCTGTTCACCCAGATGAGCGCCCATCGCTGGAATGACCGCAACATCCTCAATCTCGGCCTGGGGCTGAGACATACTTTTTCGCCACATCTTCTCGCGGGCGGCAATCTGTTCTTCGACCAGGACGTTACGCGGCACCACAGCCGGATGGGGCTGGGGGCCGAGCTCTGGAGTGACAGGGTGCGCACCTCCGCCAACTACTATCTGCCCGTCAGCGGATGGCGTCACTCTGACGACAGCGTCTTCAACGACGATCCGACCCGCTACGAGCTGTATGAACGTGCGGCCCGCGGCTGGGATATCAATGTTGATACCGCGCTCTCGCAGCATGTTTCTGCCACTGTCGGTTGGTTTCAGTGGTACGGCGATAAGGTTGATGTGAACGGCAGCCGCAGCGAGGCAAGCAGCAATCCGCACGGCCTGAAGCTCGGCGTGAACTGGCAACCTGTTCCGCTGCTGAGCGTTAACGCGGAGCAGAGCTTTATCAGCGGTCAGAGCGACAATTTCAGCGTCGGCCTGAACTTCCACTGGGAGTTTGGTCGCAAGCTTTCGCAGATGCTCTCTGCCGATGAGGCCACGGCGATGCCTTCGCTGATGCAGTCCCGCACGGAATTCGTCACCCGCAATAACAACATCGTGCTGGCGTATAAGCAGAAAGAGAAAGACTGGCGGCTGTACTTCACGCCAACGGAAAAATCCACGCCGGTGGGCGTGCCGATGCGCCATGCGGTGAAAGGCGGGAAGGGTGGCGTGGTGCGCTATGCCTCCTCCAGCGTCTCCATCGCCGGGGTGGATGAGGTCAGTGGGCTGGTCACGCCGAAACAGCGCGGCGAAGTGACAGTCACCGCCACCGAAACGTCTCCGACGGGGAATCGTGAGGTGTTCAGCTCCGCAAGCTACCACCTCACCGTGACGCCGGGTGATTTTGCGCCATCGGTGACCGAAGTGGCGATCGCCGGAGAGATGTCTCCGGGCCAGAACCTGACGGGCAGCTACCGCTACGACAGCAACGAAGGGGAAGATGAAGATCCGGCCCAAACACAGCTTCGCTGGATTGATAAGGCCAGCGGGAAGCTGCTCAAAGAAGGCAGCGCGAACTGGGAAGTGCGCGCCGAAGACATGACGAAAACACTGGTGTTCCAGGTCACGCCAGTGAACAAGAAAGGCGTCAGTGGTGAAGCAGGTACCGCGGAAATCTCCGGCAGCGCGACGTTGACTGCGTTACGTATCGACCACCTGCTGACGCCGGGCGAAATTCGGTCAGATGGCAGCGTGAAATTCTTTGCCCACGACAACGGCGCACTGCTGTTGGTCGCGGAAGTCAAAGATGATAAAGGCGCGCCGCTGGCGGACCAGTGGGTTCACTGGCAGAGCACCAACGTGCTGGGCAAGCTGTCGCAAAACAGCGTGCGGACCGACGCGCACGGTCAGGCGCTGGTGAAAATGGAAGGGATTATGGCTGAGGGGCAGGATCAGATAGAAGCCTCGCTCACCCCTGCCACAGCTGGGTTCAGCAACGCCAGCGCTGGCGATGACGACGGTTCGACGCAGCGCGAAATGATGAAGCTCACTGTCGATTTCGCCCGGGCATTGTCCACGGAGTTTACTGAAATCCCCGCGACGGCTGAAGTCGCCACGACGCAGGACTTTGCTATTCGGGTAACGGATCAGGATGGTGCCCCGCTCACCGTGCCAACGGCGGTTATCTGGAAAAGCAATGGCGATACGTACAACGGCACCACGGATAACCAGGGGCACGCCTCAATGACTTTGACGGCACCCCAGAAGGTGGCTGACGGATGGAACGTCAGCGTTGATGTTGGTGACGCGCATGTCGCCGCTCCGCCGGTCACGCTGACGGCAGGCGACGTGGCACGCACAGAGCTTACCGTGCCGGAACGTGCCGTGGCAGGCAGCAGCGCGGTGGACGTCAGCGCTGAGCTGTTCGACCGCTTTGATAACCCTGTGGTTTCCCGCAAGAACGCCATTGAGTGGCAAATTAAAGGCGGCCAGTTCAGCGGCGCGGCCAGCGGTGACAGCAACCCTGAGGGGCAGGTGACCGCGAAGGTGATCGTGCCCGAGGTTGCCCCTTCAGAAGTTGAGGTGAGTGCAGGTAAAAGCACCAAAAAACTTCAGGTGCTGGTTGGGACGGTGGACAGCGTTGAGCTGAGCAGCTCGCAGGATACGCTCACCGCCAACGGCAGCAACAGTGCCATTTTGACCGCGATCGCTCGCGATGCTCACCGAAATGTGGTTCCGGACGCCAGCGTGACCTGGACTGCGCCGCCTGCTGAGTTCGGTACGCTGAGCGATCAAATCATCACAACGAGCAAAGAGGGTATAGCCACCGCGCGCTTTACTACGGCCTCGCTCGGAGGAAAGGCTGATATTGGCGTGGAAATCGAAGGGCAGCGTAAACAGGCCAAAATTGCCCTGAACGGTATCCCGGTGGTGACCAGCGTCACCCTTGACAGGATGCATAAGCTGAAGGTGGGGGAGACCCTGCGGGTGGCGGATTATCAGGTTGAGGAGAACGGCAGTGGGCCGGTGACCATGAGCTGGCAGTGGACACGGGATGGATCCTTAATCAGTGGTGCTACCTCCGATCATTACACCCTGACGGAAGCCGATACCGGGGCGCAAATGGCGGTGCTGAGTTGGGCGCAGAATGGTGCAGGCAATCGGGGCGACAAGGCGTCCGGGAAAACGGACAAGATTATTGGCCTCATCAACCAGGTGGTTGTTACGTCGAGCAGCAGTAGCGTGAACGCCGATGGTCACAGCGAGCTGACCTTCACCGCTGTGGCGAAGGATAAAAATGGCGTCGCGGTGCCTGAGGAAAAAATGACCTGGAAAGTCGACCAGGCTGAACTGGTGACCGTCACGTCGCAGGACGATCTCACCGACGACAATGGTGAAGGCGTGCTCAGGCTGACGGTCAAAAATCTGGGCGGTGGGCTTCGTATTACTGCTGATATTGGTGGCAAAACGGATAGCAGTGACGTCTCGTTGAAGGGTATTCCGGTCATTAAACTCGTAACGCTGGAGAAGAGTGATGCGCTGAAAGTTGGGGATGTGGTGCGAGTTGATCAGGTTGCCGTCGAGGAGAATGGCGGTGGCGATGTGGCCCTGACTTATCAATGGGGGCGCGAATCTGACTCGTATTCCGGTGGTATTGGCGGGGCGACAGGCAGCAGCTATACCCTGAAAGAGACTGATGCCGGGGCGAAAATCTTTGTCTACGTAACGGCCACGAACGGTGCAGGAAATAAAGACAACCGGCAGTCTGACAGCACGCGAGCCGTCATTGGTCATGTGGATACCGTTGATGTCACGGCCACGGCAGATGCGATCAACGCCAACGGAAGCGACAGCGTGACGTTTACCCTGGAGGCAAAAGATAAGTGGAAGCAGCCAGTTCCGCGCGAAAATATCCTTTGGCAAGTCGATGAGCCTTCGCTCATTGAAGAGGGCAGTAAAACGCTCATCACTGACGCTCAGGGTAAAGGCACGCTGACCGTTAAAGCGCAAAAAATGGGCGGAACTGTAAAACTGACGGCAACGGTGGACGGCAAAAAAGGCGATAAATCGATTGTGCTGAAGGGGATCCCCGAAGTTACCACTGTGACCCTGACGAAAACCCGTGCGCTGAAAGTCGGCGATACGCTTGGCATTGCTGAACTGAAAGCCAATGAAAACGGCGGCGGTGCGGTGACCTGGGCGTATCACTGGGCCTACGACACGGGATCGGAATCGGCAGGGATTAGCCTGGCGACGGGGAGCACCTACACCCTGACAGAAGGCGATACCGGCAGGATGATCTATCTCTATGTTACGGCGACTAACGCTGCGGGAAATCAAGGTTCTGGAAGCTCTGACCTGACGGAGCGGGTTGTTGGTAAGGTGGCGAAAGTGGTTGTCAGCGCTGATGCCGAGAGTGTGGAAGTGGACGATGTGAAAACCATCACCTTTACCGCAACGGCGACGGACAGGCTGAACGTTGCCGTACCTGACGAAAAGATCGCCTGGAGCGTCGACAATCCTGCGCTGATTTCGTCATCCACGAAAGATGAGAGCACCGATAACAGCGGAACGGGGAAAATGGTGGTGACTCTGACCACAAGCGGCGGGAGCATTAAAGCCACCGCCGACGTGGCAAGCCATAAGGGGGATGACAGCGTCCAGCTCAAGGGCAGTCCGGTGGTCAGCAACACCAGATACACCTCCACAGGATCGTCGACACCGCTGGTAGACGATCGCCTGATGGCCAGCGCGGACGTTAACGAAAATGGGGGCGGTAGAGCAACCCTGACATGGCAATGGCTGCGCAACGGGACAGCCATCGCGGCACCTGCGGCAAGTAACAGCTATACGCTGCAAGCGGCAGACATCGGCGCAACCGTTTCGGCAATGGCTATCGCCACCAACGGCGCGGGTAAAAAAGGACAGGACACCTCTCCTGCCAGCGCTGCGGTGCAATCAGGTGTACCGGAGATAACCAGCGCGACGGTGAATGCCACCGGACAATACTGGACCGGCAATAAACTGGCTGCCGGGGCTGGCTGGAGCGAAAACGGTGGCGGCACTGCAACGCTGACATACCAGTGGCTGAGAGGGGGAAGTGCCATTACGGGGGCCACAGGCGTGAACTATACCCCGGTGAGTGCAGACATTGGTTCCACACTCTCAGTCAAAGTGACAGCGACAAATCTTAAGGGGAAACAAGGCAGTAAAACATCCAATTCGACCAGGGCTATCACGTCAGGGACGCCGACGGTCAGCGACGTCACACTCAGTAAAATGTCTGATTTGTTGGTCGGGGATACGATTAACGTTAGAGAAAAGATCACTTATAACGGGGCGATCACTGTCAATACGTCATCACAGTGGTTGCGCAATGGGGTAGCGATTTCTGGCGCAACGGGAGATACGTATACCACGCAACCAGAGGATGCCGGGAAGCGTATTTCGGCTAGCGTAACGGCAACGAACGCCTCCGATTCGAAACGAACGCACACGGCGACCTCATCGCAAACTGACGTGGTTCAGTCAGGAGTACCTGAAATTACTTCGGTGAGTATTGATAAAACGAAGCTCTCTGTTGGGGAAAAGCTGACCGCAACCTACACTGGCTTTGACGCTCAGGGTACGGGCAGCGACGATTCCCGTTTTCAGTGGTACTACAGAGTTTCAGGCTCATCCGGAAGCTGGGTTGCCTCACAAAAATCTGATGCCCGACAAAGAGTCTTTACGCCGGATAGTTCATATGCAGGCTATGACGTACGGGTTGGCGTCACTCCCAAAGGTAGCGCTCAGTCTGTAACGGGCACCGAAGTGTTCAGCCGCTCTGCGTCTGTCTATGGCACACCTAAGATTGGTTCTGTGAGCACCTCACCTCAGGGAACTGTCCAACCCGACACGACAGTGACAGCAAGCTATACGGGGTATGACGCTCAGGGCACCGGTAGTGACGACTCCCGCTATCAGTGGTACTACAGGAGTTCAGGCTCATCCGGAAGCTGGTCTGCTGCAGGAAAATCTGATGCGACACAAAGGAGCTTCCGCGTGGATAGTTCCTATGCAGGTTACGATGTGCGTGTTGGCGTAACGCCTAAAGGTTCTGAGCAATCTGTGACCGGTGTTGAGATCTTTAGTAGTGCTGTCACCATCAGGCCTAAACCAGTTCCTTCTGCTACAAATCTCGGATACAACGGCAAAACCGGGGCATGTAACAGAATCACCGCTAACTATACTTTCAATGCTAATGGAGGAGCCGATGAAGGTAACACAATCTTCCAGTGGAAATGGGCAGGCAATGTCGTATCAAACGTTCAGGGAGTGACTTTAGGGTATTGGGGAGAGGTGACTCTCTATGTGACTCCCGTAAACAAAGACGGAGTCAGAGGAGCGACTGAATCTAAAACCTTTAAAAATACCGGTTCCAGTAGCTGTGATTGGTAGAAACGTTAAATCAACTTAATGTAACCCTGACCGGTGGACAGGCTTAGCTAAAGGAGTGAGTCCGGCATTACTCGATGGTCAGGCAGGGGCTGCAAAGGAAATATTGCAGCCCCTTTTCACTTTCTTCACCGCCCACATGCCCGTGGCATCGGTGCCTGCGGGTCGCTCTCCACCTTAAACGTCCAGTCGTAATAGCTTTTGGCTTTCTTAAAGGTTTCTACGTCGTGGCTAAAACCCGTTTTACGACGTGGCGTGCCCTTGCCGAGGCTGCGCACGCCAATCCAGCGTCCCTGGGGATCGTAGATAAGCCCCCAGGTCTTGCTGTTGGTGAGCGGGTCGGGCCAGGCCTGACGCAGGTGAAAACGTCTTGTCGGCCCTCGCTTGTCGATCAGTAATTGCTCGACGCGCACTGGAAAGCAGCCGTTAGCTGCTGCCCGATAGGCTGTGATGGCGGCCCGGTACTGCTCGCCGCGAAACAGCAGCTCGGCCTCCTGCTGTTCCCGGTAGCGCATTTGCCGCACTTCCTGAGTTTTCAGCAATGAGAATGCCAGCACCGAGACTGCGACCAGCAGGAGCAGGTAGGTGAACCCGCCCTGGCGCTCAGTAGCTGTCATGAAACGTCTCGCGAGGCTTCCCGGGGGGCACATCCACGTCGACAATCTGGCCGTCATCGTCGGTTTTCGCTTCCCAGACGTCCCGGCGGTTAGTCAGCGGATCCAGAGGCATCTCACGCAGATAACCTGCGTCGATAAGCTCATCCAGGCTGTAGGGGCCGACAACGCGATCCCGGCGAAAGTGGTCGATAGCGCTGCGCAGGGCGTTCAGATTGTGCTCCCGTACCACCTCTTTTGCCCGGTCCGCATGCTGAAAGAAGCGCGGGGCCACCAGCGTCATCAGGGTGGCGATGATCGCCATCACCACCAGCAGCTCAATCAGGGTAAATCCTTTCTCACCATTGCGCATAGGGCACTCCGTTGAGACCACTGGCCGTACTGGTGCTGATGACGTCATATACGTCTTTGCCTCCGCCGCTGAAATCACCGGGCGGCTGAGTTGAGGCCCGCAGTCGCCATGTCTCCTCATCGCTGCGCCCCTGGCAGTTGCACACCGGGTCGCGCGGGATGCGCCGCAAAAAGTAGATCCGCCCGCCGTTGGGGTTAGTCTGGTCGATGATTCCCTCCGTCAGCGCCTTGAGCGTTGGCGGATAGCCCGACTCACGGGCCTTTTTCTCAATCCGCCCGTCGAGGCTCGCCTGATGATAGCGATCAATCGCGTCGCGCAGGGTTCGTAAGGATTCCCTTAGCTCGATTTCCTGCTGCTGCTGATGATAGTGACGCACCAGCGGCGTTGCCGCCGCCGCCAGCGTGCCAAGCAGGCCGAGAGTGACGATCATCTCAATCAGGGTAAACCCCCGCTGACTGTTCATTACCGCACTCCGCTCAGCACGGCGCTGTCGTCCAGCACCGGCGGTGGCAGTGTGGCCGTGCGGGGAGGGAAGTGCGCCGGAGGGGCAAGTTCGGGCGCGTTAAAGCCAGGTTCGCTCTCCTGCGTCGGGATACCGCGAAGCTGAATGGCGTCCCCGGTCAGGTCGTCACTGCCCATCTCAATCGTGCTGACGTGGCTGCCGGGCAGATCGAGGTAGCGATCGATGGTTGGCGTAATCAGCAGGACCACTTCCGTGCGCTGTTTGTTATGCCCTTTGCTGCCAAACAACCGGCCCAGGCCGGGGATCTCGCTCAGCAATGGGGTTCCGCTTTCTGTATCGCTTTCATCCTGCTTAATCAGCCCTGCCAGCATCTGCGTTTCGCCGTTCAGGCTGCTCAGGGTGGTGTTGGCCTCGCGTTTGTTAGTGCGGTAATAGACTGTGCCCTTTTCGCCTTTCTCGGCGGTACCAAGGCTGCTGAGGGTAAACTTCACGTCCATGGAGATGTTGTCATCCATGCTGATATCCGGCGTGACTTCCAGCTTCAGGCCAACGTCCTGATACTCGACCTTCTGCTGTGTAAAACCGTCCTGGACGTTGCTGGTAAGCACCGGGATAGTTTCGCCGATATCGATCAGCGCCTTCTTGTTGTTTTTCACCCGGATCCGCGGGTTAGCCAGCACCCGGGCATTGCCCAGCACCTTTTTCAGGTCGATGGACATATTGTCGACATTGATGCGGACGTGGTTACTGTTGATGTCATTGATTGGCAGGCCGCTGCTCTCTCCCTTATCGCCTTCACTCTTGCCTAACCCTGCTGTTATCTTCTGCGGCAGATTGATGCCCAACGCTTCGATGTCGCTGGTGTTGACCTCCAGCACCTCGACGGCAAGCGTCACCTCCGCCTCTGGTCTGTCGAGGGTCACCAGCAGGCGCTCGGCTTTCTCCACGCTCTCTTTAGAGCCGCGCAGGGTCACCGAGTTAGTGCGTTCGTCCACGTGAACATCCTTGAGCTTCACCATGTTACGCAGGGCGACATTCACCTCTTTCGCTTTGGCGTACCCAAGAAAGATCGTTTTCACCACGATATCCCGGTAAATCTTCTCTTTTTGCGGGGTGGCCGGGTAAATCAGCAGCGTATGGCCGTTAAGCACTTTTTTACGCAGGCTGTTTGAGAGCAGCAGCACGTCGATGGCGTCTTCGGCGGTTGTCCTTCTGGCAATCAGGCTCGCGGTGGCCGTGGGCGGAATATCCTTATCAAAGATGATATTCACCCCGGTCATCTGGCTGATGGTGTTGAAGATTGCCAACAGGCTGTGTTCGCGGAAGTTAAGCGAAACCGGCTTTTGAAGCTCGCGATTGAGGCGGTTTTCCGGCTGGTTGATCCGGGCGACTTCCCGCAGCAGGTGATCGCGCAGCGCCCGCGCCTGCGGCCAGTTAGGGTCTTCTTCCAGCACCTGCTGTACTTTTTGCAGCGCCCTTGCCGGGTCGCGCTGGCTGTAGCTGACGGCACTCTGATAGAGCGTGTCCAGCGCGCGGCGCGCGTTGATTTTTTGCAGCCCCTGCCGTGCGCGCAGGTTGCCGGGTTCATAAACCAGGGCGTCCTGCCAGCGCTGTGCGGCAAGGGTGTGGTTGTTCTGCCGGAGGGCCTGGTCTGCGCTCTTCAGGTAGTCGTTAACCAGCTTTTGTGTGATATCCGCCTGTTCAGCGCGCAGGGAGACGTCCTGCGGGGCGGCAATGCGCTGCTGATCGATCTCTTTCAGGCGCTTGATAAGCACTTCGGGCGAGGCTGTTACGCCAGGCTTGGCGGGCGTGGGGGCCTGTTGTGCGCAGCCGCTCATCAGTGAGCACAGCGTAATGAGGGCAAAAATAAGTTTAGTTTTCATGATTATCGTGTCGGTTCCGATTGCAGATCCCCCAGCTCGAGCCTGCGCTCGGCGTGGGTGAGTCGCCATTCAAACAGAAGGTGGTCCTGGGCCACCGCCTTTAAAATCCAGCCGTTGACCGGCTCGCTGCCAATCCAGATTTTCCCCTCGGCGCGACAGTCGCGGCAGACAGGCCATGTCTCCGTGCCGTCGGTCAGTAGAAGGGTGCGCTGGTGATGACGCCACCATGCGCCGAGGATCTTCAGCGGCAGCTCAGGTGTATGTGGCTGTGGTTCCTCGTGAGGCGTGGCGTCTGTGGGTTCAGAAGCCTTGTCTGACTGTGCAAAGGCAAACAGGTCGGCACGCCCCGGCGCCTGGCGGGAAAGTGGCTCGACTGCTGACTTTGCTGAGGGTAAGGTGTTTTTTGGGGCCAGTAAGGCCGCCTCAGGCAAAGGCTCGTCATCGACAAACTGGCTCCAGATGACGGCGATGACGGTGGCGGCCAGCGCGGCCTGCAAATAGCGGGGGAGCTTCACGGCAATTCCTTGTACAGATGCAGCTGTAGCGTAGCGTCGAGCTGAGTTTCCACCACTGCGGAGCGGCGCAGGGTTATCTGCCCTATTTGCAAAGGCAGAGTACGGCTCAGTGACTCCAGCGCCTCCACCAGCGGCAGGTATTCCCCCTTCAGCGGAATGTCGAGACGCAGGGCCGCACCCTCGGGGCCGTTTTCCCGCTGATAGCGGCTGGCCTCTACCTGCAGGCCACTTTGCTGCAGCTTGTCGAACACCAGGCCCGCCATCTGATACTCGCTCTGGCTCATGGAGGTATGCGGCTCTGGCTGCCCCTCGCTCTTTGGCAACGGCAGCGCCAGGCGTGTCTCGAGCCTCTCCAGCTGCTGGCGCTGCACGTCACTTTGCGGAGCCATGCTGCTCAGCCAGAACGCCAGCAGCCCGCAGGGCAGACAGCCCAGCAGCAGTGGGATTTTTCCTGTCCGCCCGACGAGCACCGCACTCTGCCAGCGCAGCGCCGCTACGTTATTTTTTCGTCGCATGGGCTTCCTCCGTAACAAAGTGCACATCCAGGCTTGCCGCCAGCGGCCAGCCGCTCGCTTCACTTGATGAAGGGCGATGGTTCTCCAGCACCACCTGGGCAGGGAGCTGCTGCAGGCGCTCGCTGAAGGCCAGCAGCGCGGGCAGACTGGTGGCGTTGACCGTCAGCCGCACGTCGCGCTGCGAAGGATTGATATCAATGTTTAACAGCGCAATCTCCGGCGACATCGCGCTGCCGACGCTGTCCATCAGGCGAATGGCCGGGGGAATGGCATTGAGCTGATGTGACTGACGTGCGCGACGCTTCTGCGTCTCGTGCAGCTTGTCCAGCATCTGCTGGCGCTGGCGCAGCTGCTGTTCAGCCCGCGTAACCTTCTGCGTAAGCGCCTGTTGATGAACGGCTTCCCGTGTTATCAGTCCGACGATCGGCAGGCTCACCAGCGCGGCCAGGATCACCGCCCGGCTGGCCCAGGGAGCCGTAGGGGAAAAGAGCGGTCTCACAAGCGGTTCTCCTGAGGAAGAATGACTTGAGGCCTGCCATCGTCCGTATTGATGACGTACTGCGGGTAATCGGCCATCCCGCTCAGTCGGGCGACGATCCTGAGCTGCTGGCGCATCTCCACGCGGGGTAGTGCCAGCGTGCTCACTTCATGCCAGGCGTGGTTCAGACGGCTGGCAATGCGGCTGTGCTGGTGCCCGATCGTCACGAAGAGGCCATTTTCCGGCAGCGCTTTGCCGTACTGTCTGAGCAGCGGCTGAAAGGGGGTCGTGACGCCGAGAAAGCGCAAACGCTCCTGCTTAGCCACGGTGCGCAGGGTTTCCCAGCACGTCTGTTTCAGTCTTGCCACCAGGGCTGATTCACTGAACGGGGCGGATTCAAAACGCGTCAGCCAGCGGCCCTGGCGTTCGCGAATCGCCAGTAACTCCGCCAGCTTCAGCAGTTCCTGAGGCGTTGTGATCCCCGGCTGCCAGGGCTGGATGCCGAACGCCAAATCGTCGGTATCCAGGCAAAAAGACACGCTGTCTCGCCAGTGAAGGGCACGCTTACGTAGGGCCAGCAGAGCCGCAAGCCCTGTCGCCAGCGGTTCATCTTCCCGCGGGTGACAGGCAACGATCTGCTCGCCCAGGCGAAGGCGCAGCGCGTGAGGCCAGATATCGCAGGACCAGCTATTAGTGAGCGATAACACGATTCATCTCCTCAAGGCTGGTTTTGCCTTCTGCCACGGCCCGCAAGGCGATATCGCTCAGCGGGACAAAGCCATCCTCCAGTGCGACCTGACGCAGTTGGCGCAGCGGCGCGCGGGCCAGCATGGCCTCCTTAATGCCATCGCTGAAATGCAGCACTTCCGCCAGCGCCAGTCGTCCGCGATAACCGCTGCCCCGGCAGGCTTCGCAGCCGCGCCCCTGTCGCCAGCGTGGCGTCAGCCCCTGTAAGGGATTGGGGTGCCAGGTTTTGGGCAGGGTTTCGGGCGTCGGGGCGGCTTCGCCGCACTCCGGGCAAATCTGGCGTACCAGGCGTTGGGCGACCACGCCGTTCAGCGCAGAGATAAGGCTGGCGGGCTCCACCTGCATGTAGAGGAAGCGCTCCAGAACGCTGAACACATCGTTGGCATGCACCGAGGAAAGCACCACGTGGCCGGTCAGCGCCGCCTGTACGGCAATGCCTGCGGTCTCGCCGTCGCGAATCTCCCCCACCAGAATGATGTCCGGATCGTGGCGCAGAATGGCGCGCAGGCCGCGGGCGAAAGTCAGCCCTTTTTTGTCGTTGACCGGGATCTGCAGCACGCCGTTAAGCTGATACTCAACCGGATCTTCGATAGTGATGATTTTGCTTTCGCCACCGTTGAGTTCGCTCAGGGCGGAGTAGAGCGTGGTCGACTTGCCGCTGCCTGTCGGGCCGGTCACCAGCACCATGCCGTGCGGCAGATGCGTTAGCCTGCGGATGGCGCAGAGGGTGTGCTCGTCAAAGCCGAGGGTTTCCAGGCGCAGGTTCTGATCGTGGGATTTGTCCAGCACGCGCAGCACCGCATCTTCGCCATGAATACCCGGCACGATGGAGACGCGGAAGTCCACCGGGCGCTGGAGGATGAGTGCCTTGAAGCGACCATCCTGCGGGATGCGCCGCTCGGAGATGTCCATGCAGCTCAGGACTTTCAGGCGCGAAATCACCTGCTCCCCCTGCTGGACGCCAGCGCAATGACGAATGGCGTGCAGTACGCCGTCGATGCGGTACTTCACCATCAATCCGTCGGCGACGGCGCTCAAGTGAATATCGCTGGCGCGGCTCTGTAGCGCATCGAACAGCGTGGCGTTGACTAACTTGATGACCGCATGGGGTTCGCTGGCGATTGCCGCTGGAGTGATTTCAAGCCACTGCGCTTCACTGCTCTCGTCGCTGTTTTGCTGCTCAAGCTGATCGAGCGTTCGCTGCTGTTTGCCAAGGGCTTCAAGCCTTGCGTTGAGTGCGGAGAGCGACATCAGCGCAGGCAGCGCATTCAGGCTATAGGCCCACTGTCGTAGGGCGAGCGAAAACGGGTCGGTCAGCGCGACGTGCAGGGCGTCACCCAGCCGCAGCGGCAGCGCCTGATGGCTGAGTGCTTCGGTCAGTGGGATTGACGCGAAGTCCTCATTTTCTTCGCTGAAGCTTTTGGCGGGCAGTGGGATCAGGCCGAGAGCCTCGGCAGTTTCCTCAAGGGCATCCGGAAAGCTGTCCAGCAGCTCACTCAGCGCCTGACAGCGAGCCTCATCAGGGAGGGCGACAAGCGTATCGACCCCCGGGATGGTTGCAGTGGAAAGGATCATTACTGGAGTCCTCCAGCCAGTTCAAAAATCGGCATATAGAGTAAAAAGACCACCAGGCCGACGATGCCGCCAACGATCATCATCAGGACCGGTTCAAAAATTTTGCTGAAGGTTTCAATGGCCCGCTCCAGCGATTCGTCGTAGAACGCGGCGATACGCTCGCACATGGCGGGCAGTTCACCGCTGTGCTCGCCAACCTGTAGCAGGCGGCAGGCAACGGGCGTGGTCAGCTTTTGCGCTTCGAGCATGCGGGAGAGGGACTCTCCGGCGGCCACATCCTGAATCACCTGTTCAATCTGCGGCCTGTGGCTTGCGGGCAGCACATCGCGGCTGAGCGTCAGCGCCTGAGGCGCGGGCAAACCGCCCTGTAAGAGCAGGCCGAGCGTGCGGTAAAAGCGCACCAGCACCGAAAGCTGATACTGCTCTCGAAGCTGCGGCAGCCGTAGCAGCAGGCCAGACAGGGCCTGGCGAAGACGCGGGCTGCGCGCTGCAAGGACAATGCCGGTCACGGCAGCGACACATCCAGCCAGCAGCAGCGGGCCGTGGTGCTGGGTGAGCTTTCCCCACCAGAGAATCAGCTGCGCGCTGGTGGAGGGAGACTTCATCCCCTCGAAGACCGTCGCGAAGCGGGGAATGATAAAGCCGAGCAGGAACACCAGAATGGCGCCCCCGGCGCTGATGACGATGGTCGGGTATAGCATCGTCGCCTTAATTCGCTTACGCAGCGCTTCCATCCGCGCTTCGTAATACTGAAAGCGCGCAAGGGCAACCGGCAGATGCCCGGTTTGCTCAGAGGAGGCAACGGTGTTGATAAGCAAGGGGGGGAACAACGCGGGCAGCGCAGACATAGCCTGCGAGAGCTGCGCGCCTTCGTACAGGCGATTGACCAGCGTCTCCAGCACCAGCGTTGAAACGCTATCGCGGCTGCTTTCGCGCAGCGCTTCAATGGCTTCTACCACCACCAGTCCGGCCTCAAGCAGAGCAATCAGCTCCTGCAGGAAGAGGTTCAGCGGGAAGCGTTTATCACGACGAGCCCGGTTTTCCCGCACGCTGAGCGCCAGCCCTCCAAGGGCCGTCACGCGAAGTGCGGCATCGTCAGACGAGGTGGCAAGCACCGTCTGGCTGACGCGTTTACCCTCCGTGAGGGTGATAACGGTATATGATTTCATTCCGGCGACTGTACGTGGCGCCGCTGCCGTTTAAGGCGAGCATAGTGCGGAGCCACTTTTTTTATATAGCGTTGACGAAGCGCGCGGCGTGCTGGCGTGTTGGCCGTTCCGGCGTTATAGGCGCCCACCGCATCCCAGGTGTAGCCGAACTGCTGGATCTGGCCTGCCAGGATCCACGCGCCGGTCATGACACTTTGACAGGGGTCATCCAGGAGATCTTTTTGACTAATACGAAATTTACGCAGGGCGGAAAAATGGCTGCTGTTTATTTGCATCAGGCCAACATCCAGTGAGCCATCGCGATTTTTATTCACCGCAGTGATATTGCCATTGGATTCAACAATGGCGATCGCCTGTAATAACTCGGGTTCTATTCCGTAACGCGCTCCGGCCTCTGTCCAGCAGTTCGCCCTGGCGGAAAATAAGGGGATGAATGCCGCTATAAATAATAAATGGCGGAGCATCATCAGAATCCGTAAGTAATTACCTTACCCTCTTTGCCGTTTGAAGTAATATCCACTTCATTAATCGACTCTTTGTCGCGGGTAGGGTTATGCCACTGGTAAGGATTGCCCCAGGGGTCGGCAGGTACTTTCTGACTGAGGTAAGGTCCGTTCCAGTTTTGAGCGGAAGAGGGTTTCTCCGTTAGGGCGCTCAGGCCTTCGGTTTCACTGGGATACTGACCCACGTCAAGGCGATACTGGGCCAGCGCATCGGCCAAAGATCGCATCTGGCGGACGGCGGTTTTCTCTTTTGCCGAATCCACGTTTGAGAAGACCTTTGGCCCGACAAACCCCGCCAGCAGCGCAATAATCATCAGCACCACCAGCAATTCGAGCAAGGTGAAGCCACCCTGTTGGTGCCACACCTGCGTGTTTATTTTCATAGATAACGTCCTTAATCAGGGAAGGGGAAGGGGAAAGAATGAATTTTTCCTGAAATAAACCTGAGGAAACAGGTGCCCGCTCTTTTCTTTATGGCGAATAAGGGAACCGGCGGTGAGAAATTTCTTATCAAGCCGCGCGGAGATGTTTCTTATTGTTTCAGAGTCTGTTCTTGAGAATGAAATCCGCAATCCCCGACGTATTCTTATGCGATAAATAACACAATGGACGACGGCAACGGACGTTGCTTAATAAATCGCTCACAAGGATATGCAATGAAAAAATTAACGTTACCTCTACTCATCAGCGGCGCATTGCTGGCGCAGTCGGCATTTGCCGCCGACGCTCAGCGTGCCGTTTCCTATTTAACCTCCTGGGGCGGCGTCAACGCTGAATCTGTCGATACCCTGAAAGACGTGACGGCCAATACGCTGCTGCTCTCTTTCGGTGGCTGGGATGCCAGCGGCGCGATCGCCAGCTCCGATAAGATCGTTGATATGCCGGCTTACGATCCCTGGTACATTCAGGCTTCCGCCAACACCGCCTGGACCCAGTTAAAGCTGGCCCAGCCGGGCAAGAAGATGATGGTGGCCTTCGGGGGCGAAACCTATGAGTCCATGTGGGCTTATCTGGACAATGCACAGACCCGTGAAACCCTGGCGCAAAACCTGGTCAAGCTGTTGAAAACCGACTTCCCGGTCTACAAGAAAAACCTGAAGCCGGAGGAGATGGTTGGCGATTGCCTGCACACCAACTGGAATGGTCAGTGTGATATGGGCGTGAACCAGTTGGCGGGTACCGTACAGCTGGACGGGATCGACTTCGACTTCGAGAAAGTGGCGCGTCTGACGGAAAAAGAGAATGACAACGTGCTGGCTCTGGCGAAGCGCGTGCGCGAACTGCTGAAAGCAAGTGGTACGCAAAAGCTTATCAGCCTCACGACTTATCACGTCGGGGCGGATCCGGAATCCTGCCAGTCCAATACCGTGACTGAGAACTGCTCTTTCGTTGAATCGGCTCGCTCAAGCCACCACGGTGAGGCGTTGCCGTTGCTGACCAAAGGTAAGGACGTATTCGACTTCTTCAACGTGATGGCCTACGACGCGGGTCAGAACTTCAAATATGATGTGGCGATGGCCAACTATGCCCGTGCGGTAGGTGACAAAAGCAAAATCGTTCTCGGCCAGACAATCAACGACCAGTGGGGGCCGAACGGGCGCTTCGTGGAGAGCCGCACCAATAACGTAAATCGTGCGGGCTGGCAGGCAGAGCAGGGCTACGGCGGCTTCTTCATCTGGACGCTGGGCTCCAACAACCAGCAGCTTTCCCTCTCGCAGCAGGTGGATTACTTCAATGAGATGAAGCAGCGCGCAGACGAGATGGGCGGCGGCGATCGCCCGGATGTGGATGACATCGCGCCAACTGCGCCATCAGATCTGAAGCTGATGGATAACGGGCAGACCATTACCCTTGCCTGGCAGCCGTCAAGCGACAACGTCGGTGTCAAAGGCTACAAGGTTCAGCGTAACGGTGTTGACGTGGGTTCCGCCACCGATACCCGCTGGACAGATACCCAGATTGAACTCGGCGGCGTGCTCTATCGCTACACCGTAAAAGCCTTTGATGCGGCGGGTAACATCTCCGGCGCAAGCAACGTTCTTGAAGTGAAAACCGGTGAAGTGTCTGATACAGCACCGGCAGCTCCGACGGGCCTGAGCCTGGACAGCGCGGGGGAAACCAACTTAACCATCAAGTGGAGCAGCGTGACGGGTGCCGTGAAGTATCACGTTTCACGTGATGGCGTGAAGGTTAACTCTGTTACCGGCACGCAGTTTGCTGACAGCGGCCTTACTGCTAATACCTCCTACAGCTACACCGTAGTGGCGGAAAACAGCAAAGGTCAGACATCGCTTGCCAGCGCGGCGCTGAATGTGAAAACCCAGGAAGGCAGCGTGACGCCTGAGCCAGAAGGTGCGTGGGAAGTTGGCGTCGACTACAAGCCGGGGAATGAGGTGAGCTACAAGGGTAAAACGTACCGTTGCCTGCAGGCTCATAAGTCGATGGCCCATTGGGCACCGGCTGACGTGGCAGCCCTGTGGGAGGCGATTCCTTAATCCACTGATCCGGCCCCTCCGCGCTGGCGGGGCCGCTTTAAGGAGAACAACAATTCATGAAAATTACCTTAGGGGCTCTGTTCGCCGTGTCAGTCATCCTGCTTGTCTCGTCGGGTCTGACTCAGGCCGCAGAACGCGCTGCCGCTCAGCACAGTACGGCGGCTGCGGCCACGGAAAAACCTTCGCTCGACTGGCGTGCCGAGGGGGAGATCCTCACGGTGACCAATCGCGGCAGCACAGCGATACATCTGGAGCGCAATGTCCGGCTGATGCCTGATGAAATGCCGCTGACGCTGAACAAAACCACGCTGCAGCCGGGCGAAACGTTGCAGGTGTTTGGTGCCTGTCCGCACCATTTGCCGCTGCAAAAAGAGGTGGTCGTGACACTGCAATCTCCGGAGGGGAAACCCGGCAGAGAGGAAACGCTGGTGCTCCATCACCGCTAATCCTGCCCGGTGGCGCAAGCTTACCGGGCCTACAAATGCCGCAGGCCGATGCAAGCTTACTGGGCCTGCAAATATCGTAGGCCGGTGCAAGCGCAGCGCCGCCCGGCACCTCAATTCACCCTTTCAGCATTCCCTTATCTTCCAGAAACGCAATAATCGTCTGTAGGCCTTCTCCGGCCTTCAGGTTGCTGAATGTCCAGGGCTTGTCGCCGCGCATGCGGTTGGTGTCGCTTTCCATCACTGCCAGCGATGCGCCAACGTACGGCGCGAGATCGGTTTTGTTGATCACCAGGAAATCGGATTTGGTGATCCCCGGGCCGCCTTTGCGAGGGATCTTT
Organism: Enterobacter sp. CC120223-11; assembly: GCF_900215375.1. GTDB lineage: Bacteria > Pseudomonadota > Gammaproteobacteria > Enterobacterales > Enterobacteriaceae > Scandinavium. The sequence continues at coordinate 230,741 of NZ_OBEF01000004.1, read as the reverse complement.
TCCCCTTCCGCTACGTCGATAACGTAAATCGTCAGATCCGCCAGCTCAGGGCTGAAGGTGGCGCTGAGGTTGTCGCCGCCGCTTTCGACGAAGATAAGATCCAGATTGCCGAATTTCTCGCTCAATGCTTCCACGGCCGCGAGGTTCATTGACGCATCTTCCCGAATAGCGGTATGCGGGCAGCCGCCCGTTTCCACACCGACGATGCGATCCGGGGCCAGCGCGCCCGCTTCGGTGAGAATGCGCTGATCTTCTTTGGTGTAGATGTCGTTGGTGACAACCGCCAGGTGATACGTGTCGCGCATCGCCTTGCACAGCGCTTCCAGCAGGGCGGTTTTACCAGAGCCCACCGGGCCGCCGACGCCAACGCGCAGCGGGTGTTTGTAACTGGCCATAGCTTCTCCTCAGGAACGGAAAATTCGGGAATATTGGGTTTCGTGACGCGCCGAGGCGATAGCCGCAAGCGGCGTCGAGGAACCGATCTCTTCATCGGGGCAGTTCAGCCCCCGCTCAACGCCTGCGGCGTACTGCTCGCAGAGCGTCATAATTAATTTCTGCGCGGCCTGCTGGCCGAACGGCACGAGTTTCACCCCGGCCATGACTGCGCTTTCAATCCAGCTGTAGCCGAGCGTCAGCGCCAGTTCACGCAACTCCATCTGCCAGCGCACGCCGAGCCACGCCATGCCGCACAGCTGACTTTGGTTGAACAAAGCTCGCCATTCGCCGGGGCATTCCGGGTGCCAGTCGTACAGCAAACGGGTAAAAGCCTGGCCACGGTTGCGCTCTTCTTCACGCAACTCGCGGGTTTCGCGGCAGGCCAGCAGCCATGCCGTCCAGCGTTTCGCGGCCTCCATATCCTCCCGCTCCCAGGCATGGTATAGACGGGCAAACAACGGTAGATCGACGTGAAAAAAACTCTGCTCCATCTGCTGCGTCTGCCAGCGTGCGAAGGCGGCGCTGTCCTGCACCCAGCCTGCTTCCACGGCCCATTCCAGCCCTTGTGACCAGCTGTAACCGCCCACCGGCAGGCTGCTGCTGGCGAGTTGAAACAGGCGTAGCTTCTGCGTGTCTCGGGTCATCAGTGGCTGTGCGAGTGGCTGTGAGCGTGATGATGATGGCCCTGCGCTTCGCTGGTGTACGCCCCGGCTTCTGGCTCAAACGGCAGGTGCGCAAAGCTCACGTCCAGCCCGAACTGGCGCAGCATATCGTCGAGGACGTGATCGTGATGGAAGCGCAGCTCGCCGGGCATGATTTGCAGCGGCACGTGGCGGTTGCCGAGGTGATAGCAGGCTTTGGCGAGCTGGAATGGATCGTCGCAGCGGACCACGGAGACGCCTTCGTCGGCGGCAATCACCTCGATAAATTCGCTGCCGTCTTCGCTGCAAAGAATGTCCCCGCCGCGCAGCAGCAGGCCGCGCGGTAGCATCAGCCCGGCCTCTCGCCCGTCGCTGAGCGTCACTTTGGCGCGGCTTTTTACCCGCACGTCAATCGGCAGCGTGACGCTGGCGGTAAGGCTATGCGCGTGGTCGACGCGCTGAGTCAGATACAGCATCTTGGCTCCTCAGAACAGAAAATAGCGTTGCGCCATCGGCAGTACGTCCGCCGGTTCGCTGGTGATGAGTTTGCCGTCGACCTTCACTTCATAAGTCTGGGCATCGACGGTGATATTGGGCTGTAAATCGTTGTGGATCATGTCGGCCTTTCTGACCGTCCGGCAGCCTTTTACCACCGCAATCTGGCTTTTCAGGGCCAGCTTCTGCGGCACTTCGTTGTCGAATGCCGCCTGTGAAATAAACGTCATACGCGTGTGGTGCCGAGCCGAGCCGAGTGCGCCAAACATCGGGCGATAGTGCACGGGCTGGGGCGTCGGGATGGAGGCGTTGATGTCACCCATCGGGGCCATGACGATCATGCCGCCTTTGACGATCGTCGCAGGCTTCACGCCAAAAAAGGCGGGCGACCACAGCACCAGATCCGCCAGTTTGCCTGCTTCGATCGACCCGACTTCATGGGCGATGCCGTGGGTCAGCGCCGGGTTGATGGTGTACTTGGCGATGTAGCGCTTCACGCGGAAGTTGTCGTTGTCGCCCGTCTCTTCCTCCAGCGCACCACGCTGCACCTTCATGCGGTGCGCCACTTGCCAGGTGCGCAGGATGACTTCGCCGACGCGGCCCATGGCCTGCGAATCTGACGAGGTCAGCGAGAATGCGCCGATGTCGTGCAGGACATCTTCGGCGGCGATAGTCTCCCGGCGAATACGCGACTCGGCAAACGCCACGTCCTCGGCGATATCCGGCGACAGGTGATGGCAGACCATCAGCATGTCCAGATGTTCGTCGATGGTGTTAACGGTGTAGGGCAGCGTCGGGTTGGTGGAGGAGGGCAGAATATTGGGCCGCGCGCAGGCGGTGATGATGTCTGGCGCATGGCCGCCGCCCGCACCTTCGGTATGAAAGGTGTGAATGGTGCGGTCGCCGATCGCCGCGAGGGTGTCTTCGACAAAACCCGACTCGTTCAGGGTGTCACTGTGCAGTGCCACCTGAATATCCATCTCTTCGGCGACCGTTAGCGAGCAGTCAATAGTCGCAGGTGTGGAGCCCCAGTCTTCGTGGATCTTCAGGCCAACCACGCCTGCGGCAACCTGCTCGCGGAGTGCGTCAGGGTTCGAGCTGTTGCCTTTGCCGAGCAGGCCGATGTTGACCGGCAGAGAATCGATGGCCTGGAGCATCCGGCTGATATACCACGGCCCGGGCGTGCAGGTGGTGGCATTGGTGCCTGCCGCCGGGCCGGTGCCGCCGCCGATCATCGTTGTCACGCCGGAGACCAGCGCCTCTTCCGCCTGCTGCGGGCAGATCCAGTGAATGTGGGTATCGACGCCGCCTGCGGTGACGATCTTCCCTTCGGCGGCGATCACTTCGGTGCCCGCGCCGATCGGGATCGTGATATCAGGCTGAATGTCCGGGTTGCCCGCTTTGCCGACGGCGAAGATCCTGCCGTCCTTCACGCCGATATCTGCCTTCACGATCCCCCAGTGATCGACAATCAGCGCATTGGTGAACACCAGATCCACACAGGCGTCGCTCAGCATCTGGCCCTGGCCCATGCCGTCGCGGATCACTTTGCCGCCGCCGAATTTCACCTCTTCGCCGTAGGTGGTGAAGTCGTCTTCCACTTCGATCCACAGCTCGGTGTCGGCGAGGCGGACTTTGTCGCCCGTTGTTGGGCCGAACATGTCGGCATACGCCTGACGCGAAATCTCAGTCATGGTTTTGCCTCCAGTTCACCCATTACGTCTGCGCGAAAACCAAAGATGCGTTTGTCACCCGCGACCGCAACCAGTTCCACTTCGCGCTTCTGACCTGGCTCAAAGCGCACGGCGGTGCCTGCCGCAATGTTCAGGCGGAAGCCTTTGCAGGCGGAGCGATCGAATTTCAGCGCCAGGTTCACTTCATAAAAGTGGTAGTGCGATCCGACCTGGATCGGGCGATCGCCATGGTTCTCTACGACGATTTTTCGCGTTTCGCGGCCCTGGTTCAGGACGATATTGCCGCTTTGGATCTTGTATTCACCGGGGATCATATTGCTGCCTCAGAGTATCGGGTTGTGCACGGTGACGAGCTTGGAGCCGTCCGGGAACGTGGCTTCCACCTGAATGTCGGGGATCATCTCCGGCACGCCCTCCATCACCTGATCGCGGGTGAGCACGTGGCGGCCATCCTCCATCAGTGAGGCCACGCTTTTGCCGTCGCGCGCGCCTTCCATGATGAAAGCGCTGATCAGCGCCACGGATTCCGGGTAATTGAGTTTTACCCCACGGGCGAGGCGGCGCTCTGCCACCAGGGCCGCGGTGAACAGCAGCAGTTTGTCTTTTTCTCTGGGCGTCAGTTCCATAGCGTTCTCTCAGGTCAGCCAGATGCGGGGAAGCAGAGGCGATTTGTTCAGTAACTGCGGGCGAAGCTGCTGCCAGACGTCGCGCATGGCGCGCTGGCAAATCAGGTTATCGTGCGACAAAAAGCGGACCGTCAGCAGGCCGTCAGCAAGCGTTGCCCCGGCATAGGTATCGAGTGGTGCAAGGCTTTCGCGCACTGACTCAAGCATCGTTTCATCGGCGGGGTAAAACAGCAGGCTGCCTGTCCACGGCTGTTCGGCCACGGCGCTTAAATCACCGTCGCGCAGGTGCAGCCGCTCGATGAGCAGGGGCTCACCGTTCTTCCACACTTCAAGGCGGTTGCTGATTTCTCCCTCGTGAAAGCGCTCTCCCATCACCGGGCGACCGAGGCAAAAAAGCTCCCAGGCGAGCAGCCGGGCCCCTTCCTGTAAATGAAAAATGCTGCGAAGGGTTGCACGAGCTGCGGGGAAGAAAATGGTGTCCTGCGGCAGCCATTCGAGAATGGCATTTTCACCCACCTCAAAGCGCTGGCTGAGTCTCGCCTGCGGGCCCGCACTGCGGTAGAACTTGCTGGCACCGGGCATGGTGATGAGCGCATGGCTGTTGGCTTCGAGGCTGACGTTAATAGTCAGTTCATCGCCGCCGACGATGCCGCCGGGCGGATGCAGCAGATAGAGGTGACAGGTTTCACCTTCTGGCCAGAAGGGGCGCTGCACGGTGAGAGGGCCGGAATGGCGAGCGGAAGCCAGCACCGTTTTTTGCGGCGTATGGCGAAACAGCAGATCGAGCGTGGCGCGCCAGCCCGTATGTTCACTTTTCCGTCCTGCGCCAGACAAGTGGCACCCCTGCAATAGCGTGATTAATCAGTCGCTAATGAGTATGGATCAGCGCATGGGCTTCGCGATCATAGGAAACGCTTATGATGTTAATTAAATGTAATTATTAATGTCGCCGCGCGACTGGCGGCGAAGGGAGGAATTATTCCTGCGGGTCCTGAGGCTTTTTCTTACGCTTCAGGCGCGACCATATTTTGCTCTCCTGACGACGCCAGAGACGCTGGATGTTGTCGTGATGGCGCAGCAAAATAAGGCAGGAAAGCATGGAAACCGGGAAGGTGTACTGCGGTTTGAACCACCAGACATAAAACGGCGCAACCAGTGCACTGACGATGGCACCCAGCGAAGAGTAGCCGCTAAGAAGGATAGTCAGCAGCCAGGTGCCGGCCATGACGCCCGTTAAGTCCCAGCCAATGGGGGCGATAGCGCCAAACGCAGTGGCCACGCCTTTACCGCCGCGAAAACCGAAGAAGACCGGCCAGATATGGCCGAGACAGGCGGCAATAGCGACCATGCCGAGCCAGAAGGGGGTAAACCCCAGCGCCCAGGCACCCCAGGTCGGCAACATGCCTTTGAGGATGTCGAATATCAGGACTGCTACGGCTGCTCCCTTGCCGCCAATTCTTAAAACGTTGGTCGCTCCGGGATTGCCGGAGCCGCTCGCGCGTGGGTCAGGCAGACCCGCGAGGCGGCAGACCAGAATGGCGCTGGAAATTGAGCCGCAAAGGTAGGCCAGGATTACCATTCCAGGCTCGATTGCACTCATAACGCTGTTCCGTTTTGAAAATGTATCGGTATTCTCTTCATCTGTGGATAATACGCATATTTTGTCGGAAGTGGTATCCGGCGTGGGCAAAAAGCAGGCAGGGCGTGATGGATATTGTATTTATAGAGCAACTTTCGGTAATCACCACTATTGGCGTTTACGACTGGGAGCAGACCATCGAACAGAGGCTGGTGTTCGATATCGAAATGGCGTGGGATAACCGCAAATCCGCCGTCAGCGACAACGTTGAAGATTGCCTGAGCTACGCCGACATCAGTGACGCAGTTGTCGCGCATGTTGAAGGCGGGCGTTTTGCGCTGGTGGAACGCGTGGCCGAAGAAGTTGCGCAGATTCTGCTGACGCGCTTTAACTCGCCGTGGGTGCGCATTAAGCTCAGCAAGCCGGGCGCCGTGGCGCGTGCGGCCAACGTTGGCGTCATCATCGAGCGTGGCGTAAATCCGAAACCGTAAGAATAAATTCATCATGAGTAAACGAAACACCGATAGTTATGTCTTAGAGCTGGATTCATTTTTGTAGCTTCTTTTTTCTATTATTTAAGGGTTTATTGAATGAGCGATATGCACTCGCTGCTGATTGCGGCTATCCTGGGTGTTGTCGAAGGACTGACGGAGTTTTTACCCGTTTCCAGTACCGGACACATGATCATCGTCGGCCACCTGCTGGGCTTTGAGGGCGATAAGGCGAACACCTTTGAGGTGGTTATCCAGTTAGGATCGATCCTTGCGGTGGTGGTGATGTTCTGGCGTCGCCTGTTTGGCCTGATTGGGATTCATTTTGGCCGCCCGCCGGTGCATGAAGGTATGGGGACAGGCCGCCTGTCGCTGATTCATGTGCTGCTGGCGATGTTCCCGGCGGTGGTGCTGGGGCTGGTGTTGCACGATTTTATTAAGTCACTGTTCAACCCAATCAACGTCATGTATGCGCTGATTGTCGGCGGCGTACTGCTGATTGCGGCAGAACTTTTAAAGCCGAAAGAGCCGCGCGCGCAGAGCGTTGACGATATGACTTACTTCCAGGCCTTCGCCATCGGCTGCTTCCAGTGTCTGGCGCTGTGGCCGGGCTTCTCTCGTTCAGGTTCCACTATCGCAGGCGGGATGCTGCTTGGCGTGAGTCGCTATGCGGCGGCGGAGTTTTCCTTCCTGCTGGCGGTGCCGATGATGATGGGGGCGACGGCGCTCGATCTCTACAAGAGCATCGGCTTCCTGACCACTTCTGATATTCCGATGTTTGCCGTGGGCTTTGCGACCGCGTTTGTGGTGGCGCTGTTTGCTATCAAAACCTTCCTGCATATCATCAAGCGCATCACCTTTATTCCGTTTGCCATCTACCGCTTCGTTGTGGCGGCAGCGGTCTACGCGGTGTTTATGTAACCTGCGGACAGCGTTTCTCTTTCCACTGCGCGACGGCCTCAATCCGGCGTCGCGTCAGTTCCTCCCGCACTTCCGGCCCTTTAAACCCAGCCTCAATCACCGGCTTCGTCGGCACCGATTTCGCCACATCCCACGCTTCGCGCAGTAAACGCCCTTGCGGATAATCGCAGGCTTCAAACGTTGTGCGCCCACGCACGTCCGCCTCGCTGGTCAGCGCCAGTTGCTCCACGCGCTGCGGCTTGCGCCAGGCATCTAGAGAGTCGAAGAGCTTCACGATAGTGGCGGGTTTGAGAATCGGGAAGGTGTGAATCAGATCGTGAAACTCCGCCACCAGCTTCGCCAAATCGCGCATTTCGTTAGGCACGCGCAGGCGAGCGCAGAGCTGTTCGACGAGTTTGACGCCCGCTAAACCGTGGCCGTGATGGCGCGGCCAGAACTCTTTTGGCGTGAGCGCCTTGCCGAGGTCGTGGCACAGCGTGGCAAAACGCACGTCAATGGCAGGCGTGAGCATGGCCGCCATCGTCAGCGTCATCAGCGTGTGCACGCCGGTGTCGATTTCAGGGTGCCATTTGGCCGGAGCAGGCACGCCATACAGCGCGTCTAACTCAGGGAACAGCACTTTTAACGCACCGCAGTCGCGCAGCGTCTGGAAGAAAACCTGCGGGTTGCGCGTGCTCATTGCGTTTTCGGTTTCTTTCCACACGCGCTCCGGCGTGAGGTGTTCCAGCTCGCCCGTCGCGGTCATCTCACGCATCAGCGCCATCGTTTCATCGGCGATACGGAAACTCAGATGCGCATAGCGGGCCGCAAAGCGAGCCACACGCAAAACGCGGAGCGGATCTTCGCCGAAGGCCGGGGATACGTGGCGCAGCAGGCGGTTTTGCAGATCGGATTGGCCGTTATACGGGTCGATAATTTCGCCGCTTTCGTCCTGGGCAAGGGCGTTGACGGTCAAATCGCGGCGCAGCAAATCTTGCTCCAGCGTCACGTCCGGTGCGGCGTAGCAGGTAAAACCGGTGTAACCGGAACCTGATTTCCGCTCGGTGCGTGCGAGGGCGTACTCTTCGTGAGTCTTCGGATGGAGAAAAACAGGAAAATCGCGGCCTACCTGCTGGTAGCCCGCGTCGAGCATTTGCTGTGGGGTGGCGCCGACGACGACCCAATCTTTGTCTTTGACCGGCAGGCCTAACAACGCATCACGAACTGCACCACCGACCAGATATGTCTTCACGCCACACAACCCCTCTACTTTGATTATCGGGAGATAATACGTAAGTGTAGAGGGATTAGCGAATCGGGCGGTCAGTTCATCCAGCGATCGTTACGCTTACGGCTTGGCACCAGGCGCGGCAGAACCAGGCCCAGAATCAGACCCACACCCAGCACGCCGCCACCGTACATAAACCACTGCATGATGATGGTGCGCTGTTTGTCATCGAGCTGCAGATTGGCGGCATTCACCTTTTTCTGCGCCACGATAAGCTCGTTTTTCAGCTTCTGATTTTCGGCCTTCAGGCTGCTGATGGCGCTGTCGCTGCCAGCGACTTTTTTCTGCATGTCCGCCGTGCGCTGATTCCAGGTGCCGTCGATATTGTTCAGTTTGTCGGTCAGGGTTTTAACCTGATTTTCAAGTTCCGGCACGCGGCTTTTAAAGCTCGGTTCGCTTTTCAGCTCTTTCAGTGGGATCCATGCGGTACGGCCGTTGCTGTCGCGCACCTGGCCATACTCGGTATTCTCGTTGGTCTGAAGCAGGGTGACGGCTTCACCCGCGCTGACGGTGCCCGCCAGGCGATAATTGTCGCCAGGGCCGCTGCGAACCCAGGTATTCAGTTCATCAGAAACGTAGCGAGTTTCTTCCGCGTGAACGGCAGCAGTTGCGCTAAGCGCGAGTAAAGTTAATCCAATCAGGCGTAATTTAGGCATCGGGTCTTCGTTATTGTCATAAAGTGAATCGATAGTAAAGGCATCAGTCTGACGATGCCAGGCATTCTGCCGCAATCGGAATCCTCCAGGAGGCGATTGCATGGCAAAGTACCGCGAAATACACTCTACTGACAAAAAAGATGCGCAGAAGTTCGGCGTAACGTTCAATCAAGGCTTTGCAACCATAAGAAATCAGTCATGGATCAGGAAATTGAATTGAAGTTCATCGTTGAGCAGCACGGCGTCGACGCCCTTCGCCAGCAGCTCAACGCCCTTTCCGCGGAACATATCCCTGCGGCTCAGCTGCTCAACATCTACTACGAAACCGCCGACAGCTGGCTGCGTCGTCATGACATGGGCCTGCGCATTCGCGGCCACAACGGTCGCTATGAGATGACGATGAAAATCGCCGGTAAAGTCGTCGGCGGCTTACATTCCCGTCCTGAATACAATATCGACCTCGATAAAGCCGAGCTGGCGCTGGAAAAGCTGCCTGCTGAAGTCTGGCCGCAGGGCGAGCTACCGCCGGAGCTGGCCTCTCAGGTTAAGCCGCTGTTCAGCACTGATTTTTACCGTGAAAAATGGCTGGTGAATCATAACCAAAGCCGCATTGAACTGGCGCTGGATTTGGGCGATGTGAAAGCGGGTAGCCATCAGGAGCCGATTTGCGAGCTGGAGCTGGAGCTGCTTCATGGCCAGGTTGACGATATTCTGGATTTAGCCGAGCAGCTGATTTCCGCAGGCGTGCTGCGCCAGGGAAGCCTCAGCAAAGCGGCGCGCGGCTACCATCTGGCGGCAGGTAATGCCGAGCGTGCGCTGAAAAAAAGCGAATTTAAAGAACAGGGCAACGCCGCCCTCGAAGCGGCGCTGGCGCACTGGCAGTATCACGAAGAGCTGTGGCTGCGCGGGAATGAGAAAGCTAAAGCCGAAGTATTAACGGCGGTGGCGTTTATACGCGATGCCCTCCAGCCTGAACACGAAATGGCTGCCGCACAAATGGCGCAGATTGGCGAAGCGATTGCCAGCGCATCGGACGCTAAAAAGGCGGCGTTTAAGCCGCAAATTGTGCAGGCTAAACTGATGCTGACGGCCTTCCTGGTCACCGGACGATAACTTTCACGAGGGCAGTCATGACACCGTTTTCTATGCAGTTACAGCAGCACTGGCAGACGGTGGTTGACCGACTGCCGGACGATTTTCCCGCCGGTTCGCTAAGCACACAGGCGCAGGCGGCGATGATCTTTAGCGATTTCATCAGCCAAAGCCTGGTTGCGCACCCTGAATGGCTGAGCGAGCTGGAAAGCAGCCCGCCGCTCGCGGATGAGTGGCAACACTATGCCGCCTGGCTTCAGGAGAGGCTGGCGGACGTCAGCGATGAAAACAGCCTGATGCGCGAGCTGCGCCTGTTCCGTCGCCGCATCATGGTGCGTATCGCCTGGGCGCAGGCCCTCTCGCTGCATTCCACCGAAAACAGCTTGCAGCAGCTGAGCCACCTGGCCGAAACGCTGATTGTTAGCGCACGTGACTGGATTTACGACGCCTGCTGCCGCGAGTGGGGCACGCCCTGCAATGCCGAAGGGAAACCGCAGCCGCTGCTGATCCTGGGCATGGGCAAGCTTGGTGGCGGTGAACTCAATTTCTCTTCTGATATCGACCTTATCTTTGCCTGGCCGGAGCACGGTTCAACACAGGGCGGACGGCGCGAACTCGACAACGCCCAGTTCTTCACCCGCATGGGGCAGCGTCTTATCAAAGTGCTCGATCAGGCGACGATGGACGGCTTTGTCTATCGCGTGGATATGCGCCTGCGCCCCTTCGGCGAAAGTGGTCCGCTGGTGCTGAGCTTTGCCGCGCTGGAAGACTATTACCAGGAACAGGGGCGTGACTGGGAACGCTATGCGATGGTCAAAGCGCGCATCATGGGCGACCGGGAAGGGCTCTACGTTGACGAACTGCGCGCCATGCTGCGGCCGTTCGTTTTCCGTCGCTATATTGATTTCAGCGTGATCCAGTCGCTGCGCAACATGAAGGGGATGATCGCGCGCGAAGTGCGCCGCCGTGGCCTGAAGGACAACATCAAGCTTGGCGCGGGCGGCATTCGTGAAATCGAGTTTATCGTTCAGGTCTTCCAGCTGATTCGCGGTGGCCGCGAGCCCTCTCTTCAGGGCCGCTCGCTGCTGCCGACGCTGGACGCCATCGAAACACTGCATCTTTTACCTGCGGGTGAAGCACAGCAGCTGCACGATGCCTACCTGTTTTTACGTCGCCTGGAAAACCTGCTGCAGAGCATCAACGATGAGCAAACGCAAACCCTGCCACAGGATGAGCTGAACCGCGCCCGTCTGGCGTGGGGCATGCATTTCGCCGACTGGGAAGCGCTCAGCCAGGCGCTGGATGAGCACATGGCGCAGGTGCGGCAGATTTTTAACGAGCTGATTGGCGACGACGAAGAAACCCCGGCGGATGAGCAACTCTCCGAACACTGGCGCGAGCTGTGGCAGGATGCACTGCAGGAGGATGACACCACGCCAGGGCTGGCGCATCTGACAGACGGCGATCGTCATCAGGTACTGGCGCTGATCGCCGATTTCAAAAAAGAGCTGGATAAGCGCACCATCGGCCCGCGCGGGCGTCAGGTTCTGGATTCGCTGATGCCGCATTTACTGAGTGAAGTGTGCAGCCGGGAAGATGCTCCCGTGCCGCTGGCCCGCATCATGCCTCTGCTGACCGGCATCGTCACCCGCACCACCTATCTTGAACTGCTGAGTGAATTCCCCGGCGCGCTGAAGCACCTGATCCGCCTTTGCGCCGCTTCGCCCATGGTGGCCAGCCAGCTGGCGCGTTATCCGCTGCTGCTCGATGAACTGCTCGACCCGAACACGCTTTATCAGCCAACGGCGACCGACGCCTATCGCGACGAGCTGCGCCAGTACCTGCTGCGCGTGCCGGAAGAGGATGAAGAACAACAGCTGGAAGCGCTGCGTCAGTTCAAACAGGCGCAGCTGCTGCGCGTGGCGGCGGCGGATATCGCCGGAACGCTGCCGGTGATGAAAGTGAGCGATCACTTAACCTGGCTTGCGGAGGCGATGATCGACGCGGTCGTCCAGCAGGCCTGGACGCAGATGGTGGCCCGTTTCGGCCAGCCGAAGCACCTGGCCGATCGTCAGGGGCGCGGTTTCGCCGTTGTCGGTTATGGCAAGCTCGGCGGCTGGGAGCTTGGCTACAGCTCCGATCTCGATCTGGTTTTCCTCCACGACTGCCCGGCGGACGTGATGACCGACGGCGAGCGCGAAATTGACGGCCGTCAGTTCTACCTGCGTCTCGCGCAGCGCATCATGCACCTGTTCAGCACCCGAACTTCGTCCGGCATTCTGTACGAAGTGGACGCTCGCTTACGTCCTTCCGGGGCGGCGGGCATGCTGGTCACGACGACCGAATCGTTCGCCGATTATCAGCGAAACGAAGCCTGGACCTGGGAGCATCAGGCACTGGTTCGCGCCCGCGTGGTGTATGGCGATCCGCAGCTTCAGGCGCAGTTCGACGCCATTCGCCGCGACGTGCTGACGCTACCGCGTGAAGGCGAAAAGCTGCAAACCGAAGTGCGTGAAATGCGTGAAAAAATGCGTGCTCACCTGGGCGGTAAACATAAGGATCGCTTTGATATTAAAGCTGATGAAGGCGGCATCCAGGACATCGAATTTATCACCCAGTACCTGGTGCTGCGTTTTGCCCATGATAAGCCGAAGCTGACGCGCTGGTCTGATAACGTGCGCATCCTCGAGCTGCTGGCGCAGAACGACATTATGGATGAGCAGGAAGGGTTGGCGCTGAGTCGGGCTTACACGACGCTCCGTGATGCGCTGCATCATCTGGCTTTGCAGGAAGAGGCCGGGCATGTGGCGCTGGATGCCTTCTCGCAAGAGCGAGAGCTGGTCGCCGCCTCATGGCAGAAATGGCTGGTTATGTGAAGCTTATGCTATTATCGCGCGCAATTGATGAATCTTTCAGGAGTCTGGAATGAAAGTAACGCTGCCAGAGTTTGAACGTGCAGGTGTGATGGTTGTGGGTGATGTGATGCTGGACCGCTACTGGTACGGCCCGACGAGTCGCATCTCCCCGGAAGCCCCGGTGCCGGTGGTGAAAGTGGATACCATTGAGGAACGCCCTGGTGGTGCTGCGAACGTGGCGATGAACATCGCCTCTCTGGGCGCCAACTCCCGTCTGGTAGGCCTGACCGGCATTGATGATGCGGCGCGTGCGCTGAGCAAAGCGCTGGCGGACGTTAACGTGAAGTGTGATTTCGTCTCCGTACCGACGCACCCGACCATCACCAAACTGCGCGTGCTTTCCCGTAATCAGCAGCTGATTCGTCTGGACTTCGAGGAAGGCTTTGCTGGCGTGGATCCGCAGCCAATGCACGAGCGTATTCAGCAGGCGCTGGGCCACATCGGCGCGCTGGTGCTTTCTGACTACGCCAAAGGCGCGCTGGAAAGCGTGCAGGCGATGATTCAGCTGGCGCGTAAGGCGAACGTTCCGGTGCTGATCGATCCAAAAGGTACTGAGTTTGAGCGCTACCGTGGCGCGACGCTGCTGACGCCGAACCTTTCAGAATTTGAAGCCGTGGCCGGGAAATGTAAGAGCGAAGCGGAAATCGTTGAGCGCGGCATGAAGGTGATTGCCGATTACGATCTTTCTGCTCTGCTGGTAACCCGTTCCGAACAGGGCATGACGCTGCTGCAGCCGGGCAAAGCGCCGCTGCATATGCCAACTCAGGCGCAGGAAGTTTATGACGTCACCGGCGCGGGTGACACGGTGATTGGCGTGCTTGCGGCGACGCTGGCTGCCGGTAATTCACTGGAGGAAGCGTGCTTCTTCGCCAACGCCGCAGCAGGCGTTGTCGTCGGCAAACTCGGGACTTCTACCGTTTCGCCAATCGAGCTTGAGAACGCGGTTCGCGGTCGCGCTGACACTGGCTTTGGCGTGATGAGCGAGGCCGAGCTGAAGCAGGCGGTTGCGGCTGCCCGTAAACGCGGCGAGAAAGTGGTGATGACCAACGGCGTGTTCGACATTCTGCACGCGGGCCATGTCTCTTATCTCTCTAACGCTCGCAAGCTTGGCGACCGTCTGATTGTCGCAGTGAACAGCGATGCCTCGACTAAGCGTCTGAAAGGGGAAACCCGTCCGGTGAATCCGCTTGAGCAGCGTATGATCGTGCTCGGCGCGCTGGAATCCGTTGACTGGGTCGTTTCCTTTGAGGAAGACACGCCGCAGCGCCTGATCGCAGGCATTCTGCCGGATCTGCTGGTGAAGGGCGGCGACTATAAACCTGATCAAATCGCGGGTAGCGAGGAAGTCTGGGCGAACGGCGGGGAAGTGATGGTGCTGAACTTTGAAGACGGCGTTTCCACCACCAACATCATCAAGCGCATTCAGAAAGACAGCGGGAAATAAGAGTGCTGTGGATGTAAAAAACGGGCCAGCTGGCCCGTTTTTTTATGGCTGCTCGTCGACCGGCGGAATGGCCGGAATGGCTGAGCGGCTTTCCAGATCGCTGATGCGCTGCTCCAGCAGAGCGAGCTTCTCACGCGTGCGCAGCAGCACCTGCGTTTGCACATCAAACTCTTCACGGCTCACCAGATCCAGACGGGTCAGCTGAGACTGCAGCACCTGACGAATTTTCTTCTCAACGTCATCACCAAAATCACGCAGGCCTTTTGGCATGGACTCGTGAACCTGGCGGGCAATCTGTTCAATTTTCTTCGGATCAATCATGATGGTTTCCCTGATCTGGTCGGTTTTGCAGATTATTGTAGTGCCTATAGCCCTGGCTATAAACCAGAAATGTTTGAAGCTTATGCATTGCCGCCTTATATCATTAGCGCTATAGTAATCACGCTTATTCTCAGGGCGGGGCGAAATTCCCCACCGGCGGTAAATCAACGCATGTTGAAAGCCCGCGAGCGCTTCAGGCGTCAGTCTGAAGGTCAGCAGATCCGGTGTAATTCCGGGGCCGACGGTTAGAGTCCGGATGGGAGAGAGTAACGATCTACGGGCTCGGCCCGCTCACGTTATTTTTTTGCCGCACAAGCGGCGCTCCTAAGACTGCCCTGATTCTGGTAACCATAATATTAATGAGGTCTTTTACCATGAATCAGACGCTACTTTCCTCTTTTGGTACCGCTTTTGAACGTGTGGAACACGCGTTAGCCGCGCTGCGCGAAGGCCGCGGCGTGATGGTGCTCGACGATGAAAACCGTGAAAACGAAGGCGACATGATCTTTGCCGCCGAAACCATGACCGTTGAGCAGATGGCGCTGACCATTCGCCACGGCAGCGGCATTGTGTGCCTGTGCATCAACGAAGAGCGCCGCAAGCAGCTCGACCTGCCGATGATGGTGGACAACAACACCAGCGCCTTCGGCACTGGTTTTACCGTGACCATCGAAGCCGCGCACGGCGTGACTACCGGTGTTTCTGCGGCTGACCGCATCACCACCGTTCGCGCTGCCATCGCTGATGGCGCAAAACCTGCCGATCTGCATCGTCCGGGCCACGTTTTCCCTCTGCGTGCGCAGGCGGGCGGCGTGCTGACTCGCGGCGGTCATACCGAAGCGACTCTCGATTTAGTGACTCTGGCAGGCTTCAAGCCAGCGGGCGTGCTTTGTGAACTGACCAACGACGACGGCACTATGGCGCGCGCGCCAGAGTGCATCAAGTTTGCAGCGGAGCACAACATGCCGGTAGTGACCATCGAAGATCTGGTGGAATATCGCCAAAAGCATGAGCGTAAGGCCAGCTGATTCAGCCTGAGGCTGAAAAGAAGAACGCCGGGATAATCCCGGCGTTTTGCTATGCGAAATCCATCGACTGTAACAGCACCAGACTTAGCCCCATCACCGACATGCCGCACAGCACGCCGTAGCTCGGGTTGTTATGCGGGTCGATCTCTTTGGCGAGAGGCATCAGCTCATCGACCGACAGCGCCACCATAATCCCTGCCACTGCGGCCATGATGGCCGCCATTACAACCGGCGACACCAGCGAGCCCAGTATCAGCCAGGCCAGCACTCCGCCGAGAATTTCGGCCATCCCTGAAATCCCTGCCCAGAAAACGGCTTTGCGTTTTGAGCCTGTTGCGGCATACACCGGCCCGGCGACGGCGAGCCCCTCCGGAATGTTATGCAGCGCGACGGCCAGCGCAATTCCAAAGCCGAGTTCCAGATTGCTGCTGGCGGTGACGTAGGTTGCCACGCCTTCCGGGAAGTTATGCAGGCTGATGCCGAGCGTCAGCAGGATTGCCGTCCGGCGCAGGTTACGCGGCATCACGGCCTTGTCGCCCTGCATTAAATCCTGCGGATGGGCATGGGGCAGCATACGATCCAGCGCAAAGTAGCCGAGCAGCCCGACGACAAACATACCGTAGCCCAGCACCGGCGACATCCCTTCAGTGCCGAGCGCGGCGGGCAGCATTTCCATCAGGGAAATCAGCAGCATAATCCCGGCGGCAAAGCCGAGGGAAAAAGCGAGCACGCGATTGGAGGGTTTCTGGCCGATAACGCCGAGCAAAGCCCCAATGAAGGTGGCCCCACCGGCGAGCAAGGTCAGAATCAACGGTACCGACATGGAAACTCCTTTATGATAATGATTATCATTTATAGTAAAGATCCCTTTCCCCAAAAGCGAGAGGGAGAGGGCGCTTTTACGTGTCCTTACATTCAAATTTCCTGATGATCTCCATCACCGTTATCTGAGTTCATCCGCACTCAAAACCGCGTAATGTAGAGCCATCAATCCGACTGTTCTTGTAAGGATATCATCATGTCTTCTTCCCGTATGCCAGCACTGTTTTTAGGTCACGGTAGCCCGATGAACGTGCTGGAGGATAACGTGTATACGCGTGCCTGGCAGCAACTCGGTGAAACGTTGCCGCGTCCGAAAGCGATTGTCGCGATTTCTGCGCACTGGTTTACGCGCGGAACGGGCGTAACGGCGATGGAAGCCCCGAAAACCATTCATGATTTCGGTGGGTTCCCACAGGCGCTGTACGACACGCACTACCCGGCACCAGGTTCGCCGGAGCTGGCTCAGCGTCTGGTTGAGCTGTTGGCACCGGTACCTGTTGCGCTCGACAAAGAAGCCTGGGGCTTTGACCATGGCTCATGGGGCGTGCTTATTAAGATGTACCCGAATGCGGACATCCCAATGGTGCAGCTGAGTATCGACAGCACCAAACCTCCTGCCTGGCATATGGAGATGGGGCGCAAGCTTGCGGCTTTGCGTGAGGAAGGCATCATGCTGGTGGCGAGCGGCAACGTGGTGCATAACCTGCGCACTGCGCGCTGGCACGGTGAAAACACACCATACCCGTGGGCGACATCGTTCAATGAATTTGTGAAAGATAACCTGACCTGGCAGGGGCCAACGGAAGAGCATCCGCTGGTGAACTACCTCGACCACGAAGGTGGCTCGCTGTCGAACCCTACGGCGGATCACTATTTGCCGCTGCTGTACGTGCTGGGTGCATGGGACGGGCAGGAGCCTGTCAGCGTTGTGACAGATGGCATCGAGATGGGCAGCCTGAGTATGCTGTCGGTTCAGATTGGAAGTTAAAGCAAAACGGCAACTTCGGTTGCCGTTTTTACTGTTTTCTCCCTCTCCCTGTGGGAGAGGGCTGCAGACCGCAGAGAATTACTCCACGAAAATATGCGGATAGAAGCGTGACAGATCCTGAGTGATCAGCGCCCGATCTTCACGAATGCCGATCCCGGCGGGCTGGTCGTTGATAAGCCAGCTGCCAATCAGCGTGTAGCTGTCGCCAAACTTTGGTAGCTCGCAGAACTGCTGGACGATCATGCCTTCTTCGCCGTACGGCCCTTCAACGGCTTCCAGCACTTTGCCATTTTCCACGATCGAGACGTTGGCGCCTTCACGGGAGAAGATCGGTTTCTTCACGTACTTCGCCATTTCCGGGTAGTTGTCTTCAGCGAAATAGGCGGGCAGCAGGTTCGGGTGATCCGGGAACATTTCCCACAGCATCGGCAGCAGCGCTTTATTGGAGATAATGCTTTTCCAGGCAGGCTCCAGCCAGCGCACGCCAGCGTCTTCGAGCTTGGTGGAGAATATCTCCCGCAGCATGTACTCCCACGGATAGAGCTTGAACAGGTTGCTGATAACCTGATCCTGCAGGTCGGTGAACTGACCTTTCTCGCCGAGGCCGATATCTTCGATATAAAGAAATTCGCTGGCGACGCCCGCTTCATTGGCGCAGTCCTGTAAGTACTGCACCGTGCCGCGATCTTCGACAGTGTCGCGACAGCAGGCGAAGTGCAGCAGATTGAAACCGTGCTGCTCGCGCAGCTCAGCAAAGCGTTCAATCAGCTTTTCCTGCAGGCTGTTGAACTGATCGCTGCCTTCGGGCAGCTTCCCGGCATTCTGCTGATCTTCCAGCCAAATCCACTGGAAGAAGGCCGCTTCGTACAGAGAGGTTGGCGTGTCTGCATTATTTTCCAGAAGCTTAGGTTCGCCTTTGCCGTCCCATGCCAGATCGAGGCGGGAGTAGAGCGACGGCTGCTGCGTCTGCCAGGACTGGCGCACGAAGCTCCAGGTGTGTTTTGGAATGCGGAATTTTGCCAGCAGCTCATCGCTGCCGACTACGCGTTCCACAACCTTCAGGCACATCTGATGCAGCTCAGCGGTGACGTCTTCCAGCTTTTCAACCTGCTCCAGCGTCAGCTGGTAATAGGCGTCCTCACACCAGTAGGGCTCGCCGTACATGGTGTGAAAGTTGAAGCCATACTCGGTGGCCTTTTCGCGCCAGTCCGGGCGCTCGACAATACTGACTCTTTCCATGGCGATCAGCCGCCCATTGAACGGGTGGAGGTGCCTGCGGAGCTGCGAGACATGGTGGACTGCTTGGCGACGGACTCACCGAAGCCGCCGCGTGTCACTGTGCTGGTGGTGGCGGGTTTCGGTGCCATGGCGGTTTTCGGCACGTTCGCGGTACGTCCGGACTGTGCTGCGCCGTAGCTTTTCCCGCCAGCGTCGGTGTATTGACCATACGCAGGACTTGCCGGGTTTTTCGAGCTGAACAGCGGCTGTTGCTGCATACCACCGCTCATCATGCGGCCCATCATGTAACCCGCCATCAGCGGCATCCAGAAGCTGCCGCCGCTCTGCTGAGCCTGCGCCTGGTTCTCCGGCGCCATGCCTGCCTGTGCTGGCGTTTGCTGACACTGGCCTTCACCGAATTCTGCCACGCAGTCTTCACGGCTGGCGTATTTCGGCGCGGTGCGCTCGGCTTCTTTCAGGGCGTTATTGTAGGAGGCGGTACATTCGGCGCTTTTGCCTGGGTTCGCGCTCGAGCAGTCATCGGCGTTCTGATACATCGACACCGTTTCGTCTGTTTTTTCACAGCCTGCAAGCATAAAGACTGCGGTGATCGCCAGCGCAACCGGCGTCAGATGGCGTGCGCCCCAGTTCTTACGGAACGAGGCGTGATTAATTGTTTTTGTCCGTTTCATTGTCTTTCATCCTGGACCCAGTGGTAGCGCTCAGGATAGTGGATGAGTGGTTGAAATTGAAGCGATGAGGGGCGAGCGACGCGGATCTTTACGTTGCCTTACGTTTATTTTTGCGGGGGAACAGAGAAAGTGAATGAACCCCGGCGAACGGCGCCGCCGGGGTAGCCCGAATCAGTTTTTGAACGGGTTAGAACCAGTGCTGCTGGTCGTGCGCTGTGCAGCAGGCTGAGCGGCAGGTGCTGCTGCACCGTTACCGTTGTAACCATCTGCGTTGGCGTCCTGCTTAGCATTCTCAGGTGCAACGGTTTCCGGAGAGGTGGAAACGGCTTTACCCAGCGTATTGTTCAGCGCCATCAGGTCGTTTTCGTTCAGCGTACCCAGAGCTGATTTAATGTTCAGCTGGTTAATCAGGTAGTTGTAACGCGCGCTGGAGAGGCTCTGTTTTGCCTGATACAGCGTGGAGGTGGCATCCAGCACGTCGACGATGGTGCGGGTACCAACCTGATAACCGGCTTCCATAGCGTCTAATGAGCTTTGCGCAGAAACAACGGCCTGTTTGTAGGCATTAATGCTGCTGATGGAGGCGTTCACGTTGTTGAAAGAGGAACGGACGTTCTGTACCACGCTGCGGTGCGCGCTTTCCAGCTGCTCGCTGGCGCCCACAAAGTTGTACTGCGCCTGTTTCACCTGAGAAGTGACCGAGCCACCGCTGTACAGAGGCAGGCTGAAGTTCAGGCCAATCTGATTCTGACCGATGTTGCGATCGGTATACTGGCTGCTGGTGGCGTTGCTACCGTTATATTTAGTATCCGTTACGCCCGTAGACGCAGTCAGACCCACGGTTGGCATGTGGCCGGTTTCCGCGTAGCGAATTTGCTCACGCGCCAGGTCCTGGCTCAGACGAGCCTGCAACAACGCCAGGTTGCGATTTTCCGCTTCTTTCAGCAGCGCGTTCACTGCCTGTGGTTTGTCCGTCTTCAGGCTTTCAACGTTCACGGAAGCCAGTTCAGGGTAGTAGTTACCGGTGACCTGACGCAGCTGCTCAACCGCGTTGTCGAGGTCGTTACGCGCGGTGACTTCGTTAGCCAGCACGGTGTCGTACTGTGAACGGGCGTTCTGTACGTCAGTGATAGCAACCAGGCCCACGTTGAAACGTTGGGTGGTCTGATCTAACTGGCGGTAAATTGCCTGTTTCTGCGCTTCGGTGTAGGAGAGCGAATCGATCGCGCTCAGCACGCCAAAGTAGGCGGTGGCGGTGTTCAGGATCAGCGTTTGCTGATCGGTCTGATAAGTGACGTCCTGAATGCCCGCAGATTTTTCCTGCAGCGTCAGCGCACGCCATTTAGACATATCGAAAATGGTTTGCGTCAGGGTTAACGCGGCGCTGGTGGCATTAGAATTGATACCGTTTTGATCTTTATAGCCGTTGGTGTAGGTATAATCTGCACCTAAACCGAGCTGCGGCAGTAACGGGCTGCGTGCTTCGTTAATTTTTTCGAATGCAGCATCACGATCGGCCGCGGACTTACGCAGGTCCGGGTTGCTCAAACGTGCCTGCTGATAAACCTGCAGCAGGTTTTCCGCATGGCTCAGTGCGCTGAAGCCCGTCAGGCTCAAGCCGATAAGGATGGGGAGCAATTTCTTCATTTGCATTCCTTGTTGTGAAGCATTTAGCGCTGATCTAATTCAAAAAGATTCGTCGATTGTACCAGAGTCCGCCCGCGTAAAAAGTTGGCGTATCGTGCCTTCTGGCGTTAATTTGCACCAATCTACCACAGCAAAAGTAAAACAATAGCCAATGAGGGGTGAAATCCTCAATTTCGACATCACTTTGACTACCAGGACACTGAAGATGACCCAGGAAAAACACTCTGCCGTAACCTTCGGCAAAAATGATGTAGAAATTATTGCACGTGAAACGCTTTACAGCGGTTTTTTTTCGCTGGAGTTGTGGCGCTTTCGTCACCGGTTATTCAACGGTGAAATGAGCGGCGAGGTGCGTCGTGAAATTTTTGAGCGCGGGCATGCCGCAGTCTTGCTACCCTTTGACCCAGTGCGTGATGAAGTCGTGCTGGTGGAGCAGATTCGCATCCCGGCTTACGAAACCAGTGAAAGCCCGTGGCTGCTGGAAATGGTTGCCGGGATGATAGAAGAGGGCGAAACGCCTGAAGACGTGGCCCGCCGTGAAGCGGAGGAAGAGGCCGGTCTGGAGGTGGGACGGGTTAAGAAAATGCTAAGCTACCTGGCAAGCCCGGGCGGCACCAGCGAGCGTCTAACAATTCTGGTTGGCGAAGTGGACGCCACGACCGCGCAAGGCATTCACGGTCTGGCAGATGAGAACGAAGACATTCGGGTTCATGTGGTCAGCAGGGAGCAGGCTTACCAATGGGTAGAAGAGGGAATAATCGATAACGCAGCCTCTGTCATCGCCCTGCAATGGCTGCAGTTGCACTATCAGGCATTACGAGACGAGTGGACAAAATGAAGCGCTATACACCTGACTTCCCTGAAATGATGCGCCTGTGCGAAACCAACTTCGCCCAGCTGCGCCGGCTGTTGCCCCAAACGGACGCGCCCGGCGAAACGGTGAGCTATCAGGTGGCCAATGCGCAATACCGGTTAACGATAAGCGAATCGACCCGCTACACTACTCTGGTGGAAATTGAGCAGACCGTGCCCGCCGTGAGTTACTGGAGCCTGCCGTCAATGACGGTGCGCCTTTACCACGATGCGATGGTGGCTGAAGTGTGTTCAAGCCAGCAGATTTTTCGCTTTAAAGCACGGTATGATTACCCAAATAAAAAGTTGCATCAGCGCGACGAAAAGCATCAAATTAACCAGTTTTTGGCCGACTGGCTGAGGTACTGTTTAGCACATGGAGCGATGGCGATTCCGGTTTGTTAGCGTCGTGAAACCTAAGGACACCATTTGGAAAGCCTGTTAAATCTCACTCTGGCTGGTGGGGCCGGGGTGAGAGTCTTACAAATCACTGATACTCACCTGTTTGCTGAAAAACATGAAACGCTGCTGGGCGTGAACACCTGGGAAAGTTATCAGGCGGTACTGGCAGCCATCCACGCGTCAAAGCGTGAGTGCGATCTCGTTGTCGCTACTGGGGATTTAGCACAGGATCATTCGTCCGCGGCCTATCAGCATTTTGCAGAAGGCATCGCGGGCTTCGACGCGCCCTGCGTCTGGTTGCCCGGCAACCATGATTTTCAACCCGCTATGTACAGCGCATTGCATGATGCGGGCATCTCCCCGGCAAAACGCGTGTTTGCCGGAGAGAACTGGCAAATTCTGATGCTCGACAGCCAGGTTTTTGGCGTGCCGCACGGTGAATTAAGCGAGTTTCAGCTTGAATGGCTGGAGCAACGTCTGCTGGAATCCCCCGAACGTTACACGCTATTGCTACTTCATCATCATCCGCTTCCGGCGGGGTGTAGCTGGTTGGATCAGCACAGCCTGCGTAATTCTGGTGCGCTTGATGGCGTGCTTATGCGTTTCCCACGCGTCCGGCATTTGCTTTGCGGCCATATTCATCAGGAGATGGACGTCGACTGGAACGGTCGCCGGATGATGGCAACGCCCTCGACCTGTGTGCAGTTCAAACCACACAGTGCCAATTTTACTCTTGATACCATTGCTCCAGGCTGGCGCTGGCTGGAACTGCATGCCGATGGCACGCTTACCACCGAAGTTTGCCGCCTGGACGGGACGCAGTTCCGCCCGGACACGGCTTCAGAAGGATACTGATGTCTACGCTTCTTTATCTCCACGGGTTCAACAGTTCGCCGCGGTCTGCAAAGGCCACGGCGATGAAAGCGTGGCTTGCTGAACACCATCCTGATATTGACATGGTGGTGCCGCAGCTACCTGCATTTCCGGCTCAGGCCGCTGAGCTGCTGGAGAAACTGGTCCTGCAACACGGCGGCGCGCCGCTGGGTATTGTGGGATCGTCTCTCGGCGGTTATTACGCCACCTGGCTGTCGCAATGCTTCATGCTGCCCGCGGTGGTGGTGAACCCGGCGGTGCGCCCGTTCGAGCTGCTGGCAGGTTATCTCGGCCATAATGAGAATCCCTACACCGGGGAGCAATATGTGCTAGAGTCTCGCCATATTTACGATCTGAAAGTGATGCAAATCGACCCGCTCGAAGCGCCGGACCTGCTCTGGCTGCTGCAACAGACAGGCGACGAAGTGCTGGATTACCGCCAGGCTGTTGACTACTACGCCGCCTGCCGACAAACGGTCGAAGAGGGCGGAAATCATGCCTTTATCGGCTTTGAAGATCATTTCACACAGATTATCGATTTTCTGGGGCTGCATTGATCAGCTCTCACTACTCGTGAACATACCATGACGCAATCTTCTTATAACGCTGATGCCATTGAGGTACTCACCGGGCTTGAGCCGGTTCGCCGCCGCCCGGGGATGTACACCGACACCACTCGTCCTAACCATCTTGGTCAGGAAGTGATTGATAACAGTGTGGATGAGGCACTGGCAGGCCATGCTAAACGCGTGGAAGTTATCCTGCATGCGGACCAGTCGCTCGAAGTTATCGACGACGGACGCGGCATGCCGGTCGACATTCACCCGGAAGAGGGTGTCCCGGCAGTTGAGCTGATTCTTTGCCGTCTGCACGCGGGCGGTAAATTCTCCAACAAGAACTACCAGTTCTCCGGCGGCCTGCATGGCGTGGGGATCTCGGTGGTGAATGCCCTGTCAAAACGGGTGGAAGTTAGCGTGCGCCGTGACGGCCAGATCTACACCATCGCTTTTGAGAATGGCGATAAAGTGGAAGATCTGCACGTGAGCGGCACCGTCGGCAAGCGTAACACCGGCACCAGCGTGCATTTCTGGCCGGACGAAAGCTTCTTCGACAGCCCACGTTTCTCCGTATCGCGCCTCACGCACCTGCTGAAGGCAAAAGCGGTCCTCTGCCCGGGCGTGGAAATCGTCTTCAAAGACAAAGTGAACAACAGCGAGCAGACCTGGTGCTACGCCGACGGTCTGAACGACTACCTGAGCGAAGCGGTGAACGGCCTGCCGCTGCTGCCGGAAAAACCGTTTGTTGGCAGCTTCGCCAGCGATACGGAAGCCGTGGACTGGGCGCTGCTGTGGCTGCCGGAAGGCGGCGAGCTGCTCACCGAAAGCTACGTCAACCTGATCCCAACCATGCAGGGTGGCACCCATGTCAACGGCCTGCGTCAGGGCCTGCTGGACGCCATGCGTGAGTTTTGCGAATACCGTAATATTCTGCCGCGCGGCGTGAAGCTGTCGGCGGAAGATATCTGGGATCGCTGTGCGTACGTGCTGTCGGTGAAAATGCAGGATCCGCAATTCGCCGGGCAGACCAAAGAGCGTCTGTCGTCACGCCAGTGCGCGGCGTTCGTTTCCGGCGTGGTGAAAGATGCCTTCAGCCTGTGGCTGAACCAGAACGTTCAGGCCGCCGAAATGCTCGCCGAAATGGCGATTTCCAGCGCCCAGCGCCGTCTGCGTGCCGCCAAGAAAGTGGTGCGTAAAAAACTCACCAGCGGCCCTGCGTTGCCGGGCAAGCTGGCAGACTGCACCGCTCAGGATCTGAATCGCACCGAGCTGTTCCTCGTGGAAGGGGACTCAGCAGGCGGCTCAGCCAAGCAGGCGCGAGATCGCGAATATCAGGCGATCATGCCGCTGAAAGGTAAGATCCTGAACACCTGGGAAGTCTCGTCTGACGAAGTGCTGGCCTCGCAGGAAGTGCACGACATTTCCGTCGCGATCGGCATCGATCCGGACAGCGACGATCTGAGCCAGCTACGCTACGGCAAGATCTGTATCCTGGCGGATGCAGACTCCGATGGCCTGCACATCGCCACGCTGCTGTGTGCGCTGTTCGTGAAGCATTTCCGAAATGTGGTGAAAGCCGGACACGTCTACGTTGCTATGCCGCCGCTGTACCGTATCGATCTGGGTAAAGAGGTCTATTACGCGCTCGACGAGCAGGAAAAAGAGGGCGTGCTGGATCAGCTCAAGCGCAAGAAGGGCAAGCCAAACGTGCAGCGCTTCAAAGGCCTCGGTGAAATGAACCCGATGCAGCTGCGCGAAACCACGCTCGATCCGAACACTCGCCGCCTGGTGCAGCTGTTTATTGATGATGAAGACGAACGTCAGACCGACGCGGTGATGGATATGCTGCTCGCCAAGAAACGCTCCGAAGACCGCCGCAAC
This sequence comes from Enterobacter sp. CC120223-11, assembly GCF_900215375.1. Lineage (GTDB taxonomy): Bacteria > Pseudomonadota > Gammaproteobacteria > Enterobacterales > Enterobacteriaceae > Scandinavium. The sequence goes on along the minus strand of NZ_OBEF01000004.1, from coordinate 205,204 downwards.
TGGCTGCAGGAAAAAGGCGACAGGGCGGATCTTGAGGCCTGATTCGCGCGCTCACAAAGAAAAAACCGGCGATTCGCCGGTTTTTTTCTGTCTGATAAGCCTCCGTCAATGACGAATACGCTTTCGTTATTTAGCCGTGTCTTCATTCAGCTACGCGGCTTTACTTTTTGTTATGAAAAAGGGGTGAGGGCTAAGGCAAGGAGCTTAATGAAAAATAATACTCGGCGGTGAAGCGTAAAATAAGCGGTTCAGAAATAACCGCTGCGATGGTAATAGAAATAAAAAAGCCCGGCGCGTATTGGCAACCAGGCTAGATTCTGACAGCGGGAGTATTACTGTGCCGGTTCCAGAATACGGATATGGCTTTCCAGCACGTCGCCTTTGACCGCTTCGCCCCACGCCTTCATGTGCGCGGTTTGCAGGTGGGCTTCTAAATGGGCAACGGTTTCCCACAGTTCAACCATGATGATGGAGTCTGGTGCGGTCGCCTGGAAGCTCACGCCTGCGGCATGATCGACCATTGGCGCATAGCCGTGGCAGCCTTCTTCCTTCAGCACGGTTGGAATAATTTTCGCGAACTGATCCAGTACGGCCTGACGGTGATGCTGGCCAGGACGGGTACGGATCTCAGCAATAACAGTTAACATGATAAACGCACTCCTTTCTATGCAGGCCTTCAGTTAACCAAAAATTTCGCCAAGATGCTTGCGATATTCTGCGATATAGCGCGGCACGTCAGGCATTTTGATAACGTCATTGGCGATAAAGGTCGGCAGCGCTTCCATGCCGAGGAACTGGTTGGCCTTGTGGAACGGCAGGTAGACACCGTCCACGCCCACGCCGTGGAAGAACTGGTCTTCTTCGGTGAACGCTTCCATAGGCGCATTCCAGGTCAGGGAAAGCATGTATTTCTTGCCCTGAATCAGGCCGCCGGAGCCATATTTTTTGCTGGCGTCAGAGCGGGTGCGGCCATCGCTGGCATAGAGTGAACCGTGGCCTTCGGTGAACACGTCGTCGATGTATTTTTTTACGGTCCACGGCGCGCCCATCCACCAGCCCGGCATCTGCCAGATAACGGCATCAGCCCAAAGGAAGTTCTGCACTTCAGCTTTCACGTCGTAATCGCCGTCGGCGCGCACAACGCGGACATCATGCCCGGCGTCGCGCAGGAAACCGTCCGCGACCTCGGTCAGGGTGTCATTCAACTGGCCGTTGGAGTGACCAAATTTCTTACCGCCGTTGATAATCAGGATATTGCTCATTGAGATGCCTCAGAGAATGAAGTTTGCCCTTATTGTAACCCTGAGGCCGAAGCGAAGAAATTCGCAAAATGTGCAAAGTCTTTTGCTGCCAGAGCAATAATCACACTAGATGTTAACGCGCGCCGTAAACCCACCCTGCGGTGCGTTGCTGAAAACGACGCTCATCTGATGCAGGGCCGCGATACGCTGCACGATCGACAAACCCAGGCCGCTGCCCGGTTCATCCTGTCCGGGCGGGCGATAGAAGCGCTCGCCAATGCGGGCGAGGGCTTCGGCACTGATGCCGGGGCCATTGTCGCGAACGGTGAAGCCGCGCGGATCCAGCGTCACGTCCACCGTACTGCCGCGCGGGCTGTAGCGTACGGCGTTGTCCAGCAGGTTACGCACCAGCAGGCTCAGCAGCAACGCCTGGCCTTTGCGTCGGACTTCCTGCGCGTCGAGATGCAGACGGACTTCAATGCCCGCCTGCTGTGCCGCGTGGTAAATATCCATCACCGAGGATTGCAAAAGATCGGCAATCGACAGCGTCTCCACGTCGTCGAGCTGCGCCAGCGAATCGAGGCGCGACAGCGTCAGGAGCTGCTCCACCAGGCGCGACGCCCGGTCGATGCCAAAATGCAGCTGCGACAGCGCTTTCTCAAGACTTTGCGAATCGTCCATCGAAAGCTGAGCGACTTCCGTCTGCACTTTCAGCGCGGTCAGCGGGCTGCGCAGCTCGTGGGCGGCGTCGGAGGTAAAGCGGCGCTCTCGCATCATCATTTCATGGGAGCGGGCAAACAGCTGATTCAGCGCGACCACCAGCGGGCGCACCTCGCCTGGCACCCCGACGGTGCTGAGTGGCTCATCTGAACCCGGCGTGCGGTGCTGCAACGTACGGGCAAGTTTTTTCAGCGGGGCAAGCTCGCGGCTCAGCAGCAGAATGAGGAGCAGCACCATCAGGGGCAGGGCGACCAGCCACGGCGTCAGCTGTGAGGTCACAATGTCCAGCGCCATCTCCTGGCGGTAATCCCACTCCTGGCCGACGACGATGCGATATTTTTCATCGGCGGTGGTTATCCACAGAAAGCGCCACTCGTCGTTGTCGTTATTGATTCGGCCATCGTCGAACCCTTCCCGGCGGTAGTGATAGGGGATATCGCGCCCGTTGTCGCCGTCGTTCAGCACCATTCGCCCGTCGGTGGTGAAAATAGCGAAGGCCAGCGCATCGTCATCGAGATGACCGTGCTTAATCTTCTTTTTGGTGCGCAGTGCGGGGCTCGCGACATGCAGTTCGTTGAAGTCCATTACGCTCAGGCGTTTGGCGAACAGCATCTGTTGCGTATCGAACAGCTTGTCGAGCTTATGGGTGGTCTGCTGCCAGGCGATAAAACTGGCGCAGCTCCAGGCCACCAGCGTCAGCACAATAAACAGCAGCGTCAGGCGCAGGCGAAGGCTCATATGACGAAGGCGCTTCATTTGTCCTCCGCGTTTTGTGAGCCGAGGGTGTAGCCGATCCCGTGCACCGTGCGGATAAAGTGGCTGCCGAGCTTGCGGCGCAGGTGATGGACGTGAACCTCAACGGCGTTGCTTGAGACGTCGTCATCCCAGTTGTAGAGCTTTTCTTCGATAAGTTTGCGCGGCAGTACGCGTCCGGCGTTGCGCATCAGCAGTTCGAGCAGGGCAAACTCTTTGGGTTTGAGCGTCAGGGGCTCATCGTTCAGGGTGGCGGTGAGACTGTCCGGGTTTAGCGTCAGCGGGCCGTGGTGCAGCGCGTTGCTCGCCTGGCCGTGCACGCGGCGAATCAGTGCCTCAAGACGGGCGGCCACTTCAATCAGCGCGAAGGGTTTACAGAGATAGTCGTCGGCCCCGGCGCGCAGGCCTTCCACGCGTTGGGCGAGCGCGTCGCGTGCGGTGAGGATCAGCACCGGCTCTTTGCGCCCCTGAGAACGCCATTCGCGCAGGATCTCCAGGCCGTCCATGCCCGGCAGCGTGAGGTCGAGGATAACCGCGTCGTAAGGCGCGGTGTAAAGTGCCGCTTTGCCTTCTTCGCCACGGGTAAACCAGTCAAGGGTAAAGCCCATTTTGACGAGCCCGGCCTTCAGCCCGTCGCCAATAAGCTTGTCGTCTTCCACCAGTAAAATACGCATCCTTTCCCCCTCGTTTGCCCGATTCTGAGGGCCAGTAAACCCGCGCGCGCAGGCGCTGTACAGCATTTAATTTTCTTTTTTCACCTTAAGAACTTGTTAAGTATTGACCTGTTTAATGGGCAACAGAGTCTACTCAAAGGGAGAAATGACCATGAAAAAAAACTTAGCGATTGCGGCCATTGTGGCCCTGATGTCAGCCCCTGTGTTTGCCGCCAATACTCAGGGCGGGTTCAGCGGACCGGGCTCCTCCGCAACCAGCAGCCAGAACGGCGGATTTGTCGGCCCGAACGGCACCGTCACCACCGTTGAGAAAGCAAAATCGATGCGCGATGACGCCTGGGTCACGCTGCGCGGTAATATCGTCGAGCGCCTGTCTGACGACACTTACACCTTCAAGGATTCGAGTGGCACCGTGAACGTGGACATCAGCCACAAGCGCTGGAACGGCGTCACCATCACGCCAAACGACGTGGTGGAAATTCAGGGTGAAGTCGATAAAGACTGGAACTCGGTGGAAATCGACGTGAAGCAAATCAATAAAGTCAGCAAATAATCTCTCCGTGCCGCTGCTCCGACGGCGGCGCTGTTTGCACCTCTGATACACTTGCGCAAGATCGGTCAGGAATATCCTGGGCCGCTTCGGCAAAGTAGGCCATCAGGAGGATGCGATGAACGACAAACACTCTGCGGCGTATCGCCAACGGTTTTCCGCCGTGTGCGAATATATTGCCCGCCATCTGGATGAACCGCTGACGCTGGACAATCTCAGCAGCATGGCCTGCTGTTCGCCTTACCATTTTCACCGTCAGTTTGCGGCTTTCAGCGGCCTGCCGCTGTATCGCTACATTCAGTGGCTGCGCATGCGTCACGCCTCATGGCGGCTGGCGTTTAACCCGCAGGATAAAATTATCGATATCGCTCTCGATGCCGGGTTTCAGAACCCGGAGTCGTTCAGCCGCGCCTTCAAAACCGCGTTTGGCAAAAGTCCGCGTCAGTTCAGGCTCTCCCCGGACTGGCTCGACTGGCACCAGCGCGTCCCGAAAATGGCCTCACAGGAGCAACAAACGATGGACGTTTCAATCATCGATTTCCCCCAAACGAATGTGGCGATGCTGCAACATCGCGGCAGCCCGGAGCTGGTCTACGTCAGCGTAGGACAGTTTATCGCCTGGCGAAAAAGCAGCGGGCTGTCGCCGGTCTATCAGAGTCAGACCTTCTGTGTCGCCTGGGACGATCCTGCCGCCGTGCCGCCGGAAGCGTTCCGTTGTGATATCTGCGGCAGCGTTTCTGAAGCTATTCCGGACAACGAATTTGGCGTGATCAACGGGGAAATCGAAGGCGGGCGCTATGCCGTATGCCGTCATCGCGGCTCGCTGGACAACATCTCGCAAACCGTCACCGCGATGTTCCGCGACTGGCTGCCCGACAGCGGCGAAACCCTGCGCGATGCGCCGCTGTTCTTCCAGTATTACAACTTCGTTAATGATGTGCCTGAGCACGAACTGCAAACGGATATCTATTTGCCGCTTGTGTGACGACCTTGCCGCCGTGGCGTCAGGCTGCGGCGGCAAAACTGCTTATCTCCTGTGACTCAGCGCGACAGATAAGGTACTATCTGCGGCAATATTGCCCCCTGCATGGCCGGGCGAATTCGTTGAGGAATCACAGTTAATGAGCGATATGGCAGAGCGCCTTGCGCTACATGAGTTTACGGAAAAGGCGTACCTTGACTACTCCATGTACGTCATCATGGACCGCGCCTTGCCGTTTATCGGCGACGGCCTGAAGCCAGTTCAGCGCCGCATTGTCTATGCAATGTCCGAACTGGGGCTGAGCGCCAGCGCCAAATTCAAGAAGTCCGCCCGTACCGTTGGTGACGTGCTGGGTAAATACCACCCGCACGGAGACAGCGCCTGCTATGAAGCGATGGTGCTGATGGCGCAGCCGTTCTCCTATCGTTACCCGCTGGTCGACGGCCAGGGGAACTGGGGTGCGCCGGACGATCCGAAATCCTTCGCCGCAATGCGTTACACCGAATCGCGCCTGTCGAAATATGCCGAAGTGCTGCTGGGCGAACTCGGCCAGGGCACCGTGGACTGGCTGCCGAACTTCGATGGCACCATGCAGGAGCCGCGCATGCTGCCGGCGCGTCTGCCGAACATTCTGCTGAACGGCACCACCGGCATCGCCGTGGGCATGGCAACGGACATTCCGCCGCACAACGTGCGCGAAGTGGCTCAGGCGGCTATCACCCTGATTGAAAAGCCAAAAACCACTCTCGACGAACTGCTCGACATCGTGCAGGGGCCGGATTACCCGACCGAAGCCGAAATTATCACTTCCCGCGCCGATATCCGTAAAATTTATCAGAGCGGCCGTGGCTCCGTGCGTATGCGTGCGGTGTGGAAGAAAGAAGACGGTGCCGTGGTGATCACCGCGCTGCCACATCAGGTGTCCGGCGCGCGCGTGCTGGAGCAAATCGCCAGCCAGATGCGCAATAAAAAGCTGCCGATGGTGGACGATCTGCGTGATGAATCGGATCACGAAAACCCGACCCGTCTGGTGATTGTGCCGCGCTCCAACCGAGTGGACATGGATCAGGTGATGAATCACCTGTTCGCCACTACCGATCTGGAAAAAAGCTACCGCATCAACCTGAACATGATCGGCCTGGATAACCGTCCGCAGGTGAAAAACCTGCTGGAGATCCTCACCGAGTGGCTGGCGTTCCGTCGCGACACCGTCAGCCGTCGCCTGAACTACCGCCTGGAAAAAGTGCTCAAGCGCCTGCATATCCTCGAAGGTTTGCTGGTGGCGTTCCTCAACATCGACGAAGTGATTGAGATCATTCGTACTGAGGACGAGCCGAAACCGGCGCTGATGTCGCGTTTTGGCATCAGCGAAACCCAGGCCGAAGCGATCCTCGAGCTGAAATTACGCCACCTCGCCAAACTGGAAGAGGTGAAGATTCGCGGCGAGCAGAGCGATCTGGAAAAAGAGCGCGATCAGATTCAGGCGATCCTCGCCTCCGATCGCAAAATGAGCAACCTGCTGAAGAAAGAGCTGCAGGCCGACGCCGAGGCGTTTGGCGACGATCGCCGCTCTCCGCTGCGCGAGCGCGAAGAAGCGAAGGCGATGAACGAGCACGACATGCTGCCGTCTGAGCCGGTGACCATTGTGCTGTCGCAGATGGGCTGGGTGCGCAGCGCCAAAGGCCACGACATCGACGCCAAAGGCCTGAGCTACAAAGCGGGCGACAGCTGGAAAGCCTCGGCGAAGGGCAAGAGCAACCAGCCGGTGGTGTTTGTCGACACCACGGGCCGCAGCTACGCCATCGACCCGATCACGCTGCCGTCGGCGCGCGGGCAGGGCGAACCGCTTACGGGCAAACTGACGCTGCCGCCGGGTGCCACAGTCGAACATATGCTGATGGAAAATGACGATCGCAAACTGCTGATGGCCTCCGATGCGGGTTACGGTTTCGTCTGTACCTTCAACGATTTAGTGGCGCGTAACCGCGCCGGTAAAGCGCTCATCACCCTGCCGGAAAATGCGCAGGTGATGCCGCCTCTGGTGATTGAAGACGAGTCCGATATGCTGCTTGCCATCACCCAGGCGGGCCGCATGCTGATGTTCCCGCTGAGCGACCTGCCGCAGCTGTCGAAAGGTAAGGGCAACAAGATAATCGGCATTCCTTCCGCCGATGCAGCGAAGGGCGCAGATGGCCTCGCGCACCTCTATATCCTGCCGCCGCAGAGCACGCTGACCATTCACGTTGGCAAACGTAAGATCAAGCTGCGTCCGGAAGAGCTGCAAAAAGTCACCGGCGAGCGCGGTCGTCGCGGCACGCTGATGCGCGGTTTGCAGAAAATCGACAAGATTGACATTGATTCTCCGTTACGCCCGGCCACAAGCGCAGGCGACAGCGAAGAGTGATCCCGAAGCCCCTTCTCTCCGGAAGGGGCCTTAAAATTTGCGGCAAACCGTTGTTAATTCGTGCGTTGCGATTAACAATACCTTCTTAAGGGTCTGCAAGTCACATCCCCTGGCCGATATATAACTCTAAGCGGGCAGGATTTCAGAGGTAGCTATGCTATTGATTTTTCGCGCAATTATCGTTGTCATTTACTGCATCCTGGTGTGCATATTTGGCTGCATTTATTGTCTGTTCAGCCCACGTAATCCTAAACACGTCGCCACCTTTGGCCACATGTTCGGTCGACTGGCGCCGGTCTTTGGGCTGAAAGTCGAAAAACGCCTGCCGGAAGGCTATGAAAACTTCGGTAACGCCATCTATATCGGTAACCATCAGAACAATTACGATATGGTAACGGCCGCCAATATTGTCCTGCCGCCGACGGTCACCGTGGGTAAGAAAAGCCTGCTATGGATCCCGTTTTTCGGCCAACTTTACTGGCTGACCGGCAACCTGCTTATCGATCGTAACAACCGCGCCAAAGCGCACGGCACCATTGCTGAAGTGGTGAATGCCTTCAATAAGCGCAAAATCTCCTTCTGGATGTTCCCGGAAGGCACCCGCAGCCGCGGCCGCGGCCTGCTGCCGTTTAAAACCGGCGCATTCCACGCCGCCATTGCCGCGGGCGTGCCGATTGTGCCGGTGTGCGTGTCCAACACGTCGAACAAGATTAACCTCAACCGCTTTAATAACGGGCTGGTGATTGTCGAAATGCTGCCGCCGATTGATACCAGCGCCTGGGGCAAAGATCAGGTGCGTGACCTGGCGACACACTGCCGTGAAATCATGCAGGCCAAAATCGCCGAACTGGATCTGGAAGTGGCCGAGCGCGAAGCGGCAAATAAGAAAAAGTAAGCGTGTTTTCAGGCTGCCATCAGGTGGCCTGCCATGCTGTTTGGGAACGGTTTCCCTCTGTTTAGCAGTTTGTTTCATGGAGTTTATATGTCACTCAGTCGGCGTCAGTTTATTCAGGCATCCGGAATTGCGCTTTGTGCAGGCTCCGTGCCGCTGAGGGCAAATGCGGCCGGGCAACAGCCCGCCCTGCCGATCCCGCCGCTGCTCGAATCCCGCCGTGGACAGCCCCTGTTTTTAACCCTTCAGCGTGCGCACTGGTCATTCACCCAGGGCACGCGCGCGCCGGTGTGGGGCGTGAACGGGCGCTATCTCGGGCCGACGATCCGCGTCTGGAGCGGTGATGACGTGAAGCTGATTTACAGCAACCGCCTGACGGAAAACGTGGCGATGACCGTGCGTGGTCTGCAGGTGCCGGGCCCGCTGATTGGCGGCGCGGCGCGCATGATGTCGCCGAACGCCGACTGGGCGCCGGTGCTGCCAATTCGCCAGAGCGCCGCCACGCTTTGGTATCAGGCGAACACGCCAAACCATATGGCGCAGCAGGTTTACAATGGCCTCGCGGGCATGTGGCTGGTGGAAGACGAAGTGAGTAAGTCCTTACCTATCCCGAATCACTACGGCGTGGACGACTTCCCGGTGATCATTCAGGACAAGCGCCTCGATAACTTCGGCACGCCGGAGTACAGCGAGCCGGGCAGCGGCGGCTTCGTCGGCGACACGCTGATGGTCAACGGCGCGCAAAGTCCCTATGTCGAAGTTTCCCGCGGCTGGGTGCGCCTGCGCCTGCTGAACGCGTCCAACTCCCGCCGCTATCAGCTGCAAATGAGCGACGGGCGTGCGCTGCACGTGATTTCCGGCGATCAGGGCTTCCTGCCTGCGCCGGTGTCCGTCAAGCAGCTTTCTCTGGCCCCGGGCGAGCGCCGTGAAATTCTGGTTGATATGACCAACGGCGACGAAGTGTCGATCACCTGCGGCGAAGCGGCGAGCATCGTCGACCGCATTCGCGGCTTCTTCGAGCCGTCGAGCATTCTGATTTCGACCCTGGTGCTGACGCTGCGTCCGACCGGGCTGCTGCCGCTGGTGACTGACAGCCTGCCGATGCGCCTGCTGCCGGAGGAGATCCTGACCGGTACGCCGATTCGCAGCCGCGATTTTACCCTCGGCGACGACCCGGGCATTAATGGTCAGCTTTGGGACCCACAGCGTATTGATGTCACGGCACAGCAGGGCAGCTGGGAGCGCTGGACGCTTCGCGCCGACAGCCCGCAGTCGTTCCACATTGAGGGCGTGATGTTCCAGATCCGCAACGTCAACGGCGCGATGCCGTTCCCGGAAGACCGGGGCTGGAAGGACACAGTGTGGATCGATGGTCAGGTTGAGCTACTGGTGTACTACGGTCAGCCGTCGTGGCCGCACTTCCCGTTCCAGTTCTCCAGCCAGACGCTGGAAATGGCGGATCGCGGCTCCGTCGGACAGATGCTGGTGAACCCGGCGCCTTAATCCACAGGGTGAAGGGGGTTATATACCCCTTCATTTTCCGCTACAAACCAGCGTATAATCCCCGCCTTTTGATGTCTCTTTTTTAACCACCCGGAAGCACTATGAGCGCAATTTCCCTGATCCAACCGGATCGCGATCTCTTTTCCTGGCCCCAGTACTGGGCGGCCTGTTTTGGCCCGGCACCTTTTTTACCTATGTCTCGGGAAGAGATGGATCAACTCGGCTGGGACAGCTGCGACATTATTCTGGTAACGGGCGACGCCTACGTCGATCACCCGAGCTTCGGGATGGCCATCTGCGGACGCATGCTCGAAGCCCAGGGCTTCCGCGTCGGCATCATCTCCCAGCCGGACTGGAACAGCAAAGAAGACTTCATGCGTCTGGGCAAGCCGAACCTGTTCTTCGGCGTGACCGCGGGCAACATGGACTCGATGATCAACCGCTACACCGCCGACCGTAAGCTGCGCCACGACGATGCCTACACCGCCGATAACCTGGCGGGCAAGCGCCCGGACCGCGCGACGCTTGTTTATACCCAGCGCTGCAAAGAGGCCTGGAAAGACGTGCCAGTGATCCTCGGCGGCATCGAGGCGAGCCTGCGTCGCTCTGCGCATTATGACTACTGGTCTGATACCGTACGCCGCTCGGTGCTGGTGGATTCCAAAGCCGACATGCTGATTTTCGGCAACGGCGAGCGTCCGCTGGTGGAAGTGGCTCATCGCCTGTCGATGGGTGAGGCTGTCGGTGATATTCGCGACGTGCGCAACACCGCGATCATGGTGAAAGAAGCGCTGCCGGGCTGGAGCGGTGTGGATTCACGTATCATCGATATGCCAGGTAAAATTGACCCGATCCCGCATCCGTACGGTGAAGACCTGCCGTGTGCTGATAACAAACCGGTTGAGCCAAAGAAAGCCGAAGCGAAGGCGATTGTCGTTCAGCCTCCGCGCCCCAAGCCATGGGAAAAAACCTATGTGCTGCTGCCGTCTTACGAGAAAGTCAAAGCCGACAAAGTGCTGTACGCGCATGCCTCCCGTATTCTGCACCATGAAACCAACCCGGGTTGTGCCCGCGCGCTGATGCAAAAGCATGGCGATCGTTTTATCTGGCTGAACCCGCCGGCCATTCCGCTCTCCACCGAAGAGATGGATAGCGTCTTTGCGCTGCCGTACAAACGTGTGCCGCATCCGGCGTATGGCAATGCCCGCATTCCGGCATATGAAATGATCCGTTTCTCGATCAACATCATGCGCGGCTGTTTTGGCGGGTGCTCCTTCTGTTCTATTACCGAGCATGAAGGCCGTATTATTCAAAGCCGTTCAGAAGATTCGATCATCAACGAGATCGAAGCGATTCGCGACACGGTACCGGGCTTTACCGGTATTATCTCCGATCTTGGTGGCCCAACGGCGAACATGTATATGCTGCGTTGTAAGTCGCCGCGCGCCGAGCAAACCTGTCGTCGTCTGTCGTGTGTTTATCCGGATATTTGTCAGCACATGGACACCAACCATGAGCCGACGATCAACCTCTACCGTCGCGCTCGCGATCTGAAAGGCATCAAAAAGATCCTGATCGCCTCCGGCGTGCGTTATGACATTGCGGTGGAAGATCCGCGCTACATCAAAGAGCTGGCAACGCACCACGTCGGCGGCTACCTGAAGATTGCGCCGGAGCACACCGAAGAAGGCCCGCTGTCGAAGATGATGAAGCCGGGGATGGGCAGCTACGACCGCTTCAAGGAGCTGTTCGATACCTACTCGAAACAGGCCGGGAAAGAGCAATATCTGATCCCTTACTTCATTTCGGCACACCCGGGCACCACCGATGAAGACATGGTGAACCTGGCGCTGTGGCTGAAGAAGAACCGCTTCCGTCTCGATCAGGTGCAGAACTTCTACCCGTCGCCGCTCGCCAACTCGACGACCATGTATTACACCGGCAAGAACCCGCTGAGTAAGATTGGCTACAAGAGTGAAGAAGTCTTTATCCCGAAAGGCGATAAGCAGCGACGTCTGCACAAGGCCCTGCTGCGTTACCACGATCCGGCAGGCTGGCCGATGATTCGTCAGGCGCTGGAAGATATGGGCAAAAAGCACCTGATTGGTGGCCGTCGCGAATGCCTGGTGCCGTCGCCGACGCTGGATGAAATGCGTGAAGCGCGTCGCCAGAATCGCCACACTCGCCCGGCGCTGACCAAGCACACGCCTGTCGCGCATCAGCGTAATCCTGGCGCTCGCAAGCCTGCACAGGGCGGCGCGAAAACCGGGGCTTCCACTCCGCGAAACGCCGTAGCCCGAGGGCCGAAGCCTGCCGCTAAGCGCGCTGCGAAGCCATAAAAAAATGCCCGGTCACTGACCGGGCATTTTTCTTTTGGGGCTTAGCCGCCAAACTGATCCGGGTCCGGCCCGAGTCGTTTGCCCTGTTCGAGTTTAGCAATCTCTCCCAGCTCGTCTTTATCCAGGCGGAAATCCCAGACGTCGTAGTTTTCTGCAATACGCGCGGGAGTGACCGATTTCGGGATAACCACCAGGCCGCTGTCGAGGTGCCAGCGAATGACAATCTGTGCAGGGGTTTTGCCATATTTTTCCGCCAGATGGCGAATAATGGTTTGGTCGAACACGCCTTCGCCGCCCTGCGCCAGCGGGCTCCAGGACTCGGTCTGGATCTTGTGCGTTGCGTTCCAGGCATGGAGCTGACGCTGCTGCATCAGCGGGTGAAGCTCAATCTGATTAATGACGGGCGTGACGCCTGTTTCGTCGATCAGCCGTTGCAGGTGGTGTATCTGGAAGTTACACACGCCGATGCTTTTCACCAGCCCCTGCTCCTGAAGCTTAATCATGCCTCGCCAGGCTTCGACGAAGTGGTCGATAGCGGGAACAGGCCAGTGCATCAGGTACAGATCGACATAGTCGAGTTGAAGCTTATCAAGACTCTCTTGCAGGGCCTCCGCCGGGCGCTTCTGATCGTCATTCCACAGCTTGGTGGTGACGAACAGCTCATCGCGCGCGACGCCTGCGCTGGCTAATGCTTTGCCTACGCCATCCTCATTTTTATACGCCGCGGCGGTATCAATGGATCGATAGCCGACCTCCAGCGCCTTATGAATGGCGGTAACGACTTCCTCGTTGCCTGCTTTCCACACGCCAAGACCCAGTTGAGGCATTACGTTGCCGTCCTGGAGTTTGATAAGAGTTGGATGTGTCATGCATTCCTCCTTTTCCCGTCATACTTCAGGCGACAGATGCGCGGACAGCACTAATTGGCCGCTGTCTGTCACTCGAATAAATCGGGGGGTCAAATGAAATTTACCGGAGGAGAACGTGCCCTCCGGCAAATCAGTAACATTAAGTCTGGACGAAATACGAGAAAACGAAAGGTTGAGCGGAAAAAGCCTTAGCGTGCCGCTTCGTAAATGCGACGGCTCACCTCGAGGGTAATATCCTGATTTTCGCCGATTTGCGTCATGCCGTGCTCTTCGAGTTTTTTCAGCAGCGCCGGGATGGTGCTGCCGTCCAGGCCATAGTCGGACAGGCGCGTCGGCACGCCCATGGCTTCGAAGAACTCACGGGTCGCGGCGATCGCGGCGTCGATACGCGCATCGTCAGAGCCCTCGGTGATGTTCCACACGCGTTCAGCATATTGCAGCAGTTTGGCGCGTTTGGTGTCGCGTTTTTCATTCCACAGCGATGGCAGGACAACGGCCAGCGTTTGGGCGTGATCCAGGCCGTGCATTGCCGTCAGTTCGTGGCCCAGCATGTGCGTTGCCCAGTCCTGCGGCACGCCTGCGCCGATCAGACCGTTCAGCGCCTGAGTCGCCGCCCACATCACGTTGGCGCGCACGTCGTAGTTTTCTGGCTCCTTCAGCGCCTTCGGGCCTTCTTCGATAAGCGTCAGCAGAATACCTTCGGCGAAGCGGTCCTGAATTTTGCCGCTGACCGGGTAAGTCACGTACTGCTCAACGGTGTGGACGAAGGCATCCACAACGCCGTTGGCGACCTGGCGAGGTGGCAGGGTGTAGGTGTAAACCGGATCCAGAATGGCGAATACCGGGCGCACCAGCGGGTTCATAAACGCCTGTTTGTCGCCGGTGGTTTTGCGGGAGACCACTGCGCCCATGTTGGATTCAGAACCTGTGGCAGGCAGCGTCAGCACGGAGCCCATCGGAATGGCGCTTTTAATGTGGCTGCCGCCGGTTTGCAGGATTTCCCACGGATCGACACCTTCAGCGTAATGCGCCGCTGCGGCGATAAATTTCGTCCCATCGAGAACGGAACCGCCGCCAACGGCCAGCAAGAAGGTGACCTTCTCATCGCGGGCGATTTTTACTGCGTTCATCAGCGTTTCATAAGAGGGGTTTGGCTCGATGCCGCCGAACTCCAGCACGTCGAGGCCATTCAGGGCGCTCAGCACCTGGTCCAGCACGCCGGTTTTTTTGACGCTGCCGCCGCCATAGGTTACCAGCACGCGGGCATCGGCCGGGATCTGCTCACGCAGATCGGCGATAGCGCCTTTACCAAATAAAATACGGGTTGGAGTATGCAGGTCGAAATTAAACATGGCTTATTCCCTTCATATCGGGTGAAAAAACGGCAACCTGGGGCTACCTGATGATGCGTATTGTGGTCCTGCCGACGAGTTGTCTCAATGCACAAAGCTGCCGATGTATTGCCCATTTCTCCAGGTGACTGGAGAATATGAACAGTTATGCCCACAATACAGTCATCGTAATGCGCCCGGGATATTGCTCACCATGAACCGCGAAGAGACCTGTCTGCTGCTGACGGATAAGATTAAGCAGCTGAAAAATAATGAAGAAAAGTTGAGTCAGCTGCTGCCGGAGATTCGCCTGCTGTATGGCACGCAGCCCGGTACCCGCACGCCGGTAATGTACCAGCCCGGCATCGTTTTTCTCTTTTCCGGCCATAAAATTGGCCATATCAATGAGCGCGTCTTTCGCTACGATGCCACGGAATATCTGCTGCTGACGGTACCGTTACCGTTCGAATGTGAAACCTTTGCCACGCCGGAGGTGCCGCTGGCCGGCCTGCGGCTGAATGTCGATATTCTGCAATTGCAGGAACTGTTGATGGAGATCGGCGAAGACGAGCTGTTCCAGCCGTCGATGGCGGCGAGTGGCATCAACTCCGCCAAACTGTCCGAGGAGATCCTCTGCGCCGCCGAGCGTCTGCTCGACGTGATGGAGCGCCCGTTGGACGCCAGAATATTAGGCAAACAGATTATCCGCGAAATGCTCTACCACGTACTGATGGGGCCACGAGGCGGGGCACTGCTGGCGCTGGTTAGCCGTCAGACGCACTTCAGCCTGATAAGCCGCGTGCTCAAACGCATTGAGAGCCAGTACACGGAAAACCTGAGCGTCGACCAGCTGGCGGCGGAGGCCAACATGAGCGTCTCCGCGTTTCATCACAACTTCAAGTCGGTGACCAGCACCTCGCCGCTGCAGTATCTGAAAACTTACCGCCTGCACAAAGCGCGGATGATGATGGTGCACGATGGCCTGAAGGCCAGCACCGCAGCGATGAAGGTCGGCTATGAGAGCGCGTCGCAGTTCAGCCGGGAATTTAAACGTTACTTCGGGATCACGCCGGGAGAAGATGCGGCGCGTATTCGGGGGATGCAGGGCGTGTAGGGCGAAGCCCTCTCCCATTGGGAGAGGGTTAAATACGGATCAGGCGTTGCTGAACTTCTTCTTAATCACCACAATCACCGTGCCGAGCAGGCCCGCGACCAGCAGGAATATCGGCAGGATCATCAGGAATGTCATGACCTGGTCTTCATGCTGTTTCACAAACGGGATCATGCTCAGGGCATAGCCAAAGCTCATCACCACGCCAACCCACAGCACTGCGCTTAGCCAGTTAAAGAACTGGAAGCGACGATTGGATAAACCGGAAATGCCCGCCATGGTCGGCAGCAGGGTGCGGACAAACGCAAGAAAGCGCCCGGCGAGCAGGGCCAGCAGGCCATGCCTGTCGAACATGCAGGTTGCACGCTCATGATATTTTACGGGAAGCTGCGCCAGCCAGCCCTTCACCGTTTTGGTGTTACCCAACCAGCGACCCTGAACATAGCTCAGCCAACAACCGAGGCTTGCCGCAGCCGTGAGAATCGCTAAGGTAGGCACGAAGTCCATCACGCCTTTGGCAATAAGCGCGCCAGCGAGCAGCAGCAGGCTATCTCCGGGTAAGAAAGACGCAGGCAAAAGGCCATTTTCTAAAAATAGCGTTGCAAACATCACCAGATAAACAACCCCCACGATGTGAGGATCCGCCAATGCGGCAAAATCATGCTGCCAGAGAGCGGCGGCAATCTCCTGGATAACAACCATGGACTTTCCTGTGGACTGACATTTTCTGTGTAGTGTACTCCTGAATCACCCGGGATGCCTTGATCCCGGGCGCAACAATGCAGGCAGTTTTTGCGGGGACTGTCTGAAATTGTGTCCATCGGTGGCCACTTTACACGATGCGTTCAAAGCCCGCCGCTAAATCGAGGAGAAGATCGTCAACATTCTCTAAACCGATGTGCAGTCGAATCAGCGTGCCGCTGAAGTCAGGCTTGCCGTTAGGGCGAATGGCGGCCAGCTGTTCCGGCTGATTCGGCAGGATCAGCGACTCGTAGCCACCCCAGGAGTAGGCCATGCTGAAGAGCGTAAAGTTATCGAGATAGGCCGCAAGTTCGCTGTCGCTCAGGCGTTTTTTGAGAACAAATGAGAAAAGGCCGCTGCTGCCCGTAAAGTCTCGTTTCCAAAACTCATGGCCTTTGCTTCCCGGTAACGCAGGATGATTCACGCGTTCTACCTGCGGATGCTGTGCCAGCCATTCGGCAATTTTAAGACTGCTTTCGTGATGCTGACGCAGGCGCACGCCCAGGGTGCGCAGGCCACGGCTGGTCATATAGGCGGTGTCCGCATCCACCATCTGTCCCATCAGGTAGGCGTTTTCACGCAGCTGATCCCAGCAGCGGGCGTTGGCAACGGCGGTGCCTATCATGCCGTCCGAGTGTCCAATCAGGTATTTAGTGGCGGCCTGAATGGAAATATCGATATCAAACTCAAGCGCTTTAAACAGCACGCCCGCTGCCCATGTGTTGTCGATCATGATGATGGCCTCTGGCGCCACGCGGCGCACTGCGCTCACGATGGCCGGTACGTCATGCACTTCCATGGTGATCGAGCCAGGAGATTCCAGGAACACAACTTTGGTGTTGGGCTGAATCAGGTCGGCGATGCCTGCGCCAATCAGCGGGTCGAACCAGCCGGTGGTGACGCCGAGTTTGGCAAGAATTTTTGTGCAGAAGTCCTGGCTCGGCTCGTAGGCGCTATTGGTCATCAGGACGTGATCGCCATGTTCGACAAACGCCAGAATAGAGTTCGCCACCGCGGCCGCGCCACAGGGGAACAGGGCACAGCCTGCACCGCCCTCCAGCTCGCACATGGCTTCCTGCAAAGAGAAGTGAGTCAGCGTACCGCGGCGGCCGTAAAAGAGTTCACCCTTTGCGCGATTGCGCGTGGCGTGCTTTTTGGCTTCCACCGTTTCGAAAACCAGGGATGATGCGCGCTGAACGACGCTGTTCACCGAGCCTAGGGTATATTTTTTACTGCGGCCAGCGTTCACCAGCACGGTATCAAGTTGCTTATCGGACATGTTCGCCTTACCTGTTTTTATACGTCTGGACGTCTAAACTAACATGGTTGCGCGGTGAAATACGACTGGCGCAGAGATTAAGCAGAAAATTTTGCCAGAATGCGGCAAAGCACCTTTTTTACTGCGTGAGCGCAATGAAACTTAGCGATGATTGCGTCAATATGTAAATAGTAATGAGAACGACTATCAATTCGACGACTTTTTGATATCATTACGCTCAGATTTTGTGATTTAGATCCTGGAGAAACAGAGTGGGTAATAATTTGATGCAGGCGGATCTCTCCGTTTGGGGTATGTATCATCATGCCGACATCGTGGTTAAAGTGGTTATGATCGGCCTGATTCTGGCATCGGTTGTCACCTGGGCAATCTTCTTCAGTAAAAGCACCGAACTGCTGTCGCAAAAGCGCCGCCTCAAGCGAGAGCAGCAGCAGCTGGGCGAAGCCCGCTCCCTGAATCAGGCCAGCGAGATCGCTACCGCCTTCCCGGCCAAAAGCCTCAGCGTCCAGTTGCTGAACGAAGCGCAGAACGAGCTGGAACTCTCCGCAGGTGCCGAAGATAACGAAGGCATTAAAGAGCGTACCGGCTTCCGTCTGGAGCGTCGTGTAGCGGCGGCTGGCCGTCATATGGGCCGTGGCAACGGCTACCTGGCGACCATCGGCGCAATCTCCCCGTTCATTGGCCTGTTCGGTACCGTCTGGGGCATCATGAACAGCTTCATCGGCATTGCCCAGACGCAGACCACAAACCTCGCTGTCGTTGCACCGGGCATCGCAGAAGCGCTGCTGGCAACCGCCATCGGCCTGTTTGCCGCGATTCCTGCCGTGGTTATCTACAACATTTTTGCCCGCATGATTGGCAGCCACAAAGCGCTGCTCGGTGATGTGGCCGCCCAGGTTCTGCTGCTGCAGAGCCGTGACCTCGACCTCAATGCCAGCGGCACGCCGCCGGTACGTACCGCCCAGAAATTACGGGTAGGGTGATAGCCAATGGCAATGCGTCTGAACGAAAATCTGGACGACAACGGCGAAATGCATGAGATCAACGTGACGCCGTTTATCGACGTCATGCTGGTGCTACTGATTATCTTTATGGTAGCCGCACCGCTGGCAACCGTAGATGTGAAGGTCAATCTGCCGGCCTCCTCCAGCCAACCGCAGCCGCGCCCGGACAAGCCGGTGTATCTGTCGGTGAAAGCGGATAACAGCATGTTCCTCGGCAATGATCCGATCACCGACGAAACGATGGTGAACGCGATCAACGCCCTGACCGAAGGCAAGAAAGACACCACCATCTTCTTCCGCGCGGATAAAACCGTGAACTACGAGACGATGATGAAGGTGATGGATACCCTGCATCAGGCGGGTTACCTGAAAATCGGCCTTGTGGGTGAAGAGCACGCCGCGGCGAAATAACCGCGCTGAAACCATGAAGAACCGGCCAATGGCCGGTTTTTTTATGCCCTTTTTTTAGCGTGTCTGGCGGCAATAGAGACTAAAGTGAAATTGATAACCCACTGATATATCCTGATTATTTTCCTTCTGCCACTGGCGCGCCCTGCAAACTTCTCTACGCTTATTCAGGAACATTATAAAAACATCCCCTGTACAGTATGAGGAACCACTATGGCCCTCCCGACTTTATTTCACACAGCCTCTCCCTCTCGTGACCTGATTTCTCTCTCTGCTATTCGCCGCCGTGCCGACCGCCTGATGCTGGCTCTGGTGTGGATCCTCTGGGCCATCAGCCTGGCGCTTGGCGTGCTGATGGCCCAGGCCGTTATCGCCCTGATTGGCGCAAGCCTGCTCGCGGGGCTGGCGACGCTTGCCTGCCTGCTCATGCCGGGCCGGCTGGTCACGCGACTGCTGCTTGCCTTTATTTTGATGGGTTACTCCGCGCTGCTGATCCAACTGGGAGAAGGCGAAACGGAATATCACTTCTCTGTGTTTGTGCTGCTCTCGGCCCTGCTCGCCTGGCGTGACTGGAAGCCACTGGTAATGGGGGCCGCGGTAATAGCCGTGCATCATTTGCTATTCAACTATCTGCAGGAATACGACCTTTTTGGCGTGGTGGTGTTTGCGATGGGTGCCGGGCTGCATATGGTGCTGATGCATGCGGCGTTCGTTGTGGCTCAGGCCATCATCCTGGTGCTGATGGCGCTGCGGATGGAGCAGGATGCGCGCTCGGCCAGTGAAGTGGCAAAGCTCGCATCGGTCATCAATCGTGAACCCGGCATTCTGACGCTGACGCAGGAAACCTCTCCCGGGCACTCCTCGTTTGCCCGTACCTTCAGCCTGACCCTCGGCACTATGCGCAGCACGCTCGAACAGGTGACTCATGGCGTGACGCAGCTTCTGGAAGACGCGCAGACCTTATTGCAGCGCAATACCGCGTTGTCGGAGCGCACGGATAACCAGGCGCAGTCGTTAGCCGTTGCGGCCAGCGCCATGGAGCAGCTGTTAGGCGCGGCGGCGCAAACCAGTGAGAAGGCGAGCGAGGCACGTGGCCTGGCGCTGAAGGCCAGCGATGTGGCGCAGCAGGGCGGGGAGAACATTCGGGCGGCAATGGCGTCGATGGTCCATATTCGCGACGAATCATTGCGGATTAACGGCATTCTCGAACTGATTGACGGTATCGCGTTTCAGACCAATATTCTGTCGCTGAACGCGTCGGTGGAGGCGGCGAGGGCCGGTGAGCACGGCAAAGGTTTCGCCGTAGTGGCCGCCGAGGTCAGGACGCTGGCGCTGCGTTGTGAAAGCGCGGCGAAGGATATTCGCCAACTGATAGCCGCCTCGGTGGAGAGCACGCAGCAGGGCGCCGATCAGGTAGAGCAGGCCGGGAAGACCATGCAGGTGATGATTGGCAGTATCGAAAGTCTGCACAGTCTGGTAGAGGCGCTGTCGCTGATGAGCGAGCAGCAGCGGGCGAGTATTCTGCAAATCAACGGCAGCATATCGAGCATAGATGCCAGCGTGCAGGAAAACGTGCGGCACGTGGCGCAAACGATGCAGGTGGCGCAGCAACAGCAGTGGCAAACGGGTGAGCTGAAGACCGCAATTTCGGTCTTCAGACTGGTGTGATCAGGTTTTATTCGCTGCGGGCACCGCAGCGGATTCCTGCGGTGCAACGATATTGACGCTGGTGGTTCGACAGTTGCCATCCGACAGCTTCCGTGACAGGCGCAGCGTGGCCGTTTCACGAGCCAGAATGTGCTGATAGCTGGCTTCAATATGCGCGAGGATTTTCTCTTTCAGCTGCGGATTGCGCTGGATGATTTCTGCCAGCGCCGCGCCGTAAATCTCTTCCTTGACCTGAAAGGCGTAAATCTCCCGGCGATACTGCCACTTCATGCGCACAAGCGCCGCAGGTATCGAGACGAGGGCGCGGGCAATCTCGGCGATGACTGCATTTTTTTCATTATTGAGCGCCTGGAGATTATGCTGCAGAACGACTTCGTCGCTTTTTTTGTCGTCTAAAGTCAAATAAACGTTATTATTCTCACCCTCTTTCATTTTTTATTCAGCCTGAAAGTCGTAAAATAGAGATGTGGTTTTTTCACGCGTGATCAAATTAAGCCAAATTTCGCTGCCTTCTTCATTAATTTTATCGGTGTGTTTGGCAATGATTTGGCTTAATTCCTGCGCGTCAATTTCCCCTTCAATTTGTAAATCATTAAGCACGCGCGCAAAAGCTTCAATTTTAAGCACGCGGAACAGCCTGTCGGTAATATGGCGGTCGCGTTCTTCCAGTAGCATATTGCGTGACTGACCGCTGCCACCTGGCGTGGCTAATATATCAGCGGAAAAATTTGCGAGGGTTCTCTTTCCCTGAGCTAAATTAGTGTCACTTTCTGCTGTCGGGTTATTTTGCTCGGTGTTTGAGATATGGAAACGTGCCGGGATCAGTGACTCGGGTATCATGACTGATGTCCTTTTAGTTTCAATGAGATAAGGGAGGTAAAGGTGTGAGGTTTGTTGACAATATCATGGCGTAAATTTAAAATCAAAAAAAATGGAGCCAACCATGAACAGTATTATCTATTTTGTGATCGCATTGCTGGTGCTCACGGTTGTTATTCTTTTAATCATCTCTGGTCTGTTTAAAAATGAAGTGACGGAAGAAACGCCTGCGCCTCTTTCGGTGAAAATGCTGAGCAAAGAAGAGGGTGAAGACCACTTCTCTACGCTGATGAATGCGATAACACCGGTATGGTACTGGCGTGTTAATCATGAATATATTGATTTTCTTCATGCCACAATAAAACGGATGAGCATCACTGAATTAAATGCCACCGAGGGGTTGTTTGACGCCCAGCGGCGCTGCAGCGATCTCAATTCGGCAGTATACAAGTATTATGACAATATCAAAAAGCGCTGCCTTAATGGTGAAAAGGTGCCCCAGGGCGACCTCGATGTGCTCAACCTCCAGCAGTGCTTCCGCGAATTTAGCCTGAATGCCTATCCGTCGCTGGTGGCGCTGGTGTGGCCGGAGTTTCAGCGCCCAAAGGTAGACCCGCAGGCGGTTTGATGTTGTTGCCAGTCCGGCGGATGCCCTCTCCCTAACCCTCTCCCAAAGGGAGAGGGAATCGAACGGAGCGCGTTTTGATTTTCCCTCTCCCCGAGGAGAGCAAATTCACCGGAGTGGATTTTGACTCTCTCCCTCTTCCTTTGGGAGAGGGCCGGGGAGAGGGGTGAACCTTACTTATCCGAGGAAGCCTGCCATAAATTCAGCTGCCCGTCGGCGACGTGCTGGTCAATCTGCGCCAGCTCCTGCGGGGTAAAGGTGAGGTTGTTCAGCGCCTGCACATTCTCCTCCAGCTGCTCCGGGCGGCTGGCACCAATCAGTACCGACGTCACTCGGTTATCCTTCAGCAGCCAGCTCAGCGCCATCTGTGCCATGCTCTGCCCGCGCGACTGTGCCATTTCCTGCAGCAGTCGAAGACTTTGCAGATTGCTTTCGCTGAGCATATTTTCCGTCAGCCCGCGCGCTTTTTTCCCTTCGGTCTGCATTCTGGATCCGTCCGGGATGCCGTTCAGGTATTTCCCCGTCAGCAGCCCCTGGGCCAATGGCGTGAAGGCGATGCAGCCGACGCCGTTCTCTTCCAGCGTATCAAGCAGCCCGGTTTTATCGACCCAACGGTTCAGCAGGTTATAGGAGGGCTGGTGGATCAGCAGCGGAATTTTCCACTCGCGCAGCAGCGCTACCATTTGTTGAGTACGCTCGGTCGAATAAGACGAAATGCCCACGTACAGCGCTTTTCCGCTCTGCACGGCCTGAGCCAGCGCCGCGGCAGTCTCTTCCATCGGTGTTTTTTCATCAACGCGATGGGAATAGAAGATGTCGACATAGTCGAGGCCCATGCGTTTCAGGCTCTGGTCGAGGCTTGCCAGCAGATACTTGCGTGAACCGCCGGAACCGTAAGGGCCAGGCCACATGTCGTAGCCCGCTTTCGTCGAAATAATCAGTTCATCACGGTAAGCCGCAAAATCTTCCCGCAGCAGGCGGCCAAAGTTTTCCTCTGCGCTGCCCGGCGGTGGGCCATAGTTATTAGCAAGATCGAAATGAGTAATGCCCAAATCAAAGGCTTTACGCAGCAGCGCACGCTGGGAATCGAGCGACTGAACGTGACCAAAACTGTGCCATAACCCCAGCGACAGGGCGGGCAGCTGCAGCCCACTGTTGCCGCAATAGCGGTACTGCATCTGTTCATAACGGTCGGAACGGGCAAGCCATGACATATAAGCTCCTTCTGGTCTATATTTTGAAACAACGTTTCTATATTAGCGCCTGAAAAGGTTCCAGTAAGCCCGGGCGATCACAGAGCTGGCAGTTGAAAAGGAAGAATGCGATGACCCGAATGACGGCGAAAGACTTTCCTCAGGAGTTGCTCGACTACTACGACTATTACGCCCACGGCAAAATTACCAAGCGTGAATTTCTGCATCTCGCGGGCAAATACGCGGTGGGTGGTGTCACAGCGCTGGCGCTGTTTAATTTGCTCAAGCCCAACTACGCGCTGGCGGAGCAGGTGGCGTTCACCGACCCGGCCATCAAGCCGGAATATATCGAATACCCCTCCCCGAACGGTCACGGTAAGGTGCGCGGCTATCAGGTGACGCCCACTGGCGGCAGCGGTAAGTTCCCTGCGGTGGTCGTTGTCCACGAAAATCGTGGCCTTAATCCCTATATTGAAGACGTGGCACGCCGCGTCGCCAAAGCCGGGTTTATTGCGCTGGCTCCGGACGGGCTGAGTTCGGTGGGCGGCTATCCTGGGAACGACGATGAAGGGCGTGCGCTTCAGCAGCAGGTCGATCCGACGAAGCTGATGAACGACTTTTTCGCCGCCGTTGAGTTTATGCAGCGCCATCCGCAGGCAACGGGCAAAGTCGGGATCACCGGTTTCTGCTATGGCGGAGGCGTGTGTAATGCGGCTGCGGTGGCTTATCCGGAACTGGCCTGCGCGGTGCCGTTTTATGGCCGCCAGCCAGCGGTTGCCGACGTCCCCAAAATTAAAGCACCGTTGCTTTTGCACTATGCCGGGCTGGATAAGGGCATCAACGAAGGCTGGCCCGCCTATGAGCAGGCGCTGAAGGCAAATCATAAAGTCTATGAAGGCTATGTCTATCCGGGCGTGAACCACGGTTTTCATAATGATTCTACGCCGCGCTATGACCAGGCCGCTGCGGAGCTGGCATGGAAACGTACCCTTGAGTGGTTCAACCGCTACCTGAAGTGAAAGTTTCACAAAAATATAATCACAAAAGGTTAGGAATTCTCCGGGCGCTGCCGATAACGAGGTAACTGTGATGCTTGTCACAATAACCTTGCAACGGCCAGGAGAATTCATGCATTTGCTTCGTAACTTTACTATCCGGATGGTCATGCTGATCATCCTCGGCATTTTTGGTCTGCTGTGGTCCGGCGTCGGGCTGTACAGCGTCCACTCTTTGTCGAAACTTTCCCAGGGCAATGAAGTGGACAGAGCGCTGGTGAAACAGATGACGCTGCTAAGCCAGGGCAACGATCAGTATTTTCGTTTTGTCACCCGTCTCAGTCGGGCGATGGAGAGCAAAGAGGCAGGCGGCGCGGCAGATTTCGCCCCGGCGCAACAGGCGCTGGACAACATGCGTTCAAAGCTTGAAGCGCTGAAAGCGATGTCGCCAGGGCCGATGGATGCGCAGGTTTCTGCTGCAACTCTCGCCAGCTGGCAGGCGCTGCTGGATAACGGCGTCGCGCGTCAGATGGAGCTGGCGGCTCAGGGTTCTGTAGAAGAGTATCGACAGCAGGCCAACAACGTCACACCTGCGCTCAGTCGAGCCTTCGGTGCGAGTACGGAGAAATTTAACGCCCAGGCCAGTATCGCCCTCGATCAGACCCGCGTGGTGGTCGATCACCTGACCTCCGTTACCCGTACGCTTATTATCGCAGCTGTGGTTATAGGTCTGTTATTGCTCATCTTTTCCGACCGCTACCTGGTGACGATGCTGGTGAAGCCACTTGAGCAAGTTCGCCACCATTTCCGCCTGATGGCGCAGGGCGATCTCAGTGAGTCGATGTCGCCGTTTGGCCGCAACTGTGTGGGGCAACTGGTGCCACTGCTGAACAGCATGCAGGACAGCCTGCGTGATGCGGTCAGCTCAATTCGTCACGGCAGTGAAAACATCTGGCGCGGCGCGACGGAAATCTCCTCCGGCAATAACGACCTCTCTTCACGCACGGAAGAACAGGCGTCCGCGCTGGAAGAAACGGCAGCGAGCATGGAGCAGCTGACTGCCACCGTCAGGCTGAACGCCGATAACGCGCAGCAGGCAAGCCAGCTGGCGGACGTTGCCTCCCAAACCGCAAGCAAAGGCGGCAGGCTGGTGGGCTCCGTGGTGGAGACCATGTCCGGCATTGCCGAC
This sequence comes from Enterobacter sp. CC120223-11, assembly GCF_900215375.1. Lineage (GTDB taxonomy): Bacteria > Pseudomonadota > Gammaproteobacteria > Enterobacterales > Enterobacteriaceae > Scandinavium. The sequence continues at coordinate 179,914 of NZ_OBEF01000004.1, read as the reverse complement.
AGCTCGAAGAAAATTGCTGAAATTACCACCGTCATCAACAGCATCGCTTTCCAGACCAACATTCTGGCGCTGAACGCGGCGGTGGAAGCGGCCCGGGCGGGCGAGCAGGGACGCGGGTTTGCGGTCGTTGCCGGAGAAGTGCGCAATCTGGCAAGCCGCAGCGCCGGCGCGGCAAAAGAGATTGAGGGGCTGATTACTGATTCCGTCACCCGCATCGACAGCGGCGTGCGGCTGGTGAACGACACCGGCAGCACAATGGACGCCATCCTCCGTGCCGTGCAGGAAGTGACGGCCCTGATGAAGCAGATTGCCAGCGCGTCGGCGGAGCAGAGCAAAGGGATCTCCCAGGTCGGCATCGCCATCACCCAGATGGACAGCGTCACCCAGCAAAACGCCTCGCTGGTGGAGCAGGTTTCCGCCGCAGCTTCCGCTCTGGAGCAGCAAACCCAGGCGCTCCAGCGCTCGGTGCAGCAGTTCCGTTTATCCGCAGAGGACGCCGTCACTGAACCCGCAACGCCTCCTTCGCGAAAACCCCTCTCTTCCCCAGAATGGGTAGCTTTCTAAAAATCGCTGGATAATGCTTAAAATATCGCTATATAATTTTTTATATAGCGATTTGAGGGCAAGCGATGGACAACCATTTTGGTAAAGGTCTGATAGCCGGGCTGAATGCGGCGCAGGCCGAGGCGGCGGCAAACGTCGGGCAGTTTTGCGCCGATTACAAACGGGGATTTGTGCTGGGGTTTAGCCACCGAATGTTTGAGCAGACCGGTGACAGGCAGCTCAGCGCCTGGGAAGCGGGCGTACTGACGCGCCGCTACGGCCTCGATAAAGATATGGTGATGGATTTTTTCCGCGAAAATAATTCAGAGGCGGCGGTTCGCTACTTCATGGCGGGCTACCGCGTCGAGCGCTGAGTCTTCGTTTGACAGCGAAATCAGCGTCTGACCAATCGCCGCGCCGTTTTTGCCGGTGTGCTTAATCTGATACATCGAAATATCGGCCCGCAAAAGTGCCGCGCTGAAATCATCTTCGGCCTGCACCTCATTGATACCAATTGACGCCCCGACGCTGGCCGTCCCGCTTGCCAGTTCAAACGGCGTCAGCGCCGCGCGCAGGCAGTTGTGGGCGGTGCTCCACACCAGCAAACTGTTGAGCGAGAACGGCAGCAGCAGCACAAACTCATCGCCGCCGAGTCGCCCGACGACAGATTCCGGCGGGCAGGCTTCGCGCAGGCGCTGGCTCAGTTGGATCAGCAGTTCATCGCCGCAGCGGTGACCAAACCGGTCGTTCACCGCTTTAAAATCGTCTAAATCGATAAAGGCCACGCACATTGCCTCGTCCTGCTGCATGCGGGAAAAGTGCTTCAGCAGCGCGTGGCGGTTGGCGAGCCCGGTCAGCGGATCGTGGTTTGCCAGCTGAGAAAGCTGCTCTTCGTACTGCTTCTCTTTGGTCATGTCGATGTGGGTGCCAGTGACCTTCAGCGGCCTGCCGTCGGCGTCCCACTCGCTCACGCGCCCGCGATCTAAAACCCAGGTGACGGTGCCGTTGCTGTGCAGCATTCGGTGCAGCGCTTCGTAATAGGGGGCTTTACCTTCCAGATGACTGTAAAACGCGTCTAAAACCCGCTGCTTATCTTCCGGGTGCAGGTGCTCCCGCCACACGTCGAAACGAGCGCTCAGGGCTTTGGGCTGATAGCCGAGCATCGCGCCCCAGCGGCGGTTATAAATAATCAGTTTCCCGCTCGGAATATCCAGCTGCCATAAGCACAGTCCCGTACCGTCCAGCGCAGCGCTGAGCTTGCTTTTTGCATCACGGGCGATGCGCAGCAGGCGAGCGTTATGCTTTTTCAGATTCTGGATCTGTAACTTAAGTGAAATTTCAGACATTTGCGGGCCAAATGCGAACAGGAACCATATTCATACTAATAATGTATTGGCGTGTAAATATGATGTGAGAAAAAAGTGACCGGACGATGACGTCCGGTCGGCGGGAAGGATTAACTCTGACGCTTATCTTCAGTATTGGTGTCGAAATCGCTGGCGCTGTGGCGCTCATGCAACTGCTCGTTGAGCGGCCCCTGCGCACGGTTGACGATGCGTCCACGCTTCACCGCCGGGCGATTGCCCACGTCCTGCGCCCAGCGCAGCACGTTTTTGTAGCTTTCAGCATCGAGGAACTCTGCCGCGTTATACACCGCGCCGAGCACCACGTTGCCGTACCACGGCCAGATGGCCATATCGGCGATGCTGTACTCTTCACCCGCCACGTAGCGGTTTTTCGCCAGCTGCTTGTCCAGCACGTCCAGCTGGCGCTTGGCTTCCATTGTGAAGCGATCAATCGCGTACTCAATTTTCACCGGCGCATAGTTATAGAAGTGGCCGAAGCCGCCGCCGAGGAACGGCGCCGCGCCCTGCAGCCAGAACAGCCAGTTCAGCGCTTCGGTGCGCGCGGCCGGATCTTTGGGCAGGAAGTGGCCAAATTTTTCCGCCAGATAGAGCAGGATCGAACCGGACTCAAACACGCGGAGCGGCGGATTGACTGAATGATCGCTCAGGGCCGGAATTTTGGAGTTCGGGTTCACATCGACAAAGCCGCTGGAGAACTGATCGCCTTCGCCAATGCGGATCATCCAGGCGTCGTATTCGGCTCCTGTTACGCCGAGCGCCAGAAGTTCTTCCAGCATGATCGTGACTTTCTGGCCATTCGGCGTGCCGAGGGAATAAAGCTGCAAAGGGTGCGTGCCGACCGGCAGCGCCTTTTCGTGCGTCGGGCCGGAGATCGGGCGGTTAATGTTGGCGAACGCGCCGCCGTTGTTCTTTTTCCACTCCCAGACTTTCGGAGGCTGATAGTTGGTGTCAGACATATGAGTACCTGGTTTGTTGGTTGAAGTATTCAGGCAGTGTAGCAGGTCAAAAAGCCGGGCTTTAACATTCAGCGGCGTAATTCCTGCGCCAGGCCAATAAAGGCCTTCAGCCCCGGGGGAACGTGACGTCTGCCGGGGTAGTAGAGTTGCAGGCCGCCGAACGGCTGACTCCACTCGTCCATTACGCTGACCAGGCGTCCGGCGGCAATATCCTTATCCACAAACCCGTTGGAGATAAACGCGATGCCGATCCCGCTGAGCGCGGCGCGGTGGATGGCGCGCATTTCGTTGAGCACGATCCGCGGCGGCACGTTGACGTTGAATTTCTGCTGGTTGCGCTCCAGCTCCCAGTGATAAATCCCACCGTGCGACATGCGCATGCCGACGCTCTGATGCTTCAGTAAATCATCCGGCGACTGCGGCGTGCCATGCTCGGCGAAATATTCCGGCGTGGCGACAACCCGCATGCGAATTTCCGGCGTGAGCGGCACGGCAATCATGTCCTGCGGCACGGATTCCGCCAGGCGGATCCCCGCGTCATAGCCCTCCGCCACAATATCCACCAGCCGGGACTCGCTGGTTATTTCCAGCCGCATTTGCGGGAAGCGCTTCAGGAAGGTGTCGATAAGCGGCTCATAGAGTATCGACACGCTCTCCTGCGGGGCATTAATACGCAGCGTGCCGGTGGGTGTATCGGGCTGGGCGGTGATTTCTTCCGATGCACGCTGAATTTCAGCCAGCGCAGGCGCGATGCGTTCGACATAGCGCTCGCCTGCGGGCGTCAGCGCCACGCTGCGGGTGGAGCGGTTGAACAGCCGGACTTTCAGACGACTTTCCAGCCCAGCGACGGCATTGCTTACCGCCGTGGCGGACATGCCGAGCTCGCGTGCGGCGGCGCGAAAGCTTTGACGATGGGCAACGGCGAGCACCACTTCCAGCTCCGTGATTCCTGTGCGATGCATAGATTATCCCGATTTTCGTGACAGTCCATTCAGGATAGACCCTCTTATCGTGGCGGTCATCCGTTTCTATACTCGCTCCACAAACTGAATTCGTGGAGAACACCATGCAGCGCATCGACAGCATTTACATCAACGGCGAGTTCGTCACTCCGCACGGCGAAGAGCGCTTTGAGCTTTACAATCCGGCTACTGAGGCGGTGATTGGCACCGTGCGCCTCGCCGACGAAGTCGATGCCGAACGGGCGATTGCGGCCGCTAAAGCCGCTTTCCCCGCCTGGTCACGTACGAGTAAAGAAGAGCGCATCGCGGTGCTGAAACGTATGCATGCGGCGGTGGCGGCGCGTGAAGATGACCTGTTCGAAGCGATTGTTACCGAATACGGCGCGCCACGTTCCAGAAGCCGCTGGATGGCGCAATATCCTGCGGACGTCATTGCTCAGGCCATTGAGGCGCTGGAGTCTTTTGAATTTGTAGAACAGGCGGGCAGCGCGCAGGTGATCATGACGCCGGTTGGCGTAGCGGGCCTGATTACGCCGTGGAACAGCGACGCTGGTTTTATCTGCAATAAGCTTGCGACGGCAATGGCGGCGGGCTGTACGGCGGTGATAAAGCCGAGTGAAATGAGCGCCATGCAGACGCAGATTGTGACCGAAGCGCTGCATGCGGCAGAGATTCCGGCGGGCGTGTTCAATATCGTTACCGGGCGCGGCGAGGTGGTCGGTGAGGTGATTAATCATCACCCGGATATCGCCAAGATCTCCTTTACTGGTTCGACGGCGGTAGGCAAACACATCGTGGAAAGCGGCGCGAGGACGCTGAAGCGCGTCACGCTGGAGCTGGGCGGGAAGTCACCGACGATTATTCTGGACGATGCCGATCCTGCTCAGGCCGTGCCGCTGGCGCTGGCGGCAGGCTTTATGAACAGCGGGCAGGCTTGCGTGGCCGGGACGCGTATTCTGGTGCCGCGCAGTCGGCAGACGGAATTTGAGCAGGCGTTTGCCGGGGCGGTAAGCCAGGTGCAGTCCGGCGATCCGCGTGATGAGAGAACAGAAATCGGCCCGATGGTCAGCCGCAAGCAGTGGCAGCGGGTGCAGGACTATATCCGCCTTGGCGTGGAAGAGGGCGCGAAGCTGCTGGCGGGCGGCGAAGGGCGTCCGGCGGGCATGGCACAAGGCTGGGGCGTGAAGCCGACGCTGTTTGTCGGCCATAACCAGATGCGTATAGCGCGCGAAGAGATCTTCGGCCCGGTGCTGGTGATGATCCCTTACGGCGACGAAGCCGAAGCACTGGCGATCGCCAACGACACGACTTACGGCCTCAGCGCGATGGTGCTTGGCGGCGATACCGAACGTGCAGTGCGCGTCACGCAGCAAATCGAGTCTGGCCGAGTGCTGGTGAACACGATGGCGCATGAGCCAAAAGCCCCGTTCGGCGGCGTGAAGCAGTCCGGTCTGGGCCGTGAAATGGGCAAATGGGGGATGCAGGCGTACCTGGAAGCGAAAACGCTGCTGGTGGGATAAGGCTGAATTGCCGGGCGGCGCGTTGCTTGCCCGGCCCAAAGTTATATTTTGTAGGCCCGGTAAGGCGTCTGCCGCCACCGGGCAATCAGACACCGGGCAATACTCAGTGGTTACGCCAGAATCCGCTCGGCCCAAACGGAAATATCATCCCCGCTGCCTAAATCAGGCTGCACCAGGCCGTTTACCATAAACGTCGGGGAGACGTGAATGCCGTTCTGCCGGGCGTATTTACAATGCCACTTAATGACGGTTTGCAGTTCTGGCACCGCAAAAGCTTCTGACACTTTCACGCCACTGTAGCGCTCAATACGTTCCACAATCTCCTGCGGCGTGGCCTGCATATTCGGCCCGCTGCAGTGATCTGTAAACTCAAACTCTTCACGATTGTCTGCCACCGCCTGCATCACCTTTTTGGCTTTGGCTTTGCCGTCCGGCAGCGTTGAGGCGGCGAGGATGCAGCGAACGATCACGCCCGAGAACATATGCCACGGCTGTGACTGCAAACGGATTTTCACCGTCACGTTTTCTTCCCCAACCTTTGCCAGCAGGGCGTCAAGTTTGTTGAACGCCTTAACCGAGAAGGGACAGGTAGGTTCCAGAAAAACCTCGAAAGTTTTTGCGCCATGACCCCATTCCAGCGCCTGTGCCTGTAAGCTCATGTTGACTCCTGATGTTGTGTTGTCGTTTCGATTATCTTATCCGCGAGGTGTATGATTAAGCCACTTCTGTCAGAACATTGGCAATCCGCAGACGACGACAGGATTTTCGCCAGCCGCCTGCTCCCCCGAACAAAAAATCAGGTAGGAACAATGAGTACTGGAATGTCCGGCAGTGATGCCCCTTTTGGAACCTTGTTAGGGTATGCGCCGGGAGGCGTAGCGATTTACTCCTCAAACTACAGCAGTTTAGATCCTGACTTCTCGCACAGCGATGTCTCTTTTCGCAGCTATATCGATAACGAATACATGGGCCACAAGTGGCAGTGCGTGGAGTTCGCGCGCCGCTTCCTGTTTCTGACCTACGGCTTTGTCTTTACCGACGTTGGAATGGCCTATGAGATTTTCTCGTTGCGCTTTTTGCGCCAGGTCGTGAACGACAATCTGCTGCCGTTACAGGCGTTTGCTAATGGTTCTGAGCGTCCGCCGGTCGCGGGCTCGCTGCTGATCTGGCAGAAGGGCGGTGAGTTTAATGAAACCGGCCACGTTGCCGTGATCACGCAGCTTATCGGTAACAAGGTCCGCGTTGCCGAACAGAACGTGATTCATCACCCGCTGCCGCAGGGCCAGCAGTGGACCCGCGAGCTGACGCTGGTGGTGAAAGACGGGCGCTACACCATTGAAGATACCTTCGATGACACCACGATTCTCGGCTGGATGATCCAGACGGATAACAGCGAGCACAGCCTGCCGCAGCCTGCATTGCCGGGGAAAGCGCTGAATATTCAGGGCGCGCGTCTGGAAAATAAAGGCCAGTTTGACGGCGCATGGCTGAACGAGCAGGAACCGTTACAGGCCGCCTACGTTCGCGCCAACGGGCATTTCATCAATAAAGATCCCTGCCAGTATTTCACCATCACCGAATGCGCCGAACAGGAGCTGGTGAAAGCCACCAACGAGCTGCATTTGATGTACCTGCACGCCACCGACAAGGTGATGAAGGATGATTCGCTGCTGGCGCTGTTCGACATTCCGAAAATCCTCTGGCCACGCCTGCGCCTTTCCTGGCAGCGCCGTCGTCACGACATGATCACCGGGCGCATGGATTTCTGCATGGATGAGCGTGGCCTGAAGGTCTACGAATACAACGCCGATTCCGCGTCGTGTCACACCGAAGGCGGCCTGATTCTGGAGCAGTGGGCGAAAACCGGCTATTGCGGTGAAGGCTATAACCCTTCTGAAGGGTTGCTGAGCGAGTTGATTGGCGCGTGGAAACACAGCAGCGCGCGGCCGTTCGTCCACATCATGCAGGACAAGGATCTGGAGGAAAACTATCACGCCCGCTTTATGCAAAAGGCGCTGACGGATGCCGGATTCGAAAGCAAAATTCTTTACGGCCTTGATGAGCTGCGCTGGGATGCCGCCGGGCAGCTGATTGACGGTGACAATCGTCCGGTGAACTGCGTGTGGAAAACCTGGGCCTGGGAAACGGCTATCGAGCAGGTGCGTGAAGTGAGCGAAACCGAGTTTGCCGCCGTGCCGATTCGCACCGGGCATCCGGACAACGAAGTGCGCCTGATTGACGTGCTGCTGCGCCCGGAAGTGATGGTCTTCGAACCGCTGTGGACGGTGGTGCCGGGCAACAAAGCCATTCTGCCGGTGCTCTGGCAGCTCTTCCCGAATCACCGTTATCTGCTGGATACGGATTTTGTCGTCAACGATGAATTAGCGAAAACCGGCTACGCGGTGAAACCTATTTCGGGCCGCTGCGGTAGCAATATCGACCTTGTCAGTCACGATGATGAATTGCTGGATCAAAGCTCAGGGAAGTTTGTCGATCGTAAAAACATCTACCAGCAGCTATGGTGCCTGCCAAACGTCGCCGGCAAGTACATTCAGGTCTGCACCTTTACCGTCGGCGGCAACTACGGCGGCACCTGCCTGCGTGGCGATGATTCACTGGTCATCAAGAAAGAGAGTGATATCGAACCGCTGATTGTGGAGAAGGACCATTCTGCATAGCGTGTTCGCTGTTTTAAAAGTAAAACCCGCCGAAAGGCGGGTTTATTGTATTAACGGCGTCAGTTTCTGCCTGGCCGATGACTGCTTAGGGCGTTCGTCGAAACGATTCAGAGGGTGTTGGTTGCCACGACGATGCCGGAGAATTAATTCCCTAACCAGCCGTTGAGAATGGAGCCAATGCCTGGAATTTTGGCAATAGATGATTCTATATTCCCGCCAATCTGTTCACCGATGGCCGTGCCGATAGTTTTCCCAAGGTCAGGTAGGGTATCGCCAAGGTTAATATCGCCAATCACCGGAATATTCACACCGATTGAGCCGCTGACCATTTTGTAACCCGCATCACCGAGCTTGCCACCCAGCGATCCCAGCCCATCTTTAATAAAGCCTGCGCCCGATACCTCATGAATATCTGATAGCGTTAATTCTCTCATTGAAAACTCCATTTATAAACGTTATTTGAAATGAAAATCACAAAAGTAGTCTTTAAAAAATTCCCACGAACAGGACTTCAGTCCTGTCTGCAAAACGTTGCAGGTTGAGAATATCGGCAGTGATTTCAAGGGGGAAGTGGTAATGCTGCTTTTAGCGGTGAATAAGCCTTACCTCATAAAATTATCTCACTGTAAAGGCGAGTCTCTATTTTTCTGTGCTGGACATATCATTTCTGTTTAGTCAGCCCGATTCAGTAATACATTCAGTAAATACGTATAAGTGCTTTCAGTCTGAGAACATTCCCGCATTCACAGAGAAGGATCTTATATACGCCTCGGTAATGATGATTCACGCTGCTTTTTGGTTTTTATTTATTAAAAGGAATTGAAATGAAACTGGATAAGATTGCGTTATCGTTTCTCGCAAGCAGTATATTACTGACGTTTCAGGCGCATGCTTACGATAAATATGACAGCAGCAAAGCCTATCAGGGTGGTGCCAAAGTCACCTGGCAGGGAGGGGATTTTGAAGCCCAGTGGTATGCGAATCCCGGTGAGAAACCCGATCCTTCCGTTGTGAATGCATGGGACAACGTCTGGAAAAAAATCGCCGGTTCAACCGAGCCTGATCCAAAACCTGAGCCAGAACCCGATCCCGATCCTAAGCCGGAACCTGGCCCTTCCGACCATCCGCAATTTTTGCCGGGAAGTCAGTATAAGCAAGGTGACATTGTCAGTAATCAGGGCAAGGATTACATCTGTAAGGTTGCCACATGGTGTAGCAGCAGCGCAGATGCGTATCGTCCGGGAGAAGGCTGGGCATGGAATTCGGCCTGGGATCTTTATGGCGCTGAACCGGAGCCCGGCCTGGGGCTGACGCAAAAAGAACTGGACGAACGTGAGGCTGAACTGACCAACACCCCGCAGCTTATCGCGGTAAAAAATGCGCTGAAAACCCTGGGTAATGATGCCGTGGAACGGATCAAACCCGGCGCGGATAGTAATCCAGCGAACGTTAAGCGCGTTGAGCGGATAATCACCGCGGACAAATGGGAGACTTTCTTCCCTCATCGCGACCCGGCCTATACCTATGAAAACTTCCTGAAAGCCGTAGGTAAATTCCCCATTTTGTGTGGCGAAGGTGAAGATGCCGACGCTGTGTGTAAAAAAACGCTGGCGACGATGTTTGCGCATTTCGTTCAGGAGACCGGGGAGCATGCCAGCCAAAGCGACGTTGCACAGTGGCAGCAGGGGCTGCACTGGGTACGCGAAATGGGGCTTGATGAAAATACCTTTGATAAATATACCGGTGCGACTTGCGATCCTGACACCTGGCAGGGCAAAGCATGGCCATGCGCGAAAGATGCCCAGGGACGTGCACTGAGCTACTTTGGCCGTGGCGCAAAACAGCTGAGCTATAACTTCAACTATGGTGCCTTCTCGCAGGCGATGTATGGCGACGTCAACAAGTTGCTGAAGGAGCCATGGCTGGTCGCCGATACCTGGCTGAACCTGGCAAGCGCTATCTTCTTCTATGTTCAGCCGCAGCCGCCGAAGCCCAGCATGCAGGCGGTGATTGACGGCAGCTGGCAGCCAAACGGGGCCGATAAAGCCAGTGGCCTGGTGCCCGGTTTCGGCGTAACCACCCAAATTATCAACGGTGGTGTGGAATGCGGTGGCACCGTTGAAGTTGCCCAGTCGCTGAACCGCATCGAGTACTACAAGGCGTTTGCTGAGCAGTTAGGGGTACCGGTTCCGGAGTCAGAAGTGCTCGGGTGTAAAGGCATGAAACAATTTGGTGAGTCGGGTTCCGCAGCAATGCCGTTGTTCTGGGTTAAAGATGACAGCTACGTTGCAGCAAATCCGGGCGGTAAATCCTATGCCTGCAAGCTGGTGAACTGGCAGGAAAATGACTTCAGTGCGCTAACGAAAGGGGATTACACCCGCTGTGTTAAGGCGAGTTTTCCTGATGTAGTGATTAAACCCTGATAGCGTTATCACGCTGATTTAAAAGTTTTAATTATCAATGCAGAACCCCTCCAGCGGAGGCGGTTCTGCAATAACGCCTAAGGAAGTCCTTCAGATAAAATGCAGCTGATGCAGATCGAACTGGGTGACGTTTTGCAGCGTGACGCTAAAACTGCCCAGATCGATGATCGTGTCATGGCCGTTGCTGCTTATTGCGCGATTCAGTTCCTGCTCACTCATGCCCGGCAGGCCATGAAAAATAAACTGAGACTGGTCGTTGCTGTCGACAATAATCTGTTTCCCCGACGTTGCATGAAATATAAAGATGTCCTCTCCGCCGCCAGAAAAGACGGTATGCTCACCGCCTTCGAAAACAAACATATCCCGGCCAGAGCTGCCGGTAAGGGTATGATTATCATCGCGGGCAAACAGCCAGCTATCGCTTTGCGTGGCCCCGATATCGCCCTCGCTGCTTTCCAGTTTCTGCCCTGAGAGTTTATCCAATGCTGAAGAGGGGGTTAGTGTCGAAATCTTTTCACGGCCACCTGCCGCGGTTTTGATTTCCAGCCAGTGGATATCATGACCGATGGTGATGCCACCCTCGTCAGACAAGGTATAGAAAGTCTCTCCGTCTGTTGCCAGATTGAGTCCAGAAGCCGCGTGTTGCGTATCAAAAACATCATCACCGCCCGAACCGTAAAGGCTGTTATGTCCTTGGAGTGCCTGAAAGGTGTTAGTGCCGCCGCGCCCGTCTACACGGGTATCGCCCGCCGCGCGCAGCAGGTCATCGTGATCGCTGCCGATGATAAACTGTCCCGCGCCTCGAGGTGTGTTTTCACTGTGCAGGCTGACCCACTCAACGTCTCTGGTTTTATCAGAAAGGTAGCTCACGACCACTGCCGATTCCCGGCTCATTTGCGCATACAGCGGTGATGAGAGAAGCGTCGTCAACGTATTGTCGTAATTGTGGGCATCGTGGCCAATCAGCCAGTTCACTGACTGGAAAAGGCCCAGTGATTTTCCGGGCTCCGCTAAAGTATCAATATCCGAATAGAGATACAGGTTATTGACTGCCGACTGCTTTTCCGGATGAAAATTGAAAAACAAAGAAGCGATATTTAGCTTGCCGTCGGCGATAACTTTATAAACCGGGTCATCATTAAAGCCGATATTGAGGATCTTGTCCGGATTATCGTCCTTCATATACATCGACGCAAAAGCGATATAGTTAGCATTGGCAAAAAAGCCGTCCCACGCCGTATCGGAAATTTCAGCCATATTGTTGACTGCGCCGCCGCCCAGGCTGTGTCCGGTAATCAGGATATCCTCTGCCGCAAGGTTATTGCTCTCGGCGTATTGCTTAATTTTTTCGATTAATTCGCTGAACGCATTTTCGACGTAGCTCCCTCGCTGCGCGGCCAGAACATCAGGATAGAGGAAATTAAGATAGGCTATTCTGTCCAACAGCGTATCCAGCGGCTCATCTTCAAGCGGACCGGACGTTCCCCTGAAAGAAAGCGCCAGGCCAGTAAGCTTATTGTCGCTGTCGAATTTCCCCATCACCTCGAGTTCCGCCGCCTTATAAATTCCAGCCTCGCCATGCCAGGTGCCGTTACTGTCGGTTGCCTGATGGTAACCAAGCATCCCCGGCGTAATGTTACGCCAGCCTGACTCATGCACCCGGCTGTCTACTTCTTGTTTCATTTGCGCGCTTTCAGCGGCATCAGACGCCAACATCTTTGTCAGGTTTTCAGGCGAAATACCCCCCTGCTGATAGAGTTTCCCCGTATCTCCGCTTCTGCCATGGTAAGCATACAGGGCCAGATCCCAGGCCTTTTGAATTAGCGCCGCGCTGGCTTGACTATTGTAGTCACGATAATTAAAAAGCATTTTCCCTCAGCTTATAAGTATTATTTTGATTGTTTATATCGACAATGAAAATTGCGTCAGATTTCCCAATGGTCATAGAATGTCAGGCAGATTGGAACGCAGGATTTTTCCGGAAGCAAGCCTCTTACTTAAAATAAGTCTTCCATTCATGTTTGGCGATGAAAAGGGGCAGTGACAACATCTCCCTTATCGCGTTACAGAGGCTCAGTGCAACCGTCTGTTTTCTTAGAGTGAGTTGCTTAGTTAAAATAAGTTCCCGTTTTGTTTTTTTTACTTTGCAAGCGGCTGCATTGCGTATTAAATACGTCAATAACCTTTTCTTTAGCAGGGAGTTGCAAAAGAGGCCAGCGTCAGGCGAGGTGGCCTGTTTATAGCAGAAATAATATCGACGTAAGAAATGCTTTTCGGTAAAACCTTTGCCGTTTAAATACAGCGCAAATATTAAATTACACAGCCAAACGGTCCTGTGAGTAACGGGACATCTTAAATAAGACTTCATATTAACCGCTGAAGTTAATCGTGCGCTATTCGCGCTAATAAAGGAAGTTAGTTATGGATATCGTAGATCGCGTTATTGCCGAGTTTTTCCCCGAACGGCCAGTTTCGCCGTTTAAACGCCGCCTGATTGAATGGGCGATTAAAAGTGAGGAGGTGTCGCCGCTCCTCGACAGGCTGAGCCAGAAAAAGGGGCTGGACTGGGTTGCAAGCGCGATCGAGGCGTTGCGCCTGCGCACGGAAATTCACCCTGGCGATTATCACCATATTCCCGATACCGGGGCGACGATAGTCGTAGCCAACCATCCCACGGTCGTCGACGGTATCGCCGTCATCAACACCGTGGCGATGGTGCGAAAAGATATCAAAATTCTTGCCAACCACCTGCTGCAGGTGGCCTTTCCTCAGGTAGAAAATATCACCATCGGCATTCGCAATATGCAGGGTGAGTTCAGCCGAAAGCAGTTCAAAGAGATAAGCGAACACCTGAAAAACGGCGGCGTGCTGATTATCTTCCCGGCCGGCAAAATTGCCAGTGTTTCGCTAAGTGGCCTGCGTGAATCCCCCTGGCATCACGGCTTTGTACAACTTGCCCGGCGATTCAATGCCGCACTGGTGCCCGTGCACGTCACCGGGAAAAACAGTTTCATCTATTATCTGGCCGCCACGGTCTGGCGACCTCTTTCAAACCTGATGCTGACGCGGGAATGCCTGAAGCATCGCGGCGGCACGCTGAGGCTGAAAATTGGCGAACGGATAGACCTTGCGAGCGACGAGCTTTCAAAACAGGACGCAGACCTCACCGCCAGTCAGATCAAACACCACGTTCTGCAAATGACGAAAAGTGTGCGAAATACGTTACCGGTTATTGCGGGTATTGCCAGGGCTGAGAACCGGACGCTCCTGATTAAGGCACTTAATCAGTGCAAGGTGCTGAAAAAGCTCTCCGATGGCAAAGTGCTGTATCTCTATCAGCGTCAGGACAGCGACTGGTCTCCAGTTCTGAACGAGCTGGGTCGCCTGCGCGAAGCGTGCTACCGCTCGATTGGCGCCGGAACCGGGTCACCACGGGATAACGACAGTTATGACGATCACTACTCTCACGTGATCCTCTGGGAGCCGCGCGAGCTGGAAATTGTCGGAGCTTATCGTCTGACAAGCGCCAGAGAGCAAATTAACCGTTTTGGCCTTGCGGGGTTATACAGCCACAGCCTGTTCAATTACGACCGGAGCTTTATTGCCAGGCTGAATGAGAGCGTGGAAATCGGGCGTGGCTTTGTGCAGTGTAAATATCAGAAGACCAACGCGCTGAGCCTGCTTTGGCAGGGGATATTCTGCTTTTTAGGCGACCTTGCGCAATATAAGTACGTGCTGGGCGTTCTCTCTATCCCTCAGTCTTACCCTGAATCTGCGCAAAACCTGATTATGGCGTTTTATCAGACCTGGTCTGATAAAGATGATGACATTTGCCATCCGGTCAATCGTTATCACCTGCCGGACCCCAGCGCGCTGGGCTTCTTTTCCGGCAACGATGTGGCTGAGGATTGGGAAAAGCTAAACAATAAACTGAGCTATCTGGGTCATCCTCTTCCCTGGCCCTATAAGCAGTCGACCAAATGGTTTAAACCCGGCGGTTCCAGGGTCCTGTGCTTTATTAAAGACGATCATTTCCACTCTATTGCGGCGCTGAACTTTAGTGAGATCGACAAATTAAAGCGTATGTATTCCATGCACTTCGTCGCCAGAAGGGAGGAACTGACGGTCGCGGAAGCCTGAGTTCGTTTTTGATTATCTCACTCATTAATAATAAATAGCTCAGGCCGCCCCGTGGCTGCCGGGCGGATATTCTCACAATGAAATTTTTAACCAAAGTAACAGCTTTGATTGCCGCGGTTCTGAGCCTGAGCGGATGCGATAACGCATCCTCTTCAGGATTCTCAGGCTACGCTAACGGCGATTTTATTTATCTTTCCCACAGCAGCACAGAAAAAATCGACCAGATCCTGGTCAGCAAGGGCAGCAGCGTAAAGAAGGGGCAGACCCTGGTGATAATGGAGGGATTCTCTTCGGCAAATTCGCTGAGCATCAGTGAGAAAAATTATCAGGCAGAGCTGGCGCTGCTGCGAAATATGGAGTCGGGCGAGCGACCAGAGGAGCTGGCAATTATCCGTTCGCGGTTGGAGCAGGCTAAATCCGCAGCCAGCGTTGCCAAAATCCACAGGGATCGTAACCGGGAACTGTATGAATCCGAGGTTATTTCGAAGCTCGATTGGGACACCATTAAGGCCGACTATGCGCAGAAAAATGCGCAGGTAAATGAGCTCAGCAATCAGCTGAAGGCCCGGGAGCTTCCGGCACGTAAGGAGCAGATTCACTCCCAGAAGCTGCGCGTTGAGTCGGCCAGGCTGCAGTTTGAAAAGGCAAAATGGAATACGCAGCAGAATACGATAATCGCCCCACAGGATGCGGTGGTCTTTGACATCATCTATCGCGCCGGTGAGCGCCCCCTCGCCGGGAACCCCATTATCAGCCTCCTGCCGCCGCAGAATATAAAGGTGCGTTTTTTCGTTCCGGAAAACCAGCTTGGATCCGTGGCCCTCGAGCGAAAGGTTAACTTTCTTTGCGATGGCTGCCCGGCGTCGTTAACCGGTCATATCAATTACATCAGCGCGCAGGCCGAATATTCCCCGCCGGTAATCTACAGCACCGCCAGGCGAGAAAAGCTGCTGTTTATGGCCGAAGCCGCCCCGGACGACAAAAGCGCACTGGCGCTTAAGTTGGGTCAACCTGTCGAAGTGAGGCCGGTCGCAGATGAATGAGCCCTCTATCGATGTACATAAGCTGAATAAACATTTCGGCAAACATCACGTCGTGAAAGATTTTTCCCTGACGGTACAAAAGGGCGACATTTATGGTTTTCTCGGCCCAAACGGCAGCGGAAAAACGACCTCGATTCGCATGATGTGCGGATTGATTACGCCCGATTCTGGCAGCGGACACTGCCTGAATATGGACATCTTTACCCAACGGGACACGATCAAAAAGCGCATTGGCTATATGACCCAGCACTTTTCCATGTGGGGAAGCCTGACGATTCGCGAAAATTTGTTGTTTATCGCCCGCCTGTACACGCTGGAGAATGCCCGACAAAAAGTGGAACAAACCCTTTCGGACCTGGGGCTGAGTTCCCGCCAGCATCAGTTGGCGAAAGAGCTTTCCGGTGGCTGGAAGCAGAGGATGGCGCTGGCAGCCTGTATGCTGCATCAGCCTTCGCTGCTGTTTCTTGATGAGCCTACAGCGGGCGTGGATCCGAAGGCCCGCCGGGAATTCTGGCAAACGCTGCATCAGCTTTCCAACGACGGCATTTCGATTCTGGTGAGTACTCACTACATGGATGAAGCCGAGCGCTGCCACAGAATCGCGTACCTCTCTTACGGTCAGCTGCTGGCAAACGGTACCACGCAGGAGATCATCGCTGCGCAAAATTTAACGACCCTGCAAATTCGCGGCCAGCAGCTATCAAGGCTGGAGGGGCGGCTGCGTCAATATCCCTGCGTTGAGCAAACGGTCATATTCGGGAATGCGTTGCACGTCACTGGCAGAGATCCGGCTGGACTCAGGGCGGCATTGTCCGCCACCGTGCCTGAGGGCTATGAAGTTCGCCAGGTGGAGACGACCCTGGAAGATGCCTTTACCTTATTGATGAAAACTCACGATGAATAACGTTACGTTTCGCTTCTCACTTACGCGGTGGCTCGGCATTGTGTTCAAAGAAATCAATGAGCTGCGTCGGGATAGGGTCAGTATAGGGATGGTATTTTTCACCCCGCTGCTGCAGCTTGTTATCCTGGGATATGCGGTCAATATGGATCCGCGCACCATTCCCACCGCTTTGCTTAACTACGACACTGAGCGCATGGGCCAGGTGTTCGTTACCGCTGCTCAAAACACCGACTATTTCGCCATGCTTCCGGTTGCTTCTGAGAAAGAGGCCGAAGAGGCGTTTATCAAAGGTGATGTCATTTTTATCGTCACCATCCCGAAAGGCTTTACTCAGAAGTTACTGCGCGGCGAGAAGCCGCAGATTCTGATTCAGGGCGATGCGATTGATCCCATGACGACGGGTAACGCCCTGAGTGCGATTGTTCAGGCGTCGAAAAATATGTTCCGCCACGATCTTCCCAATTCGGTGCACGGCGCGGCGGCAAAACAGGGGGATGATATCGAACTTGTTATCCATCGCATGTTCAACCCGGAAGGGATAACCCAGTACAACACGATTCCAGGTATTATTGGTTCAATATTAAGCACTACGCTCATTCTAATGACCGCTCTTGCGATTACCCGTGAGCGGGAAAATGGCGCAATGGAAAACCTGCTGATCTCACCGGTGACGGGGCTTGAGGTGATTCTCGGAAAAATTACCCCGTATGTCATTATCGGGATATTCCAGTCCCTGATGATTCTTATCTTCGCCGTTTTTTTGTTCAATATTCCGCTGCTGGGAAATGTCTTTCTGCTTATCTTTGTGCTGATTCTGTATATCTTTTTATGTCTGTCGATAGGCATCAGCATCTCCAGCGTGGCGCAAAATCAGCTGCAGGCTTTGCAGATGTCTTCGTTTTATTTTATTCCTTCCGTCATGCTGTCCGGTTTTATCAGCCCCTTTATCAGCATGCCTGTCTGGGCTCAGGCCATAGGCTCTTGTTTGCCTCTTACCTATTTTATTCGCCTTATAAAAGGGTTAATGCTGAAGGGCTATACGCTTATAGATTTGCTTCCTGAGCTGTTGCCCCTGGTGGGGCTAACGCTGGTGGTTATCCTGATTGGTTTGAAAACATTTCGCCAGACCCTCGATTAATTCACATCTCCTGAAGACGCCAACGGATATCGCTTTGCGCCGTTGGCGAACATATTTTTACCTGCCAGGTTCGTGCCTTAACTCGTGGTTGAGGCATGACTGACTCAAGTGACTTAGGCTGCGCCATCCGTTTCGTCCCTCACTATTAAGTCGTCAGACCAGCGTGGCCTCAGCGTCGTGCTCTCAGGCGGATTTCACGCCCCTCTGCTTTCATTTTCAGTGATTGATTCATGCATCCCCAGCATTCTCTTCGGAGTAAGTGTAATTTATAAGAAATAGCTCAGTGAGTGACAGGGGAAATCATGAATATTATGCTGTGGCGGTTTATTTAAAAAACCATTTGGGCAATGCCTGGGCTCGCGCCACGAATAATGACAGCTATACTCGGATAGACACAATTACCTCTCGGAATAATCAGCATAAAACTATGAGTGATTTATGATGTAACTCTCAAAAATAAGCTTTAGGCTTAATATAAGGATATTCTTGGGGTGCGAGGTGCAAAATTTAATGCTGAATTTTGAGGGTGTTTTAGAATTTAAAAACGAAGTGGCGAAAAATAGCGGCAATATACGAAATATAAGATCGAAGATTCCAGTATCATGACAATAAAGTAGTCTTATAGACTTAATATCGCGCATCATGTTCTTATAAAAAGGAATACAGGGTATTTTCCCCAATATTGAAGGCCAGCCTGCGGTTGGTTAAAGATTTTTATGCTCTGTATTCACTTATAGAGATGCTTGTAGAGGTTTTTTCCTCTCGCCGCTTTCTCTGACGCTGCGTTCAAAGAATGTGTTCTACAGAAAGGATTATGAGGATCAATCACATGGCGATAAAGTTACAAAAACAAGAACCAGGGAAGTCAATTGACCAGGTTTCTCTTGGTAATGTGAGTACAACATTAACGGTTGCACCAGGCACCCGGTTATCCATTCAGGATGCTCATCATGACATTACCAATATGTATCGTAACGGTTCAACGTTGGTCATTAATACCACCGATGGCAACCAAATTAACGTGCAGAACTTTTTTGATACGCCTGAAAAAGGTCTCAGTTCATTAGTGGTAAGCGGCGGAATCTTTTCCGGAGAAGATCAGAAAATAGTTCTGGGTGATGCCGATCTGTATGCCGATGGCTCCGAAGTGGTTCCTCGTACGCCCGAAGAAATGAAGGCGTTGATCGCCAGTAAAGATTATTACCAGGAGCGTGCAGAAGAAGCCGGTGCCGGTAATGAAGATGATAAAGACAATAACGGCGGCTTTCTTGCACTCGGTATTTTAGGCGGCGTCGGTGCCGTGGGTTTAGCTGCCTGGGGAATTAGCAATCACAATAAAAAGGGCGGCAGCGACCATCATGATGACAAGCCGACGCCACCTGCGCCGGAACCCAAAATACTCACGGTCAATCCGACCAACGGCTCCAGCCTGAGCGGAACGACCGATACGCCAAACACCAAAGTCTACATCGAGATTGACGGCAAAACCCATGAAGTCATGTCGGACAATAAGGGCAACTGGAAGCTCGAGTTTGACACTAAGCTTCCTGATGGCACACCGGCACACGTTTGGGTGAACAACAGCGCCGGCGAGAAAGTGGCGGAAGTTAACATCGTTGTTGACGGTAAAGCGCCGGAGTTTGAGAGCATTGTGGTGCCGCCTGAAGACGGCAAAGAACTGTCTGGCGTCACCGAACCGGGCGCTAAGGTGACGGTCGATCTTGATGGTGACGGCAAGCGCGTTTACACCACCACTGCGGACGCCAAAGGCAACTGGAAAATTGAGTTTAAAGAAGGTGATAGCCTGGTGCCGGGCACCAGCACCATTAGCGCAGAAGATAACGTTGGCAACGTCAGCACCGCCACCGTTCCAAAAGGTGCCGATCCTTCTATTCTGGGCATCAGCCACGGTGACGGGCCAATCAATATGGACGGAACCAACGTCCACGAAGACGCGGTGCTGAACGGTCGCGGCCTCGCGGGTTCCACCGTCGAAGTCCTGTCCGATGGCAAAGTTATCGGCACCGCAAAAGTGGGCGCCGATGGCAAATGGCAGCTCAGCCTGGACGGCATTGATGCCGGCAGCCACAAGCTCAGCGTTCGCACCTCAAAAGTGGGCGATATCAATTTCCAGATCCCGGGTGACGATAAAGACGTCAACCTGGTGGCGGATACCGACCTGACCCGCCCAACGGAAAATAACGACGCCATCGACAGCCCTGTTGCCGTTACGCGCTCCATGCCTGGCGGCGGTTATCTGATTGCCTATGCCTCACAGGAGTCGCCGGGTTCGGAATTCTACGACATCAAGGTCAAGATTTATGGCCCTGACGGCAGCCTGGTGAAGGAAGTCACCGTGGGTCAGCAGGGGTCTGCCGACGGGTATTTCACCAGCGGTGACCAGGACCATCTGCGTAATTTTGACGTCGCGGTTGATCCGAAGGACGGCACTATCTCCGTGGTTTACGTGCAGGGTTATGAGAAAAACCATGACTCCTACACCGAAAACAATCTTGTTTATGAGCGCTTCGACTCCAACGGTGCTCCTCTGACCGATGGCCCACAGTTGCTGAACAAGTTTAACGATTATGGCGGCCTGGACGGCATTCTCAAAGGCGTACTGCCGGACGGATTAGCCAACGTTATCAGCGGGGTAGTGAAAACCTTTACCGATTTCGTTAACGCCTTTGATGGCCTGGCGGGTGTTGTTGGCATCGATCTGGAAAAACTGACTGACCTGTTCACCAACGGTATTGCCAACCGCATCATCGCTTCAATCATCAGCTCCGGACGCCTCGGTACCGAACTGGTGCAGATGGATGACGGCTCGCTGGTGGTGATGGGGACCATTAACAAAGAGCTGGGCAATCTGGAGCACTTCGTCGATCGCGTGGATATCGGCGGGTTCATCAAGGAGCTGCTGAGCGGGCTGGGCATTGAGATTGGCATCGTCAATGGCCTGATCGACGCCATCAGTGACATCGCCGACGGCGCATTAAACCTGATCACCGACTGGCTGACCGATGGCAAAAACCTGATGGAGCTTGGCTCCAGCCTGTACTCCCTGCGCCTGGTCCCTAATGAGAAAGGCGAGCTGGTTCCGGTCAGTAACCTGGAATCTCCGGAGGATATGAACCTGATAAGCTCCATTCTGGAAAAGAATGGCTACATTTCGGGCACGCATACCATCCTTGAAGGGGTTATCGACAGCATCACAGGCTCGCAAACGCGCGGCGATTCGCTGGGCCTGGACGGCGTGGCGATCGGCGACGGTAAATACGCGGTTATCTGGCAAACCGCCGGCACCAGCGAAGTTATCGACAACCTGCTGAAGGCGAAAATTTCGCTGGAGATGGCTATCGTCGACAGCAAAACCGGCAAAGTCGAGATGGCGCCGGTTGAAATTGACACGCCGGATGACAAGCATGCGGTCGCACCGAAGATCGTTCAGCTCGCCTCAGGAGAAGTGATTGTCACCTGGGTCCAGATGAACAAAGACGATGGCGGCGACGTCTGGATGCAGCGCTTCCGCTACGCTGGCGGCAAGCTGGTTGCGCAGAATGACGCTGAGCAGATCAACACTGGCGCTGAAGGCACCCAGGGTTTGTTGCCTGATACGCTGAAGGGCGCTTATGACGTGGTCGCACTGGAAAATGGTGGCTATGTGGTGAGCTGGCTGAGCACCGAAAAAGACGGTAGCCAGCAGATTATCACTCAGGTCTATGACGTTGCAGGTAACAAAACCTCTGAAGAAATTCACGTTAACACCAGCAACGAAGGCGGCATTCCATCGGTGACTGCGCTGGACGACGGTGGCTTTGTGATCAGCTGGAACACCAACACCGGAAACGGTGAAGACGGCGTCAGCGGCAATATCTACCACCAGGTCTATAACCAGGACGGCTCCCTGCGGGCCACGGGCGAAAGCGGCGATCACTCTTCCGATCTGATCACCGGCAACATGGGCCAGGATCTGACGGGCACTGAAAACGCCGATGTGATCGATGCCCGCAACGGCGCAGGTAAGATCGACTCGCACGGTGGTGATGATCGCATTCTGATCAGCGAAAAAGGATTCGAACACATTGATGGTGGCGACGGATTCAATACCCTGGTCTTCTCCGGTCAGGATAAAATGACCGTGGGTAGCGATCTGTTATCAAAAGTTGAGCATATCAACGAACTGCAGTTTGGCAAAAACGGTGGCGATCTTAATATCAATTATGAAGATCTCGTTAAATTAAACGACGAAAAAGAACTGTTTGTTTCCGGTGACGGAGACTCAGTGGTGCACATGAATAAAAATGAGTGGCACTCCACCGGAGTTATCGCCAGTAAAGGAGGTGCGCAATACGATCTGTACGTTTATCAGGAAGATCCTCAGGCTGAAATTTGGGTTCAGCATAATATTTCTGTCGTGTAACTGAATATATTCAAGTCTTTTATATTTTAGGGGAGTATTTGCTCCCCTGTTTTGTTTATCACACAGGTTAATAAAATGAGTCTCGATATTAATATTGCTTCGCTGGCGCAAGGCATAGTTTTAATCGCCAATGAGCATGGGATACACGCCACCGAAAATAGCCTTCGATTATACAGTGATTTACCCCCGGAAGAATTTATCCAGGAGAGCTGCGGCTATCTTGGGATGAACACCCGGGCGCTCTCCCTTACCCTTGACGACATCCCCTCCGTTCTTTTTCCCGCGATCGCCAGTACCAAAGCAGGCGGCATCGTGGTGATTTTCTCACTTGGCGAATCCACTGCCGAAGTCACGTTCTGCGATCGGCAAACCTTTCGCACCACGGTTAAAAAAGAACAATTAACAGAACTGCTTGGCGATAAGCTCTGGATAATGCGCCCAAGGAGTCGCGGCCAGGACTCGCGCATCGATGAATTTCTGCTGCCGCATCAGGAAAACTGGCTGACCGCGCTGATTAAAAAGGATCTCCGCTATTATGGCCTGATTGCTCTCGCGGCGCTGTTTGGCAATATTCTGGCGCTCTCCAGCGCGCTGTTTTCCATGCAGGTGTACGATCGCGTTATTCCGGCACAGTCTTTTCCAACGCTGTGGGTATTATTTAGCGGCGTCGTATTCGCGCTGCTGGCAGACATGGCGTTAAAAATGCTGCGCAGCAAACTGGCCGATGCGTTAGGAAAACGTATCGATATTCGACTGTCGTCATTCTTTTTTATGCGGGCGCTATCGATAAAGAATATCGCCCGACCTCAGTCAACGGGCGCATTTATGGCCCAGCTGCGCGAAATTGAACATATTCGTGAACTGTTAACCTCCACCAGCGTGGTGGCCTTAATCGATATTCCGTTCACTATCATGTTTATCGGTTTTATTGCGATGATCGGCGGCCCGCTGGCGTTCATTCCGCTCGCGGCGCTGCCGCTTATCGTCATTCCCGGCATGCTGGCGCAGTATCCCCTGGCAAAACTGTCCCGCGAAGGGCTGCGCGAAGGCGCAGTGCGCAATGCTCTGCTGGTTGAATCCGTTGAAGGGGTGGAGGACATCAAGCTGCTGCAGGCGGAAAACCGCTTCCTGCGACTGTGGGAGCGCTGCAATTCCGTTTCGTCACAGGTGATGCTCGAACAGCGCCATTGGGCGTCGATTATCATGAACTGGACTCAGTTTATCCAGCAGCTTGCCTATATCGGCATTATTGCGGCCGGCGTGTATCTGGTTATCGAAAACCACGCCACCACCGGTACGCTTATCGCCTGTTCGATCCTTTCCAGCCGCGCCGTGGCACCGCTGGGGCAGCTGGCGCAGATCCTGACCCGCTGGCAGCACGCGAAAAACGCCAAATCGGGGCTCGACGAACTGCTGAAAAAGCCCCTCGATCAAAAGAACTTCCAGCAGGCCCAGCACCTCCACCAGGTGCGTGGCGAGTACGAGTTTCGCAACGTTCGCTTTCGCTTCCATCCTGATGCGCCGCTGACGCTGGACATCGACAAACTGCACATTTCCCCCGGCGAACGTATCGCCATTCTCGGCCCCATCGGGGCGGGAAAATCTTCCCTGCTGCGCCTGATTTCCGGCATGTCGGACGTCAGCGAGGGGGAGCTGCTGCTGGACGGCGTGCTGCTGAAGGATATCGACGTCAACGATATCCGACGCAACCTCGCTTACCTGTCGCAAAACGCCACCCTGTTTCACGGCACCCTGCGCGACAACCTGGCCCTGAGCGGCCACAGCATTGACAACGAGCAGATCGCTAACGCTATCAATATTGCCGGCGCTGGCAGCGTGTTACAGCACGGCCAGGGGCTGGATCAGACGATCGCCGAAGGTGGTCGCGGACTCTCCGGCGGGCAGCAGCAGGCGATGCTGCTGGCGCGCACCATCCTCAAAGATAGCCGCATCGTGTTGCTCGATGAACCAACGGCCTCGATGGATACGGTGATGGAAAAGCAGGTCATCAGTGCGCTGGATAAATGGAGTAAAAACCGCACGTTGATCGTCGTCACCCACCGCCGGGCGCCACTCGAGATGGTGAACCGCATTCTGGTGGTGGCGAATGGCCGCATTGTAATGGATGGTCCACGCGACCAGGTGCTGAAACGCCTCCAGGGATAAGAGGGCAAACTTATGCAAACGCAGAATCAACTTCGTTATTTAACGCCGGAAGAGAAGCTGGTGAAGGTCACCACCCGGATCATTCTTACCATTGTCCTGCTGGTACTGGTGCTGGGCGTATGGGCAAAATTCGCGACCCTGGATGAGGTGGTCACAGGTCAGGGCACCGTGGTGACCTGGAGCCGCGGTCAGGTGATACAAAACCGCGACGGCGGCGTGATTAGTCAGCTGTACGTGCGTGAAGGGGATCGTGTCGCCAAAGGGCAGCTGCTGGCAATGCTGGATCAGACCCGCTTTCGGGCGAGCTACGACGAAATCGACGCACGTGTGCGTGCCCTGGCGGTGAGCGTGGCGCGCTTACAGGCCGAAGTAACCGACGTCACGGCGAAACCGGATTTCCTGAGTTCATTAAAAAAATACGCCTACTCGTTTGCGCCGCAGTCCACCCCGGAAAGCGATAAAACGCTGCTGGCAGACAATGAAGCACTGATCAAACACGAACTGGCGTTACTGACCGCGAGAAGACGCAGCTTTAACGAAAATATCAGCGGCCTGACCAGCAGTTTGCGTCTGGCAACTCAGGAAATGGCGATGACCAAGCCGTTGGTCAAGCGAGGCGCCGTCAGTCAGGTGGAAGAGCTAAGGCTTCAGCGAGAAGAGACCAATTTAAAAAATAAGATAATTGAAGCCCGCAACCACTATTTTGAGCAGGCTCGCGAGGAAATGGTGAAAAATAAAAATGAGCTGGACTCGCTTTATTATCAGCTGATGCAGCGTGAGGATCAGGTTGCCAGTACCAAAATACTTTCTCCTGTCGATGGCGTGGTTAAGGATGTGCGCATCACCACCGTGGGCGGCGTTCTGGAAGCGGGAGGGAAGTTAATGGAGGTGGTGCCCTCAAACGATCAGCTGTTAATCGAAATAAAAGTGAATCCGCGCGACATCGCTTTCATTCGGCCTGACCAAAAGGCGATCGTAAAAATAAGCGCCTACGATCCTTCTATATACGGAACGATGGATGCAGTTGTCGAACGGATATCCCCTGACACCCTCCAGGATGAAGTTAAGCGAGAACAATACTATTACCAGGTTTATGTCCGAACCATGCAGTCGTGGCTCCTGACTGCGGATAACGTGAAGCATGAAATCGTGCCCGGTATGCCCGCGATTGTTGATATTAAAACCGGCGAGAAGACCGTACTGGATTACATCCTTAAACCTTTAAATAAGGCTAAAGAAGCTCTCAGGGAAAGATGATGAATATAAAATCAAATCTCAGCATTCTTTTATTATTAATGCCCGCCTGTGGCCATGCCGTCACGCTACAGGAAGCCGTTTCCGCCGCGGTAATGCGCTCCCCTGGCCTGCATTCTGCTCGCGATAAAATGGCATCGGCAGAAAGCGGCGTCGGCGACGCGGCCAGCGCCTGGTTTCCTTCTGTTTCGGTAAACGGCGGTTCGCCGCTGTCGACCGGCGACAACGATCGCGATAACAGCTACTCGCTGGAAGTCAGGCAGCGCCTGTTTGATTTCGGTAAAGCGGGGGCGAGAATCGACCATGCCAAATCAAATCAGCAGGCCGAAGAGCACAGCGCCCAAAATGAGAAGGAAATCGTCGCCGCAAAGGTTGCCGAGGCATTCGTCTCGACGCTGAAATACCAAAAGATAATCGACAACACCAAAAACCATCTGCTGGCGCAGCAGGAGATCCTGAATTTGGCCACCATCAGGGCCAGCGGCGGCGTGGATAACCTGGGGGACGTTACTCAGGTACGCGTGCGCATCATGGCGCTGGAAGCAGAGCAAACCAACTATATCGCGCAGCTGAGCGCGGCGGAACGCGACTATTTTACCCTGACCGGCAACAAACCCGTGGGCCTGGAGGAGCCGGATACGAGGTTGTTTATTCAGCCAGATCCCGCAGCGCTGCGTGGCAAAATTGAGGAGTCTCCATCGGTTGTGGTGATGAGGGACAAGCAGGAAATGGCGCGTCATGAGTATGACTACACCAGCAAAGGCTGGCTGCCTGAACTCTCCCTGAGCGTGAGCTCCGGCCGTGACGGCTACAAAGACAAAAACGAAACCACCGTGATGCTCAACGTCACCAGCAACTTGTTCGACGGCGGCGGGCAAATCTATCGCACTCAGGGCGCGGCCTATCGTATGAGCAGCGCTCGTTGGGACGTTGAGCATCAGATTGAAGAGCTGACCACCCGAACTTCTCGTATGGTCCAGGAGGCGCTGAGCCAGCTGCGCCAGCAGAAAATTTACGCCGCTAAAGTGTTACAGGCCGATAAGGTACGCGAACTTTATCGTGAGCAGTACAAGGTCAACCGCCGTTCCGTGCTGGATATTCTGAACGCCGAACAGGACTACTTTCAGACGCTGAACGGGCAGGCCAGCAGTAAATATGACTATCTGGTGCAGATGGTCCGCATCTATTCCGAGCTGGGTATTCTGGAAACCAATCTTAACCGCAAAACCTTTACCCCCGTTCAGGGCGGCGTTATCTCCGTGACGCAAAGTCGTACCGATGCGCTGCCGGAGCAAAGCAAGGCGTCAATGCGCTTTGTCGAGGCGATTGAAAAACAGCAGGCCGTCCAGCAGGCTCCGGCAAAGCCGGCTGCGGTTCAGCCAACGCCGGTTATCTCCGCCTCTGAGCTTTCAGCACCCAAAAATTCGCAAACACAACCACATGAGATGGAAGCGAATGAATTAGTTGATCCTTTTATCCTGATGGGTCTTCGTTAATTCGCCAAGAAGAGGTTATTATTATGCAGCATCTTACTAAAAGCGTTTTGATTGTTGATAACAATCGTATTTCAAGCCACACAATCTACGATCTGTTGAAAAATGAAAGCGCGTTTAGCGTTCATTCTCCCGTTTACACAGCGAAGGATGCGCTCGCCGCGCTAAAAAGCCATGTTTTTGATCTTGTTATTATTGATAATAATTTGCATGACTTTAATATATTCATCCTGATACGTCTTGCTCGCAGGATTAACAGCAAAGCCAAATTTATTGTTATCGTAACGGATGATACGCCGTACGTGCTCAAAAATATTATCAATATGGGCATCGACGGCATTATTAACAAATTTGGCAAAATTGACACTATCCGCACCATCGCCAAACTGGTTATGTCCGGGTATAACTGCTTCCCTGGCACTGCCAGGGTCACCACGGAAACGAAGCTCACGGAACGCGAGCTGCAAATTCTTAATTACATATACAAGGGAATGTCGAATAAAGAGATTGGCGAGAAACTGTTTATCAGCCCGAAAACGGTCAGCGTCCATCGGCATAATATTTTGTCGAAAATGGGTGCCAAAAATACCTTTGACCTGATTCGTAGCAACACCAGCAACAGCCCCCACGAAGAGAGTTCATGACCTGACTCTCCGGTAGCCTATGAAAAACGGCATCACGCAGGCGAACCTTCGCCCTGTTGCGTGATGCCGTTTTTTTTACAACGAATAAATTTCCGGCTGGCGTGACTCGGGCATGGTGACTTCTCCGCAAAGCTCATATCCCTTCAGGTGCCAGTAATCGACGGGCGACCATGCGCAAAGATCTTCCACCGACGTGCAGTCAAATTCATTTTCATTAGCTTCGGCATTGGCCATAAAAACAATGCCAATCATGGCCACGCAGACCGCCGCCGGCAGCCAAAAAACAATAAACTCTTTTATCTCTCTGAACATTTTTTTTGATACTCCCTGTGATTGTTAAAAATAAGCGAGCGCCCGGACAGCGATTTGCTATTGCGAGGTGCGAGTTGTGACGACATTCAATGCATTAATAACAACTATAAATTCATCTCAGGAATCACGTTTTGCAATGAGTTGCATCCTGAAATATTCATTGATTTCCGAAGTTATCGTTGTGCTGTGGTGGGTAATAGAGAGAATGACGGCACTATGCGCCATTTAAAAAAAAGGGCTCCATCAATTTTATCAATAGAATCATTAATAACAAAGAGGAGCCAAGTCCACGCCAAACACAACCAATATTATATTATGATGAGAAATAATGTTGGGGATTTATTTCCAGGTTGTATTTCATTAAACGTTGAGTCTGAATAGCCAATCACTAACCAGGAATTTAACCTTTACTGCCAGTGCCGAAATTTTGTTTCCAGTTATTGAGGACGCTGGAGATTTCATCTTTACCAAACAGTACACCGCCTACACCTCCCCAGATCGTGCCGACAACTGCGCCAATAGGCGCGCCAACCAGCTGAGCGAAGACCCCAAGCAGGCTGTCAGACTTGGAAGCCGTACCGCCACCAATGGCCAGACCTGCCGCCAGTCCTTCACCGGCGCCATAGATAGCGCCCTCAAGCGAATCGGAAATGCCATGGGTCCAGCCGCCAGCGACGACCTCTATTTCAGTATTAGATAAATCACGCATAGTATAACTCCTTTATATTTTCCATTAACTCGCTCTTTGAGAGCAAATTAATGTTAGCAACATAATGTTTTTTAAACAACGCAGTGGCGGCTGTACAAGACATTACTTATAAGCCGCCGTTGATGTCTTATCGTTTATATCCTGTAGACGGTTGAATCCGCCCGTTAATATAAGTAAGGTTAACCGTGACTGATGCCATTGCGTTAATGTATTCACATTCTGGCTCACGGCATTCATCCACGATTGCTGGGTCGATAACACCTCCAGCATGCTGCCCATTCCGCTGCGATATCGTCCTCGCGCCAGTTTATGCGCCAACTGCGTATTCTTTAACACCTGCTCGCTTTTGAGGGCATTTTCTGTAGAAGCGCTCATTGAATGGAAATTAGACCAAATAGCGGAAGTGACCTCGAGCTGTTTATCGCGTAGGGCATTTTCACGCAGCTGAATATTATTTTGCGCATCAATTTGTTGGCTATATTGTTGAAGACGATTAAACAGCGGGATTTTCACCTGCAGACCCATCCACAGCTCATCATTACGGGTTGGGGCGGTCACAATTGCATCCCGTGAGTCTGTTCTTCCGTAGCTGCCCACGAAGGAGAGGGAGGGCAGCATAGACAGCCCGGCGGCATTTTTACCGTACTCGTCGGCATTTTTCTGGTGCTCAGCCGCTTTAACCGCCGGGTTGTTGAGCAACGCCTGATGAATGTAGTCGGTCACTGACGCCGCCAGCGCACCGTCCGGCATCGAAAGCCGTTTGTCCGCCAGGCTCATGGTAAGGTTTGCCGCCACGCCCATCACCGTCAACAGATCGCCCTTGGCCCGGGCAATATCCGATTCATACTGAATGCGGCTCATGGTTGCCTGACCGAGGGAGTTTTCCGCCTGAATCTTATCCGTGAGTGGCACAATTCCTGCGCGATGCCGCGCGGTAGCATCCTGCATCACTTCGCTGGCGATACGTTCCTGCTCGTAGGCCATCTCCACCAGCGTTTGCAGATAGACCAGCGCGTAATACTTCTGCGCAACATCAAGCGTTACCTGCTGAAATTCAACGCTGTTCAACGCCCTGGCGGCCGCCAGCGATTCTTCC
Organism: Enterobacter sp. CC120223-11; assembly: GCF_900215375.1. Classification (GTDB taxonomy): domain Bacteria; phylum Pseudomonadota; class Gammaproteobacteria; order Enterobacterales; family Enterobacteriaceae; genus Scandinavium. The sequence continues at coordinate 150,143 of NZ_OBEF01000004.1, read as the reverse complement.
GCGCGGAAATATTCATTCTCTCGCTTGCCGAAATCAAACAGCAGCCAGTCGACGTTCACTGCCAGGTCCGTTACTTTCGGCTTATATCGCTGGCGAAGCTCATAGGATTCGTAGCCGTATACCGATTTCTGATCGCCACGTCTTTGCGTGGCGGTGGCGTTTATTTCAGGGAGCCAGGCCCCGATGCGACGAAGCTCTTCCGTTTCGCTGAATTTTGTTTGCAGCCAGGCGGCTCGCAGGCGAGGGCTGTTGCACAGCGCAATGTTGATGGCGCCGCCGAGCGTCAGATGAGTCAACCCCGGCGCGCCTGTCGGGCAGGTAACCTGAGGACTCAGACGTTCCGGTTGGGCAACGGGCGCTGCGGCAGTGGCCGGAGCGTTTTTCGCCGCAGGCTCCGCGGTCTGCCAGTAGTGGTTATTCATTATCTCATCGACAATATTGGCCGCGCTGGCGGGGAACGAGGCCGCAATCAGCATGCTCAGGTAACCCGATTTGATTATCGTTTTCATGCTTCCTCCTTCACGCCCTGCAACAGCTGATGGGGCGTCAGCACCTGGGCTATCTCTCCCTCCTTCATGACCAAAATACGCTGGGCCATTGCCAGCGTGTGCGGGCGGTGGGCGATGACGATACGCGTCAGGTTTAGCGCGGCCAGCATCTGGTTCACCTGCTGTTCCGTAACAAGATCGAGATGGCTGGTGGCTTCGTCGAGCAGCAAGACCTGGGGCTTTTTGTACAGCGCGCGGGCCAGCAAAATACGCTGTTTCTGCCCGCCGGAAAGGGTGGTGCCCATATCGCCAACCAGAGTATTAAACTGCATCGGCATTGCCTGAATATCGTGGTAAATCGCCGCCATTTGGGCACATTTGACGGCAAACTCTTCATCCGGCTGACTGGCGAAAAAGGTGATGTTGTCCAGAATGGTCCCGGAGAGCAGCACATCATCCTGAAGCACTGTGGCAATCTGATTTTTGATTTGGGCGGGTTCCCAGGCGTGGCCGTCCTGGTCGATATAGACGACGCTCCCCTCGGCGGTGCTATGGTTGCCACACAGCAGCTCCAGCAGCGTGCTTTTTCCGCAGCCGGAGGTGCCGGTAATCGCCACAAAATCCCCGGCCTGAACTTCGAAGCTGAGGTTTTGCAGGATTTTGGGTTCGAGTTCGCTGTAGCGCCAGGAGACATTTTCCACCCGCAAAGCGAAGCGGCGATCGCTCTGAGGGTCGACAAGCTGCGGCAGCAATTTTTCGCGCTCGGTCAAAACGATATCGGCCAGACGCTCGGTCTGGATGCGCAGCATCTTCAGTTCGAAAAATTTATCGATAAGATTGCTTATCCTGCTGCTGAACTGAGATTTGAATGAGCTGAATGCCATAAACGCACCGACCGTCAGCTGGCCTTCAATCACCAGTCCGGCACCAAGACCAATCACGATAATGCTCTCCAGCCCTGACAAAAAAGAGATACTTTGCCGGTAGATAAGCTGCAACTTTTGCACCCGCACGCCCGCGTTGACCTGGTTAACCATGTAGCTTATCCAGCCCGCCGCTCTTTCGCTCTGCTGCTGAAACAGACGAATGGTTTTGATGCCGCGAATGGATTCAATAAAATGGCTCTGCTGTTTTGCGCCGTGGATAATTTGCTCTTCCGCGGCATTGCGCAGCGGCGTGAAGTACAGGGCGCGCAAAATGGAGTAAATCAGGATTGAGGCAATGGCAATGAGGGTGAGCTTCACGCTGTAAATGAACATCACCGTAAGGGTAAAAATTGTCACCGCGCCGTCCAGCAGGGCGACGAAAAAGGCGCTGGTCAAGGTTGCCTGAATGGCATCTACTGCGCCAAAGCGCGACACCACATCCCCCAGATGACGCCGTGAAAAATAGCTGGCGGGAATGTGCATCAGATGGTTAAAAACGTTGCTTCGCCACTGCACGCTCAGGGAAGTCGTGATAAACAGCATGCTCCAGTCGCGGGCAATAGAAATGAGGTGGCGGGTTATCATGACTATCGTAAACCCGGCAAGGAGCAGCGACAGAAGATTATAGTCGGCGGCAGGTATAACCTGGTCGATCGTCCATTGGGTCAGAAAAGGCATCAGCAGGCTGAAAACCTCCAGCAGCAATCCCATCAGCAGCACCAGCATCAGGCTGGTTTTGATGCCGCTTACCGGGCCGATGACCTGGCGCAGCGAGATTTTCTCCTGCGGCACGTGAGGGTTGAAATGCTCATTTGGCCACAGTTCTACCGCCACGCCGGTGAAGGATTTATTCACCTCCTTCATCGGGATCTTGCGCGCGCCAAGCTCCGGGTCATGAATAACCAGGTGGTTTTTTTTTACCGCTTTCAGAACCACAAAATGCTTAAAATCCCAGTGCAGCATGCACGGCAGCCTGAGCTGATTCAGCTCATCAGTTTCCAGCCGGAGCGTACGCGTGGTCAAATGAAGCTGCTGGGCTATGGACAGCAGCATAGAAAGTTTGGCGCCGCGCTGGGAAATGGGAAACTGGTTGCGCAGCGTGAGCAACTCCTGACGGTTGCCGTAGTAGCTGGCGATCATCGCGATGCAGGCGAGACCGCACTCCGACACTTCTCCCTGAAAGATCATCGGCAGCGTCTTTCGATTCAGGCCGAAGTTAATTCGCTTGGTTAATGGCATAGATCCTGCTTACTGTTGGTTGTTGTTTTTCAAAGATAAAATGGGTTCAAACATCCACTCCAGCAGCGTTCGTTTATCCAGCAAGATGCTCGCTTCTAGCCGTGCGCCGCTGCGCAGCGCATAGGTTTGGCCATAGGCGTTGACCTCTTCGGATAACGGCTCAGCAATGATGCGATAAAAGGAGGGGTCTTCTGAGAAATCGCTGCTGCGGGAAAGCTCATCCGTTAACTCGCTGAGGGTGAATGTTGAGCGAGAGACAGACGTTATGGTCGCCGGGTACTGGCCAAATTTTTGCCACGGCCATGACTGATAGCGTAATAAAATTTTACTCTCCGGGCGGATGAAACCGATGGAACGCCCCGGCGCATAGAGCCAGGCCACCAGCCGTGAACCGTCTGGTATGATGCTGGCAAGCGATTTATTACCGTCCGTGTACTTACCTTCCCACGCGTTAATGGCCGTTACCGTTCCGGAAACGGGAGCCGTTATGGTTATTTCACGCCGGGTTTCGTTTTCTAAAAGATCCTGTTCAAGCTGGGCCAGCTCGCGCCGCGTCCGTTCGGTGTCAGAATCGGTGCTGTATTTGAGCTTGGTGATTTGCAGCTGCCGCGTCGTTTTTTCCTGTTGGGCGTTGATTATTTCCCGTTCCAGCTCGTCGAGACGTGTATTTTTCTCAATGTATTCTTCGCGAACGCGCTCCTTTTGTTCCAGAGAGATATAGTTCTCGTTGTAGATTTCGCTGTATTTATCCAGGCGCTCTTTGGTGATCGCCACCACCTGCCGAAGATTACGTTTCTGGCTATTCAGTTTCTGTATTGAGGCATCGACGCGAACAAGATTTTGCTGCGCGGTAACAAGTTCGCTGGCGTATTGTCTTTTTATGGCCTCCAGTTCACGCTGCAGTGAACTGACCCGACGTTTAATTTCCTGGCTGACTTTCTCCTGGGTACTCGCCTGTTCTGAATCGACCGTATGTCGCTCGCTGGAAAGGATAAACAGGGTGTCACCCTCCTTGACCCTGGCTCCTTCGGTGACAAAACTTTTGCGAATGATCCCGTACTGAGAGGGATAAATTTTGCTCAATCCCTTATCTGGCGTCAGATATCCACTGATAACGGTGCGGCTGGTGTATGCATAGGTCGAAATAAAAACCAGAATGATGATTAACAGAAAAAGTGAGAAAAATGCACAAATCTTCATATTAAGCGGTGTGGCAATAATAACGCTGCCGTAAGCCTGCTCTTTACCCGCGTTAATAGCTTCCATTCTGAATAGACCAGAAAGTCCCATTCAATTCTCCTGAATATTGCGCTGTGGTTATCTATAGTAATGAAAAATAAAGCCTAAAATGGCATAAGAGCCACGGTGGGGGAAGCGATAATAGCCTGGCTTAACCAGGATACAGAATGGCTTATAAGTCATGAGGCGGATAAATACAGGTTTGTAGCTTTTGACTGGTTTTTCTAAATGCGGAGAAAATTTGTTGATTTTGGCTCTGAGGGATTAAATTGACGTGAATCATCGAAATAACAGCGTGATGCTTAAAGAATCAACTGAGCTGCATGGCGCATGCTGCAATTAAAACCCGCCTGACGGCGGGTTTTGTTCTGATAATGCTGTTACTACCGGACGGTCTTACAATCTACAGCTGGCAGGGTAGGGTTATATGCCATGATAATAAATGCCGTGGCATTTAGTGCAGATTGTCGCTTTTGGTCGCAATTTCTGGTTTATAGGTATCAATTTCTGGGGAGTTCGCGCCGTTACCTTTGCCTAGCAGCGATTGCAAAGAGTCGACAAAACTTCCCCAGCCATTGGTTTTCACGATCTCAATCATTGACGTCAGGCTATCAAGAAATTGAGAAACTGAGGCTGCAATATCACCCTGCGAGCCAACCATACCGCCGCTTACGTGCCCGATCTCGTCTTGAGTCACTTTACGCATTTTTATCTCCTTAGTTATTAACTGAGCATGTTTACTCATAGCAAATGATGGCACTGCTGCATTAAGTCGTTCAATGTCCATAGGCTTAAATAAATCATTGCTTATCAAAATTCGTGAGTAATATATCCCGCATCAAAATACGCTGTGTCTATTGCCTGAATAAGTCTGGCACATCAGCTGCTTTGGTTAAGTGCTTATTTTTGCAAATTGCATATTGGTTTGCTGGTAAAATGTGCTGTAATGTGCCCCGGGAAAATCGGGAGATGTCTTTCCCGGTCATCGTCAGATAAAGGAGTTATCATAAAATATGGAATCGGATTCAGGATGGAGGTGCAATAGTTTTCTCAATGCGGGAATATTCTTTTGGGCATTAATGCTTCTCGCCTGGTGCTTTGAGCGAACGCCCCTCGCCATCGTTTGTCTTATTCTGCTTCCGCTCTCTTTTGTCATTCATTTTCAACAGAAAAGGATTATCGCTATGTTCGGAAAAAAAACGGAAAACAGTAAAAATGAAATGTCCCTGATGATGACTCGTGAGCCGCAGGCTGTGGAGATGCATCAGGAAAGTAAGGCTTCGGCGGGCACGGAAAAGCCTATTAATACCGTGGTGGCGGGTAATACGCGGTTTGACGGTAACCTCAGTGCCAGCGGTCAAATTTACGTTTATGGCAGCGTTCATGGCAACATCGATGCGGCCGAAGGTCTGGTTAAAGTGATGCGCAATGGCATGGTAGAGGGGAACATTCACGCGCGTGAAATTATCATTGACGGGTGTGTGAAGGGACACTGCCAGGCTGAAATCATCGATATTCATGATAATGGTCATGTTGACGGCACGATGGCATACGGTCAGTTATCGATCAAAAAAGGGGGTATTTTTGTGGGCCAGGCCGACTATAAGCAGCCGAATGAATCCATTAAGGTAATTGCGCTTAAAAATGATAAAAGCCCCCCGGTGATTGAAGATGTGAGCCCCCGTTCGGAGAAAAAAAGCGGTTAACGTGTCCGCTTCCTCGTCACAAACAGTTCCCGGTGTGTCCCGGGGAACTGTTTAGCGATCGTATGGAGATTTTTCTCATCGTGCCGAAGAAATATCTCCATACGGCGCAGAAATATCCCGTCTGGAATGTTGTTAACATTGAGGCCAGTAGCGGCTTTTAACGAACACAACTCTATGATGCAGGTGGATATTTTATGTTGAAACGAGCGGGTATAACCGCCCTAAGCGTACTGATGCTGTCAGGCTGCGCCGAAACCCATTCCATAAATAGCGTAGTCACTCCGACAGCGCCGCAAAAGGTGACGAATGAAGCTACGGACAATTCTGCCACGCGCGTACCGGTTTGTCGGAAAGAACTGGAAGTTATCAAAACTTATAGTAAAACTGAATACGACGCATTTTTAGCGGAATACACCAGGGTAGAGCTACAGACGAGCCAGTACGTGCGAGCACGTGAGAATATCAGCCCTGACATTAACGAACTGGCGCTGCCGCGCTATCAGTTTCAGGCCAGGGAACTCTGCTTCCGTATCAAAACGAGGCTGACGCAGCTTATCATCGAGCAGAAGTAAGCCAGGGCCTTACAGGCCCGCATAATAACCTCTGACCAGGGCCATCCAGAGACGCCCTTTCGGGTGATAACGACTTCCATGAACGGAGGTTGTGCGGATACAAAAATCACGATCCTCCGAAGCGCCTTTCTATCTTTACCTTGAAGCAGGCACAGCGCAAAACTCTTCCCAAAAGTCTGACGCAAGCCAACGCTTATAACACTACGGGCATGGAATAGGCTCTCTAACGGCAGACGAACTCGCCCGCTGACGGCGAATCATCGAACCAAATTCGATGCAGGGTCCGGAACCCCAGAAAGCAGAAAACCAGCCCGTAGGCTGGTTTCTTTAAATAGTGGTGCCCGGACTCGGGCTAACGCCGAAGGCGTTTGAACAACGTGCTTTGTCGCGTTGGCCCCGAAGGGGTGAGCCGTTTCGGCGAATCATCGAACCAAGTTCGATGCAGAGTCCAGAACCCCAGAAAGCAAAAACCCGCCTTGTGGGCGGGTTCTTTAAATTAGTGGTGCCCGGACTCGGAATCGAACCAAGGACACGGGGATTTTCAATCCCCTGCTCTACCGACTGAGCTATCCGGGCAACGGGGCGCATTAAACTAGATTCGGCAGGCGTCGTCAATGAAATTTATGCGTTTCGCGACAGAGTGCGCAAACTCTCACCATTTTCACAACAATGCCGACTGTTGTCAGGTTCATTGGTCCTGGTTTTTATGCGTAATAGCTGAATTTATATTGGTTTTATCCGCGCGATTTGGCCTTTTGATGGTGGAAAAGTGCATATAGATTTCATCTTGCGCCTCCTGGTGAAAGGTGTAATCATTGCGCGAATTTTCTCCTTCATACACCGGGGCGCCAGTATGTTTATCGTCAGACATCGTTGCCAGACTCGCTTCGCGCTGCCGCGAAGGCGTTCCCGTATCCTCGCAGAATCTTCTATGCTCACCATGCGGTGAGGCAAACGTACGCTCACTGCAGGACAGCAGTAAAATCAGAGCCTGTCTGCTTTTACTGATGTCTGGCGGTCGGAGCTGGTCACCAGTCAGACCCGGACACATTGTGGGCGTGATAGCTGTCATGCCCGGGCCTTTTACTCTCCCGATTTGGGTAGTCGCGCTTATGAAATCATTGCACATCGCCGCAAGCCACGAGCTTGTCTCCCGTCTTTCCACTCATCGTCGCGTGGTGGCACTGGACAGCACCGACTTTACCGACGTGGCGGCTGTTGTCGTTACCGCAGCTGACAGCCGCAGCGGCATGTTGACCTTACTGAAGCGCACCGGCTTTAATCTGCCGGTATTCCTGTTTTCTGAAACGCCAGGCGATGCGCCCGAGGGCGTAAGTGCCGTGATCGACGGCAGCGTGCAGCAGTGGCTGGAGCTGGAAGCGGCCGCGACGCGCTATGAAGAAACCTTACTGCCGCCGTTCTTCGATACCCTGACGCAGTACGTCGAAATGGGCAACAGCACGTTCGCCTGCCCGGGCCATCAGCACGGCGAGTTCTTTAAGAAGCATCCGGCCGGTCGTCAGTTCTATGATTTCTTCGGCGAGAACATTTTCCGTGCCGATATGTGCAACGCTGATGTGAAACTCGGCGATCTGTTAATCCATGAAGGTGCGGCGAAGCGGGCGCAGAAATTTGCGGCTAAAGTCTTTAACGCAGACAAAACCTGGTTTGTGCTGAACGGCACATCGGCGGCGAATAAAGTGGTGACCAATGCGCTGCTGACCCGCGGAGACCTGGTGTTATTTGACCGCAATAACCACAAATCCAACCATCACGGGGCGTTAATTCAGGCGGGCGCCACGCCTGTCTATCTGGAAGCGGCCCGTAATCCCTTTGGTTTTATCGGCGGGATTGATGAGCACTGCTTTGATGACAAATACCTGCGCGATCTGATTCGTGAGGTGGCTCCGGAGAAGGCCGCAGAAGCACGACCGTTCCGCCTGGCGGTGATTCAGCTTGGCACCTACGACGGCACGATTTACAACGCCCGCCAGGTCGTCGACAAAATCGGTCATCTCTGCGATTACATCCTGTTTGATTCAGCCTGGGTCGGCTATGAGCAGTTTATTCCGATGATGGCGGACTGCTCGCCGCTGCTGCTGGATCTCAATGAGAACGACCCTGGCATTTTTGTGACTCAGTCCGTGCACAAGCAGCAGGCCGGTTTTTCGCAGACCTCGCAGATCCACAAAAAGGATAACCACATCCGTGGGCAAGCACGCTTCTGTCCTTATAAGCGGCTGAATAATGCCTACATGCTGCACGCCTCGACGAGCCCGTTTTACCCGCTGTTTGCCGCGCTGGACGTGAATGCCAAAATTCATGAAGGCGAAAGCGGCCGCCGCCTGTGGGCGGAGTGCGTGGCGGTTGGTATCGAAGCGCGCAAGGCGATTATTGCTAACTGCAAGATGATCCAGCCGTTTATTCCGCCGACGGTGGCGGGGCGTCCGTGGCAGGATCACGCGACAGAGACTATTGCGAAAGAGCGTCGCTTCTTCAGCTTCGGGCCGGGCGACCGCTGGCACGGGTTTGAGGGCTACGCGCAGGACCAGTATTTTGTCGATCCGTGCAAGCTGCTGCTGACCACGCCGGGCATTGATGCCGACAGCGGGGAATACACCGATTTCGGCATCCCGGCGACCATCCTTGCCCACTACCTGCGTGAAAACGGCATCGTGCCGGAGAAGTGCGATCTCAACTCGATCCTGTTCCTGCTGACGCCTGCCGAAAGCACGGAGAAGCTGGCGCGGCTGGTGGCGATGCTTGGCCAGTTCGAACAGCATATCGAGGACGACACGCCGCTTGCCGACGTGCTGCCGACGATTTACAACAAATACCCGGTGCGCTATCGCGACTACACCCTTCGCCAGCTGTGCCAGGAAATGCACGACCTCTACGTCAGCTTTGACGTGAAGGATCTGCAAAAGGCGATGTTCCGCAAGGCGAGCTTCCCGGCGGTGGTGATGAACCCGCAGGACGCCAATATCGAGTTTATTCGCGGCAACGTGGAGCTGGTGCGCCTGAGTGAGGCCGAAGGGCGTATTGCCGCCGAAGGCGCGCTGCCTTACCCGCCGGGCGTGCTGTGCGTGGTGCCGGGAGAAATCTGGGGCGGGGCGGTGCAGCGTTACTTCCTGGCGCTGGAGGAGGGCGTGAACATGCTGCCAGGCTTCTCACCGGAATTGCAGGGCGTTTACAGTGAGAAAGATGCTGACGGCATTAAGCGGCTTTACGGGTATGTTCTGAAGTAATGTAGGATGGCGATGTGTATGCCCGGCAAGCGAAGCGCCGCCGGGCAAGTCAGAGGGACTAGTGCGCAACGGACTGCGGCTGAGTACCTGCCGGAGTGCGGACGTGTTTGTACTTGAACAGCGCCACGAAGGCGAAGGCCAGCACCAGCGAGTAAGCAGCGAAAATCAGCCACACGCTCTTCCAGTCGGTAATGCCGCTGGTGGTGTACATCTCCACCACTTTACCGCTGACAATCCCGCCCAGAATACAGCCGAAGCCGTTGGTCATCATCAGGAACATGCCCTGCGCGCTGGCGCGGATTTCCGGCTTCACTTCTTTTTCCACAAACACCGAGCCTGAGATATTGAAGAAGTCGAAGGCGCAGCCGTAAACAATCATCGACAGAACCAGCAGCACGGTGCCGAACGGCGTCGGGTCACCGTAAGCGAACAGGCCGAAGCGCAGCATCCACGCAAAAATACTGATCAGCATGACGTTCTTAATGCCGTAGCGGCTTAAGAAGAACGGAATGGTCAGAATGAACAACGTTTCGGAGATCTGCGAAATCGACATCATCACCGAGGCGTGCTGCACGATAAAGCTGCCGGAGAACAGCGGATCTTTATCGAAGCTGTGCAGGAAGGTGTTGCCGAACATGTTGGTGATTTGTAGCTCTGCGCCGAGCATCATGGAGAAGATAAAGAAAATCGCCATGCGTTTGTTTTTGAACAGCGCGAAGGCATCGAGGCCGAGCATGCTGCTCCAGCTCTGTTTTTGCTGCTGATTAGAGACCGGAATATGCGGCAGCGTCAGGGTGAACAGTGCCAGCACCAGCGACAGCGCCGCGCCGATGTACAACTGCATATGGCTCAGTTCGAAGCCGGAGAAGCTCACCGCCCACATTGCCATAATAAAGCCGATGGTGCCCCAGATGCGGATTGGCGGGAAGTCGGTGACGATATCCAGCCCCGCAGATTTCAGGCGGTAGTAGGAGATGGTATTGACCAGCCCAAGCGTCGGCATATAGGCCAGCGAGTTGAGCAGAATAATCATAAACATCTCACCTGGCGTGGTGACAGATGCGGCCATAAAGAGCGTGCCTGCGCCGACGAGGTGGCAGAACGCATACACCCATTTGGCGCTGATCCATTTATCCGCCACGATCCCGAGCAGGGTCGGCATCAGCACGGCGGCAATCCCCAGTGAACTATAAACGGCACCAATGGATGCGCCGTCAAATTTGAGCGTGACGAACATATAGGAGCCAAGGGTCGTCAGCCAACTCCCCCAAAGGCAGAACTGCAGGAACGACAGTATTTTAAGCTGCAGCTTAAGGTTCATGTTATTTTCCTCACAAAGTGACTGGTTGCGTGTTGTTATGGGAACATTTATGGGCTGTATTTGATGCGATTCTATCGAGGTGCCCGCTGATTTTTTGTTAAGTCCCACGAATAAATGCAATGTTTATTCTTTTGCAGAGTGGAAAAGTGACGCAAATAACATTTTCGTATGGCGGGTTCGAGGGGAGCGTCTGAGAGCAGGCCCAAAATGGGCCTGTCTGGAGAGAGGAACTTATTTGCGGCGATAGCTTTTCTGCGTGTTGTTCACTTTGTACAGATAGCGACGCGACTCGGCAGAAGGGTGGCGGGTGGTCAGCGTCTGATAGACGTCGCCCGGTGCCATGCTGTTGATAATGTTCGCCGCCTGGACTTTATCGCTGGAGAACACGCGCAGCACGCTGCCCGCGCCGCCGTTGTAGGCGGTGATCACCGCATAGCGGCGCGACGTTGGGTTATCAATGCTGCTCAGATAGACGTTGTTCAGCATCGCCAGATAGGCGGTGCCAGTGTCGATATTGCTGGCCGGGTCGAACAGGAAACTGCGGCTTGGCGTACCGGATTTCCCCTGCGCTTTGTACACGTCTTTCCCGGCGGTGTGCTGCACAACCTGCATCAGACCCAGCGCATCAGAATTGCTGACGGCATACGGGTTGAAGGAGGATTCTGTCTGCATAATTGCCAGGATCAATGACGAGTCCACGCCGTATTTTAGCGACGCCTGGCGCACCATTCCCATGTACTTGTGTGCACGTTTGTCGAGATGGTTTGGCACCAGGTTGATGGTCACGCTGTAGATAATGTGCAGCCCGTTGTTGCGGCTTTTCAGGCGGTTCTGTAACAGCCAGTCGGCGTAGTTTGACGCGCGCCCCTGCCAGCGTATCGGCTGTCCGGTGTTGTCCACTACCTGGCCGTAGAGGAACGGCTCTTTGGAAATCTGAATGTCGTCGGCGTCGGAATAGAGATCGACCGAGCCCGGATCGTCGCCCATCAGCAGCGTTTTGATGATGGTCTGGCGCAGGCGGCCAGTCGGGTCGGTGCCCGCGATAGTTTCAAAGGTGATGGTGCCGGCATCAAAGTTGATGTGGCTGCGGGTGTAATACTGATCAGAATACTTCACGTAGTCCTTCGGTCCGGCGACCAGAACTTCGTTGTATCCCCAGATGTTTTCGATGTTATGGGCGAACTGGCCCATCAGAATGTCAAAACCGTTGGTGTCCTTAACCCAGGCTTCGTTAAAGGGCGTTCCCTTTTTCGAGCCTGAACACGAAATGAGCAACGGCGCAATCAGGGCCAGCGCTAAATATTTTTTCATCATTCCGGGCGTTCGTGTTGTGGTGATAAAAAAGGGCCGTCGGGCCCTTAGTGTTTTTCTGGCGGCGTATAGCCTTCGATATGGACGTCTTTGCCTTCGAACAGGAAGTTCACCATCTCCTGCTCCAGCAGCTTGCGGTGCTCCGGGTTCATCATGCTGAGCTTTTTCTCGTTGATAAGCATCGTCTGCTTATGCTGCCACTGAGCCCAGGCTTCTTTTGAAATTTCGTTATAAATGCGCTTGCCGAGATCGCCCGGGTATAGCTGGAAGTCCTGGCCTTCAGCATCGCGCTGCAGGAAGGTACAAAAAATGGTTCTGCTCATGACTATTCCTCTTTATGTCCGTCGCTCAAACCAGAGCGCCGGTGCGTAACTGCTGTAACAGTCGTTCCACGGGGGCTGCAAGCCCGACGGAAGGCGGCTGGGCTAAGTTATACCAGAGAGCGCTGCCTTCATCCATGCATCCGCCAACGGAGTGCACGCTGAGCCACATTGGCACAATATCCAGGTGGAAATGGCTGAAGGTGTGGCGGAAGGCGGTCTGCTGCTCAAGCTTCTCTGCGTCAATTTGCCGTACCGCGAGCCACTCGCGAAGTTCTTCTTCGGTGGCAAACTGTGGGAAGCAGAACAGGCCGCCCCACAGGCCGCTTGGCGGGCGCTGCAGCAAAAGCACTTCGTCTTCGTGCTGCATAAGCAGGAAATAGCCTGTGCGCTCTGGCAGCGTCTGCTTCGGCTTCTTGCCAGGATACTGCGCCCAGCTGTGGCTGGCATAGGCCTTACAGCCGTTGCTCAGTGGGCAAAGTTCGCATTTCGGTTTTGAACGGGTGCAGACCATCGCGCCTAAATCCATCATCGCCTGATTGAAGCGCTCCACGCCTTTGGCGGGCGTTACGTCTTCGCTGATTTCCCACAGCTTTTTTTCCACTTCTTTCTTGCCCGGCCAGCCGTCCACCGCATAGCAGCGGGCCAGCACACGTTTGACGTTACCGTCGAGAATGGGGAAGTGTTTGCCAAGAGAGAGCGAAAGCACCGCGCCTGCAGTGGAGCGCCCGACGCCGGGCAAATCGGCCACTTCTTCAAACGTTTCCGGGAATTTGCCGTTGTGCAGCGTGGCGACCTGCTGCGCGGCTTTATGCAGATTGCGCGCGCGGGCGTAATAGCCAAGGCCGGTCCATAAATGCAGCACTTCATCGAGCGGTGCATTGGCCAGATCGGTCACGGTCGGGAAGCGCGCCATAAAGCGTTCAAAATAAGGGATAACGGTGGCAACCTGCGTTTGTTGCAACATCACCTCGGAGAGCCATACTTTGTACGGCGTCTTCTCGCTTTGCCATGGCAGGGTCTTACGCCCATATTTGTCGTACCAGTCCAGCACCTGGGCTGAAAATTGTGAGGCTTGCATAGCGACCGTTCCGCTGTATCAGGGACGCAGATTGCAGCACAGCGACACCGGGCTGTAAACCGGATCTTTCCCAGGCTTGCATACTTCGCCTGAGTTTGGATAATGCCCGTTTCCTTCAGCATTCATCAGGTAGACAGATTTTTATGAACAACGACGTCATTTCACCGGAATTTGATGAAAACGGCCGCCCGCTGCGCCGTATTCGTAGCTTTGTCCGCCGTCAGGGCCGCCTGACCAAAGGGCAGCAGCACGCGCTGGACAACTATTGGCCGGTGATGGGCGTTGAGTTCAGCGAAGCCCCTGTCGATTTTGTCGAGCTGTTTGGCCGCGATGCGCCAACCACACTGGAAATCGGCTTTGGTATGGGCGCTTCGCTGGTCACCATGGCGAAGGCGAAACCAGAGCAGAATTTCTTAGGCATTGAAGTGCACTCGCCGGGCGTGGGCGCATGTCTGGCCTCGGCCCATGAAGAGGGCGTGGAAAACCTGCGCGTGATGTGTCACGACGCGGTCGAAGTGCTGCACAAAATGATTCCTGACAATTCTTTAACCATGGTGCAGCTCTTTTTCCCTGACCCGTGGCATAAAGCGCGTCATAATAAGCGCCGTATCGTTCAGGCACCTTTTGCGGAGCTGGTAAAAAGCAAACTGAAGCTCGGCGGCGTCTTCCACATGGCGACCGACTGGGAAGCCTATGCGGAGCACATGCTGGAAGTGATGTCGTCCCTCGATGGGTATAAAAATATCTCCGAGAGCAACGACTACGTACCGCGTCCGGACTCACGTCCGGTGACCAAATTTGAACAGCGTGGCCATCGTCTTGGTCACGGCGTATGGGACTTAATGTTCGAGAGGGTGAAATAATGGCGAAGAACCGTAGCCGTCGTCTGCGTAAGAAAATGCACATCGACGAATTCCAGGAAGTGGGCTTTTCCGTCGCATGGCGTTTCCCGGAAGGCACTGACGTTGAGCAGATCGACAAAACCGTCGACCAGTTCATCGATGAAGTGATCGAGCCAAACAAGCTGGCCTTTGACGGCAGCGGCTATCTGGCATGGGAAGGGCTGGTGTGCCTGCAAGAGACGGGCAAATGCACCGAAGAGCATCAGGCTATCGTGCGTAAATGGCTGGAAGCCAACAAACTCGAAGAGGTACGCACCAGCGAACTTTTCGACGTTTGGTGGGACTAAACAACCATAAGGGGCCAGCAATCGCTGGCCCGTTTTGTCTTTACAGGAGTTTCTATGATGCGCAAAACGCTGTTGGCCGCGGCCCTTACCGTCACCGCCTTTGCCGCTCAGGCGGATTATCAGTGCAGCGTGACCCCAAAGGATGACGTGATCCTCAGCCCGCAAACCGTGCAGGTGAAAGGGGAGAACGGCAATCTGGTGATTACGCCGGATGGCAACGTCATGTTCAACGGCAAGCAGTACACGCTGAACGCCGCCCAGCGCGAACAGGCGAAAGATTACCAGTCTGACCTGCGCAACGCTCTGCCGTGGATTGACGAAGGCGCTCGCTCCCGCGTGGATAAAAGCCGCGTAGCGCTGGATAAAATCATCACCGATCAGGTTGGCGCCAGCAGCAATATGCACGGCCGTTTGACCAAGCTTGATGCGCAGCTGAAAGAGCAGATGAACCGCATCATCGAACATCGAACTGATGGCCTGACGTTCCACTACAAAGGCATCGATCAGGTGCGTGCTGACGGACAGCAGCTGGTGAACCAGGCAATGGGCGGCCTGTTGCAGGACAGCATCAATGAAATGGGTGCCAAAGCGGTCATTAAAGGCGGCGGTAACCCACTTCAGGGCATTTTAGGCAGCATGGGCGGCCTGCAAACCGCCGTTCAGGACGAATGGAAAAACCAGGAAGCTGATTTCCAGAAATTCGGCAAAGATGTCTGTAGCCGCGTAGTGTCCCTGGAAGAGAGTCGTAAAGCGCTGGTGGGGTCGTTGAAGTAAGATTGTGCCGCTTCCCCTCCCCCTAACCCTCTCCCCAAAGGGGCGAGGGAACCGATCGAGCCAGAAGCAACTCTAGTTTTCTCCCTCTCCCTCTCAGGGAGAGGGCCGGGGTGAGGGTAAAAGCCCAACCAAAGCCTCAAGTATTCGTTCCAGCACGGCACTTTCATTCATCCATAAATCATTATTCCAGAATCTCAACACTTCCCATCCATGTTGACGTAACCATTCTGTCCTTCTCAGATCATATGATTGCTGCTCATCATGCTGACCGCCATCCAGTTCGATTGCCAGACGCGCCTGACAGCAGGCAAAATCAAGAATGTAGTTTCCCACCGGATGCTGGCGGCGAAATTTGTAATGAGCAAAACGGCGGCTGCGTAATAAATACCACAGTCGTTGCTCTTCTGGAGTGAGTGTCCGTCTTAGCTGGCGAGCGTAGCCTTCAATTTTTTCCATCCCCCAACCCTGCCAGCAAAAATCACAGCCGTCAGAAAGGGGGAGGAAAACTGGAAGCGTGCTCGTGCTTTCAGGCTTTATTCAGCGAGGAACAGCTCAAGAAGGGAGTTGAGGAACAGTTTGCCGTGTTCGGTGATCTGCCAGTGGGTGTCACTTTCCGTGAGGTAATTCTGTGCGAGCGCTTCGTCAATTTGCGGGCGAATGACCGTTTCCGCAAGGCCGGTGAACGCGGTGAACTCAGCGCGAGGTGCGGCTTCCAGCAGACGGAAGCGGTTCATAAAGAATTCGAACGGTTTGTCTGCCGTTTCTACGTCGTGCTGACGTTCAAGGTAGCGGCCTTCCATGAAACCACGCGGGTGGCGGGTTTTGGCGGTGCGCAGAATGCGCCCGTCGGGGAAGGTGACTTTGCCGTGTGCGCCGCAGCCAATGCCGAGGTAATCGCCAAAGCGCCAGTAGTTCAGATTGTGCTGACACTGGTAGCCCGGTTTGGCATAGGCAGATGTTTCATACTGCTGATAGCCAGCGGCGCTCAATAGCTTATGACCCTGCTCATAGATATCCCACAGCGCATCGTCGTCCGGCAATTTAGGCGGACGCGAGCCGAACAGCGTGTTGGGTTCTATGGTGAGCTGATACCACGACAGATGCGGCGGGTTGAGTTCAATCGCCTGACGCAAATCGTCCAGTGCTTCTTCCAGAGACTGATCCGGCAGGCCGTGCATCAGGTCCAGGTTAAAGCTGCGCAGCCCCAAACCTTCAGCCAGCTTCGCCGCGCGTTTGGCTTCGTCTGAGTCGTGAATGCGGCCGAGACGCTTAAGCTTCGGCTCGCTGAAGCTTTGCACGCCAATCGAAATACGGTTCACGCCCGCTCGCTGGTACTCCACAAAACGATCGGCTTCCACCGTGCCCGGGTTCGCTTCCATCGTGATTTCGGCGTCTGCGGCCAGGTTCAGGCGAGCACGCACGCCGTCGAGCAATGTTTGCATCGCCGGGCCAGAAAGCAGGCTCGGCGTTCCCCCGCCGATAAAAATCGTTTTTACCTCGCGTCCCTGCGCGTACGGCACATCGGCATCCAGGTCGGCCAGCAAATGCTGTACGTAGTCGTCGTGCGGCACTTCGCCCTTCAGCGCGTGCGAATTAAAGTCGCAGTACGGGCATTTCTGCACGCACCAGGGAATATGAATGTAAAGGCTAAGCGGGGGGAGAACGGTCATTAACGCAGTGCTTCCAGTAACAGTTTCAGCGCCTGCCCGCGATGGGAGACGGCAATTTTTTCTTCACGGCTCAGCTCCGCCGCCGTTTTACCGGCTTCGGGAACATAGAAAATCGGATCGTAGCCAAAGCCGCCGTTGCCCGCAGCTTCACGGGTAATCACGCCCGGCCAGCTGCCGTGGCACACCAGCGGCGTTGGGTCTTCTGCATGACGCATATACACCAGCACGCAGTGGAACTGGGCCTGGCGCCGATCGTCGGGCACGTCTTTCAGCGTTAGCAGAAGCTTTTCCAGGTTCTGCTGGTCCGTTGCATCTTCTCCTGAATAACGGGCGGAATAGATGCCCGGTGCGCCACCGAGTACGTCCACGGCCAGGCCTGAGTCATCCGCAATCGCGGGCAAACCAGTGACTTTTGCCGCATGACGCGCTTTGAGGATCGCATTCTCGATAAATGTCAGCCCGGTTTCTTCCACGGACTCGACGTTCAGCTCGGTCTGTGCGACAACGTCGAGACCAAAATCGTTTAACAGCGACGCGAGCTCGCGCACTTTACCGGCGTTACCGGTTGCCAGAACTACTTTTTGCATGGGATGTCCTGCTTGAGGAGCGCTTCAACGCCCGAAGGGATCTGCTGCGGTTGAATGATTTTTACCTGCTTGTGGCGGCCAAGTTCGCCTTTCTCAATTATCACCTGGCTTTTCGCCACGCGAAACTGTTTGGCGAGAAATTTCACCAGGTGGGCATTGGCCTGACCGTCCACCGGCGGTGCGGTGATGGCGACTTTCAGCTCGTCGCCATGCTCGCCTACAATGCTGTCCCGGCTGGCTTTCGGCTGAATGTACAGTCGTAAAACCAGCCCGTCTGCGCTGTGAACAACGGCACTCATAGTGCCATCCACAGCCCCGGCAGCAGCATGTTTCCAGTGGCCTGCAGCAGTTCGGTGATGCCCATATTTGCCACATACAACAGCAGAACGAGGATCATCGGGGAGAAATCAATGCCGCCCATAGAAGGCAGCATGCTGCGAATGGGGCGCAGCAGCGGATCGGCAAGCTGCATCAGCACGAATTCAACCGGGCTGCGGCCACGGCTTACCCAGCTCATGATAGCCATCAGCATCAGCACCCAGAAAATCAGCAGGCCGATGGTTTTCACCAGGATCAGAACCGCCGCAATCCAGATAATCGGCTGGAAGGTGATGACCATAAACAGCACGATAGCTTTCAGTACGCACAGCACAAAGGCGATCAGCAAGGAGGAGCTGTCGAGCGGCCCCATTGCAGGGATCACGCGGCGCAGCGGCCCGACAATCGGCTGAGTGGCTTTCACCACGAACTGCGAAAACGGGTTGTAAAAATCACAGCGGGCCCACTGCATCCAGACGCGGAGCAGCATCACCATGGTGTACAGCTCAATCACCGTCGAAAGCAGGAAAGTCAACGTCTTCATGGCGTTCCTCAGTTTTCCTTATTTATTGTTGTGTGTAATTGCGCGCGCCAAAGATGGCGGTACCGATGCGCACCATCGTGCTACCCGCCGCAATGGCGGCTTCCATATCGTCCGACATGCCAAGCGACAGCGTGTCCACGGTCGGATAGTCTATTTTCAGCCGGGCAAATGCTACCGCCATTTGTTGGGCGACCGCAAACTGCCTTACATAATCTGACTCTGGTGCCGGGATGGCCATCAGCCCGCGCAGGCAGAGGCCGGGCAGGGTCGCCACCGCCTGGGCCAGCGCATCAACCTCTTCAAGCGCAATGCCCGATTTGCTCGACTCATCGCTGATATTGACCTGAATCAGTACGTTCAGCGGCGGCAAATGAGCCGGGCGCTGCTCGCTGAGGCGGCTGGCGATTTTCAGACGATCCACGGTATGACACCAGTCGAAATACTCCGCCACCAGACGGCTTTTGTTCGACTGCAGCGGGCCAATAAAGTGCCACTGCAGGTCGTTTTGTCCCGCCTCCTGAAAATAGCGGACCTTGTCGACGCCTTCCTGAACGTAGTTTTCGCCGAAGGCTCGCTGGCCGGCAGCGACCGCTTCTTCGATGGCGCTCGCAGGTTTTGTTTTGCTCACTGCAAGCAGAGTCACTTCTTCCGGAGCACGGCCGCAAAGGGCGACAGCGGCTGAGATTTTGTCCCTGACCTGTGCCAGGTTATGCGCAATGTCGTTCATTTTCAGGATGATGATATGGATATGCAGGAAATTGTGGCCCTTAGTGTAAAGCATAACGTCTCGGATCTACACCTGCGCAACGATGGTAAGGCGCGCTGGCGGCGGCGGGGCTGTCTGGAGCCTGCTCCGTTTAGCGCCCCGGATCTGCACATATTGCTGCATCAGTGGCTCAGCGAGGCCGCACAGCGGCAGTGGCAAAAGGAATGTCATTGTGATTTCGCGGTACAAATGGAGGATGGCACACGCCTGCGCGCCAGCGTTTTTCGGCATACGGAAGGGGTTGCGATGGTGTTGCGCCTGCTCCCGGAATGCTGCCCGCAGCTCTCAGGGCTCGGCGTACCGCCAGCTATCATTGAATTACTGAATGAAGAAAGTGGGCTCATTCTGGTGACCGGTGCGACGGGCAGCGGCAAATCCACCACCCTGGCGGCTATGGTGGATCACCTCAACCATCAGCGTGAGGGGCATATCCTGACCCTGGAAGATCCGGTGGAGTTTATCCATCACAGCGAGCGCTGCCTTATTCATCAACGGGAAGTGGGGGCGCACTGCTATTCGTTCTCTGCGGCACTGCGCGTGGCGCTCCGGCAGGATCCGGATGTTATTTTGCTCGGTGAACTGCGTGACACTGAAACCATCCGCCTGGCGCTCACGGCGGCGGAGACCGGGCATTTGGTTCTGTCAACGCTGCATACGCGCGGGGCCGCACAGGCGATTGAGAGGCTGGTGGATGTTTTCCCTGCCGGAGAAAAGGAACAGGTGCGCAGCCAGCTTGCCGGGAGCCTGAACGCCGTGCTGGCACAGAAGCTGCTGGCGGATAAGCAGGGCGGTCGTGTGGCGCTGTACGAGCTGCTGGTGAACACCCCGGCGGCAGGCAGCCTTATTCGTGAAGGGAAAACGCATCAGCTACCCGGCATTATGCAAACCGGGCAGCAGGCAGGCATGCAGACCTTTACTCAGTGCTATCAGCAACGGCAGGCGGAAGGTCGCCTGTAGGCAAACTTCCGTGGATATCAGGGGCCAGTCGAGCGTGATATTTCGCCAGTCAATGTCAGCGCTCGGTCATGAAACGTAAATAAGATGCTAACGCCCAGGCTTATTTTTGTGAGCCCAGTCTCGCTATGGGCGAAATAACCTGAAGAATTGCGGAATAATTAGTCTCTGTTCATTACTTTTCGGTAAATTAAAAGATTGTGTTAGTAGGGGTAATACTTAAATAACGTTAATGTTATATTGATGTTGATATTAAGTCGGGCTAATACAATTATCTTTTTACACCCTCTGCAATCTGTATCGCCTTTGGTGATGTAAAAACGACCTCTGCGAAAGATGTGTGAGGCAAACCCGCGTCACGCATGACATTGTATTGAGTAGGCGTAGAAAAAAAGGGTGATAATCTTTTGACACTTATCAGGCATTCGTTCTATTCTGTTTATGAGGAATAGGATTTTTCTCATGAAATATTGTTTCGGTTTGTAAGTTTAGATTTTATATATTTAGCACGTTGCTTGTGTCTTTTTGACCCATTTAATCACCATGATGGTGAGCTTCAACTATGGAGAGTTTTTAAATGCTTGATGTATCAGAGAGTGTAGGCAAATCACGTCAGCTCCTACTTATCACTCATCCTTCTGTGCAGGCAAATGCTTTTGCAGCCTACCTGTCGGATCTCCTTTCTGTTTTTGTTGATGTGCACAACATTAATAAGCCACTGCTGCAGCGTTTACCGCGGGAAACCGTGGTGCTGTTCGATATTGCAGTATCTAACAAAAAGTTGAATGGGATCTGGCGAGATATTATTCAGTCGCAGGTTGAAAGCCCGCGATTGCTTATTATCAATAGTGCACAAAAGTATGAACTGTACGAAATGGCGAAATGGCCAGCGCTGTACGGTGTATTTCGCCATGACGATGATGAATCGCGCTTAATTGAGGGCGTCAAAGCTGTGCTTCACGGCGAGCAGACGGCTGAATTGAGCGTGATGCACCCTGCAATGTATGCAGCGGCTCACACATCCAGCGATTCTGACAATATTCCGCTGACCGAACGCGAGTGTGAAATCCTTAATGAATTGCGCCATGGTGCAACCAATATGGATATCGCACGCGCGCTGTTTATCAGCGAGAATACGGTAAGAACACACCTGTACAATGTTTTCCGCAAATTAAGCGTGAAGAACAGAACTCAGGCTGTGAGCTGGGCGAACGAAAATCTGCGTCATTGATGTTGTCACTTATCCCTCTCCTTCGCGGGAGAGGGATTCATCAAAATCCCTGCTCGAAAAAGCTTTCCAGAATCACCACCGCGGAGGCGGAGTCCACTTTTCCTTTGTTCAGCGCCCGGTAGCCGCCGTGTTCGAACAAGCCTGCTCGGGCTTCCACGGTGCTCAGTCGCTCGTCGTGCAGAATGATTTTCACGCCAAAGCGGCCATGAATTTTGTTGGCAAAATTACGGGCGCGGGCGGTTAACGGCTGTTCGGTACCGTCCATATTCAGCGGCAGGCCCACCACTACGGCTTCCGGCTGCCACTCTTTGAGCAGTTTCTGTATTGCGTTCCAGTCCGGCGTGCCGTCCTGGGCCTTCAGCGCGCCCAAAGGGCGGGCTGTCCCGGTCACTCGCTGCCCGACGGCGACGCCGATGCTGCGGGTGCCGAAGTCAAAACCGATTAGCGTGCCGCTCATTATGCGTGCCCCGCAACGCCAGGCATGGTCAGAATATCAATGCCGATCAGGCGAGCGGCATCGCGCCAACGATCGGCGATGGGCGTCTTGAAGAGAATATTGAGATCGGCCGGGGCGGTGAGCCAGGCGTTGTCGAGAATCTCCTGTTCCAGCTGGCCCTTTTCCCAGGACGAATAGCCCAGCGCAACCAGTACCTCTGTGGGCTGATCGGCGGTGCCAAGTGTCTCCAGCACGTCGCGGGAAGTGGTGATCACGGTATTGTCGGAAATACGAATACTCGATGAAAAAGCCGACGGTGGCGTGTGCAGGATAAACCCGCGATCTTCTGCCAGCGGGCCGCCCGTCATCACGGGTTTGTCGAGTCGAATGTCCGGGTCGCGAGACTCCGGGGCGATCTTCAGCTTTTCCAGAATCCCTTCAACCTTCAGATTTTCCATCGGTTTATTGATGATGATCCCCATTGCGCCGTCGTCATTGTATTCACAAATGTAGATAACGGAGCGGCGAAACATCGGGTCCTGGAGAGCAGGCATGGCAATAAGAAAGTGGTGCTGTAAATTCATTGTCAGAGGTTCTGTTTCCTGGTTTAAAAAGCAACAAGGGCCAGTATGCGGGGAAAGCATGGCGCTGTCGAGCGAAGGCGGGATCTCTCCCGCCTGAGAGGGGGTTACTTGCCCAGACGCTTTTCGATTGCGTCCATCAGCATGCCGGTGATGGAGATGGGGAATTCAGCTTCAATTTCACGAATGCAGGTCGGGCTGGTGACGTTAATTTCCGTCAGACGATCGCCGATGATGTCGAGGCCGACAAAAATCAGGCCTTTCTCTTTCAGCGTCGGGCCCACTTTACGGGCGATTTCCCAGTCGCTTTCGGACAGAGGACGCGGCTCACCACGGCCACCGGCGGCCAGGTTGCCGCGGGTTTCGCCGCCCTGTGGGATACGTGCCAGGCTGTACGGAACAGGTTCACCGTCCACGACCAGCACGCGCTTGTCGCCGTCTTTGATGGCAGGCAGATAGTTCTGCGCCATGCAGTAGCGAGTGCCGAGCTCAGTCAGCGTTTCAGCGATAACGCCAATGTTGGGGTCATCCTGCTTCACGCGGAAGATAGAGGCGCCGCCCATGCCGTCCAGCGGTTTCATAATGATGTCGCCGTGCTGCTGCCAGAAGGCTTTCAGCTGGGTTTTGTTACGCGTGACCAGCGTTTCCGGCGTCAGGTCGGAGAACCAGGCGGTGAACAGCTTTTCGTTACAGTCGCGCAGGCTCTGCGGCTTGTTGACGATAAGCGTGCCTTTTTCTTCTGCGCGCTCGAGGATATAGGTCGCATAGATAAATTCGGTGTCGAACGGCGGATCTTTGCGCATCAGGACGACGTCGAGATCGGCAAGGGCGATATCCTGCTCACCGTTAAAGCTATACCAGCCGTCGTAGTTCTGCTCAACGCTGAGCAGGCGCGTCTGCGCCCGCGCTTCGCCGTTGATCAAATAGAGATCGTTCATCTCCATATAGTGAATTTCGTAACCACGACGCTGCGCTTCCAGCAGCATAGCGAAGCTGGAATCTTTCTTGATGTTGATCTTCGCAATGGGGTCCATCACGATGCCAAGCTTGATCATTACTCTTCTCCTGTAACGCGAGGTTTAGCCCAGATCACCAAAACGCACCTGAAGCGCGGTGATGGCGGTGAGCGCAGTAGTCTCAGTACGCAAAACGCGTGGTCCTAACAGAATATCCGTAAACGCGTAGCGGGCCGTCATGGCGATTTCGTCCGCCGACAGGCCGCCTTCCGGACCGATGAGCAAACGCACACGCTCAACGGGCTGCGGCAGCGTATTAATGCTGGCGCTGGCGCGCGGATGAAGGTTGAGCTTTAATCCGCTCTCTTCTTCGGCGCACCAGGCTTCGAGTTCCATCGCCGGGCGGATCTCCGGGATCACATTTCGGCCTGATTGCTCACAGGCGGCAATGGCAATCTTCTGCCACTGCGCGAGCTTCTTATTCAGACGTTCAGCATCCAGTTTAACGCCACAGCGCTCGGAAAAGAGTGGCGTAATGAGGCTTACACCGAGTTCGATCGACTTCTGGATGGTGAATTCCATTTTTTCACCGCGGGACATGACCTGGCCGAGGTGAATATGCAGCGGGGATTCACGGTTGTCGGTTTCGGCGCTCAGCACATTCACCCGCACGCTTTTCTTATCCGCCTGGATTATTTCGGCTTCAAAAACCTGATTGCTGCCGTCGAACAGCTGAATGGCCTGGCCTGCACTCATGCGCAGCACGCGGCCTACGTGGTTAGCGGCCTCTTCGCTCAGGGCAATCTGGTTGCCCGCAGTAATAAACTCAGGGTGATAGATGCGGGGAATGCGCATAGTCTCAGGATTTCCGGATATCAGTTAACATTTGACGCTAGTGTAGGGTAGCTCTTTTGCGCCTGGCAAGCCTGCTGGACGTAAGGGTTATGATTGCCCTGGATCCTGGCGATGCGTTCGTCGCGCGTGCATTCCCACGAAGTGACTGGATATTGCTTGCTCCAGGCAGTGAACAGCTGAGTTTGCTGGCGTGAAAGCGAAAGTTTGTACTGGTCGCGCATATAGAAGTAGGTGCGGGCGATCGCGCCGCGTGCGCGCTCGGGCGGTTCGGCAACTTTATCTTTGAAATCAACCTTCATTGCGCATTGCCCGTACTGGCCTTCGCCGCCGTTCCACTGGCTGTACATGAAGTTGTTGCGGTCACCGTTCACTTCGCCCACGGCAGGTTGCAGGTTGTGCATATCGCTTTCAATTTTGCGATAAACCGGATCTTTGGCGCAGTTTTTCCGCCCGCCGTCCTGCCAGCACTGCAGCAGATGACCGAACTGCCAGGCGGGCATCACATGCTCCCACTCGACGCGGCTGGCGCGGGTTTCATTTTTACGCACTTTGTAGCCGCAAGATTCCAGATCGATGACGCCTTTCTTACCCTGCCAGTTGATTTTGCAGCCGCAGTAGAAGTCGCCGGGGACGTCGGCATTGACCTTCACGCCTGCGGCCTTTGCCTGAGAAAAACTGTTGATACCTTCGGCCAGGGCCTGGCCTGAAATGGCGGTGGCGAAAAATGCCAACGCCAGGACTGATTTACGGGACATCACGAACTCCGTCTCAAAACGAGCCCGCAACGTAGCTAAAGATGTTCCTGTATGCAATCAGTCAGATCAGGAAAGTTCCTGTTATTTCCGAAGGTTACTTTTCAGCCACCAGAGGATCGCCGCAGTGGACGCAACGATAAACGGCCTCGCCGCGCAGGACGCGATTATGGCGGCGCACGGTGAGCTGATGCTGTTGGCAGCCGCAGCGATAGGGGAAGGTATTTTTGCGCACGGAATCCAGTTCGAACTGGTGAGTACGGCGGGCGGGCACGCCCAGCACGCTCTCCATCATCCATTTCCACTCTTTGCCGTGCGGCGCAACGCGGCCAAACCGTTTCCAGACCAGAAGATGCGCCAGTTCGTGCGGCACCACTTCATCGATAAACGCCTGCTGATTTTCCATCAGCAGCACAGGGTTGAGGCGAATTTCGTAGTTTTCCAGCCAGGCCGTGCCCGCAGACGTGCCGCGCTGTTGCCAGGTCAGCTTCGGTTCAGGATAGTCGCGGTCGAGCTTCCGGTTAGCCTGGGCGAGTTTTTCCCGCAGGCTGCGCATAACGGCTTGCTGAATGGCGATGGGAAGGCGAGGGGGTTTCATGGGGGCAGAGAATAGTGCGGTGTGGGCTGGAGCGCAATATGTCACTTGAAGATTGCCCGGCGGCTCTTCGTTTGCACGGGCCTACAACGGCCAGAGAACGTAGGCCCGGCAAGCTTGCGCCGCCGGGCTTGAAAGTTAGCTCTGGGCGCCAATCTCACGCAGTGGACGGCCTTTCATCAGGTTACGTTCGATATGTTCCAGCGACACGTGTTTGGTTTCCGGCACCAGCCACAGGGTCAGCACGATGAAGAACAGGTTCAGCCCGCCGTAAACCCAGAAGGTGTTGGCGTTGCCGAGGCTGTTCAGCATGGTCAGGAAGGTTGCGCCGACGATCATGTTGGCAATCCAGTTGGTGGCGGTGGAGCAGGTGATACCGAAATCACGGCCTTTCAGCGGCTGGATCTCAGAACACAGTACCCAGATCAGCGGACCGGCGCTCATCGCGAAGCCAACGATAAACATCAGCAACATGGCGACCGCGAAGTACTGCGCGCCTGGCGTGTGGATGCCGTTGTGCATCATTGTGCCGAGCACGCCCATGCCGACGGCCATCACCAGGAAGCCGAGCACCAGCGTCGGTTTGCGTCCCCAGCGGTCAACGAGGCCGATGGCGATAAAGGTCGCCAGCACGTTGGTCAGGCCGACAATCACCGTGCCCCACATCTGCTCGGTGGTGTTGGCGTAACCCGCCAGTTCGAAGATTTTTGGCGCGTAGTACATGATGACGTTCATGCCGGTGAACTGCTGCATCACCTGCAACAGTACACCCAGGAACACCGCGCGGCGGAAGTTGCTGTTCTCTTTGAACAGCGCCCAGCCGGACTGCTTCACCTTCAGGCTTTCACGAATCTCTTCCAGCTCATTTTTGGCTTCGGCGCTGGTGTCACGCAGGCGTTGCAGCACGCGTTCGGCGTCGTTAAATCGGCGCTTCGCCGCGTACCAGCGCGGGCTGTCTGGCAGGAAGAAGACGCCAATCAGCAGCAGAATGGCAGGGATGATGATCACGCCGAGCATCCAGCGCCATGCGCCAGTGTAGCTAAAGGCCGTATCGGAAAGGTAAGCCGCGAGGATCCCGATGGTGATCATCAGCTGGTACATAGAAATCATGCTGCCGCGGATTTTTTCAGGCGCAATTTCAGAGAGATACAGCGGCGCGGTATAGGAAGCTACACCAACCGCCAGGCCCAGCAGCACGCGGGAGACCAGCAGCACTTCCACGTTTGGCGCGGCGGCAGAGCACAGCGAGCCGAGCACAAACAGGACCGCACCAATCATCAGGCTTTTTTTACGGCCAAGACGATAGGAGAGCCAGCCGCTGCCGACGGCACCGACCGCGGCACCGAACATCATCGAGCTGACCACCCACTCCTGGGTGTGTGAGTCAATCTGGAATTCATGGGCGATGAAGGGCAATGCGCCCGCAATCACGCCAATATCCAGGCCGAACAGCAATCCCGCCAGGGCTGCGAGGAAGCAAACAAAGAACGTAATCGCCTTGTTCGAATATCCCTGTTTTTTATTGACAGGCATTATGCCCTCCAAATGGGTTATCAGTTTTATCAATGTAAAGGGTAGGTTAGGAGGGCGTGAAAAGATGTGAGACTAATCACATTAGTGTAATCGGTTACATTAGTGTCAGGTTATGTAAGTGTATTAACTTGTTATTAATCATATTGATATTGGTTATTGCTGAGGCGAATAAAATGCAATTTTGAGACTTACCTGAAACGGATTGTAACATCAGAGCAATTGGAATCATGCAAAGTGAAAAATCTCAAAAATTGCCTTTTACGCCTGGTGTAAGCGGTTTCACGGAAAGATTCGGATTTGTTCGCGTAGCGTGCTGCAGCGGCTGGCAGAGTGCGGGGCAGGAAAGCAAAAGGCCAGCGCGAGGCTGGCCTTTGAAAGAGAGGGCAGGACTTATTTCAGGCCCGCGGCTTCACGCAGCTGAGCGGCTTTGTCGGTTTTTTCCCATGGGAAATGTTCACGACCAAAGTGACCGTATGCTGCGGTTTCTTTGTAGATTGGGTGCAGCAGATCCAGCATCTGAATCAGGCCATACGGACGCAGGTCGAAGAACTCACGCACCAGCAGGGTCAGCTGTTCAGTTGGCACTTTTTCGGTACCGAAGGTTTCAACCATGATGGAGGTTGGTTCTGCCACGCCAATTGCGTAGGACACCTGAATTTCACAACGATCGGCAAGGCCTGCCGCAACGATGTTTTTCGCAACATAACGCGCCGCGTACGCTGCAGAACGGTCCACTTTAGACGGATCTTTACCGGAGAACGCGCCGCCGCCGTGACGAGCCATGCCGCCGTAGGTATCAACGATGATCTTACGCCCGGTCAGGCCGCAGTCGCCCATTGGGCCACCGATAACGAAACGGCCGGTTGGGTTGATGAAGAATTTGGTCGCGCTGTTCAGCCATTCGGTAGGCAGAACGGGCTTGATGATCTCTTCCATCACTGCTTCCTGCAGGGATTTCTGATCGATGTCTTCGGCGTGCTGAGTGGAGAGCACCACGGCATCGATGCCGACGATTTTACCGTCGTCATACTGGAAGGTGACCTGGCTTTTCGCATCCGGACGCAGCCACGGCAGGGTGCCGTTTTTGCGCACTTCAGCCTGACGCTGCACCAGACGGTGGGCGTAGGTGATTGGCGCTGGCATCAGCACGTCGGTTTCGTTGGTGGCATAGCCAAACATCAGGCCCTGATCGCCCGCACCCTGTTCCAGCGGATCGGCACGGTCAACGCCCTGATTAATATCAGGAGACTGCTTACCAATGGCGCTCAGCACGGCACAGGAGTTGGCATCAAAGCCCATATCGGAATGCACATAGCCAATTTCGCGGACCGTGTTACGGGTGATCTCTTCGATATCGACCCACGCGCTGGTGGTGATTTCACCGCCAACCATAACCATGCCGGTTTTTACGTAAGTTTCACACGCCACGCGCGCCTTTGGATCCTGTTCGAGGATCGCATCAAGCACTGCATCAGAGATTTGGTCAGCAATTTTGTCTGGATGCCCTTCGGATACGGACTCGGACGTAAAGAGGTGTTTTGCCATGTTTTATTTCACCTGGAAAGAATTCGGTTAGCTCAAACTGTTGTAAGTTGATGTTCTGACAGATTTTTCAACCAGAACTTGCGGATAATCACACAAACAGTCTGGGTGTTAATCAGTATAGATGGATTAACATCTGGATGGCTATTTTAGGTCAGAGTTTCACCCGATTGCCAGTTTTTTTTGAAGCAGGTCGCATCAGCTTGCCCTGAGGGCTGGCAATTTTTCCTGACAGCAGTGGAAGCCTGCACATTTATATTTTGCTTTTTACCCCCGTTATCGGTATAAAACGCCGCGCGCGGCTCAGTCCAAAAAGCGCACGATGAACGCTCTCGTGTCGCCACTTCCAGCCGGGTGAAGCAATGTATTTTTTGGCTTTGGCTTTGGCTTGTCGCTGGCTCAGGTGAGTTGGCGTGGAGGTGATACGACATAATGAACCATCGTTTTCCGCAGACTCAGTCATGCCGTTCTGGCGTGCGTTTATACCCCACAGCTTCTTTCTCTTCGATTAAGACCTGCCGAAGTTATCCCCATTCGGGCTTATCTCAGGATGTCAGGGCCGGTTAAGGCTTGCTGAATTCTGGACAAGGGCGCTCCTATATTCAGGGGTTTTCTCGTGGTTTCTCCGGTGGTCCTTCAAACCCCGGGTCTATGTTTTACAATGATATGAACAAGAAACCGGTCGCACAGGCGAGCGTTCAGCATACTCTGCTGACACACACGGCTGTATATGGGTTGTTATCGCTTAGTAACACTGCGATAGTAGTCAACTGTTTTACACTTTCGCCTATATTTGAGGTTCGCTATGTCTGACGACATGTCTCTGTCTTCCCCTTCGTCAGCCGGCGAACAGGGTGTACTACGTTCTATGCAGGAGGTGGCAATGAGCTCTCAGGAGGCCAGCAAGATGCTGCGTACTTACAACATTGCCTGGTGGGGCAATAATTACTACGACGTGAACGAGCTGGGCCATATCAGCGTGTGTCCGGATCCTGATGTGCCAGAAGCACAGGTGGATCTCGCCATGCTGGTGAAGGCTCGTGAAGCGCAGGGACAGCGACTGCCTGCACTGTTCTGCTTCCCGCAGATCCTGCAACATCGTCTGCGTTCGATTAACGCCGCCTTCAAGCGCGCGCGTGAATCCTATGGTTATAAAGGTGACTACTTCCTTGTTTACCCGATCAAGGTAAACCAGCATCGCCGCGTCATTGAGTCTTTAATCCACTCCGGTGAGCCGCTGGGCCTTGAAGCAGGTTCCAAAGCGGAGCTGATGGCCGTTCTCGCCCATGCTGGCATGACCCGCAGCGTTATCGTCTGTAACGGCTACAAAGACCGCGAATATATTCGCCTGGCGCTGATCGGCGAGAAGATGGGCCACAAGGTCTATCTGGTTATCGAAAAGATGTCCGAAGTCGCTATCGTGCTGGAAGAAGCCGAGCGCCTGAACGTGGTGCCGCGCCTGGGTGTGCGTGCGCGTCTGGCCTCTCAGGGTTCCGGCAAATGGCAGTCTTCCGGCGGCGAAAAATCCAAATTCGGCCTGGCGGCGACGCAGGTATTGCAGCTGGTGGAGATCCTGCGCGAGCACGATCGCCTCGATAGCATTCAGCTGCTGCACTTCCACCTCGGTTCGCAGATGGCGAACATTCGCGATATCGCCACCGGCGTGCGCGAGTCGGCCCGTTTCTACGTGGAACTGCATAAGCTTGGCGTGAACATTCAGTGCTTCGACGTGGGCGGTGGCCTGGGTGTGGATTACGAAGGTACCCGCTCGCAGTCTGACTGCTCGGTGAACTACGGCCTGAACGAGTACGCCAACAACATCATCTGGGCGATCGGCGATGCCTGTGAAGAGAACGGCCTGCCGCACCCGACGGTGATCACCGAGTCTGGCCGTGCTGTAACAGCGCACCACACCGTGCTGGTGTCCAACATCATCGGCGTTGAGCGCAACGAATACACCACGCCGTCCGCGCCTGCGGAAGACGCGCCGCGTACGCTGCAAAATATGTGGGAAACCTGGCAGGAGCTGCACGAGCCGGGCGGACGTCGTTCGCTGCGTGAGTGGCTGCACGACAGCCAGATGGATCTGCACGATGTGCATATCGGCTACTCTTCCGGGGCTTACAGCCTGCAGCAGCGTGCCTGGGCCGAGCAGCTCTATTTGGGTATGTGTCACGAAGTGCAGAAACAGCTCGACCCAAGCAACCGCGCCCATCGCCCGATTATCGATGAGCTGCAGGAGCGCATGGCGGACAAAATGTACGTCAACTTCTCGCTGTTCCAGTCGATGCCGGATGCGTGGGGGATTGATCAGCTGTTCCCTGTCCTGCCGCTCGAAGGCCTGAATCAGGCGCCTGAACGCCGGGCAGTGCTGCTGGACATTACCTGTGATTCCGATGGGGCGATCGACCACTACATCGACGGCGACGGTATAGCGACCACCATGCCAATGCCGGAATACGACCCGGAGAACCCGCCGATGCTGGGCTTCTTTATGGTTGGTGCCTATCAGGAAATCCTCGGCAACATGCACAACCTGTTCGGTGATACCGAAGCGGTGGACGTGTTTGTCTTCCCTGACGGCAGCGTGGAAGTGGAGCTTTCTGACGAGGGCGATACCGTGGCGGATATGCTGGAATACGTGCAGCTGGATCCAAAAACGCTGCTGACCCAGTTCCGCGATCAGGTGAAACAGACCGGTCTGGACGATGCGCTGCAGCAGCAGTTCCTCGAAGAGTTTGAAGCGGGCCTGTACGGTTACACTTATCTGGAAGATGAGTAGGATCTTTTCCCTCTCCTCTTAGGGGAAAGGGTTAGGGTGAGGGTAAAGAGCACACCATCGCCTATACTCACTTGAACCAGTATGAATTTACGGCGATAATCGCCTTAACAAGTAGTACACGAATCGATCCCTTTCTCGTCGGGCCTAACGACGCGGAAGGGATTTTTTTTCATCTGTCATAAATTTCCGACGGTATACGAGGTCATCTTTATGAGCACTTTGGGTCATCAGTACGACAACTCTCTGGTATCGAACGCGTTTGGTTTCCTGCGTCTGCCGCTGAACTTCCAGCCATACGACAGCGACGCTGACTGGGTTATCACCGGCGTACCTTTTGACGCGGCCACTTCTGGTCGTGCCGGTGGCCGTCACGGCCCGGCGGCGATTCGTCAGGTATCCACTAATCTCGCGTGGGAGCACAACCGTTTCCCGTGGGACTTCGACATGCGTGAGCGTCTGAACGTCGTGGACTGCGGCGACCTGGTTTATGCCTTTGGCGATGCCCGTGAAATGAGCGAGAAACTCCAGGCTCACGCAGAAAAACTGCTGGCGGCCGGGAAGCGTATGCTCTCTTTCGGCGGTGACCACTTCGTGACGCTGCCGCTGCTGCGCGCGCACGCCAAACACTTCGGTAAAATGGCGCTGGTGCACTTCGATGCCCACACCGACACCTACGCAAACGGCTGCGAGTTTGACCACGGCACCATGTTCTTCACCGCGCCGAAAGAAGGCCTGATCGATCCGAATCACTCCGTGCAGATCGGCATTCGTACCGAATTCGACAAGGACAACGGTTTCACCGTACTGGACGCGGGCCAGGTGAACGATCGCGGCGTGGACGATATCATCGCACAGGTTAAGCAGATTGTTGGCGATATGCCGGTGTACCTGACCTTTGATATCGACTGCCTGGATCCGGCCTTTGCTCCGGGTACCGGTACGCCAGTGATCGGCGGCCTGACTTCCGATCGTGCGATCAAACTGGTTCGTGGCCTGAAAGACCTGAACATCGTCGGCATGGACGTTGTGGAAGTCGCCCCGGCGTACGATCAGTCTGAGATCACCGCCCTGGCCGCCGCGACGCTGGCTCTGGAAATGCTCTACATCCAGGCGGCGAAAAAAGGCGAATAAGCCTTACGCGCTCAGTGCTGCTGCGCGACGCATGCGCAGCAGCAACATCCCTCCGGCCACCAGGGTAACAATCTGTGACGCCACCAGTACCGAAAAACCGGAACTGACCGATCCCACTGATTTCATCACCATACCCATCAGCAGCGGAATAAACGCGGCGCAGATATTCCCGATTCCATTGATTATCCCATACGCACTCCCCACCGCCTCATGCGCGGCATAATGCTGGATCACGGCAGGAATGGCGGCGCCCTGAAGCCCCCAGAATACGTTCGCGGACAGCATAAACAGCGCCAGCCAGACGGCCTGATGGCTCAGCATCAGCGCGACCACTGACAGCGCCGTCAGTGCTCCGCCGACCACAAACAGCACCGGTGCCTGCTCCGGGCGCATTTTGTCGAGCAGTACGCCGCCCAGAAATTTGGAGCCCAGGCTCAGCAGAAAGGGAATCGCGGCCAGCATTCCCGTCGCATGCAGCGAGAAGTGATGTTCATCGCGAAGCCATGCCGGAAGCCACGCGCTGCTGCCCCACAGATAGCTCAGAGTGGCAATCTCAACCAGCAGGATCCAGCCCAGCAGCGGCGTTTGCCAGGCAAGCGTAAACGTCTGCATGAATCCCGGTTTTTTGCTTTTCGTGACGAGGGGCGGCGCGGGCAGAAAACGCCAGATGAGGCCACCGCCCAGCATCAGATTCATTACCGCCAGCGCATAAAACGATCCCGCCCAACCGAAATGCGCCATCAGCCAGGTGACCAGCGGAAAGCCCACAGCCAGGCCGAGAGAGACGCCGAGCGCGGTAACCGCATTGGGTTTGCCGATCTCCTCCGCGTTAAAATTATCGCTGATAAAGCGCGTTTTCAGCGAAAAGAGCGGCCCCTCGGCAATGCCCAGAATCACGCGCGCGACGAGCATTCCCATCAATGAGCCGAGCAGGGGAGAAACAGCGCAAACCAGGGCCCAGACTGCAATACTGCTTAATAATCCCTGCCGATAATGCAGCTTACTTTCGATAACCGGTGTTAATAATAAAGCGGAAAAACCATAACCCAGAAGAAAGCAGGTCATGAGCATTCCCTGTAACATTCTGTTTTCATTTAGCTGGAAATGTTCAGCAAATTCCGGGTTTAAAATCATTACCGAGATATTCACCCGATCCACGTAGGAAATAATAATTAGCAGCAATAGTGCCACCGTGCCTTGCCATCTTGCCGTCATCATGCCCGCCTTTAAAATTCTGTCTGGTTATATTTTTATCTGAGTGATTGTCACGTAACTAAAATGTATCACCTGTGAAACTCATTGTTTATAAACAATAAAATAAATACCTGTTTCACGGGTGAAACTCTCAGGAAATGACTTTTCTTTATTTTTAAGGAACAAAAAGAAAAGAAGTCAATATCTATTTTTCAAATCCAAAGGGCATCAAGAAAACGTATTCATGTGTCGCGTAATAATGAAAATTTCCTATCGCTGCATTTTTTCGTGATCCTTTGCACACTTAGTTAATTAATTACCGCAAAATTAACAAATTCGTCACATTGCCGCTTGACGAAAGATTCATCGCTTTTATATTGACCGTATTAAATAAGAAACAGAGTTTCATATATGAAACAAAAGCCTGGAGGATCGTGATGAGCTGGATAGGCGTATGTGACGCAGAACAAGTACAGGAAGATTTCCCTTTTAGCGGCAACGTCGAAGGCAAAGAGATCGGCGTTTATTTGATTGACGGTGAATATTACGCGCTGGAAGACGTATGTCCGCACGCTTACGCGTTGCTGAGTCAGGGCTTCGTGGAAGATGGCAAAGTGGAATGCCCGCTGCACGAGGCGGTTTTCGATGTTAAAACCGGCCAGTGCCTGCACGGCCCCGGCGGTCGCAACCTCAACCGCTACCCGGTTCGAGTCTTTGAAAACCAAATCCAGATTACCTTTGTCGAGGAGACCGTGGCATGACCGATACCCTGAGCTTCAACCCGGCGCTGCCGGAAAGCCGCCAGTTTACCCCGCCAGCCGAGGGCGGCAATGGCGCTATCCACAAGCCGGGTGATTACCCGAATCTGATCTGGCAAACCCGCAGCCGCGTGCCGGAAAACTGGGAAGTGAATCTTATCGCCACGCTGGAAGATCTCTTTGAGCAGGGGGCTGAAACACTGCCGGAGCTGGTGAACGGGCTGAATGCGGTGCGCATGCACGATCAGCAGGGTGAGCCGTGGAGCGAGGCCAGCTTCCAGGCATTCTTACAGGTTAACGGCTACTGAGGGCAACGCGATGACGACTACCGTACAAAATTATCTCGATAAAGGTCTGCGCGGCCTCTGGTATCCGGTGCTGGCCAGTTGGGAAGTGCAGTCTGCGCCAGTGGGCATTACTCGCCTCGGCGAGCAGATTGTGGTCTGGCGTAATAAAGATGGCCAGGTACAGGCGCTGGAAGACCGCTGCCCGCACCGTGGCGCGCGCCTGTCGATGGGCTGGAACCTCGGTGACCGCATAGCCTGCTGGTATCACGGTGTAGAAGTGGCGGGTAACGGTGAAGTAAAAGATGTACCCGCGGTGGACAAATGTCCGCTGGTCGGCCAGCAGTGCGTGCGCAGCTATAACGTGCAGGAAGCACACGGCGCCATCTTCCTCTGGTTTGGCGTGACCGCCGAACAGCAGCCGGACGAGCTGAGCTTCCCGGACGAACTTGCTGACACTGAAACTTACAGCAACTTCCTCTGTACCGCCGCGTGGAAATGTAACTACCAGTACGCGCTTGAAAACGTAATGGACCCGATGCACGGCACCTATCTGCACTCCTCGTCGCACTCGATGGCAGAAGGGGATCGTAAGGCCGACATGGTGCTACAGCCGACCAAAACCGGCTTCATCTTTGAGAAAAAAGGGCAGAGCGGCGTCAACTTTGACTGGGTGGAATTGGGCAACAGCGGCACCTACTGGATGCGCCTCTCCATTCCTTATAAGAAGCGTTTCGGGCCTGGCGGCCACTTCTTTATTGTCGGCATGGTGGTGCCGGAAGATAACGACAACTGCCGCGTCTTCTTCTGGCGTATTCGCCGCGTGCAGGGCTGGCAGCGTGATATGTGGCGCTTTATGTACCGCAACCGTCTGGAAAAGCTGCACTGGGAAGTGCTGGAGCAGGATCGCGTGGTGCTGGAAAGCCTGGCACCAGACGCCCGCGAACATGAATACCTCTACCAGCACGACGTCGGCCTTTCACGCCTGCGCCGCATGATGCAAAAAGCGGCGAAAGAGCAGCTGGCAAAGCGTGAAGAGCAGCAGGGAGCCGCCTGATGAATGGGCTGCTGAGCGGGAAACGTATCGTCGTCACCGGTGCCGCACGCGGGCTGGGCTATCACTTTGCGAGAGCCTGCGCGGAGCAAGGCGCCGCGGTCGTGATGTGCGACATTCTGGAAGGCGAGTTGGCTGAGAGTGCGCACGGCCTGCGTGCACGAGGTTTTACGATCGAATCTCACGTTATCGATCTGGCCGATCCTCAGTCCATCGAGCAGGTTTTCCACGCCATTGGCGAGCAGGGGCAGATTGACGGCCTGGTCAATAACGCGGCGATGGCAACCGGCGTGGGCGGCAAAAACATGCTCGATTACGACCCGGATTTGTGGGACCGCGTAATGAGCGTGAACGTCAAAGGCACCTGGCTTGTGACCCGCGCCGCGGTGCCGCTGCTGCGCGAAGGGACAGGGATCGTGAACGTAGCCTCGGATACCGCGCTGTGGGGCGCGCCGCGTCTGATGGCCTACGTCGCCAGCAAAGGTGCCGTGATTGCGATGACGCGTTCAATGGCGCGTGAACTGGGCGAAAAACGCATTCGCATCAACGCCATCGCGCCGGGGTTAACCCGCGTCGAGGCGACCGAATATGTTCCGGCTGAGCGCCATCAGCTTTACGAAAACGGGCGCGCGTTAACGGGTGCCCAGCAGCCGGAAGATGTTACCGGCAGCGTGGTCTGGCTGTTGAGCGATCTGTCGCGGTTTATTACCGGGCAGCTGATACCGGTCAACGGCGGTTTTGTCTTTAACTAACGGGTGAAGCGATTATGGCAAACGATCAGGAAGTGAAGTACCTGGTGCCGGGGCTGGAGCGCGGTTTACAGCTGCTTTTGGCCTTCGGAGAGCAGCATCGCGAACTGACCTTTGCCGAGCTGCACCGGCTGGTGGATATGCCGAAGGCCACCGCCTATCGCGTGGTGCAGACCCTGGAATACATGGGCTTTCTGGAGCGTAACACCCGCACCAACACCTTCTCGCTCGGCATGAACGTGCTGCGTCTGGGCTTTGAGTACATCGCTTCGCTGGACGTGGCACAGGTTGGGCAGCCGGTCATCGAACAGCTGCGCGACATCAGCCAGTGCAGCAGTCATCTGGCGATCCGCGACGGGCGCGACATCATCTACATCGCCCGCGTCAGCGCTGCCGGCTCGCGCATCAATCAGGTCAGTATTGGCACCCGTTTGCCGGTGCACTGCACTTCGCTGGGCCGCATGCTGTTGACCGATATCTCCCGCGCCGACTTTGAGCAGCTGTTCCCACACGAACGCTTGCCAGGCAACACGCCAGGGCAGCTTCACGAACGCGAAGCCCTGTGGGAGATGGTGCAGCAGGATAAAGCCCGCGGGTCTGTGATCGGTGAATCCTTCTTCCGCCACGGCATCTCCTCCATTGTCTATCCGGTGTATGACCGAAGCCATCGTGTGGCCGCCGTTGTGAGCATCCTGGTGCCGTCGGAGGAGATCCCACAAACCGATCGCGAGTTCCTGCAAAACGAGGTCCGCCTCGCGGCGGATAAAATCTCTGGCTTCTTAGGGTATCTGTCACAGGCCAGTTAAATCAGTGAGTTAACGTCAGGCGCTTCACTGCGTCGGGCATGTTTTACGCCCAATCTGGGCCAGAAGAGGCAACGAACGATGAGTGTAACCGGAATTGAAAAGCTGGAATTTGGCGTGGAAGACCTGACGCACTGCGCCAAATTTATGCGTGATTTTGGCCTGACGGGCGATGCCAGCGGCCAGCGTTTCACCACCTTAAGCGGCGCGCGTGTCGAGCTGAACGCCATCGACAGCCCCGATCTTCCTCCTGCGTTTGAAGCAGGCAACACGCTGCGCCGCATGACCTGGGCGGTTGCCACGCAGGCCGATCTGGATGCGCTGCGCCCGAAGCTGGCACAGCAGCCCGGCTTTCGTGAAGTAGGCGATGCGCTCGAGTGCCTCGACCCCAACGGCATGACTCTGCGCGTGCAGGTGAGCCAGCAGAGCGACGTGGAGCTGAACGTCGAACCCATTAACCAATGGGGCGATGTCCGCCGCATTGATACCCCAAGCCCCGTTTACGATCGTGCCCAGCCGATTAACGTCGGGCACGTGGTGTTCTTCGTTGAAGAGCTGGCGGCGGTGGAAAAATTCTACCGCGAGGTGCTCGGCTTTCAGGTTTCCGACCGCTACATCAACCGTGCAGTGTTCCTGCGCTGCGGCGTGCGTGGCGGTCATCACAATCTTTTCCTGCTGCAACTCCCTACCCGTAAACGTGGCCTGAACCACGTGGCCTTTACCGTGCGCGACATTCACGAGGTGATCGGCGGCGGTATCGCGATGAATAAAAATGACTGGAGCACCTTTATCGGGCCTGGCCGCCATCCGGTGTCATCGGCGTACTTCTGGTACGTCAACAGCCCGACCGGCGGCGCATTCGAGTACTACACCAACGACGACTACCTGACCGAAAACTGGCAGCCGCGCGAGCTGGAACACTCCCTGGTCTCCTTTACCGAATGGGCAGTCGAAGGCGGAATCGATCACGACACCCGCCGTCAGCAGAAAAAAACGGAGGCGGTATGACGTCGCGCATTGTCATCATCGGCGGTGGTCAGGCGGGCGGCTGGGCGGCGAAAACCCTGCGCGACGAAGGATTCGACGGTGAAATTTGCGTGGTGGCAGAAGAGGAATGGGATTTTTACGAGCGCCCGCCGCTCTCCAAAGCCACGCTGCTGGAGCCAGAGGCACAGCTGCCGCGACTGTTTTCTGAAGAGGCACAGCAGGCGCTGAGCCTGACCTGGTATCGTCCGCTGCGGGCTGAATCCATCGATCGCGAAGCGAAAAAGGTCGTTTTGAGCAACGGAGAATCTCTTAGTTACAACATCCTGCTTCTGGCCACCGGAGGGCGGGCACGCCTGCCGGGTGAGGGGTGGGCCCGCCACCCGCAGGTCTATACCTTACGCCATTGGCAGGATGCGCAGCGTCTGAAAAGCCGACTGGCTGAAAGTAAAAAGCTAGCCATTATCGGCGGCGGCTGGATTGGCCTGGAGATTGCCGCCTCTGCACGAAAAAGCGGCGTGGCGGTCACGCTGTTCGAACAGCAGCCTGCGTTGTGCATGCGCTCGGTGAGCGCTGAGGTTTCTCAACGCTTAGAGGCTCTCCATC
Source organism: Enterobacter sp. CC120223-11 (assembly GCF_900215375.1). GTDB lineage: Bacteria > Pseudomonadota > Gammaproteobacteria > Enterobacterales > Enterobacteriaceae > Scandinavium. The sequence continues at coordinate 111,064 of NZ_OBEF01000004.1, read as the reverse complement.
GGGAGCAGGGCGTGGATATTCGCACCGGCTGTGGCGCACTGGAGCTGGAGGATGACGACGGCCTGCCGGTGATTCATTGCGACGGTAAGCGTGAAACTTTCGATGCGGTGGTGGTGGGGATAGGCGTCGATCTCAACCTGGAGCTGGCACGCGATGCGGGGCTGAAAACCGAACGTGGGATCGTGGTCGATGCGCAGGGACGTACGTCAGATCCGTATATCTTCGCCGCAGGCGATGTCGCTCAGCACCACCACTACGGTCTGTGCATCCAGTCGTGGGCCTTCGCCCAGAACCAGGCGGTGGCCACATCTAAAGCGATGCTCAATCCCGATGCGGCAGGCTACGACGACGCGCCGTGGCTGTGGTCGGATCAATATCAGCACAACATTCAGATCCTCGGCATTCCGCAGCCGGGGAGCGCAACGATAGCGCGTGAGGATTCGCTGTTCTTCTCGCTGGATGCACAAGGACGATTGACGCAGCTGGTCGCGTTCAACGATGCGCGCACCGTTAAGTTGGCGAAACGCTGGATGGCCGCCGGGAGAGATTTATCAGACGTGCCGCTCGTCGACCCGACCTTTTCACTGATGTCATTGCGATAGCGAAACCGCACCCGTAGGGGGAGACATGACCACATTCGAGACCAACACCGCGCCCGTTGAGGCAAGCGGTGAGGGCACCCGCACGCCCGAAAAGGCGGTGCGCTGGGCCATCCCGCTGTCGCTGCTGGCCTGCGTCCTGCTGGCGTTTTTCGACAAAATCAGCATTGCGGCGCTGTTTTCTGACGGCCATTTCCAGCAGGCGATGGGCATTGATTTCGACACCACGCGCCTCGGCATTCTGATGAGCGCGTTCCTGCTGAGCTACGGTTTTTCGTCGGTCTTTTTAAGCGGCCTGGGCGACAAAATTGCGCCGCTGCGCTTGCTCACCGGAATGATGGCGGTGTGGTGCGTGCTGATGGTGGCGATGGGCTTTACCCATAACTACACGGTGATGATCGTGCTGCGCATTCTGCTTGGCGTGGCGGAAGGGCCGCTGTTCCCGCTGGCGTTCGCTATCGTGCGCCATAACTTCCCGCAGCATCTGCAGGCCCGCGCCACCATGCTCTGGCTGCTGGGAACGCCTGTCGGTGCCGCGATTGGTTTTCCGTTGTCCATCTGGCTGCTGAATACCTTCGGCTGGCAGAGCACCTTCTTTGTGATGGCGATGCTTACCGTGCCGGTGCTGCTGTTTGTTCGCATCGGCCTGCGTGGGATCCGTCTGGATGCGAAACCCAGTGCTTCACAGGCTTCTCAGGATGAACGGCGTGCTGCGCGGCGCGAGCTGTTTGTCAGCCCGCACTTCTGGATCATTTGCATCTTTAACATCGCTTTTCTCACTTACCTGTGGGGCATCAACGGCTGGCTGCCGGGCTACCTGATTAAAGGCAAAGGCATTCACCTGGAGCACGCGGGCTGGCTGTCGTCGATGCCGTTTATCGCCATGCTGGCGGGTGAGGTAATTGGCGCCTGGCTTTCGGACAAAGTCGATAAACGTGCGGCGGCCTGCTTTATCTCAATGGCAGGGGCGGCGGTGGGGCTGGCTGCGGTGATGCACCTTAATACTCCGCTGACCATCATCGCGGCGATGAGCTTCAGCACCTTCATGTGGGGCACCGGGGCACCCAACATTTTCGCCCTGCTGGCGAAGGCCACTCATCCGCGAGTGAGCGCCACGGCGGGCGGCATTTTCAACGGGCTGGGAAACTTTGCGGGCGCGCTGTCGCCAGCGGTAATGGGCGCTTTAATCGCCTTCACCCACAGCATGGATTCCGGGCTGATTTTTCTGGCGGTGATGGCGGCGGTGGGCTGCGCCCTGTTACTGCCGCTGCTGAGACGTTACTGAGGAGAGTGTCATGACTGATTCAACCGTAACCACCAAACCTGGCATTAAACCTGACCATCTGACCATGGAAGAGTGGGTCGAGTCGCGCATCGCGCGCTTTGAAGGCCGCAAATATGACTGGAACGCGCTGAAGTTCCAGGCCGATTTTGACCCGAAATATCGCCGGGCGCAGATGCGCTACATCGGCACTGGCGCAACGGGCGTGGCGAACGACACCAACACCGTGCAGGCGGATCACTTTACCTTCTCCACCATGGTGCTGCCGTCGAAGTGTGAAGGGCCGCTGCACCTGCACGACGACGTGGAAGAGGTGTTCTTCATGCTCAAAGGGCAGATCACGCTGATGATTCAGGACGGCGACAGCTACACCGAAACCGTGCTGCGCGAGCGTGATCTGATTTCCGTTCCTGCGGGGATCTATCGCGGGCTGTTTAACCACGGTGAAGAAGAGGCGCTGATGTGCGTCATGCTGGGGACCAACAAGCCAGAGATCCCAACCTATCCATCCGACCATCCGCTGTCGAAAGTGAAGCGGAACTAAGGGGGCATGATGACGGGTTTTCGCGAACAGGGCAGCGGCCTTCCGCTGATGCTGCTGCACGGTATCAGCTCCGGCGCGGCCTCCTGGCATAAGCAGATGGCGCTGAAGGGTTTTCGCGTGCTGGCGTGGGACATGCCCGGTTATGGCGAAAGCCCGATGCTGGCGGTGGATCGTGCCAACGCCGGTGATTATGCCGATGTGCTGGCGGCAATGCTTGACCGCGCGGGCGTCTGGCAGGTGGTGCTGGTGGGTCATTCGCTGGGAGCGCTGGTTGCCAGCGCCTTTGCGGCGAAGTTCCCGGAACGCGTCCTGCACCTGGTTCTGGCGGATGCCGCGCAGGGCTACGGGCAGGCCGCACCGGAACAGCGTGAGCAGGTCTGGCGTAGCCGCGAACAGCAGATGGCGCAGGGCGGTGAAATGCTCGCCCGAACCCGCGCCGCGAAGCTACTGCGCCCCGGTGCGCGTGCGGAGGATATCGCTACCGTCGCGACGGGGATGTGCAAACTGCGCGCTGAAGGATACCTCGCCGCGGCGTGGATGCTGGCGCACGACGACATTCACGGCTGGCTGAAGCGCTTTTCTGGCCGGTTTGAGGTCTGGTGCGGCGACCAGGATGCTATCACACAGCCAGAGCTGGTTCAGGGGCTGGCGCTGCGTTACGGCATGCCGTTCACCGCCATTCCTCTGGCCGGGCACGCCAGCTATCTGGATAACGAGACGTTTTTTAACCAACAGCTTTTACGCATTAACGAAGAGGTGCGCGATGAATGCACAAATTGATGGGCGCGTAGCGGTAGTCACCGGCGGTTCTTCAGGCATTGGCTTTGAAACGCTGCGCCTGTTGCTGGGCGAAGGGGCAAAGGTCGCTTTCTGTGGTCGCGATCCGGACCGCCTGGCCAGCGCCCATGCGGCGCTGCAAAACGAACACCCTGACGGGGAGATTTTTTCATACCGCTGTGACGTGCTGAAAGCCGATGAGGTGCAGGCGTTTGCGGATGCGGTGAAAGCCCGCTTTGGCGCGACGGATATGCTGATCAACAACGCCGGGCAGGGCTACGTAGCGCACTTCAATGACACCCCTCGCGAAGCGTGGCTGCATGAAGCTGAACTGAAACTTTTTGGCGTGATCAACCCGGTTCAGGCCTTTCAGGCGCAGCTGGAACAGTCCGACATTGCTTCCATCACCTGCGTGAACTCGCTGCTGGCACTGCAGCCGGAGGAGCACATGATTGCCACTTCTGCTGCCCGCGCGGCATTGCTGAATATGACGCTGACCCTCTCGAAAGAGCTGGTGGGCAAGGGCATCCGCGTGAACTCCATTCTGCTTGGCATGGTGGAATCCGGGCAGTGGCAGCGCCGCTTTGAGAGTCGGGCGGACAAAAATCAGAGCTGGCCGGAATGGACGGCAGATATCGCCCGTAAGCGCGGCATCCCGATGGCACGCCTCGGCAAGCCGCAGGAGCCTGCGCAGGCGCTGCTGTTCCTGGCCTCGCCGCTGGCCTCATTTACCACCGGTGCGGCGCTGGACGTTTCCGGTGGCTTCTGCCGCCATCTGTAAGGACGCATCATGAAAAAGATCATGTTAATTGGTTTTGGTGCGATGGCGCAGGCGGTGATTGAGCGTTTGCCCTCCGGTGTCACTATCGGCTGGATTGTGGCGCGCGAGCCCCACCATGCTGCAATTCGCCAGCAGTTTGGCGGTACGGTAATGGCCCTGAACTCGCCGTTGGAGTGCAAGGAAACGCCCGATTTGGTGCTCGAATGCGCCAGCCAGCAGGCGGTGGCGCAGTATGGCGAAGCTATTTTACGCCGTGGCTGGCATCTGGCCGCGATCTCCACCGGTGCGCTGGCGGACAGCGCGCTGGAGCAGCGTCTGTTCAGCGCTGGCGGGAAACTGACGCTGCTCTCCGGCGCGGTGGCGGGTATCGACGGTCTGGCGGCGGCGAAAGAGGGCGGCCTGGAGTGCGTTACCTATCGGTCACGCAAAAGCCCCGCCAGCTGGCGCGGCAGCTATGCCGAGCAGCTTATCGATCTTAACGCGGTATCCGAAGCGCAGATCTTCTTTGAAGGCAGCGCCCGCGAGGCGGCACGTCTGTTCCCGGCCAACGCTAACGTAGCGGCGACCGTGGCGCTCGGCGGTATAGGAATGGATGAGACTCGCGTGCAACTGATGGTCGACCCGGCGACAAAACGTAATACCCACACGCTGCACGTTGAAGGCGTGTTCGGTGAATTCCACCTGGAGCTAAGCGGCCTGCCGCTTGCCAGCAACCCGAAAACCTCCACCCTGGCAGCGCTCAGCGCGGTACGCGCCTGCCGTGAACTGTCGCAGCGCTAAGGAGCCACCATGGAAGAGCTGAAGATATTTATTGGCGGCCGCTGGCAACAGGGCGGTGGCAACCCGATGCAGAGCCACTTCCCGGCTGACGGTTCGCTTAACGCCACCCTGCACGCAGCAAGCCTTGACGATCTCCAGGTCGCGATTGAGGCCGGAGAGCGCGCCTGGCGCGAGCCCTCCTGGCGCAACAGCCTGCCGCACGTTCGCGCGAAGATCCTGCATAAGGTGGCGGATCTGATTGAATCCCGCGTGGATGAACTGGCGCGGATGCAGAGCCGCGATAACGGGAAGCCGCTGGCGGAAGCGCGCGGGCTGGTAATGAGCGCAGCGGGAACCGCACGCTACTTTGCCGCCGCCTGCGAGCTGCTGGAAGGTGAACTCCCGACGCCGCGCCAGCCTGATTTGCTGACGCTGAGCCGCTATGAACCCCTCGGCGTGGTGGCGGCCATCACGCCGTGGAACTCTCCGATCGCCAGCGAAATGCAAAAAGTCGCCCCGGCCATTGCCGCCGGTAACGCGGTGATCCTCAAGCCCGCAGAAGCCACGCCGCTGATGGCGCTGGAGCTGGCGCGCATTTTTGAACAGGCCGGGCTGCCTGCCGGGCTGCTGAGCGTGCTGCCGGGCAAAGGCTCGGTGATCGGTGATGCGCTGGCGCGTCACCCGAAGGTGCGCAAAATCTCCTTTACCGGGGGTACCACCACCGGACGTCATCTGGCGCACGTGGCGGCGGAGAAGCTGATCCCGGCCTCGCTGGAGCTGGGCGGCAAATCCCCGACGATCGTGCTGGAAGATGCCGACATCGAGCAGGCTGCACGTGGCATTTGCTACGGCATTTTCAGCTCGGCAGGGCAGGCGTGCATTGCCGGTTCGCGGCTGTTTATCCACCAGAGCCTCTACGCTCCACTCATGGCGCGGCTGCTGGAGTTAGCCCGTGGCTTGCGCGTCGGTCATCCGTTTACCGATGGCACCCACGTGGGGCCTTTGATTAACGACAGGCATCGCCAGAGCGTGCAGGACTATGTAGAGCTGGCGAAGCGTGAAGGGGGCCGCGTGCTGTGCGGCGGAGAGATCCCGGCCGATCCGCAACTGGCAAACGGCAGCTTCTTCTTGCCCACAATTATTGAAGGACTCACCAACACCGCACGCGCCTGCCAGGAGGAGATCTTCGGCCCGGTGCTGGTGGCGATGCCGTTTAGCGATGAGGCCGCGCTTATCCGCGAAGCAAACGACTCGGTATACGGTTTGGCGGCAGGGATCTGGACACGCGATACCGGGCGTGCCCTGCGTTTGAGCGAGCAGCTGGAAGCGGGCACGGTGTGGATCAACACCTACAAGGTGTTTGCTATTTCGACCCCGTTCGGGGGCTTTAAAGAGAGCGGTCTGGGCCGCGAAAAGGGCATTCAGGGGCTGAAAGCCTGGATGCAGCAAAAGAGCATTTATCTGGCGACGGGTAACAGCGTCAACCACTGGTGCGACTGAGAAAGGGTGAGCAATGAGCGAAATGATAACCGTCGGCGACGCCATCGCCAGAACGCTGGAGCAGTATCAGGTTGAGGCCATCTACGGCGTCATCTCCATTCACAATTTGCCGATAGCCGATGCGGTTGGACAGCGCGGAAACATCCGCTTTGTGCCTGCTCGCGGCGAAGCAGGATCTGTCACCATGGCCGATGCCCACGGGCGTTTTTCCGGCCTCGGCGTGGCGCTGACCAGCACTGGCGCAGGGGCGGGCAATGCCGTGGGCGCACTGGTTGAAGCGATGAATGCCTGCACGCCGCTGCTGCACTTAACCGGGCAGGTCGAAAAAGCCTGGCTCGATGCCGACACTGGCTTTATCCACGAAACCCGCGACCAGCTGACTTTCCTGAAGGCGAGCTCAAAACGGGCGTACCGCGTCAGCAACGCAAACCAGGCGATGGCTATCCTGCATAAAGCTATTCAGGAAGCGCAGACGCCGCCGTGCGGGCCAGTCTCGGTGGAAATTCCGATTGATATTCAGGGGGCGAAAATCCCGCTGTCGCTGGTCACGGCGCCGGTAAAAGTGGCTTCGGTTTCAACCCTTGATGCTACGGTTGTCGAAACGCTGTGGGCACAGCTAAAGCAGGCGAAACAGCCGCTGTTGTGGCTGGGCGGGGGTGCGCTGGGTAGCGCAGATGCAGTGAAAAAACTGGCGGATGCGGGGATCACAGTGATTTCCAGCACCCACGCGCGCGGCGTGCTGCCGGACAGCCATCGTGCCAGCCTGAGGGCATTCCATAACTCACCGTCCGTTGAAGCACTCATCGCGCAGTGCGACTTTACGCTGGTGGCGGGCTCGCGGCTTCGCAGTAACGAAACCCGCTCCTGGACGCTGGAGCTGCCGCATCCGCGCGTGCAGATTGATATCGACCCGGCGGCGGCGAGCCGTAATTATCTGATGGATAACACGCTGGTCGCTGACTGCTCCACACTGCTGAGCGCACTGGCGGAAAAAGCGCAGGGGCGGGAATGGGGCAATGCCCACTGGGATACGCAGGTACAAGTCGCTGTGACGAAGGCCGAGCAGGGGCTGCGCGAGCAGTGCGGTGCTTATGCGAAGCTTAATGATGCCATTGAGAAAGCGCTGCCGAAGGATGGTTTGCTGGTGCGCGACATCACCGTGTCCGGCAGCCTGTGGGGCAGCCGTCTGTTCCGAGCCAACGGTCCGCTGATGAACATCCATTCCCTGGCCGGGGCGATTGGCATGGGCCTGCCGATGGCGATTGGCACCGCTATTGCGAATCCTCAGCGGAAGGTGGTCGGGCTGGTCGGAGATGGTGGTCTGAGCCTGAACCTGGGCGAACTGGCGACGCTTGCCCAGGAGAAAGCCAACGTGACGCTGCTGGTGATGAACGACGGCGGTTACGGCGTGATGCGCGGCATTCAGGACAAGTATTTCGGCGGGCGTCAGTATTATAACGAGCTGCATACACCGGACTTTACCCAGCTGGCACAGGCCATTGGCTTACAGGCGTGGAGCGTCGAACGGGCAGAGGATTTTGATGCGGTGATGACGGAAGCGCTGGCGATGCCGGGACCTTCGGTGGTGGAGGTGCGGATGGGGCAGATTGGGGCTCTGAAGTTTGCCGGGCCGCCGCAGAAAACGCTTTATTAGCAGTTAATTGCCCGGCGGCGCTGCGCTTGCCGGGCCTACGTCATTTTGGTGTGTCTTACTTAATGCCGTCCGCCTTCATGCGGTCGCGGATATGCTGGGCGCGCTCTTCTGACGCTGGGTGATCGTCAAGCATTGAGCTCTGGCGACCGGCTTCCAGCTTCGCCAGTTTTTCAAAACTGGTGGCAAGTCCTGCCGGGTTGATTCCGCGCTTGCGCAACAGATCGTAAGAGTAGTCATCCGCTTCGGATTCCTGGCGCTGGGAGAACTGCGCGTTCACCAGTTTTTCGCCTAAATCACCCAGCTGTGACTGTGAAAGACTTCCCACGATCCCGCCTGCGGATGCTGCCGCCACGCGTACTGCGTTCGCGCCAAGCTGAACCTGCATTCCTTTCTTCACGTGGCCGAGCGCGACGTGGCCCATTTCGTGGCCGATCACGGCTTCCACTTCATTGTCGTTCATCAGATCCATCAGCCCGCTGTAAACGCGGATACAGCCGTTGGCCATGGCGAAGGCATTGACGTCTTTGGTGACGTAGACCTTGTAGTTCACCGGCTGGCCGTTGATATTGTCGCCAAGCGCGGCGGCAATTTTAGTGAGGCGTTTTGCGTATTCGCTGCTGGAGGGCGCGATGGTTGCTTTGCTGTCCATCTCTTTACAGGCCTGGTCGGAGAGGGTTTTCACCTGCTCATCGCTCAGAGAGTATGCCTGGAATGCCTCTGCGCCTGAGCTCATCAGGCCGTTTGAATCCATGTTCTGACATCCCGTCAGAACGGTCGCCAGCCCAAGAGCCAGTACCACCGAGTGCAGTTTCATCATTAATTTTCCGTCATTATGAGTCGCAAAAGTCTTAAATATTCCGTTATTCGAAGCCACGGAATGTTACCAAAGTATAAAGAAAATAATGACAAGGCCGCGAGAAGATTGCGCAACGGCTCGCGACATTCCAGAGATTTCCCAGGCACCGCGCGGATGCTCCATGTACATGGCTTGCCGCTTGGGTTACATTGTTGTCACTTTTTTCCGGCGTAGCCTAAAACGCGCGGTCGTCAAGCCGTTTTGGCGTTGCCTTCAACAGTCCGATCTGGAGTCAAAATGTCCTCACGTAAAGAGCTTGCTAATGCTATTCGTGCGCTGAGCATGGATGCAGTACAGAAAGCCAAATCCGGCCACCCGGGTGCCCCAATGGGTATGGCTGACATTGCCGAAGTCCTGTGGCGTGATTTCCTGAACCACAACCCGCAGAACCCATCCTGGGCCGATCGTGACCGCTTCGTGCTGTCCAACGGCCACGGCTCCATGCTGATTTATAGCCTGCTGCACCTCACCGGTTACGATCTGCCGATCTCTGAGCTGCAGAACTTCCGCCAGCTGCACTCCAAAACGCCAGGTCACCCGGAAGTCGGTTATACCGCCGGTGTTGAAACCACGACTGGCCCGCTGGGTCAGGGTATTGCCAATGCCGTGGGCATGGCGATCGCGGAAAAAACCATGGCTGCGCAGTTCAACCGTCCGGGCCACGACATTGTCGACCACTTCACCTATGCCTTTATGGGCGACGGCTGCATGATGGAAGGCATCTCCCACGAGGTGTGCTCCCTGGCGGGTACCCTGAAGCTGGGCAAGCTGGTTGCGTTCTATGATGACAACGGCATCTCCATCGATGGCCACGTTGAAGGCTGGTTCACCGACGACACCGCGAAACGCTTTGAAGCCTACGGCTGGCACGTTGTGCGTGGCATTGACGGCCACGACGCGGACGCTATCAAACGTGCAGTAGAAGAAGCACGTAAAGTGACCGACAAACCGTCCCTGCTGATGTGCAAAACCATCATCGGCTTCGGTTCGCCAAACAAAGCAGGCACTCACGATTCTCACGGCGCACCGCTGGGTGATGCAGAGATCGCTCTGACCCGCGAACAGCTGGGCTGGAAATACGCTCCGTTCGAAATTCCTTCTGAAATCTACGCTCAGTGGGATGCGAAAGAAGCAGGCCAGGCGAAAGAATCCGCATGGAACGAGAAGTTCGCTGCCTACGCGAAAGCCTTCCCTCAGGAAGCGGCTGAATTTACCCGTCGTATGAAGGGTGACATGCCAGCGGACTTCGAGGCGAAAGCGAACGAGTTCATCGCTAAATTGCAGGCTAATCCTTCTAAGATTGCCAGCCGTAAAGCGTCCCAGAATGCTATCGAAGCGTTCGGCCCGCTGCTGCCTGAATTCCTCGGCGGCTCCGCTGACCTCGCACCTTCTAACCTGACCCTGTGGTCTGGTTCTAAAGCGATCAACGAAGACACCGCAGGTAACTACATCCATTACGGCGTGCGTGAATTCGGTATGACCGCTATCGCCAACGGGATCTCCCTGCACGGTGGCTTCCTGCCGTACACCTCCACCTTCCTGATGTTCGTTGAATATGCGCGTAACGCCGTGCGTATGGCGGCGCTGATGAAGCAGCGTCAGGTGATGGTTTACACCCACGACTCCATCGGTCTGGGCGAAGATGGCCCGACTCACCAGCCGGTAGAGCAGATTGCTTCCCTGCGCGTGACCCCGAACATGAGCACATGGCGTCCATGTGACCAGGTCGAGTCTGCGGTAGCGTGGAAATATGGCGTTGAGCGTCACGACGGCCCGACTGCGCTGATCCTCTCCCGTCAGAATCTGGCGCAGCAGGATCGTACCGAGAAGCAGCTGGCAGACATCGCTCGCGGTGGCTACGTGCTGAAAGACTGCGACGGTCAGCCACAGGTTATCTTCATTGCGACCGGCTCTGAAGTTGAACTGGCGGTTGCCGCGTGGGATCAGCTTTCTGCGGAAGGCGTGAAGGCGCGCGTGGTTTCCATGCCGTCTACTGACGCGTTTGATAAGCAGGACGCGGCATACCGTGAATCCGTGCTGCCAAAAGCCGTATCTGCACGCGTTGCTGTTGAAGCGGCGATTGCTGACTACTGGTTCAAATACGTGGGCCTGAACGGCGCTATCGTTGGCATGACCACCTTCGGTGAGTCTGCACCAGCGGAGCAGCTGTTCGAAGAGTTCGGCTTCACCGTAGAGAACGTGGTGGCGAAGGCGAAAGCACTGCTGTAATTGTTTTTGGAGTATGCGGGCTGGCGCCCTCACTCCAACCCTCTCCCACTGGGAGAGGGAGCAATAATTAAAAACGGTCACCTGCGGGTGGCCGTTTTGCGTTTATATCGTCGCCTGGCTTTTTGTGCCTGCTATTCCAACACGCCCTGAAATTCACATAAATTATTCCATTAAAAATGTGACGCACGTCAGATAACCAGCTTCGTTGTCTGGACAATCATTCCTTTTATTCCCCGTTTCGATTACTCTAGCTGAAGCGTTTCAGTTGAATTAGTGTTCGACAAATAATCAATCAGTCGCGGTTTGCGACAGCAGGCATTCCCTTCCCGTTGGGGCTGGACTACGCTTCAGCCACATTCTTTTGGGAGAGGCTTGCAGGAGACTTATGACCGTACGCGTAGCGATTAATGGCTTCGGTCGCATCGGACGTAACGTGGTTCGTGCTTTGTATGAATCCGGGCGTCGGGCGGAAATGACCGTGGTGGCAATCAACGAACTGGCGGATGCTGCGGGCATCGCGCACTTGTTGAAATATGACACCAGTCATGGACGCTTTGCATGGGATGTTCGCGAGGAGCGGGAGCAGCTATTTGTTGGCGATGATGCTATCCGTCTGCTGCATGAGCCTTCGATTGAGGCATTACCGTGGCGGGAACTGGGCGTCGACGTGGTCCTCGACTGCACCGGCGTTTACGGCACGCGGGCCGACGGGGAAGCCCATCTGGCCGCTGGCGCAAAGAAAGTGCTCTTTTCACATCCTGGCAGCAACGATCTCGACGCAACGGTCGTCTATGGCGTCAATCACCATGAACTGCAAAGTGACCACCGTATCGTCTCCAACGCCTCCTGCACCACGAACTGCATTATTCCTGTCATTAAGCTGTTAGACGATGCCTGGGGCATTGAGTCCGGTACCGTAACGACCATCCATTCGGCAATGCACGACCAGCAGGTTATCGACGCTTATCACTCTGATTTACGTCGTACCCGCGCGGCAAGCCAGTCGATCATTCCAGTGGACACCAAACTGGCGGCGGGCATCACCCGAATTTTTCCGCAGTTTAATGACCGTTTTGAAGCGATTGCGGTGCGAGTGCCGACGATTAACGTCACGGCAATCGACCTCAGCGTGACCGTGAGAAATCCGGTAAAAGCCAGCGAAGTCAACCAGTTGCTGCAAAAAGCGGCACAGGGGGCATTTCATGGTATAGTTGACTATACGGAATTACCGTTAGTCTCAATAGATTTTAACCACGACCCGCACAGTGCCATCGTTGACGGCACGCAGACGCGGGTCAGCGGTGCGCATCTGATCAAAACGCTGGTCTGGTGTGATAATGAATGGGGTTTCGCTAACAGAATGCTCGACACCACGTTAGCGATGGCCACTACAGGTTTCAGGTAAGGCGCGAGAGCGTCTGCAAAACTTTAGAATCAATGAGAGGATTCACCATGTCTGTAATTAAGATGACCGATCTGGATCTGGCAGGTAAACGCGTTTTCATCCGTGCCGATCTGAACGTTCCGGTAAAAGACGGTAAAGTCACCAGCGACGCGCGTATCCGTGCTTCCCTGCCAACCATCGAACTGGCGCTGAAACAGGGTGCGAAAGTGATGGTAACTTCTCACCTGGGTCGTCCGACCGAAGGCGAATACAACGAAGAATTCTCTCTGCTGCCTGTTGTTAACTATCTGAAAGACAAACTGTCTGCGCCAGTACGCCTGGTTAAAGATTACCTGGACGGCGTTGAAGTGGCTGCCGGTGAGCTGGTGGTTCTGGAAAACGTTCGCTTCAACAAAGGCGAAAAGAAAGACGACGAAGCGCTGTCTAAAAAATACGCGGCGCTGTGCGACGTGTTCGTGATGGATGCATTCGGTACTGCACACCGTGCTCAGGCTTCCACTCACGGTATCGGCAAATTTGCTGACGTCGCTTGTGCAGGTCCTCTGCTGGCAGCTGAACTGGACGCTCTGGGCAAAGCTCTGGGCAACCCGGCTCGCCCAATGGTCGCTATCGTTGGTGGTTCTAAAGTGTCCACTAAGCTGACCGTTCTGGACTCCCTGTCTAAAATCGCTGACCAGCTGATCGTGGGTGGCGGTATCGCTAACACCTTCGTGGCCGCTCAGGGTCACAACGTGGGCAAATCCCTGTACGAAGCGGACCTGGTTGAAGAAGCAAAACGTCTGCTGACCACCTGTGATATCCCGGTTCCGACCGACGTTCGCGTGGCAACTGAGTTCTCCGAAACTGCAGCCGCAACCCTGAAATCTGTTAACGACATCAAAGATGAAGAGCAGATTCTGGATCTGGGCGATGTTTCTGCACAGAAACTGGCTGAAATTCTGAAAAACGCCAAAACTATTCTGTGGAACGGTCCGGTTGGCGTGTTCGAGTTCCCGAACTTCCGTAAAGGTACCGAAATCGTGGCTAACGCTATCGCAGACAGCGAAGCGTTCTCCATCGCAGGCGGCGGCGATACTCTGGCCGCTATCGACCTGTTCGGTATCGCTGACAAGATCTCCTACATCTCCACTGGCGGCGGTGCATTCCTCGAATTCGTGGAAGGCAAAGTACTGCCGGCAGTCGCAATGCTCGAAGAGCGCGCGAAGAAGTAAGCCATTCGGGGCAGGGAAACCTGCCCAATTTTCAGCGGGCTAACAGGCACGCACTTTTTTTCGGCCGAAGATACAGGACTACGTAACATGTCTAAAATTTTTGATTTCGTAAAACCAGGCGTCATCACCGGTGACGACGTTCAGAAAGTTTTCCAGGTAGCTAAAGAAAACAACTTTGCTCTGCCAGCGGTTAACTGTGTGGGTACTGACTCCATCAACGCCGTTCTGGAAACAGCAGCCAAAGTTAAAGCTCCGGTAATCGTTCAGTTCTCTAACGGTGGCGCAGCGTTCATCGCAGGTAAAGGCGTGAAAACTGACGTTCCTCAGGGCGCGGCTATCCTGGGCGCTATCTCCGGTGCGCACCACGTTCACCAGATGGCTGAACACTACGGTGTTCCGGTTATCCTGCACACTGACCACTGCGCGAAGAAACTGCTGCCGTGGATCGACGGTCTGCTGGACGCCGGTGAAAAACACTTCGCCGCTACCGGTAAACCACTGTTCTCTTCTCACATGATTGACCTGTCCGAAGAGTCTCTGGAAGAGAACATCGAGATCTGCTCCAAATATCTGGCGCGCATGGCCAAAATGGGCATGACTCTGGAAATCGAACTGGGCTGCACCGGCGGTGAAGAAGATGGCGTGGACAACAGCCATATGGATGCGTCCGCACTGTACACCCAGCCAGAAGACGTTGACTACGCGTACACCAAACTGAACGCGATCAGCCCACGTTTCACCATCGCTGCTTCCTTCGGTAACGTACACGGCGTGTACAAGCCAGGTAACGTGGTTCTGACCCCGACCATCCTGCGTGATTCTCAGGAATACGTGTCCAAGAAACACAACCTGCCGCACAACAGCCTGAACTTCGTCTTCCACGGCGGTTCCGGTTCTTCTGCTCAGGAAATCAAAGACTCCGTAAGCTACGGCGTAGTGAAAATGAACATCGATACCGATACTCAGTGGGCAACCTGGGACGGCATCCTGAACTACTACAAAACCAACGAAGCTTACCTGCAGGGCCAGCTGGGCAACCCGAAAGGCGAAGACCAGCCGAACAAGAAATACTATGACCCACGCGTATGGCTGCGTGCGGCTCAGTCCTCCATGATCGTGCGTCTGGAGCAGGCTTTCAAAGAACTGAACGCGGTTGACGTTCTGTAATTTTTGACAGCCATTTCTGCCCTAAGCCCGCTAAACAGCGGGCTTTTTTATTGCCTTTTCAACAGCCTGATTTGTTTCATTCTGTGATCTGCTTGGCATTGCGGACGATTCTTGTTTACCCTTAAGCCACTGTCTTCTTGCCATTTAGGCGAGTTTTATTTCCCGTCAGGGGTGCTATAAGGATGAACAAATGGAAGATTTGAACGTTGTCGACAGTATCAATCATGCTGGATCGTGGCTGGTGCGCAATCAGGCCCTGCTGCTGAGCTATGCGGTAAATATCGTTGCCGCCATCGCCATTATTATCGTCGGGATGATTGTCGCCCGACTGGTCTCCAACGCTGCCAACCGCGTGATGCGCGCGCGTCAGATTGACGCCACTGTGGCAGATTTCCTTTCTGCCATGCTGCGTTACGCCATTATTGCCTTCACGCTGATCGCAGCGCTGGGACGCGTTGGAGTGCAGACCGCTTCAGTTATTGCCGTTCTTGGTGCCGCCGGTCTGGCTGTAGGTCTGGCGTTGCAGGGCTCGCTCTCCAACCTGGCGGCGGGTGTGCTGCTGGTGATGTTCCGCCCTTTCCGTGCAGGTGAATACGTCGATTTGGGTGGTATTGCCGGTACCGTGCTGAACGTGCAGATCTTCTCTACCACGATGCGTACGGCAGATGGCAAAATTGTTGTCGTGCCGAACGGCAAAATTATTGCCGGTAACATCATTAACTTCTCCCGCGAACCGGTTCGTCGCAACGAGTTTATTATTGGTGTAGCGTACGACTCCGATATCGATAAGGTCAAAAAGCTGCTGACCAACATCATTGAGTCCGACGAGCGCATCATCAAAGATCGCGAATTGACCGTGCGTCTGCACGAACTCGGCGCGTCCTCAATCAACTTTGTAGTGCGCGTGTGGAGTAAAAGCAGCGACCTGCAAAACGTTTACTGGGATGTGCTGGAGCGCGTGAAACGTGATTTCGATGCCAACGGCATCAGCTTCCCGTACCCGCAGATGGACGTGAACTTCAAACGCGTGAAAGAGCAGGATGAAGCCGCATAAGGGTTGAATCGTGCTTTTCATAACCCGCTCCGGCGGGTTTTTTCTTTTCTACGGCAATCGAATAGGTGAGGGCATTAATCCGTCTAATGGATGATTAAAATTATCCATTTTATCTAATGATTTGTACGCGCTATAGTCTCGCCATTGACAGACAATTAGCGAGAATATCATCGTGTTATCTTATTACTTTCAAGGGCTTGCTCTTGGCGCGGCCATGATTTTGCCCCTCGGTCCGCAAAATGCTTTCGTAATGAATCAGGGGATTCGCCGTCAGTATCACATCATGATCGCGTTTCTTTGTGCGCTCAGCGATCTGCTGCTGATCTGTGCGGGTATTTTCGGCGGTAGCGCGTTGTTGATGCAGTCGCCGTGGCTGATGGCGGCGGTCACCTGGGGCGGCGTGGCTTTCCTTTTATGGTATGGCTTTGGTGCCCTGAAAACCGCTATGGGCAGCAATCTGGAACTTGCCACTGCCGAAGTTATGAAGCAGGGAAGGTGGAAGCTGATTGTCACCATGCTGGCGGTCACATGGCTTAACCCGCACGTCTATCTGGATACTTTTGTCGTCCTGGGCAGCCTTGGGGGCCAGTTGGGCGCGGAGCCAAAACGCTGGTTTGCATTGGGCACCGTCAGCGCATCGTTCCTCTGGTTCTTCGGCCTGGCGTTGCTTGCCGCGTGGCTGGCACCGCGATTGCGCACCGCCCGGGCACAGCGGATCATCAATCTGCTGGTGGGTCTGGTGATGTGGTTCATCGCCTTCCAACTGGCGAAGGAGGGGATTTCACACGTGCACGCTCTGTTCAACTAAGCCTTGTCTTATGGACATTTAGCTCTCAAAGACTAAGCTTGCTGGCATGCGCCCCGTTTCGGGTGAACAGGCAACAAGGAGGAACGACAGTGAAGTTTAAAGTGATGGCCCTGGCGGCATTAGTGGGATTCAGTGCAATGTCGGTACAGGCAAATGAGTTGCCGGATGGACCGCACATTGTCACCTCCGGAACGGCAAGCGTTGACGCAGTGCCGGACCTCGCAACCCTTGCGATTGAAGTGAACGTGGCGGCGAAAGATGCTGCATCGGCCAAGAAACAGGCCGACGATCGCGTAGCTCAGTATCTCTCTTTCCTTGAGCAAAACGGTGTCGCCAAGAAAGACATCAGTTCTGCAAACCTGCGTACTCAGCCCGATTACGACTATCAGAATGGCAAAAGCGTCCTGAAAGGTTATCGTGCAGTGCGAACTGTGGAAGTGACGTTGCGTCAGCTGGACAAGCTGAACTCGCTGCTGGACGGCGCACTGAAAGCGGGGCTGAACGAAATTCGTTCCGTCTCTCTGGGCGTTGCGCAACCGGAAGAGTACAAAGACAAAGCCCGCAAGGCAGCGATTGATGATGCCGTGCATCAGGCTAAAGCGCTGGCGAATGGCTTCAATGCGAAGCTGGGGCCGGTTTACAGCGTGCGCTATCACGTCTCCAACTATCAGCCAAGCCCTATGGTGCGGATGATGAAGGCGGATGCGGCTGCCGCGCCTTCCGCACAGGAAACCTACGAACAGCCGACGATTCAGTTCGACGATCAGGTTGACGTGGTCTTCCAGCTGGAGCCGACTCAGGCAGCCCCGCAGAAATCGGCGGAGCCTGAGAAGAAAGCAGAATAACTGCTTTCGCGACAATAAATGCAAAAAGCCGGGAATGTCTCCCGGCTTTTCTGTTTTAATCCTGGCGCAAAACCTTGTGCCCGTATTCCAGTAGCGCATCGGTAACGCGGCGCATCATACGGCTTTCCGGCGCGAAGCGGTGCCAGTACAGCATCCGGCGCTGGAACAGGCCAGGCGTCAAATCGATAAGTTCGCCGCTGTCCAGCTCCCGTTCGATTTGCAGATGCGGGATCATACAGCAGGTGGTGCCCTGACGGGCCAGCTGCACAAAGGCTTCCGAAGAGTTGACGATGTGGCACGGCACGCTGCCCGGCGGTAAATCGAAGTGCTGCTGAAGGAAGGCCTGATGCATATCGTCGAGATGGTCAAACGCCACCACGGGCGCTTTAAGCAGGGCAGAGCGCGTGACGCCATTCGGGAAGTAGCGTTGCGCAAACGACTTTGAGGCGACGAACAGGTAGTCGAGCGCCCCCAGCTGATCGACCAGACAGCTGGGCAGTGCCTGGGGCTGAATACTCACCGCACCAACCACCTCACCACGGCGCAGGCGTTCCTGGGTACGGGTTTCATCTTCCACCTGAATGTTAAGGCGAATCGGTGAGTCGGAAAGGACAGCGGAAAGGGCGGGCAGCAGCCAGGTTGCCAGGCTGTCGGCGTTGACCGCCAGCGACAGCAGCAGTGGCGTGGAACCGGTCTGCTCGTCGCCAAGCCACTCTTCTTCAAGCAGTTCAACCTGGCGTAACAGCGCGAGCAGCTTTTGCCCTTGCTCGGTTGGGCGAGGAGGCACGGTGCGCACCAGCAACGGCTGTCCGAACATGTTTTCCAGCTGTTTAATACGCTGTGAGACGGCGGACTGGGTGATACACAGCTTTTGTGCGGCGCGCTCGAACCCGCGTTCCCGAATAACCGCATCCAGCGCCTGTAGTGTTCTGTAGTCCGGACGTTTCATTGCTGTGACTGACTCCTCATATTCTGTTATCCGCACTATGACATAAATTTACCTTTGATACAGAGTGAAATTGGGCCGCGCTCGGCGGGCCGTGCAGGGACATTTAGGCAGCGAATAGTCTATAATGCGCCCCATCCCATCACATCACAGGCAAAAATCATGACGCAGGATGAACTGAAAAAAGCAGTTGGCTGGGCAGCACTTCAATACGTACAGCCGGGGACCATCGTTGGTGTGGGCACGGGGTCGACCGCCGCGCACTTTATCGACGCGCTCGGCACGATGAAAGGTCAGATTGAGGGTGCCGTTTCCAGCTCGGACGCTTCGACCGAAAAGCTGAAAAGTCTTGGGATCCACGTTTTTGATCTGAATGAAGTGGACCGTCTGGGGATCTACGTTGACGGTGCGGATGAGATCAACGACCACATGCAGATGATCAAAGGCGGCGGCGCGGCGCTGACGCGCGAGAAGATTATTGCGTCTGTGGCCGACAAGTTCATCTGCATCGCGGATGCCTCCAAGCAGGTGGCAATCCTCGGCAACTTCCCGCTGCCGGTAGAAGTGATTCCAATGGCGCGCAGCGCGGTTGCGCGTGAACTGGTGAAGCTGGGCGGACGTCCTGAATATCGCCAGAACGTTGTCACTGATAACGGTAACGTTATCCTGGACGTTCACGGCCTTGAAATCCTCGACGCAGTAGCGCTGGAAAATACCATTAATGGTATCCCGGGCGTGGTGACCGTTGGTCTGTTTGCCAACCGTGGCGCGGATGTGGCGCTGATTGGCACCGCCGATGGCGTGAAAACCATCGTAAAATGATCTGACGGGGGCAGCCCATGCCCCCGTAAAAAATTTTCGCCAGGTTAAATTTGGTGACTTGTGTCACATAATCTGGCTACTTCTGATTAACAAGCTGCGCTCTCATTTCCTTCCAGCATTTTATGCTGCCATTTTGCCCTGAATGACATCTCCTCAGGACGCCGACGCAAACGTTCATATTGCCGCAATAGTTTTTTTTGATATGTTGGCTTGGTGAGCATCGTTCGTTCACCACTATATCGATACAAGACAGACAGGGCGGGGAAATGGCTAAGGTATCACTGGAAAAAGACAAAATTAAGTTTCTGCTGGTGGAAGGCGTGCATCAAAAAGCACTCGATAACCTTCGTGCAGCAGGCTACACCAACATTGAATTTCACAAAGGCGCGCTCGACGCTGAGCAGCTGAAAGAGTCGATCCGTGATGCCCATTTCATCGGCCTGCGCTCCCGAACTCATCTCACCGAAGACATTATTCAGGCGGCGGAAAAGCTGGTAGCGATTGGCTGCTTCTGCATCGGCACCAACCAGGTCGATCTGGCTGCAGCGGCAAGACGCGGCGTGCCGGTCTTTAACGCTCCGTTCTCTAACACCCGTTCCGTTGCCGAACTGGTCATTGGCGAGCTATTGCTGCTGCTGCGCGGTATTCCTGAAGCGAATGCCAAAGCGCACCGTGGGATCTGGAACAAGCTGGCTGCGGGTAGCTACGAAGCGCGTGGCAAAAAGCTCGGAATCATCGGCTACGGCCATATCGGTACGCAGCTGGGCATTCTGGCAGAATCGCTGGGGATGCACGTCTTCTTCTACGATATCGAAAACAAGCTGCCGCTGGGCAACGCCACGCAGGTCCAGCATCTTTCTGACCTGCTGAACATGAGCGACGTGGTCAGCCTCCACGTGCCGGAAAACGCGTCGACTAAAAATATGATGGGCGCGGAAGAGCTGGCGCTGATGAAGCCGGGTTCACTGCTGATCAACGCCGCGCGCGGTACGGTGGTGGACATTCCTGCTCTGTGCGATGCGCTGGCGCGCAAGCACCTGGCGGGGGCCGCAATCGACGTATTCCCGACGGAGCCAGCAACCAACACCGATCCGTTCACCTCGCCGCTTTGCGAATTTGATAACGTGATCCTGACGCCGCACATTGGCGGCTCCACTCAGGAAGCGCAGGAAAATATCGGCCTGGAAGTGGCCGGTAAGCTGTCGAAATACTCCGACAATGGTTCGACGCTTTCTGCGGTGAACTTCCCGGAAGTGTCTCTGCCGCTGCACGGCGGTCGTCGTCTGCTGCACATCCACGAAAACCGTCCTGGCGTGCTGACTGCCATCAACCAGATCTTTGCCGAGCAGGGCGTCAACATCGCCGCGCAGTATCTGCAAACCACGCCGCAGATGGGCTATGTGGTTATTGATATTGAAGCGGAAGAAGATGTTGCCGAGAAAGCGCTGCTGAGCATGAAGGCGATCCCGGGTACGATTCGCGCTCGTTTGCTGTACTGATTATCCTCACATCACTCTCCCTTTGGGGGAGTGATGTTTCACCACACCCAAAGCCTCGAAGGCGTCACCACCCCAGGCAGTGGAATATCCCACTTCTCAACGGGCAGGGCATCGACCTGCTGACAATCGTGTGCATAGCCGACCGGCTGCAGGCCATGCAGTTGCCAGTTTTGCAGAGTGCGATCGTAGAATCCGCCCCCCATTCCCAGACGCTGCCCTTGCTGGTCAAACGCGACCAATGGCGTAATCAGCACGTCCAGTTCACTCAGCGGTAACACTTCGCGCACGTCCAGTCTTGGCTCCTGGATTTTCAGCCGATTGATAATCAGCTCAGACTGCGGGTGGTAATGCAGGAACAGCAGATTGCCGGGTGAGAAGGGATGCAGCACCGGGAGATAAACTTTTTTGCCGCTCTGCCAGAGTTGCTCAATCAGCGGCTGCGTGTCCAGCTCGCCATCGAAAGAGAGAAACAGCGCCACGGTTTTCGCCATCACCACGGGCGGATACGCCAGCATGCGACGGGCGGCCTGTTCGGCGAAAAGGGACTGTTGGTCTGACGTGAGCGCACGACGACGCTGCCTGATAATCTGGCGGATGTTTTTTCTGGCTGAGGAGGTATCAGAAACGAGTGTCATGATTGAAACAGAAGGTAGGGAATCTCCGAGATGCCGCCGCAGGCTGTAACCCTTGAACCCTTGGTTCAAGGTGAATGTGTCGTCACAGTTTTAAGGCTTCTCGGACGAACCGAGCATGCTCACCAACCGTGGAGCGCCACATTCTTGTGGTATGAAATATCGGCTCAGGGGACTGGCCCGCTTGCGAACATCTCAGAGAAATTTTGTCTTCAGGGTCACTCTACCATAGTTAACCATGAAGTGTTATTCAAAGTTGGAAGTCGTCTTTTCGGTTGTGCGACCCTGATCAAGAAGTGCCTGTTCAATGGTCTGTTGGAGCATCCGAATTCGGGTTTCCATACTGGCTGCGTAATCGCGTGTTTTGGCTCTTTCCTGGGTCAGCTCGTAGCTGATATTCAGGGCGGCGATAAACACCAGCTGCTCAGTATTTGTGACTCTAGTGCGTTCTTTCAGATCTTGCAACCGCTGATTCAGATCGTCCGCGGCCTGATTCAGGGCATCCCTTTGTTCAGGCGGGCAATTCACTCGCAGTGAACGGCCAAAAATTTGGATATCGACGGGTTCTGCAGACATGCCACCTTCCTGCTGTTTGACTGCGCAACCTTCACTGCCCGCACCGGGGCTCGCGAAGGGGCGACACTATAGCTACCCTGACGTGAGCATACAAGCCCTTTTCTGGTTAGCCAGGGTCCAAAGTGGTAGCATAACATGAACTTCTCTCCAACGACGACGAATGCGCATGTCTATACAGAACGAAATGCCTGGTTACAACGATGTGAACCAGTTACTTAACCAACAGGGTGTGGGTTTAACGCCTGCCGAAATGCATGGTCTGATTAGCGGCATGTTGTGTGGCGGCAATAAAGACAGCAGCTGGCTACCGCTGGTGCACGACCTGACCAACGAAGGCATGGCTTTCGGTCATCAGCTGGCTGAAGTGCTGCGTAAAATCCATGCGTCCACCAGTGATGCACTGGAAGATGAAGGTTTCCAGTTCCAGCTCTATATGCCCGACGGTGATGAAGTCAGCGTGTTTGAGCGCGCCGATGCACTATCAGGTTGGGTAAACCACTTCCTGCTGGGCCTCGGCGTCACGCAGCCGAAGCTGGATAAAGTGAAAGGTGAAACCGGCGAAGCCATTGACGATCTGCGCAACATCGCGCAGCTCGGCTATGACGAAGACGAAGATCAGGAAGAGCTGGAAATGTCGCTTGAAGAGATAGTCGAGTACGTACGCGTTGCGGCGCTGCTGTGCCACGACACCTTCACGCACCAGCAGCCAACCGCCCCGGAAGAGCAGAAGCCAACTTTACACTAATCACAAGCATGTTCAGGAGGGGTGTCATGACTCAGCAGGAATACCTTCAGCGCCGACAAAAGCTGCTGGCGCAGATGCCAGCGGGCAGCGCGGCGCTGATTTTTGCGGCTCCGGAAGCCATTCGCAGCGCAGACACGGAATACCCGTATCGTCAAAGCAGCGATTTCAGCTACTTCACAGGCTTTAACGAGCCGGAAGCGCTGCTGGTGCTGATTAAAAGTGATGACACCCACAACCACAGCGTGTTGTTTAACCGCGTGCGCGATTTGACCGCTGAAATCTGGTTTGGTCGCCGTCTTGGGCAGGAAGCCGCCCCGGCAAAGCTTGGCGTCGATCGGGCGCTGGCATTCAGTGAAATCGACGAACAACTCTATCAGTTGCTGAACGGGCTGGATGCGATTTACCACGCCCAGGGCGAATACGAATACGCCGATACGATCTTGTTCCGCGCGCTGGAAAAATTGCGCAAAGGCTCGCGCCAGAATCTGAAAGCGCCGGGCACGCTGGTTGACTGGCGGCCGCTGGTGCATGAAATGCGTTTGTTCAAATCGCCGGAAGAAGTTGAGGTGATGCGTCGCGCAGGCGAAATTTCCGCGCTGGCGCATACCCGTGCCATGGAGAAGTGTCGCCCGGGCATGTTCGAGTTTCAGCTTGAGGGGGAAATTCACCACGAGTTTACCCGCCACGGCGCGCGCTATCCTTCCTATAACACCATCGTCGGCGGCGGCGAAAACGGCTGCATTCTGCACTACACCGAAAATGAATCCGAACTGCGTGATGGCGATTTAGTCCTTATCGACGCGGGTTGCGAGTATCAGGGCTATGCCGGGGACATCACCCGCACCTTCCCGGTCGGTGGGAAATTCTCCCCGGCCCAGCGTGAAATCTATGACATCGTCCTCGAATCACTGGAAGCGGCGCTGAGCCTTTATCGCCCTGGAACAACCATGCAGGAAGTCACAGGCGAAGTGGTGCGAATTATGGTTTCCGGCCTGGTCAGACTCGGCGTCCTTAAAGGCGATATCGATCAGCTAATTACCGACAACGCGCACCGCAAATTCTTTATGCATGGTCTCAGCCACTGGCTGGGGATGGACGTGCACGACGTCGGTGAATACGGTCCGGATCGATCCCGGGTGCTGGAGCCAGGTATGGTGCTGACCGTTGAGCCTGGCCTGTACATTGCCCCGGATACCGACGTGCCAGAGCGGTACCGTGGTATTGGGATCCGCATCGAAGATGACATTGTCATCACTGACAACGGTAACGAAAACCTGACTGCCAGCGTCGTAAAACGCGCCGACGATATCGAGGCGTTGATGGCGGCACAGAAAGCATGAGCGTGATTATCGTAGGTGGCGGCATGACTGGCGCGACGCTGGCGCTGGCCATTTCGCATCTCAGCGCGGGGAAGATCCCCGTTCATCTTGTTGAGGCCGTCGCGCCCGATTCTCAGCAGCATCCGGGCTTTGATGCCCGGGCCATTGCGCTGGCGGCGGGCACCTGTCAGCAGCTGGCCAGAGTCGGCATCTGGCAGGCGATTCGTGACTGCGCCACGGCAATCCGTACCGTCCACGTAAGCGATCGCGGCCATGCCGGGTTTGTTACGCTGGAAGCAGAAGATTATCATCTGCCCGCGCTTGGGCAGGTTGTGGAACTGCACGACGTGGGCCAGCGCTTGTTTACGCTGTTGCGCAAAGCGCCTGGCGTGACGCTGCACTGTCCGGCTCGCGTCAGCAGCTTCTCCCGCACTCAGGATAACGTTGAAGTCACCCTCGATAATGGTCAAAAGCTGACGGCACAACTGCTGGTCGCTGCGGACGGCTCACGTTCGGCCCTTGGCGAGCAGTGCGGCATCCGCTGGCAGCAGCAGCCTTATGAACAGCTGGCGGTCATTGCCAACGTCACGACCGCCGTGCCGCACGAAGGCCGTGCGTTTGAGCGCTTCACTGCGCATGGCCCGCTGGCGATGCTGCCAATGTCGGACGGGCGCTGCTCGCTGGTGTGGTGCCATCCGCTGGAGAATCGCGACGAAGTGCTGAGCTGGTCCGATGCCCGCTTCTGCGATGAACTTCAGCAGGCGTTCGGCTGGCGGCTGGGGCGTATCACGCATACCGGCAGCCGTAACGCGTACCCACTCACTTTGTCCACGGCTCAGCGCGCGGTATCGCACCGTGTCGCGCTGGTGGGCAACGCGGCGCAAACGCTGCATCCTATTGCCGGGCAGGGCTTTAACCTTGGTCTGCGCGATGTGATATCGCTGGCGGAGATGCTGGCGCACGCTGATGATGCGGGCGACTATGCGCTGCTTAGCCAGTATCAGCAACGCCGTTCAAATGACAAAAACGCGACCATCGGCGTCACCGACGGTCTGGTTCATCTCTTTGCTAATCGCTGGGCGCCGCTGGTGGCCGGGCGAAATATTGGCTTAATGGCGATGGAATTATTCACCCCGGCGCGCGATGCGCTGGCGCAGCGTACCCTGGGTCAGGTAGCGAGATAAGGAGTTTTCAGTGCAAAGTGTTGATATCGCTATCGTTGGTGGGGGCATGGTCGGCCTGGCCGTAGCCTGTGGTTTACAGGGCAGCGGGCTGCGCGTGGCGGTCATAGAACAGCACCAGCCTCAGGCTGTTGCCGCTGATTCAGCGCCACAGCTTCGCGTTTCCGCCATTAACGCGGCGAGCGAAAAGCTGCTGACGCGCCTTGGAGTGTGGAACGATATTCTGGCCGATCGCACCAGCTGCTACCACGGGATGGAAGTCTGGGATCGGGACAGCTTCGGGCGGATTGCCTTTGATGACGAAAGCCTCGGCTACAGCCATCTGGGGCACATCATCGAAAACGGCGTCATTCACCATGCGCTGTGGCGTAAAGCCGCGCAGAGCAAAGACATCACGCTGATGGCACCTGCCGAACTGGCGCAGGTGGCCTGGGGTGAAAACGAAGCGTTCCTCACGCTGAAAGATGGCAACATGCTGACGGCACGACTGGTGGTCGGTGCCGACGGCGCAAATTCCTGGCTGCGTGGCAAAGCGGATATTCCGCTAACGTCCTGGGACTATCGCCATCATGCGCTGGTCGCGACCATTCGCACCGCTGAGCCGCATCAGGCCGTGGCCCGCCAGGCGTTTCACGGGGAAGGTATTCTCGCCTTCCTGCCACTCAGCGATCCGCATCTGTGCTCTATCGTCTGGTCGCTGTCGCCGGAAGACGCTGCAAAAATGCAGCAGACCGACGAGGCCACGTTTAACCAGGCCTTGAACGTGGCGTTTGATAATCGCCTCGGGCTTTGCGAAGTGGAAAGCGAACGCCAGGTGTTTCCTCTCACCGGACGTTACGCGCGTCAGTTTGCCGCTCACCGTCTGGCGCTGGTTGGCGACGCGGCCCACACCATACACCCGCTGGCCGGGCAGGGCGTGAACCTGGGCTTTATGGATGCCGCAGAGTTAATTGATGAAATCCGCCGTCTGCACGCGCAGGGTAAAGATTTTGGTCAGCACTTCTACCTGCGCCGCTATGAGCGCAGCCGCAAGCACAGCGCCGCGCTGATGCTCGCCGGTATGCAGGGCTTCCGCGAACTGTTTGCGGGCGTCAATCCTGCGAAAAAACTGCTCCGCGATATTGGTCTGAAGCTCGCCGACACGCTGCCCGGTGTGAAGCCGCAGCTTATTCGTCAGGCGATGGGCCTCAACGACCTTCCGAACTGGTTGCGTTAAGTCGATCACACTTCTCAACCCGGCCACCGCGCCGGGTTTCCTTCCCTCATTTGAAATAATCTAATTTCACCTGCTATTTCGCATTAGTTTTATTAATGCCACGCAATTCTCATTACGAAAAATCAGCCCGATTTTCCGCAGGAAATGCCATCTTGTGCCAAATGGCCATTCTGGATGTTAATTTTATGTGGCATTAGTCGCAGAAAAGCAGTCGATCGTTCTGTAGAGTTTTTCCCTCATTTTGGTCATAAGCTAATCTGATGGTTCGCTTTGCCTTATGGTTTACGCAGGTTTTCAGTGGTAACGTCAGGCAAAAGAGAACGTTTGCGTCGATGCCCGGAGCGGTGTCGACGCTGGGCTTTGTGGCCGCGTTTGTGTCCACTAAGCAGCAACTGCCCCGCTTATTAAACGAGGACAAGATGGCTCAACAGACGCCTTTATATGAACAACACACACTGTGCGGCGCGCGCATGGTGGATTTTCATGGCTGGATGATGCCGCTGCACTACGGTTCGCAGATTGATGAGCACCATGCGGTGCGTACCGGTGCCGGCATGTTCGACGTTTCGCACATGACCATCGTCGACCTGCACGGCAGCCGCACCCGCGAGTTCCTGCGCTACCTGCTTGCCAATGACGTGGCCAAACTCACCAAACCCGGCAAAGCGCTCTACACCGGCATGCTCAACGCCTCCGCCGGGGTCATCGATGACCTGATTGTTTACTTCCTCACTGAAGACTATTTCCGCCTCGTGGTGAACTCCGCGACCCGCGAAAAAGACCTTGCCTGGATCACTCAGCACGCCGAGCCGTACAGCATTGAAATTACCGTGCGTGACGATCTGGCGCTGATCGCTGTGCAGGGGCCAGACGCTCAGGCCAAAGCCGCCAGCCTGTTCAGCGATGAACAGCGCAAAGCGGTGGAAGGTATGAAGCCGTTCTTTGGCGTACAGGCGGGCGATCTGTTTGTGGCGACAACCGGTTATACCGGCGAAGCGGGCTATGAAATCGCGCTGCCGAACGAAAAAGCGGCGGACTTCTGGCATGCGCTGGTGGAAACAGGCGTTAAGCCTTGCGGCCTTGGCGCACGCGACACGCTGCGTCTGGAAGCGGGCATGAATCTGTACGGTCAGGAGATGGACGAAAGCGTTTCGCCCCTGGCGGCCAACATGGGCTGGACCATTGCCTGGGAACCGGCCGACCGTGACTTCATCGGCCGCGAAGCGCTGGAATCCCAGCGTCAGCACGGCACCGAACAGCTTGTCGGTCTGGTGATGACCGAGAAAGGCGTGCTGCGCGGCGAGCTGCCAGTGCGCTTCAGCGATTCCCAGGGCAACCAGCACGAAGGCATTATCACCAGCGGCACCTTCTCCCCGACGCTTGGCTACAGCATTGCGCTGGCCCGCGTGCCTGCGGGCATTGGCGAAACGGCAGTGGTGCAAATCCGCAACCGTGAAATGCCGGTCAAAGTGACGAAACCTGTTTTTGTACGCAATGGCAAAGCCGTTGTGTAAGCGATTATTTTTTCTGGAGAAATGTGAATGAGCAATGTACCTGCCGAACTGAAATACAGCAAAGAACACGAATGGCTGCGTAAAGAAGCCGATGGCTCTTACACCGTGGGCATCACCGAGCACGCACAGGAGCTGCTCGGCGACATGGTGTTTGTCGATCTGCCGGAAGTGGGTAAAACCGTTGCCGCAGGCGATGACTGCGCCGTAGCGGAATCCGTAAAAGCGGCCTCCGACATTTATGCGCCAATCAGCGGTGAAATCGTGGCCGTCAACGACGAGCTGAGCGATTCCCCAGAGCTGGTGAACAGCGAGCCCTATGCCGCGGGCTGGATCTTCAAAATCAAAGCCAGCGACGAAGCTGAAGTGGCAGCCCTGCTGGATGCCACCGCGTACGAAGCGCTGTTAGAAGACGAGTAATTGTTTTCCTCCCTCTCTCTGAGGGAGCTTTTGTAGGCCCGGTAAGCACTCGCGCCGCCGGGCAGTTCATTTCAGGACAATCGATTCACTGCACGTTTCAGGAACCATCGCTCATGACCCAGACGCTAAGTCAGCTTGAACATCGCGGCGCTTTTATCGAACGCCATATCGGCCCGGATGCGGCACAACAGCAGGAGATGCTGAACACCGTTGGCGCAGAATCGTTAAACGCGCTGACCGGCCAGATTGTGCCACAGGACATTCAGCTGGCAACGCCACCGCAGATCGGTGACGCCACCACAGAATTCGCGGCCCTCGCCGAGCTGAAAGCCATCGCCAGCCGTAACAAGCGCTTTAAGTCTTACATCGGCATGGGTTACACCGCCGTGCAGCTGCCGCCGGTTATTCTGCGCAACATGCTGGAAAATCCGGGCTGGTACACCGCTTATACGCCGTATCAGCCGGAAGTGTCGCAGGGGCGACTGGAAGCGCTGCTGAACTATCAGACCGTCACCCTCGATCTCACCGGGCTGGATATTGCATCCGCTTCTTTGCTGGACGAAGCGACAGCCGCTGCCGAAGCAATGGCGATGGCAAAACGTGTGAGCAAGCTGAAAAATGCAAACCGCTTCTTCGTTGCCGCCGACGTTCACCCGCAGACGCTGGACGTGGTGCGTACCCGTGCGGAAACCTTCGGTTTCGAAGTGATTGTCGACGACGCGGAAAAAGCGCTCGATCATCAGGACGTGTTCGGCGTGCTGCTGCAGCAGGTGGGCACCACCGGCGAAGTGCATGACTACAGCAAACTGATCGACGAACTGAAAGCGCGCAAGGTCATTGTCAGCGTCGCCGCTGATTTTATGGCGCTGGTGCTGCTGACGGCGCCGGGCAAACAAGGCGCGGATATCGTGTTCGGCTCCGCCCAGCGCTTCGGCGTACCGATGGGCTACGGCGGCCCGCATGCAGCCTTCTTCGCCGCAAAAGATGAATTCAAACGCTCCATGCCAGGCCGTATCATCGGCGTTTCCAAAGATGCCGCCGGTAACACCGCGCTGCGCATGGCGATGCAGACCCGCGAGCAGCACATCCGCCGCGAGAAAGCGAACTCCAACATTTGTACCTCTCAGGTGCTTCTGGCGAATATCGCCAGCCTCTATGCCGTCTTCCACGGCCCGGGTGGCCTGAAGCGTATTGCCAGCCGCATTCACCGTCTGGCCGATATTCTGGCTGCGGGCCTGCAACAGAAAGGCCTGAAGCTGCGTCATGCGCACTACTTCGACACCCTGTGCGTGGAAGTGGCGGACAAAGCAGCCGTACTGGCGCGTGCCGAAGCGGCAGAGATCAACCTGCGCAGCGACATTCACAACGCCGTTGGCATTACGCTGGATGAAACCACCACCCGCGAAGACGTGCTGGCGCTGCTGGCTGTGCTGGTGGGGGATAATCACGGCCTGAACGTGGACACGCTCGATAAAGACGTTGCCCACGACAGCCGTTCGATCCCGCAGGCGATGCTGCGCGAAGATGAGATCCTCACCCATCCGGTGTTCAACCGCTATCACAGCGAAACCGAGATGATGCGCTACATGCACTCGCTGGAGCGCAAAGATCTGGCGCTGAATCAGGCGATGATCCCACTGGGCTCCTGCACCATGAAGCTGAACGCCGCCGCAGAGATGATCCCAATCACCTGGCCTGAATTTGCCGAGCTGCACCCGTTCTGCCCGGCCGATCAGGCGGAAGGCTACCATCAGATGATCAACCAGCTTTCCGACTGGCTGGTGAAGCTGACCGGTTACGATGCGCTTTGCATGCAGCCAAACTCAGGCGCGCAGGGCGAATACGCGGGCCTGCTGGCGATTCGTCACTACCACGAAAGCCGCAACGAAGGGCACCGCGATATCTGCCTGATCCCAAGCTCCGCGCACGGCACCAACCCGGCATCTGCACAGATGGCAGGAATGCAGGTTGTGGTCGTGGCGTGTGACAAACAGGGCAATATCGATCTGGCGGATCTGCGTGCGAAAGCCGAGCAAACTGGCGCGAACCTGTCCTGCATCATGGTGACTTACCCGTCCACCCACGGTGTGTACGAAGAGACGATCCGTGAAGTGTGCGACATCGTGCATCAGTATGGCGGCCAGGTATATCTGGACGGTGCAAACATGAATGCGCAGGTCGGTATCACCTCTCCGGGCTTTATCGGCGCAGACGTGTCGCACCTCAACCTGCATAAAACCTTCTGTATCCCACACGGCGGCGGCGGCCCGGGCATGGGCCCGATTGGCGTGAAAGCGCACCTGGCGCCGTTCGTTCCAGGCCACAGCGTTGTGCAGATTGAAGGCATGCTGACCCGTCAGGGCGCAGTGTCCGCCGCGCCGTTCGGCAGTGCCTCCATTCTGCCGATCAGCTGGATGTATATCCGCATGATGGGCTCGGAAGGTCTCAAGCAGGCAAGCCAGGTGGCTATCCTGAATGCTAACTACATTGCGACCCGCCTGAAGGATGCCTATCCGGTGCTGTACACCGGACGCGATGGCCGCGTGGCGCACGAATGCATTCTCGATATTCGTCCTCTGAAGGAAGAGACTGGCATCAGCGAGCTGGACATTGCCAAGCGCCTGATTGACTACGGTTTCCACGCGCCGACCATGTCCTTCCCGGTTGCGGGTACGCTGATGGTTGAACCGACGGAGTCCGAGAGCAAAGTGGAACTGGACCGTTTCATTGATGCAATGCTGGCGATCCGCAGTGAAATCGATCGCGTGAAAGGCGGTGAGTGGACGTTGGAAGATAACCCGCTGGTTAACGCGCCGCACACGCAGAATGAGCTGGTAGCTGAATGGCATCATGGCTACAGCCGCGAGCTGGCAGTATTCCCGGCAGGCATGGCGAACAAATACTGGCCGACGGTTAAGCGTCTGGATGACGTTTACGGCGACCGTAACCTGTTCTGCTCCTGCGTGCCGATGAGCGAATATCAGTAATCGGTTGATTCAACTATCTTTAAAGAGCGCTTCGGCGCTCTTTTTTATGGGAGAAACTAATGGGAATTGCACTGGTCACTGGCGCAAGCCGCGGAATTGGCAGGGCGACGGCCCTGCTGCTGGCGCAGGAAGGCTACACCGTTGCGGTGAACTATCACCACAACATTAAAGCCGCCACGCAGGTGGTGAATGAGATCGTCGAACGTGGAGGAAAGGCATTCGCCGTGCGGGCGGACATCAGCGATGAAGCTCAGGTCGTCACGCTCTTTGAAACGTTGGACAGAGAGAACGAGCCGCTGACCGCGTTGGTGAATAATGCCGGGATCCTGTTTCAGCAGAGTACGATCGAAAATCTTACCGCCGAGCGCATCAACCATGTGCTGGCGACCAACGTTACCGGTTATTTTCTTTGCTGCCGCGAGGCGGTGAAGCGGATGTCCCGTAAACACGGTGGGAAGGGCGGTGCGATTGTGAATGTCTCTTCGGCAGCGTCACGCCTGGGTGCGCCATTCGAGTATGTCGATTACGCGGCCTCCAAAGGCGCGGTCGATACGCTGACAACGGGGCTGGCGCTGGAAGTGGCGGCGCAGGGCATTCGCGTCAACTGCGTGCGTCCTGGGCTGATTTATACCGAAATGCATGCGTCAGGCGGGGAGCCAGGGCGGGTCGATCGCGTGAAGTCGATGCTGCCGATGCAGCGCGGTGGGCAGCCGGAGGAAGTGGCCCAGGCGATAGTCTGGCTGCTGAGCGAGAAGGCGTCTTATGTGACCGGGAGTTTTTTGGAGTTAGCGGGCGGACGTTAGCGCTTTGCCCCTCACCCTAACCCTCTCCCCAAAGGGGAGAGGGGACTGACCTGAGCCGTTTTTGATTCTCTCACTCGCCCCTTTTGGGAGAGAGGCAGTACTAAGTTGTTTTGACTTTCTTCCTCGCCCCTATTGGGAGAGGGGCAGTACTAAGTTGTTTTTGATTTTCCCCCTCGCCCCTTTGGGGAGAGGGCCGGGGTGAGGGGTAGGCGTCAAAGAGTCTCGCCGTTGCTGGCAATCACTTCCTTGTACCAGTTGAAGCTCTTCTTGCGGGAGCGCGACATGTCGCCGGTGCCGTCGTCGTGCTTGTTGACGTAGATAAAGCCGTAGCGCTTGCTGTACTGGCCGGTGGTGAAGGAGACACAGTCGATGCAGCCCCACGGCGTGTAACCCATCAGCTCCACGCCATCGTGGGTGACCGCTTTCATCATCTCTTCAACATGGGCGCGCAGGTAGTCGATGCGGTAGTCGTCGTTGATGCTGCCGTCAGCTTCCACTTTGTCATACGCGCCGAAGCCGTTTTCCACGATAAACAGCGGTTTCTGATAGCGTTCGTACAGCTCGCACAGCGCATAGCGCAGGCCTACCGGGTCAATCTGCCAGCCCCAGTCGGACGCCTTCACGTGCGGGTTTGGTACGCTGCCTTCAAAGCCTGAAATGGCATCACCGCTGCCGCCTTCGGCCTTCACTGCGTTGGTCATGTAGTAGCTGAAGCCGAGGTAATCGCAGGCACCTTCACGCAGGATCTGTGCATCGCCTTCTTCCATCACGATGTTAAAGCCACGACGTTCCCATTCGTTGAGCACGTAGGTTGGGTAGTAGCCACGCAGCTGCACATCGGTGAAGACATAGCGCTCGCGCATGGATTCCTGGGCAAACATCATGTCTTCCGGTTTGCAGGAGAACGGATAGAGCGGCACCATTGCCAGCATGCAGCCAACCTGCATTTCGGCATTGATTCGGCGTGCTGCTTTCACCGCCAGTGCGCTGGCAACGAATTGATGGTGCAGCACCTGGTACATCACTTCTTCAGGGTTGTCGTGTTCGGTGTAGACCACGCCAGAGCAGCAGTAGCCGAACAGTGGCGCGCGCCAGTTACGCTGGTTGTTGATCTCGTTGAAGGTCATCCAGTATTTCACTTTGTGCTTGTAGCGCTCGAAGACCACTTCGGCGAAGCGCACAAAGAAATCGACCACTTTACGGTTGGTCCATCCGCCGTACTCCTGCACCAGGTGCAGCGGCATCTCAAAGTGGGAAAGCGTGATAACAGGTTCAATGTTGTATTTCAGCAGCTCATCGAACATGTCGTCGTAGAACTTCAGGCCCTCTTCGTTGGGCTGGGTTTCGTCCCCTTTCGGGAAGATTCGTGTCCAGGCAATCGAGGTACGGAAACATTTGAAGCCCATTTCCGCAAACAGCTTAATGTCTTCTTTATAGTGGCTGTAAAACTCCACTGCTTCGTGGTTCGGATAGTATTTTCCCGGTACCACTTCCTGAGTGATTTCGCGTGGAACGCCGTGCGCACCGCCGGTCAGCACGTCGCAGATGCTTGGGCCTTTGCCGCCTTTGTTCCAGCCGCCTTCAACCTGGTGCGCCGCCACTGCGCCGCCCCACAAAAAGTCTTTTGGTAAGGTTAGTTTCTTCATCTTTATCGTTCCCGTGATATTACGTATTGGGATCGAGTCTAACAAAGGGGAAATAAATGTCACGATATAACAAATTCATCCGTGGGTAACTTGTTACATTCAAAAAACAGGCTGTTTTTTTATGCCAGTTTCTTCGCCAGTTTGCGCCCCAGCGTTTCAAGAATATATATCACCGGAATTTGGGTTGTAATATCGTAAACGCCACCAATGCGAATCGGTGATATATGCCAGGAGATATTATAGTCGGCAAGTTTTGCCAGTCGTGAATGCTCATGGCTGGTGATGGAGAGCACCTTACAGCGATGAAGGCTGAACTGACCGGCGAAGCGCAGGATCTCTTCCGTTTCCCCGGAAACGGAAAGCACAATCGCAAGCGCATTTTTGGCCATGTCATTGGTGACGGGGAAATAAGGGTCA
The DNA here is from genome assembly GCF_900215375.1 of Enterobacter sp. CC120223-11. GTDB lineage: Bacteria > Pseudomonadota > Gammaproteobacteria > Enterobacterales > Enterobacteriaceae > Scandinavium. Next base: position 76,873 of record NZ_OBEF01000004.1, on the reverse strand, counting down.
TCAATATGATTACTGAATTTTCCAACATTTGAGAAAAACCGTGCGCCATACTTTGCTAATGCCCCGGAGGTTCCAGCCCCGACAAAAATAATGCGCTCCGATGCCAGAATAATATCGACGGTGTCATCAATCAGCTTATCAAATTCATCATTATTAATGCTTTTGAAAAAGCTGATCATTTCGCTGGCGGCAACGTTGCTCTGCTGCGTGTCATTCTGTTCCAAATAGAGTTTAAAACGAACCCGAAATTCGGAATAGCCTTCACAGCCCAGTTTGCGGCAGAAGCGCAGCACCGTGGTCGTGGAGACGTCCGCTGCGTCAGCCAGTTCGCGAATTGTCATATACGTGACTTTGTCACGGTTTTTAATGACATACTGGTAGACCATCATCTCAAGATTGTTGAGACTGGCGATAGCGGCGTGGGAGAACAGGCTCACGTTGGCAGGCACTCATCCGGCAAATTCGATACAGGAATCATACCATGACCCCGAACGACATCACTTTTTTTCAGCGCTTTCAGGAAGACATACTGGCCGGGCGTAAAACCATCACCATCCGCGATGCCAGCGAATCACACTTTAAAATCGGGGACGTGCTGCGCGTCGGGCGCTTCGAAGACGACGACTATTTTTGCTCGATTCGGGTAACGGCCACTTCGCAGGTCACGCTGGATACGCTCACGCAGCAGCATGCACAGCAGGAGAATATGACTTTGCCCGAGCTGAAGTCGGTCATTGCAGACATCTACCCCGATCAGCAGCAGTTCTATGTGATTGAATTCGAGCGCATTTGATTTTAAGAAACATCTGTGAGGCGAAAATAGTGGCTAATAAATTGATTTTAAACGGGTTGTAAATGTGTGCGTTTTTATTTTAGCGAACATGTGTTCACTGGAATCATTCTCAGTTAGGCTAGTGAGGCGTTAACGTCTTTTCCCTTTCGGAGTACAGCATGGCTAGCAAACCGCTCATTGCGCAGGGTTATTCACTGGCGGAGGAAATCGCCAACAGCATCAGCCACGGCATCGGGCTGGTGTTCGGAATCGTCGGCCTTGTGCTGCTGCTGGTACAGGCGGTGGATGCCAATGCCAGCGCCACGGCCATCGCCAGCTACAGCCTGTACGGCGGCAGCATGATCCTGCTGTTTCTGGCCTCGACGCTGTACCATGCGGTGCCCCATCAGCGGGCAAAGCTTTGGCTGAAAAAGTTCGATCACTGTGCCATCTATCTGCTGATTGCGGGAACCTACACGCCGTTCCTGCTGGTTGGTCTGGATTCAGCGCTGGCGCGCGGATTAATGATTGTTATCTGGAGCCTGGCGCTGCTCGGCATCCTGTTCAAGCTGACCATTGCACACCGCTTCAAAATTCTGTCGCTGGTAACCTATCTGACTATGGGCTGGCTGTCGCTGATTGTGGTCTATCAGCTGGCGGTGAAGCTGTCGGCGGGGGGCGTGACGCTGCTGGCGGCGGGCGGCGTGGTCTATTCGCTGGGGGTCATTTTCTACGTCTGTAAGCGTATTCCCTACAACCATGCCATCTGGCACGGCTTTGTGCTCGGCGGCAGCGTGTGCCACTTTCTGGCGATTTATCTCTATGTCGGGAAGGTCTGAGCCAAATTCAGGCGAAAAAAATCCCGATCGTCAGCCGTATACGTCCTGACGATCGGGCGGTCAAAGACCATTAACAACACCAGGGGTTAATGCCAGCCGCCATTGGCAGAAGGCATTAATTCGGACACAACTCTCTCAATGACGGGTTAATTCAGTCGATACGTCAGCTGCTCCAGCCTGATTGCAGGCGCCTCACTCAGCGTGCTGAGCACGTAATCCAGCGCGTTATGCACACCCCAGATATCGATGTAGTCATAACGCTCCTGCGTGGCTAATTTCTGCGCGTGCAGTTCACGCAGACGGGCATAGTCATACCACTGACGCACGCTGCCGTGGCGATGGTGCCAGTCGTGGCAGACCAGCGAACCCTGAACAAACAGCATCCGGCAGGGCAGGTGCACAAACAGGTGCATTGCCGCCCATTGGCTCCAGTGTCCCCAGTGCTTAACACTGAAATCAGGCGGACACATCGAACCGCAGAAGCGCGCCAGGCAGTTATTAATGTGGCTGTCACGTACCGATTCGCCTTCCTTGCGTACCAGCCAGACGTGTTCCGTCAGCAGATGCATCAGGGACGCCATCTGGTAGAGCACGATAAAGGGCATCAGCAGAATAAGCAGCGTGCCCAGCGGGCCCGCAAAATAGCCCAGCACGCCAAGCGTGGCGAACCACACAAGGGTCATCATCAGACGGTAAAACGGTACGCCAATAAGGTTGGATTTCACCCGACCATACAAAAACACCAGATGGAATTTCGGGCTTATCAGCGTCAGGAGCAGGCGGGCATACAGCGCTGATTTGCTCTTCCCTGGCGTGAATCCCAGCTGATAGATAGCCGCCAGATCTTTATCCTCGAAGGTAGAAAACTCGCGACCGTGATGCTCATACACGTGGAACTGACGATAGGACTCGTAAGGCTGAACGATAAACAGAGTGGATAACACCTCACACAGCGCTTTATTGACCTTCTGCGATTTATACAGGTGGCCGTGCACGCCGTGATGAATAATGGTCGCCACGATGTAGCGGGCTCCGGAGACGGAAAAAAGTGCACCAGCCAGCCAGCAGAAAATTTGCCCGACGGTATTCTGAACATGCATCACCGAAAGTGTGGTCAGCGCCACGCCAAGTGCCACCCAGCTCAGCGACCACATTACCATTTCCGTTGAGCTGTTTTTCCAGAGAGGTTTTCGCTCCGGCAACTCTTTCCCCGTCAACCACGTCCACACGCCCTGAAAAGGCAGAATTTCATATGAACGCCTGATTTCCGTTGACTGGTGATATCCATTTACTGGACGGCGCATGATCGCTCCTGTTGTGACTTATTGTAAAAAATGGTTAATGAGATAAAACACGGCCAGGCTCAGTATTACTGCGCTGACGATATTGCGGATCAATAACGCAATAATGACGCTGAAAATTGCGCCGAGGAAATAAGGGTTCAGCGGAAACTCGCGCACGACACCGTGGTCCATCAAAATAATCGGCCCGCAAATTGCGGTCAGTAAACAGGGGGCGGAATATTTAAGTGCTTTATTAATGACGCCCGGTATTTTTAGCGGCACGTTTGGTTCGAGAAACACATAACGATTGAAAAAGACGATGGCTGCCAGGGTCAGTATCAGGATCCAGCTCATTGTTTCTCCTTAAAAAGCGCAGAGATAGCCACGGAAGAGAACATCCCCGTGAGGCCCGCCAGCACGATTGCACCTTCAACCTGGTAATAGCTCAGAGCCATCGAGAGCACGAGCGAAAGGGCGACGCCTGCCAGCGTGCTGATTTTTTTGATCATCGGCACCACGATGGTAATAAAGGTGGCGACAATGGAATAATCGAGATGATATTTATCGAGGTCAGGCACTGACGATGCCATAACGATGCCGATCAGGCTGAAGATATTCCACGATAAATAGAAGGTCAGCCCGGCGCCAATCATATATCCCGGCGTTAATTCCGTGCGTTTGTCTTTGGTTTCACTCAGCGCGAATAATTCATCGGTCAGCAAAAAACCAATCGGCAGACGCAGTTTTGTTTTCAGGCAGGAGACAAACTCCCGCAGCGTCAGGCCATAAATAAAATGCTGCGAGGTAATAAAAAAAACTGACACGATAATGGTTAACAGGCTGGCTCCGGTCATGGTCAGCCCCAGCGTGACCAGCTGCGCGGCACCGGCGAAGATAATCGCCGACATACCCACACTCTGCCAGAAGCTCAGGCCTGCCTGGATAGCCATTGAGCCTGCGAGGATCCCCCACGGAATGACGGAAACGCACAGTGGTAGCATTTCTATTGCGCCCCGCATGAAAGACGAGCGAGGGGGACTTTGCAGCTCATTGTACGAGCTGGACTCAATGATGGCTTTTCTCATGAATTACGCTAACGGGCTGTGACGAACATGCCGTTAACGCTACAGGTACATCAGGATGCTGTATTGAATGTTATTGCTTGGGCTCAGGCCTTGATAAATTCGCCTGGCGTCAGCCCGATAGAGTTTTTGAAATGGCGGTGGAAATGGCTTTGATCGGTAAATCCACACAGGATAGACGTTTCAAGAATGGTCAGGCCCTGGCGCAGCAGCGTGCGAGCTTTCCGCAGCCTGGCCTGTACCAGATAGGCGTGGGGCGTCATTCCCGTGAAGAGTTTGAACTGGCGCAGAAAATGCCAGTGGCTGAGCCCGGCCAGTTCTGCAAGCCGGGTGAGGGTATGATCTTCTTCAGGGCAGCTGTCGATAAAATCTTTTGCCCGCAGAATACGCTGGGTTGCGGCAGGCAGTTCGGCAGGGGGCTTACGGGTGCGGCTATAACGGACGCTGAGAAGAGTGAGGGAAGAGAGTAGCAGCGTCTCTTTAAGCAGATTATTGCCCTCTTTATCGAGCATGCTGAAGGTCAGTAATAGCTGCTCCGAAAGCCCGGGATCGTGGATAACGGCATCCGGGAACCAGGGCACAAAGTCTCTGCCGTCCGGCACCTGACGCAGAATGTTGTTCAGCATATCCGGGTGGGGGTAAATCGCGCGGTAGGCCCAGCCATGCTCCAGCTCGGAGCTGCCGGTGTGAACATCGTCGGCGTTGACGATGATGATATCCCCACGCGGGGCTACGTGCTCTGCGCCAGAGCGGTAAAAACGCTGCGCGCCCTGGTCGATGACGCCGATGCAGAAGGTGTCATGCACGTGGCGGGCGAAACGCTGCTTGTAATAGCGGGCCTGAAGCATATCGAGGCCACCAAGGGCATCCACGCGGTGGAAGTGGGTCTGTTCTTTGATCTCTGGTTTCATTCCCTCCCTCCACTTTTGCTTTGTATAAAATTGCTGTCGCCCGGTCGAAATTTTCCGGGCGACGGGCCCATTACGCTTCTTCGAGTGAATATGGCAGCGGCTCGATATGCAGTGTGCCGGTATCTTCCCGTACGCGGAACACGCTGTCGGGTTCCATATCGTTGTTCATTACGGCCTGAACGCGCACGCTGCCGTCATCCAGCTGCACGGCGGCGAGCACGGTGCCGGTCCGGCGCCAGTTTTCACCCATTTGCAGTTCAAGATCTTCGCCCGCTTCCGGCACGCGGCTGGCGCTGCCTGCCAACGACCAAAGGGCACGCTTGTTCGCGCCGCGGAATTTGGCACGAGCCACCATCTCCTGGCCGGTGTAGCAGCCTTTTTTGAAGCTGATACCGCCGAGCGCCTGAATATTGGTGGCCTGAGGAATAAACTGAGCACTATTCACCGTGTCGATCACCGGCAGGCCAGCTTCAATATTGAGGGCCAGCCACTGCTGGCTGTTATTCAGCGCGGCTTCACCGTGAAGCTTTTCCGTCACGCGTTGAGCAGTTTCTTCGCTGACAACCAGCAGAAAGCGCTCGGCAGGATGTTCGAACCACAGCAGGGCGCTGTCACCGTCACGCACGGCCTGATTTTCGCCATCCGGCAGCGTGGTGAAGATATTTGCGAGCGCAGCGCGTGCCTGGAACCCCGCCACGCCAAGTAATACGCGGTTGTCATCCGGCGCAATGGTCACTTTGGCAAAGATCGCATACTTTTTTAATTCAGTCAGTTGCGCGTCACGGACGTTTCGGCGCTCAATCCACGCAAAGCCTTCCGGTTCACAGAACAGACGCAGATTGCTCCACATCTTGCCTTTGGCATCGCAGTGCGCCGCCAGTAAATGCTGGTGGTCTGTCATTTGTGCGACGTCCGCCGTTACCTGGCCTTGCAGATAGGTTTCGCTGTCTTTACCGGTAATGGTCGCCAGCGCCCAGTCATCGAGGGTCATCAGCGTTAGCGGCAGACGGGCAGAAGAAGAGGGCTGACGTGGAGGAAAAGGAGTAAAAGCCATGGTCATGTCCTGAATAGCTTAACGCAGTGTTAATGACTAATGGTAAAAGAGCTATAGCGCAATGCAAGCGCTTTCCGAAGCCCATTTGTGCCATTATTCTGTTTTACGAGGCGGCGCGTAAAATAATGCAATGCCCTGCATTTAATATGGATTTTCTCTGGGCTCGCGCCGCAATAAACAATATTCCTGTAAAGTAAGTGAAAAAAACGCGTTAAACTACTCAATATCGACAGTCAGGAAGGACAACATGGACATTAACAATAAAGCCCGTATTCATTGGGCGTGCCGTCGGGGAATGCGTGAACTCGATATCTCCATCATGCCGTTTTTTGAGTATGAGTACGATGCGCTGAGCGACAGCGACAAAGCGCTGTTTATTCGCCTTCTCGAGAATGATGACCCGGATCTGTTCAACTGGCTGATGAATCACGGTAAGCCAGCGGATGCCGAACTCCAACGGATGGTGCAACTTATTCAGACACGGAATCGGGAACGTGGTCCTGTGGCAATCTGATTTACGCGTCTCATGGCGCGCGCAGTGGGTCTCTTTATTACTCCACGGTCTGGTGGCGGCTTTTATTTTGCTGATGCCCTGGCCGTTGAGTTATACCCCTTTGTGGCTTCTGCTGCTTTCGTTAGTCGTTTTTGACTGCGTCCGTAGTCAGCGGAGAATTAACGCAAGCCAGGGTGAGTTCAAACTGCTGATGGACGCCCGCGTGCGCTGGCAGAATCAGGAATGGGATCTCTCTGGTACGCCCTGGGTGCTTAATAGCGGCATGATGCTGCGTTTACGTCGGGTCGACGGACGCAAGAGAATCCACCTGTGGCTGGCGGCAGACAGCATGGATGCCGGAGAGTGGCGGGATTTACGGCGGACCATTCTGCAACAGCCCGCGCAGCAATAACGTCGGTATCAGGAAAACTGTTCGGCCATTTCGCCGAGGATCTGCTCGCACCAGGCCTGCAGGCGTTCATCGCTCAGGTCATATTGGTTGGTTTCATCCAGGGCAAGGCCGACGAACAGCTGGCCCTCTGCAATCACCGGTTTCGGGCTGGTGAACTCATACCCTTCCGTCGGCCAGTAGCCGATAAACTTCACGGCCTTGCTGGCGAGTTTGTCATGCAGCATGCCGAGTGCGTCCAGGAACCATTCGCCGTAGCCTAACTGGTCGCCCATGCCGTACAGCGCCACGATTTTACCGTCGAGATTCAGGTTATCCAGCTCTGGCCAGATGGCTTCCCAGTCTTCCTGGATCTCACCAAAATCCCAGGTTGGAATGCCAAGGATGAGGACATCGTACTGCGCCATCAACTGCGGCGAATCGTCTTTCAGGTTGTGCAACGTCACCAGCTCTGCGCCGATAATGTCACGGATTTTCTCCGCCGCCATTTCGGTGTAACAGGTACTGGAACCGTAAAACAGGCCAATTTTCATCGCGAAAACTCTCAGTGCTTGCTATGACTTTGCGCTAGTGTATCAGAAAGGCGTTGCCTTAAGGCATAATGAGCCCGTTGGCTGGCCCCGGGAGGCACATATGGAAAAGGATCTCGTCCAAATTGAACAGTTTCTCGATGCGCTATGGCTGGAGAAAAATCTCGCCGAAAACACGCTGAGCGCCTACCGCCGTGATTTGACAATGGTTGCTGAGTGGCTCAATAAACAGGGGCTGAACAGCGAAACGGTACAGTATACCGATCTGCAACTTCTGCTGGCGGAGCGTGTCGAAGGGGGCTACAAGGCAACCAGTTCGGCCCGCCTGTTGAGCGCCATGCGCCGCTTCTTTCAGCATCTGTACCGTGAAAAAGTGCGCCCGGACGACCCCAGTGCGCAGCTGGCCTCGCCGAAGCTGCCGCAGCGCTTGCCCAAAGATCTGAGCGAAGCGCAGGTGGAGCGATTATTACAGGCACCGTTGGTTGAGCAGCCGCTGGAGCTGCGTGATAAAGCGATGCTCGAAGTGCTTTACGCCACCGGGCTTCGTGTGACGGAGCTGGTGGGGCTGACGATGAGCGACATCAGCCTGCGTCAGGGCGTGGTGCGCGTCATCGGCAAAGGCAACAAAGAACGGCTGGTGCCGCTCGGTGAAGAAGCGGTGTACTGGCTGGAGAATTACCTGGAACATGGTCGGCCCTGGCTGCTTAACGGCGTGTCGATAGACGTGCTCTTTCCGAGCCAGCGCGCGCAGCAGATGACGCGGCAGACGTTCTGGCATCGCATCAAGCATTATGCGGTGCTCGCCGGAATAGACAGCGAGAAGCTCTCGCCGCACGTGCTGCGACACGCTTTCGCCACGCATTTATTGAACCACGGCGCGGATTTGCGCGTGGTGCAGATGCTGCTGGGGCACAGCGATCTTTCTACAACCCAGATTTATACGCACGTTGCTACGGAGCGGCTGCGGCAACTTCATCAACAGCATCACCCTCGCGCGTGAGCTGAAAACGAAACGGACAGGAAAGGTTATGAAAAAAGGTTTAGCAATGTTCTCTCTGCTGGCGGCTGCACTTTGCGGTAGCGCTCATGCTGACGATGCAGCGATCCAACAGTCGCTGGCAAAACTGGGCGTGCAGAGCACGGACATTCAGACGTCCCCGGTTGCGGGCATGAAAACGGTGCTGACCAACAGCGGCGTGCTCTACGTGACCGAAGACGGGAAGCACATCATCCAGGGGCCAATGTACGACGTTAGCGGCGCAAGCCCGGTCAACGTGACCAACAAGCTGCTGATGGGCAAGCTGAACGCGCTGGAAAAAGAGATGATTATCTACAAGGCACCGCAGGAAAAACACGTCATCACCGTGTTCACCGACATCACCTGCGGCTACTGCCACAAGCTGCATGAAGAAATGAAAGATTACAACGCGCTGGGCATCACCGTGCGTTACCTGGCCTTCCCGCGTGCGGGCGTTCAGAGCCAACCTGAGCAGGATATGAAAGCCATCTGGTGTGCGAAAGATCGCAACAAAGCCTTTGACGACGCGATGAACGGCAAAGGCGTTCAGCCTGCCAGCTGCGATATCAACATCGCGAATCACTATGCGCTGGGCGTGCAGTTTGGCGTGAACGGCACCCCGGCTATCGTCCTGAACGACGGCTACGTGGTTCCGGGCTATCAGGGGCCGAAAGAGATGAAGGCCTTCCTCGATGAGCACCAGAAACAGACCAGCGGTAAATAATCGGCGTGAAACAGCAGATACAACTTCGTCGCCGGGAGCCTGATCTCTCGGCGCAGCTGCCCGCGGATCTTCCGCCGCTACTTCAGCGGCTCTACGCCAGCCGTGGCGTGCTGAGCGCGGCCGACCTGGAGCGCAGCGTCAAAGGGATGCTGCCGTGGCAGCAGCTTAGCGGCGTGGAACAGGCCGTGGAAATCCTTCACAACGCATTTCGTGAAGGATTGCGCATCGTGGTGGTGGGCGACTTTGACGCCGATGGCGCAACCAGCACCGCGCTCAGCGTGCTGGGTTTGCGTCAGCTGGGCTGCAGCAACGTCACCTATCTGGTGCCGAACCGCTTTGAAGACGGCTATGGGCTCAGTCCGGAAGTGGTCGATCAGGCCCACGCTCGCGGGGCACAGCTCATCATGACCGTCGACAACGGTATTTCTTCTCATGCTGGCGTCGAACGAGCCCATGCGCTTGGCATTCCCGTGCTGGTCACCGATCATCACCTGCCTGGCGATACGCTGCCCGCAGCAGAAGCCATCATCAACCCGAACCTGCGCGACTGCGACTTCCCGTCAAAATCGCTGGCGGGCGTCGGCGTTGCTTTTTATCTGATGCTGGCGCTGCGCACTCATCTGCGCGACAAGGGCTGGTTTGATGCGCAGGGTATTGCTGTTCCGAACCTCGCTGAGCTGCTGGATCTGGTAGCGCTGGGGACCGTGGCGGACGTGGTGCCGCTGGATGCCAACAACCGCATCCTGACGTGGCAAGGCCTGAGCCGTATCCGTGCCGGGAAGTGTCGGCCAGGTATTAAGGCGCTGCTGGAAGTCTCTAACCGCGATGCGCAGAAGCTGGCGGCAAGCGATCTGGGCTTTGCGCTTGGCCCGCGCCTGAACGCTGCCGGTCGCCTGGACGATATGTCCGTTGGCGTGGCGCTGCTGCTGAGCGACAACCTCGGCGAAGCGCGGCAGTTAGCTAACGAACTGGATGCGCTGAACCAGACCCGCAAAGAGATTGAACAGGGCATGCAGGCGGAAGCGTTGACGCTCTGCGAGAAGCTCGAGCGCAGCAGCGAAGCGCTGCCAGGTGGCCTGGCGATGTATCATCCCGAGTGGCATCAGGGCGTGGTGGGTATTCTGGCCTCGCGTATTAAAGAGCGTTTCCATCGCCCGGTGATTGCGTTTGCCCCTGCGGGCGACGGCACGCTGAAAGGCTCCGGTCGTTCGATTCAGGGCCTGCATATGCGTGATGCGCTGGAAAGGCTCGACACGCTGTACCCCGGCATGATGATCAAGTTCGGCGGCCACGCGATGGCGGCAGGTTTGTCGCTGGAAGAGGCGCAGTTTGAAGCATTCCAGCAGCGTTTCGGCGAGCTGGTGACCGAATGGCTGGATCCTGCATTATTGCAGGGTGAGGTCGTATCCGATGGCCTGCTTTCACCGTCAGAGATGACAATGGAAACCGCGCAAATGCTGCGGGACGCCGGGCCATGGGGGCAAATGTTCCCTGAGCCGCTGTTTGACGGTCGTTTTAAGCTGCTGCAACAGCGCCTGGTGGGCGAGCGGCATTTGAAGGTGATGGTGGAACCGGTTGGTGGCGGTCCGCTGCTGGACGGTATAGCGTTTAACGTTGATACCACCTGCTGGCCGGACAACGGCGTACGCGAAGTGGAACTGGCCTACAAACTGGACATCAACGAGTTTCGCGGAAACCGCAGCCTGCAGCTAATCATCGACAATATCTGGCCAATTTAGCGTCAGTATTCCCTATAAAAAAGGGCGGAGATCCGTTAAAATCCCGCTCTTATCACCGCATTTTGACAAGCCCAGAAAAAGATAATCGACCATGTTTGAAATTAATCCGGTAAAAAATCGCATTCAGGACCTCACGGAGCGCTCCGACGTTCTTAGGGGGTATCTTTGACTATGATGCCAAGAAAGAGCGTCTGGAAGAAGTAAACGCCGAGCTGGAACAGCCGGACGTCTGGAACGAACCCGAGCGCGCACAGGCGCTGGGCAAAGAGCGTTCTGCGCTCGAAGCCATCGTCGATACGCTCGACCAGATGGCCCAGGGTCTGGAAGATGTTTCCGGCCTGCTGGAACTGGCCGTTGAAGCCGACGACGAAGAAACCTTCAACGAAGCCGTTGCCGAACTGGACGTGCTTGACGAGAAACTGGCTCAGCTGGAGTTCCGTCGCATGTTCTCCGGCGAGTACGACAACGCCGATTGCTACCTGGATATCCAGGCAGGCTCCGGCGGTACTGAAGCGCAGGACTGGGCCAGCATGCTGATGCGTATGTATCTGCGCTGGGCAGAAGCTCGCGGTTTCAAAACTGAAATTATCGAAGAGTCCGAAGGCGAAGTCGCAGGGATTAAATCCGTGACGATCCGCATTCAGGGCGAATATGCCTTTGGCTGGTTACGTACCGAAACTGGCGTTCACCGTCTGGTGCGTAAGAGTCCGTTCGACTCCGGCGGTCGCCGTCATACGTCCTTCAGCTCCGCTTTTGTTTACCCAGAAGTGGATGACGATATCGACATCGAAATTAACCCGGCAGATCTGCGTATCGACGTGTACCGCGCCTCCGGTGCCGGTGGTCAGCACGTTAACCGTACAGAATCTGCGGTACGTATTACTCACATTCCGACCAACACCGTTACTCAGTGCCAGAACGACCGTTCGCAGCATAAGAACAAAGATCAGGCGATGAAGCAGATGAAAGCTAAGCTGTACGAGCTGGAAATGCAGAAGAAAAATGCTGAGAAGCAGGCGGCGGAAGAAAACAAATCGGATATCGGCTGGGGCAGCCAGATTCGTTCATACGTCCTGGACGATTCCCGTATCAAGGATCTGCGCACCGGGGTTGAAACCCGCAACACGCAGGCAGTACTGGACGGCAGCCTGGACCAGTTTATCGAAGCAAGTTTGAAAGCAGGGTTATGAGGAACCAAAATGTCTGAACAACAAGCACCGGGTGCTGACGAAGTCGTCGATCTTAATAACGAACTGAAATCTCGTCGTGAGAAGCTTGTCGCGCTGCGTGAGCAGGGCATCGCTTTCCCGAACGATTTCCGTCGCGATCATACCTCCGACCAGCTGCATGCCGAATTTGGCGCGAAAGAAAATGAAGAGCTCGAAGCGCTGAACGTTGAAGTCACCGTGGCTGGCCGTATGATGACCCGTCGTATCATGGGTAAAGCCTCTTTCGTGACGCTGCAGGACGTTGGCGGCCGCATTCAGCTGTACGTTGCCCGTGACGATCTGCCGGAAGGCGTTTATAACGAGCAGTTCAAGAAATGGGACCTCGGCGATATCCTCGGCGCAAAAGGGAAGCTGTTCAAAACCAAGACCGGCGAACTCTCTATCCACTGCACCGAACTGCGTCTGCTGACCAAAGCCCTGCGCCCGCTGCCGGACAAATATCACGGCCTGCAGGATCAGGAAGCGCGCTACCGTCAGCGTTACCTCGATCTCATCTCTAACGATGAGTCCCGCAAAACCTTCCTGGTGCGTTCCCAGATCCTCGCCGGTATCCGCCAGTTCATGGTTGGCCGCGACTTTATGGAAGTGGAAACCCCAATGATGCAGGTGATCCCGGGTGGCGCATCAGCGCGTCCGTTCATCACTCATCATAACGCGCTGGATCTCGACATGTACCTGCGTATCGCGCCGGAACTGTACCTGAAGCGTCTGGTGGTCGGTGGCTTCGAACGTGTGTTCGAAATCAACCGTAACTTCCGTAACGAAGGTATCTCCGTTCGCCATAACCCTGAGTTCACCATGATGGAACTCTATATGGCGTATGCGGATTACAAAGATCTGATCGAACTGACCGAATCCCTGTTCCGTACCCTGGCGCAGAACATTCTCGGCAAAACCGAAGTGCCTTACGGCGAACAGACGTTTGACTTCGGTAAGCCGTTTGAGAAGCTCACCATGCGCGAGGCGATCAAAAAGTATCGTCCTGAAACCAACATGGCGGATCTGGACAACTTCGACGCAGCGAAAGCTATTGCCGCTGAGATTGGTATCAAGGTTGAGAAGAGCTGGGGTCTGGGCCGTACCGTGACCGAGATCTTCGAAGAAGTGGCGGAAGCGCACCTGATTCAGCCAACCTTCATCACCGAATACCCGGCAGAAGTGTCTCCGCTGGCGCGTCGTAATGACGAGAACCCGGAAATCACTGACCGCTTCGAATTCTTCATCGGTGGCCGTGAAATCGGCAACGGCTTCAGCGAGCTGAACGATGCAGAAGACCAGGCGCAGCGCTTCCAGGATCAGGTTGACGCGAAAGCGGCTGGCGATGACGAAGCGATGTTCTTTGACGAAGACTACGTCACCGCGCTGGAGCACGGCCTGCCACCAACGGCGGGTCTGGGCATCGGTATCGACCGTATGGTTATGCTGTTCACCAACAGCCACACCATCCGCGACGTGATCCTGTTCCCGGCAATGCGCCCGACGAAGTAAGTCATCTCGCATAACGAAAGCCCGGCTAGCACTCGCTGCCGGGCTTTTTTTATGAGCGTGACAGCCCCAATGCACAGTTAAAGCATGCTAAACATTGGCATAGCGGGCAGGGCTGGTATCATATGTCATCCGTTTTTACCGACACCGAGGATTTTCTGTGAGTGCAGGACGCCTGATAAAACACCCTTTACGCCTCATTCTGTGCCTGTTCATCGGGCTGGTTCTGGCTGGCTGTTCCGGTAATAAATCAGGCTCTGATGGCACCTATACCGTCAAACGTGGGGACACGCTGTCAAAAATTTCTCGCATGACCGGTACCAGCGTGCGCGATCTGGCTCGTATGAACGGTATTTCGCCGCCGTACACTATCGAAATCGGCCAACAATTAAAGGTCAACGTCAGCTCCGGTGCGAAAAAATCCTCTGGCGGTAAAACGGCAAAAGTAACGCCATCTTCTGCTGTGCCGCAATCCTCCTGGCCACCGGTGGGGCAACGCTGCTGGCGCTGGCCGACGAGCGGAAAAGTCGTTTTACCTTATTCCACCGCAGATGGTGGCAATAAGGGCATTGATATCGCAGGCTCGCGAGGTCAGCCGGTATACGCATCAGGGGCAGGGAAAGTGGTCTACGTGGGTAATCAGCTGCGTGGCTACGGTAACCTGATCATGATTAAGCACAGCGAAGATTACATTACCGCTTATGCACACAACGATAAAATGATGGTCAACAACGGCCAGTCGGTGAAAATCGGCCAGCAGATCGCGACAATGGGCAGCAGCGATACCGATGCAGTGAAGCTGCATTTCCAGATCCGCTACCGTGCTACGGCTATCGACCCGCTGCGTTACCTGCCACCGCAGGGCAGCAAACCGAAATGTTAAGTGCACAGAATATCACCACTTAATCAGGCAAAGGCTTGTCAGTGAAGGCGTTAGGTTTATAATGCCTTCACCTTCTCGAAGGCCATCCTAAGCGGGTGTAGTTCAATGGTAGAACGAGAGCTTCCCAAGCTCTATACGAGGGTTCGATTCCCTTCACCCGCTCCATGACCATTCTTAAATTCTACTAACCTACTGAATCCTAATGGGCATGGCGTAAAGCCTTCCGATAGTTTTACTCACTGTAGCCAACACTGTGCTTAATCGAGATCTTTATGCGAGATTTTCGATGAGCGGTTGTGACAAATTGTAACAATTGGACTAGTCTAGCCTAACCACTCATGAAAGAGTTGAGTTACGTTGTGGAATGGACCATTGTTGATTTTATTTACTTTTCTGCCACTCGCGGTTATGTGCTGGTGCTGGTGTCGGGCAAAATTAAAATGCTGGCTGAAGTATACTGCGAGCACCGAATACAGAAAGGCGATACGCTCTATCCCGTGCGCAACGCTGAGTATCTGGTGAATAAGCATCCTGGCCAGAAAGCAAAGATTCTTTCGGCCCAAGCATACTGCAAGGATAACTGGGAGAGCATACAGCGCTGAGGCGAGTGGCCCCATCCCACCCGCAGATGACAGGATTGTCATCTGCATAATCGCTTCCTGTAGCGTTGCCGCGCGTAGACTGTCTTCATTTCTCTTAGACAGTGAATTACCATGAAATTACTTCGCTCAAGGCCAGCAGTTGTCATCGGTCTGATATTGGGTGCTGGTCTCTTCACCTCCTTAATCTTCCACCAAAGTAGCGATGCCGCACCAGTGCATAAAGCGGAGCTTCCGCTTGTAAGCCTGAGCCAGGCACGGATAAAGTCGGTGCCGCTGCAGTTGTCTACCCAGGGGCACGTGGTGTCACTCAATCAGGTGGATATCCAGTCTCAGGTGATCGGCACGGTAAAATCGGTGGCGTTCAAAGAAGGGGATTTCGTCAAGCAGGGCCAGCTATTGTTCACGTTGGACGACAGCACGCAGCAGGCCTCCCTTCGTCGCGCGGTGGCGACCCTGGCGGAATCGCACTCGCTGCTCGGTAAAGCACAGAGTGATTTGGCTCGCGGTCGCAGTCTGAGGGCGAAGAACTACATTTCAGCCTCCGACTGGGATACTTTAAAAAGTGCCCAGCAGCAGTATGCCGCACAGAGCAGCGCCGCCCAGCAGGATATCGAAACAGCGCAGGCACAGCTGGGCTATACCAAAATCTATGCTCCCATCAGCGGCAAAGCAGGGGCGGTGAACGTTCATATTGGCAGTCTGGTGCAACCCGGCAGCGCATCGCCGATGGTGAGCATTAATCAGTTCGACCCCATTGGTGTCTCCTTTACCTTACCCGAAACGAATCTCAATGCCGTTCTGGCTGCGCAGAGTTCAGGCCCGGTCAAGGTGTGGGTAAAAAATGCGAAAGGTGAGGCGGTTGAGGGCCAGCTCGATTTTATTAATAACACCGTCAGTACAGATAGCGGCACGATGACTTTCAAGGCGCATTTTTCCAACGCCGAATATCTGCTGTGGCCAGGCGCCTTTGAAGACATCAGCGTTGATGCCGGAACGCAGAATGTGGTGGTACTGCCAGCACAGGCTGTGCAGAACGGCCCCGACGGCCATTTCGTGTATCTCGTAGGTAGCACCAGACAGGTCTTCACGCAGGCGATCACCCTACTGCGTATGCAGCAGGGGATGGCGATCGTTGATGGCTTAGCCCAGGGTACCCATGTGGTGGTTGAGGGCGGTAACGCGTTGCGTCCGGGGATGACCGTCGCTCTGGCAAGCCATGCGCCAACGGCGGGGCAGAATTGATGAAATTTGCCGAATTGTGCCTTTCGCGGCCGATTGCCGTGATGCTGATGTGGCTGGTGGTGATGGTCACCGGCGCCATCTGCTGGACGAAGCTGCCGGTCGCAGCGTTGCCCACGTTTGATATGCCAACGATCAAAGTGAACGCCTCGCTCTCCGGTGCGAGTCCTGAAACCATGGCGTCGTCAGTGGCGACGCCCCTGGAAAAAAATCTCTCCACCATTGCTGGCGTATCAACGTTGACTTCAACCAGCCTGCAGGGCGCGACCACTATCGTGATGGAGTTCGACCCTTCGGTGAATATTGATTCAGCGGCGGTCGACGTACAGGCAGCGCTGTATCAGACGATGAAAAAACTGCCGTCGGAGATGACCACGCCGCCTTCGTTTCGCAAGGTTAACCCGGCAGATGCACCCATTGCCGTCATTGCCATTGATTCGCCGTCGATGACGCTGTCGGATCTCAACCGCTTCACCGATAATCTCATTTCTCCTGCGCTATCGACGATCAAAGGCGTGGCGGAAGTCACCGTCAACGGGCAGAAAAAGTATGCCGTGAGGGCGGAAGTGGACCCTGACCGACTGGCTGCGATGGATCTGACGCTGACCGATGTACAGGCGGCGCTGAAATCGGCGAACACGAACTCGCCGATCGGTGAACTGGACGGCAAGCGGCAGATGATGATGCTGCAAACCCGAGGCGATCTGCGCAATGCAGCCGATTTTGCGCAGGTGATTATTGCTACCCGCAACGGCCAACCGGTACGCCTGTCGGACGTCGCCAGCGTGCAGGACAGCATTGAAAATACTCTCAGCTACAGCTCGGTGAACGGCCACACGGCTATTGTATTGAGCATCAGCCGCCAGCCTGGGGCGAATATTGTCTCGACTATCGATGCCATCAAGGCGCTGATGCCGCGACTGCAGTCGCAGATGCCGCCGTCGGTTCATATGCAGCTGCTTAACGACCGATCGCAGTCGATTCGTCAGGCGATTCATGATGTTAACATTACGCTGCTGTTGACCATCGCGCTGGTTATCCTCGTTATCCTGCTGTTCCTGCGCCAGCTTCGCGCCACGCTTATTCCAGCGCTCAGCGTGCCGGTATCGCTGCTTGGCGCTTTTGCGCTGATGTACATGATGGGTATGAGCCTCGATAGCATTTCACTGATGGGGCTGACCATCGCCGTCGGGCTGGTAGTGGATGATGCGATTGTCGTGCTGGAAAATATCATGCGCTATCGTGAGCAGGGTGAGACCATTTGGCAGGCTGCGCTGATGGGCGTACGCGAAGTGGCGTTTACGGTTATCTCCATATCCCTCTCGCTTATTGCGGTGTTTTTGCCGATTTTCCTGATGCCGGGAACGCTGGGGCTGCTGTTCCATGAATTTGCTTGGGTGGTCTCGCTGGCTATCCTCGTTTCGGCGGTGGCCTCGCTAACGCTGGTCCCGCTGCTGGTCTCGTTACTGATTAAAGAGCATAAGGTTGAGAAACCGCAGCCAGCGTGGAGCCGTCATTTCGAACGCGGGTTTGAAGCTGTGCTCAGGGGCTACGTGCACGTGCTGAATGTGGTTATCGCCCACAAGATATGGATGGTACTCACCGCGCTGGCCACGGTGCTATTCACTATTTTCCTCTACTGGAGCGCGCCGAAAAGCGTCTTCCCGCAGGAGGATATCGGGCAAATTACCGCAAATATCGATACTCCGCAGGACATGTCCTATGAGGGACGCCTCGCCGTGGCACAGCAGATTGGTAAAACTCTGCTGGCCGACCCGACAGTGGCGGATATGATCACTAAGGTTGACCACGACACAACACAGGTAGTGCTGACGCTAAAAGATCTCTCTCAGCGCCCGGCTATGGCGCAGGTGGTTCAGCAAATGCGCGCCGAAACGCGCTATCTGCCAGGGATCACCGTCTTCTTTAGTCCGGTACAGAACCTGAAAATCGGCGGTCGTTCGTCGAAAAGTAGCTATCAGTACACGCTGCAGTCGGTAAACAGCGGTGATGGCCTGGGGCTTAATGACTGGGCTAACAGGCTGATGGACAGGATGAAAAAAACCGGCGTTTTTGTGGGGGTCAACAGTGACTCGCAGCTTAACGGGCTGGAGGCTGACCTGCAGATCGATCGTAATAAAGCGTCGATCCTCGGTGTCGATATCGATCAGATCCGCAGCAACCTGTATGCGGCGTACGGCACCCAGCAGGTTTCGACGATCTATGCCCCGGAAGATAGCTATCAAGTGATCATGGAAGTGAATCAGCCGTTCCGCCAAAACGAGAGCGCCCTATCGAAGATCTACGTGCGTTCGTCTTCCAACGCGCTGCTGCCGGTGACGACCTTCACCCATATTTCGCGCGCGCAGGGGATTACGGCGGTTAACCATCAGGGGCAGCTACCGGCAATTACCGTCTCGTTCGATCTGGCTCCCGGTAAATCCCTGTCGGATGCCACCGCGGCAATAGCAAAAGTTGAGAATGACTTACAGATGCCCGCGTCGGTTTTTGGCAGCTATGCCGGGCAGGCGGCGCTGTATCAGCAGTCTCAGAGCAGCCAAATTTGGCTTATCGTCATGGCGCTGGCGGTTGTCTATGTGATCCTCGGCGTGCTGTATGAAAGCTGGGTCCATCCGCTGACCATCCTGCTTGGCCTGCCTTCGGCGGCGGTAGGGGCACTGCTGGCGCTGCGGCTCTGCGGTCTGGATCTCACCTTTATCGCCATGATAGGCATTCTGCTGCTGATAGGTATCGTGAAAAAGAATGCCATCATGATGATAGATTTTGCACTGGTGGCGCAGCGGCAGCTTAATTTATCTGCCCATGATGCGATCGTTCAGGCCTGCCAGCAGCGATTCCGTCCGATCATGATGACAACGTTTTGCGCCATGATGGGGGCGTTACCCATTGCGCTGGGCTGGGGTGCAGGGGCCGAACTTCGGCAGCCGATGGGCGTGGCGATTGTCGGCGGGCTACTCTTTTCACAACTGATTACGCTGTTTATTACACCCGTTTTATACCTGCTGTTTGAACGAACTGCTCGCTCGCAGGAGAATGCGGCACGGTTGCTGGAGGAACAATGAGACTACTTTTGGTTGAAGACCAGTCGATGGCGGCGGACTACATCGCAAAAGGGCTAAAAGAGAATGACTTCGTCGTCGATGTTGCCAATAACGGCGTTGACGGGCTGCACTATCTGCTGACCAACGATTATGATGTGGCGATCCTCGACGTCATGCTGCCGGGAATGAACGGCTGGAAAATACTCGAACTCGCTCGTCAGGCGGGGAAAGCGACGCCGGTAATGTTCCTGACTGCGCGAGATGAAATTGAAGACCGGGTGCGAGGACTTGAGCTCGGCGCAGAAGATTATCTCATTAAGCCGTTTTCATTCAGTGAACTGTTGGCGAGGGTGCGCGTCATCATGCGCCGCCAGACGGTACATACCGCGCCGATGGAAGAGTCTGTGCTGCAAATCAGCAACCTACAGCTCGACTTCCATAAACACCGCGTTATTCGGGACGGTAAGCGCATTGAGCTGACCCAAAAAGAGTTTTTGCTGCTGAGCCTGCTGATGCGCCGCAGCGGGGAAGTGCTGTCGCGAACCGTGCTGGCTGAGCAGGTCTGGGATATGAACTTTGACCCGGAAACTAACGTCATTGACGTGGCAATTCGCCGTTTGCGCAGCAAAATTGATGATGGCTTTGAGGTCAAACTACTGCATACCATTCGTGGTGCAGGCTATGTGCTGGAAGAAAGACAAGATGCTGATTCCGCGTAATTTATCGATAACACTTCGCCTGACGCTATACTTTTCCGTGGCCATGACGCTGGTGCTGTATAGCGTCTCGGGGCTGCTGTACTCCACGATGCGCAACCAGCTCAGCCAGAAGGATGAAAATGAGTTGCGCAGTACCCTTCAGTTTCAGCAGGAAATTGCGACGACTATCAGCGAACGTCAGGGGCCAACCGACCTCTGGCAGCAGGAGTTGTTCGAGTTTATCGCCCGCCAGGACCGGCTTTCTCTTCGTATAATTAGCCCTGATGGTAAGGTCTGGGCGCAGTCGAAGAATATGCGCGTGCCAAATGCCGATTTTCCCGCGCCGTCCCGCGATTTTTCCTACCGCTCCTGGCGCTATCATCGGGGGGATATCAGCGAAAAATATCTGATTGCCTCCACCAATTTTATTCTGAAAGGTAACGAGCCGTGGTTGGTGCAGGCGGCGCTCAACGTGTCGCGAAACAATGAAATTATTGAAGACTACTGGCAACGGATGCAGATAGCGGTAGCGCTAGCGATTGTGGTCTTTTCCTCGATCGGCTATTGGCTGGCGCGGCGTGGTCTGTTGCCTTTGCGCAAGATCAGCCGCGAAATTGAGTATATTCATGCCGAAGATCTGGATACCAGACTTGCGACCCAGCACTGGCCGTCGGAGCTGAGCGCGTTGGCTTCTTCCTTTGACCGCATGATGACCCGGCTTGAAGCCTCGTTTAAGCAGCTAAGCCGCTTCTCTTCTGACATCGCCCACGAGCTCCGTGGTCCGATCAACAACCTGATCTCCGCCGCCAGCGTGACGCAAAGCAAAGACCGTAGCCCGCAGGAGTACCGGGATGCTCTCGCCGCGATTGTCGAAGAGGGGGAAAGACTATCGCGGATGATTTCATCAATGTTGTTCCTCGCCAGGGCCGATAACAGCCGGGAAATGCTGCATCGGGAACCGCTCAATAGCGAGACGGAATTTGAACGCCTGATGGACTACTACGACATTCTTGCGGAAGAGAAAAATATCTGTTTAACCCGCGAAGGCGACGTCTCTTTCCACGGCGATGCTATCCATGTGCAGCGAGCGCTTTCCAACCTGTTATCGAATGCGATTCGCCATACCGGGCCGGGCGGCACGGTACATCTGAAGGCTTCACTGGAGGATAACGTCGTTCTGCTGGCGGTGCAGGATAATGGCGAAGGGATTAGCCCCGAGCATCTGCCGTTTATTTTTGACCGCTTCTATCGCGTTGACGATGCGCGCAGCAGTGCGGGCAATACCGGGCTGGGACTGGCGCTGGTGAAAACCATTGCTGAACTGCACGGCGGCAGGGTACGGGTTGAAAGTACCCTCGGGCAGGGAAGCTGTTTTACTCTGATACTGCCGCTGTAATGGCGGCATTCGCGAATCTGACAAAATTGTCATGTAGAGGTTGAGCTTTAGTCATGGTCAAAAGCTGATAATTCGGGAATTCCAATACGGAAATCTCCCGGAGAAGCCAATGGCTCTGCATGACATTTTCACTTTTTTCTCGGCCTCACATATTAGCGAACTGTTGGCCCAATACGGGCTGTGGGGACTTGGCGCAATTGCGCTGATTATCTTCTGTGAAACCGGGTTGGTGATTGCCCCGTTCCTGCCCGGCGACTCGCTGCTCTTTGCGCTGGGCGCTTTTCTGGTCAGCAGTACCGTGTCGCCCGCGCTGGCGCTGGCGGTGGTGATTGCCGCTGCGTTTGCTGGCGACACTCTTAACTACCTGATTGGCCGCTCGGCAATTGGTCAGCGCATTATCAATCAACGGATCTTAAAACCGCATCACGTGGCTCAGACGAAGCACTATTTTGAAAAATATGGTGCCGCTACCGTCTTTATCGGCCGCTTTATTCCCGTCGTCAGAACTCTGGCCCCCTTCATGGCGGGCATAGGACAAATGCCGGTGCGTAAATTTATGCTGTGGAACAGCGTCGGCGCCGCCTGCTGGTGCACGTTCTTCATGACTCTGGGCTATTCGCTCGGTTCGGTGCCGTGGGTTAAAAGCCATATGGAATGGATGGCACTCGCCATCGTGGTGCTTTCGGTGATGCCGGTAGGGTATCAGCTCTTCCGTCGGACGGTTTCAGGTCAATGAGAATTTTTTCATGTCGATAAATGCAACATTATTCTTACTTATCAATGCATCACAAATGCCAGCCCCCCTCGCGCTGAACATTGTGCGGGCGATGGCGGAACTTCCGCTATGGCTGCTCCCGCTGACGACGGTATGGCTGTGGCGTAAAAAAGAGAATCGTCTGCTGGTGATGACCGCAGTGCTCAGTGCGGCGTTTGCTTTGCTCATCAATGTCACCATAGGTCACGTTTGGCCGACACCGCGCCCGTTCGTGGTTGGCATCGGTAATACGTTGGTGGCTCACTCTGCCAGCGCATCTTTTCCCAGCGATCACGCGGTGCTGATTTGGGCCTTTGCCTTCACGCTGATGATGACCGCACGCTTGAGAACTGCTGGCGCCTGGCTGTTTACTGCCGGGCTGGCGGTGGCCTGGGCCAGAGTGTATCTGGGCCTGCATTTCCCGGTTGATATGCTGGGCGCGTTCGTGGTTGCGCTGGTTAGCGCCTGGATAATGACCCGGATGCAAATCGTACAACTTTTAACGAGTGCGAGGAAAAAGGTATGACGATGCAACAGACTTCACCTATGTGGATTAATAAAGTTCCTGAGATCACACTTGTGTTCTGGCTAATTAAGATGATGTCGACCACCGTGGGCGAAACGGCGGCGGATTTCCTGAACATGGATTTACATTTTGGATTAGCCAATACCTCGATAGTCACCGGCGCACTGCTTGCGATATCGCTGTTTTTCCAGATGCGGGCGACGCGCTATCAGCCTGTACTGTACTGGGTTACGGTGGTGTTTATCAGCGTTTTTGGCACGCTGATTACTGATAATCTCACCGATGCCTGGCACGTGCCGCTGCCGCTTTCTTCGCTGGTATTTAGCGTGATGTTGCTGGTGGTCTTTATCGTGTGGTATCGGCGGGAGGGCACGCTATCGATTCACAGTATCAATAGTCGTAGTCGGGAATTCTTCTACTGGCTAGTGATTCTGGCAACCTTTGCCCTCGGTACGGCGGTGGGGGACTGGCTGGCGGAGGGCATTGACCTCGGTTATTACGGTGCGGCGCTGTTCTTTGGCACGTGGATCCTGATTGTCGCTGGGGCTTGCTTTATCTTTAAAGCAAATCGCGTGTTTTGCTTCTGGGCGGCATATATTCTGACCCGTCCGTTCGGCGCGGCCTGCGGCGATCTGCTTTCCCAGCCGGTCGATAACGGCGGCATTGGACTAGGCGCGAACATGACCAGCCTGATATTCGGCCTGGCGATTATGCTAATGATTGCCGGACTGGTGGTGAGCGACAGGCGTAAGCGCGTAGTCGCCAAATAGTAATTGGGAGCGTACTGACCGCTCCCATACTCTCTTAGGAAGACCCAGATGAGTGTATCCGTTAGCGTCGGCCGTCACTCCCTGCAGTGGATCGACAACAGGCGGTTCAAACATACCGTATGTGTAGCTCTGGACATGATAGCTCGACCTTATGTAAAGCCACGTTATCAGACACATCCCGAAGTGCAGTATCGGGATGGTTGGCAGGCTTCAAAAGATCCCTTCACTGCTCCAGTACTTCCTTCAACGCTGCATTCTCTTTGGCATCCCCAACATTTATCGGCCAGACTTAACTCAAAGGCATAGCCTGCACGGCATTGTGCTACACTGCGCGCTGCAAAATTTTGGTGAAAGATGAATGAGGCGGTAATGGCGATGAACGGAACAATCACAACCTGGTTTGAAGACAAAGGGTTTGGATTTATCAAAGATGAAAACGGCGACAACCGCTATTTTCACGTGATTAAGGTCGCCAACCCGGAGCTTATCAAAAAAGACGCGGCGGTGACGTTTCAGCCAACGACCAATACCAAAGGCCTCTCGGCGTTTGCGGTGAAAGTGCTGCCGGAAAGCAAATACATCTACATTGCGGGCGAGCGCCTCAAACTCTCCTCCATCAAAACGTATCTGGTCTACAGCGAAGAAGAGCCTGTCGACAACAAAATCGATAAAGAGAATGCGGTGCTGTCGGTGGGCCTGTTGATGAACAGCATTCGCCCGAAAGCCACGGCCAAAGCGGGTGAAATGCGTTCCGTGAAGAAGCTGGCGATCACCACCTTCCAGAAAAAGACGCTGATCTACTCGGAAGATGAAATCGACATCGAAGAAACGGTAAAAATGCTCAAGCTCTGATAGAAGATGGCGGGTGTCGCCCGCCATCAGCCTGCCAATGTTGCTTCATTGTTAGTTTTTACGTGAGCTCCACCCTTCGAAGTCGTAAACTGTCCGCAAGCGTTGAAATTACAGAATGTGATCTTCATCATAACGTTGTTGAAACAAAAAAAGAGATCTTGCTATGCAACATATCATCGAAGGGTTCCTCAACTTCCAGAAGGATATTTTCCCGCAGCGTAAAGAGCTTTTCCGCAGCCTGGCCTCAAGCCAGAACCCGAAAGCGCTGTTCATCTCCTGTTCAGACAGCCGTCTGGTGCCGGAACTGGTTACCCAACAGGAGCCTGGCCAGCTGTTCGTTATCCGCAACGCAGGCAATATTGTCCCTTCCTTTGGCCCGGAGCCTGGCGGTGTTTCTGCCACCATTGAATACGCCGTGGTTGCGCTGGGCGTGAGCGATATTGTGATTTGTGGGCACTCTAACTGTGGCGCGATGAAGGCGATTGCCGCGGCGCAAAATCTCGAGCCTATGCCTGCCGTTCAGCACTGGCTGCGCTATTCTGACGCGGCGAAGGCGGTGGTCGATAAGAAGACCTGGGCGAACGAAACGGACAAAGTGAATGCGATGGTGGAAGAGAACGTCATCGCTCAGCTCAATAACATTAAAACGCATCCGTCCGTTGCCGTTGGGCTGCGCAACAAGTCGATTCGCCTGCACGGCTGGGTCTACGATATTGAATCAGGGGTTATTCGCACCCTGGACCGCGAGAGCAATACCTTTATCTCTCTGGCGGAGAATCCGGGCGCTTATTTCGAATAATCGCTTCTTACGGCAGGGCGACTCCGCGCTGCCGTCTTCACGTCATTCTCCTCTCCTACACTTTCACCCATCGCCAGCCAGCCAACGCGGTCGCGCCGACAACAACGGCGAATGCCGCAACGTGCATCAGCAGATCCATCGGATGCAGATGTACCGGATGGCAAAATGACAGCAGCGTCACCGCCATGCAGGCAACACCTGCGCCTGCACACAGCAAGCTACGCAGCGGCGTCAGGGTCCGAGTTTGCCGCAGCCAAAGGATCACCAGGGCGATCATCGGCACGCTGACGGTCACCATAAAAGTGAAACACTGTGTATCGTGGCTGTCGATATGCGCAGGCTGGTGCCCGAGACTCAGGCCGAGCGTGGTCAGCCAGACCAGCAGCAGCGGAAGAAACAGCCGCCAGCCGCTACCCCGACGCCCGGCAATGCTGATGGTGAACGCATTGCGAATCGCCAGCAGACCCGTTACGAAGGCCAACATAAGTTGTAAACCGGCCAGCAGCGCGCCGGACTGGGTCCAGTCCGTTGCTTCACGTGACACCAGCAGGCTTGCCAGCGCGCCGCAGGGAAGGGCGGTGAGGGTCCAGAGAAACGTCCGCCATCCCGTGGACTTCACGCGTGTTACGGGGGCGGCGTGGTCGCCCAGCCCGGAGATAAGAGCGTTATGATCGGCCATGTTGGGCTCCGCTACGGCGAAGATGATTCAACGCCCGATGTAGTAAAGATTTGACGGCAGACACCGTCAGGTTGTGCCGCAGCGCCGCTTCGGCGAGGCTCATTTCCTGCAAGTGGACGTGCTCAACCAGCTGGCGTTGTCTGGCAGGAAGCTGATTGAGAAAGCCGCTCAGCTCTTCGCCTGCGTCCAGCTGCTCTGCCCTGAGAGCAAGAGAGCGATCCTCTGCCCTGAGCAGTGAGTCATCATCCATCACTTCCCGCCGTTCGCGACGCCCGCGCCGCCTGAGGGCATCAATGGCTCTGGCCTGGGCAATCGCCATCAGCCAGGGCAAAAAAGGGCAGGCCGGATCGTAGGTGTGACGGATCCGATGCAGGGTTAGCAGCACATCCTGAATCACGTCTTCGATCAGCGTCTCATCGTCCATCTGCTTACGAACAATCGCGCGGATAACCGGCACCAGCGTCTGCAACAGCTGCGTGTACGCCTGCCGATCTCCGGCCTGGGCGCGCGCCATGTACGTGGGCCAGGCTTCACGCGGGACAATCACCTTATCCATATTCCGCCTTGCAGCAAGACGCCGGGAAAACGTGGCGATCTGCCGCCGCGAGCATCACGCCTTTTTACCCGACGCCTGATTAAGGGCATTAACGACCAGTGTTGGGGTTAATACCTGAGGCAATACTTTCGGCGCGCCGCCGTCGGCAGGATAGACCACGTAAAGCGGCAATCCTCCCTGACCAAACTGGCTCAGCGCATCATCGACATCAGGATTAAATTTAGTCGAATCTGCCACCATATACAGCGTGCCGGTGCGGGCCAGCGCCTCTTTCACCGCTTTGGTCGAAAGTGAGGTTTTATCGTTGACCTGGCAGGTGATGCACCAGGAGGCGGTGAAATTCACAAAGATGGCTTTGCCGTGCCCGCGCTGTTCCGCCACGGTTTGGGGCGTCCATTTTATTGGCGCGGTACTGACACTCACGTCGGTGCTTTCAACAGGTTTCATCACGCCCGGCAGCGGCGCGATAATCGCTACCAATAACGCCGCTGTCAGCGAATACATCACCCGATAACCCCGGCCTGCCAGCTGGCGGCGTTGGGCAATGCCGTACAGCCATGCAGCTAAACTGAGCGCGACCGAACCGGCCAGCAGCACGCCCAGTGCCGTTGTGCCAGCCTGCTGGGCGAGCACCCACACCAGCCACGCGAAGGCACCCAGCATTGGAAATGCCAGCGCGTGCTTGAGCACGTTCATCCAAGCGCCGGGCCTCGGCAGGCGTTTTGCCAGCGCAGGGAAGAGCGAGATCAGCGTGAACGGCGCGGCAAAGCCCAAAGCCAGCGCGAAGAAAATGGCTAACGCGACTGTGGGCGGCTGCACCAGCGCATAGCCGATAGCACTCGCCATAAACGGGGCCGAGCAGGGCGTAGCCACGATAATGGCCAGCGCACCGGTCAGCGCCGAACGGACAAACGCCCCACTCCCGACGGAGATTTCCCCTGCGCGCTGGAGCGAAAGCCCCACTTCAAACACGCCAAGCAGGTTCAGAGCGGCTCCCAGGATCACCAGCGCCAGCAGGGAGATCACCAGCGGCGACTGCAGCTGGAAGCCCCAGCCGACGGCGGCACCGCCCGCGCGGGCAGCCAGCAAAATCCCGGCGAGCGCCATCATGGTGACTACGACGCCGAGCAGAAACGCCAGGCCTTCGCTGCGGGCGCTGGCGGTATTACCGTCGTGGCGCAGCAGGCCAAAAGCCTTGAGCGAAACCACCGGGAACACGCACGGCATAAAGTTGAGAATAATGCCGCCAACGAAGGCGGCGAACAGGGCGGTTAGCATGGCGCGTCTCTGTCGGTTATCAGGAGTGTGACTGAGCGTATTTTTTCACGGCATCCATGGTTTTCTGGATGTGCTCGTCCGGGTTGCGGTCGGTGTAGCTCAGCAGGATTTTGCCGTCCGGCGCAATCACAAACGAGGTGCGATCGGAGAGCGTTTTGCCGCCCATTTGCATCTGCGTCTGGTATTCGGCGGCCACTTTCGCACCCGGGTCGGCGGCGACGGCAAACTTATTGCGGCACTCCAGCTGCGAGAATTTACCGACCTGATCGGTATTCCCGGCGGTAACACCAATCACTGTTGCCCCCAGTTTTTTAAAATCATCGGTCGCTTCGGCGAAGTCGTGGGCTTCCAGCGTGCAGCCTGCGGTGAAGGCTGCAGGGAAGAAGTAGAGCACCACTGGTCCTTTCTGCAAAGCCTGCTGAAGCGAGAAGGTCATGGGTTTACCGCCCAGTGCGGCGTCCAGTTTGAAGTCAGGCGCGCTGGCGCCAGCGGGCAGGGCCGCTTCGGCATTGAAGGCCATCAGGGATAAGCCGAATGCGGCGGCGGTCGCGAGCAGGGATAAACGGTGTTTCACAGCAATCATGGTCGGCTCCGGTCTTGTTGAGAAAAAGGGTCTTCCCTGAACAATTCGCCGGAGGTCACTGAAAAGTTGCGATGACGTAAAAAAATTATTTCAGCTCTGCCTTTACGCACTCCATAAAGTACTCGCTGGCGAGGCTGAAAACACAATCGCGCCGCACAAGAAAGCCTAAGGTGATCGCCGGGAGAGTCTGCGGCAGGGGCGATAAGCCCTTCGGCGCATCTTTGCTGTGCAGCAGAAATTCCGGCCAGATGCTGACCGTGTCGGCCTCCAGCGCCAGCTGTCGGTAAATCGTCCACGAGGTGCATAACGTCATCCGGGGGAGCGGGGGACTCTTCTCCTCACCATGTAGATGCTGCCAGAACGGCAGCCAGCTTTCGGCGGTGTGATTCCACAGCCACTGGCTTCTCGCCAGCGCTTCAGGTGACGTGTCTGCACCGCTGAACATAAGGCGCTGCTGCCAGCGGGCGAGGGGAATGAAGGTGAATTCGGCGATGGTATCGCTGTCCGCAATGAAGGCCAGACAGAGGTCGAACTCACCGTTACGAAGGCTGTCGATAATCTGGCGTGGCATCCCTTCCATGATTTCCAGCCGCGTCTGCGGGAAGCGTGCGCGAAAGCGGCTAAGTGCCTGATACACCGGGACCGTTGCCGAAAGCAGCGATACGCCGATTTTGAGCGTCGACGGCGCGGCGGATTTCATCTGCCCGATGGCTTGTTCGGCGCTCTCCATTTCTGCAGTTATGCGGCGAGCGGAATGCAAAAGCGTTGCGCCATAGTCGGTGAAGCGAACCCCGCTGCCGCTGCGTATCAGCAGCTGTACGCCAAGCTGGGCCTCCAGCTCCTTAATGCTTTTGGTCACGGCGGGCTGAGTCAGATGCAGCTCGTTTGCCGCACCGATAAGCGTCCCCTGCCGGGCAATGGCGACCAGCAATTTGAGCTGTGAAGTCTTGATAATGCCTCCCTCTATAACGCCCGGTTATAGGCATAAGAAACGGAAAATTGACCCTTAAAATAAAACACTTATAGATTCAGACCAGCGAGTTTTTCTCCCCTGAGTATAGAGAGGACGGTCCGAATGGCGAGTGCATTGCCTGAAATCGTGTTTGACGTTGAAGCGTTAGTCGCGCTGCGGCGAGATCTGCACGCTCATCCCGAAGTTGCCTTCGGCGAGCGGCGAACCAGCCTGCGCGTCGCCAGCCAGCTTCGTGAGTGGAATATCGATACCTGGACCGGCATCGGTGGTACAGGCGTAGTCGGCGTGATCCACGGTCAATTGGGGCCTGGGAGGACGATTGCGCTGCGTGCCGATATGGATGCGCTGCCGATGGAAGAGGGCGGTACGCCTGCCTGGCGTTCGACCTTTTCCGGCGCTTTTCACGGCTGCGGGCATGACGGGCATACCGCGATGCTGCTTGGGGCGGCGGGCTGGCTGAGCCAGAATCGAGAGTTTTACGGTAAGGTCGTGCTGCTGTTTCAGCCTGCGGAAGAGAACGGCGGCGGCGCACTGGCAATGCTGGCCGACGAGGTGGAAACCCGCTTTGGCTGGGATGAGATCTACGGCCTGCACAATGCCCCTCATCTGCCTCCGGGGGTTTTTGGCGTGCGCGATGGCGCGATGCTCGCCTCCTGTGATGATGTGTTGTTTGACATCCAGGGCACCGGCGGCCATGGCTCTGCACCTGAGAAGTGCCGCGATCCCATCATGGCTGCGGCACAGCTGATTTGTTCTCTTCAGACCGTCGTCAGCCGGACGGTGGATCCTGCGGCAATGGTGGTGCTGAGCATGGGCAGTCTGCACGCCGGAACGACGCCGAACGTTATCCCTGCCAGCGCCTCGCTCAGTGGGACATTGCGCACCTTTGACGAGAGGCTGCGTGCTCAGGCGAAAGCGCGAATTGAAGCGATTTGCTCGGGTATCGCGATGGCCAGCGACTGTCAGATAAGCGTCCGGTTTGCCAATGGATCTCCGGCGACGGTGAATCACCCGGAACAGGCGAAGGCGGCGGCCCGCGCGGCAGAACGTGTGTTTGGCAGCAATTTCGTTAAGCGGGATATTGCCCCACTTAACGGCTCGGAGGACTTCTCCGAGTTTCTGTTACGCAAACCCGGCGCCTACGCGCTGCTCGGACAGGGCGGCGTGTACTGTCATCACCCGGACTATGACTTTAACGACGATATCCTTCCTCTGGGGGTGAAGTACCTGATTGCCCTCGCACTCGATCGCCTCACCACTGAATAACCGGAGCTAAAAATGAAAAAAGTGATCGCCGGGCTGGCGTTGTTATCCACCGTTTCGCTGAGTGCTTTTGGTGCAGAAAACGACGTGCTGCGCTTTGGCACCGATCCGACCTATCCGCCCTATGAATACAAACTGGCGGACGGCACGCTGGCCGGTCTGGACATCGCGGTGGGCAAAGCCATCTGCGAACGGGCCAGCGTGAAGTGTGAATGGGTGGAAACCGGGTTTGATGGGCTGATCCCTGGCCTTAATGCGAAGAAATTTGACGCTATTCTGTCGTCGATGGCCCCTAATGCCCAGCGTCAGAAGGTGATGGACTTCACCCAGTCGCTGTATCAGGACGACACCCGGTTGATTTCAGCCAAAGCCGCGCCGCTGGGCAGTAACGCCGAGGCGCTGAGCGGTAAAAATATTGGCGTGTTGCAGGGCTCGGTACAGGCGAAATATGCGCTGGAGAAATGGCGTACTCAGGGCGTGAACGTGGTGGAATATCCGGATCAGGAGAACATTTACGCCGATCTGGCGAACGGCCGTCTGAATGCCACGCTGGTGGTGGCGACGGCAGGACAGGCTGGCTTTTTAGCCAAACCTGCGGGCAAGGATTTTGCCTTTTCCGGCGAGGTGGTGAAGGACCCGGTACTGGCGTCGACCAGCGCCATTGGTCTGCGCAAGGGGGATGAGGCCACCCGACAGAAAATTGACAGTGCCGTCAGCCAGTTAAAGCAGGACGGCACCATCAGTGCGCTGGAAAAACAGTATCTCGGGGCGCTGTAGCCGCTTAGTGCTGCGCCGCCTGAGGCAGGTTGTTCAGCACGTCTAACGCCGCTTGCGGCAGCGTCAGGTGCGCGGCGGCCAGGTTTTCATTCAGATGGCCCAGGGATGAAGTGCCCGGGATCAGCAGAATGTTGGGCGCGCGCTGCAGCAGCCATGCCAGCGCCACCTGCATCGGCGTGGCGTTCAGGTTCGCTGCAATCTCATTAAGCTCCTGAGATTGCAGCGGTGAGAAGCCGCCGAGCGGGAAGAACGGGACGTAAGGAATGTTTTTTGCGGCCAGCGTATCGATCAGCGCATCGTCATGGCGGTTCGCCACGTTATAGAAGTTCTGCACGCAGGCGATTTCGGTTTGCTTCATGCCGTCTTCCACCTGTTTTGCGGTGACGTTGCTCAGACCGATGTGGCGGATTTTGCCCTGTTTTTTAAGCTCAATCAGCGTCGACATGGGCTCTTCCAGAGAGCCTTCCGCCGGGCCGTGGACGCTAATCATGCTGCGCAGGTTAACCACGTCCAGCGCCTCCAGGCCAAGGTTGCGCAGGTTATCTTCCACCGCCTGCGTCAGCTCTGGCGCGGAAAGTGCGGGCAACCAGTTGCCCTGCTCGTCGCGACGCGCGCTAACCTTGGTGACAATGGTCAGCTCTTTCGGGTACGGATGCAGTGCTTTTTTAATGATTTGGTTGGTAACGTGCGGGCCGTAAAAATCGGACGTGTCGATGTGGTTCACGCCTGCTTCAAGCGCGGCCTGAAGGACTTTCACCGCCATCTCTGGATCTTTTGGCGGACCAAACACGCCAGGACCGGCGAGCTGCATCGCGCCGTAACCAAGACGCCAGACTTCGCGATCGCCAAGAGTAAAGCTGCCGGACTGTTTAACGCTGGACATAACGGTTTCCTCATAATGGCTTAACCGCTCAAGTGTAAACGGAATAGCTGAGGAAAGAAGGGAATATAGTTTAACGGAATGTGCGGCAGGCAAACCTGCCGCAGTGCGGTTTAACCGAAGAACATCACCGAGACGCAGAGCAGGCCGACAATCAGCGTAATCAGGCTGCCCACGGAACGATACGGCTTCAGGGCCGGGATCAGGTACGTGGAGAGCGTGGGCATGATAAAGAGGATCATCGCAATCAGCGGGCCGCTGATGGCATAGATCATCGAGATGGCATTCGGATTAATACAGCAGACCACAAAGGTCACGGCGGATACCAGCAGAATGGAAGCCGCGCGGTTGAAGGCGCGGCTCTTGCGCACGCCCGCCACGTTCAGCGTGGCGCGCACTATCTCACTCGCCCCTTCGATCACCCCAAAATAGGTACCGAGGAACGATTTCGACATCGCCACAATCGCCACAACAATGCCCGAAACCGCCAGCCAGTGCGGAGAGGCGGGCATCATCGCCAGCGCGGAAAGGATGGTGACGCCTTCATTTTTGGCGTTGACGATATAGCTTTCCGGGATCGCCAGCAGGCAGCTGAAGACGAAGAACAGCACGCTCAGGCAGATAATCAGGTAGGCGATCCGCATAATTTTTTTGCATTTATCCATGGCCTGCTCGCCAAATTTCTCGCGCCGGTCGATGGCAAAGGTCGAGATAATCGGCGTATGGCTAAAAGCGAAAACCATCACGGGAATAGAGAGCCACACCTGGTGCAGCGTATGTGGGGTAAACGTCAGCCCGCCGCTGAACATCGTCGGCTGCCAGTCACCTGTCAAATAGAGCGACAGGAACAGGAAATAAGCAATCAAAGGGAAGACCAGGAAGCCCATGACTTTCAGCGTGGCGTGGCGGCCCATCAGGAAAATCAGGTTCAGCACCAAAACCACCGTCAGACTCACTGCCATGCGTACACCGAGCGTGACCGTCATCTGTTTTGCCAGCTGTTCGGTCAGCGAGTTGGTGATGGCGACGGCATAAATCAGCACCACCACGAAGAAGGCAATGAAATAGAGCGCGGTGATAAGGTTGCCAATTTTCTTCCCGTAGTAGTGGCTGACTGCCCCGGTAATGCCGATGTTGGCAGGCAGATTGGCGGAGAGGATAAAGCGGCACAGCGCGCGGTGCGGCCAGTAGGTTAGCGGCCAGGCCACCAGGGCTGTGATCAGGAGTACCATCGCCCCGGCGGAGCCTAACTGAATCGGCAGGAAGAGGGTGCCTGCGCCTACTGCAGTACCATATAAGGCGAAACTCCACAGGGTTTCGTCTTTTGACCATAATTTAGACATTTTTTGAATCTTTAAACCAGAAAACGAAAAAACAGCGGCGAGTTTACTCCATTTCAGACGGGCCAGGGGACGGAGATTTAGTTAAGTCTGGTTTACGGCAGATGAATGTTAATTGAAGGAAAAATCCTTTGTGATAAAACTCACTTTTTTTAAACAATTACACCGATTTTTGATAACAATGCTCTACTATGGCGCTGTTTATTTGCGCAGAGGTCGGGATGAAAGACGTCGTTATCGTAGGTGCAGTGCGCACGCCCATTGGCTGCTTCCAGGGCGCGCTGTCGCGCTTTAGCGCAGTGGAGCTCGGAAGCGTGGTGGTAAAGGCGCTGGTGGAGCGCACCGGGCTGGATCCTATGACGGTGGATGAGGTGATCCTCGGTCAGGTGCTGACCGCCGGGGCGGGGCAAAACCCTGCGCGCCAGTCGGCCATTAAAGGCGGGCTGCCGAATACCGTTTCGGCCATCACCATTAACGACGTCTGCGGCTCCGGCCTCAAGGCTCTGCATCTTGCGACCCAGGCTATTCAGTGTGGCGAAGCGGATGTGGTTATCGCGGGCGGCCAGGAAAACATGAGCCGCGCGCCGCACGTGCTGACCGACAGCCGCACCGGCGCGCGTCTTGGCAACAGTCAGCTGATTGACAGCCTGGTCCACGATGGCCTGTGGGATGCGTTCAACGATTACCATATGGGCGTCACGGCAGAAAACCTGGCCCGCGAGTACGGCATCTCCCGTGAGTTGCAGGATGCCTGGGCGCTCAGCTCGCAGCAAAAAGCGCGGCGGGCCATTGATTCCGGGCGCTTCCGGGATGAAATCGTGCCGGTGGTGAACCTGCAAAAGAACGGTCTGGCGCAGGTGGTGGACACCGACGAACAGCCCCGTACCGATGCCAGCGCCGAAGGGCTGGCGCGTCTGATGCCCGCCTTTGACTCACTCGGTTCGGTGACGGCAGGCAATGCTTCCTCCATCAACGATGGCGCGGCGGCAGTGATGATGATGAGCGAGTCGAAGGCAATGGAGCTTAATCTGCCGATTCTGGCACGGATCCGCGCTTTTGCCAGCGTGGGCGTCGACCCGGCGTTGATGGGCATCGCCCCGGTTTATGCGACGCGTCGTTGTCTGGAGCGTGTGGGCTGGCAGTTAAACGATGTGGATCTGATAGAGGCCAACGAAGCTTTCGCCGCTCAGGCTATTTCGGTGGGCAAAGTGCTGGAGTGGGATGAGAAGCGCGTCAATGTCAACGGCGGCGCCATTGCGCTCGGCCACCCGATTGGGGCTTCCGGCTGTCGCATCCTGGTGTCTCTGGTCCATGAAATGATTAAACGCGATGCCCGAAAGGGGCTTGCGACCTTGTGCATTGGCGGCGGGCAGGGCGTGGCGCTGGCGGTAGAACGCGATTAAACCTCTCTGCTTTTGATGGGGCCTCCACGTGAGGCCCTTTTTGTTTTTGCAAAAAAAAAGCCCTTCACAGAGGAAGGGCAAGGCCAGTTACAGAATCACTCAGGTCAGTTCTGGTGATGGCTGGGATACATATGAGTCAGCTTGTAATTTATCAAAACGATGTTTTATTTTTCGTGACGCCTCACGCACTTTTCTGCTTCGCCTGAATGTCTTTGTTTTCCTCCCGATTTTTCCTTTCCCTGCGTTCTTTTTTAAAGATCGGTTAATTTGTTGTTTTTAAATATTTTTTGTTTTTAGCATGGCCAGGGATTTGCGCGCGAACGTGATCGCATTTGCAGTTTTGGTATTTAAATGCAGAAAAAGTGAAACGCTGTTTTAATTGCAATTGAAAAGCGCTGAGGAGAGGACTAAGATAGTTTCATCACAAAAGCAAAACTGCTTTTCAAAATGGAACACTCTTACCGGAGGATAACGTGGACATCAGACAAAGCATCCACAGCGCGCACGCCAAAACGCTCGATACCCAGGAGCTGCGCAAAGAGTTTTTAGTTGAGCAAGTCTTCGTCGCCGACGAATACACCATGGTCTACAGCCACATCGACCGCATTATCGTTGGCGGTATCATGCCTGTGGCGAAGACCGTCTCGGTGGGCGGCGAAGTCGGTAAACAGCTGGGCGTGAGCTATTTCCTCGAGCGCCGTGAGCTGGGCGTGATCAACATCGGCGGCCCAGGCACTATCACCGTCGATGGCAAATGCTACGAAATCGGCCATCGTGATGCGCTGTACGTCGGCAAAGGCGCGAAAGAAGTGGTGTTTGCGAGCATCGATACGGCAAAACCGGCGAAGTTTTATTACAACTGCGCCCCGGCGCATACCACTTACCCAACGAAAAAAGTGACCCCTGCTGACGTGGCTCCGGTAACGCTGGGTGACAACCTCACCAGCAACCGTCGTACCATCAATAAGTACTTCGTGCCGGACGTGCTGGAAACCTGCCAGCTCAGCATGGGCCTCACTCAGCTCGACCCAGGCAATCTTTGGAACACCATGCCGTGCCACACCCACGAGCGCCGCATGGAAGTCTACTTCTACTTCAATATGGCCGATGACGCCTGTGTGTTCCACATGATGGGACAGCCGCAGGAGACGCGCCATATTGTGATGCACAACGAACAGGCGGTGATTTCGCCGAGCTGGTCGATTCACTCTGGCGTCGGCACTCAGGCCTACACCTTCATTTGGGGCATGGTTGGCGAAAACCAGGTCTTTGATGATATGGACCATGTTGCCGTGAAAGACCTGCGCTAAGCCGCAGACAGCTAACCCTATGCCTGTCTGAATCAGGCGCGAATGAGTAAGGAAATTTTTATGATTCTCGATACATTTTCTCTGGCAGGTAAAGTTGCCGTAGTGACCGGCTGTGATACGGGGCTGGGTCAGGGCATGGCCATCGGCCTCGCGGAAGCGGGCTGTGACATCGTCGGCATTAACATCGTTGAGCCAACAGAGACCATCGAGCAGGTGACTTCCCGCGGTCGTCGCTTCCTGAGCCTGACGGCAGATCTGCGCAACATCGATGGGATCCCACAGCTGCTGGAGCGTGCAGTGGCAGAATTCGGCCATATCGACATTCTGGTGAACAACGCCGGGCTGATTCGCCGTCAGGACGCTATTGAATTCAGCGAAAAAGACTGGGATGACGTCATGAACCTGAACATCAAAGCGGTGTTCTTCATGGCTCAGGCGGCGGCGAAGCACTTCATCAGCCAGGGCAACGGCGGCAAAATCATTAACATTGCTTCGATGCTCTCCTTCCAGGGTGGGATCCGCGTGCCGTCTTACACCGCTTCCAAAAGTGGCGTGATGGGCGTGACGCGTCTGCTGGCCAACGAATGGGCTAAGCACGGCATTAACGTCAACGCCATTGCGCCAGGTTACATGGCGACCAACAACACTCAGCAGCTGCGTGCCGATGAGCAGCGCAGCGCGGAAATTCTGGACCGTATCCCGGCCGCACGCTGGGGCCTGCCGTCAGATTTGATGGGGCCGGTGGTGTTCCTGGCGTCCAGCGCGTCTGACTACATCAACGGCTATACCATCGCCGTGGATGGGGGCTGGCTCGCCCGCTAATTCACCGTTATTGCAAATCATAACCCTGCTCAATGGCAGGGTTTTTTGTATTCAGGAAATATATTTATTAAATTCATTAATTCTTTGAGTGCATTTAATTGAATACTCAAAAATAGGATTTTTTAAATAAAAATTTAGGCTCGCACTATGCAACGGGGGATTTCATGTTTTTCAACTGCCTGTTTTCGTAGGTTTTGCTGTTTGACCCCAAAAAAATCCGCCAGCTTTTGACAAACTTCTTCCTGAATACCCTGTATTTTTCATTTATTAGAAGTTTAGGGTTTTCAGATAATTCTTATAAGGTTATATTGGCTGGCACTTACCCCTACGAAGAATTAATGTCTAATCATGTCTACTATGGATATTAAACCGCAAACGGATGCGATCATCTCTTTCCCACGTCCCGCATTATCCTCCCGCGAGCCGCAAGAAATTGACCTGCTTGCGCTGGCTGAAACGCTGTGGAATGCCAAAAAACGTATTTTGAGTGTGGTCTTCTGTTTCGCCCTGCTGGGATTTGCCGTGAGCCTTCTTCTGCCGCAAAAATGGACCAGCAATTCGGTTATCACCTCCGCTGAGCGTAATCAATTGGTGCCGCTTAACCAACTGCTCTCCACTGTACAGGTGCTGAACGTCGATTTGAAAATTGACAGTGGCAACCTCTTTAATCTGTTTATTAAGAAGTTTAAATCCTCCGTTTTGCTCGAGGAGTATGTGAAATCCACCCCTTCGTTGATGAGCCAGTTTGAGGGAGTGAATGTTGACCCTATTGAGCTACACCGCGCGATTGTGGCGATGTCTGAGCGAATGAGGGCCCTGGATGATGCAGATAATAAAAATGGGCCAACTACACCGTACCATTCATGGACGCTCTCCTTCACGGGTCCACAGCCTGAAGAAGCGCAGGCTATTCTTGCTGGCTACATGCGGTTCGTGGCGGATAAAGTGGTGTCACAAACCATGACGAACATTCATGACACAGTGATGATGAAAGTGCAGGTCGAAAAGCAGCGCCTGGCGTTAGATCGCGCGCAGTTGGAAAATGCCAAAGAGGCCAAAATCAAGCGTCTGGATTATTCCCTGCAGGTGGCAAAAGCGGCCGGAATTAATAAACCAGTTTACAGCAACGGTCAGGCAATTAAGGACGATCCAGATTTTTCAGTGACCCTGGGCACCGAAGGGCTCAACAAAAAGCTGGAAATCGAAAAATCGATCACTGATGTCTCGGAGCTGAATGCGGAGATTCTTAACCGTGAATATCTCCTGAAGCAGCTCGAAGCCCTCAATATCAAGTCAATTCAGTTTCCGGTGGTGAATTATCAGCTTTCTCCCTCTTTGCCGGTGAAAAAAGATGGCCCGGGAAAAACGCTGATTGTTCTGCTGGCGGCGATCGTGGGTGGAATGCTGGCGTGCGGCGGCGTACTGTTGCAGCAGGCAGTGCGTTCCCGCCACAGCCCGAGGCTTGCGGCCGAGTAGTGCGTCCGACATTCACATTTTATCTCATTAGCGAAAAGGAGGCATTTGCCTCCTTTTTTCTGTCCGCTCGGCAGGGTAAGGTTGTTTCACCGTGAAAAACTCAGAAAGGAACCTCCATGAAAACCATCGGCCTGCTTGGCGGTATGAGCTGGGAATCGACCATCCCTTACTATCGTCTGATCAATGAAGGCATCAAGCAGCGACTCGGCGGCCTGCACTCGGCAAAAATCCTGATGCACAGCGTCGATTTTCACGAGATAGAAGCCTGCCAGTCGGCGGGGGAGTGGGATAAGGCAGGGGAGATGCTGGCGCAGGCGGCGGCCGATTTGGAAAGTATTGGCGCAGAAGGCATTGTGCTCTGTACCAACACCATGCATAAAGTGGCTTCCCATATTGAACTGCGATGCGCCGTGCCGTTTTTACATATCGCCGACGCGACAGGCCGCGCCATTGAAAAACAGGGCGTGCGTAATGTGGCGCTTTTAGGCACACGCTATACGATGGAGCAGGATTTTTATCGCGGACGTCTGGAGCAGGAGTTCTCGCTGAACACGATTATCCCTGACGCAGAGGAGCGGGCGCGCATCAATCAGATCATCTTCGAAGAGCTGTGCCTGGGCACCTTCAGCGAAGCTTCCCGCGCTTACTATGTCCAGGTCATCGAACGCCTGGTCAGCGAAGGGGCGGAAGGCGTGATTTTTGGCTGCACGGAAATCGGCCTGCTGGTGCCTGAAGAACGCAGCCCGGTGCCGGTGTTCGACACCGCCGCGCTGCACGCCTCCGACGCCGTTGACTTTATGCTTTCCTGACGTCGCTCAGCATCTTTTCCAGTGGTTCAACCAGGGTCTGCACGCTGTTTTGCAGATGTGCAACAAAGGCATCGACCAGGGCCGAACCCGGCCGATGCAGCGGGCGAATCAGGCTGACGGTAAAGGGCACTTCCACGCTGAAGCGGCGAATGGCGATCCCACTCTCTTCGCCGCTGTAAGCGTAATCCAGCGCGGTGAAGGGGTTAACGACGGAAATCCCGACGCCTGTCCGCACCATCGCACAGATGGACGCCGCGCTGTGGGTTTCCACCACCATTCTCCGGTGTGCCTCGTGCTCGGCAAAGAGGCCGTCGAGGAGCTGGCGATAGCTGTCCGTTCGCGACAGGCTGATATAGTTCTGGCCGTCAAAATCCTTCGGCGTCAGCACTGCTTTTTTCGCCAGCGGATGCTTCGCGGGCAGGACGCACACTTCATTCATGCTCAGCAGCGGCGTGCGCTCCGTGCCGGGCGGCGTGTGCAGCGTTTCCGTTAAGCCTAAATCGTGACGCTGCGCCGAAAGCCACTCTTCCAGCAGCGGCGATTCCTGCGGCACAATTTGCAGGCTGACGTCCGGAAAGCGGTCGAGAAACGGCTGCAGCAGCGCCGGTAAAAAGGATTGTGAAAATACCGGCAGGCAGACCACGGAAAGCTCGCCCTGGCGAAATTCGCGCAGGCTTTCGGCGGTGCTCAGGATCCTGTCCAGCCCGTACCACGAGCGCTGAACCTCTTCAAACAGACGCAGTCCCTGCACCGTCGGGTGCAGACGCCCACGGGTACGTTCGAACAGCTTCAGCCCCAGCACTTTTTCAAGCCGCGCCAGTTCCCGGCTGACGGTTGGCTGCGAGGTATGCAGCATCGCGGCGGCTTCGGTCAGGTTGCCAGTGGTCATCACGGCGTGAAAAATCTCGATGTGGCGCAGATTGACCGCGGGCATGACGAACTCCTTCCAGAACGTTATCCATATCAATTTTGCATGAAGTCAGGATAAAACGATATTTTTTATTCTGCTTTCCCTGTGGCGTAATCCTCTGAAAGCGAATAAACCGGAGTTCACCATGCCACGTCCACTTCACACGACTGACACCGACCTGAATGCTGAAAACCTGCTGCGCCTGCCTGCGGAGTTTGGCTGTCCAGTGTGGGTTTACGATGCGGCCATCATCCGCAAGCAGATTGCCCAACTCAGCCAGTTTGACGTGGTGCGCTTTGCCCAGAAGGCCTGCTCGAATATTCATATTCTGCGCCTGATGCGCGAGCAGGGTGTGAAGGTGGATTCCGTGTCGCTCGGTGAAATCGAGCGCGCGCTGGCAGCGGGTTACGATCCCGTTGCGCATCCCAACGATATTGTGTTCACCGCCGATATGATCGACGAAGCGACTATCGCGCGCGTTGCCGAACTGAAGATCCCGGTGAACGCGGGTTCTGTTGATATGCTGGCGCAGCTTGGTGCTGTGTCGCCCGGGCATCCTGTCTGGCTGCGCGTGAATCCGGGCTTCGGTCACGGCCACAGCCAGAAAACCAATACCGGCGGCGAAAACAGCAAGCATGGGATCTGGTATAGCGATCTGCCTCAGGCGCTGGAGGTGATCCAGCGTTACAAACTGAAGCTCGTCGGCATCCATATGCATATCGGATCCGGCGTGGATTACGGACATCTGGAGCAGGTGTGCGGCGCAATGGTGCGCCAGGTTATTGAGTTTGGTCAGGATCTGGAGGCCATCTCTGCCGGCGGCGGCTTATCCATTCCATATCACTACGACGATGAAACCATCGATACGCAGCACTATTTCGGCCTGTGGAATGCCGCCCGCGAGCAAATCGCGAAGCACCTCGGGCATGCGGTGAAGCTGGAAATTGAACCGGGCCGTTTCCTGGTGGCGGAGTCCGGCGTGCTGGTGTCGCAGGTGCGCAGCGTGAAAAACATGGGCAGCCGCCACTTCGTGCTGATTGACGCCGGTTTTAACGACCTGATGCGTCCATCGATGTACGGCAGCTATCACCATATTTCGGCGCTGGCCGCCGATGGCCGCGATCTGTCTCAGGCCCCGCAAGTGGAAACCGTGGTGGCGGGTCCGCTGTGTGAATCGGGTGATGTCTTTACGCAACAGGAAGGCGGCAAAGTGGAGACGCGTGAGCTGCCGCAGGTTGCCCCGGGAGATTATCTGGTGCTGCACGATACCGGTGCCTACGGCGCGTCGATGTCCTCCAACTACAACAGCCGCCCGCTGCTGCCGGAAGTGCTGTACGACAACGGCGTGGCAAAACTCATCCGTCGTCGCCAGACGATTCAGGAGCTGCTGGCGCTGGAATTGTTCTGATAAAACGGACCGGTGGTGACTGAGTCGCGCAGCACCAGCTTACCGGTGAAGGGCGGCAGAGTCTCGATAGGCAGGTCATTGGCAAGTTTGATGGCCTGGTCGATCGCGGTGGTTATCATGTTATCGATCGGCAGATACACCGTTGAAAGCCCCGGTTCAAGCCACCTGGCGCATGGGGCATCGTCGAAGCCGAACAGCGAAATGTCCTGTGGAATGCGTAAACCCGCCTGATGCAGCGCTTTTGACGCGCCCAAAGCCATATCGTCGTTACAGGCAAACAGGGCGCTGAACTCCACCTTCTCTTCCAGCAGTTGCTGACACAGCTCATAGCCTCGCGTCATGCCGGAATCGCCATATTTCACTTTGTTCTGATCCCATGCGATGCCGTGCTTTTCCAGCGCATTGCGGTAGCCCTGCAGGCGCGCTTTACCCGTTGGCGTGTGGATGGGCACGGTAATGCAGGCGATATCACGATGGCCCTGGGTAATCAGATAATCCACCGCCTGGAACGCGGCATCCTGCTGCTCGAAGAAGACGCAGCGATCGCGCATCTGGCTGACGTCGCGGTTGATCACCACCACCGGCATGGCGATGGAGTTAATGAGCTTCATGATCGCTTTTTCGCTCATAAAGCGGGTGTAGAGCACGATGGCATCACACTGGCGGTCTGCCAGCATCTGCACGGCCTGCTCTTCACGTTCTGGAGTGTCGTGACCGTCGGTGACGATCAACTGCTTGCCGTGGGTTTCCGTCTGGCGTGAGGCCTGCTGAAGCAGCCTGCCAAAATAGAAGCCATCGAAGGTGGAGACCACCA
The DNA here is from genome assembly GCF_900215375.1 of Enterobacter sp. CC120223-11. Classification (GTDB taxonomy): domain Bacteria; phylum Pseudomonadota; class Gammaproteobacteria; order Enterobacterales; family Enterobacteriaceae; genus Scandinavium. Next base: position 34,443 of record NZ_OBEF01000004.1, on the reverse strand, counting down.
GGCCGATGCTGTTGCTGGTTCGGTTCGCGAGCGAGCGCGCCAAAAAATTCGGACGATAACCCAGCTCTTCCATGGCTTTGTACACCTGCTTGCGGGTGCTTTCTTTTACCTGACCTGTGCCGTTCAGCACGCGGGAAACGGTCGCTTTCGACACGCCAGCGCGTAGTGAGACATCCAGCATTGTTGCCATTATTTATTCCTGATACCCGTTGATAGCCGCAGTTTATCACAGACATTCAGTGCCATATCTGCCGCCCTCGTGACAAATAACTATCGAGATCACGCTTTTGACAGGGTTTTATCTGAATATCCCTGTAAAGATTGCGTGGTATGCCAATGTTGGGTTTTTAACTTTGTTTGGAATACCAAATGTCGTCATGAGAGCTCAGTCACAGAACTTTGTCCGACACATCGCTATTTTTGGTATGCCAAATGTTACAAGGCTGTAAACCCATTCTATAAAAGCCACATTTGAGGTATCACCCCTATGGCATTTCAGGAAAAACTGATCGACTCTCTGGGAAGTTTCGCCACGAAATTCAATAGCTACCGCTATATCATGGCAATCAAATCTTCCTTTATAACCCTCATGCCGGTGATCATCGTCGGCGCCTTTTCGGTACTGATTTCCAACATGGTACTGGACCCGAAAAACGGTCTGGCAAGCTTCCAGGCGCTGTCGTTCCTGGCGGCGCTGAAGCCAATTACCGCGGCGATTAACTACGCCACGCTGAACTTCCTCAATATCGGCGCAGTGTTCTTAATCGGCATTGAGTTGGGCCGCATCAACGGCATTAAGACGCTGTTCCCCGGGCTGTTGGCGGTGATTTGCTTTATCTGTGTGACCCCAACCACCGTAGAGATGCTGGTGGACGGTCAGATGCATGTGGTGAAAGACGTGCTGCTGCGCCAGTTCTCCGACACCCGTAGCCTGTTCCTTGGCATGTTTATCGCCATTTTGTCAGTGGAAGTGTACTGCTGGCTGGAAGGGCGTCCGGGCCTGAAAATCAAAATGCCGGATACCGTGCCGCCGAACGTTTCTGCGTCGTTCTCCGCGCTGATCCCGGCGATCATTACCACGACGGCCATCGCCACCTTCGGCTTCGTGTTCCATCAGCTGACGGGCATGTATCTCTACGATGCGGTGTATCAGGTCGTCCAGCAGCCGCTGGAGCGCGTGGTGCAAAGCCTGCCGGGTATTCTGCTGCTTATGTTTGTTGCCCAGCTGTTCTGGGTGATCGGCATTCACGGCAACCAGATGATCAAACCGATCCGCGAGCCGCTGCTGCTGGGGGCGATCACCGTCAACATGAGCGCCTTCGAGCAGGGCAAAGAGGTGCCGAACATTATCACCATGCCGTTCTGGGATGTGTACATGAGCATCGGGGGTTCCGGCCTGACTATCGGCCTGCTGATTGCGGTAATGATTGCGACAAAACGCAAAGAAATGAAGGAGATCGCCAAGCTCTCAATCGGGCCTGGCCTGTTTAACATCAATGAGCCGGTGATTTTCGGCATGCCGATTATGCTCAACCCGATTCTGGCTATTCCGTTCATCATCACCCCTCTGGTGACCGGGTCGATTGGCTATTTCGCCACCGTCACGGGCTTTGCCGGTAAAGCCGTGGTGATGGTGCCGTGGACCACGCCGCCGCTGATCAACGCCTGGCTGTCAACCGCGGGTTCTATGGGGGCGGTTATCACGCAGCTGATTTGCATCGTCACCTCCATCATTATTTATCTGCCGTTTGTGAAAATTGCCTCCCGCCGTGCGGAGCAGGCACAGCTACAGGCGCAGCAGCAGGCCACTGAGAACGCATGAGGACGCAATGAGTCAGAAAACTATCGCCATACCACAGGAATTCATTCTCGGGGCCGCTGCCTCCGCCTGGCAAACTGAAGGCTGGAGAGGCAAAAAAGAGGGCCAGGATTCCTGGCCCGATCTCTGGTACAAAAACGACAGACACGTCTGGCATAACGGCTATGGTCCTGCAGTTGCCACGGATTTTATCAACCGTTTTCGTGAAGACGTCGCGTTAATGAAGGAGGCGGGGCTCACGCATTACCGCACCTCGATCAACTGGTCACGCTTTCTGACCGATTATGAAAACGTCACCGTCGATGAAGAGTACGCGGCATACTACGATGCGCTGTTCGACGAACTGCTCGCCCACGGCATCACGCCGATGATTTGCCTCGAACATTACGAGTTGCCGGGCTATTTGCTGGAAACCTATGGCGGCTGGGCGTCCAAAAAAGTGGTTGAGCTTTACGTTCGCTACGTGGAAAAAGTCTTCGCCCGCTATCACCACAAAGTCACGCGCTGGTTCACCTTCAACGAGCCGATTGTGGTGCAGACGCGGGTCTATCTGGATGCGCTTCGCTGGCCGTATGAACAGAATACGGGCACCTGGATGCAGTGGAATCATCACAAGGTGCTGGCGACGGCGCGGGTGGTAAAGCTGTTCCGCGAGAAGGGCTATCGTGGCAGCGTAGGGTGTATTCTCAACCCGGAAGTGACTTATCCACGCTCCAGCGCCGCGCACGATGTCCGTGCCGCAGAGGTTTACGATCTGTTCTACAATCGCGTGTTCCTCGATCCCTTCGTTCACGGTGAGTACCCGGCAGAGCTGTTCACGTTGCTGGAAAAACATGCTGTGGCATGGGATTACACGCAGGAAGAGTTGGCGGAGATCCGTGCGAACACGGTCGACGAGCTTGGCATCAATCTGTACTACCCGCATCGCGTGAAAGCGCCATCCCGTGCCTGGCACCCGGAAACGCCTTTCCACCCGGCGTATTACTACGAGCCGTTCGAGTTGCCGGGGCGGCGGATGAACAAATCCCGCGGCTGGGAAATTTACCCGCAGATTGTGTACGACATGGCGATGCGTATTAAAAATGAGTACCGCAACATTCCGTGGTTTGTGGCGGAAAGCGGGATGGGGATTGAGAACGAGGGGCAGTTCCGTAACCGTGACGGCGTTATTGAAGATGACTACCGCATCGACTTTATCGGCGAGCACCTGTGGCAAACGCTGCGGGCGAAGCAGGACGGTGCCAACTGCCGCGGCTATATGCTGTGGGCATTTACTGACAACGTTTCGCCCATGAACGCCTTCAAGAATCGCTACGGGCTGATTGAGATCGATCTGGAGAATAACAGGGCTCGCCGGGCGAAGAAGTCAGCGGCCTGGTTCCGCAGGCTGCGTGACAGCCGAAGCTTAACCCTTAACGTGGACGATGAACTGAAGTAGCGGCGCGCCACCGCTGCGTGATTTTTGCTACTATAGCCGCCGGTCGGGCCGCCAGGAGCGGCGGCCTGTCACTCTCCCGCAAACAGACACAGGTGATATTGTGGAAAAGGCCGTTGTTCCGCTGGAAAAAAAACCTTACCAGGAAATTGGTGAAGATTTGCGTGCTCAGATAGCAGAAGGCCTCTACCCGGTAGGTTCCCGGCTGCCACCCGAGCGCAATATTGCGGAAAAATACGGCGTCAGCCGCACCATCGTGCGTGAGGCGCTGCTGATGCTGGAGCTGCAGGGCACCGTCGATATTCGTCAGGGATCCGGCGTGTACGTGATGCGCATTCCGCAGGAAAACGACAGCGAAGAAGAGCAGATGCTCAACAGCGACGTTGGCCCGTTTGAGATTTTGCAGGCGCGCCAGCTGCTGGAAAGCAACATTGCGGCCTTTGCGGCGAAAATGGCAACCCGCGCTGATATCGACAACCTGAAACGCATTATTGAGCAGGAACAGCGTGCGATTGCCACCAACGACACCAGTCAGGACAACAGCAAGCTTTTCCACCTCGTACTCGCAGGTGCCACGCAAAACCAGATGCTGCTGACCACGGTAGAAAAAATCTGGCTGCAGATGGACAGCAGCCCGCTGTGGCAGCAGTTTAACGCGCACATCGCCAGCCGGGCCTATCGTCTGAAGTGGCTTGGCGAGAGGCAAACCATTCTTGCCGCACTGCGTCGTCGCGACGTCATGGGGGCCTGGCAGGCGATGTGGCAGCACCTTGAAAACGTCAAAAACAGCCTGCTGGAACTTTCTGACGAAGACGCACCCGATTTTGACGGCTATCTGTTTGAGTCCGTGCCCATTTTTCAGGGAAAATTGATGTGAAAACCCAGCCGCTGTATCAGGTGCCGCAGCACGCCCGCCAGGTGACCGACTGGCTATGGCAGGCGTTTGGCGGCGTGGCGATGCCGCGCGAGTTCTTCGCCAGCATCATCGAACACAGCCAGAAGCCCGGCGCGCTGCCGCTCACTTTTGTGATGACGGAAGGTGAACGCGTGCTGGCGACGGTGGGATTGTGGCGCTGTGATCTGATCAGTCGCCAGGATCTTTACCCGTGGCTGGCGGCGTTGTATGTCGATGAGTCCGTGCGTGGGCAGGGCATTGCCGGAGCGCTACAGGCACATGTCATTGAATACGCGCGGGAAAAAGGTTTTGAGGAATTGCATCTCTATTCAGCCTGCCGAAATTTCTACGAGCGCTTTGGCTGGCAGTACATCGGCGATGGCATCGAATATCCTGCCACCACCGTGCATCTTTATCGTTATGAACTTGGCGCTTCTACTGGCGCTATCACCGAATGACGGCGCACCAGCGTCGGGCTGAAGAGGTGGGTGATTTCCGGTAGCGGACGCTTATCCGCCAGCGCCAGCGCCAGTTCTGCCGCCTGGGTCGCCATGGTGACAATCGGGTAGCGTACCGTCGTCAGCCTCGGGCGAACGTAACGCGACACCAGCACGTCATCGAAGCCAATCAGCGAAATTTCACCGGGCACATCAATGCCGTTGTCATTCAGCACGCCCATGGCGCCCGCTGCCATCGAATCGTTATAGCAGGCGACGGCGGTAAAGTTTTTACCTCTACCAAGCAGTTCGGTCATGGCCTGTTCACCGCCGCTTTCGTCTGGCTCGCCGAACGTCACCAGCCGCTCATTGCACGGCAGGCCGCTCTCTTTCAGCGCATCGTAGTAACCCTGTAGGCGATCTTCGGCATCGGAAATGGCGTGGTTGGAGCAGAGATAGCCAATTTTCGTGTGGCCCTGCTGGATCAGATGGCGCGTAGCAAGCCATGCACCGTAGCGATCGTCGAGCGCCACGCAGCGTTTTTCAAAGCCCGGTAAGATCCTGTTGATCAACACCATCCCGGGGATCTGCTTCATCAGTCCTGTCAGCTCCTCATCCGGCAGAACTTTGGCATGAACCACCAGCGCCGCACAGCGGTGGCGGATCAGTTGTTCAATGGCCTGACGCTCCTTTTTCTCATTGTGATAACCATTACCAATCAGCAGAAAGTTACCGGTGTGGTAGGCCACCTGCTCAACGGCTTTGACCATCGCCCCGAAAAAGGGATCCGAGACATCACCGACGACCAGCCCAACGGTTTCGGTAGATTGCTGCGCCAGCGCGCGGGCGTTGGCATTCGGGTGGTAGTTGAGCGTTTCCATGGCGGAAAACACCGCCTGACGCGAGGCATCGCTGGCTTTGGGTGAATTGTTGATCACCCGGGAAACGGTGGCGACGGAAACGCCTGCCATCCGCGCCACATCCTTAATTGTCGCCATATTTGGCCTTCTGGTGAGGGTAAACGGTTACACCCGATCAGTGTTACGGAAAACCCAGAGCTGTTCAAGGCTAAGCGCACACTGGCGTTAGCAAATGTGACCCAGAGTCGTTCGCAGAGGGAAAAAGTTACACAGCACGTCACGGGCAATTGAAAATGAAAAAGGGTAATTCAAACCTTTGGTTACACTTTGCGATTAGCTGTTGCGAATGTTCGCTGGAGGATTTGTCAGCCTGGTTGATACTCTGATTATCCCAGAGGTATTGATTGGTGAGAATTTCTTAGTACGATTTCTGTACTTCTCTCTTGCACCGACCTGCGCAGATGCGCAGGTTTTTTTTGTCTGAAATTCACCGCCACCCTGCTTTTCCCGCCGCATCTCGTGTACCCTGCAAAAAGTCATTTTTTGCCAAATGGAGTTGATATGCTGCTGGGCTTTTTTCGCTTCCTTTTCAGAGTGATTTTTCGGGTCAGGCTGACCGGTGACACGGCGGCGCTGCACCAGTCGAAGGTCCTGATTACCCCAAACCACGTCTCTTTTATAGATGGCATTTTACTGGCGCTGTTTTTACCGGTGCGCCCGGTCTTTGCGGTCTATACCTCAATCAGCCAGAAGTGGTTTATGCGCTGGCTGGCGCCGCTGATTGATTTCGTGCCGCTGGACCCAACGAAACCGATGTCTATCAAGCATCTGGTGCGATTGGTCGAGCAGGGCCGCCCGGTGGTGATTTTCCCTGAAGGGCGCATCTCCATTACCGGTTCGTTGATGAAAATCTACGACGGCGCGGCGTTCGTGGCGGCAAAATCTCAGGCCACTGTGGTGCCGGTGCGCATCGAAGGCGCAGAGCTGACCTTTGCCAGTCGCCTGAAAGGGTTGGTGAAACGCCGCCTGTTCCCACGTATCCAGCTGCATATTCTGCCGCCAACTACGCTGCCCATGCCGGACGCCCCGCGCGCCCGCACGCGCCGCAAAATTGCCGGGGAAATGCTGCATCAGATTATGATGGAAGCCCGCATGGCGGTGCGCCCGCGCGAAACACTGTATGAGGCGCTGCTCTCTGCCCAGTATCGTTACGGCGACCGTAAACCCTGCGTGGAGGACATCAACTTCCAGCCTGATAACTACCGCAAGCTGCTGACGAAAACCCTGTTCGTCGCACGCATTCTGGAGAAATACAGCGCGAAGGGCGAAAAGATTGGCCTGATGTTACCGAATGCAGGGATCAGCGCCGCGGTTATCTTCGGTGCCATTGCCCGGGGCCGCATCCCGGCAATGATGAACTACACCGCCGGGGTGAAAGGGCTTTCCAGCGCCATCACGGCGGCAGAAATCAAAACGATTTTCACCTCCCGGACCTTCCTGGACAAAGGCAAACTGTGGCATCTGCCGGAGCAGCTGACTCAGGTGCGCTGGGTCTTCCTGGAAGATTTGAAAGGGGACGTCACGCTCGTCGACAAGCTGTGGATCTTCGGTCATCTGCTGGTGCCGCACCTGGCGCAGGTCAAACAGCAGCCGGAAGATGCCGCCATCGTGCTGTTCACTTCCGGTTCAGAGGGGCATCCGAAGGGCGTGGTGCACAGCCATAAAAGCATTCTGGCCAACGTCGAGCAGATTAAAACCATCGCCGATTTCACCGCCCGCGACCGTTTTATGTCCGCGCTGCCGCTGTTCCACTCCTTTGGCCTGACCGTCGGCCTGTTTACGCCGCTGCTGACCGGGGCGGAAGTGTTCCTCTACCCGAGTCCGCTGCATTACCGCATTGTGCCGGAGCTGGTCTACGATCGTAACTGCACCGTGCTGTTTGGCACCTCGACGTTCCTCGGGCATTACGCCCGTTTCGCTAACCCGTATGACTTCCATAAGGTGCGCTATGTGGTCGCTGGGGCGGAAAAGTTACAGGAGAGCACGAAGCAGATCTGGCAGGACAAGTTTGGCCTGCGCATTCTGGAAGGCTATGGCGTGACTGAATGTGCGCCAGTGGTGTCCATCAATGTGCCAATGGCAGCGATGCCAGGCACCGTCGGACGTATTCTGCCGGGCATGGATGCGCGTTTGCTGGCCGTGCCGGGTATTGATGACGGGGGGCGTTTACAGCTTAAAGGCCCGAACGTGATGAATGGCTATCTTCGCGTGGAAAACCCAGGCGTGCTGGAGCTGCCAACGGCTGAGAATCAGCATGGCGAAGTGGAAACGGGCTGGTATGACACCGGCGACATCGTGCGCTTTGATGAGCAGGGCTTTGTGCAGATTCAGGGCCGTGCAAAACGCTTTGCGAAGATTGCGGGCGAAATGGTGTCGCTGGAGATGGTTGAACAGCTGGCGCTGGTCGTCTCGCCGGACAAGCTTCACGCCACGGTCATTAAGCAGGATGCAAGCAAAGGTGAGGCGCTGGTGCTGTTCACTACAGATGCTGAGCTGACGCGCGAGAAGCTTCAGCAGCAGGCGCGAGCCACTGGCGTGCCGGAGCTGGCAGTGCCACGTGATATTCGCTTCCTCAAACAGCTGCCGGTACTTGGCAGCGGTAAACCGGATTTCGTCACCCTCAAACAGCAGGTCGATCAGGCGGAAACAGCCCATGAGTGAGTCAGTACACACTAACACTTCGCTGCGCTCGAAAGGGATGCTGGCGGTGCTTTGCGCCCAGTTCCTCTCGGCTTTTGGCGATAACGCACTGCTGTTCGCCACCCTCGCGCTGATGAAGCAGCAGTTCTATCCGGACTGGAGCCAGCCGGTATTGCAGATGATGTTTGTGGGTGCTTACATTCTCTTTGCGCCGTTTGTGGGCCAGTTTGCCGACAGCTTCCCGAAAGGCCGGGTGATGATGGTCGCCAACGGCCTGAAGCTGATTGGCGCGGCCTCCATTTGCGTTGGCGTGAATCCGTTCATCGGGTACACGCTGGTGGGTGTTGGTGCGGCGGCATACTCCCCGGCGAAGTACGGCATCCTCGGTGAACTGACTACTGGCGACAAACTGGTGAAGGCGAACGGGATGATGGAGTCTTCAACCATCGCCGCGATTTTACTGGGATCTATGGCGGGCGGCGTGCTGGCGGACTGGCACGTGCTGGCGGCGCTTGGCGTTTGTGCGCTGGTCTACGCCGGAGCCGTAGTGGCTAACCTGTTCATTACGCGTTTACCCGCCGCGAGAACCGGGCAGTCGTGGCGCTTTAACGCCATGACCGGCAGCTTTTTCTCCGCCTGTAAAACCCTGTGGCGTAATCGCGAAACGCGTTTCTCTTTAGTCGGTACCAGCCTGTTCTGGGGGGCGGGTGTTACGCTGCGCTTCCTGCTGGTGCTTTGGGTGCCAGTGGCGCTCGGCATTACCGATAACGCCACGCCAACCTACCTCAATGCGATGGTCGCCGTCGGGATTGTTGTGGGGGCTGGCGCAGCCGCGAAGCTGGTGACGTTGGAAACTGTAGCTCGTTGTATGCCTGCGGGCGTGCTGATTGGCGTTGCGGTGGTGATTTTTGCGCTACAGCACGCGCTTCTTCCTGCTTATGTCTTACTGTTCCTGTTGGGCGTGTGCGGCGGTTTCTTTGTGGTGCCGCTGAATGCCTTATTACAGGAACGTGGGAAGCATACGGTCGGGGCCGGGAATGCGATTGCCGTGCAGAACCTGGGAGAGAACAGCGCGATGCTGCTCATGCTGGGGCTTTACTCGCTGGCGGTGATGGTGGGCATTCCGGTGGTCGGCGTCGGGATTGGCTTTGGCACGTTGTTCGGCCTGGCGATTATCGTGCTGTGGGCCTGGGGAAGAAAACGTTAAGTACAACAATGCACGGTGGCTTGTTACCACCGTGCATTTCCTTCTTACGGTGCCGGGTAGGTATAAACCTGATGCACCGCTTCGATTTCCGCCAACACCTCTTCACTCAATTCCAGATGCAGGCTTTCGACGTTAGTTTTCAGTTGTTCCATGGTCGTTGCGCCCAGCAGCGTGCTGGCAACGAACGGCTGACGGCGAACGAATGCCAGCGCCATCTGTGCCGGATCGAGGTTATGGCGTTTGGCGATATCCACGTAGGCCGCCACGGCCTTCTGCGACTGCTCGCTACTGTAGCGCGTAAAGCGGCTGAACAGCGTGTTTCGCGCCCCGGCAGGTTTCGCACCGTTCAGGTATTTACCCGTTAACGTGCCGAAAGCCAGGCAGGAGTAGGCCAACAGTTCAACCCCTTCATACTGACTTACTTCCGCCAGGCCGACTTCATAGCTGCGGTTCAGCAGGCTGTACGGATTCTGAATGGTGACGATGCGCGGCAGGTCGTGTTTGTCTGCCAGATGCAGGTAGCGCATCACGCCAAAGGCCGTTTCGTTCGACACGCCGATGTAGCGAATTTTGCCCGCGCGCTGGAATTCGGTCAGCGCTTCCAGCGTTTCCAGCAGGGTGATAACCGGCTGGGATTCCGTCCACTGATAGCCGAGCTTACCGAAGCAGTTGGTCGCGCGCTGGGGCCAGTGGACCTGATAAAGGTCGAGATAATCAGTCTGTAGACGGGTCAGGCTGTTGTGTAGCGCATCGCGGATATTTTTGCGATCGAGCGCCTGGTTCGGGCGAATGCCCGCATCGTTATTGCGCGACGGGCCGCTGACTTTCGACGCCAGAACCAGTTTTTCACGGTTGCCGTGCTTTGCCAGCCAGTTGCCGACGTAGGTTTCCGTCAGGCCCTGCGTTTCCGGGCGGGGAGGGACGGGGTACATTTCAGCGACGTCGATCAGGTTGATGCCCTGAGCCACGGCGTAATCAAGCTGTGCATGGGCGTCGGCTTCGCTGTTTTGTTCACCAAACGTCATTGTGCCCAGCCCCAGGGTACTGATTTCAAGAGAGCTGTGGGGGATACGGTGATAGTGCATAGCCGCCTTCCTTCATACATTTATATCAACAACGTCAGGCGCCAGGGGCTGCCCGACAAAGGACTATAAACATGGCAGAAGCGGGGAAAAAGCGGAAGCAAAAAATCAAAAAAGGCCAGCCTGGCTGACCTGTTTTCTTTTAGCGTTTAATAATTTGGGAGACATCGTCACGGTTGATCTGCATTCTGTTCCCTTGCTGATCTTCGTAACTGATAAGACCGGTGTCGTCATCAACTTCCGGTTTGCCGTCCGTCAGGATCATACGGCCATCTTTGGTCGCCATTACGTAGTCACTGCTGCAACCGGATACCGCGAAAGCCAGGCCAACGGCGGAAATCAAAACTGCCCATTTTGTCATCGTTATCACCCTTATATGACCGCAACTCCTATCATTCTAGTAATAACCCGCTGGGCAGTAAGTAAAAAGCAGTAAAATCTTAAAAAGATTGCGGGGCAGCCCTCATTTTGCAGGCTGCCCTTGAATTTAAAGCGGATTCTTTTTATTTCGCAGCAAATTGAGGCTCTCCACGGCGATGGAGAAAAACATCGCGAAATAGATATAGCCCTTTGGTACATGAATCCCAAAACTTTCTAACATCAGGGTGAAGCCGACCAGAATCAGGAAGGCCAGCGCCAACATTTTGACGGACGGATGGCGGTCGACAAATTCGCCAATAGGCCGCGCGGCGAACATCATCACGCCGACGGCAATCACCACGGCGGCCATCATGATAAACAGATGGTCGGAGAGGCCAACGGCCGTGATCACTGAATCGAGGCTGAAAATAATATCCAGCAGCATGATCTGCACAATCGCGCCCATGAATGAGTGAACGTTGGTTTTGATCCCTTCCTCTTCTCCCTCAATGGATTCGTGGATCTCCTTGCTCGCTTTCCAGATGAGGAACAGGCCACCGAACAGCAGAATCAGGTCGCGGGCGGAAAAGGCGTGCTCAAACAGGGAAAAGAGCGGATTGGTCAATCTGACAACCCAGGCAATAGAAGCCAGCAGCGCCAGGCGCATCATCATTGCGGCGAACAGGCCGATACGGCGGGCGTGATTACGCTGCGCCGTAGGGAGTTTTGCCACCACCAGAGAGAGGAAAATTATATTGTCGATGCCCAGGACGATCTCGAGGATCGTCAGCGTGCCAAGCGCCATCCACGCGTTGGGATCGGTTATCCATGCAAATAACATTGTAAGTCCTGCCAAAAACGAAAACCGCGATTATAAGCCTTCAGGCAGCGTTAACCCAAACGAATAGTGTCAGAGTAGAAAATGGCGGGAGAGCAGGGCAGCGGTGAAGTTCTTCTTCAGGTAAAAGCCGCGAGGCAGCGTGAGGATGGGCTCGCCGTGGGTGCCGACGGCTTCGGTCAAGGCCTTGCTGTTGGCGGCTTTAGGGCGCAGCTGCAGCACTTCACCGTGGCGAGCGGTAATGCGCTCAACCTGGCCGAGGACGATCAAATCCATCAGCTCTTCCCAGTCCATCCTTAACTGGCAATCTTCTTCCTCATTTGGGCTCCACAGCAGCGGCGAGCCGACATGGCGCTCGGCCAGTGGGATCTCACGCTCCCCTTCAACCGGGATCCACAACACCCTTTTAAGCTTATGGCGCACGTGGCTGGTTTCCCAGGTCACGCCGCTATTACCTGTCAGCGGCGCGACGCAGACAAAGGTGGTTTCCAGCGGGCGACCTTGCCGGTCGATAGGGATAGTTTTCAGCTCGACGCCCAGCGCGGCAAAATCCTGCTCTGGCTTACTGCCTGCACTGGCGCCCAGCCAAATCTCCAGCAGCACGCCGATCCAGCCTTTATCACGCTTTAAGTCGGGTGGAATGGGCAGGTTCGCTATTGCCGCCAGCTCACCTAACGTGTAACCCGCCAGCAGCTGCGCCTGAGCTAAAAGCTCGGCTTCAGAGTGGGGAGAATGACGTAATGGAGCGAGCCCGGACATAACGTAAGACCTTTGGTTGAAAAGTGAGCGGGGTTTATCCCCCGAGTGGAAAGAGTTTACCTCTTTCTGGATAACTACGCCAATGCGATGATTTTAATGTGTTTTTTGCTTTTTTTAGCCGGGATTTTTTTGCGCAGAAAAAGCTTTCCCCATTCTGGTCACTGACAATGAACAGGATCTTACACCCTGTTATCCACAGAAAAATGGGATAACTGGTAAAAACCCCCACTACTGTTTCCATTTACAGGCTTGACGTGCGACGAAAATCCAATTTTCACACAAAATGTGTTTAAGTTAGTGGCACAATCTGTGGATAAAAACGACGTTGCTCGATCTTTCATCAGTGCAAGGATCTCCTGTGTGATGATCGTCACGTTGTGGCATATCTCATGAAAAAGAACTATCCTAACGTAATGAATAACATCATCTTATTTTGATGGTGTGAAATTGGCTTTTCAGGGTAGTTCAGGGTTTTCCCGTGGTAATTCCAGACTTCTTCACAACTCTATCCACAGAAAAAGTGAATAAAATGGCGCTGTGACCCTCTCTTCTGTTTATAACTTTGATGATTACTGTGAGTTATTCAATTGTTATCCGGTGTTATCGCCGCAAGAGAGTGGTTTACCGTTTCCGGCGAGTGTGAAACAATCATTCACATTGAAAATTGTTTAGAGGTAGTCCGGTGATTGATGACGATGGCTACCGCCCAAATGTTGGCATTGTAATCTGTAATCGTCAGGGCCAGGTGATGTGGGCCAGACGCTACGGCCAGCACTCCTGGCAGTTCCCTCAAGGAGGGATCAACCCAGGCGAATCTGCTGAGCAGGCGATGTACCGGGAATTGTTCGAAGAGGTCGGTCTGAGCCGCAAAGATGTGCGGATCCTGGCGTCTACCCGGAACTGGCTGCGTTACAAGCTACCGAAACGTTTGGTGCGTTGGGACACAAAGCCGGTATGTATCGGCCAGAAGCAAAAGTGGTTTCTCCTGCAGTTGATTGGTAACGATGCCGATATCAATATGCAAACCAGCAGTACACCGGAGTTCGATGGCTGGCGCTGGGTAAGTTACTGGTACCCGGTGCGTCAGGTGGTGTCGTTTAAACGCGATGTCTATCGTCGGGTGATGAAGGAGTTTGCAGGCGTTGTGCTGGCGCTGACGGAAAGTACGCCAAAGCTGCAGAACACAGCCCCTGCTTATCGACGTAAAAGAGGTTAAGCCACGCACATTATGCTCACCCGCTTGCGAGAAATAGTCGAGAAAGTGGCAAGCGCCCCGCGAGTAAACGAGGCGCTTGATATCCTGGTGACAGACATCTGTCAGGCAATGGAAACCGAAGTCTGTTCAGTCTACCTGGCTGACCACGACAGGCGCTGCTATTACCTGATGGCGACGCGCGGGCTTAAAAAACCGCGCGGCCGCACGATTACCCTCGCATTTGATGAAGGCGTTGTTGGGCTGGTAGGGCGTCTGGCGGAGCCCATTAACCTTGCGGATGCGCAAAAGCATCCGAGCTTTAAATACATTCCCTCCGTTAAAGAAGAAAAATACCGCGCTTTTCTCGGTGTGCCGATCATCCAGCGTCGTCAGCTTCTTGGCGTGCTGGTGGTGCAGCAGCGTGAGCTTCGCCAGTACGATGAAAGCGAAGAGTCGTTCCTCGTCACGCTCGCCACGCAAATGGCGGCAATTCTATCTCAGTCCCAGCTGACGGCCCTGTTTGGTCAATATCGCCAGACGCGTATCCGCGCGCTGCCTGCATCTTCCGGGGTTGCCATTGCTCAGGGCTGGATGGACGCCACGCTGCCGCTGATGGAGCAGGTTTACGAAGCCTCGACGCTGGACACCGTGTTGGAGCGTGAACGTCTTACTGGTGCGCTGGAAGAGGCGGCGGGAGAGTTTCGCCGCTACAGCAAGCGTTTCGCTGCCGGCGCGCAGAAAGAAACCGCGGCCATCTTTGACCTCTATTCACACTTGTTATCCGACGCGCGCCTGCGTAAAGAGCTGTTCGCTGAGGTGGACAAAGGTTCGGTGGCGGAGTGGGCGGTTAAAACCATCATTGAAAAGTTCGCCGCACAGTTTGCCGCGCTGAGCGATGGTTACCTGAAAGAGCGTGCAGGCGATTTGCGTGCGCTGGGTCAGCGCCTGCTGTTCCATCTTGACGACACCGTGCAGGGCGCTAACGCCTGGCCGGAGCGTTTCGTCCTGGTGGCGGATGAGCTCTCGGCAACGACGCTCGCTGAAGTACCGCAGGACAGGCTAACCGGCGTGGTAGTGCGCGATGGTGCGGCCAACTCCCACGCAGCCATCATGGTACGTGCGTTAGGTATTCCGACGGTGATGGGGGCGGACATTCAGCCTTCGGTTCTGCATGGCCGCATGCTGGTGGTGGATGGCTATCGCGGCGAACTGCTGGTGGATCCGGAGCCGGTGTTGCTGCAGGAATATCAGCGGCTGGTAACGGAAGAAAATGAGCTCAGCCGAATCGCAGAAGATGACGTTGAGCGCCCGGCCCAGTTGAAGACGGGCGAACGTGTCAAAGTGATGCTCAATGCGGGCCTCAGCCCTGAGCACGAAGAAAAGCTCGGGAGCCGCATCGACGGCATCGGCCTCTATCGCACCGAAATTCCGTTCATGTTACAGAGCGGCTTCCCCTCTGAGGAAGAGCAGGTTGCGCAGTATCAGGGCATGTTGCAGATGTTCAACGACAAGCCGGTGACGCTGCGTACCCTGGATGTCGGTGCGGATAAGCAGCTGCCGTATATGCCGATCAGCGAAGAGAATCCTTGCCTTGGCTGGCGCGGGATCCGCATCACGCTCGATCAGCCAGAGATCTTCCTGGTTCAGGTGCGTGCCATGCTTCGCGCCAATGCGGCGACCGGCAATCTCAGCATCTTGCTGCCGATGGTGACCAGCATTGATGAAGTCGATGAGGCCAAACGCCTGATCGAGCGTGCCGGGCGGGAAGTGGAGGAGATGATCGGCTACGAGATCCCGAAACCACGTATTGGCGTAATGCTCGAAGTCCCGTCGATGGTGTTTTTGATGCCGCACCTGGTAAATCGGGTAGATTTCATCTCCGTCGGGACAAACGATCTAACCCAGTATCTGCTGGCGGTCGACAGAAACAACACCCGTGTAGCAAGTATCTATGACAGCCTGCATCCGGCGCTGCTGCGGGCGCTGTCGATGATTGCACAGGAGTCAGAACGCCACGGCCTGGATCTTCGCCTCTGCGGTGAAATGGCGGGCGACCCGATGTGCGTCACTATCCTGATTGGTCTGGGCTTCCGTCATCTGTCGATGAACGGACGCTCGGTGGCCCGCGTGAAGTACTTGCTGCGTAACATTGAGCTGGAAGAGGCGCAGAACCTGGCGCAGCGCAGCCTGGAGGCCCAGCTTGCCACGGAGGTTCGCCATCAGGTTGCGGCCTTTATGGAGCGTCGTGGGCTTGGCGGCCTGATTCGCGGCGGTCGTTAGTTTACTTAAAGCCCTATTCTGCGTAATAGGGCGGCTATACAGATCTTTTACATCTTTCCCCGCGTCCGCGTCTCCCGCCTTGTGCTATTATTCGCTCCTTTGGAGCAGCCACCCGGCTGCACGTCTCTACCGCTGACCACTTTCGGCGGAATAACAAGCATTTGTGGTGACAGATGAATAGTGGTTATCTGCATTTCCCGGAGTTTGATCCGGTGATTTTTTCCATTGGACCGGTTTCGCTTCACTGGTACGGCTTGATGTACCTGGTCGGTTTTGTCTTCGCAATGTGGCTGGCGTCTCGCAGGGCGAACAAACCGGGCAGCGGCTGGACGAAAAACGAAGTTGAAAACCTGCTCTATGCAGGCTTCCTCGGCGTATTCCTGGGCGGGCGTATTGGCTATGTGCTGTTCTATAACATGCCGGTCTTCCTGAGCGATCCGCTGTATCTGTTCCGTGTATGGGACGGCGGCATGTCGTTCCACGGTGGCTTGATTGGCGTCATCGTGGTGATGATAGTCTTCGCCAGACGCACTAAGCGCACTTTCTTCCAGGTTTCCGACTTCATTGCACCATTGATTCCGTTCGGGCTTGGGGCAGGCCGTCTGGGTAACTTTATCAATGGTGAACTGTGGGGCCGTGTCGATCCGTCCTTCCACTACACCATGCTGTTCCCGGGTTCCCGTGCAGAAGACATGGCGCTGCTGCCTTCACATCCTGAATGGCAATCTCTGTTCGATCAGTACGGTGTCCTGCCTCGTCATGCTTCACAGCTTTATGAACTGGCACTGGAAGGCGTGGTGCTGTTTATCATCCTGAATCTGTTTATTCGCAAACCGCGCCCGACGGGCTCCGTTTCCGGTCTGTTCCTGATTGGCTACGGCCTGTTCCGTATTATCGTCGAGTTCTTCCGTCAGCCGGATGCGCAGTTTACCGGCGAGTGGGTGCAGTACATCAGCATGGGGCAAATCCTCTCCATTCCGATGGTGCTGGCAGGGATCATCATGATGGTCTGGGCTTATCGTCGTCACCCGCAGCAACAAGTCTCCTGAGGAAGCATGAAACAGTATCTTGATCTGATGCAGAAGGTGCTCGACGAGGGCACCCCAAAAAATGACCGTACCGGAACGGGCACCCTGTCGATTTTCGGCCACCAGATGCGTTTTAACCTGCAGGAAGGCTTCCCGCTGGTGACCACCAAACGCTGCCATTTACGCTCCATTATTCATGAATTGCTCTGGTTCCTGAAAGGGGACACCAACGTCGCTTATCTCCATGAAAATAACGTCTCCATCTGGGATGAGTGGGCCGACGAACAGGGCAACCTGGGCCCGGTATATGGTAAGCAATGGCGTGCCTGGCCAACGCCAGATGGCCGCCATATCGACCAGATAACCACGGTCATTAACCAGCTGAAAAATGACCCGGACTCACGCCGCATCATCGTTTCCGCCTGGAACGTGGGCGAACTGGATAAAATGGCGCTGGCACCTTGCCACGCTTTCTTCCAGTACTACGTGGCAGACGGCAAACTTTCCTGCCAGCTGTATCAGCGCTCCTGCGATGTGTTCCTGGGCCTGCCGTTTAACATCGCGAGCTACGCGCTGTTAGTGCATATGGTTGCCCAGCAGTGCGATCTTGAGGTGGGCGATTTTGTCTGGACCGGCGGCGACACGCACCTGTACAGCAACCACATGGAGCAGACTCATCTGCAGCTAAGCCGTGAACCTCGCGCTTTACCTAAGCTTGTGATTAAACGTAAACCCGCCTCAATCTTCGACTACCAGTTCGACGATTTTGAGATTGAAGGCTACGATCCTCACCCGGGTATTAAAGCGCCGGTGGCGATTTAAATCACCTGAAATCAACCGGTCTCTGTGGCCGGTTTTGTTTTTTTCGGCCCTCCTTCCTGATTTTCTGCAACGCCCTGCAAGCCGATAACTTTCCCTGAAACCTGCCCGTAAAAATTGCTGTTGCTCCTCGAATGCCCCCTGCGAGTAGTGCAGAGTGCGCTCATGAAACGAGAACAGGGATACACCCTCATTGAAATGCTGGTTGCGCTGTCGCTGATGATCATACTCAGCGCGGGCAGTGTGCTGGGCTGGCAAAGCTGGCAGCGACAGCAGCGGCTCTGGCAAACCGCCAGCCAGGTCCGGGACTATCTGGTCATGCTGCGAAATGATGCCAACTGGCACAGGCGTGACCGCTTACCGAGACAGGAAAATAGCGGCTCGGGTTGGTGCCTCAATGCGACCAGCCAGGAACAGACAGGTTGTGAGGGGCGCAATCTGTACGTGCTGCGCCCGCTCTGGCCGGAAGTCACCCTTGCAGATATCACGCCTGCACTGGGTTTTTATGGCTTACGCAGCACGGCCTGGCCGGGACATATCATTCTGAAAAGCGGAGCGGACAGCTGGACGCTCGTCATTTCAAACTGGGGCCGTGTCCGGTTGTGCAAAGGGAGTAACGTCAAAGGATGTCAGTAAATCAGCAGGGTTTTTCACTGGTGGAGGTCCTGATCGCGATGGCTATTAGCAGCGTATTGTTGTTATCAACTGCCCGTTTTTTACCTGCCCTGCAAAGGGCTGCTACAGGGCAGACTCAACAGCAGACGCTGGAGGAAGAGGTCTGGCAGCGTTTACTTGCCGTGGCTCGTCATTTGCAGCGGGCAGGTTTCTGCCGGGGAAACTGTACCGGTGAAGGGGTAACCCTGGAGAGCCAATGTCTGCGGGTTCGCTGGGACAGTAACCTGAACGGCGTCTGGGAGGAGGCGCCTCCCGCGAATGCGGACGTTACGGGCTTCAGGCTCAGAAAGGGGGCACTTGAGACGCAACGAGGGGCACAAAACTGTTCAGGAGCAGGATGGGAAAAAATGACCGATCCTGATTTTATCCTCGTGGATGAGTTTACCGTGGAGCGGCATAGCCGCAGCGGCTTTGCGCCCGAATTTGAACTGACCCTTTCTGCGCATCTGGCCTCACGCCCTGAAATTAAAGCAAGTGCCGTTTACAGCGTGACGGGACACAACCTGTGAGTCGGCAAAAAGGCATGTCGTCACTCATGCTGGTACTGTTGATGTTGACCCTTGGAAGTCTGATGCTACAGGGCATGAGCCTTCGGCATCAGGCAAAAGTTTCTCAGGCAACGCTGGATAAAAGCGCAATTCGCGAGAGCGCGAATGCGGAATCCTTGCTGGAGTGGGGACGGTTTCTTTCCTGGGCAACCCAGTCGGGCGATCGATGTCAGAGCAGCACAGAGTTCTCCGGCCGAGCCTGCCTGCGCGTCTTTGCTGATGATACGGCTCTGCTTATCGCCAACAGTGGGGAACAATTCCGCTGGCAGACCGGAAAGGTAAGCGGCGGGAAAGTACGGTTCGACAACAATGGCTGGAGCGATTTTTGCCCACGCAAGGAGGTATCGCAATGTCAGATTCCCTGATGCGGCAGCAGGGCTTTAGCCTGCCTGAAGTGCTGTTGAGCGTGGTGCTGATGGTCATGGTGGTCACGGCGTTGTCCGGCCTTTACAGCCAGTATGCTGCGGGTGGCATGCAGCTCAGCCAGTATCGCCAGTTGTGGCATCAGGCATGGCGACAGACTCAGCTTCACTCCGCGCCAATGCCCGATGGCTGGCGGCTAAACCGTGTACAGACAAGCCGCCAAAGATGTGTCAGCATCACAGGAACGATCACCACGCCATCCGGCAGGCAGGGGCTGCTAACCCGCCTTCATTGCCCAAAAAGTTAATGGCTTAACCGCGAGCGTCAGGAGCAACTATGTTACGGGTCTACCACTCCAACCGTCTGGATGTGCTGGAAGCATTGATGGAGTTTATTGTTGAGCAGGAAAGGCTCAGCGACCCCTTCGAGCCTGAAATGGTGCTGGTGCAAAGTACGGGTATGGCGCAGTGGCTGCAAATGACGCTCTCGAAGCGGTTTGGCATCGCTGCCAATATCGCGTTCCCGCTCCCGGCGAGTTTTATCTGGGATATGTTCGTTCGCGTCCTGCCTGAAATTCCGGAGCAAAGCGCCTTTAATAAGCAAAGCATGAGCTGGAAGCTGATGACGCTACTGCCGGAGATGCTCGGGCAGGAAGCATTCACCTCACTGCGTCACTACCTGGCGGACGATGGTGACAAGCGCAAACTCTTCCAGCTGGCTTCCCGCATTGCCGATCTTTACGACCAGTATCTGGTTTATCGCCCTGAATGGCTGACCCGCTGGGAAGCCGATGAGCGCGTTAAAGGTATCGACGATGCTCAAATGTGGCAGGCTCCGCTATGGAAGGCGCTGGTGGAACACACTCAGGCGCTGGGTCAGCCGTTGTGGCACCGCGCTAATTTATACCAGCGCTTCATTTCCGCGCTGGAGGAGAGCGACCATCCACCTGCTGGCCTGCCTTCAAGGGTGTTTATCTGTGGCATTTCCGCGCTGCCGCCGGTCTATCTTCAGGCGCTTCAGGCGTTGGGTAAGCATGTGGATGTGTATGTGCTCTTTACCAACCCGTGCCGCTACTACTGGGGGGATATTAAGGATCCTGCCTTCCTCGCGAAACTGCTGGCTCGCCAGCGCCGACATCACCGCGAACAGCGGGATCTCCCCTTATTTCGCGACAGCCAGCAGGCTCCGGCCCTGTTTAATGCCGAAGGCGAGCAGGATGTAGGGAACCCAATGCTGGCCTCCTGGGGAAAGCTGGGGCGCGATTATATCTACCTGCTGGCGGGGCTTGAGCGCTATCAGGAGCTGGATGCCTTCGTTGATATTGAGCCTGATAACCTGTTGCACAGCCTGCAGTACGACATTCTGGAACTGCAAAACAGCGCGGTAGCCGGGCGCACAGCGGAGGAATTTGCAAACAGTGACAGCAAGCGAACGCTGGATCCTGACGATCGTAGCCTGAGCCTTAACGTTTGTCACAGCCCGCAGCGCGAAGTCGAAGTGCTGCACGATAGTCTGTTGGCAATGCTGGAAGAGGACCCGACCCTCGCGCCGCGCGATATTATCGTGATGGTGTCAGATATCGACAGCTACAGCCCGTTTATCCAGGCGGTGTTTGGCAGCGCCCGTGGCGAACGTTACATCCCCTGGGCCATCTCGGATCGCCGGGCGCGCCAGTCTCATCCGGCCTTGCAGGCGTTTATCACCTTGCTGTCTCTGCCTGACAGCCGATTTGTCAGTGAAGATGTGCTGGCCTTACTGGATGTCCCGGTGCTGGCGGCCCGGTTTAACATTGATGAAGAAGGGCTGCGCTACCTGCGGCAGTGGGTGAACGAGTCCGGGATCCGTTGGGGGATGGACGATGACAACGTTCGCGAATGGGATCTGCCAGCCACCGGGCAGCACACCTGGCGCTTCGGCCTGACGCGAATGTTGCTGGGTTACGCCATGGAAAGCAGCCAGGGCGAGTGGCAATCTGTTCTGCCGTATGACGAATCCAACGGGCTCATCGCCGAGCTGGTGGGTTACCTGGCTTCGCTGTTGATGAAGCTCAACCACTGGCGTCAGCAGCTTGCCGGTGAGCGACCGTTGGCCGAATGGTTGCCCGTATGCCGTGAAATGCTCAATGATTTCTTCCTCCCGGATACCGATACCGAAGCCGCTCTGGCGCTTATTGAGCAGCAGTGGCAGGGCATTATCGATCAGGCTCTGGACGCCAGGTATGCTGCACCGGTTCCGCTGTCGCTGCTGAGGGATGAGCTGGCTCAGCGGCTGGACCAGGAGCGCATCAGCCAGCGCTTCCTGGCCGGACCGGTCAACATCTGTACCCTTATGCCGATGCGTTCTATCCCCTTTAAAGTGGTGTGCCTGCTTGGCATGAACGATGGTATTTACCCTAGAGCGCTTGCACCACTTGGCTTTGACCTGATGAGCCAGAAGCCCGTTCGCGGTGACCGTAGCCGACGCGACGACGACCGTTATTTGTTCCTTGAGGCGCTCATGTCCGCTGAGCAGAAGCTCTATATCAGCTACATCGGTCGCTCCATTCAGGACAACAGTGAGCGCTATCCGTCTGTTCTGGTTCAGGAACTGGTGGATTATATCGGCCAAAGCCACTGCTTAGCGGGCGATGAAACCCTTAACTGTGATGAAACCGAGCAACGAGTGAAAAATCACATCGCTCACCAGCACAGTCGTATGCCGTTTGATGCGGTGAACTTTCTGCCGGGAGAGGGGCAAAGTTACGCCCGCGAATGGTTGAAAGCAGCGAGCCAGGGGGGGGAAGCCCACAGCGAATTTATTCAGCCGTTGCCGCCGCAGGTTTTAGAAACACTTCCCTTTGAACAGCTTCAGCGCTTCTGGTCGCACCCAGTCAGAGCATTTTTCCAGATGCGTCTGCAGGTCAATTTCCGCACTGAAGATAACGATATCCCTGAAACTGAGCCGTTCAGCCTGGAAGGTTTGACTCGATATCAGCTGAATCAGCAACTGGTCAATACGCTGGTAGAGGAGCAGGACGCCAGCCTGATGTACCGCCGCTTTCGTGCCGGTGGCGAACTGCCCTACGGTGCATTTGGTGAAATTGCCTGGGATGCTCAGCGCGAGGAGATGCAGGCGCTGGCAGACAGAGTCAATGCCAGCCGCCAGCCGGGGAAAAGTCTGGAAATTGATTTGCAGTGTGACGGCGTCAATATTACTGGATGGCTCACACAGGTACAGTCAGATGGACTGCTGCGCTGGCGTCCGTCAATGAAGAACGTCTCGCAGGGGATGCAACTTTGGCTGGAGCATCTTGTCTACTGTGCCAGTGGCGGAACGGGTGAGAGCCGTCTGCTGCTGCGCAAAGAAGAGGAGTGGCGCTTTCCGCCGCTCTCTGAGCAGGAAGCCATGTCGTACCTGACGGATTTGGTTGCAGGCTACCGTGAAGGCATGTCGCAGACGCTACTGTTCCTCCCTGAAAGTGGGGGGGCATGGCTGAACGCTTGTTATGACCGCGAAAATGATGTCATTTTATGGGATGACGAAACGCAGCAGAAGGCGCGGAGTAAGTTTATCCAGGCCTGGGAAGGCAACCAGGTTGTTCGTGGTGAAGGGGCTGATGTCTGGTACCAGCGACTGTGGCGAACCCTTGAACCGGAAAGCATTGAAGCGATTACCCGACAGGCAGAACGTTATCTACTGCCGATTTTTCGCTTCCATCAGTGAGAACCGTTGTATAAAAATTGCGCAGATATTCGGATTCCATTATCATGCGCAACTTGTCACGGACTGATGTTCATAAGTGAGGCTGCCATTCAGAGCAGCACAGAAGTTTGTTAATGATGAGGTCCGTGAATGCCCCGCAGCACCTGGTTGAATGTCGTATTTATCGTGTTGTTCGCCCTCTGGGCGCCCATTAGCCAAGCCGATCAGGGCTGGCAGCCGGTAAAAGAAACCATCCGTAAAAGCGAGAAAGACCCGCGTCAGTATCAGGCTATCAAGCTGGATAACGGCATGGTCGTGCTGTTGGTATCCGATCCGCAGGCGGTAAAATCACTCTCTGCGCTGGTCGTGCCGGTAGGCTCGCTTCAGGATCCTGACTCACACCCTGGCCTCGCTCACTTCCTCGAGCATATGACGCTGATGGGTTCTAAAAAATACCCACAGCCGGACAGCCTCGCCGAATACCTTAAAATGCACGGCGGCAGCCACAATGCCAGCACCGCGCCGTACCGTACCGCGTTCTATCTTGAAGTGGAGAATGACGCGCTGGAAGGTGCCGTTGATCGTCTGGCCGATGCCATTGCCGAACCGCTGCTGGATAAAAAATACGCCGATCGCGAACGCAACGCCGTCAACTCCGAACTGACCATGGCCCGCAGCCGCGACGGTATGCGCATGGCGCAGGTCAGCGCGGAGACGATCAACCCGGCTCACCCCGGTGCGCGTTTCTCTGGCGGCAACCTTGAAACCCTGAGTGACAAGCCGGGCAGCCCGACGCTGGACGCTCTGCTGGCATTCCGTGACAAATACTATTCCGCCAACCTGATGAAGGCGGTTATCTACAGCAATAAACCGCTGCCGGAACTGGCGAAAATGGCTGCAGAAACCTGGGGCCGCGTACCGAATAAAAATATCACCCGCCCGGAAATCACCGTGCCGGTTGTCACTGATGCGCAAAAAGGCATCATCATTCATTACACCCCGGCCGTGCCTCGCAAAGTGCTGCGCGTTGAGTTTCGTATCGATAACAACACCGCGCAGTTCCGCAGCAAAACCGATGAGCTTGTGACTTATCTGATTGGCAACCGCAGCCCGGGAACCTTGTCAGACTGGCTGCAAAATCAGGGTCTGGTTGAAGGGATTCGCGCGGATTCCGATCCGGTAGTGAACGGTAACAGCGGCGTGCTGGCCATTTCCGCTACGCTGACCGATAAAGGCCTGGCGAACCGAGACCAGGTCGTGGCGGCGATTTTCAGCTACCTCAATTTGCTGCGTGAAAAGGGCGTGGATAAACGCTATTTCGACGAACTGGCCCACGTGCTGGATCTTGATTTCCGCTACCCGTCCATCAACCGCGATATGGATTACGTCGAATGGCTGGCGGACACCATGATTCGCGTGCCGGTCGAACACACGCTTGATGCAGTGAATATCGCAGATCAGTACGACGAGAAGGCCATCCAGGACCGGCTGGCGATGATGACCCCGCAAAACGCGCGCATCTGGTATATCAGCCCGAACGAGCCGCACAACAAAACGGCCTACTTCGTCAATGCGCCCTATCAGGTCGATAAGATTGGCGAGCAGACCTTCAGCCAGTGGCAGCAGGAATCCGCGAAGATTGCCCTGCAGTTGCCGACCCTGAACCCGTACATTCCCGATGATTTCTCGCTGATTAAGCCTGAGAAAGTCAGCGACAAACCGCAGCTTATTGTCGATGAGCCACAGCTTCGCGTGGTTTATACCCCGAGCCGCTACTTTGCCAGCGAACCTAAAGCTGACGTCACAATGGTGCTGCGCAATCCTCATGCGATGGAGAGTGCGCGCAACCAGGTCATTTTTGCCCTGAATGACTATCTGGCAGGGATCGCACTCGATCAGTTGAGCAATCAGGCCGCCGTCGGCGGGATCAGCTTCTCCACCGGGGCGAACAATGGCCTGATGGTTAACGCCAACGGCTACACCCAGCGCCTGCCGCAGCTGTTTGACGCACTGCTTCAGGGCTATTTCAGCTACCAGCCCACGGATGAGCAGCTCGCGCAGGCGAAGTCATGGTATGCACAAATGCTGGACTCTGCCGAGAAAGGCAAAGCGTTCGATCAGGCGATCATGCCTGTTCAGATGCTGTCCCAGGTGCCTTACTTCCAGCGTGAAGTCCGTCGCGATCTGCTGCCATCAATCACCCTGAAAGACGTTCTGACCTGGCGGGATGAGCTGAAAGCCGGTGCGCGCCCGGAGTTTCTGGTCGTCGGCAACATGACGGCTGAAAATTCTGTCGCCCTCGCTCGCAAAGTGCAGACTCAGCTCAATGCCCACGGCAGTGAGTGGTGTCGCAACAAAGATGTCATTGTCGATAAAAAGCAGAACGCGATTTTTGAAAAAGCGGGCAGCACCAGCGATTCAGCGCTTGCTGCGGTATTCGCACCACCGAAGGCCGATGAGTTCAGCAGTTCAGCGGCCAGCGCCCTGCTCGGTCAGATTATTCAGCCCTGGTTCTACAATCAGCTGCGTACCGAAGAACAGCTGGGCTACGCCGTCTTTGCGTTCCCGATGAACATCGGCCGTCAATGGGGCGTTGGCTTCCTGTTACAGAGCAGCGATAAGCAGCCAGGCTTCCTCTGGCAGCGCTTTAAGGCATTTTTCCCGACGGCAGAGGCCAAATTACGTGCTATGAAGCCAGAGGAGTTTGCGCAAATCCAGCAGTCGGTGATTGCCCAGATGCAGCAGCCACCGCAAACGCTGGGGGATGAAGCCTCGAAGCTCAGCAAAGATTTCGATCGCGGTAATATGCGTTTTGATTCACGTGATAAAGTAGTGGCTCAGATAAAACTGCTGACGCCGCAAAAGCTTGCAGACTTCTTCCATCAGACGGTGGTGGAGCCGCAGGGCATGACCGTACTTTCTCAGGTCTCCGGCAGCCAGAACGGGAAAACAGAGTATGTTCACCCGAAAGGCTGGAAGGTCTGGAAGAGCGTCAGCGCGTTGCAGCAATCCATGCCGTTGATGAGAGAGAACGAATGACCGAAACCGCCGAGTCCTTAAATCCCCTGCGCTTACCGTTAACGGGTGAGCGCCTGATTGAAGCCTCAGCGGGCACCGGAAAAACCTACACCATCGCCGCTCTCTATCTGCGGCTGTTGCTTGGACTGGGCGGCGAAGCCGCCTTTGTTCGCCCTGTCGATGTCGAAGAGCTGCTGGTGGTGACCTTCACCGAAGCCGCCACCGAAGAGCTGCGTGGCCGCATTCGCAGCAATATCCACGAACTGCGTATCGCCTGCCTGCGTAACAGCACCGATAACCCGCTGTACGCCAGCCTGCTGGAAGAGATCCCGGACCGGGACCAGGCCGCCGATGTCCTTCTGCTCGCTGAACGGCAGATGGACGAAGCCGCCGTGTTTACCATTCACGGTTTCTGCCAGCGGATGCTGAGCCTCAACGCTTTTGAATCCGGCATGCTCTTCGAGCAGCAGCTGATTGAGGATGAATCCCGGCTGCGCTTCCAGGCCTGTGCTGATTTCTGGCGGCGCCACTGTTACCCGCTGCCACGCGAGGTGGCCGAGGCGGTCTATGCCAGCTGGAAGGGGCCACAGGCGCTGCTCAAATCCATCGATCGTTACCTCCAGGGCGAAGCTCCACAGCTGAAAACACTGCCTTCGGATGAGACGCTGATTGCCCGCCATCAACAGATTATTGAACAGATTGCCGGGATCAAAGCCGGATGGCTGGCGACCGTCGGTGAGATCGCCGATCTCCTCGAACACTCAGATCTCGACAGGCGCAAGTTCAACCGTGGGAACCAGGGCAAGTGGATCGAGAAGATCTCCTCCTGGGCTGGCGTGGAGAACACCGGCTATGAACTTCCTGATTCTCTTGAGAAATTCGCCCAATCCTTCCTGTTTTCACGCACCAAAGAGGGTGGCAATCCGCCGGTGCACCCACTGTTCGACACCATTGAAAACCTGCTGGCTGCACCGCCTTCGCTCAACGATCTGGTTATCTCCCGGGCAATGGTCGAAATCCGTGAGGCCGTCGCGCGGGAGAAGCTGCGGCGTGGTGAGATGGGCTTTGACGATATGCTGAGCCGTCTGGATCAGGCCCTGCAGAGTGAAAGCGGTGAGGCGTTGGCTGCGGCAATCCGCCAGCGTTTCCCGGTGGCGATGATCGATGAGTTTCAGGACACCGATCCGCAGCAGTACCGCATTTTCCGTCGTATCTGGCGGCGGCAGCCTGATACCGCACTGTTGCTGATTGGCGATCCAAAACAGGCTATCTACGCCTTCCGCGGCGCGGATATTTTCACCTACATGCGCGCCCGCGGTGATGTGGCAGCACACTACACGCTCGATACTAACTGGCGTTCCGCGCCAGGCATGGTTGAAAGCGTCAATCAGCTGTTCAGCCTTTCTGATAACCCCTTCATGTTCCGCGATATTCCTTTTCTGCCGGTGAAGTCTGCGCCAAAAAACCAGACGTTACGCTTTGAGCTGAAAGGGGAAGATCAGCCCGCCATGAGTTTCTGGCTGATGCCGGGGAACAATGTGGGCTCGGGCGACTATCAGGCCTTTATGGCGCAGCTTTGCGCCGGGCAAATTCGCGACTGGCTGAGCGCCGGACAGCGGGGCGATGCCCTGCTCTGGCGGGGTGAAAAGGCGAGGCCGGTTCAGGCTTCGGATATCACCGTGCTGGTACGAAACCGTCAGGAAGCCGGGCTGGTGCGCGATGCGCTGAACGCACTCGGCATTCCCTCCGTCTATCTCTCTAACCGCGACAGCGTGTTTGAAACGCCAGAGGCGCAGGAACTGCTTTGGGTACTTCAGGCAGTCCTCGCCCCGGAAAGAGAAAGCAGCCTGCGTAGCGCGCTTGCCAGCTCGCTTTTCGGCCTGAATGCGCAGGATATCGAACGGCTGAATCTTGATGAGCTGGCCTGGGATGCGCTGGTCGAAGAGTTCAGCCAGTATCGTCAGCTCTGGCAGCAGCGTGGGGTGATGGCGATGCTGCGGGCGCTGATGGCCGCACGCAATATTGCAGAAAACCTGCTGGCCACCCACGGCGGCGAGCGTCGCCTGACGGATATTCTGCACCTGAGTGAGCTGTTGCAGGAGGCCGCCGGACAGCTGGAAAGCGAGCATGCCTTGATGCGTTGGCTGGTGCAGCAGATTGGCGGGCCGGACAGCGGCGCCTCCAGCCAGCAAATGCGTCTGGAAAGCGACAAACATCTGGTGCAAATCGTGACGGTGCATAAATCAAAGGGGCTGGAGTATTCGCTGGTCTGGCTGCCGTTTATCGCCCGCTATCGCAAGCAGGACCAGGCGTTTTATCACGACCGCAGCACCTTTGCGGCAGTGCTCGATTTACACAACAGCGAAGAGAGCCTCGAACTTGCCGAGGCCGAACGTCTGGCCGAAGATTTGCGCCTGCTGTACGTCGCGCTGACCCGCGCCATCTGGCACTGCAGCCTGGGGATTGCTCCGCTCAGCCCCCGTCGCAGCGATAAAGCAACAGAAACCGAACTGCATCACAGTGCATTAGGGCGGCTGGTGCAAAAGGGCGAAGCGAAAGATGCGGCGGGGCTTGAAGCCTGCCTGCGCTCGCTATGCAACGATCATGTTGCGCTGCATATCGCCACCTTGCCGGAGGGCAGCCGCTGGCAGGCCATCGCACCAGAGATGCCGGAGCTGAGCGCGCGCGAAATGACCGTTCGCATTGTGGATGACTGGCGAGTGACCAGCTATTCCGGGTTGCAGCAGCGCGGGCACAGCGTGGCGCAGGATTTGCTGCCGCGTCTGGATATCGATGCAGCGGGCGTGGCAGAAGCCACAGAGGAGCCTGAGTTAACTCCTCACCATTTTCCGCGCGGTGCGTCGCCGGGCACCTTCCTGCATAGCCTGTTCGAAGAGATTGATTTCACTCAGCCCGTGTCGGAAACGTGGATGCTGGAACAGCTTGAGCGTAACGGCTTTGAGGCTAAATGGGCTCCTGTTTTAACTCAGTGGCTGACCACCGTGCTACAGACGCCGCTTTCCTTAGCGGGCGTCTCGCTCAGCCAGTTAACCGGCAAAGACAAGCAGGTGGAGATGGAGTTTTATCTGCCGATTGAGCAACTGCTGATGCCGCAGCAGTTGGATGCGCTGATCCGCCAGCATGACGCGCTGTCCGCAGGCTGCCCACCGCTTGATTTCCGCCAGGTGAGCGGCATGCTGAAGGGGTTTATCGACCTGGTGTTCCGCCACGATGGGCGCTACTACCTGCTGGATTACAAGTCAAACTGGCTCGGTGAAAGCAGCGAGGCCTACACTCAGACTGCGATGGCACAGGCGATGCAGTCACATCGTTACGACTTGCAGTATCAGCTCTACAGCCTCGCGCTGCACCGCTACCTGCGCCATCGTTTGCAGGATTACGATTACGATACATGCTTCGGCGGTGTTATTTATCTCTTCCTTCGCGGCGTTGATGGTTGCGATAGCGGGCAGGGCATTTTCGCCACCAGGCCAGAGCGGGCCTTAATCGACGGCCTGGATCGGTTGTTTGCTGGCGACACACAGGAGGTGGCGTGATGACTATGGTGAACTTGCTGATGGAAGCCGCGCAGCAGAAGTTACTGCGCCCGCTCGACGTCCAGTTTGCCCTGATGGTGGCGGAGAACGATAAACCTGCGGTCCTGCTGGCGGCGGCGCTGCTCAGCCGTGATGCCGGGGAAGGGCACGTTTGCCTGCCGCTGTCCCGCTTTCACGCCGATGAGCAGGCCACCGGCCGGGCGCAGGCGCTCTGGCAGCAGCTGTTTGCGCTGCCAGAGTCGGTGGACGATATCGAAGCTCAGCTTCTGGCTTCCCCGGCGGTGAGCGATGGCTCCGGGGCCACGCCATTGGTGCTGTGTGAAGGGCGGCTCTACCTCAACCGTATGTGGCACAACGAACTCGCTATTGCCCGCTTTTTCAGTCAGGGCGGGCCGCTTACGTCTGCGGATGAGGCACCGCTGACCGCGACGCTTGCCGCACTTTTCCCCGCTTCAACAGACATTGACTGGCAGAAAGTCGCCGCGGCCGTTGCGCTGACCAGGCGCATCTCGGTGATTTCCGGCGGGCCGGGCACCGGGAAAACCACGACGGTTGCGAAGCTGCTGGCTGCGCTTATCCAGACTAAAACGCAACCCAAATGCCGTATACGGCTGGCAGCCCCCACGGGCAAAGCAGCGGCGCGCCTGACGGAGTCATTAGGGGCGGCACTGCGCGAGCTGCCACTCACCGACGAGCAGAAAAAATGGCTGCCTACAGAGGCGGGCACCTTGCACCGTCTGCTCGGTGCTCAGCCCGGCAGCCAGCGTCTGCGCTACCACGCGGGGAACCCGCTGCATCTCGACGTGCTGGTAGTGGATGAAGCCTCAATGATCGACCTGCCGATGATGGCGCGACTGATTGCGGCCCTCCCTGAACACGCACGGGTGATTTTCCTCGGCGACCGCGATCAGTTGGCTTCAGTGGAAGCCGGGGCGGTGCTGGGCGATATCTGCGCCTGGGTCAATGCCGGGTACACGCCAGAGCGTGCTCAGGAGCTTAGCAGGCTGACGGGTTTTACGGTGCCATCAGGTGCGGGAACGGAAGCCGGACCGCTGCGTGACAGCCTGTGCCTGCTGCAAAAAAGCTATCGTTTCGGCAGCGACTCCGGTATCGGCCAGCTGGCAAGGGCGGTGAATAATGGCGACGCGCGGGCGATAAACACCGTGTTTGAGCAGGGCTTTTCTGACATCGCACTTAAACCGCTGCAAACAACGACGGAGTATGAAGCAATGCTCCTGGATGCGGTGGCGGGTTATGCGGATTATCTGGCGCAGCTGAAGACCAGGGCGGAACCGGCAGACGTGCTGGCTGCGTTCTCTCAGTATCAGTTACTCTGTGCGCTGCGCGAAGGGCCGTATGGCGTGAGTGGAGTGAACGAACAGCTTGAAAATGCGCTTGCCCGGAAACGGCATATCACGCTCTCCCGACACTCCCGCTGGTACGAAGGGCGTCCGGTGATGATTGCCCGCAACGACAGCGCGCTTGGGCTGTTCAACGGTGATATCGGCATTGCGCTGGATCGGGGGACGGGTCTGCGCGTGTGGTTCCCGATGCCGGACGGCAGCATCAAATCCGTGCAGCCGAGCCGCTTGCCGGAGCATGATACCGCCTGGGCGATGACGGTCCATAAATCTCAGGGCTCGGAGTTTAACCATGCGGCACTGATTTTGCCCTCGCAAAGCGTACCGCTGGTTACGCGGGAACTGGTTTATACGGCGATCACGCGTGCCAAACAGCAGCTGTCGCTGTATGCCGATAAGCGGCTGCTGGAAAAAGCGATTACCGTTAGAACCGAACGGCGAAGTGGCCTGGCGGCGCTGTTTGCCCGATTGGGATAGCCAGAAGGCCGGGCGAAAGGAGTGCCGCCCGGCAGCTTATTGGCTCAGGCCAAATCCGCCATCAGCACCTTCGAACGACGCTGATAGTTGTACATCTCTTTCTTACTCTCCGGCAGCAAATCCACTTCAACCGGCGTGAATCCGCGCTCCTGGAACCAGTGAATGCTGCGGGTGGTCAGGACAAACAGCTTGCTGAGCCCCATTTGCCGCGCCTGGGCGGCGATTCGCTCCAGCAGCACTTCGCCGCGAGACGAGCTGCGGTAGTCGGGATGGACCGCCACACAGGCCATCTCGCCGATGCGTTCTTCCGGGAAAGGATAGAGCGCAGCACAGGCGATGGTGGTGTTATCACGCTGAATAACCGTGAATTTGTCGATTTCCATTTCCAGCTGTTCGCGCGAGCGGCGAACCAGAATCCCCTGCTGCTCCAGCGGCTCGATAAGCTCGAGGATTCCGCCGATGTCGTTGATGGTGGCGCGGCGAATTTGCTCGGCGCTCTCCATCACTATCTGCGTGCCGATGCCGTCGCGGGAGAAGAGTTCCTGCAGCAACGCGCCATTTTCCTGATAGCTGATGAGGTGGCAGCGACGCACGCCGCTGCGGCAGGCCTTCACCGCGCCACGCAGGAAACGCACAGTGCCGGAATAGTAATCTCCCTCAGTTTCGAGAGTTTCCACCCGCGCCTGGGCTTCATTCGGGAACAGCTCAGAAATGATATTTCCGTCGGCATTCATCACACCCTGCGAGGAGCAAAAGCCAATCATCTTTTCCGCTTTCAACTTGATGGCAAGCTGCGTGGCAATCTCTTCCGACGTCAGGTTGAAGCTTTCTCCGGTGACGGACACCGCCACCGGGCCCATCAGTACGATGGCACCGCTGTCGAGCTGGCGGTGGATAGCTTCTTCGTCAATACGGCGAATACGCCCGCTATGGCAGTAATCAATGCCGTCATCCACGCCAAGCGGCTGCGCGATAATGAAGTTGCCGCTGACCACGTTAATGTGTGCGCCCTGCAACGGCGTATTATTGAGGCTCATTGACAAACGCGCGGTGATATCCAGCTGCAGCATCCCGGCGGCCTGTTTCACCAGGTCGAGGGTTTTGGCGTCAGTCACTCGGGTATTTTTGTGATACAACGGCTCGTGATGATGCTCAGCCAGATTGGCGTCAATCTGCGGGCGCGCGCCATAAACCAGTACCAGGCGGATGCCCAGACTGTGAAGAAGGCCTATGTCATTGACAATGCTTGAAAAATTCTCATGCTCTATCGCTTCACCGCCGAGCATGATGACAAAAGTTTTGCCGCGGTGGGCGTTAATGTAGGGAACAGAATGACGAAATCCCTCAACCAGTTCGGTTTTACGTTCCTTCACCACAGTACAACCTCGATGCATGATTATTCGTAATAAGTGTATTTTTATTCTGTTTTTATCCCGAGTGCAAGCAGCAATTTCAACCAATAGCTTGAAAATTCTCGCGGGAACGCGGAAGGGATCAGGAATGTTTACCCTTTTATAGATGACAGTTTATGCGCCTTTGGTTAAAGTTTTCGGTCAAACCAGCCGTTTACTTTGCTAAATCGAATTTTTTGCCTGGGAGAAGCATGTCGGGAAGTCAGTCAGGAATAACGCGCCGCGGCCTGTTAAAAGGGGCAGGGGCGATGTGGTTGCTCAGCGTAAGTCAGGTGGGGCTTGCCGCCGAAAGTCGGGTGGTCGCCGTACGCGTCTGGCCTTCGTCGACCTATACTCGCGTGACGCTGGAATCCAGCCACGAGCTGAAATATAAGCAGTTTGCGTTGAGCAATCCTGAGCGGCTGGTGGTCGATCTTCAGGGCGTGAACCTCAATTCCGTGCTCAAGGGTATGGGCGCGCAGATTCGCGGTGACGATCCTTATATTAAATCCGCACGCGTCGGACAGTTCGATCCGCAGACGGTGCGAATGGTCTTTGAACTTAAGCAAAACGTCCGTCCTCAGCTGTTTGCCCTGGCCCCGGTCGCCGGGTTCAAAGAGCGCCTGGTGATGGATCTTTACCCGTCTACGGCAACGGAGGTGCAGGATCCACTGCTGGCGTTGCTGGAGGACTACAACAAAGGTGATCTGGACAAGCAGGTGCCGCCTCCGG
Source organism: Enterobacter sp. CC120223-11 (assembly GCF_900215375.1). Classification (GTDB taxonomy): domain Bacteria; phylum Pseudomonadota; class Gammaproteobacteria; order Enterobacterales; family Enterobacteriaceae; genus Scandinavium. The sequence goes on along the minus strand of NZ_OBEF01000004.1, from coordinate 926 downwards.
CCCAGAGCGGCCCGCAGCCTGGCAAGGCCGGGCGCGATCGACCGATTGTGATCATGCTCGATCCAGGTCACGGCGGCGAAGACTCCGGCGCGGTGGGGAAATACCACACGCGTGAGAAGGATGTGGTGCTGCAAATCGCCCGCCGCCTGAAAGCGCTTATCGACAAAGAAGCCAATATGAAGGCCTACATGACGCGGAATGAAGACATCTTCATTCCGCTGAAGGTCCGTGTGGTGAAGGCCCAGAAGCAGCGCGCGGATCTGTTCGTCTCCATTCACGCCGACGCCTTTACCAGCCGTCAGCCGAGCGGTTCCTCGGTGTTTGCGCTGTCGACCAAAGGTGCAACCAGTACCGCGGCGAAGTATCTGGCACAAACCCAGAACGCCTCGGATCTTATCGGTGGCGTTAGCAAGAGCGGTGATAAGTATGTCGACCACACCATGTTCGACATGGTCCAGTCGTTGACCATCAACGACAGCCTGAAGTTTGGCAAAGCGGTGCTTGGCAAGCTCGGTAAGATCAACGATTTGCACAAAAATCGAGTGGAGCAGGCAGGGTTTGCGGTTCTGAAAGCCCCTGACATCCCTTCCATTCTGGTGGAAACGGCCTTTATCAGTAACGTGGAAGAAGAACGCAAGCTGAAAACGGCGACCTTCCAGCAGGAAGTGGCCGAATCAATTTTGGCAGGGATCAAGGCGTACTTCGCCGATGGTGCAACGCTCGCACGACGGGGCTAATAGTTTCAGTAAACAGAGTAATGGCGCTGAAAGGCGTCATTTTTTTGGCAGGAGTCTGGATTTCAGATACAAAAAAACACCCGTTAAGGTGCTTATTGTTTTATGAAGTGGTTGCGGGAGCCGGATTTGAACCGACGACCTTCGGGTTATGAGCCCGACGAGCTACCAGGCTGCTCCATCCCGCGTCCG